>NZ_JBITII010000007.1:0-541912 GCF_044458845.1 Streptomyces sp. NPDC050416
ATCACCGTCGGAGACCGCGACGTCACCCAGCTCGCCCCGCAGAAACGAGGCCTCGGCTTCGTGTTCCAGCAGTACCTGCTCTTCCCGCACATGACGGTCAGTGAGAACGTCGCCTTCCCCCTCACCCTGCGCGGAGTGCCGAAGCACGAGATCCGCAAGCGCGTCGGGGAGACCCTGGAGATCGCCGGCCTGTCCGGGTTCGGCGGCCGCAAGCCGCGTGAGTTGTCGGGTGGTCAGCAGCAGCGTGTGGCGCTGTGCCGGGCGCTGGTCTACCGCCCGCCGGTCATCCTCATGGACGAGCCGCTGGGCGCGCTGGACAAGAAGCTCCGCGACCAGCTCCAGGTCGAGATCAAGGCCATCCAGCAGGAACTCGGCCTGACCGTCATCTACGTGACGCACGACCAAGAGGAGGCGCTGGTCATGTCCGACCGGATCGCGGTGATGCGCAACGGCCTGATCGAGCAGTTCGACACCCCGAGGGAGCTGTTCGAGCGGCCCAGGACCCCGTTCGTGGCGGACTTCCTGGGCGCGGCCAACTTCCTGCCCGGCCGCGTGCTGCAGAACACCGATGAACACACTGTCGTCCGCCTCACCGAGTCCGGCGGTCTGCTGAAGGCACGACGCCACGACCTGGCCTCCGGCACCCCGGTCAAGGTCGCCGTCCAGCCGGGCCGGCTGCGGGCCTGCGCCCCGGACGACGGTTTCTGTACCGGCACGGTCGAGACAGCCACGTACGTCGGCACTCTGGTCCGCGCGGGGGTGCGCATCGACGGCGGCGACGCGCCGCTGCTGCGCCTTGAGGTACCGGCCGGCCGCGGGCCCGTCACCGGCGAGCGGATCGGCATCACCGTCGACCCCGAGGACGTCAACCTCTTCCCCGTAGAACAGGACGGGTGACCCATGGCCGCCACCCTCACCGCCAACGCCCCCGCCCGACCCCGCAAGCTGCTGGCCTCCCGCCGCACCCGGGCCGGGATCCTCTACGCGCTGCCGGTCGTCGTCTACCTGCTGGTGCTGTTCGTCTACCCGATCCTCAGCACGCTGTTGCTCAGCCTGAAGAACACCGACGGCTCCCTCACCCTGCACTGGTACGCCGACGCGTTGACCGGGGTCAACCTCTCGGTGCTGTTCACCACGCTGCGGATCTCCGCCGAGACCGCGCTGCTGAGCCTCGTCTTCGGCTTTCTCCTCGCCAACGCGATCTCGCGCCTCAAGCCCCTGTGGGCGGGCCTGGCGATGCTGATCGTGGTCGTGCCGCACTTCATCAGCGCCCTGGTGCGCACCTACGGCTGGATCATCCTCCTCGGCGACAAGGGCCTGGTGAACGAGACCCTGACCGGCCTGTCGGTACCGGGGGCACCCTTCCAACTGCTCTACAACGAGATCGGCGTGGTCATCGGCACCACCTCCATGATGCTGCCCTACACCGTGCTGCTGCTGTACGGCGTGATGCGCGGCGTGGACCGCCGCCTGCTCGCGGCGGCCTCCAGCATGGGCGCCGGACGCGTGACGATCTTCCGCCGGATCTACCTGCCCCTGGTCGCCCCCGGGCTGGCCAGTGCCGGACTGCTCAGCTTCATCCTCTCGCTGGGCTACTACATCACCCCCGCCCTGATGGGCGGCCCCAACCAGACGATGATCGCCACCCTCATCAACCAGCAGGTGACGAAGGAGAACCAGTGGAACGGGGCGGCCGCCCAGGGCGTCATCCTGCTGCTGCTCACCTTCGCGGGACTGCTGCTGGTCAAGGTCATGACCTCCTTCGGCGCCAGCCGTAAGAAGCGGAGGACGTCATGATGGAGCTGCGCAAGACCATCGCCGGACGGATCGCCCTGACCGCCGTCGCCACCGTCATCCTGCTGTTCCTGGCCCTGCCGATCGTCGTCATCCTGATCACCTCCTTCAGCAACAACGCCTTCGCCTCCTTCCCACCGGAAGTGTGGACACTGAACTGGTACAAGGCACTGTTCGCCGACGGCAGCAAATGGCCGGCCGCCCTGACGCTCAGCGCGTTCGTCGCCTGCCTGAGTACCGTCTTCTCACTGATCATCGGCGTGACCGCGGCGACCGCACTGACCCGAAGCGAACTCCCGCTGCGCTCCGCGGTCTACGCCCTGGTCCTCGGACCCCTGCTCATCCCCCAGATCGTCACCGCCCTGGGCCTGTTCCTGCTCTTCGAACCCGCCTCCATGCTGGGCAGCCCCATCGCCATCGCCCTCGGCCACACCGTGCTCGCCTCACCGATCGCGGTACTCATCCTCATCGCGACCCTGCACGGCATCGACGAACGCCTCGAGGACGCCGCCGCCAGCATGGGCGCCGGACGCCTCACCATCGCCCGGCGCATCACCTTCCCCCTCGCCGCCCCCGGCATGATCGCCGCCGCGATCTTCTCCTTCATCACCAGCTTCGACGAGTTCTACATCTCCCAGTTCCTCTCCTCCGTCGACACCGTCACCCTCCCAGTACAGGTCTACAACTCCCTCACCTTCGACATCGACCCCAGCGTCACCGCGATCAGCGCCATCCTCATCGCCTTCGCCATCCTCGCC
The DNA here is from genome assembly GCF_044458845.1 of Streptomyces sp. NPDC050416. Classification (NCBI taxonomy): domain Bacteria; kingdom Bacillati; phylum Actinomycetota; class Actinomycetes; order Kitasatosporales; family Streptomycetaceae; genus Streptomyces; species Streptomyces sp. NPDC050416. The sequence goes on from NZ_JBITII010000007.1 coordinate 2,553, forward strand.
CTCGCCCTGGTGGCCCTCGTGCGCTGGCTCGGCTCCGGACGGCAGAACTCCCTGCTGTCGGTCGAGAACACCGCAGGGATCGCCAACCCCGGAGGCGAGGCCGTATGAGGGTGTGAGTCCACCCTTGCGTTCGGCACGGTCGGGTAGCCGGGAGCGGCAGGCGGAGAGCCGTCCCGGCGCGGCCGGACGTCGCGCGCGGTCGACGGCTCGGGGAGGTGGTTCACCCGATGGCGCGCACCCCTTTCCACGGCTCCGGGGCCGATGTGGCCGGGCTGGCGGCGGCGCTGAGTGAGGAGGTGGACGCCGAGGTCAGGTTCGACGCGGGCAGCCGGGGCGCCTACTCGACCGACGGGCCCGCGTACCAGTCGCTGCTGGTCCTCGGCTACGACGACATCTGCACGGCCGCCGACGACGTCCCCCGCCCGCTGGAGCACTGCGCCCCCGGCCAGTTGGAGGCCCTGGACGGGCGCATGGCCCAGCTGATGCGCGAGGAGCGCGCCTACCTGGAGTCCCTGGACGCCCTGCCGGAGGACGACAGCTGGCTGATGCTGCAGTTCTTCGGCGACAGCCGGGACGCCGTCGACGAGCAGGCGCATGCCCTGCTGGGGGCCATCGGCCGGTCCGAGAGGGACCGCACCGTCACCTTCTCCGACGACCCGAAGCGCGAGCAGCGGATGCCCAAGGCCCGTGAGGCCGGGCTCGGCGTCACCGCACGGCCGCCCCACGACCGGGAGACGTGGGAGGGCTGGGAGGACTCGGCCGTCCCGCCCGAGCGGCTCGGCGACTATCTGCGGGACCTGAGGAAGCTGTTCGGGGAGTTCGACTACGACCGCCCGTCCCTGTACGGGCACTTCGGGCAGGGCTGTGTCCACACCCGCATCCCGTTCGAACTCAGGACCGCCGAGGGCGTGGCCGGCTTCCGGCGCTTCGTGGGGCGGGCCGCCGACCTCGTCTCCTCCTCGAGTGGTGGCAGCGGCGCGGCACCGAGGAACCCGACCCGGCCGATCCGCGCACCGTGCTGCTGTGGCCCGACACCTTCAGCGCCTACTTCCACCCCTCGGTCGCCCTCTCGACCGTGCGCGTTCTGGAGGCCGCCGGGTTCCGCGTTGCCGTGCCCGCCGGGCCGGTGTGCTGCGGCCTGACCTGGATCTCCACCGGCCAACTGGCCCGCGCGCAGAAGGTGCTGCGCCGCACCCTCGACACCCTGCGGCCGCATCTGGACGCGGGCACCCCGGTCATCGCCCTCGAACCGTCCTGCACCGGCGTCTTCCGCGCCGACGCCCCCGAGCTGATGCCCGCCGACCCGGACGTGCGGCGGCTGGCCGGGCAGGTCCGCACCTTCGCCGAACAGCTCGTCCACCACGCGCCCGACGGCTGGCGACCCCCTCGGCCGGCCCGGCGGGCGACGGTGCAGACCCACTGCCACCAGCACGCGATCACGAAGTTCGACGCGGACCGCGAGCTGATGCGCCGCGCCCGTCCCGACGCCGACGTCCTCGACGAGGGCTGCTGCGGCCTCGCCGGCAACTTCGGTTTCGAGCACGGACATCACGAGGTCTCGATGGCCGCCGCCGAGCAGGGTGTCCTGCCCGCCGTCCGCGGGGCGGCTCCCGGCAGCCTGCTGCTCGTCGACGGCTTCGGCTGCCGCACCCAGATCGACCAGGGCGACACCGGGCGGCGTGCCCTGCACCTGGCCGAAGTAACTGGCCCTCGGCATGGAGGGCACCCTCCCGTCCGAGCATCCGGAACGCCTGGCCGCGCGTCCCGGCCGGCCCTCCCGCACGGCCCGGTGGACGGCCACCGCCGGCGCCACCGCCCTCGCGGCGACCGCCGCGGCGGCGGCCGGCCGGGCCGCCCTGCGGTCGCTGCGGCGCGAGTAGTCACGCCCTGCCGAAGCCGGTATTCCTTGCAAGGCTATCGACACGCTCCGTATCGGCACTCTTACGCTTGGTCAGGTACCGGGTCGCCTCGGTGTCGAGTCGCGGCAGTCGCTGCACGGATTTACCTTGGCGACACGGCATGAAGCGAAAGCAGGCCACAACGGCACAGGCAGCCGCGTTCCGGCGCGGGGCGAGTGTCTGGGAGGATCATCATGGCCGTCGAGATCCAGCCCCTTCTGAAGCCCTCTCGGCTCAGGCGCCGCGGAGGCTTGTGGGGCGAATGCCTTTCGGAGTTCCTGGGGACCTTCGTCCTCATCTCCTTCGGTTGCGGCGTGGTCGCGATGGCGGTCGCGGCGCTGCCCGGCTCAGGGCGTACCGAGGGGCCCACCACGTTCTTCCTCGGTGCCGGGGACTGGTTGCTGATCACCTGGGGATGGGCCATGGCCGTGATCCTCGGTATCTATGTGGCCGGCGGGGTGAGCGGTGCGCACATCAATCCGGCGGTGACGCTGGCCTTCGCCGTTCGCCGCAAGTTCCCGTGGGTCAAGGTCGTCCCCTACTGGGTGTCACAGGTGCTCGGCGCCCTGGCCGGCGCGGCACTGGTCTACGCCGTGTACCACGACGCCATCAACACCTTCGACGACGCCATGAAAGGGCCGAAGACGGGCGGGCACACCCTCGCCTCGTTCTCGATCTTCTCCACCTTCCCGGCGCCGTACTTCCACGGCGGCATCTGGGGTCCGCTGATCGACCAGGTCGTCGGCACGGCCTTCCTGGTCATGCTGGTGGTGGCGATCATCGACCTGCGGAACACGGCCGTGAAGGCGAACCTCGGCCCCCTCGTGATCGGGTTCGTCGTGGCGGCCATCGGCATGTCCTTCGGGGCGAACGCGGGCTACGCGATCAACCCGGCCCGCGACCTGGGCCCCCGCCTGTTCACCTGGATGGAGGGCTGGGGGGAGCTGGCGTTCCCAGGCAGCTTGTCGGGGGCGTTCAGCGCCTACTGGTGGATCCCGATCGTCGGACCGCTCGTCGGCGGCGTGATCGGGGTGCTGGTGTACGACCTGTTCATCGGTGACGTGCTCCACGTCCGGGCGCAGCAGGGCGAGCCGCTCCCGGAGACCGGCCGGACCCGCCCCACCACCTCCGACGAGGAGTGAGCCGGGGCAGTGAGCCGGGGCCCGGTCACCCGTCGCCCTCCAGGTCGCCCTCCGTCTCCAGGTACACCTGCCGCAGGCCCTCCAGCACGGCCGGGTCGGGCTTCTCCCACATCCCGCGGCTCTCGGCCTCCAGGAGGCGTTCGGCGATGCCGTGCAGGGCCCAGGGGTTGGCCTGCTGGAGGAACTCGCGGTTGGCCGGGTCCAGGACGTAGGTCTCGGTGAGCTTGTCGTACATCCAGTCGGCGACCACGCCGGTCGTGGCGTCGTAGCCGAAGAGGTAGTCCACAGTGGCGGCGAGTTCGAAGGCGCCCTTGTAGCCGTGGCGGCGCATGGCCTCGATCCACTTGGGGTTGACGACCCGGGCGCGGAAGACGCGGGAGGTCTCCTCGACGAGGGTGCGGGTGCGGACCGTCTCGGGGCGGGTGGAGTCGCCGATGTACGCCTCGGGGGCGGTGCCGCGCAGCGCCCGGACGGTCGCCACCATGCCGCCGTGGTACTGGAAGTAGTCGTCGGAGTCGGCGATGTCGTGCTCGCGCGTGTCCGTGTTCTTCGCGGCGACCGCGATCCGCTTGTAGGCCGTCTCCATCTCGTCCCGCGCCGGGCGGCCGTCGAGTTCGCGGCCGTAGGCGTAGCCGCCCCAGACGGTGTAGACCTCGGCGAGGTCGGCGTCGGTGCGCCAGTCGCGGGAGTCGATGAGCTGGAGCAGGCCGGCGCCGTACGTGCCGGGGCGGGAGCCGAAGATGCGGGTGGTGGCGCGGCGTTCGTCACCGTGGGAGGCGAGGTCCGCCTGGACGTGGGCCCGTACGTGGTTGGCCTCGGCCGGCTCGTCCAGCGACGCGGCCAGGCGTACGGCGTCGTCCAGCAGGCCGATGGTGTGCGGGAAGGCGTCGCGGAAGAAGCCCGAGATGCGCAAGGTGACGTCGATGCGGGGGCGGCCCAATTCCTCGTACGGGACGGGCTCCAGGCCGGTCACCCGGCGGGAGGCGTCGTCCCAGACGGGGCGGATACCGAGCAGGGCGAGTGCCTCGGCCACGTCGTCGCCCGCCGTGCGCATGGCGCTGGTGCCCCACAGGGAGAGGCCGACGGAGGTGGGCCAGTCGCCGTTGTCGGTGCGGTAGCGCTCCAGGAGGGAGTCGGCGAGGGCCTGGCCGGTCTCCCAGGCGAGGCGGGAGGGGACGGCCTTGGGGTCGACCGAGTAGAAGTTGCGGCCCGTCGGGAGGACGTTGACCAGGCCGCGCAGGGGGGAACCCGAGGGGCCCGCGGGGACGAAGCCGCCCGCGAGCGCGTGGACGGTGTGGTCGACCTCGGCGGTGGTCGCGGCGAGGCGCGGGACGACCTCGCGGGCCGCGAACTCGAGGACGGCGGCGACCTGTTCGCCGTGTTCGGCGGGGACCGCGGCCGGGTCCCAGCCCGCGTCCTCCATCGCCTGGACCAGGGCGCGGGCCCGCTCCTCGGCCGCGTCGGCGGTGGTGCGGGTCGCGGCGGACTCGTCCAGGCCGAGGGCCTCGCGCAGGCCGGGCAGGGCCGTGGCACCGCCCCAGATCTGGCGGGCCCGCAGGATGGCGAGGACGAGATTGACGCGGTCGGCGCCCATCGGCGGGTTGCCGAGGACGTGCAGGCCGTCGCGGATCTGGGCGTCCTTGACCTCGCAGAGCCAGCCGTCGACGTGCAGGAGGAAGTCGTCGAAGCCGTCGTCGTCCGGGCGGTCCTCCAGGCCGAGGTCGTGGTCGAGCCGGGCGGCCTGGATGAGGGTCCAGATCTGGGCGCGGATCGCCGGGAGCTTGGCGGGGTCCATGGAGGAGATCTGGGCGTACTCGTCGAGGAGTTGTTCCAGGCGCGCGATGTCGCCGTAGGAGTCGGCGCGGGCCATGGGCGGGACGAGGTGGTCGACGAGGGTGGCGTGCACGCGGCGCTTGGCCTGGGTGCCCTCGCCGGGGTCGTTGACCAGGAACGGGTAGATCAGGGGGAGGTCGCCGAGGGCGGCGTCGGGGCCGCAGGCGGCGGACAGGCCGGCGTTCTTGCCGGGCAGCCACTCCAGGTTGCCGTGCTTGCCGAGGTGGATCATCGCGTCGGCGCCGAAGCCGCCGTCCTCGGCGCGGGCGGCGATCCAGCGGTAGGCGGCCAGATAGTGGTGGGAGGGCGGCAGATCCGGGTCGTGGTAGATCGCGATCGGGTTCTCGCCGAAGCCGCGCGGGGGCTGGATGAGGATCAGCAGGTTGCCGAAGCGCAGGGCCGCGAGGACGATGTCGCCCTCGGGGTTGCGGCTGCGGTCGACGAACATCTCGCCGGGGGCCGGGCCCCAGTGCTCCTCCACGGCCGTGCGCAGTTCCTCGGGGAGCGTGGCGAACCAGCGGCGGTAGTCGGCCGCCGGGATCCGCACCGGGTTGCGGGCCAGTTGCTCCTCGGTGAGCCAGTCCTGATCGTGGCCGCCCGCCTCGATCAGTGCGCGGATCAGCTCGTCCCCGTCGCCGGAGGCCAGGCCCGGCACGTCCGCATCCGTTCCGAAGTCGTAGCCCTCGTCGCGGAGCCGGCGCAGCAGGGCGATCGCGCTGGCGGGGGTGTCCAGGCCGACCGCGTTGCCGATGCGGGAGTGCTTGGTCGGGTAGGCGGACAGGACCAGCGCGAGGCGCTTGTCGGCTGGCCGGATGTGGCTCAGCCGGGCGTGGCGTACGGCGATTCCGGCGACGCGGGCCGCGCGCTCGGGGTCGGCGACGTAGGCCGGGAGGCCGTCGGCGTCGATCTCCTTGAAGGAGAACGGGACGGTGATGAGGCGGCCGTCGAACTCGGGGACGGCGATCTGGCTGGCCGCGTCGAGCGGGGAGACACCCTCGTCGTTGTCCGCCCAGTCGGTCCGTGAGCCGGTGAGGCACAGAGCCTGGAGGATCGGCACGTCGAGGGCGGTGAGCGCACCCGCGTCCCAGGACTCGTCGTCGCCGCCGGCCGATGCCTCGGCGGGCCTGGTGCCGCCGGCGGCGAGGACGGTGGTGACGATGGCGTCGGCGGCGCGCAGTTCCTCGATCAGCTCGGGCTCGGGGGCGCGCAGGGAGGCGACGTACAGGGGCAGGGGCCGGCCGCCCGCGTCCTCGATCGCGTCGCACAGGGCGCCGACGAAGGCGGTGTTGCCGCTCATGTGGTGGGCCCGGTAGTAGAGCACGGCGACGGTCGGGCCGTCGGTCTCCCGGCCCTCCCGGGGCAGCGGGCCCCAGGTGGGGGCGGCCGCCGGGGCCTCGAAGCCGTGGCCGGTGAGCAGGACCGTGTCGGAGAGGAAGCGGGCGAGCTGCTCCAGGTTGGCGGGGCCGCCGTGGGCGAGGTAGGCGTGGGCCTCGGCCGCGATGCCGATGGGGACCGTGGAGGACGCCATCAGCTGGGCGTCGGGGGCCTGCTCGCCGGTGAGGACGACGACCGGGCGGCCGTCGGCGAGGAGCAGGTCGAGTCCGTCCTGCCAGGCCCGGATGCCGCCGAGCAGGCGTACGACGACCAGGCCGACGCCGTCGAGGAGGGCGGGGAGGTCGTCGAGGGCGAGGCGGGAGGGGTTGGCGAAGCGGTACGGGACCGGGCCGGCGGCCGCGCGGGCGCTGAGCAGGTCGGTGTCGGAGGTCGACAGGAGCAGGATGCGGGGGTTCGGGAGTCGTTCCCCGGCTGAGTGCAGCATGCGGCGGCTGGCCTTCCTCGGGGTGTCCGCGCCCCGGGCGGGTGGTGGGACGGCGGGAGTTCCTGGCTCGCCCGGCCGGTGGGGGCCGGGCTCACAGTGGCGGGACCGCGCCGGATTCGCACCGGGCTTCCTCCCCTGTCGCCGTCGTGGCGTCGGCGGACCGGATGATCCACCGAGGAGCATAGTAAGGGGCGGGGGAAAAGGGCGGGGCATACACCGGGTGTGATGGTAGGTATGCTCGCCGCCATGTCCACGCCTGCCCTCCGTTCATCGCCCCAGGCCACAGCGGTCTCCCGGGACCGCGGTGACGCCTGCCCTGGGACGCTGCGGCTGCACGCGGCGGACGACGGCGCGCTGGCCCGAGTCCGGGTCCCCGGCGGGGTCCTGACCGTGCGTCAGGCGGATGCGCTCGCCGACGCGGCGGGGCGGCTGGGCGACGGCGACCTGCATCTGACCTCGCGCGGCAACGTGCAGTTGCGAGGTCTGGACGGCGGCTGCGGCGGGGAGTTGGCCGGGCTGCTGGACGCCGCCGGGCTGCTGCCCTCGCGCGGGCACGAGCGGGTGCGCAACATCGTGGCCTCGCCGCTGTCCGGTCTCGACGGGCGGGGCGCGCTGGACGTACGGCCCTGGCTGACGGCCCTCGACGCGGCGCTGTGCGCGACCGAGGCGGCACAGGCCCTGTCGGGGCGTTTCCTGTTCGCACTCGACGACGGGCGCGGAGACGTGGCCGGGCTCGATGCCGATGTGACGGTACGGGCGGCGGCGGACGGCGGTGCGCACCTGGCCCTCGGAGCGGCCGGAGAGGCGCTGGCTGTCCCAGTCGGGGAGGCGGCGCGGGCCGCGCTGCTGGCGGCGGAGACGTTCCTGGAGGCGGTCCGGGAGAGCGGGGCACAGGTCTGGCGGGTGGATGAACTCGCCCTGCCTGAAGGCGAGTTGCTCGATGCTGTCGGCCGGCGTCTGACCGCCGAGGGCATACGCCACGAACGGCGGGCCCGGGAGACCGGCCGCATGGACGGACCGCCCCCGGGAGTCGTCGGTGACGGCCTCTGCGTGCACGTCCCTCTGGGGCGGCTCTCGGCGGACCAGTGGCGGGAACTGACGCGCGTCGCCGCCGGTGAGCTGCGTCTGACGCCGTGGCGCGGTGTGGTTCTTCCCACACAGGGGACCGACGCCGACGAGTCCCTCGCCCGCCTCGCCGCCACCGGCCTCGTGACCGACCCCCACTCCCCCTGGCTGCGCGTCGGCGCCTGCGTCGGCAGGCCCGGATGCGCCAAGTCGCAGGCCGACGTACGGACCGACGCGGCCGAAACCCTCGGCGCGGTCCCCCAGCACGGCCTGCCCCTGTACTGGTCCGGCTGCGAACGCCGCTGCGGACACCCCCGGGGCGACCGCGTCGACGTGGTCGCCGCTCCGGACGGCGGCTACCGGCTCTCCACCGCCGTACGCGGCGAGGAACCCCGGACCAGCACGATGAACGACCCCACCCGACTCGCCGCCGCCCTGGCGGAGATCACCTCATGACCACTCCTACGACGACCGAGAGCAGCGAGAAGACCACCGTGACCACGTACGACTACGAGAAGGACGGCGCGGCCATCTACCGTCAGTCCTTCGCCACCATCCGCGCGGAGGCGGACCTCGCGGCCCTGCCCGCCGACGTCAGCCAGGTCGCGGTCCGGATGATCCACGCCTGCGGGATGGTCGACCTCGTACGGGACCTGGCCTACACGCCTGCCGTGGTCGCCCGGGCCCGTGCGGCCCTGCGCGCGGGCGCGCCCATCTTCACCGACGTGCAGATGGTGGCCAGCGGGGTGACGCGCAAGCGGCTGCCGGCCGGCAACGACGTGCTCTGCACGCTCTCCGACCCGTCCGTGCCGGAGCTGGCCGCGAAGCTGGGGACCACGCGCAGCGCCGCGGCGATGGAGCTGTGGCGGGACCGGCTGGAGGGCTCGGTGGTGGCCGTCGGCAACGCGCCGACCGCGCTGTTCCGGCTGCTGGAGATGATCGAGGAGGGGGCTCCGCGCCCGGCCGCCGTGATCGGCGTGCCGGTGGGCTTCGTCGGGGCCGCCGAGTCCAAGGACGCCCTGGCCGCGCATCCGTCCGGTCTCGAGCACCTGGTCGTGCGCGGCCGTCGCGGCGGCAGCGCCATGGCCGCCGCCGCGCTCAACGCGATCGCGAGTGAGGAAGAGTGAGCGGCGAGCAGTCCACAGCGGGGCGGCTGTACGGAGTCGGGCTCGGTCCGGGTGACCCGTCCCTGATGACCCTGCGGGCCGTGGAGGTCATCGCCGAGGCGGACGTGATCGCGTACCACAGTGCCCGGCACGGCCGGTCGATCGCCCGTTCGATCGCGGCGCAGCACATCCGCGCCGACCACATCGAGGAGCGGCTGGTCTACCCGGTCACCACCGAGACCACCGACCATCCCGGCGGTTACCAGGGCGCGATCGAGGAGTTCTACGCCGAGGCGGCGGCCCGGCTCGCCGCGCACCTGGACGCGGGGCGGACGGTCGCGGTCCTCGCCGAGGGCGATCCGCTCTTCTACGGCTCCTACATGCACATGCACAAGCGACTCGCCGACCGCTACGACACCGAGGTGATCCCCGGCGTCACGTCCGTGTCCGCCGCCGCCGCGCGGTTGGGCACGCCGCTCGCCGAGGGCGAGGAGGTGCTGACGATCCTGCCGGGCACCCTGTCCGAGGAGGAGCTGACCGCACGTCTCGCCTCGACCGACGCGGCCGTGGTGATGAAGCTGGGACGGACCTTCACCAAGGTGCGCAGTGCGCTGGAGGGTTCGGGGCGGCTGGACGACGCCCGGTACGTCGAGCGGGCCACCATGGCTGGGGAGCGGCTGGCCGTACTGGCCGACGTGGACGCGGAGTCGGTGCCGTACTTCTCGGTGGCCGTGCTGCCCAGCCGGGTCGACGCCGAGCGGCAGGAGAACCCGGAGCGGGGCGAGGTCGTCGTGGTCGGGACCGGGCCGGCCGGTCCGCTGTGGCTGACGCCCGAGACCCGGGGTGCGCTGGCCGCCGCCGACGACCTGGTCGGCTACACGACCTACCTCGACCGGGTGCCGCGGCGGCCCGGGCAGGTCCGGCACGGCTCGGACAACCGGGTCGAGTCGGAGCGCGCCGAGTTCGCCCTCGACCTGGCCCGGCGCGGGCGGCGGGTCGCGGTCGTCTCCGGCGGCGACCCGGGCGTGTTCGCCATGGCGACGGCCGTCCTGGAGGCCGCGTCCCAGGAGGAGTACGCCGACGTCCCGGTGCGGGTGCTGCCGGGCGTGACCGCCGCCAACGCGGCAGCGGCCCGGGCGGGCGCCCCGCTCGGCCACGACTACGCCGCGATTTCCCTCTCCGACCGGCTCAAGCCCTGGGAGGTCATCGCCGAACGGCTGCACGCTGCGGCCTCGGCGGACCTGGTCCTCGCCCTGTACAACCCCGGCTCGCGCAGCCGCACCTGGCAGGTGGGCAAGGCCCGCGAGCTGCTGCTGGAGCACCGGGCACCGGACACCCCGGTCGTGGTGGCACGGGACGTGGGCGGCACCGGCGAACGCGTCCGGATCGTCCGCCTGGCCGACCTGGACCCGGCCGAGGTCGACATGCGCACGATCCTCCTGATCGGCTCCTCCCAGACCCGGGCCGTCCGGCGCGGGGGCGGCGAGGAGATCGTGTGGACGCCGCGCCGGTATCCGGAGGCGTGAGGGGGCACGGGGGCGACTCGCCGCGTGCCGGAAAACTCCTCGCCGCCTTCCCGGAGACCGGAGAGCAGGCCTGGGCGCGGACGGGGGCGAGGCCGTGCACCGGACAACCCCGGCCGGGCCGGGGCGCCCCGGGGCCAGGCCGGATCTCCAACCTGGCCGGGAACCCGCGCTCGCGGACGCGCGAGGCCGGGGCCGCCCGGGTGGTCCACGCGCACGACGTCGGCACCGACATCGGCATCGAGGTCGGCCAGGGGCATGGCGGCGAACGGACCGGGCGCCCCGACCCACCGAGCCGCCCTGGCCGGCGTCCGCCTGTTCAACGCCCCCGGAAAACAGACCACCCGGACACGGACACGAGGCGGGGCCGCGCACCGGGCGACCGCGGCCGGGTCGGGGCGCCTCCGGCCCGGCCGGCTCCCGGTCAGCCCGGCTCCCGGTCAGCCCGGCTCCCGGTCAGCCCGGCTCCCGGTCAGCCCGGCTCCCGGTCAGGCCGGTTTCAGCCGGTCGCCGGGAACCCACGCCCGTGGGACCACTCCCCGACCCACCGCGCCGCCTCCTCCGGCCCGGGCACGACCGGGACGCCCTCGGGGACCGGGGGACGGCGGATCACGAGGACCGGCAGGCCGGCCTCCCGGGCCGCCGTGAGTTTCGGGGCGGTGGCCGCTCCCCCGCTGTCCTTGGTCACCACGACGTCGATACGGTGCCGGCGCAGCAGCTCGCGTTCGCCGTCGAGGGTGAACGGGCCGCGGTCGAGCAGCACGTCCATGCGGGACGGGTGCGGGGGCTCGGGCGCGTCCACGGACCGGACCAGGAACCACAGGTCGTCCAGACCGGCGAACGCGGCCAGGCCCATGCGTCCGGTCGTGAGGAACACGCGCCGGCCCAGCGCGGGCAGCAGCCGCGCGGCCTCCTCCAGGGAGCCGGCGTCGTGCCAGTCGTCGCCCTCGACGGGGACCCAGCCGGGGCGCCGCAGGGCGAGCAGGGCAACATGGGCGGTGGCGGCGGCCCGCGCCGCGTGGAAACTGATGGTCCCGGCGAAAGGATGGGTGGCGTCGATGAGCACGTCCACCCGGTGCTCGCGCAGCCACGCGGCCAGCCCCTCCGCCCCGCCGAAGCCGCCGATCCGGACCTCGCCCGGAGGCAGGCGGGGGCTGGCCACCCGCCCGGCGAGGGAGCTGGTCAGGGTCAGGCCGGGCGTGTCGTGGAGCAGTTCGGCAAGACGGCGGGCCTCCGTGGTGCCGCCGAGAATCAGTACGTGCATGGAAGTCCAGGTCCGTTCATGAGCAGCGAAGTGAAGGGCGGCCGCAGGGCCCAGCTGGAGCACACCGGCCTGCGGCCCGGCTGGACCACCGGCGCCTGTGCGACGGCGGCCACGACAGCGGCATACACCGCCCTGCTGACCGGCGAGTTTCCCGACCCCGTGACCATCACCCTGCCGAAGGGGCAGACGCCGTCGTTCGCGCTGGCCGTCGAGGAGCTGGGAGACGGGCACGCGACGGCGGGGGTCGTGAAGGACGCCGGGGACGACCCGGACGTCACGCACGGCGCACTGGTCCGGGTCACGGTACGGCGGCTGCCCGCCGGGTCCGGGGTGGTGTTCAAAGCAGGTCCCGGGGTCGGCACCGTCACCCGCCCCGGCCTGCCCCTGCCCGTCGGCGAACCGGCCGTCAATCCGGTCCCCCGGCAGATGATGCGCGACCACGTCGCCGAGGTCGCCGCCCGGCACGACGCCCAGGGCGACGTCGAGATCACCGTCTCCGTCGACCACGGCGAGGAGATCGCCCGCTCCACCTGGAACCCCCGGCTCGGCATCCTGGGCGGCCTGTCCATCCTCGGCACGACCGGCATCGTCGTCCCGTACTCCTGCTCGGCGTGGATCGACTCCATCCGGCGGGGCGTGGACGTCGCGCGGGCGGCGGGGCGCAGGCATGTCGCCGGGTGCACGGGGTCGACGTCGGAGAAGACCGTCGTGGCCGAGTACGGGCTGCCCGAGGACGCCCTGCTCGACATGGGCGACTTCGCGGGCGCCGTGCTCAAGTACATCCGCCGCCACCCCGTCGACCGCCTGACCATCTGCGGCGGCTTCGCCAAGCTCTCCAAGCTCGCCGCCGGGCACCTCGACCTGCACTCGGGCCGCTCCCAGGTCGACAAGGGCTTCCTCGCCGAGCTGGCCCGGCGCGGCGGCGCGGACGAGGCGCTGGCCGCCGAGGTGGCGGACGCCAACACCGGGCTCGCCGCGCTCCAGTCGTGCCTGGCCGCCGGGGTGCCGCTCGGCGACCTGGTCGCCACGACCGCCCGCGACGAGGCCCTGACCGTGCTGCGCGGGGCGCCCGTCGTGGTCGACGTGATCTGCATCGACCGGGCCGGGACGGTGGTCGGGCGCAGCACGCCGGCCTGACGACGAAGGCCGCTCACCGCGTTCAGCACACGTGGCGTTCCCGCTCCGGCGAGTACAGGTGGCTGTCCCGGAACTGTTCCGCCCCGAGCGTCCGCCCCACCATGATCACGGCCGTGCGCAGCACACGGGCCTCCTTCGTCTTCCCCGCGATCTCGTCGAGGGTGCCGCGGATGATCAGCTCGTCGGGGCGGGAGGCGTAGGCGACGACCGCGGCGGGGCAGTCGGCGCCGTAGTGCGGGAGGAGCTCGGCGACCACGCGGTCCACGTACCTGGCGGCCAGGTGCAGCACGATCAGCGCGCCGCTGCGGCCGAGGGTGGCCAGGTCCTCTCCCTCGGGCATGGCGGTGGCCCGGTTGGCGACGCGGGTGAGGATCACGGTCTGGCCGACGGTCGGCACGGTCAGCTCCCGCTTCAGGGCAGCGGCCGCGGCGGCGAAGGCGGGGACGCCCGGGACGACCTCGTAGGGCACCCCGGCCGCGTCCAGCCGCCGCATCTGCTCGGCGACCGCGCTGAACACGGCGGGGTCCCCGGAGTGCAGCCGGGCCACGTCGTGCCCCTCCTCGTGGGCGCGCAGCAACTCGGCGGTGATCTGGTCCAGGTCGAGCTGCGCGGTGTCCACCAGCCGGGCGTCCGGCGGGCATTCGGCGAGCAGTTCGCGCGGGACCAGGCTGCCCGCGTACAGACAGACCCGGCAGGCGGCGAGCGTGCGGGCGCCGCGCACCGTGATCAGGTCGGCGGCACCGGGTCCGGCGCCGATGAAGTACACGGTCATCTGTCTGCTCCTGAAGAAGGTCCTGAAGAATGTCCTGAAGAATGTCCTGAAGACGTGTCGGGCGTTTTCCGTACGGCCCACTGGGTCACGGGCATCGCCTGCCGCCACCCGGTGAAGCCTCCCACCGGCACGGCGTGTGCCACGGCGAGCCGCACGAGTTCGCCGCCGTGGCGCCGGTGGGCGTCGGCGAGCAGGGCCTCGGACTCCAGCGTCACGGTGTTGGCGACCAGCCGCCCGCCGCCGGGCAGCGCCTCCCAGCAGGCGTCGAGGAGGCCGGGCGCGGTGAGCCCGCCGCCGACGAACACGGCGTCGGGGGGCGGGAGTTCGGCGAGGACGGCGGGCGCCGCGCCGGTGACGACGCGTAGTTGGGGCACGCCGAGCCGGTCGGCGTTGCGGCTGATCCGTGCGGCGCGCGCCGGGTCCCGCTCCACGGTGACCGCGCGGCACGACGGGTGGGTGCGCATCCACTCGACGGCGATCGAGCCGGAGCCGCCGCCGATGTCCCACAGCAGTTCGCCGGGTGCGGGGGCGAGCACGCCGAGCGTGGCGGCGCGGACGTGCCGCTTGGTGAGCTGCCCGTCGTGCTCGTACGCCTCGTCCGGGAGCCCGGGCACGGCGCCGAGCCGCAGGGCGTCGGGAGCATGGCGGCACTCCACGGCCACGATGTTGAGCGGATCGCCGGGCGGCCGCTCAGCGGGCCAGTCGTCGGCGGTGGACTCGGCGGTCACGCGTTCCCGGTCGCCGCCGAGCTGTTCGAGGACGCGCATCCGGCTGGGCCCGAAGCCCCGGTCCCGCAGCAGGGCGGCGACCTCGCCGGGGGTGCCGGCGTCCGCGCTGAGGACGAGGAGCCGCCGGTTGTCGTGGAGGGCGGCGGCCAGGCGGGCGGCGGGCCGGCCGACGAGCGTGACGACCTCCACGTCCTCCAGCGGCCAGCCGAGCCGGGCGGCGGCGTAGGAGACGGAGGAGGGGTGCGGCAGGACGCGCAGGGCGCCGGTCTCCTCGGCGAGGGCGCGGCCGATGCCGTAGAACATGGGGTCCCCGCTGGCCAGTACGGCGATCCGGCGGTCGGCGTGCGCGGCGAGCAGGCCGGGGACGGCGGGCCGCAGCGGCGAGGGCCAGGCGACGCGCTGCCCGGTGCACTCCGGCGGCAGCAGGTCCAGCTGGCGGGGCCCGCCGATGAGGACCTCGGCGTCGCGAAGGGCGGTGCGGGAGGCGTCGGGCAGTCCGGCCCAGCCGTCGGCCCCGAGCCCGACGACGGTCACGGCGGCGGTCGGTGCGGGGGGTTCGGGGGTCACTGCGCGGTACCTCGGGGCTCGGGGGCAACAGAGGCGCACTCTACTGGGCGCTGACCAGCACACCTCTGCTCGGGGGCAGCTGCCCCGGCCCGGCGCGGTGACCGCCCCGGCCCCGTCCCGCGCGAGGCGGCTCCCGGGTCAGGGAGAGCCGGGGCGCCGTCGCGCTCGGGGACTGAAGACGTACAGGTCGAGGATGTCGGGCCGCGGGGCCACGCCCGGGCCGCCCTCGCGGACCCAGGAGACGACGTCCTCGGTCGCGGCCGGGTCGTTGACCAGCCCGAGCCACACCGGGCGGGCGCCGGCGGCCCGGCCCTCGGCGGACGGCTGGACGACGATGACGTTGGCCTGGTCGCAGACGTCGAGACACGCGGAGATCCGCACCGGCCCCGCCGCGCGCAGCCGCTCGGTCTGGGCCGCGTGATCGACCCCGGTCACCTTGCCGCTGCCGCAACAGCAGTCCCGGCACACGACGATGCGGCAGGGTGCCCGGCCGGTCGCCGTTCCGTCCAGGGGATCGTCGGTCACACCGGCTTCCTCGTCGTTCCGTCCTCACGCTGCCGCCGATCATCATTCCATGAGGCCGTCAGGTCGCCAGGGGCTGGTCCGGACAGGTTCGGATACCGTTCGGGCGGATCCGGGCGAGACGTGGGGAGGCACGATGGGTTCGGGCGGACGGCAAGGGCCTGGGAACGTGACCTGGCAGCTGATGGGTCTCGCGACGCTCGTCGTCGGCGTGGCCATGGCCCTGGAGGTCCGCGGGGCGCTGGACCGGGAGCGGGAGTTCCGTGCCGCGCCGGCCTGCGCCTCCGTCCCGGTGAACGCGTCGGCGTGCCGGTGGGAGCAGGAATTCAGCGTCCGGAAGGCCGACCTGAACCGCGGGCGGCGGAACGGCTCACCGGAGGCGGAGCTGCTGCTGCCCTCCGGCAAGCCCTGGCACGTGACGTTCCGGCGGACCGATCCGGTCCTTTCGGAGCTCGAGCCGGGCGAGAAGGTCGTCGGCCTGATCTGGCACGGGCAGGTCGTAGAGGTGCGGGACGGCGACGGGCACAGGCAGCAGACGTCCCACGGGCCGGTGGGCTGGTCCGAGGACCGCCTCGGCGGTGCGCTCGCCTGTTGCGCGTTCGGTCTGCCCGCCCTCGTCGGCGGGGTGTGGCCGCTGTTCGCGCGGGGCGACCGGCGGCACGCGGCAGCGGGACGCGTGGTGCGGTGGCACGGCGTCTGCATGGGCGTCGCGGCCCTGTTCACCCTGTGGGCGCAGAGCGCCAACGGCTGGCCGTTCTGGGCGATTCCGGCGATCTGGGGACCGCTCGCGCTGCTCGGCCTGGTCTCCATGACGGCCTTCGTCCTCGCCGCCCTGCGCGGCGACATGGACGACGAGACCCCGCCCGTCCCGGAGCCGGCACCGGCGTCAGGTCACTCCTGACCCCGGAGGCCGTCGGGGAGCCCCGAAGCGTCGCACAGTCCCGCCCTGCCGCAGGCGGCGGCCCGGGCCCGGACGGGGACGCCGTTTCTGCGCAGCACCTCGCGGACGTCGAGGATCAGTGGGAAGACCTCGTGGTTGCGGTCCTCGCCCTGCTCGTCCCAGGCCCGCTGCTCGGCTTCCACGGCCATGCGGTCCTCGGCGAACACCCGCTCGGTGAAACGCCTGATGAACGGCCAGGCCACCTGGAGCAGGCCGGGGATCCGGGGCTTCTCGATCATGAGCAGGCCGAAGGCGTGACACGTGCGCTGCTCGGCGTCCTCGGGCACGTAGGCGGCCCAGAGTCGGAAGGCGGGGCGGTCGGCGTTCTCGGGGACCAGGTCGAGCGTCTGGTACGGGTACTCGGTGCGGATCGTCATGACGTCGGCGGTGCCGCCCCCGAGGCCCTCGGCCGCCAGCAGCCCGGCGCTGCGGTTGCGCTTTCCCCCGGTGTGGGTGAACAGGTACCTGGCCTCCACGGACCGCTCGTCGGCCTCGTATCCCAGCAGGTCGGGGTGGAGCCTGCCGACGACGCCCCGGTGGAGGAACTGGTGGTTCATGTCGAGGAGGTTCTCGTGCAGGAACGAGTAGTGGCAGCGCACGGTCCGGGAGTACGTCATGGTCCGGTACCGCGGGGAACCGAAGGCGGGCAGATGCGGCAACGGCGTGGCCGCAGCCAGCCGCGGGTCGCCGGGGAAGACGAAGACCAGGCCGTACGCCTCGCGCACGGGGTAGCCGCGCACGCCGCGGGGCGGCCGGCGATCGCCCTTGGCCAGGTACGGGATCTGCGAGATGCGGCCGTCGCCGCGATATGCCCAGGCGTGGTAGCGGCAGCGGAGCGTCTCGCCCTCCACGACGCCCATGCTCAACGGCACCTGCCGGTGGGCGCACCGGTCCTCCAGCGCGTGCACGTCGCCGCTCTCTGAGCGGAACAGGGCGATGCGCTCCCCCGCGAACGCGGCCGCCAGCACCCTCCCGGTGCGCACCCGCCGGGACAGGGCGACCGGATACCAGTGGTCCGGGTGCGCGCCCACCCTGCGCAGATCGGCCTTGGCGGGATCCGGGTCGGTGTGCTCCGAGTGCTCGGCGGCGAGGGCGGTGGCCCTGTCGGTCTCGGTCATACCTCTCCTCGCAGGGGGACACGGCACGGACAGCCACCCTCACCCTGACCGCGGCCCCGCGCCGGTGCCCCGCCGGAGGGTCCGGACGGGTGACCGGCTCGTTCAGGCGCCGCGCAGCGGGTTGGGCAACGGCAGGTAGCGCGCGTCCGCGCCGTTCGCGCCGGTCCAGCGCAGCAGCAGGTTCGTCTTGCCGGGGAGGGTGGGTGAGGCGAGCAGGGCGGGGATCTCGGGGACGTCGTGGCGGGCGAGTTCGCGGCGGGCCGCGGGCCAGGGGTCGAAGCCGGGGTGGCGTTCCACGAGGGCTCCGGCGATCTCGCTGAGGTGGTTGACGACGAGGCAGTACACGAGCCGCTGCCAGCCGGCTTCGCGCGAGACGTCCGGCAGCAGTTTCACGCCCTCGGCGTCCCGGTACAGCGCCTGCACGGGCATGCCGCCGGCGTCCACGGCGACCAGAGTGTTCTGGAGGTGCGCCTCGAGGACGACACCGTGCCGGGCGAAGGCCGTCAGGGCCGGGGGCACCACCCGCGCCAGGTACGCCGCCCACCAGGCCCCGGGGTCGGCGGCCCGGTCGAGCGGGCTGCCGTCGAAGCCCTCGACGAGACCTGCGGCGAGCAACGGGGTCGCGCCGGGCAGGAGACGGCCGCCGAAACCGTCCCGGACGAGGACGGCCAGGGCCTCGAAGGCGAAGTCGGCGGTGCGGTACCCGCGGTCGCTCAGCCAGGCCGGGGGGCCTTCGAACGCGTCGAGGGCGGCGCGCACGGCCGTGTCGGTGCGGCGCAGGGCGAGCAGGTCGTGCCGCCACAGCCGGCGGATGTCGTTGGTGATGCGCACGTCCAGGCTGAACTTCAGGAAGAGGTCGGGCCCGGGCGCGTAGAGCGTGCGGATCGCGGCCGTCGGCCAGGTGTCGGGGGCGGTCGTGCCGAGCCGGACGAGTCTGCCGTCCGCGAAGGCGTCGGCGAGCTCCGCGCCGACCAGGTCGAGCTGCCAGGGGTGCGCGGGCAGCAGCCGGTAGCCGGGCGGGGCCGTGCCGAGGGCGTCGAGGGCCGAGGTGTCGCCCTCCTCGACGACGGTGTCCTCGCGCAGCCCGAGCAGGGTCAGCGGGAAGCGGGCGTACGCCTCGGGCGCGTAGGGCAGCCAGCCGGCGGCGGGGCCGCCGCCGCGCGCCTTCGGGGCCGGGTGGTGGGTGTGGCCGGTGAGGAGGCACTGCTCGGAGCGCCGATAGGGGTCGTCGGGCGGGGTGGCCCGGGCGCGGGCGGCCAGCAGCGCGGCCACGGCGTCCCGGCTGTCGATCATCTCGGCGGGAAGTTCGTGGTTGGACAGCCCGGTGTGCCGGCGCAGTTCCTCGGCGACGAGTTTGACCAGTTCGGTGTGGCCGATACGGTGCCAGCCGCCGGCCGTGCGGACCTCGGGCGCGGCGGGCCGCCGCGTGCCGCGCACGCGCAGCAGGCGGTCCGCGCCGGGCAGGTGGTGGACCCGGTGCTCGCCGATTTCGCTCACCGGCCGCGCCACCTCCCGCAGCAGGCAGTTCAGCAGCGGCACGGCGGCATACGCGTCGGCCCGTTCGGCGAGGCCGCCGGTGACCGGGTCGTCCTGGGCGGGGACACCGTGTGCGGAGTCACCATGGGCACAGTCACCGTGGGCGGAGTCGTCGCCGTCGGGCGGGGGCATGAGGTCCACGCTTCCACTCGTTCCCTGCGGTCCTTGAAGGATTTCCGGACTTCCGGGCGGAGATGATCAGTATGCGTGCCGTCGTCATCCCGTCGTGACGCCCTATTCGTACCCGAGGAGCCCGCCCGTGCACCGTACCCCCACCGCCGAGGCCGAGGTCGCCGACGAACTGGCCGTCGTGCGGCCCGGTCTTCTGCCGCGGTACGAGGCCGGACTGCCCGGTGCCCGGGCGGCCGTGCTGTCCCGGCTGTGGCGCGGTCTCGCCCACGACCCGCTGCCCTGGGTCACCCACCGCGAGCAGGGCGGAGACGGGCTGACCCTGTACCTGCCGGACGGCCGCCGGCTGCACGGCCCGCGGCCGGATCCGTACGCGACCGGCGCGTACGTCACCGTCGTACGGCTCGACGAGGCGGAGTACGACGATCCGGCCCGGCTGGTGACGGACCTCGCCGTACCGCACTCCGCGTCGTTCGCCGCTGAACTCGCGCACAGCGTCGCCTCGTTGGCGCTGTCGAGGGCGGGACAGGAGGGGCACGCTGCCGACGGGTGGCCGCAGAGCGACTGGGAGTGGGAGCAGCGGATCATCGACGGGCATCCGTTCCACCCCACGTGCCGGTCCCGGCCCGGTTTCTCGGTGGCGGAGCAGCTCGCCTACGGGCCCGAGCACCGGCCGCTGGTGGAGCTGGGGCTGGTTCCGGTGCGGGCGGAGGAGTGCCTGGTGACGGGGGCGTGGCCGCGGGAACTGCGGGACGGGGAGCGGGTGGTGCTGCCGGTGCACCCGTGGCAGGCGGCGCATGTGCTGAAGCGGGTGTGCGAGGAGCGGCGCGCCGGGCACCCCCTGATGGCACTGCGGACGCTCGCGCTGCCCGGCGGGCCGCACGTCAAGACCTCGCTCAGCGCCCGGCTGACGTCCTCGGTGCGGGACATCTCGCTGGCCTCGGTCGCCGCGTCCGCGGTGCTGTCGGACTTCGCCGGGACGCCGGCGGCGCACACCGACGGCCTGCTGCACATGACCCGCACCCTGGGCGCGGCGGCGGCCGGCTCCCCCGACTTCGCGGCCGTCCTGCGCGAGCCCCCGGAGACGTACACGACGTCCGGCGAACGGGTCCTGCCGGTGGCGGCACTCGCCACGACCGAGCTCCCCCGCTCCCCCGCCTGGCTGGCCGCCTTCGCGCGCCTCGCCCTCACCGTCGGTCTGCGGCTGCTGGAGCTGGGCGTGGCACTGGAGGCGCACGGCCAGAACCTCCTGGTGATCCTCTCGTCGGCGGGCGATCCGCTGCGGCTGGTCTACCGCGACCTGGCCGACATCCGCGTCAGCCCGGCCCGTCTCGCCCGGCACGGCATCGCGGTGCCCGACCTGCCCGCCCGTATGGTCACGGACGACGAACGGGCACTGCGGCGCAAGCTGTTCGGCTCGCTGGTGGCGGGCGCCCTGGCCGGCACGGCGGGGTCGGGGGCGGCGCTCACGCAGGCGCTGGAGACGGCCGTACGGGATCTGCCCCGCACCCCGGACCTCGCGGCGCTGCGAGCGGAGCCCCTGCCCACGAAGGCGCTGACGCTGATGCGGCTCTCGCCGCAGACGCCCGGCGACCAGTGGGCGGACCTGCCCAATCCCCTGGTCTGAGCCCCGTTTTGGAGCACGGCACCCCGGATCAATAAGATCCGCCGATGATCACAAGAAAACGGCTGGCGGCGGGCGTCTGTGCCCTGCTCGCCGCGCTGACGGCCGGGCTCGCCTTCCCGGCCGGAGCGGCAGCCGGTGAACCCACCGGCCAGGACGCCCCCAAGGTCGACCTCGTCCTCGATGTCAGCGGCTCGATGCGGGCCCGCGACATCGACGGGCAGTCGCGGATGGCCGCCGCGAAGCAGGCGTTCAACGAGGTGCTCGACGCGACACCGGAGGAGGTCGAGCTCGGCATCCGCACCCTCGGCGCGAACTACCCGGGCGACGACCGGAAGACGGGCTGCAAGGACACCGCGCAGCTCTACCCGGTCGGCCCGCTGGACCGCACCGAGGCCAAGACGGCCGTCGCCACGCTCAGTCCGACCGGCTGGACGCCGATCGGCCCGGCCCTGCTGAAGGCGGCCGACGACCTGGACGGCGGCGACGGCTCCAAGCGCATCGTGCTGATCAGCGACGGCGAGGACACCTGCGCGCCGCTCGACCCGTGCGAGGTGGCCCGCGAGATCGCCGCCAAGGGCATCGGCCTGACCATCGACACGCTGGGCCTGGTGCCGACCGCCGAGCTGAGCAGGCAGCTGAGCTGCATCGCCGAAGCCACCGGCGGCACGTACACCTCGGTGGAGCACCAGGACGAACTCACCGACCGGGTCAACCAGTTGGTGGACCGGGCGGCCGACCCGGTGGTGACGCCGGTGCCGGCGGAGGGCGCCGCCGAGTGCGCGAAGGCACCGGAGCTGAAGTCGGGGCTGTACACGGACCGGGAGGAGTTCGGGCAGCAGCGCTGGTACCGGGTGGACGTGCTGCCGGGCCAGGAGCTGCGGGCCTCGGTGAGCGTGGCGGCCGACCGGGCCGTGAACCCCGGCTACGGGGTGCTGCTGCGGGCGGTCACGACGCACGGCCGGGAGATCGTGCGCGGCGAGGCGGCCGGCAACGGCCGTACGGATGTCATCTCGGCGGGGCTGAGGTACCCCGAGCCCGAGCGTGAAGACTCCGACGGGGACAAGCCGGCCGCGGAGACCGTGTGCCTGGCGGTCACCCACTCCTTCTCGCCGGCCTCCGGGGTGAAGACCACGCCCGGGCTGCCGCTGGAGCTGACGGTCGACGTCGTGGACGGCCCGAGCCGGGCTGGTGACGTGGCCTCCTTCGGCCTCGGCCGCGGCTGGTGGCTGCTCGGTGCGCTGATTCTCACCGGCTTCCTCGCCGGTCTTCTCTGGGGCTGGCTCTCGCGCTGGCGGGTCGCGGTCTGGAGGACCAACTGATGCGAACCATACGTGCGTTGAGCGCCGCGCTGCTGACCCTCGGACTGGCGGCCGCTCCGGCCGCGGCCGACGCCTCGCCGAGTCCCTCGCAGGACTCCTCGGCGGCACCCACCCGGGCGGGCACCTCCTTCCGTACGGCCACGGAGTTCGAGCAGGGGCAGCGCGCCACGGCGAGCGGCTCCACGGGCGACTACCTGTACTGGTCGTTCCCCGCCGACACCGGGCAGCGCCCCACGGTCAGGGCGACGGTGAAGCTGCCGGACACCCACGCCGCGCAGACCTGGCAGATCGACGTGTACGACGGCCTGCGCCGCCGCCAGGCCTGCCAGTACGGGGCACAGACCCGCACCGCGGCGGCGGACACGCCCTCCGTGGAGCTGGCCTGTGTGCTGCGCACGGTCCGCGCCTGGTCGGAGCCGTGGGCGAACGACCCGCTGCCCGGCACGTATTACATCCGGCTGACGGCGACCGGCGTCCCCGCCTCCGACCTGGGCCTCCCGGTCGGCACCGAGGTCCGGGCCGACTCCAAGGACATCGGCGGCGCGGCGGCGGTGGACGGCTCGCTGTCCGAGCCCCTGGTGCCGGGCATCGCGACGAAGCCCGAGGACGAGCAGGAGAACGCGGCGGTGCTGGCCGGTCTCGAACCGGAGGACGGCTGGGCGTCCGGCTGGTGGTCGGACCGGTGGGTGTGGACGGCGGTGGGCGGCGTGCTGGCCGCGCTGGCGGGTGTCGGCGGGTACGCGCTGACACGCGGCGCGGGACGGCCCGTGCGGGTGCCACCGAGCGCCTGACACCTCATCAGAAGGCCCGTGTCACACGGGCCTTCTTTCATGCCTCGCGGAGTGCCTTCGCGAGCGTGCCCTCGCCGCTCACCTCGACCCGGCCCTCGCGCACGGCCCGGGCCAGGCTCAGCTCCCCCCGGCTGAGCGCCGTGCACGTGCCGGTGTCCAGGACCAGCCGGGCGTCCGGCTCGCCGGGGGCGGGCCCGTCGCCGTACACGGGCCCCTCCTCGGCACCGGCGTGCAGGTGGAACTGCCCTTCTTCCAGGCACACTTCGACGAGTCCCTCCCCGTCCAGCAGGCGCAGCAGGGGCAGGGCGAACCAGTGCGCCCGCACCGCGTCCGTCGGCCGCCGCTCGCCGAGTTCCGCCTGGCCCCACTCCCCCAGCGCCTGGAGTACGGGCAGCAACTTCCGTCCCCGGGCGGTGAGTTCGTAGACGTTGGCCGCGCCGGGCGGGGGCAGCCGCCGGCGGGTCGCGAGGCCGTCGCGCTCCATGTCCTTCAGCCGCGAGGCGAGTACGTCAGTGCTGACGCCCGGCAGGTCCGCGTGCAGGTCGGTGTAGCGGCGGGGACCGGCGAGGAGCTCCCGGACGATCAGGAGGGTCCAGCGGTCGCCGACGACGTCCAAGGCGCGGGCGGCGGAACAGTACTGGTCGTAGCTGCGGCGAGGTGGCATGCGACGCAGTCTAGACAAGTTGTTGGACTTTCCAAGCGGCTACTTGGTAAAACCAAGCAACACCAGTCGGCGAGGGGAAGCAGCGCATGGAGTTCCGGCAGTCGAGCAAGCTGAGCGAGGTCTGTTACGAGATCCGCGGCCCGGTCATAGAGCACGCCAACGCGCTGGAGGAGGCCGGTCACAGCGTGCTGCGCCTGAACACGGGCAACCCCGCCCTCTTCGGATTCGAGGCGCCGGACGAGATCCTCCAGGACATGATCCGGATGCTGCCGCAGGCGCACGGCTACACCGACTCGCGCGGCATCCTCTCCGCCCGCCGCGCGGTCGCCCAGCGCTACCAGACGCTGGGCCTGGAGGTCGGCGTCGACGACGTCTTCCTCGGCAACGGCGTCTCCGAACTGGTCTCGATGGCGGTCCAGGCGCTGCTGGAGGACGGCGACGAGATCCTCATCCCCGCCCCGGACTTCCCCCTCTGGACGGCCGTGACGACCCTCGCGGGCGGCAAGGCGGTCCACTACCTCTGCGACGAGCAGGCCGACTGGTACCCGGACCTGGACGACATGGCGTCGAAGATCACGGACCGTACGAAGGCCCTGGTCGTCATCAACCCCAACAACCCCACCGGCGCGGTCTACCCGAAGGAGATCGTCGAGGGCATCCTCGACCTCGCCCGGCGACACGGCCTGATGGTGTTCGCCGACGAGATCTACGACCAGATCCTCTACGACGACGCCGTGCACCACTCGGCCGCCGCGCTCGCCCCCGACCTGGTGGTGCTCACCTTCTGCGGCCTGTCGAAGACGTACCGCGTGGCGGGCTTCCGCTCGGGCTGGCTGGTGGTGACGGGCCCGAGACAGCACGCGAAGGACTACCTGGAGGGCCTCACCATGCTGGCCTCCATGCGGCTGTGCGCCAACGCGCCCGCCCAGTACGCCATCCAGGCCGCGCTCGGCGGCCGGCAGTCCATCCGCGACCTCACCGGGCCGGGCGGCCGGCTGCGCGAGCAGCGCGACGTGGCGTGGGAGAAGCTCAACGAGATCCCCGGCGTGACATGCGTGAGGCCGAAGGGGGCGCTGTACGCGTTTCCGCGCCTCGATCCCAAGGTGCACAAGATCCACGACGACGAGAAGTTCGTCCTGGACCTGCTGCTGCGGGAGAAGATCCAAGTGGTCCAGGGCACCGGCTTCAACTGGCCCACGCCCGACCACTTCCGCATCCTGACCCTCCCGTACGCCGACGACCTGGAGGCGGCGATCGGGCGGATCGGGCGGTTCCTCGGGGGGGTACCGGCAGTAGGCGCGATTGTCAGTGGCGGGTCGTAGCCTTCCAGCAGGTGGGGCGAGTGCCCCGGGACCTGTCCCGTGCCGGAGAGGAGCGCGCCGTGACCCGACCGCCGACCGCCGCGCAGCGGCGGGTCATCGACGCCGCCGACCCGGTGACCGGCCGGCTGCGGGGTACGGAGGCGCAGCTCGCGGCGCTGGTGAAGCGGGGGCTCGCCTTCCGGCACCCGCGGCCGCCGCACGATCACTTCCTGACGCCGGAGGGCCACCGGGTACGGCAGGGCGTCATGCAGGTGCACGAGCCCGCCACCGAGGCCCCCGCCACCGCCGGTGTGTTCGCCGCGCGCGTCGGCGGGGAGGAGGCGGCACCGCAGAGCGGGCCCGCGCGGCGCCGCGAGGTGCACAGCGCCTGGCAGGGGCTGCTGGAGCTGCGCCGGATGACCAACCCGGACGGCGCGGTGGAGCGGCCGTGCGGCTGGGAGCGTACGCATCTCGTACAGGCCGCCGCCCTCGCGCTGGAGGCGGCCGGACACCACCCGGCCGGGCAGGGCGACGGGGGCTACCGGGTGCGGGAGACCCCGCAGCCGGAGGCCGTCGCCGTGTACGAGCCGGACGGCGAGGCGCTGCGGACCTGCGCGGCCACCCTGGAAGCGGCAGGCTGGCAGGTGAGCGAGCACCGCGAGCACCGCACCGGGACCCGCTATCTCCTGGCCTCGCCCCGCCGGGCGTGAGGGGCATGCCAAGATCGGTGGATCGTTGCGTACGCCACGCGTGCCCGGTGTGAGAAGGGAAGCCATGAGCGAGCCGTTTTCCGTCCCGGTGACCGTCCGCGGTTACGAGACCGACGTGCAGGGTCACCTCAACCAGAGCGTGTACCTGAACTACGCGGAACACGCCCGCTGGTCGTTACTGCGGGCCGCGGGGATCAGCCAGTCCGCCCTCATCGGCAGCGGCGTGGGCCCGGTCGCCCTGGAGACGACCATCCGCTACAAGCGCGAGCTGCTCGCGGGCGACGAGGTCGAGGTGACCTGCGCCTTCGCCTGGGGCGAGGGCAAGACGTTCCGCATCGAACAGACGGTCCGCAAGACCGACGGCACGGTGGCGGCCGAGATCACGGCGGTCGGCGGCCTGCTGGACCTGAAGGCCCGCAAGCTGCTCCCGGACCCCCGGGAGCACTTCAGGAAACTCGCGTCGGACCCGGGGCTGTTCGGCCTGTAGCGGCGGGACGGGGGCCTGCGGGCGCCGGTCTCACGGTGCTGCCGGGGCGCTAGGGACGCCCGTGATCTCCTCGCCCGCCTCCATCGGGTGGGTCACGTCGTGGGCGTCCCGGTAGCGCGGGCCCAGGTGGTTGAAGACCAGGTTCAGCAGGACCGCCGCCACGCAGCCCGTCGAGATGCCCGAGTCCAGGACGATCCGCGCCGTCTCCGGGAAGGCGTGGTAGAACTCCGGCGCCGTGATCGGGATGATGCCGACGGCCAGGGAGACGGCCACGATCAGGACGTTGTTGTCCTTCTCCAGACCGGCCCGGACCAGGGTCTGGATGCCGCTGGCGGCGACCGAGCCGAACAGGACCACACCCGCCCCGCCGAGCACCGGGCGCGGTACGACGGCGATCAGCGAGGCGGCCATCGGGCACAGGCCCATCAGCACCAGGAAGCCGCCGCCGGCCGCGACGACGTACCGGCTGCGGATCTTCGTCATCGCGACCAGGCCGATGTTCTGGGCGAAGGCGCTGCACATGAAGCCGTTGAAGAGCGGGCTGATCGCCGAGCCGAGGGTGTCGGCGCGCAGGCCGGCCGCGATGGTCTTCTCGTCGGCCGGGCGTTCGACGATCTCACCGAGCGCCAGCATGTCGGCGGTCGACTCGGTCATCGACACCACCATCACCACGCACAGGGAGAGGATCGCGGCGAGCTGGAACTGCGGTGCGCCGAAGTGGAACGGGGTCGGGAAGCCGATGACCGCCGCGTCCGCGACCGGGCCGAAGTCCGTGGCGCCGAACGGAATCGCGATGAGCGTGCCGGCGACCAGGCCGAGCAGCACCGCGATCTGCTTGACGAAGCCCCGGGTGAAGCGCCGCAGCAGCAGGACGATGACGAGGGTACCGGCGGCCAGCCCCAGGTTGGTCGCCGAACCGTAGTCGTGCGCCGCCGGGTCGGGGCCCTGGGCCCAGCCGAAGGCGACCGGGAGCAGGGAGATGCCGATCAGGGTGATGACCGTGCCCGTCACCACCGGTGGGAAGAAGCGGACCGCCTTGCAGAAGACGGGGGCGGCTGTGAAGCCGAGGAGTCCGGCGACGATGACCGCGCCGAAGATGATCGGCAGGGCGTCGGACTTGTCCTCGGTGGCGGCGACGATCGCGGTCATCGGGGCGACACCGGCGAAGGTGACGCCGTTGACGAACGGCAGCCTGGCACCGATCTTCCAGATGCCGATGGTCTGCAGGATCGTGGCAAGGCCCGCGGTGAACA
This sequence comes from Streptomyces sp. NPDC050416, assembly GCF_044458845.1. Taxonomy (NCBI): domain Bacteria; kingdom Bacillati; phylum Actinomycetota; class Actinomycetes; order Kitasatosporales; family Streptomycetaceae; genus Streptomyces; species Streptomyces sp. NPDC050416. The sequence continues at coordinate 29,804 of NZ_JBITII010000007.1, forward strand.
GGCAGGCGCCGGTGAGGAAGGTCAGGTCGGTGGCGGTCAGGCCGATGGCCGCGCCGACGATCAGAGGTGGGGCGACGACTCCCGCGTACATGGCGGCCACATGCTGCAGGCCGGTCGTCGCCATCTTGAGCGCGGGGAGTTTTTCGTCAACGGGGTGGTCGGCCACGGCGGCTTCCCTCCGGCCGGTTACACGGCTGCGCCGGATGACGGCCGTGGGTGTCAAGGAGGTGGTGCGAGTGGTCGTGCGGGACCGGACATGCGGGACGGGGGTGGCCGTTCCGGGGCGCGCGCGTTCAGGCACACGCCCCGGAGACGACCGCCGTGGACCCCGCTCGGGTCCGCGGCCACCGGCCGGGAGCCGTCCCTCCCGGCCGGAGTCATCGGGGTGTTCAGGCCTGCGCGGCGATCCTCGCCAGCCGCCGGGCCTCGTCCCGCGTGGAGCGGGCGATGGCGTCCTCGTCGGCCGTGAGCAGCCGCCCGTCCTCGACGATCTGCCGGCCGTCCACGAAGGAGGCGGTGACCGGGGCCGCCGCGCCGAAGACCAAGGCGGTCACCGGGTCGGCGATGGAGGCGTGGGCGAGCGTGTCCAGCTTCCACAGCACGAGGTCGGCGAGCTTGCCGGGCTCCAGGGAGCCGGTCTCCGCCGCCCGGCCCAGTACCTGGGCGCCGCCGTACGTGCCGAGGCGCAGCGCCTGGCGGGCGTTCAGGGCGGCCTCCTTGTGGGCGCCGAGGCGGTTGATGAGGAGGGCGTTGCGCAGCTCGGTGTGGAGTTCGCCGGACTCGTTGGAGGCGGTGCCGTCGACGCCGAGGCCGACCGGGATGCCGGCCGCGAGCATGTCGGGGACGCGGGCGATACCGGCCGCGAGGCGGGCGTTGGACGACGGGCAGTGCGCCACGCCGGTCCTCGTGCGGGCGAAGGCGGCGATGTCGGAGTCGTTCATGTGGACGCAGTGCGCCATCCACACGTCCTCGCCGAGCCAGCCGGTGGACTCGAAGTAGTCGGTCGGGCCCATGCCGAACAGTTCGTGGCAGAACTTCTCCTCCTCCACGGTCTCCGAGCCGTGGGTGTGGAGCCGTACGCCGAGGCGGCGGGCCAGCTGGGCGCCGTCCCGCATCAGTTCGGTGGAGACGGAGAAGGGCGAGCAGGGCGCGACGGCGACCTGGGTCATCGCGTCGAAGGAGGAGTCGTGGTGCTGCCGCACGGTCTCCTCGGTGGCGGCCAGCGCGCCGTCGAGGGTCTCGACGGCGAAGTCCGGGGGCAGGCCGCCGTCCTTCTCGCTGCGGTCCATCGAGCCGCGGGCGAGGGTGAAGCGGACGCCCATGTCGCGGGCGGCGCCGATGATCGCGCCGGAGAGGTCACCGGAGCCGTGCGGGAAGACGTAGTGGTGGTCCATGGCGGTGGTGACGCCGCCGCGGGCCATCATCGCGAGCGAGCCCTGAGCCGCCGCGCGCACCATCGGCTCGTCGATGCGCGCCCAGACCGGGTACAGCGCGACCAGCCAGTCGAACAGGTTGTGGTCCGTGGCCAGACCACGGGTGATCCACTGGTAGAAGTGGTGGTGGGTGTTGATCAGTCCGGGGGTGACGAGGTGACCGGAGGCGTCGATACGGCGTACGACGTTCTCCAGGCCCTCGGGGGCCTTGCCCGCGCCGACCGACTCGATGCGGTTGCCGGCGAGGACGACGTGCCCGGAGGCGTACTCGGTGTCGTCGGCGTCGACGGTCGCGATCGCACAGTTCTCGATGACGATGCGCCGGGCTGCTGCCATGGTTCGTCCTTTGCGCTGGGTTGGAGGGGCACGGCAGGACCCTGGGAGTTTGAGTGCCGTGGCCGAGGAGAAGGGTTCCCCGGCCACGGGTGCCGAAAGAGGGAACGCCGGGAGGGCGTCAGAGGTTGGTGAGGTCCACGGGGATCTTCGCCTCGCAGCCGTCCCGCAGGATCGTCGCCTCGATCAGGCCGTAGGGGCGGTCGGCGGCGTAGTAGACCTCGTTGTCGTTCTTCAGCCCGAACGGCTCCAGGTCGACCAGGAAGTGGTGCTTGTTCGGGAGGGAGAAGCGGACCTCGTCGATCTCGCTGCGGTTGTCGATGATCCGCGCGCCCATCTGGTACAGCGTCTGCTGGAGCGAGAGCGAGTACGTCTCGGCGAAGGCCTGGAGCATGTGCTTCCTGGTCTGCTCGTAGGACTTCTCCCAGTGGGGCATGCGCTGGTCGTCGTCGGTCCAGTTGAACCGCCAGCGGGCGGAGACCTGGGTGGCGAGGATGCGGTCGTAGGCCTCCTTCAGCGTCGTGTACTTGTCCTTGACGTAGCCCCAGAACTCGGAGTTGGTCGAGTTCATCACGACGAGGTCCTTCAGACCGGAGATGACCTCCCACTTCTCACCGTCGTAGGTGATCTGGGTCAGCCGGACCTCCTGGCCCTTGCGGACGAAGGAGTGCTTGACCTCGTCGGCACCGATGAACCGCGAGTTGGCGTCGGAGGCCTCGATCCGCTCCCAGGCGTACTCCTCGATGCGGATCCGGGCCGTCTTGATCGGCTCCTGCGAGGTCACGAAGTGGCGGGCGAGGTGGATGCCGAACTGCTCGGCGGACTCGATGCCGTGCTCCTTGGCGAACGCGTACACCGTGTTCTTGGTGGTGTCGGTGGGCAGGACGTTGGCGTTCGAGCCGGAGTAGTGGACCTCGTCCATGTCGCCGCTCAACGACACGGAAACGTTGAGGTCCTTGATGTGGTGGGTGGCGCCGTCCCGCGTGATCTTGACGACTCGGTTCTCGGCCTTGCCGTACTGGTTCTGTCCCAGAATGGTGGGCATGAGTAGCTAGCTCCCTCGGTATACGGAGTAGCCGAACGGGTTGAGCAGCAGCGGTACGTGGTAGTGCTCCCCGGGCGTCACGGCGAAGGTGATCGCCACCTCGGGGAAGAACACGGCACCGCTGTCCCGATTCGCGGGGGCGTCCTGCTGCGCATCGGCTTGCTTCTTCTCGAAGTACGGCTCCACCGCGAAGTCGAGCCGTACATGGGTGGTGCCCTCCGGCAGCGCCGGCAGGTCCTTGCACCGCCCGTCCGCGTCGGTCGCGGAGCCGCCGAGCGCCTGCCAGCCGGCCTCGCGCCCCGGGCGGGCGAAGAGGTGGACGGCGACGCCCTGGGCGGGGCGGCCGGCGGACGTGTCCAGGATGTGCGTGGACACGGATGCGGTGGCTGAGGTGCTCATGCTGCGGTCAGTCCTCTTCGACGAGTCGGGCCAGACGGATGCGGTTGATCTTCCCCAGTTCCGTGCGGACGATCTCGCGCTCCCGCTCCGGCGTGTTGCCGAGCCGTTCCCTGACCGCGTCGCGCATCTGCTCGGCGGTCCGGCCGGTGGCGCAGATCAGGAAGACGTGGCCGAACTTCTCCTGGTAGGCGAGGTTCAGCTCCAGCATCTCCGCCTTGAGCGCGTCGGAGGCGCCGGCCATGCCGCGCTGCTCCCGGGCCGAGGTGGGGTCGCCGGGCTTCGGGCGGCCGATGGGCGGGTGGCCGGCCATCGCCTCCGCGAGGTCGTCGGCCGTCAGCTCCGCCATGGCGGCGTCGCTCGCGGCGTACAGGGCCTCGCGGGTGGCGTAGGGGCGGGCGGCGAGCAGGCGCTTCGCCCACGCCGTGGAAGCGCACACCTCGTGGAGCGCGGTGAAGGCCGCGTGCTCCTCGAGGGCGTTGAACCGGGCCAGGCCCGGCGGCATGGATGTGGACGTCACGGGAGCCTCCGTGGCCGGGTACGGCCTTCGTGCTGAACGGGCGTGCCGATAGCTAACGCCCTCCCGCGACAGCACGTCAACAGTTTGTTGAAAATTCCGCGTGACGAAACCCGGCGAGGCGGCGGAACCCGACCAGCGGTGGCGAAACCGGGCGGGCCCGGTCAGGCCCCCTTCTTGCGGTTGAGGTAGTTGTAGACGGTGAAGCGGCTGACGCCCAGGGCGCTCGCCACGGTCTCCACCCCGTGCCGTACGGAGAAGGCGCCGCGCGCCTCGAGTATCCGCACGACCTCCTGCTTGGCCTTGCGGTCCAGGTCGGCCAGGGGCATGCCCTTGCGGCGCTCCATGGCGGCCAGGATGTGGTCGAGGGAGTCGGCGAGCTGCGGCAGCCGTACGGCGACGGCGTCGCGGCCCTCCCAGGACAGGACGACGTCGTCGGGGCCGGCCTCGTCGGGCGGGATCATCTCGCCGCCCATGGCGTCGACCAGGGGCTTCACGGCCGCGATGAACGGCTCGTCCCCGGCGCCGCTCACGCCTTGCCCTCCTCGAGCACGTTGACCTGGAGGGAGACCCGGGTGGCGCCGGCCTCCAGGGTCTTGCGGAGCAGCGCGTCCACGGCGGTGAGCACCGCGTCGGCACCGCCCTCGGCGGTGTTGCCGAACGGGCCGACGTCCACGGCGTCCAGTTCGGCGGCCTCGACGACCTCGCGGGCGACCAGCGCGTGCGCGGGTGCCTCGTCGAGGTCGAAGGGCTCGGTCGTGAACTCCACTCTCAGTCGCATGCTGGCCCCCAGAACCGTCGTGACCTGTGCGACCCTAGCCGACGCCGGGGCGGACCGGACCGCCCTGGATACGGGCACCTTTCCCGCTCACGCGCGGGCACGCCCCTGGGCCTCCATTGTCCTCAACCGCCGGGAAGCGGGCCGCCGGAAACCAGGCCACCGGCAAGCGGGCCGCACACGGCACGGTCTCGCCGCTCCGTCAGCCGACGGCCTGGTACGCGAGGACGCCGCCGACGCAGATGACGCCCACGCCCGCCAGGAGGTCCACGCCGTGGAGCATCCGGGAGGTGAACCAGCGGCGGAACGGCATGGCCCCGGCGCTGAGGATGGTGAACCACAGCAGCGTGTCCGAGCCGACACCGACGAGCATGGCCAGTGAGTCCGCGAGCGTGCCGGTGACGTTCGCCGCCGTGGCGGCGGCGAAGGCCGCCGCCCAGTAGCCGATCGTCGCCGGGTTGGCCGCCGTCGCCGTGAGAGCCGTACGGAAGGCCTCCCACGGCTGCACCGTCTCGCCGTCGGCGTCGACGACCGCGCTCCTGGCGCGGAAGGCCGACCGCACCGAGCGGACGCCGAGATACGCCATGACCAGGGCACCGGCGAGCCCGGGAGCGGTCCGCAGCACCGGGATGTCCAGCAGCTTGCCGACACCCGCACACGTCGGCCCTCCGCTTTCCGGCCGACCTCTGCCGGGAGTCCTCGCGAGGCCCGCCTCCGCCCCCTTGACAAGCCACGACACCCGACGGCAGTCTTCCGGTAAGCAGAAAGCAACTTCCACAATGTGGAACATCGCGGAAGGGAGCGCCGCCCGATGGGATTCGCAGACCAGCGCTTCAACGTCAACCTGTCGATCCTCTTCACGGAACTCCCGCTCCTGGAGCGCCCCGCGGCCGCCGCCGCGGCCGGCTTCACGGCGGTCGAGCTGTGGTGGCCCTGGATCGACTCGCCCACCCCCGCACAGTCGGAGCTCGACGCTCTGAAGAAGGCCGTCGAGGACGCGGGCGTCCAGCTCACGGGCCTCAACTTCTACGCCGGCCGGCTGCCCGGCCCGGACCGCGGCGCCCTGTCGGTCCCGGGCGAGGAGTCGGAGAGGTTCCGCGCCAACGTCGACGTGGCGGCCGGCTTCGCCGCCTCCCTGGGCTGCAGGGCGCTCAACGCCCTGTACGGCAACCGCGTCGAGGGCGTGGACCCGGCCGAGCAGGACGCGCTCGCACTGGAGAACCTGGTGTTCGCGGCCCGGGCCGCCGACCGGATCGGCGCGATCCTGCTGATCGAGGCGCTGAACCGGCCCGAGTCGCCGGCGTATCCGCTGGTGTCCGCACCGGCCGCGGTCGGCGTCGTCGACAAGGTCAACGACACGACCGGGATGGACAACGCCCGCTTCCTCATGGACCTCTACCACCTGTCCATGAACGGCGAGGACCTGCCGCAGGTGATCGACCGGTACGCCGCGAGGACCGGCCACGTCCAGATCGCCGACAACCCGGGCCGCGGCGCCCCCGGGACGGGCTCGCTGCCCCTCGAAGACCTCCTCGACCAGCTGAACAAGGCGGGTTACGACGGCTGGGTCGGCCTCGAGTACAAGCCGGGTGACCGCCCGAGCGCCGAGGCCTTCGACTGGCTGCCCCGCTGACCCCCGCACCGAAAGGCATCCCCATCATGACCACCACCGCTCTGCCCAGGATCGCCTGGATCGGCCTCGGCATCATGGGCTCCCCCATGTCCGAGAACCTCATCAAGGCGGGCTACGACGTCACCGGCTACACGCTGGAGCGGGAGAAGCTGGACCGCCTCGCCGCGGCCGGCGGCACGGCCGCCGGTTCGATCGCGGAGGCCGTGCGGGACGCCGACGTCGTCATCACGATGGTGCCGGCCTCCCCGCAGGTCGAGGCCATCGCCTACGGCCCGGACGGCATCCTGGAGAACGCGAGGTCCGGCGCCCTGCTGATCGACATGTCCTCGATCACCCCGCAGACCTCGGTCGACCTGGCGAAGGCGGCGAAGGACAAGGGCATCCGCGCCCTGGACGCCCCCGTCTCCGGCGGTGAGGCCGGCGCGACCGAGGCCGTGCTGTCCATCATGGTCGGCGGCGAGCAGGCCGACTTCGACCAGGCCAGGCCGATCTTCGAGGCGCTCGGCAAGACCATCGTGCTGTGCGGCCCGCACGGCTCCGGCCAGACCGTGAAGGCCGCCAACCAGCTGATCGTCGCCGTGAACATCCAGGCGTGCGCGGAGGCCGTGGTCTTCCTGGAGAAGTCCGGCGTGGACCTGAAGGCGGCTCTGGACGTCCTGAACGGCGGTCTCGCCGGCTCGACCGTGCTGACCCGCAAGAAGGACAACTTCCTCGGCCGGGACTTCAAGCCGGGCTTCCGGATCGATCTGCACCACAAGGACATGGGCATCGTCACGGACGCCGCCCGCAACGTCGGCGCGGCCCTGCCCGTCGGCGCCGTGGTCGCCCAGCTGGTCGCGTCCCTGCGCGCACAGGGCGACGGCGGCCTGGACCACTCGGCGCTGCTGCGGGCCGTGGAGCGGCTCTCCGGCACCCAGGTCTGACGCCCGCCCTCCGGGGATCTTCCATACTCCGGGCGGCGTCGCCGCTGACACATGTCCTGTCGCGCCCAAAGCGGCGGCGCCGCCCGGACCCAGCCCTGCCCACCGCTTCAACAAACTGTTGACGCTCCGACACCCCGACCCTAGGCTCCACGAAGCGGAACCATTTTTCCGCTGCCCTCTCGTACGGAAGGTGACGATGTCGCAGCGCGTGCTCACCACCGAGTCCGGCGCCCCCGTCGCCGACAACCAGAACTCCGCCACCGCCGGCGTCGGCGGCCCGCTCCTGCTCCTGCTCCTGCTCCTGCTCCTGCTCCAGGACCAGCATCTGCTGGAGAAGCTCGCCCGCTTCAACCGCGAGCGCATCCCGGAGCGCGTGGTGCACGCCCGGGGGTCCGGCGCCTACGGCCATTTCGAGGTGACCGACGACGTCACTGCCTTCACCCAGGCCGACTTCCTCGGCGGGACCGGCAAGCGGACCGAGGTGTTCCTGCGCTTCTCGACCGTGGCCGACAGCCTCGGTGGCGCGGACGCGGTGCGCGACCCTCGCGGTTTCGCGGTCAAGTTCTATACGGCCGAGGGCAATCACGACCTCGTCGGGAACGACACCCCGGTGTTCTTCATCAAGGACCCGATCAAGTTCCCGGACTTCATCCACTCGCAGAAGCGCGACCCTCCCCCACGCCTTAAGGGCGCGGGGGGACCCCCATCGGGCCGTCAGGAGCCGGACGGCGTCTGGGACTTCTGGGCGCACTCCCCCGAGGCCACGCACCAGGTGACCTGGCTGATGGGCGACCGCGGCATTCCGGCCTCGTACCGGCACATGAACGGCTACGGCTCGCACACCTACCAGTGGACGAACAGCCGTGGTGAGGCCTTCTTCGTCAAGTACCACTTCAAGACCAACCAGGGCATCCGCTGCCTGAGCAGCGAGCAGGCCGCCGAGCTCGCGGGCAAGGACCCGAACTCGCACCAGACGGACCTGCTCCAGGCCATCGAGCGGGGCGTGCACCCGTCCTGGACGCGCTACGTCCAGATCATGCCGGCGGCCGAGGCGGACGGTTACCGCTTCAACCCGTTCGACCTGACGAAGGTGTGGCCGCACGCCGACTACCCGCTCCAGCGCGTCGGCCGGCTGGTGCTGGACCGCAACCCGGACAACGTCGTGCCGGGCATCGGCCCCTCGCCCGACAAGATGCTCCAGGGCCGCCTGTTCGCCTACGCCGACGCCCACCGCTACCGTCTGGGCGTCAACCACACCCAGCTGGCCGTCAACGCGCCCCGGGCCACGACCGCGCGGAACTACGGCCGGGACGGCCTCATGGCGTCCAACACCCAGGGCCGGTACGCCAAGAACTACGAGCCGAACTCCTACGACGGCCCGGTGGAGACCGGCCGACCGCTGTCCGCCCCGCTCGCGGTGACCGGCCACACGGGCACCCACGCGGCGCCCCTGCACACCAAGGACGACGACTTCTTCCAGGCGGGCGAGCTGTACCGGCTGATGTCCGCCGAGGAGAAGTCCCGCCTGGTCGCGAACATCGCCGGCGGCCTCTCGCAGGTCTCCCGCGACGACGTGATCGAGAAGAACCTCGCGCACTTCCACGCCGCCGACCCCGAGTACGGGCGGCGCGTGGAGGAGGCGGTCCGCGCCCTGCGCGAGGACTGAACTCCCTGACCGCGTCCGACCGCGCGGGGCGACCCGGATGAGGGGTGGTCGGCCCGGGCACGGACGCGGGCAGGGCGCGGTCCGCGGCGGAGTGTGAGCCAGTGCGGTGGTGAAGGACCCGGCCGGGCGTCTCGACCTGAGGGAAACCCGATCCGGACTCCGTCACACCCGCCGCGGTCCCAGCACCACCTCCAGAAGCCCCCTGGCCTCGCGCCGTCGGACGGCCAGCACTGACGCGCTCCCTACACCGGGCCATCTCCGGCGAGGGAGCGCTCGGCGTTGTCCAGGAGTTCCTTGTATGTCAGGACCTCGACCCTGGTGAGGTGCGAATTGAACGTCCGCAGCGCCTCGTTGATCTCCTCCTCCGGCACCTCCGGATGCAGTGTCGGATGCCCGACCAGGACGAGGGCGCTGGCACGCCGAGTCTCGATACCGAGGTCGGCACGGAGCCGCTCCCGGCTCTCATCCAGACCAGTGAGGTAGTTGACAGCCTGGCCAACGGCCTCGTGCACCTGCGCCGCCGGCACCCATGCGTTGCGATGCCGCTTGACGAGGGGACCCTTGAGGCTCATGGCTCGCTTGAGTTCCACGATATGGAGCGCTCCGTCACCACGTATCAGCGGGATGTCCACCTCGTCTCCCGGCACGAGGCGCCGCTGCGCCGCCTCGCCCACGAACCGCCCACCGAAGATCCAGTACTGCCCGTCAAGCGCCCGCTGCACATCGGCCTCTGTGGCCTTGCAATCCTCGACGACGGTGCGCAGTTCTTTGAGTCGGGCCGCGCGTCGGCGCAGTTCAGCGGCCTGAAGGAGGATTCGTCCTTGGTCATCGGCAGCCAGCAGGGCCATGGCTTCGGGCGACGTGACGATCTTCCGGGCTTCAGCGGCCGGGTCGGCGACATCGATCCGGCCGCTGCGGATGATCCGCTCCAGCCACAGGGTGATCTCGGCACGGCCCCTCGGAATCACATAACGCCCAGGGCGATCGTCGGGGGCCTGAAGGAACAGCGCGTCCTCACCCTGCGCACGGAAATGCTCCAGGAACTCTTTGATCCCGGCATCGGGGTGGCCCGACAGGAACTCCCGCCCGCTGTCGACGAGCCACTGGTGCATCGCCTTCATGGTGCTGCCGAGGAAGCCCGTGTGCGACTCCCGTCTTTGTCCATCACCGAACAGCCTGTAGCGATCCTCAAAGTCGTACCGCAGGATCCGCCCCTCTGCGTACTCGATCGCATCCTGCACAAGCCGCACTACCTGCCACTCGTCGGCCCTTGCCGCAGTCCCTCTCACTTCCCCCAAGAGACGTATCAGCTCTCTGCCGCCCCGCCTCTTGCCGCTCCGGCCGCTGTGCATGTGCGTGAAGACCGACTGCACGGCGCTCTTCACGGTCTGGTCGACGGCCTCCTTGGCCACCACCTCACGTAGATGCCACTCCAACGTCATGTCGCTTCTCGGTGTCATACGGCGCATTGTGTTCGCAGGGTCTGACAACACCCCGGCGTGCGTTTCCAGCGCTGCCGCAGGACGCTGGAGGCATGACACATCGACCAACGGAGCATCCGCACGTCGTGGTGCATCCTCCTGCCCTGGACGGCTCCCGGCGCGTCACTGCGGGCGACGCGACACTGGGTATCGCCACACACGTCGACGACGTCGCCGAGATCCTCCGGCTGGCCGACCTCTACGTCACCGACGTCGGGGAGAGCGACCTCGTCGAGTGGCAGGGCGGTGGCCCGGACGACTGGCCGGGACTCTCGGAGCACCACGGCACGTGAACGCGTACGGCACCGGTCGTACGTCCCGTACGGAACCCTCAAATGAACCTCTGAACCCGGCCCCGGGGGCTTCAACCGCCCCCGGGGCCGGGCACATTCTCGGCACACGGGACCCGCCGGCACGGGGGCCGGCGGGCCCCGGCACGGGGGTGAAGCCATGGATGACGGTACGGCGCTCCGGCTGGAGCCGCACGAGATCGCACTGCTGGGGAACGGCCCGCGGGCCGCCGTCACCGTCGCCGTGGTGGATCTGTATCTGCGGGGCCTGGTGGAGGCGGACCGGCCGGGGACGGTGCGGGCGGGCGTCGCGGACGCCGTGAGCGCGCAGCGGCCGCCCTCTCCCCTGGCCCAGGAGGTGCACGCCTGTCTCCACGAGCCCGCCGGCCTGCGGACGTTGGTCAAGGACCCGGGCATACGGCTCGCGGTGGCCCTCATGCGCATCCCGCTCGCGGAGGCGGGCCTGCTGCGCTACCCGCTGCTCGGCCCGACGCGCGGCGCCCGACGCCATGTGCGGGAGCTGCGGCAGCGCCATCCGCTGCCCGCCGGCAGACGCGGCCTGACCGACCACGACCGGCTGCTGCCCGTCGCCCTGCACGGCGAGGCGGCCCTGCGGCTGCTGGCGCCGCGCTTCGCCCTCCGCGCGGGTCTGATCCGCCGGGCCGAGGTGGGCGGCAAGAGCCTCCTCAAGCACTCGCGCGGTCCCTACGGAGGCGGCAGTGCGGGCTACACCTACTGCGGCGGAGGCGGATGCGGGGGTGGAGGCGCGTAGTGAACGCGTGAACGCGACAGGGGCGGTCCGTCCTCCCGGACGGGCCGCCCCTGTCGTGCGCGGGTGTCAGACCTTCAGCGGCTTGACCGAGGTCGGTGCGTGGCCGGGCTCGGTGGCCAGTTCCTCGAACTCCACGACGTTGCCGATGTCGTTGGTCGTCGACATGGAGATGTTGGTGACGCGCTCCAGGATCGCCTCGACGACGACCGGGACCCGGTACTCCGCGGCGAGCTTCTTGGCCTGCTCGAACGCGGCGCCGAGTTCCGCCGGGTCGGTGACGCGGATCGCCTTGCAGCCGAGGCCCTCGGCGACCCTGACGTGGTCGACGCCGTAGACGCCGAGCTCGGGCGCGTTGATGTTCTCGAACTCCAGGTTGACCTGGAAGTCGATGTCGAACGTCCGCTGCGCCTGACGGATCAGGCCGAGATAGGAGTTGTTGACGAGCACGTGGACGTAGGGGATCTTGTGGTGCGCGCCGACGGCCAGTTCCTCGATCATGAACTGGAAGTCGTAGTCCCCGGAGAGCGCGACGACGGACGCCTCCGGGTCGGCCTTGGCGACGCCGAGCGCGGCCGGGATGGTCCAGCCGAGCGGGCCGGCCTGGCCGCAGTTGATCCAGTGGCGGGGCCGGTAGACGTGCAGCATCTGGGCGCCGGCGATCTGCGAGAGGCCGATGGTGGAGACGTACCGGGTCTCCGGGCCGAAGGCCTTGTTCATCTCCTCGTAGACGCGCTGCGGCTTGATCGGGATGTCGTCGAAGTGCGTACGGCGCTGGAGGGCCGCCTTGCGCTCCTGTGCCGAGGCCGCCCAGGCGGAGCGGTCGGGCAGCCTGCCGGCCGTCTTCAGCTCGCGCGCCACCTCGACGAACAGCTCCAGCGCGGCCCTGGCGTCGGAGGCGATGCCGTAATCGGGGGCGAAGATCCTGCCGATCTGGGTGGGCTCGATGTCGACGTGGACGAACTTCCGTCCGGCGGTGTAGACGTCGAGTTTGCCGGTGTGGCGGTTGGCCCAGCGGTTGCCAATGCCGAGGACGAAGTCGGACTCCAGGAAGGTCGCGTTGCCGTAGCGGTGCGAGGTCTGGAGGCCGACCATGCCGGCGTTCAGCTCGTGGTCGTCGGAGAGGATGCCCCAGCCCATGAGGGTGGGAACGACCGGGGTGCCGGTCAACTCGGCGAACTCGACGAGCAGTTCGGCGGCGTCCGCGTTGATGACACCGCCGCCCGCGACGATCAGCGGCCGCTCGGAGGCGTTCAGCATCCCGATCGCCTTCTCGATCTGGGCGCGGGTCGCGGCGGGCTTGTAGACCGGGAGCGGCTCGTACGTCTCCGGGTCGAACTCGATCTCCGTGAGCTGGACGTCGATCGGCAGGTCGATGAGGACCGGGCCGGGGCGGGCCGAGCGCATCAGATGGAAGGCCTGCTGGAAGACGCCGGGGACCTGCGCGGCCTCCAGCACGGTCACGGCCATCTTGGTGACCGGCTTGGCGATCGAGGCGATGTCGACGGCCTGGAAGTCCTCTTTGTGGATCACGGCGGTCGGGGCCTGGCCGGTGATGCACAGGATCGGGACGGAGTCGCCGGTCGCGGAGTACAGGCCCGTGATCATGTCGGTGCCGGCCGGGCCGGAGGTGCCGATGCAGACGCCGATGTTCCCCGCGCGGGTGCGGGTGTAGCCCTCGGCCATGTGCGAGGCGCCCTCCACGTGGCGGGCGAGGGTGTGGTGGATGCCGCCGGAGGCCTTGAGCGCCGCGTAGAAGGGGTTGATCGCCGCGCCCGGGACTCCGAACGCGTCGGTGACGCCCTCACGCTTGAGGATCTCAACTGCCGCGCGGGCAGCGGTCATTCGAGCCATCGAGTACTCCTGCTTCGGCTGTCGGATTCGCACTCCCGTCGCGCCCTGCGGTGAGCCTCTTTCGTATTGCGGAAATAAACTTCTACTATCTGGAATGAATGTATGTGGGGTGGGCGAAGGGCGTCAAGAGAGGGGGCAAGCGGCGGACAGGCGGGGCCTCGACGGCGCACGATGGACGCGTTGTCCCGATGTGCCGCCGTACGGGAGTGGTCATGGCCGAGAGCGTGCCGGTGCGCTGTCCGTCCTGCCGACGGGAGCACCGCTTCACGGTCCCGTCGTACCCGTGCGTGTGCGGAGCGCCCGTCGCCCCGCGGCTCGACCCGGACGGCACGGTGACGCCCGTCGCCCATCGCGTCTGGCAGGACGACTGGGTGACGGTCGGGTGCGCGTCCTGCGGCCGACGCGGGGAGTGGCCGCGGCCGGAGGTGGGGTGCCCGTGCGGGGTGGTGCTGCGGGTGCCGGTTGTGGAGGGGCGGGGCGGGGCCGGGCGGGACGGCGCGCCGGGCGCGAGTGCCCGGACCGGTCCGCGCGACGCCGCAGCCGCCGTCGAGGGGGCACCTGCATCAGCCGGTGCCGCCGACGGTACCGGCGCGGCCCGGCCGCCCTTCCGCACCGTCCCGGGCCGTACCGCGCTCGACGCCGTCACGGCCGCCGCGCTCTATCTGCGCCGGCTCGGCTACCGGGGCGTCCGGCGGGCGGATCAGCGACCGCCGTCCGGGATCGGGCTCGCCGCCCGCGGCGTCGTCGCGCTGGTCGACCCGGCCGTGCGCCCCGCGGCCCTGCGGGACGTGGAGTGCCTGTGGCTGACGGCCATGACGGAGTCGGCGGACTGCCTCTGCTTCTCCCTCGCCGGGTACGCGCACGACGCCCGGGCCCGCGCCGACGCCCTCGGCGTCCCGCTGTTCGTCCTCGACCTCACCGGCACGCCGCGGCCGGTGAACGCCCCGGCCGCCGCACTGGACGCCACCGGCACGGAGAACCGGGCGCCCTGATACCCCGGGAACCGGTCAGTCGTCGGCGGGCCCCGGCCTGCTGAACTCCTCGATCAGCACGGGATACTGCTCACCACCGTGTCCCGCGGCGATCGCGCGGTCGGCCATCGCCTTGAACAGCTTCGGCAGTTCGGCGCTGACACCCACCGCCTCGCTCTCCTCGATCAGGTGTGCCATGGCCCGCGCGTCGGTCTCCAGGGCCGACACCTCGGCCGGGAAGGAGCCGCTGTCGATCTGCTCGGCGTATCCGGGCAGCCAGTCGGCCACACCGGCGGCGATCCGCTGCGCGAACGGCGCGTACGTCGCGGCGTCGACACCGGCCGTCCTGAGCAGCGCGGTGCCCTGGAGCCAGGCGTTCAGGACGCTCCACATCATGGCCAGTCCGGCCACGTCGTACAGGGACGCCAGGCCGTGGTCCGCACCGAGGTGGGTGACGGTGCCGAGCGCGTCGAGGGTCGGCTTGTGCGCGTCGAAGTCCGCCTGGGGGCCGCTGTGCAGAATCACCGCCTCGGGCGTGCCGATGGCCGGCGGTACGGCCATGACGGCGCCGTCCAGGTAGCGGGCGCCGCGCTGCTCGGCCCATCGGGCGGTCTCCCGGGCCTGGGCCGAGTCGCCCGAGGTCAGATTGACCAGCGTCGTGCCGTCGAGTTCGACGTCGCTCGTGCCGAGCAGCTGCCGCACGGCCTGGTAGTCGGTGACGCAGATGATCGTCAGGGAGCCGGCCCCGACCGCGTCGCCGACTGTCGGTGCGAGGCGTGCGCCCCGGCCCACCAGCTCGTCGGCCTTGGAGGGCGTACGGTTCCACACGGTTGTGGGATGCCCGGCCTTCAGGAAGGCGCCGGCGAGTGCCTGGCCCATCAGTCCGAGTCCGATGACTGTCACGGGTGTGCCGGTTCTGTTCATGGCAGCATCGTCAACGTTGATACCGGTGTGAAGGTCAAGCGAGGTTGTCGATGCGTATCGGGGAACTGAGTCGCCGGACGGGCGTCAACGCCCATCAGTTGCGCTACTACGAGGCCCAGGGCCTGCTGGAGGCGGACCGGGGCACGAACGGGTACCGCGAGTACGACGAGGACGCGGTCCTGCGGGTGAGACAGATCCGCCACCTGCTGGGCGCCGGCTTATCGTCCGAGGACATCGCGTATCTGCTGCCCTGCGCGGTCGGCGAGGCGCCGGAGCTGCTCGGGTGTCCCGAACTGCTGGCGGCGATGCGGTCGCGGCTGCGCCGCCTGGACGATCAGATGGCCGCGCTCGCCCGGTCCCGGAACGCCCTCGCCGACTACATCGACGCGGCCCAGCGCATGAGCGACCGGACCTACCCGCCGTTTGACGGTGCCGCCCCGGAGCGCGTGCCCGCCTGACGCTCCGGTTGTGCGTGGCCCGGCCGGGCCTGGTCCGTGAGCGCCGCCGCGGTGGCGCGGGCGAAGGCTTCCGGGTTGTCCAGCATGATGTTGTGTCCGCAGTCCGGGACCGCGACGACGGACACCCCGGACGCGGTGAGTGCGGCGGCGCCCGGGAGCGGGCCGTCGGCCTCGGGCAGCAGGAAGGTCCGGGGGATCTTCATGTCCAGCAGGAGTTCGCGCATGGAGGGGACGGTGCCGCGCACGAGGTGGACCGCGCTGCGGTGCAGGGCCTCCCGGCCGGCCAGACGCATCGTGGACCACCAGTGGGGGCCGACCCGGTCGCGTACCTCTTCCCATCCCCCGGCCAGGAACTGCTGCTCGGTGTAGGCGGCGATCCCGCTGCTGCCCGACGATCCGGCGGCGCGCGGCATCGGGTCGAGGTTGGCGTCGACCAGCACCAGACGGGAGACCAGGTGGGGATGCCGGGCGGCCAGGACGATGGCCACGGAGCCGCCCATGCTGTGCGCGATCACCTCCGCCCCGGTGACGCCCGCGGCGGTGAGCGCCGCGGCGAGCGCGTCGGCGTGTGTTTCCAGGGTGTAGTCGAAGCTCGTGGGCCGGTCGCTGATGCCGTGCCCGAGCAGGTCGATGAGCAGCGAGCGGTGACCGGCCAGCAGGGGATGGACCGCGATCTGGGTGAAGTAGGCGGCCGATGTGGCGCCCAGGCCGTGCACGTAGACGCGTGGCGGTTCCTGTCCCGGCAGTTCGACCCAGCGGATCCGGTCGCCCTCAGGCGTCACGGCGGCGTCGCGCACGGTCTGCTCCCCCTCGCGGTTGAAGTCGGTGTGGAGGGACGAGAGTAGCCACCGGATCCCGATCAGCACCGCGCCGCATACTCACCCCATGCGTATCCGCCCCGCGACCGCCGCCGAACTCTCCGCCCTCCAGGACATCGAACGTGCCGCCGGTGCCCCCTTCCGCGACCTCGGCATGCCGGAGATCGCCGACGACGCACCGCCCCCGCTCGACGTACTGGAGCGCTGCCGCGGGGCGGACCGCTGCTGGGTCGCGGCCGACGAGCGGGATCACCCGGCCGCGTACCTCCTCGCCGAACCCGTGGACGGCGCCCTGCACATCGAGCAGGTCTCGGTCCATCCGCGCGCCGCGCGCCGGGGCGTGGGCCGGGAACTCCTCGCGTACGCCGCCGACCGCGCCCGCGAGGAGGGCCTGACCGCCCTGACCCTGACCACCTTCACGGAGATCCCGTGGAACGCCCCCTACTACGCCCGCCTCGGCTTCCACACCCTCGCGAAGGCGGACCTCACCCCCGGCCTGCGCGAGATCCGCGCGACGGAGGCCGAACACGGCCTGAACCACTGGCCCCGCGTGTGCATGCGCGCACCGTTGTGAACACAGCGCGGTAATCCGCGCGCGGCCCGGCCCCCCACTGCTGCCACGATGCGCCCATGGGCGACATCGAACCCGGCACGCTCGTCGTGCGCCGCGCCGAGCCGTCGGACCACACGGCGCTGACCGAGACCGACCCGATCGCGGCGGCGGGAGACCGGGCACGCCGCGCGAGCATCCGGCCTGGTGCGAGCAGGGCCGGGCGCTGCTGGCCGAGGACGCGCGCGGGCCCGTCGGCTACGGCGTGCTGGAGTACACCTTCTTCGAGCAGGGCTTCCTCACCCTGCTGACGGTCGCGCCCTCCGCACGCCGGCAGGGAGTGGGAGCTCTTCTATCTCCGCCCATCCGCGAACCTCTCCCGCAGTTCCACCTTGCGTACCTTCCCGGACACCGTCATCGGGAAGGAGTCGAGGAGCTGAAGACTGGTCGGGATCTTGTAGTGGGCCAGGCGGTCCTGGCAGAAGGTCTGGAGTTCGTCCAGGGTGAGCGGGTCGGCGGGGTCGTGGGGGATGACGCAGGCGAGGACCTCCTCGCCGTAGCGGTCGTGCGGGACGCCCACGACCTGGACGTCCTGGATCTTGGGGTGGGCGTAGAGGAACTCCTCGATCTCGCGGGGGTAGATGTTCTCCCCGCCCCGGATGATCATGTCCTTGATGCGGCCGACGATCTCGACGTAGCCGTCCTCGCGCATCACCGCGAGGTCGCCGGTGTGCATCCAGCGGCCCGCGTCGATGGCCTCGGCGGTCTTCTCCGGCTCGTTCCAGTAGCCGAGCATCACGCTGTAGCCGCGGGCGCACAACTCGCCCGCCGTGCCGCGTGGTTGAGTCACACCCGTCGCCGGGTCGACGATCTTCACCTCGATGTGCGGCAGCACGCGGCCGACCGTGCCGGTGCGGTGTTCCAGGTCGTCGTCGCGCCGTGTCTGCGTGGAGACGGGCGAGGTCTCCGTCATGCCGTAGCAGATGGACACCTCGGCCATGTTCATCTCGTTGACCACCCGCTTCATCACCTCCACCGGGCAGGGCGAGCCCGCCATGATGCCGGTGCGCAGGGAGGAGAGGTCGTAGGACGCGAAGTCGGGGTGGTTCAGCTCCGCGATGAACATGGTGGGGACGCCGTAGAGGGAGGTGCAGCGCTCCTGCTGGACCGCGTCCAGCGTGGCCTTCGGGTCGAAGGACGGGGCCGGGATGACCATGCAGGCGCCGTGGGACGTGGCGGCGAGGTTGCCCATGACCATGCCGAAGCAGTGGTAGAAGGGCACCGGGATGCAGATCCGGTCCTGCTCGGTGTAGGCGATCATCTCGCCCACGAAATAGCCGTTGTTGAGGATGTTGTGGTGGGAGAGCGTGGCCCCCTTGGGGAAGCCCGTCGTGCCCGACGTGTACTGGATGTTGATCGGGTCGTCGCAGGACAGGCCGTCGTCCTCGAACCGGGCGCCGGGAGTCCCCCGCCCGAGCAAGGCTCCCCAGCTCGGGTCGCCGAAGTACACGACCTCGCGCAACTCGGCGCACCGGCCCCGCACTTGCTCGACCATCGCCCGGTAGTCGCTCGTCTTGTGGCTGAGGGAGGCGAACAGGAAGGAGATCCCGGCCTGGTCGAGGACGTACTCGACCTCGTGGGTGCGGTAAGCCGGGTTGATGTTCACCATGATCGCGCCGATGCGGGCGGTGGCGTACTGGACCAGGACCCACTCGGGACAGTTGACCGCCCAGATGCCCACCCGGTCGCCCTTGTCGACCCCCGAGGCGAGGAGGGCGGAGGCCAGTTCGTCGACGGCCGCGCCGAACCGCGCGTACGTCCAGCGCCGCCCGGACTCCACGTCGACCAGCGCCTCACGGTCCGGCCAGGTGGCCACCGCCCGGTCCAGGTTGGCCCCGATCGTGTCGCCGAGCAGAGCCGTCCCGCTGGTGCCATGACTGTACGAGTTCACCGGAAGTCCTCCTCGCGGTACTCGGCGTCCGACCCGGCCGCCGTCGCCTCCCGCAGCTCGATGCGGCGGATCTTGCCCGAGACGGTCTTGGGCAGGGCCCCGAACTCCAGACGGCGGATGCGCTTGTAGGGGGCGAGGGCCTGACGCGAATGCTCGAACAGCACCTTCGCCGTGTCGGGGCCCGGCTCCCAGCCCTCCGCCAGGACGACGTACGCCTTCGGCACCGCGAGCCGCAGCTCGTCCGGCGCGGGCACCACCGCCGCCTCGGCCACCGCCTCGTGCTCCAGCAGGGCGCTCTCCAGCTCGAAGGGGCTGATCTTGTAGTCGGATGCTTTGAAGACGTCGTCCGCGCGGCCGACGTAGGTGATGTAGCCGTCCTCGTCCCGTGCGCCGATGTCGCCCGTGCGGTAGTAGCCGCCGGCCATCGCCTCCGCCGTGCGGTCCGCGTCGCCGTGGTAGCCGGTCATCAGGCCGACGGGGCGGTCCGACAGGTCGAGCGCGATCTCGCCCTCGCGCGCGCCCGGGGCACCCGAGACGGGGTCCAGCAGTTCGACGCGGTAGCCGGGGCTCGGCCGGCCCATCGAGCCGGTCTTGAGGGGCTGGCCGGGGCTGTTGGCGACCTGCACGGCCGTCTCGGTCTGGCCGAAGCCGTCCCGGATGGTGACGCCCCAGGCGCGGCGGACCTGCTCGATGACCTCCGGGTTGAGCGGCTCACCGGCGGCGACGATCTCGCGGGGCCGGGTGCGCAGCTGCGTCAGGTCGGCCTGGATGAGCATGCGCCAGACGGTGGGCGGGGCGCAGAAGGTGGTGACCCGGGCCCGGTCCATCTCGGCCATGAGCCGGGCGGCGTCGAAACGCGTGTAGTTGTACAGGAAGACGGTCGCCTCGGCGTTCCAGGGGGCGAAGAGGTTGGACCAGGCGTGCTTGGCCCAGCCGGGTGAGGAGATGTTCAGATGCACGTCGCCGGGCTCGAGGCCGATCCAGTACATGGTCGACAGGTGCCCGATCGGGTACGAGGTGTGGGTGTGCTCGACGAGTTTGGGCCGGGCGGTGGTGCCCGAGGTGAAGTACAGCATCAGCGGGTCGTCGGCCCGGGTCGGGGCGTCGGGGGTGAAGCCGGCGGGGGCGCCGTAGGCGTCGTCCAGCGGCAGCCAGCCCTCGGGTACGGCTCCCGCGTCTGTCGCGTCCGTCGCGGCGATGCGGGTGTAGTCGCCGGGGACCTCGGCGAACTTGCCCGCGTCCTCGGAGCGCGCGATGACGTGCCGGACCCGGCCGCGGTCGACGCGGTCGCGCAGGTCGGCTGGGCCGAGCAGCGGGGTGGCCGGGATGACCACCGCGCGCAGTTTCATCGCCGCGAGCGCGGTGATCCACAGTTCGGCCTGGTTGCCGAGCATCACGAGGATCCGGTCCTCGGCGCGCACGCCCCTGGCGCGCAGCCAGTTGGCGAACTGGTCCGAGCGTACGGACATCTCCCCGAACGACAGCTGTGTCTCGCGGCCGTCCTCCTCGACGATGTGCAGAGCGGTGCGGGCGTTGCCGTCCGCGATCTCGTCGAACCAGTCGAGCGCCCAGTTGAAGTAGTCGGGACGGGGCCAGCGGAAGCCCTCGTAGGCCGTGCCGTAGTCCTCGCGGTGCTCCAGCAGGAAGTCCCGCGCGCTGCGGAACGCCTCCGTCGCCGATGTCATGTGTCCTCCTTGGTACCGGACCATTGCCGGGCGGCTCCGAGCCATCGTGTAATCCGTGATGCAGGTCTCACTACCCCCGAACGGGGGGTGCGCCCGTGCAGGAGCCGTAGTGAAGGGGCGATCAGGTGACAGCAGACGCGTCCGACGCGGTCGAGATACGCAACGCGCTGCTGCGTCTGCGGCGCGCCACCGGCCTTCCGGTCGCCTTCGGCGGCCTGATGGAGGCCGGGCAGCGGATGCGCATCAGCGAACTGAGCGGCACGGCGACGCACGCCCTGCGTTCGCTGGTGGTGACGTCCGGGAACGGGCTGGGCGGCAAGACGGTGGTGCTCGCCCGGCCGTGCGTGGTGACGGACTACTCGGTGTCGCGGCAGATCAGCCACGAGTACGACGCCCCGGTGGCGGTGGAGGGACTGCGCTCGGTGCTGGCCGTGCCGGTGATCGTGCGGCACTCGGTGCGCGGGGTGCTGTACGGGGCGCTGCGCACGGCCCTGCCGCTGGGCGGGCGCATGCTGGACGAGGCCGTGGAGGCGGCGCGGGACGTGGAGCGGGCGCTGGTCGTGCGGGAGGAGGCCCGCACGCTCGCCGCGGAGGGCGGGGCCGGCGCGGGACGGGAGTTCGTCGCCGGGGGCGGGCCCGGCGCGGGCCGGGAGCAGGTGCGGGAGGCGCACGCGGCACTGCGGGCACTGGCCCCGAAGATCGCGGATCCCGAGCTGCGGGCCGAGCTGCTCGACGCGTGTGCCCTGCTCACGGCCGACACCACACCGTCGGACCGGGTCCGGCTCACGCCCCGCGAGGTGGACGTGCTGGCGTGCGTCGCCGCGGGGGCCACGAACGCGGTCGCGGCCGAGCGGCTGGGGGTGACACCCGAGACGGTCAAGGGGTATCTGCGGTCGGCCATGCGCAAGCTGCGGGCCCGGACCCGGGGCGAGGCCGTGGTCGCGGCACGCCGAGCGGGATGGTTGCCGTAGGTTTGTGATGTTTTTCCGTTGCCCCTGCCGTTCGATATGCCGACGGGTTCCCGACCGGGCGCCACAGCCGTGTTCCGCCGCATTCGGGAGACCGATGAATTCACGCCCGGACCTGCGTTGTTATTTCCCTCACCACGCCGTCCGTCCGAAATTCAAAGAGCTGTTGCCTAATATTGGCCAGGACACGCCACACGGAGGGGAGCGGTGACCGTGCCACGGGACTTCCAGGAGCCTCCCAGGAGCCGCCCCGACGTGGTCATCGGCCGGGAGGACCTGTTCACGTCGGCGCGTGAGCAGCTCGGCCGAGGCGGCAGTGTGCTGCTCCACGGCCCCGCGGGAATTGGGAAATCGACGGTCCTGCGGGCGCTGGCCGCCGATTACGCCGGTGCGGCCCGGACCGTGTTGCGCTGCTCGGCCACCGAGTCCGAATCCCACCTGCCGTTCCTGGCGCTGGCCGATCTGTTCGGCCTGGTCCTGGACGACGTCTCCGGCGCGCTGCCCGCCGCCCAGCGCACCGCGCTGGAGTCCGCGCTCACCGGGCGCGGCGAATCCACCCTCCAGCGCGACGGACTCGCGCTGCGCCTCGCCGTGCTGTCGGCGCTGCGCGCGCTGGCCGCCGAGGGCCCGGTGCTGGTCGTCGCCGACGATCTGCAGTGGCTGGACGCGGCCAGCGCCGAACTGCTCGGTTTCGCCGCGCGTCGGCTGGGCGACACGCCCGTGCAGATGCTGTGCGCGGTGCGGACCGAGGGCCAGGAGTACGACCGCCATCTACGCGCGTCTCCGCCCGACACGCTCGCCGTCCGGCTGGGCCCGCTGTCCCGCACGCAGGTCTCCGCGCTGCTCGACCACCGCGGCTACACCCCCCTGTCCCGCTCCACGATCCGCGACATCCACCGCACCAGCGGCGGCAACCCTCTCTTCGCGCTGGAACTGGGCCGCGCCCTCGCCGAGAGCCCGACCCGGCCCCGGCCAGGCGAGCCGCTGCCGGTGCCCACCTCGCTGCGGGCGCTGGTGCTGAGCCGGCTGGAGATGCTGTCGGACGAGGCGCGCCGCACTCTGCTGGTGGCCAGTGCCGGTGCCCGTCCCACGCTGGCGCTGCTGCACGCGGCCGGCCGGGAGCACGCCGAGGCCGAGACCGCCCAGGCCGCGGCGCTAGGGCTGCTCGCCACCGAGGGGGAGGGTCCCGCCGTACGGTTCGCGCATCCGCTGATCTCGGCCGCGCTGTACGCGGAGGCCCCGGCGCAGGAGCGGCGGGCCGTGCACGCGGCGCTGTCCACGGCGGCCTCCGACCCGATCGAGCGGGCCCGCCATCTGGCCCTGGCGACCACGGGCACCGACCCGGAGGTGGCGGCCCGGCTCGCCGAGGCCGCCGCGCTGGCCCGGGACCGCGGGGCGCCGTCGATGGCCGCCTCGCTCGGGCTGCTCGCGGCCCGGCACACCCCGGCGGACAGTGCGCCCGGCCCGGACGAGCGGCGGCTCCAGGCCGCGGAGGACGCGATCACCGCCGGCGAGGCCGACCTCGCCCGGGACATCGCCCGGGACGTGCTGACCCGGGCCAGCGTGCCCGCGGAGCGCGTGCGGGCCTGGATGGTGGTCATCGAGGCGGCCGGGCAGGCGCTCGGCGACGTCGACGCCGTCTTCCCGCAGGCCCTGGCCGACGCCGGCGACGACCCGCGGCTGCTCGCCCTGGTCCACTACCAGCTGGCCTGGCGCGGCCTGGTCGTGGAGGGCGACTTCGCCGAGGCCCGGCAGGAGGCCGCGCACGCGGCGGAGCTCGCCGCGCGCGGCGAGGACCGGCGCACCGAGCTGATGGCGCTGTCCTTCCAGGCCTCCACCGAGACCCTGATGGGCCACCCGGACGCGCCCGCGACCGTCAAGCGGGCGCTGAAGGAGCCGCAGGACCCGTATGTGGCCTGCCATCACAACGGCGCCGGCTCGGCCCGGTTCCGCTGGCTGATCATGAGCGACCAGCTGCCCGAGGCGCGGGCGACCATCACCGCGCTGCTGCGTGAGGTGCGCAGGCGCGGCATGGTCGAGAGCGAGGTGCACTTCCTGCGCTTCCTCGCCGACACGGAACTGCGCTCCGGGCACTGCGGCCGGGCCCTGGACCTGGCCCGTGAGAGCCTGCGGCTCGCCCGGGACGCCGGGATCGGCGAGGGCGCCTCCGCCATGCTCGCCTCCCTCGCGGAGGCCTCCGGCGGGGACGTCGACCGGGCGCTGGCCCTCGCCCGTGAGGCGGCCGACCACGCCGAGGTCGACGGCGACCAGATGTATCTGTCCCGGGCACTGGCGGCCCTGGGCTACGCCCAGTCGGTGGCCGGGGACCCGGCGGGCGCGGTCCGTTCGCTGCGCCGGGTGCGCGAGCTGGAGCAGGGCCTCGGCATCAACGACCCGGCGCGCGGCCGCTGGCACGGCGACCTCGCCGAGGCCCTGGTGCGCGTCGGAGAGCCGGGCGAGGCCCAGGACGTCATCGACACGGCACGGGTGCACGCGCTGCGGCTGGGCCGGGAGAGCGTGCTGGCCGTCCTCGACCGGGCCGAGGCGCTGGTGCGGGCGGCCCGCGGCGAGCACGAGGCCGCCCTGGTCCGGCTGACGTCCGTGCAGGACCGGCTCGGCCGGCTGGGCTACGGCCTGGAGGAGGCCCGTGCCGCCTTCGCGCTGGCCCGGCTGCGCGCCCAGACCGCCGCTTTCCCCCGCGCCGGCGGCACTCCCCTGCCGGGGCCGGCGTCGTACGACGAGGCCGCCCGGCTGTTCCGGCGCTGCCGGGCGCTGCCCTGGCTGCGGCAGGTCGACGCGGCCGCCGCTGCCGGTCCCGCGGCGGTGGAGCCGGCCTCCGCCGCACCACCCGTCGCGCTCGACGCGCTGGAGGGCCTCGCGGCGATGGAGCGTCAGGTGGCCTCGCTGGTGATGGAGGGCGCGACCAACCGGGAGATCGCGGCCCGGCTGTTCATCAGCGTCAAGACCGTCGAGGCGACCCTGACCCGGGTCTACCGGAAGCTGGGGATCCGTTCCCGGGTGGACATCGTCCGGCTGGCGGCGGGCCGGCGCACGACCTGACCCACCCGCGTCCACCGGGTCCGTTGGCCCGACCGAGGGTTTTCCCTGCCCAACTCCCTTAGGGGGTTCCCTCATTGGGAGCCCGCCGTCGCGGGCTCTAGCTTTGCCGTGTGCCGCTCGCCGGGCACACGGAGATCCGAACAACGGCGTCAGGGTCACCGTGCACCACCACCCGCGCGACCCCCCACCGGCAACTCCCCGAGGAGACCCATGTTCGGGTTCGACCGTGCCAGGAAAGCCGCCGCCGTCGCCACCGCGACCGCTGCCGCCGCCACCGCGCTGCTCGCCGCTCCCTCCGCCGTCGCAGCGCCCCAGCCGATCGTCGGCGGCACCACCACCACGACGACCGCGTACCCGTTCGTCATGCAGATCACGGACGCCTCGCAGAGCCAGTTCTGCGGCGGCACGCTGGTCTCGCCCACGAAGGTCGTCACCGCCGCCCACTGCATGGTCGGCGAGACCACCGGCAGCGTGCGCGTCGTCGGCGGCCGCACCTACCTCAACGGCACCAACGGCACGGTCGGCAAGGTCAGCAAGATCTGGATCCACCCGAACTACACCGGCGTCACCAACGGCGAGGACGTGGCCGTGCTGACGCTGTCGACGTCGATGCCGTACACGCCGGCGAAGTACGTCTCCTCCTCGCAGACCTCGGTGTACGCGGCCGGCACCACCGCCCGCATCCTCGGCTGGGGCACCACCTCCTCCAACGGCAGCGCCTCCAACCAGCTGCGCACCGCGACCGTACCGACCGTGTCCGACTCCAGTTGTGCGAGCTCCTACGGCTCCGACTTCGTGAAGAGCGACATGGTGTGCGCCGGAAAGACCTCCGGCGGCGTGGACACCTGCCAGGGCGACAGCGGCGGCCCCCTGCTCATCGGGGGCGTCCTGGCAGGCATCACTTCCTGGGGCGAGGGCTGCGCCCAGGCCGGTTACCCGGGTGTCTACACCCGGCTGACCACCTTCTCCAACCTGGTCACGACGCAGATCAACTCGTAACCGGGCAAAGCTCCTGATTACCCCTCAGGTGACAGACCAGGGGGGGGGGGGGGGGGGGGGGGGGGGGGGGGGGGGCCCCCCCCCCCCCCCCCCCCCCCCCCCCCCCCTCTCCATGTCACCGGCCGGATTCAAGTGCTTGAACGGCGGCGGATGGGAGTGATGTCCGTGGTTTCCGCCGACCGTCTTCTCGCCTTCGCCGTGATGTCACTCCTGGTCATCGTGATCCCTGGACCCAGCGTGCTGTTCGTCATCGGCCGGGCCCTCGCCCACGGCCGCCGCACCGCCGTGGCGACGGCCCTCGGCAATGTCGTCGGCTCCTACCTGCTGGTCGTGGCGATCGCGGTCGGGATCGGCTCGCTGGTCGAGCGGTCGGTGACGGTGCACCTGACGGTGAAGCTGGCGGGTGCCGCGTGTCTGGTGTACCTGGGCGTGCAGGCCGTCCGGCACCGCGGGGAACTGAAGGCGTCACAGATCGCCACCGGGTCGACCGGACAGGCTCGCGGCGATTTCCGGACGCTCCTGGACGGGGTCCTCGTCGGCGTCACCAATCCGAAGGGCGTGGTGTTCTTCGCCGCCGTCCTGCCGCAGTTCGTGGACCACTCGGCGGGCCATATGCCCTTGCAATTGCTGCTGTTGGGCCTCGTACCGATCTCGATCGGCCTCGTCACGGACACGCTGCGGGGCCTGACCGCGTCATCGGCCCGCACCTGGTTCGCCCACTCGGACCGTCGCCTGTCGCTGATCGGCGGGGCGGGCGGCTGCACGATGATCGGCCTGGGCGTGACGGTCGCGGTGACGGGCAGGGCGGACCGACACGCCGCGTCGCCTACGCCCGTACGGCACCGAAGCGGATGTCGTACGAGGCTTCCGGGTGCATCACCCGCAGCATCCGCTCCCCCTCGGTGGTGACCTCGTCCCGCTGGGCCCTGGTGAGGCGGCCGAAGGGCTCGATGACGAGTGCGTGTTCCTCCAGTCGCCACAGGCCCGCGAGGAATCCATCGACGAGGAGGGTGCGGTGGGCGATGTTGCCCTGCCAGGCGCGGCCCCGGTACTCGGGCGGGACGACGCGGGTGCGGTCGGCGTGGGAGAGCAGCAGGTTGTCGAACTCGGGCAGGAAGCGCGGCGGGGCCGGGGTGTCCGGGTCGGGGCGGGGGGCGTCCGGCAGGTCGAAGAGCTCGGCGCCGGTCTCGTCCCGGAAGGTGACCAGTCGCGGGCGGAGACGTTCGAAGGCGTCGCGCAGGCGGGTCAGTCCGGCCCAGGTCTGCATGTCCCGCACGGAGGCCGGGCCGAAAGCGGCGAGGTAGCGCAGGACGACCGCGTCGGGTGTGGCGGCCGGTCCGGCGGGACGGCCCAGCCAGTGCTCGGCGGTGGTCACAGTGACCTGCCCGCTTTGGCCCCACAGGCCGCGCGGGGTCACCTGCACGAGCGGCAGCCGGCACCGGGCGGCGACGGACAGGGCCTGCGGGTCGGCGTCCGGCCACTCCTGGAGCAGGGCCTCGCGCAGTTGCTTCATGGTGCGGGGCTCGGTCTCGACGAGGTCGCGGGCGAGGGCGGTGAGCCGGTCCAGGTCGACACCGGCGAGTCCCTTGCGGAAGTTCGTCAGCTCCCGGTCCCGGGCGGGCTGCACCAGCGGACGCAGCGTGAGGCAGTCGTCCGCGGTGTGGGTGTGGATGGTGGAGCGCAGGGTGACGATCCGGACGACCTCGCGGTCGGCCATCAGCCGGGACAGCGCCTCGGGGGTGAATCCGTCGAGGCGGGCGGCGAGCGCGTAGTACGGGGGCTTGACGTTCTGCGCCTGGAGACCGACCAGGTGCTCGACGGCCGCGGCGGCGGAGATCCGGGCCGGCCGCAGGAGCAACTGGCGGTCGAGGGTGGCGCGGTTGAGGGCCCGGGTACCGAGGTGGGGTGCCGCGCCGGCGACGCTCCGCTTGGTGTTCGTCATACGGGCACGGTAGCGAGAGTTGCGGACAGGTTCTGGCCGCGATGGCCGAGTCTCCCAGGAGCCGGCGGTATTCCGGGCGCGGCGGGGTAATGGGGACCTTTGTCAGCCGCCAGTTGAGAAGGAGCCGAGGATGACCGACGACGCCTACCTGTTCCTGCTTGACGACGCGTCCGCGCGGCTCGGCGTGGCCCCCGCCGCCGTCGGGGAGCTCGCCTGCATGGAGACTCCCGCGGTACGCGCCTGGCTGGACGCCCAGGGAAGCACGCCGGCCTCCCCCCACCTGCGCCTGCTGCCGCCGGAGGAGACGGCGGCCATTCCCGAGGGGGCGGAACGGCTGCCCGTCCCGCTGAGCGACGAGGAACTGAGCCGGGTCCGCCACGAGATGGCACCGGAGCCGCTCGCGCGGGTCGAGGAGGAGCTGCTCGCCTACCGCGACTGCGCGGACGGGCGGGACGGCCTGATCGGACGCGCGCTGGCCGCCGGCGTGCCACCGCGCCGCATCGTCGAACTGACCGGGGTGGACCCCGCGACGGTGACCGCTGCGGCGAGCCCCTGAGGACGCTGCGGCTGCTCGGCCGGCGTCCGCTCACGGGCCGGGTCCCGGGTCCGGCTGGACGGCCGACTCGATGCCGGCGCGGGCCGCTTCAAGCTGGGCGGCGAACGCGATGCCGAGGAAGAGCGCGACGGCGGTGAGGTTGGCCCACAGCAGCAGGGCGATGAAGGCGGTGAGCGGCCCGTACACGGCGCCGAAGGCACCGCTCTCCTCGACGTACAGCGCGAGCAGCCAGGTGGCCGACACCCACAGCAGCAGATGCACGGCCGAACCGAAGGCCAGCCAGGTGTAGCCGGGCTGGACGCGGCGCGGCGACCAGCGGAAGATCACGGCGGAGGCCACCCAGGCCAGCACGAGCCCCACGGGGATGTCGAGCACGCCCCACCACCGCGACCCGCTGTCCGCCCAGCCGGCCGAGTCCGCCACGGCGTCGCCCACGGCCTCGCCGGCGACGAGGACGACGAACCCGAGCACCAGGGGCAGACCGGCGGCGAGCGCGAGAAGGATCGCCCGCCCGTACTTGCGCGGGAAGGGGCGGTCGCGCTCGATGCCGTAGATGCGGTTGGCGCCGCGCTCGATCTGACCCATGGCCGAGGCGAGGTTCAGCAGCGCGAAGCCCAGCCCGAGCCACAGGGCGAGCGTGCCCCAGACGTCGCCGTGCGCGGTGCGCCGCGTCCCTTCCAAGGCGTCCTCGACGATCTGCGCGCTGGCCCCCGGCACGATCCGGCCGAGCGTGAGCTCGATGACCCGGCCCACGCCCTCCGTGTGCACCGACGTGGCGAGACCGACGAGTGCCACGGTGCACGGGACCAGCCCGAGCACGACCTGGAAGGCGAGGGCCCGCGCGTTGGTGAAGCCGTCGGCGTACCTGAACCGTGCGAAGGAGTCGGTCAGCAGCCGCAGTCCTCCGTAGTGGCGCAGGGCGGTGAACGCCTCGTCTCCGGAGAGCTCGTCTCCGATCATGTCCCGGGTCTGCGGGACGTGGACGGCGGTACCCATGGTGTGCACACTCCTTGCTGTAAGACCGAGCCGTACGGAGGGGAGATCGGGATCACAGAAACGGCGAGGGAAAGGTCACAGCCTCGTCCACTGCTGCTCCTCTGTGTCCGTGTCCTAGCATCCGAGCATGACGGTCCTGCCTGACGACGGGCTCGAGCTGGCCGGCGACTTCCCTGATGTGCCCCATGAGCAGTGGCAGCGCCTTGTGGCGGGTGTGCTGCGCAAGTCGGGCAAGGAAGTGGAGGGCGCCGAGGCCGAGGAAGCCCTGTCCACCGCGCTGGAGGACGGGTTGCGCACCCGGCCTCTCTACACCGCGCACGACACCGCGCCCGAGCCGGGCCTGCCCGGATTCGCTCCCTTCGTGCGGGGCGGCCGGGCCGAGGGGAACGCGCTCGGCGGCTGGGACGTACGGCAGCGGCACACGGTGGCCGACGGCGGCGCGGTGCTCGCGGACCTGGAGAACGGCGTCACCTCCCTGTGGCTGGCCGTGGGGGAAGGCGGCATCCCGGTGCCGGAGCTCGGCCGGGTCCTCGACGGCGTCTTTCTCGACCTTGCCCCCGTCGTCCTCGACGCGGGGAGTGAGACCGGGCCCGCCGCGCGGGAGTTGCTGCGGCTGTACGAGGAGCGCGGTGTCGCCCCGGAGGCGGCGCGCGGCAATCTGGGCGCCGACCCGCTGGGCCAGGAGGCCCGCAGCGGGCAGGAGGGCGACTTCGCTACGGCGATGGAGTTCGCGCGGCTGTGTGCCGAGGGGTACCCGGGGCTGCGGGCGCTGACCGTGGACGCGCTGCCGTACCACGAGGCCGGCGGTTCGGCCGCCCAGGAGCTGGGCTGCTCGCTGGCCACGGGCGTGGCGTATCTGCGGGACCTCACCGAGGCCGGGATGAGCGTCGGACAGGCCTGTGCGCAGCTGGAGTTCCGGTACGCGGCGACCGCCGACCAGTTCCTGACGATCGCCAAGCTGCGGGCCGCGCGCCGGCTGTGGGCGCGCGTCGCCGAGGTCTGTGGAGCGCCGCGCGCGGGAACGCAGCTCCAGCACGTCGTCACCTCCCCGGTGATGATGACGCGCCGCGACCCGTGGGTGAACATGCTGCGCACGACCATCGCCACGCTGGCCGCCGGCGCGGGCGGGGCCGACGCGGTCACCGTGCTGCCCTTCGACCACGCCCTCGGCCTGCCGGACGCGTTCGCGCGCCGTATCGCCCGCAACACGTCCACGATCCTCATCGAGGAGTCGCACCTCGCCCGGGTGATCGACCCGGCGGGCGGCTCCTGGTACGTGGAGCGGCTCACCGACGAACTGGCCCACGCGGGCTGGGAGTTCTTCCGGCGGATCGAGCGGCTCGGCGGCCAGGCGGCGGCCCTGCGGTCGGGGGACCTCGCGCGGGACCTGGCCGACACCTGGCAGGCCCGCCGTAAGAAGCTGGCCACCCGGCGCGAACCCGTCACGGGCGTCAGCGAGTTCCCGCACCTCGCGGAGAAGCCGGTGGCCCGCCAGAGCGCGCCCGAGCCGCCCTCCGGCGGGCTGCCGCGCGTGCGCCGCGACGAGGAGTTCGAGGCGCTGCGCGCCCGCTCCGACGCCCACCTCGCCGCGACCGGCTCCCGGCCCCGGATCTTCCTCGCCGCGATCGGCCCGGCCGCCGCCCACACCGCACGCCTCACCTTCGCCTCGAACCTCTTCCAGGCGGGCGGCATCGAGCCCGTCACGGACGGCGCCTTCGAGGACAGCGGCGCGACGGAGGCCGTGCTGTGCTCCAGCGACGCGCTGTACGAGGAGAAGGCTTCGGAGGTGGCCGCCGAACTGCGGTCGGCCGGCGCCTCGCACGTGTTCCTCGCGGGCCGTCCCGGGCAGTACGCCGGTGTCGACGCGTACGTCTTCGCGGGCTGCGACGCAGTGGCCGTGCTCTCCGCGACCCTCGACCGCATGGGAGTGTCCTGATGACCGCCCCCTCCGACCGTTCCGTCCCCGACTTCTCCGGGATCGAGCTGGGGACCCCGTCCCCGGACGGCGGCCCCGACGAGTGGCGTACGGCGGTCAAGAACGCCTCCGGCGGCGACGACCTGCTCTGGGAGACCCCGGAGGGCATCGCGGTCAAGCCGCTGTACACCGGGCGCGACCTGGAGGGCCTGGACTTCCTGGAGACGTATCCGGGCGCGGCGCCGTATCTGCGCGGCCCGTACCCGACGATGTACGTCAACCAGCCCTGGACGATCCGTCAGTACGCCGGTTTCTCCACGGCCGAGGAGTCCAACGCCTTCTACCGGCGCAACCTGGCGGCCGGGCAGAAGGGCCTGTCGGTCGCCTTCGACCTGCCCACGCACCGGGGTTACGACAGCGACCACCCGCGGGTGACCGGTGACGTCGGCATGGCGGGCGTGGCGATCGACTCGATCTACGACATGCGTCAGCTGTTCGACGGGATCCCGCTGGACAAGATGACGGTGTCGATGACGATGAACGGTGCCGTGCTGCCGGTGCTGGCGCTGTACATCGTCGCGGCGGAGGAGCAGGGCGTGCCGCCTACGATGCTGGCGGGGACCATTCAGAACGACATCCTCAAGGAGTTCATGGTCCGCAACACCTACATCTATCCGCCGAAGCCGTCGATGCGGATCATCTCCGACATCTTCGCCTTCACCTCGCAGCGGATGCCGCGCTACAACTCCATCTCCATCTCCGGCTACCACATCCAGGAGGCGGGTGCGACGGCCGACCTGGAGCTGGCGTACACGCTCGCGGACGGTGTGGAGTACATCCGGGCGGGCCGTGAAGCCGGCCTGGACGTGGACGCGTTCGCGCCCCGGCTGTCCTTCTTCTGGGCGATCGGCATG
Source organism: Streptomyces sp. NPDC050416 (assembly GCF_044458845.1). NCBI lineage: Bacteria > Bacillati > Actinomycetota > Actinomycetes > Kitasatosporales > Streptomycetaceae > Streptomyces > Streptomyces sp. NPDC050416. Next base: position 61,629 of record NZ_JBITII010000007.1, read on the forward strand.
AACTTCTTCATGGAGGTCGCCAAGCTGCGGGCGGCGCGCCTGCTGTGGGCGAAGCTGGTGAGGCAGTTCGACCCGAAGAACGCCAAGTCCCTGTCCCTGCGCACCCATTCGCAGACCTCCGGCTGGTCGCTGACCGCGCAGGACGTGTTCAACAACGTCACGCGCACCTGCGTCGAGGCGATGGCGGCCACCCAGGGCCACACCCAGTCGCTGCACACCAACGCCCTCGACGAGGCACTGGCCCTGCCCACCGACTTCTCGGCGCGCATCGCCCGGAACACGCAGCTGCTGCTCCAGCAGGAGTCCGGCACGACCCGCGTGATCGACCCGTGGGGCGGCAGCGCGTACGTGGAGAAGCTGACGTACGACCTCGCCCGGCGGGCCTGGCAGCACATCCAGGAAGTCGAAGCCGCGGGCGGCATGGCGAAGGCCATCGACGCGGGCATTCCCAAGCTGCGCATCGAGGAGGCCGCGGCCCGTACGCAGGCCCGGATCGACTCGGGCCGGCAGCCGGTCATCGGCGTCAACAAGTACCGCGTCGAGACCGACGAGCAGATCGACGTCCTGAAGGTCGACAACTCCTCTGTGCGCGCCCAGCAGATCGAGAAGCTGCGGCGGCTGCGGGAGGAGCGGGACGAGACGGCGTGCCGGGACGCGCTGGAGGCGCTGACCCGGGCCGCCGCGGGCGAGGGCAACCTGCTGGAGCTGGCGGTGCGCGCGGCCCGCGCGAAGGCGACCGTCGGGGAGATCTCCGACGCCCTCGAGAAGGTGTACGGACGGCACGCGAGTCAGATCCGTACGATCTCCGGCGTGTACCGCAACGAAGCAGGGGAGTCCCCGTCCGTGGACCGCACCCGAGCCCTGGTCTGCGACTTCGAGGAGGCCGAGGGCCGCCGCCCGCGCATCCTGGTCGCGAAGATGGGCCAGGACGGCCACGACCGCGGCCAGAAGGTGATCGCGACCGCCTTCGCCGACCTCGGCTTCGACGTGGACGTCGGCCCGCTGTTCCAGACCCCGGCCGAGGTGGCCCGGCAGGCCGTCGAGGCGGACGTGCACATCGTCGGCGTCTCGTCGCTGGCGGCCGGCCACCTCACCCTCGTCCCGGCGCTGCGCGAGGCGCTGGCCGAGGAGGGGCGCGAGGACATCATGATCGTGGTCGGCGGGGTGATCCCGCCGCAGGACGTGCCGACGCTGCTGGAGATGGGCGCGGCGGCGGTCTTCCCGCCCGGGACGGTGATCCCGGACGCGGCGTACGACCTGGTGAAGCGGCTGTCGGACGGACTCGGGCACGACCTGTGATCGATGTCGACGCGTATGTGAAGGGCGTACTCGACGGGAAGCGGGCGATCATCGCCCGGGCCATCACGCTCGTCGAGTCGACCCGCCCCCAGCACCGGGTGCTGGCCCAGGAGTTGCTGACCGCGCTGCTGCCGCACAGCGGGCGCGCCCGGCGGATCGGGGTCAGCGGGGTGCCGGGCGTGGGCAAGTCGACGTTCATCGACGCGTTCGGCACGATGCTGACGGGGCTCGGGCACCGGGTGGCCGTGCTCGCCGTCGACCCGTCCTCCAGCCGTACCGGCGGCTCGATCCTCGGCGACAAGACGCGCATGGAGCGGCTGGCCGTGGACCCGGCGGCGTTCGTCCGCCCCTCCCCCACCGCGGGCACGCTGGGCGGCGTCGCCAAGGCGACCCGTGAGTCGATCGTGGTGATGGAGGCGGCGGGCTACGACGTCGTCCTGGTGGAGACGGTCGGCGTCGGCCAGTCCGAGACCGCGGTCGCGAACATGGTCGACTCCTTCCTGCTGCTCACCCTCGCCCGCACGGGCGACCAGCTCCAGGGCATCAAGAAGGGCGTCCTGGAACTGGCCGACGTGATCGCCGTGAACAAGGCGGACGGCCCGCACGAGCGCGACGCCCGTGCCGCCGCGCGCGAGCTGGCGGGCGCGCTGCGGCTGATGCACGGCAAGGACGCGTTCTGGACCCCACCCGTGCTCAGTTGCAGCGCCCGTGAGTCGAGCGGCCTGGACACGGTATGGGAGCGCCTCGAACAGCACCGCACGCTGCTGGACTCCACCGGCCGCCTCACCGCCAAGCGCCGTGACCAGCAGGTCGACTGGACCTGGACGATGGTCCGCGACGAGCTCCTCGGGCGCCTGCACGCGGACCCGGCGGTGCGGGCGCTGGCGCCCGTGCTGGAGCAGCGAGTACGGGAGGGTGAGCTCACCCCGACGCTGGCCGCCGAGCGGATCCTCGGCGCGCTCGGCGGTGGCTCCGAGGCGGCTGGTTCCTAGACCGGAAGCAACCGGAACCGCGAATTCTCATACCCGGCTTGCATGACTATGCAAAGTGATACATACTCTTTCTATGTCCAAGGTCCTCACCTCCCTGCCCGCCGGCGAGCGCGTCGGCATCGCCTTCTCGGGCGGTCTCGACACCTCCGTCGCGGTCGCGTGGATGCGCGACAAGGGCGCCGTCCCGTGCACCTACACCGCCGACATCGGCCAGTACGACGAGCCCGACATCGCGTCGGTGCCCGGCCGTGCGAAGACCTACGGGGCCGAGATCGCGCGCCTGGTCGACTGCCGTGCCGCGCTGGTCGAGGAGGGCCTGGCGGCGCTGACCTGCGGCGCGTTCCACATCCGCTCGGGCGGGCGGGCGTACTTCAACACCACCCCGCTCGGCCGTGCCGTCACGGGCACGCTGCTGGTGCGCGCGATGCTCGAGGACGACGTCCAGATCTGGGGCGACGGCTCGACCTTCAAGGGCAACGACATCGAGCGGTTCTACCGCTACGGCCTGCTCGCCAACCCGCACCTGCGGATCTACAAGCCCTGGCTGGACGCGGCGTTCGTGACCGAGCTCGGCGGCCGCAAGGAGATGTCGGAGTGGCTGCTCGCCCACGGGCTGCCCTACCGCGACAGCACGGAGAAGGCGTACTCCACCGACGCCAACATCTGGGGCGCCACGCACGAGGCGAAGACCCTGGAGCACCTGGACACTGGCGTCGAGACCGTCGAGCCGATCATGGGTGTGAGGTTCTGGGACCCCGAGGTCGACATCGCCACCGAGGACGTGACGATCGGCTTCGAGCAGGGCCGCCCCGTGACGATCAACGGCAAGGAGTTCTCCTCCCCCGTCGACCTGGTCATGGAGGCCAACGCCATCGGCGGCCGGCACGGCCTGGGCATGTCGGACCAGATCGAGAACCGGATCATCGAGGCCAAGAGCCGAGGCATCTACGAGGCCCCGGGCATGGCCCTGCTGCACGCCGCGTACGAGCGTCTGGTCAACGCGATCCACAACGAGGACACCCTCGCCCAGTACCACACCGAGGGCCGGCGGCTCGGCCGGCTGATGTACGAGGGCCGCTGGCTGGACCCGCAGGCGCTGATGATCCGCGAGTCGCTCCAGCGGTGGGTCGGCGCGGCCGTCACCGGCGAGGTGACGCTGCGGCTGCGGCGCGGTGAGGACTACTCGATCCTCGACACGACCGGCCCGGCGTTCAGCTACCACCCGGACAAGCTGTCCATGGAGCGCACCGAGGACTCCGCGTTCGGCCCGGTGGACCGGATCGGCCAGCTCACCATGCGCAACCTGGACATCGCCGACTCGCGCGCCAAGCTGGAGCAGTACGCCGGCATCGGCCTGATCGGCACCGGCAGCCCGACCATCGGCGCCTCCCAGGCGGCCGCGACCGGGCTGATCGGCACCATGCCGGAGCTGCCGCAGGGCGGCGCCGAGGCCATCGCCTCCCGGGGCGCGGTCTCCGAGGAGGACGCGTGGCTGGACCGCGCCGCGATGGACTCCGGCACGGACTGAGCCCACGCAGGGACCCGAAAGGCCGGCTCGACGGTGTCGAGCCGGCCTTTCCGTTCGGATCCCCGGTGGATCAGCGGGACGTGCCCGCCATCTCCTTCACCGGTGCGTCCAGAGCGTCGAGGCTGCGCAGGATGTCCTCCACGCGCTGCTTGGCGTCGCCGAAGAGCATCTGGCTGTTCTCCCGGAAGAACAGCGGGTTCTGCACACCCGCGTACCCGGCGGCCATCGACCGCTTGAAGACGACCACGTTGGCCGCCTCCCACACGTGCAGCACCGGCATGCCGGCGATGGGGCTGGCCGGGTTGTCGGTGGCGGCCGGGTTGACCGTGTCGTTCGCGCCGATGACCAGGACGACCGAGGTGTCGGCGAAGTCGTCGTTGATCTCGTCCATTTCCAGGACGATGTCGTACGGCACGTTCGCCTCGGCGAGCAGCACGTTCATGTGCCCGGGCAGCCGGCCGGCGACGGGGTGGATGCCGAAGCGCACCTCGACGCCCCGCTCGCGCAGCTTGCGCGCCAGTTCGGCCACCGGGTACTGGGCTTGGGCGACCGCCATGCCGTAGCCCGGCGTGATGATCACCGAGGAGGCGTCGCGCAGCAGTTCCGCGGTCTCCTCCGCGCTGATCTCCCGGTGCTCCCCGTGCTCGCCGTCGTCGGCCGCCGCGGCCGGGGTGCCGAAGCCGCCCGCGATCACCGAGATGAAGGAGCGGTTCATCGCCTTGCACATGATGTACGACAGGTAGGCACCGGAGGAGCCGACCAGCGCGCCGGTGACGATCAGCAGGTTGTTGGCGAGCAGGAAGCCCGAGGCGGCGGCGGCCCAGCCGGAGTAGCTGTTGAGCATGGAGACGACCACCGGCATGTCACCGCCGCCGATGGAGGCGACCAGGTGCGCGCCCAGGGCGAGGGCGATGACGGTGACCGCGATGAGGAGACCCAGGTTCGGGCGTGCCACGAACGCGATGGTCAGCCCGACGAAGGCGACCAGGGCCCCGATGTTCAAAACGTGCTTGCCGGGCAGCGTCAGCGGCCGCGAGTCGATGCGTGCCGAGAGCTTCAGGTACGCGACGACGGAACCCGTGAAGGTGACGGCGCCGATGAACACCCCGATGAACACCTCGGCGTGGTGGATGCCGAGCAGCGAACCGGTGAGCCCGGCGTCGACGTCGAGGTAGCCGTTCCAGCCGACGAACGTGGCGGCGAGGCCGACGAGGCTGTGCATGATGGCGATCAGCTCGGGCATCCCGGTCATCTCGACCACCCGCGCCCGCCACAGTCCGATGCCCGCGCCGATGGCGGTGGCGACGGCGATCAGCACGAGACCGGTGGCGGTGATGTCCTTCGACGCGAGGCCGACGGTGGCGGCCAGCGCGACGACCATGCCCGCGATGCCCCAGACGACTCCCGAGCGGGAGGTCCGGTGCTGCGAGAGCCCGGCGAGGCTGAGGATGAACAGCAGCGCGGCGACGACGTAGGCGGCTTCTGAGGCCGTGACTGTGGTCATCCGTGATCAGCCCTTCGAGAACATGCCGAGCATCCGGCGGGTGACGGCGAATCCGCCGAAGATGTTGATGCTCGCCAGCAGGATCGCGGCGAACGACAGCACGGTGACGGCGGTGTTCCCGTGCCCGATCTGGAGCAGCGCGCCGACCACGACGATCCCGGAGATGGCGTTGGTGACCGACATCAGCGGGGTGTGCAGCGCGTGGTGCACGTTGCCGATGACGTAGAAGCCGATGACGATCGCCAGCACGAACACCGTGAAGTGGCCGATGAGTTCGCTCGGCGAGAAGGCCGTCACCAGGAACAGCGCGAGCGCCCCGGCGGCGACCAGGGCGTACGAGGACCAGGCCGGGCGGGAGGGCTTCGCCGGTGCCTCGGAGGGGGTCGGTTCCGGCTCCTTCGCCCCGCCCGGGGCAGGTGCGGCGGACACCTGGACCGGGGGCGGCGGCCAGGTCTTCTCGCCGTCGCGGACCACGGTCATCGACCGCTGCACCACGTCGTCGAAGTCCAGGACGAGCCGGCCGTCCTTGCCCGGGGTGAGCAGCTTCATCAGGTTGACGACGTTGGTGCCGTACAGCTGCGAGGCCTGGGCCGGGAGCCGGCCGGGCAGGTCCGTGTAGCCGATGATCGTCACGTCGTTGTCGGTGACGACGGCCTTCCCGGCGACCGTGCCCTCGACGTTGCCGCCCTGGGCCGCCGCCATGTCGACGATCACGCTGCCGGACTTCATCCGCGCGACGTCCTCGGCGGTGATCAGCCGCGGCGCCGGGCGGCCCGGGATGAGCGCTGTGGTGATGATGATGTCGACGTCGGCGGCCTGCTCGGAGTACAGCTGCGCGGCCAGCCGGTCGTAGTCCTCCGAGGTGGCCCTGGCGTAGCCGTCGGTGCTGACCTCCTGTTCGACGCCCACCGACAGGAACTCCCCGCCCAGCGAGCGGACCTGCTCGGCGACCTCGGGCCGGGGGTCGGTGGCGCGGACCACGGCACCGAGGCTGCGGGCGGCGCCGATCGCGGCGAGTCCGGCCACTCCGGCGCCGGCGACCAGCACCTTGGCGGGCGGTACCTTGCCGGCGGCGGTCACCTGGCCGGTGAAGAACCGGCCGAAGGCGTGCGCGGCCTCGACCACGGCCCGGTATCCGGCGATGTTCGCCATCGAGCTGAGCACGTCCAGGGACTGGGCGCGCGAGATGCGCGGCACGGCGTCCATGGCGAGCACGGTGATCGGCCGCCGCGCCAGCTCGTCGACCAGTTCCGGGTGCAGCGCCGGGCCGATGAGGGCGATCAGCGTCGCCCCGTCCCGCAGCCGGCCGATCTCTTCGCTGGAGGGGCCGTTCACCTTGAGCACGATCTCCGCCTGCCACGGGTCGCCGAGCCGGGCTCCGGCCTCCTCGTAGGCCGCGTCGGAGAAGCGGGACGAGGCTCCCGCCCCCGGTTCGACCACCACCTCGTAGCCGAGCGCGGCAAGTCTTCCCACGGTGGCCGGCGTCGCCGCCACCCTGGTCTCGCCCGCAGTGGACTCGGCGGGTATGCCGATCCGCTGGGGTTCCGGTTCCGCTGGGACCATCGTCTGCCTCTCCGTCGTCGGTGTGCCTGTCCTGCTTGGTGCCCGCATCCTGCACGTTCGACGCCGTGTCCGTGGCGGGCCGTGGTCACATGGCCGACGAGGTCGTCCTCACATCGCCGAGGGGTTGCCGTGAGGCTCTTTCGGCGGTATCGCGCGTGCCGTATGGGACAGAAGGGCCTCCTGATGCGTCACCGCGGCGCCGGGCGCAGACTGAATCCGTGAGCAGCACGCGCCCGGGGCGCGGCGGGACCGCGGCCCCCTCCCGAACGGTGTCGCAGCAGACTGTGGCGCTGGCGGCGATGATGTTCGCCGTCGCCATGACCTTCATCGACCAGACGATCGTGTCCATCGCGGCGCCGGACATCGTCCGCGAACTGGGTCTGTCGTCGTCCGGCATGCAGTGGGTGGTGAACGCCTACCTGCTGTCCCTGGCGGCGTTCTTCGCCCTCGGCGGGCGTCTCGCGGACCTCTACGGGCCTCGCCGGATCGTCGTCATCGGCACGGTGGTGTTCGTCGTGTCGTCGGTGCTGTGCGGCTGCGTCCCCGACGGCGACGCCGCGCAGGCCTGGCTGATCGTGTTCCGTGCCACCCAGGGACTCGGGGCCGCGCTGCTCTTCCCCGCGGCACTCGCCGTGGTCGTGGCGGTGTTCCCGGTGGAGCGACGCGGACGTGCCCTCGCCCTGTTCTTCGGCGTCTCCGGTGCCCTGACGGCCCTCGGCCCGCTGCTGGGCGGCTGGCTCACGGGCTGGACGTGGCGGGCCGTGTTCTGGGTCAACGTGCCCGTGGCGATCGTGGCGCTGGTCCTCACGGCCCTGGCGCGCCTCTCCGACCGGCGGCGGTCCGGGACCCTGGACGTCCGCGGCGCCGCCCTGATCGCGGCCGGCATGGGCCTGAGCGTCCTCGGCTTCCAGCAGGCCTGGTCCTGGGGCTGGGACAGCTGGGCGACCTGGGTGTGCGTCGCGGGTGGGCTCGCATTGCTCTACGGGTTCGTCCGGTTCGAGCGCCGGGTGCGGCATCCGCTGATCGACCTGCGGGTCTTCCGGGACAAGGCGTTCACCGTGGACGCGGCGGTGCTGTTCTTCGCGATGCTCGCGTTCGTCCCGGTGTTCTTCTTCAGCTCGGTGTACGCCCAGGTGTCCCTGAGCGCCTCGCCGAACCAGGCGGCCCTGTTCCTGCTGTACTTCTTCGCGGGCTTCGCGATCGCCTCGCAGTGGGGCGGCCGGATCCTCGACAAGCAGGGCGCGCGTCCGGCCCTGAAACTGGGCACCGCGGTGGGCTGCGCCGGGTTCGCCCTGTGGGCGAACAAGCTCACCGACCTGTCCATGCACGACCAGTGGCCCTACGCGGCCCTGGCCGGGGCAGGGATCGGCTTCGTCCTCGCGCCCGCCTCGACGGACGCCGTCAACCGGGCCATCGGCGCCTCCTACGGCGAGGTCACCGGCATCACCCAGACCGTGCGCAACTACGCGGCGAGCGTGGGCCTGGCCGTCTACGGCACCGTCCTGACCCACGTCACGACCGACAAGGTGGTGCAGACCCTGCGATCCCGCGGCATGCCCGCCGGCGACGCGGACACCGTGGCCCGGGACATCACCGAGTCGGTCACGGGCAACGGCGACTCCCGGCCGCCCGACGGCACCGGCCCCGCCGCCGAGGCGACACGGGACGCCATGGGCGCCGTCCGCATGGACTTCGCCGAGGCCAACCAGTGGGTGTTCTACGGCATGGCCGTCGCCCTGGGCATCGGCTTCCTGTGCGCCCTGCGCCACCCGGGCGGCCGGGCGGCCACGGCGGCGGCGGAGACGGGCGAGCCGGTCGGGCAGACACGCTGACCACCGTACGGCGAACGCGTCAGGTGAACAGGTCGGTCGTGCGCTTCCGGATCTCCTGCGGGGTCAGCTCCTCGATCGTCTGGGAGATCATCCAGAGATGGCCGAACGGATCGGCGAGACGGCCGCCGCGCTGCCCGTAGTGCTGGTCGGCGACCGGATACACCACGCTCGCCCCGCCCCGCACCATGGCCTCGGCCACGGCATCGGCGTCGGACACGTCCAGGGCCATGATCACCGGGCTGCCGCCGAGCGAGTCCGGCGCCGGGTCGCTCGCGTCGGCGTCCTTGACCGCGATCACCGCGCCGCCGAGCCGCAGCATGGCGTGCACGATCTTCCCGTCGGGATCGGTGTACCGCTCGATCTCCTCGGCGCCGAACGCGGTCCGGTAGAAGTCGATCGCCCGGGGCCCGTCGGAGACCACGAGGCGGGCGTAGAGCCGGGTGAGGGACGGAGTGCCGTTCGTGTTCGTCATGCCTTCACGATGGCCGGTCCGGGCTTGCCGTGGATTGTAGAAAACGGCCGGCCGGGCAGGACCCGTCACCCGCCGAGCGGAACGTGGTTGCGTTCCCGGGGCGAGCGCGGCGCGTACGCGGTCGGGGTGATCCCGGCGAGCGCGCGGAACTCGTGGATCAGATGCGCCTGGTCGTGGTAGCCGCACTCGGCGGCCAGGAGCGCCCAGTCCGGCTCCCCGGACCCGGCGTTCACGCGGCCCAGCAGCCGCTGGAAGCGCCGTACCCGCGCATACCGTTTCGGCGGGAGTCCCAGCTGTTCGGTGACCCTGCGGGCCAGCCGCCGGGAGGTCCAGCCGAGCCGGTCGGCGACCTCGCCCACCGGCGTTCCGCGGTCGAGCAGCGCCGCGGCGAGACGGATCGCCGGGTCGGACTCCAGGGGACGTTCCGACCGCCGCAGCAGGACCGTCTCCAGCTCCCGCAGACACGCGTGCGGGCCGCCGGCGGCCATGGCCTGAAGCAGCCGCTCGCGCAGCACCGCGCCGTCCGTGCCCCACAGCTCGTCGAGCCCGGCGAGCCGGTCGCGGACCGCGCTGAGCGGAACAGTGAGGAACGGATACGCGCCCGCAGGCCGGAACGCCACCCACACGACCGCGCGCTGCTGCGCCGGGTCGATCACCGACGGCCCCGTGTACGGCCCCTGCAGGGCCGCACCCCGGGTCCGCCCGTCCGATGAGCCCAGGGCGTCCGCGTCGAGGTTCACCAGCAGCTGCGCCCCGCCCGTCGGCAGGGACAGCTCGGCGGGGTGCGCGAAGCGTCCCTCGACATAGCCGAGCGCACCGATCAGCGGCGCGAGCGCCGGCGCCGACGGCCGGACCGTGAGCGAGACGGGAATCTCCTCCGCCGTGCGAGCCATACGCCCAGCCTAGGATCCCCGCTACACCGCCAGCCACACCGCCTGGTCGGGCCCCAGCAGGCCGTCCTCGAGCGGGCCGCTGGTCAGGAGGATCTCCGAGTGCGCGGGCAGCTTGCACGGCTCCGTCGAGAGGTTGACCAGGCATGCGAAGCCCGGTTCGCGGCTGAAGGACAGCACGCCCTCGGGGGCGTCCTGCCAGGTCATCGTGCCGTCGCCGAGGGCGGGGTGGTCGCGGCGGATGCGCAGGGCCGTGCGGTAGAGCTCCAGCATGGAGTCCGGGTCGCCGGTCTGGGCCTCGACGCTCAGTGCGGCCCAGTCGGCGGGCTGGGGCAGCCAGGGGTCGGCCGTGGTGTCGTCGGGGCTGAAACCGTAGGGAGCGGCCTGGCCCGACCAGGGGATCGGGACGCGGCAGCCGTCACGGCCGCGGTCGGTGTGGCCCGAGCGCTCCCAGATCGGGTCCTGGAGGGCGGATTCGGGCAGGTCCTCGACCTCGGGGAGGCCGAGTTCCTCGCCCTGGTAGACGTAGGCGCCGCCGGGCAGGGCGAGCATCAGCAGGGCGGCGGCCCGGGCACGCCGGGTGCCGAGCTCCAGGTCGAGGGAGCCGTCGGGTTCGAACCGCGCGTTGGCCATCCAGCTCCGCGCGGCGGTACGGCCGTAGCGGCTGGGGTGGCGCATCACGTCGTGGTTGGACAGCACCCAGGTGGCGGGGGCGCCGACCGAGCCCAGCATGGCGAGGGAGTCGTCGATGACCGCACTCAGGTCCTTGACGTCCCAACCGCACATGAGGAAGTCGAAGTTGAAGGCGGTGTGCAGGCCGTCCCGGCGGACGTAGGCCGCCAGCCGCTCCGGTGTGTCGGCCCAGGCCTCGGCGACGAAGGAGCGGTCGCCGGGGAACTCGTCGGCGACCCTGCGCCAGGCCCGGTATATCTCGTGCACCTCGTCCCGGTCCCAGTGCGGATGGTCCAGGTGCTGACGGATCTCGTCCCGGCGGGTGAGCGGGCCCGTCACCGCGGGTTCGGCGCGGGGTGGCAGGTCGGGCAGTTCGGGGTGTTTGATCAGGCCGTGGGCGACGTCGATGCGGAAGCCGTCGACGCCCCGGCTGAACCAGAACCGCAGAATCGACTCGAACTCGGCCCGCACTTCCGGGTGTTGCCAGTTGAGGTCGGGCTGCTGGGGGGCGAACAGATGGAGGTACCAGTCGCCGTCGGGCAGCCGGGTCCAGGCCGGGCCACCGAAGCAGGACACCCAGTCGTTGGGGGGCCGGCTGCCGTCGGGACCGCGGCCGGGGCGGAAGACGTAGCGCTCGCGTTCCGGGCTGCCGGGACCGGCGGCCAGCGCGGCCTGGAACCAGGCGTGCTGGTCGGAGGTGTGGTTGGGCACGATGTCGGGGATGACACGGATCCCGTGCGCGTGTGCTTCGGCGATGAGCTGTTCGGCGTCGGCGAGGGTGCCGAAGCGGGGGTCGATGGCGCGGAAGTCGGCGACGTCGTAACCGTGGTCGGCCATGGGGGACTTGTACCAGGGGTTGATCCAGATGGCGTCCACGCCGAGGGACTTCAGGTACGGCAGGCGGGAGCGAATGCCGGCGATGTCGCCGACACCGTCGCCGTCGCTGTCGGCGAAGCTGCGGATGTAGACCTGGTAGATGACGGCACTGCGCCACCAGGGGGCGGTGGGGGACACGTGGCTCCTTGTGGAAGTCGGGTGGTTACTTCGCGGCGCCGGCCGTGAGCCCGGCGACGATCCGGCGCTGGAACAGCAGCACCATCACGACCAGCGGAATGGTCACCACGACGCCCGCGGCCATCTGGCTGCCGAACGGCGTCTGGTACGTCGTCGCACCCGAGAACTTGGAGATGGCGACGGTCGCGGTCTGCATGCCCGGCTTGTTGGTCATCGACAGGGCGATGAGGAACTCGTTCCAGGCGGCGATGAAGGTGATGATCGCGGTGGTGAAGATGCCCGGCGCGGCGAGGGGGACGATGACCTTGCGGAAGGCCTGGCCGCGGGTGCAGCCGTCGACCATGGCGGCGTGTTCCAGTTCGTCGGGCATCTGCCGGAAGAACGTGGTCAGGTTCCACACCGCCAGTGGCAGCGTGAAGGACATGCTGGGCACGATCATGGACTGGTAGGTGTTGATCCAGCCGATGTCGGTGAACAGCTTCAGCAGCGGCACGACGATCGACACCACCGGGAACATCGAGGTGGCGATGATCAGTGTCAGGATCAGCCGCTTGAAACGGAACTCCAGCCGGGCCATCGCGTACGCGGTGAACGTGGCCAGCAGCAGCGACAACGCGGTCGTGATGCCGGCGACGATCAGGCTGTTGAGCAGGGCCCTGGTGAAGCCCTGGCCCGGGCTGAACACGGATCGGTAGTTCTCGAGCGACACCGCGGAGGGGAACAGGGAGGTGCTGAAGATGTCTCCGGTGCTGCGGAGGCTGGAGACCAGCATCCAGTAGAAGGGGGCCAGGCAGTAGGCCACCACCAGGACGATGCCCAGATAGGGCAGCCACTGCCGCCACTTGGCCGTGAGGGTCATGCCGTCACCTCCCGGACGCGGCGGCGCGGCGCCCTGACCGCGTGGCTCTTGCGTTTCTTCGTCCCGCCGACGCCCCCGATGAGGTCGGCGCCGAGCAACCGGACGAAGGCGAGTGCGATGAGGAAGACGTAGAGGAAGAGGAGCACCGCGTACGCGGAGGCCGGGCCGAAGCGGACGTTGGACGCCTCGTTCTGCGCGAGCATCGACAGCGTCTCGACGGAGCCCTTCTGGGCGCCGATGAGGATGTAGGGCAGGTCGAACATCCGCAGCGCGTCCAGGCAGCGGAACAGCACCGCGACCATCAGCGCGGGCTTCACCAGCGGCAGGGTGATGCGCCAGAACTGCTGGAGGGCGCTCGCCCCGTCGAGACGGGCCGCCTCGTAGACCTCCTTCGGGATCACCTGGAGGCCGGCCAGGACCAGCAGGCCGATGAAGGGGGCGGTCTTCCACACGTCGGCGACGACGACCGCGATCTTGGCGGAGAAGCCGTCGGCGGTCCACAGGACCTGGTGGCCGATGAGGACGTTGGCGATCCCGTCGGCGTTGAAGATCCACTTCCAGAGCAGTCCGGAGATGGCCGTGGGGATGGCCCAGGGGACGAGGATGCCGGCCCGCACCACGGCCCGGCCCCGGAAGGCCCGGTGCATGATGAGTGCCATGGCGACGCCGATCACGGTCTCCAGCGACACCGTGACGACGGTGAAGAAGGTGGTGTTCCAGAAGGCGTTCCAGAAGCGGTCGCCGGCCTGGGTGAAGATGTCGGTGTAGTTCTTCAGCCCGACGAACGGCTCGGTGTTGCTGATGAATCCGGTCTTCGGGTCCAGGCCCTTAGGCCCGTACAGGGACTCGTCGAGTGCCATGAGCGTCGGGTAGAGCACGACGACGGTGAGCACCAGCAGCGTCGGGGAGACCAGGAGCGCGGCCAGGCGGCCGGTGCCCGCGGTGGCCCGGAGGCGGCGGCGCCGGGGGCGTTCGGGGGCCGGGGGCCGCCCGGGGCGGCGGGCGGCCGCCGTCCCGGGCGCGTGCGGGGCGGTGTCGGGCGGGATCGCGGTGCCGGCCATGACCCGCGGCCTCACTGCGCCGTCAGCTTCTGAAGGTCCCCCTGGAGGTCCTTCAGGGCCTGTGCGCTGCTCTTCTTGCCGGTGAGCGCGGCGTAGACCTCGTTCTGGATCGCGGCGGTCACGTCGCCGTACTGCACGACGCGCGGGCGCGGCACGGCCTTGGTGATCGACTGCTTGAGGTCGGGCAGGTACGGATACTGCTTGTCCAGGGACGCGTTGTCGTAGAGGTCGGCGTAGGGCGGGGCGAGGGAGGCGTTCTTGAGGAAGTAGGTCGCGCTCTCCTCGCTGGTGAAGAACTTCATGAAGTCCAGTGCCGTGGCCTTGTTCTTGGCGAAGGACGACAGGGCCAGGTTGGAGCCGCCGAGGCTGGAGGCGCCGGGGCCGTCCAGGCCGGGCAGCGGTGCGACGGCGAACTTGCCCTTGATGGCGCTCTTCTGGGCGAGGGAGTACACGTAGGGCCAGTTGTTCAGGAAGATCAGCTTGCCTGCCTGGAACGCCTGGCGGCCGTCCTCCTCCTGGTAGGTGATGGCCTCCTTCGGGATCGTCTTGTCCTTGAAGGAGTTGACGAGGAAGTCCAGGCCCTTCTTGGCCTGCGGGGTGTCGACGTCGGGCTTGCCATTGGCGTCGACGATCTTGCCGCCGGCGGAGTTCACGGCCTCGGCGAAGTTCACCGTCAGCCCCTCGTACTTCTGGAACTGCCCGGCGTAACAGGACATGTTCTTCGCCTCGGGGAGCTTCTTCACCTTGGCGCAGTCGGCGGTCATCTGGGCCCAGGTGGTGGGGGGCTGGGTGACGCCGGCCTTCTTCAGCAGGTCGGTGCGGTAGAACAGCAGGCCGCCGTTGGAGCTGGCGGGGACGGCGTAGAGCTTGCCGCGGTACTGGCCGGTCTGCACGACCGGCTGGAGCATCCTGCCGAGCGGGAACTGGTTCGCGGGCAGCGGCTCGATCCACCGGTGGGCGGCGAACTCCGACGTCCACACGACGTCGGTGGCGAGCACCGTGTAGGCGTCGGACTTCGTCTCCGCGTTCTGGATCATCTGCTGGCGCTGCGAGTCGGCGTCCGTCGGCAGCTGGATGAAGGTGACCTTCTCCTTGGGGTGCGCCTTGTTCCAGCGGTTGATGATCGTCTGGACGGTGCCGGTGGTGTCCTTGCCGGCGACGTACGAGATGGGGCCGCGGCCCTTGAACGACGCGGCCCCGGCCTGCGTGGACTGCCCTGAGCCACTGCCGCCGGACGAGCCGCAGGCGGTGAGGAGGAGTCCGGCGGCGGTGAGCGCTGCGGAACACTGAATCGCTCTGGCGGTGCTGGTCTTCACTGTCTCTCCTGGTCGTGATGGACCGAAGTCGTGTCTGTTCCCCCGGAATGGCTTTGGTCATGAGATTGCGTTGCCACGGCATTCCGCTGATAAAAACCGCAGTTCACAGCAGATGAGAGACGTCCCTCCGGGGCGACTTCGAACCTGTCGAGACAACGTTTGCACGCTAGGAGCGCCGGACCGGGAAGTCAATGCGTTGCGACGTGGTAAGAAGGCAAGAATCAGGTGAGACAGCGCTGTCACCAAGTACCGTGGAGCGCAGGGTTCCTGTGCTAGCGTCCGGCGCATGCCACCAGGTCAGCGGCACCCCACGATGGCTGACGTCGCCGAACGGGCCGGGGTCTCCACCTCCACGGTCTCGCGCACGCTGCGCGGGCTGTCCACCGTCTCGCCCGAGATCCGCGCCCGCGTCGAACAGGCCGCCCGGGAACTGAACTTCGCGGTCTCGCGCCATGCCGCGAGCCTGGTGACGGGCAGGACGTGCAACGTCGCGGTGCTGGTGCCCACGCTCAGTTCGTGGTTCGTGGGCGCGGCGCTGTCGGGTCTCGCCCTCGTCCTGCGGGCGGCCGGCATGGAACTGACGGTCTATGTGATCCCCGGCATGCCCGAGCGCGCGGCGTTCTTCGAACGTCTCCCCGCGCGGCGCAACGCGGACGCGCTGCTGGTGTTCTCCTTCGACCTCACCGAGGAGGAGACCGCCCGGCTGGACAGCCTCGGCATGCCGGTCGTGTACGTCAGCCAGCACGTCGACGGCCGCCCGAGCGTCTACGTCGACGACGTGGCGGGCGCCCTGCGCGGCACCCGGCATCTGCTGAACCTCGGCCACCGCCGGATCGCCTACGTACGGACGGTGGGCACGGGCGGCTTCTCCTTCAGTTCGCAGGAGCGGCTGGTCGGTTACCGGCAGGCGCTGGCCGAGGCGGGCCTGCCCCTGGACGACGACCTCGTGGTCGCCACCCCGGCGGGCGACAAGCGGGGCGCCGCCCAGGCGGTCGGCAGGCTGCTGGGGCTGCGGGAGCCGCCCACCGCGGTCTTCGCCGAGCAGGACGAGGTGGCCGTCGCCGTGATCTGGACGCTGCGCGCGACGCGCGTCGAGGTGCCCGGGCAGGTGTCCGTGATCGGCTTCGACGACCAGCCGGTGGCCCAGTGGTTCGATCTGACGACCGTGGCCCAGTCGCCCTCGGCCATCGGCCGGGAGGCCGGCGCGCTCGCACTGTCACTCGTCAACGACCCCGGCGCGGACCGCGAGCGGCACGTCGTGCTGCCCACCCATGTGCTCCCCCGGACGACCACCGCCCCGCCTCCCGCGCCGCGCGGCACGGCCGAGGAACCGTCCCGACTGCCCCCGGCCTGACGGCAGTCGGGACGACTCCTCGGCCGTGCCCGCTGGACGCCCCCGGCCTGGGGCCTGTCGTTTGGATCAGGTCGCAGGAAATCGGCAGCGCTTCTCAGCGCCGGTGAGCGGGGCCTGGTGCGTGCAGCCGCAAGGCGGAGGAGGGAGTCGACGCGGAGCGTCGGTGACCGACGACAACGCCGCAGATGCGCGTGCCAGGCCCCGCGTCTGCGGCGTGATCCAAACGACAGGCCCTAGACTCGGCCGAACGAGGGGGCGGTTGCGTATGACCACCGGAGAGAACACCGTCGGGGACGTCTTCAGCGCGGGGGCGCAGGAGTTCCACAGCTGGTCCCGGGTGCTGTGGGACCCGGTCGGCGAGGCGACGGCGGAGGTGGCCGGCCTGACCGGCGGTGAGTCGGTGCTGGACGCCTGCTGCGGCGCGGGGGCGTCGGCGCTGCCTGCCGCGCGGGCCGTGGGGACGGCGGGCCGGGTGGACGCCGTCGACCTCGCGGACGGGCTGCTGGCGATCGGGGAACGCCGGGCGCACGAGGAGGGCCTGGCGAACATCCGCTTCCGCCGTCACGAGGTCACCTCGTGGCCCGCGCCCGGCCCCGGCTACGACGTCGTGCAGTGCGGACTCGGGGTGTTCTTCTTCCCGGACATGGACCGGGACTCGGCCACGCTGACGCGGATGCTGCGTCCCGGGGGCCGGTTCGTCGTGACGGTCTGGGAGAAGGGCGCGCTCGGCGGCTGGCAGGCGGCGCTCCGGGGCGCGGTCCTGACGCAGCGCGATCTGCCCCGCCCGCCGCAGATGGACCAGCTGGCCCGCATCGACACCGCCGGCACCCTCGCGGCCTGGCTGACGGACCTGGGCGGGAGCGAACCCCGGGTCGTCCAGCGGCGCTTCGAGGCCCCGCTGTCTCCGGAGACGGGGTGGGCACTGGCCACCGGCAGCGGGACGCGCCGGATGCTGGACGGGCTGTCACCGGCCGCCGTCGAGCGGGTGCGGGCCGAGTTCACCGCCCGGCTCACCGCCGACTCGGTCACCGACCTCGACGTACGCGTCCTGACGGGGACGGCCCGCTTCCCCGGCTGACCGGCCGGCCGGGCGGGGCAGCGAGGCCGGACCGCGCCCGCAGGAGCCGCTCGATTCACGGCGGTTCGACGCCCGCCCGTCCCGGACACAGGCTCGAAGCCGGTCACCGGCAGCGGGACGCGCCGCACGCTGGACGGGCTGTCACCGGTCGCCGTCGAGCGGGTGCGGGCCGAGTTCACCGCCCGGCTCACCGCCGACTCGGTCACCGACCTCGACGTACACGTCCTGACGGGGACGGCCCGCTTCCCCGGCTGACCGGC
This sequence comes from Streptomyces sp. NPDC050416, assembly GCF_044458845.1. Lineage (NCBI taxonomy): Bacteria > Bacillati > Actinomycetota > Actinomycetes > Kitasatosporales > Streptomycetaceae > Streptomyces > Streptomyces sp. NPDC050416. Next base: position 79,323 of record NZ_JBITII010000007.1, read on the forward strand.
CGGCCGGGCGGGGCGGCGGGCAGGAGGCTGCGGCCGGCCCGCGCCCGCAGGGGCCGCAGACGCCGCTCAGTTCGAGGGTGTGCTCCAGCTCCGTGTAGCCCGTGGTCTCGGCGAGCCGGGCAGCCCACTCCTCGACGGCCTCCGCGTCCACGGGCCGGCTGCGGCCGCAGCGGCGGCAGATGAGGTAGTGGCGGTGCCCGTCGGCCGGCCGCCCCAGGTAGAGCCGCTCGCCGCCGTCGTCGCGCACGACGTCCACCAACCCGGCGCGGTCCAGCTCGCGCAGGGTGCGGTAGACGGTGGTGAGCCCGACGGTGCTGCCGGAGTCGGCCAGCAGCGCATGCAGTTCCTGCGCGGAGACGAACTCGTGGCAGCGGCCCAGGGTGGCGAGCACGGCCCGGCGCTGCCACGTACTGCGCAGTCCCGGCGTGTGGATGCGCTCCACGGCCGGGCTCTCCTCCGCTTCGCCCATCACTGGACTCCTTGCTCGGCCGGCGCGGTCATCGGCTCCCATGCTAGATGAACATGATTTTCACCGCGATGACCGACTCGAGCCGGCCCCTGTGCCGGTGTCAGTGCCTGCGCAAACCGTTGACGGAGGTAAGAGCCCCACTTATCTTCTGATCGAATTCACGAACTGCGTTCGAAATGACGGACACAGTGGCCCCTTTTGGAGAACTCCCTTGAGACGCACTGCCGTCCGGCTGCTCCTGGCCGCCCTCGTCGCCCTCGCGACCTGCCTGGCCGGCGCGCCCGCGCAGGCCGCCGTGCCCGACTCCCCCGCTGTCACATACACCAACCCGATCGCCGAGAAGCGGGCCGACCCGCACATCTTCAAGCACACCGACGGCTACTACTACTTCACCGCGACCGTCCCCGAGTACGACCGCATCGTGCTGCGCCGGGCGACGACCATCCAGGGGCTCAAGTCGGCCCCCGAGACGACCATCTGGACCAAGCACGCCAGTGGCGTGATGGGGGCCCACATCTGGGCGCCGGAGATCCACTTCATCGACGGCAAGTGGTACGTGTACTTCGCCGCCGGCGCCACCAACGACATCTGGGCGATCCGCATGTACGTCCTGGAGGGCACGGGTGCCAACCCGCTCACCGCCGCCTGGACCGAGAAAGGGCAGATCAAGACCCAGTGGGAGAGCTTCTCCCTGGACGCCACGACGTTCGTCGTGAACGGCGTGCGCTACCTGGCCTGGGCGCAGCGCGACCCGTCCGTGAACAACAACACGGACGTCTACCTCGCGAGGATGGCCAACCCCTGGACGATCACCGGCACTCCGGTGATGCTGTCGCGGCCCACCTACTCCTGGGAGACGGTCGGCTTCAAGGTCAACGAGGGCCCGGCGGTGATCCAGCGCGGCGGCAAGGTGTTCATGACGTACTCCGCCAGCGCCACCGACAGCAACTACTGCCTGGGCATGCTCACCGCCTCCGCGAGCGCGGACCTGCTCAGCCAGGCGTCCTGGAGCAAGAGCCCCACCCCGGTGTTCGCCAGCAGCGCCGCGACCAGCCAGTACGGCCCGGGCCACAACTCCTTCACCGTGTCGGAGGACGGAAAGAGCGACATCCTCGTCTACCACGACCGCGGCTACAAGGACATCAGCGGCGACCCGCTCAACGACCCCAACCGCCGCACCCGTGTGCAGAAGGTCTACTGGAACGCCGACGGCACCCCGAACTTCGGCATCCCCGTGGCCGACGGCGCCACCCCGCAGCGCTTCTCCTCGTACAACCTCCCGGACCGGTTCATACGCCACTACGACTACCGGGCCCGGATCGAGGCGAACGTCACCAAGCTCGCCGACTCGCAGTTCCGGGTCGTGCCCGGACTGGCCGGCAGCGGCACCGTCTCGCTGGAGTCGGCGAACCTCCCCGGCTACTACCTGCGGCACAGAAACTTCGAGGTGTGGCTGGAGAAGAACGACGGCAGCGCGCAGTTCGCGTCCGACGCCACCTTCCACCGGCGCGCCGGGCTGGCCGACCCGGCGGGCGTCTCCTACGAGTCGTACAACTACCCGGGGCGATACGTCCGCCACTGGGAGTACCTGCTGAACGTGCAGGCGGTGAGCACGGCGACCGATCGCGCGGACGCCACCTTCTACGCCGAGTGACCAGGGAGCCGTCGCCCGTAATGCCCTGATTGTCTTGCCGATGGGCGGGCACTCAGGGCGTGTGCACATTCAAGACGGCATGCGACCGCGCAGGGTTCTGCTGACCGGGTGGTTCAGCTTCCGGGACGGGGAGGCGACCGCCGGGGACGTGCTGGCCCTGCGCCGGGTGGAAGACGTACTGCTGGGCACGGGCATCCCCTACGACGTCGCCTGGAGTCCCGGCTTCCGGCCCGAGGCCCTGCATCTGGACCGGCTGTGGCCGGAGGACTACTCCCACCTGGTGTTCGTGTGCGGCCCGCTGCACGGGCCGCAGATCGAGGAGCTGCACCGGCGGTTCGCGCACTGTGTGCGGATCGCCGTCGGCACCTCGGTGATCGACCCCGCCAGCCCGGCCGTGACCGGCTTCCACCGGGTGCTGCCCCGGGACGGGCCGGACAGCGAGCCGGTGGAGGACCTCGCGGCCCGCGCCCCGGACGCGCCCGCCCGGCCGGTCGTCGGGGTGATCCTCACGCACGGGCAGCAGGAGTACGGGGAGCTGCGGCGGCACGCGCAGGTCGCCGAGGAGGTGACGCGCTGGCTGGCCGGCAAGGACTGCGGCCGGCTGGAGCTGGAGACGCGGCTCGACACGCACGACTGGCATCTCAGTGCCACCCCCGCGCAGCTCCAGTCCGTGCTGGCCCGGCTGGACCTCGTCGTCACCGACCGGCTGCACGGGCTGGTCATCGCGCTGCGGGTCGGCACCCCGGTGCTGGCCGTCGACCCGGTCGAAGGCGGCGCGAAGATGACCGCGCAGGCCCGGGCCTGCGGCTGGCCCGCGCTGGTGCCCGCCGAGCGGCTCGACGTGAAGCAGCTGGACCGCTGGTGGGACTGGTGTCTGACCGGCGGCCGGGTCGCCGCCCGGCAGATCCGGGACGGGTTCCGTGAGGGCACCGTGCCGGACAGCGCGGACCGGCTCGTCGAGGCGCTGGCGCGGCCGGTCCCCGGTTAGTTCCCGGGTTTCACGGGGCACCCGCTTGAACGTCCCCCGTCGCACGTCCCCCGCCTGTACGTCCCCGTGGTACGTCCCCCCGGGAGGAGAGACGGTCCGGCCGCCCGGAAGGAGAAAGCGCGTGTCCATCGGCCGACTTCCCGAGAACGAGCAGCGCATCCTCGACGAGATGGAACGCGCGCTGCGCCGCGACCGCCGCCTCGACCGCCGGCTGCGCACCCTGCGACTGAGCCGCCGCCCCGACCCCGCCCGAATGCTGGCCCGCCTCGGCTCCTACCGCCCCCGCGTCCTGACCGTGGCGGTCCCGCTCGCGGTGTCGGCCGGGCTGATGGTGGCCGGGATCGTCACCTCCGAGCCGGGGGTGATCTGGGCCTTCGCCGCCCTCTGGCCGCCGACGCTGTTCGCCCTGTTCCGGCTGATGTGCCGGTGGTGCGGGGGCTGAGCGGTTTGCCCCCGGGGCACCGGGGACCCGGTCGGCAGGAGGTGAGGCGTCGTGCCAGAACCCGGAAGCAAGAAGTACGACACCCGGCGGGCCCGGCTCCGCAAGGACGCCGAGCAGTCCGGGATCTCCGACCAGGACGCCAACGCGGTCGCCAACGAGGAACTGCAGGAAGGCGAGGCGTGGCGCAGCAGCGGTCCGCGCACCGAGCGCGGCCGGGGCCCGAAGGGCGAACGCCCGGAGAGTTCCGGCTGATCGCTGATCCCGGGCCGAGCCAGGCCCGCCCCACACGTGAACAGGCCCCGTACGCCGGACCGGTCCGGACACGTACGGGGCCTGTTGATGTGTGGGGCCTGTTCATGTGCCGGGACCCGCCATTGAGGCCTGATCAGCCCGTGTAAGGGAGGCCTGATCAGCCCGTGTAGCGGCGGGCCTTCGAGGCGCGCTGGGCCGGTTCCAGCAGGAGCAGGCGGGACTCGACCTCGTGCGGGAGGACGCGGCGTTCGCGCAGCACCCACGGGAGGGCGGCGGCGGCCTCGGCGAAGGCGCGCAGGGACGCGGTGTCGCGCGGCACGGTGCGGGCGAGGTCCACGGTCCGGCGCAGGGCGGGACCGGCCGGGCGGCGCAGCCAGGTGAACCACAGGGTGTTGCGGATGCCGTGGGACCGGCGCAGGGTGGCGTCCCGGGCCACGGACGGGTGGTGGTGCACCACCAGGTCGTCGGCGTACGTCAGCCACCATCCGTCGGCCGCCAGGTCCGCGGCGAGCAGCTCCTCCTCGCCGCCCAGCCACAGCCGCGGATGGAAGCCGCCCGCCGCCCGGAAGGCGTCGGTGCGCAGCACGGTCGCGGCGGCGAGGAACGAGCCGAGGGCCGGTCCGGGCAGCCAATCAGGGCCGGGGACGGGTGAGTTGCGCAGTTCCTCGACGATGGGGTCGTCGGTGCCGTCCGGTTCGACGACGATCCGGGCCGTGACCGAGCCCACGGCCGGGTACCGGTCGAGCAGGTCGGCGGCCCCCGCCAGCGATCCCGGTGCCCACCAGGAGTCGTCGTCGCAGAAGGCGATGTAGGGCGTACGGACCTGCCGGATCGCCAGGTTGCGGCCCACGGCCCCGAGGTTGCGGCCGGGCCGCAGCAGCCGGACCCACGGGTGATGGCGGGCGACGGCGTCGGCCGTGCCGTCCGTGGAGCCGTTGTCGGTGACGATCACCGGTGGCTTCTCCGGCAGTTCGGCGAGCCGGTCGAGCGTGCGCAGCAGTTCCCGCCGGCGGTTGTGGGTGATGACGACGACGGTGGTACGGGGGTCGGTCATGCGGCGGCTCCCTCCAGCAGGCGCGCGGCCCGCTCCACGTGCGGCGGCAGCGGCCTGCGGGCGCGCAGGGCCGCGGGCAGCCGGGCGAGCGTCCCGCGCAGGGCCTGCCGGGCGTGGTCGTCGTGCCGGGCCTCGGCGGCGAGGGCCCGGGTGCGGGCGAGTGCGTAGGGCACGGGGCGGCGCAGCCAGGCGGTGAGGAGTTCGTTGCGGCGCTGCACGACCGGCCGGCCGGAGCGGGGCGAGGGCGCGGGGTGGTGGTGGGCGATGATGTCCGGGCAGTGGGTGACGCCCCAGCCGCGGGCCGCCATGTCGTAGGCGAGGAGGGTCTCCTCACCGCCGAAGAACAGCAGCCGGTGGAAGCCGCCCGCGTCGAGATAGGCGCTGCGGCGGACGACGGAGGCGCAGGCCAGGAAGCCCAGGACCTGGGTGCCGGGCAGGTCGGTGGCCGGCCCGAGGGGCGAGGCGGCGAGCACCTCGTTGAGCGGGTCGGGGTCGGCGGCGGGGCCGACGAGGGTGCGGGCGGCGATGAGGCCGAGCCGCGGATGCTCCTCGAACAGGCGGGCTGCCCTGGTCAGGGCGCCGGGCGCCCACCAGGAGTCGTCGTCGCTGAACGCCACGTAGGGCGTGTCCAGGGCACGGGCACCGTGGTTGCGCGCCAGGGCGCCGTGGTTGAACGGCAGCGCCAGGACCTGGACTTGCGGGAAGTCGCGGGCGAGCATGACGCGGGTGTCGTCGGTGGAGGCGTTGTCCGCGACGAGGATCCTGGGTCGTTCGGGGAGGGCGACGAGGTGGCTCAGGGCCTCGGCGAGGGTGGCGCAGCGGTTGCGCGTGGCGATGACGATGCCGACGGGCGTGGCGTCCGGGTACGGGATGGTCATCGTGCGGTGCCCCTCACGGGTGTCGGGTGCCGGGAAGTTCGTCGACGGCGCGCAGGACGTCGTCGGGGGTGATGCGCAGCAGCGCGGGGTCGGGGCGGCGGCCGTGCGGGTCGCCCTCCGGGCCGTACCACAGGGCGCGGTGGCGCGGGCCGGGCGGCGGGCCCCAGCGGCTCGGTGCGACCGGGCCGAAGAGGGTGACGGAGCGGGTGGCGTGGGCGACGGCGAGGTGGGCGATGCCGGTGTCGCCGCTGATGACGGCGTACGCGTCGGCGACGAGGGCGGACAGCCGGCCGAACGGGAGGCCGCCGCCGAACACGTCGGTGTCGGGCAGACCGGCCTGCTTGGCGAGCCGGGCCACCAGGTCGCTCTCGTCCGGGCCGCCGGTCACCACGACCCTCAGGCCCCGGGCGCGCAGCGCGTCCGCGACGGCCGCGTACCGCTCTACGGGCCAGCAGCGGGCGGGTGAGCCGGCGCCGGGGTGCAGTACGACCGCGCCGGGTGCCGGGGAGGCGGTGCTCGGCCGGGGCAGGTGCAGGTCGGCCGGGTCGGCGTCGATGCCGTACGACTGGAGCAGCCGGCACCAGCGGTCGCGTTCGTGTTCCTCCGCGTACCAGGGCGGGCCGTCGATCTCGGGCATGTCCGGGTGGGCGAAGGCGAGCAGCTTCAGCGGACGCAGCCCCATCAGGAGGCGGTGGCTGGGGGGTCCGTTGCCGTGCAGGTCGACGGCGACGTCCGGCGGCGGGCCGCTCCAGTCGAGCGCGCGCGGCACGCCCCGCCCCGGCGCGGAGGCGTGCAGCAGCCGGTCGACGGCCCCCGTCGCCTCGGCCACCGGGCCCAGCTCGGCGGGCGCGGCCAGGACGAGCTCGTATCCGGGGTAGGCCCGCCGCAGGGCGCGCAGTGCGGGGACCCCGGCGAGGAGATCGCCGAGGCCCAGGGCGCGCAGGACGAGGAGGCGGGGCGACGTCGGTTCGGGTGCCGTGTCCGGTGTCATGGCAGCAGACTGCCGCGTGCCCTCGGTGTCCGCCCCCGCGACCGGGCTCATCGGGTGGGTCATCGTGCTCCTTCCGCCGCCCGTTCCATCAGGGCCGTCGAGGAGCGGCCGTCGAGGTAGGGCAGGAGGACCGCCTGGCCGCCCCACTTCTGGAGGAGGGCGGCTTCCGGCAGGTCGGCGGCCGCGTAGTCGCCGCCCTTGACCCAGACGTCGGGGCGCAGGTCGGCCAGGAGCCGTTCGGGGGTGTCCTCGTCGAAGACGGCGACCGCGTCGACGCAGGCCAGCGCGCGCAGGACCCGGACCCGGTCGGCGAGCGGGTTGACCGGGCGGCCACCACCCTTGCGGCGGCGTACCGAGTCGTCCGAGTTGACGCACACCACTAGGCAGTCGCCGAGCCGCCGGGCGGCCTGGAGCAGGCCGACGTGGCCGGCGTGCAGCAGGTCGAAGCAGCCGCCGGCGGCGACGACGGTGCCGTGGGCGGCGCGGATCCGGGCGGCCAGGGCGTACGGGTCGTCGTCGCCGGGCGGCGGTGCCGGTGCGGCGTCCGCGCTGGGTACGGCGGCCGCTCCCCCGGCTGCGACGAAGCCGCTCGCCGCGGCGACGGCGCCCTCGACGGCCTCGGCGACCAGGACCCCGTCGGCGAGCAGCCCGGCCGCGGTGGCGGCGAAGCGGTCCCCGGCCCCGCAGCTGTCGCCGGGGTGCGCGGCGGGCGCGGGGACGAGCAGCGGGTGTTCCCCGTAGGACAGCAGGGCGCCGCGGGAACCGAGGGTGACCGCGACGGCGGCGGCCCGCCAGTGCCGTACGAGGGCGGCGGCGCTGTGGGCGGCGGCGTGCAGGTCGCGGCGGTCGGTGCCGTCCTGCGGGGCGAGGCCGTGGGCCTCCTTCTCGGCCGGGGTCACCAGCCGGGTGCCGGGCACGGGCGCGCCGCCGCGCGGGTGCGGGTCCCAGACCAGCGGCGGGCGGGCGGCGAGGACGTCGCGCAGGGCGTCGGCGGTGCCGCGGCCGTAGTCGGAGACCAGGACGGCGGGCGCGGAGCGGACGGCCTCCCGGGCGGCGTGGGTGGCCTCGCGGGTGCGTCCCGCGCCGCGGTCCAGCCGGACCACCGGGCGGTCCTGCGCGAGGACGCGGGTCTTCTCGGACAGCGGGCCGGTCAGGGGCAGCGGGACGAGGGTGAGCCAGGGTTCCAGGAGGCGGCGCAGCGCGCGGCTGGCCGGGTCGTCGCCCACTCCCGCCACCAGCGTGACGTCACGGCCGTCGCGGGCGGCGAGGTAGGCGGCGAGTGCCGCGCCCCCGGGCCGGGTCCGCTCCCCGCAGTCGTCGACGACCGGCACGGGCGCGTCGGGCGCGAGCCGTTCGGCGCGGCCGGTCACGTCCCGGTCCAGCAGCGCGTCACCGACGACGACGAGGGGTGCCTTGCCGTTCATGTCACCTCCTGCCGTCGCCGTCGCGCCACGGGTCACCGCCGTCACGCCACCGGCCGTCGCCGTCCCGCCGGCCGCCGTGCCCGTTCCGCCGGCCGCCGATGCCGCCGCTGCCGTCGAGCCACCGGCCGTCACTGTTACGCGGGCCGCCGGGCCCGTCCTGCCGGCCGTCGCCGTCCCGCCGGCCGACGTCGTGCCTGCGCCAGGTCCCGTTCTCCACCGCCGCGTCGAACGCCTCGCACACCATGTGCACCGCCACCAGGTGGAGTTCCTGCACGGTGGCCCCGGTCGGCGCATCGACGCACAGGGACTCGTCGCTGCCCGCCATCAGCGGGTTGGGCGCGGGGCCGGTGAGGGCCCACACCCGCACGCCCGCCGCGCGGGCGGCGTCCGCGGCGGACAGCAGGTTGGCGCTGGCTCCGCTGGTGGACAGCAGCATCAGGACGTCTCCGGGGCGGCCGTGGGCGCGCACCTGGCGGGCGAACACCTCGTCCACGCCGTAGTCGTTGGCGATGGCGGTGGTGCTGGAGGTGTCGGCGTGCAGGGCGATCGCCGAGAAGGCGGGCCGGTCGTCGCGGTAGCGGCCGACGAGTTCGGCGGTCAGGTGCTGGGCCTGGGCCGCGCTGCCGCCGTTGCCCGCGGCCAGCAGCCGGCCGCCGCCGGTGAGCACGGCCGCCAGGTGCTCGCCCCACCGCTGGGTGATGTGCGCCGAGGCGCGGAACGCGGTCAGGGCGTCCTGGAGTTCGTCGCAGTGCACGGTGACGGGCGGGTGCACGGTCATCACGCCACCTCCTTCTGCTGTGCGTGTCCGGCGAGGACCTGGCGGTGCACCTGCTCCACGCCGTCGGCGACGCGCCGCCAGGTGTAGTGGGCGAGGACGCGGTCGCGTCCGGCGCCGCCGAAGCGGCGGCGCAGTGCGTCGTCGGCGAGGAGTTCGCGTACGGCGGCGGCGATGGACTCGGGGTCCTGCGGGGGGACGAGCCGGCCCGTGGTGCCCTCGGCGACGCTGTCGCGGTGTCCGCCGACGTCGGTGGCGACGACGGGCACGCCGCAGGCCATCGCCTCCAGCGGCACGATGCCGAACGGCTCGTAGACCGGGGTGCACAGCACCAGGTCCGCGCTGCCGGTCAGGGCGGGCATGCCGTCCGGGTCGACCGCGCCGAGCAGCCGGACCCGGTCGGCCACGCCGGTGCTCCGCGCGAGCCGCCGCAGGCGTCGTGCCTCGGGGTCGTCGGCGAGCCGGTCGGCGGCGGGTCCGCCCGCGATGAGGAGTTCGGCGTCCGGGATCCGGGCGAGGGCCCGTACGGCCTGGTCGTAGCCCTTGCGCGGGACGAGCCGGCCGCAGGCGAGGAGCCGGTGCCGCTCCCGGCGCGCCGGGACGCCGTCGGACCGTACCCCGGGCCGGAAGTGCTCGGCGTCCACCCCGCAGGGCACCACGGACACCTGGCGGCGCGGCACCCCCAGCTCGGCCAGTTCGTGCACCTCGTCGGTGCAGGTGGCCAGGACGCGGGCGCAGCCGCGGCCGATCTGCCGCTCGATGCCGACGCGTTCGGGCGGGCTGGTGTCGAGCCGGCCCTGGTGGCGGCGCTTGACGGTGCCGAGGGCGTGGAAGGTCTGCACGACGGGCACGCCGTACGGCTGGGCGCCGATCCGCGCGGCCATGCCGGACATCCAGAAGTGGGCGTGCACCACGTCCGGCCGCTCGTGGGCCCAGGCGCGGGCGAGCCAGGCGCCGAAGTCGGGCATGTACGGGAACAGTTCGTCCTTGGGGACGGGCTCGGCCGGCCCGGCGGGCACGTGCTCGACGACGGCCCCGCCGGGCAGCGGCACCCGGTCGGGCAGGCCGGCGGCGTCGCGACGGGTGTAGACCGTCACGTCGTGGCCGCGCCGGGCCAGTTCCTCGCTCAGGCGGGCCACGTACACGTTCTGGCCGCCTGCGTCGACGCCGCCGAGCGCGGCTAGGGGGCTCGCGTGCTCGGAGACCATGGCGATCCTCATCGGGCCACCTCCTTCAGCAGCCGCTCCCAGTCGTCCAGGAAGCGGGACAGCCCGTAGCGGGCGAGCGCCGCCGCCCGTGCTCCCTCGCCGACCATGCGCGCGTGCAGCGGGTCGGCGACGAAGTTCCGTACGGCGCGGGTCAGTTCGTCGATGCGGTTGGAGACCACTCCGGCGCCGGGCGGTACGGCCTCGGTGACCTCGGTGGTGGCGAGCGCGACCACGGGCATGCCGAGGTGCATCGCCTCCAGCAGGGACAGGCCGAGGGAGGTCCAGCGCACGGGGTGGACGTAGACGCGTCGCCGCGCCATGGCCGCGTGGAGTTCGGCCTGGGTGAGTTCGTGGGAGCGGCAGCGCTCGGCGGGGATGCCGAGGTGGCCGGCGAGGCCCTCGGTGCCCATGCCGAAGACGTCCAGCGGGGCGGCTTCGGCGAAGGCCGGCAGCAGGTCGGTGCCGGTGGTACGGCCGCGCCGGACCGGCTCGTTGACGGCGACGGCGGCGCGTTCCAGCTCCCCGGTCCACAGCGGCCCGGGGTCGACGATGCCGTGCTCGATGACGGTGCTGGGCGTCGAACCCGCGTCCCACATCAGCCGGTTGAAGTGCGTGACGTGGACGAGGGTGACGCCGGGGATGTCCGCTGCCGGATGGCGGGTGTCGGGCACGTCACCGTGCGGGGCGTTGTGCTCCAGGTACACCAGCGGCGGGCGGCGGCCCAGCCACCGGTCGACCAGGTCGAGTTCGTGCGGGCGTTGCAGCACGACGACGTCGATGTCCTCGTCCCGCAGCCGCTCCGGCGGCACTTCGACGACCGAGTCCGGCCAGTCCCAGGTGCGGGCCCGGCCGAGCCCGTCGGGGCCCCGGTCGGGCGTGACGGGCACGACGTAGGTGTGCGGTCCCCGCACGAACGCGGTGGTCCACGAGCCGTGCACGTGCCAGAGCAGGATCCTCATGCCGCCTCCCCCATCAGCTTCTCGACGGCGGTCACCACGTCGTGCGCGGTGACGGTGTCCAGGCAGGGATGACCGGGCACGGGGCACTCCCGTGCCCTGCTGTCCGCGCACGGGGCGTCCTGGTCGCCGAGCAGCACGTACGGGACGCCGTACGGCCGCCAGCGCTCGGCGGGGACGACCGGGGAGAACAGGGACACCACCGGGGTGCCGACGGCGGCGGCGAGATGGGCGGGGCCGGTGTTGCCGGTGACGACGACGGTGGCACCCGCGAGGACGCCGGCGAGTTCCGCGGCCCCGGTGCGGCCGCCGAGGTCGAGGGCGTGCGAGCCCGCGACGTACGCGGTCAGGTCGCTCTCCCCCGCGCCGCCGGTCACCACCACGCGGTGCCCGGCGGCGGCCAGTTCGCACACCGCCTCGGCGCAGCGCCCGGGGCTCCACGCGCGGGCGGGGACGCTGGCGCCGGGGTGCAGGACGACGTACGGCTCCGGGCCGGTGAGCCCGGCGGTGGCGGGCGGCGGGAGCACCCGGGGCCGGCCGTCGTCGGCCGGCGGGAACCCGGCGGCCTCGGCGAGGTCGAGCGCGGCCTCCACCTCGTGGGCGTGCGGGGCGCGGTGGTGGCGTACGTCGAGGAGGGAGCCGGGGTAGTCCTCGCTGTCGGCGGCGATGAAGTCCACGCCGGCCAGGCGCAGCAGCAGGGCGGTCGGCAGCGGGGACTGGTGGAAGGACGTCAGGATCAGGGCCGTGTCGGCGTCGATGGTGTCGATGAGCAGCTCGACCTCGCCGCGGCCGACGGGCGGGGGCGTGAGGCCCACCCAGGGCGCGTCCCACACGAGGACGTCGTCGACGCCCGGGAGCAGCCGGGCGGCGGGCGCGCCGCGCGGTCCGCACAGCAGGGTGACGGTGTCGGCGCGGGCGGCGACCGCGCGGATGGCGGGTCCGGCGAGCAGGACGTCGCCGAAGCTGTCGAGCCGGGTGACGAGTGCCTTCACGCGTGCCTCCCCTGCCCCGGGGCGGCCGTGTAGGCCTCCTGGATCGGGCGCTCGTCGGCGAGGACGCGGCCCTTGGGCGGTCCGTCCAGTACGGCGCGGACGGCCGTCAGCAGGTCCGGGGCGACGTGGTCCGCGTCCGAGGTCTCCTCGGGCCGGGTCTGCGCGGTGGGGACGAGGATGCCGTGGGCGCCGGCGCGGCGGGCGGCCTCCACGTCGGCGCCGATGTCGCCGATGACGACGAGGTCGGCGGGGTTGGTGCAGATCCGCCCGGCCGCCCACAGCACCATGCCCGGCTGGGGTTTGCGGCAGTGGCAGCCGTCGTCGGGGCCGTGCGGGCAGACGGCGAACACCTCGAAGGGGCCGAGGAGTTCATCGACGCGGTGGTTGACGCGGCGGACGTCGGCCTCGGTGAGCAGCCCGCGCGCCACACCGGACTGGTTGGTTACGACGCCGGTGCGGATGCCGCGTGCACGCAGCAGGGCGAGCGCCTCGCGGGCGCCGTCGACGGGGCGTACGCGGTCGGGGTCGGCGTTGTAGGGGACGTCGTGGACGAGGGTGCCGTCGCGGTCGAACAGCACGGCCTTGACCGGGCTCATCGTGCCACCTCCTGCCAGGAGGGGGCGTGGCGGTGGCGCAGGGCGCCGGTCAGCCGGTGCCAGGTCGCGGCGGGCGGGATGAGCACGCTGGTCGCCAGCATGGTCGTCACTTCCTCGCGGGTGCGCGGGCCGGGCGCGATGCGGGCCCGGGCGAACTCCGCGGTTCCGGCCGCCCAACCGAGCGCGCAGGCCGCGGCGGCCCGGCCGTGTCCGGTGGCGGCGAGGGCGCAGGCGGCGACGCCCGCGGTGGTGATCGCCGCGTGCTTGCGGATCCGGCCGCGCGGCGCGACCGCCTTGTCCCACCAGTCGGGTCCGTGCAGCCGCCGCATGAGGGCGTCGTCGGCGTTGCCGCGCTGCTGGCGCACGGACACCCAGCGGGACGCGGGGCGCACGGGGTGGCGGGTGGTGCGGCGGCCCTGCCGGATGCGCCAGCCCGCGTCGAGGAGGCGCAGCGCGAGGTCGGCGTCCTCACGGAAGGCGCGCCGGAAGCGTTCGTCGAAGCCGCCGACCTGCTTGAGGGCGTCGGTGCGGTAGGCCATGTCGGCGGTGATCCAGTGGGCGCGGGCGAGTCCGGCGGTGCCGCGTTCCCAGTCGGTGGGGCGGCGTTCGCCGGGCAGCGGGACGCTGATGTCGCCCTGGACGCCGGCGATGTCGGGCGTCACCTCGGCGAGGTCCTCGGCCAGCTCGTCGCCCCAGTGGGGTCCGACCTGGACGTCGTCGTCGAGGAACACGGTCCACGGCGCGGTCACGGCCCGCAGCCCGGTGTTGCGGGCGGCGGCGGGCCCGCGCCCGCCGCCGCTGAGCACGCGGGTGCGCTCCCGCAGGTCGCCGAGGACGCTCAACGGGTGCTCCAGCTTTCCGGGTTCGGGGTCGGGCCGGTCGTCGACGAGGACGATCTGCTCGGGGCGCGGCCCGGTCGCGGCGGCGAGCGCGGCGAGACAGTCGGCGAGGGTGTCCCGTACGAGGGTGGGGACGACGACGGCGTACGAGGTCATGCCGCTGCCCTCCCCGCGTCGAACACCCGCCCCCGGCGGACCGCGTACGGGCCGATGGCCAGCAGGTCGACGGGCGCGGAGCCGAAGCACTCCAGGGCGTCGCGCGGGTCGTCGACCATGGGCCGGCCGGCGGTGTTGAGGCTGGTGTTGACGACCACGGGCAATCCGGTGCGCCGCTCGAAGGCGCTCAGCATCCGCGCCACCAGCGGTTCGCGCCTTTCCTCGACGGTCTGGATGCGGGCGGTGCCGTCGACGTGCACGACGGCCGGGATGCGGTCGCGCCACTCCTTGGCGACGTCGTGCACGAACAGCATGTACGGGCTGGGCAGCGGGCCGCCGGAGAAAAGGTCGGCGGCGCGGTCGGCGAGGACCATCGGGGCGACGGGCCGGAACTCCTCGCGGCCCTTGACGTGGTTGAGGCGTTCCAGGTTCTCGGCGCGGCCGGGGTGGGCGAGCAGGGAGCGGTGCCCGAGGGCGCGCGGCCCGTACTCGCTGCGGCCCTGGAACCAGGCGACGACTCCGTCGCGGGCCAGTTCCTCGGCGACGGTCTCGGCGATGTCGTCGGGCTTCTCGTAGGGGATCGCCGCCGTGTCGAGCCAGGCGCGCAGTTCGTCGTCGCTCCAGCCGCGGCCGAGGGCGGCGCCGGGCATCGGGTGGGCCTGTCCGGTCTCCGTCGCGGTGAGGTGCAGGGCTCCGCCGAGCGCGGTGCCGGCGTCCCCGGCGGCGGGCTGCACCCACACGTCCCGGTACGGGCCCTTGGCCACGATCTTCGAGTTGGCGACGCAGTTGAGGGCGACGCCCCCGGCCATCGTGAGTGCCTCGCCCCCGGCCTCGCGGTGCAGCCAGTGCACGAGCTCCAGCAGGACCTCTTCGAGGACGGCCTGGGTGCTCGCGGCGAGGTCGGCGTGGTCCTGGTTCCAGGGTTCGCCCTTGGCGCGGGGCGGCGCGAACGCGGCCCAGTCGACGCCGTGGGCGCGGAAGCCGCCGTGGCCGGTGGGGTGGACGTACTGCCGCAGCTGCGGCAGGAAGCGCGGGGTGCCGTAGGAGGCGAGGGCCATCACCTTGTACTCGTCGCTGCTGCGCAGGAACCCGAGGTGTTCGGTGAGCTCCTCGTAGACCAGGCCGAGGGAGTCGGGCAGCGCCTGCGTGGCGAGGGTGTCGAGCTTGCCGTCGCGGTAGCGGCCGGCCAGGTGGGAGGCGGCCTCGCCGCGGCCGTCCAGGACGAGGACGGCGCTGTCGGGGTGCGGGGAGGCGGGCCCGGCGGAGGCGGCGTGCGCGACGTGGTGGGGGACGAAGACGACCCGGTCGGGGTCGAGGCCGGGCAGGGCCTCGGCGAGGAACTCGGGGGCGCGGCGCGCGTACTCCAGGCGCAGCGGGTCCCAGGGGTCGTTCAGGCCCATGTCGCGGGCGGGCCGGGCGAGCTTCGGGTCGAAGGAGTAGGTGACGGCATCCAGGTCCCCGGGCCGCAGGCCCGCCTGCTCCAGACACCAGCGGGCGGACAGCTCGGGCAGCTCCCACGCGGAGAACGGCACCGGGCGCTTGCCGTGCTTGCGCCGGCTGAAGCGCTCCTCCTCGGCGGCCGCGACCGTGTGGCCGTCGACGACCAGAGCTGCTGCTGGGTCGTGGAACAAGGCGTTGATACCAAGGATGCGCATGTGCTCCGTCCCGAGCTGTGTGGCGTACTCCGGCGTCTCGGCGAGTGCCGCACTGCGGCTGTCTCAAACAATTGGAGACAACTGCCCGCCTGATAGCCGGATTTTTCACTTCATGTAGCGCTAAAGACTCACGCTGTAATCGCACTCAGGCGGCCACGGAGCGCGAGAACCAGCCAATGGTCCGTTCGAGTCCCTCGCTCCAGCCGACGCGGGGCTGCCAGCCGAGCCGTTCCCGGGCCAGCCGGGTGTCGGGGCGGCGCCGGGCCGGATCGTCGACGGGGCGGTCCACGAACCGGATACGGGAGGCGGAGCCGGTGATCTCCACGATCCGGCGGGCCAGCTCCAGCATCGTGATCTCGTCGCCGCCGCCGATGTTCACGGGCCCGGTCTCGGTGGAGGCGGCCAGCGCGAGGACGCCGTCCACGGTGTCGTCGACGTAGCACAGGGAGCGCGTCTGCCCGCCGTCTCCGGCGACGGTCAGGGGCATGCCGTCCAGGGCCTGCGCGATGAAGGTGGGGACGGCGCGGCCGTCGCCGGTACGCATGCGGGGGCCGTAGGTGTTGAAGATGCGGACGATGGCGGTGTCGGTGCCGCGCGCCTGGCGGTGGGCGGTGACCAGGGCCTCCGCGAACCGCTTGGACTCGTCGTAGACGCTGCGCGGTCCGATCGGGTTGACGTTGCCCCAGTACGTCTCGCGCTGGGGGTGCTCCAGCGGATCGCCGTACACCTCGGAGGTGGAGGCGAGCACGAGGCGCGCACCGTCGGCGTGGGCCCGTTCCAGCGCGAGGCGGGTGCCGGTGCTGCCGACGTCGAGGGTCTCCAGCGGCAGCCGCAGGTAGTCGGCGGGCGAGGCCGGGCAGGCGAAGTGCAGGACGAGGCCGAACCGGCCGGGCAGCGCCCGCCAGACCGCCGGGTCGGTGGCGTCACCGCGCACGAAGCGGAAGCCGGGCCACTGCTCCAGGTCGGCCACGTTGGCGCGGGAGCCGGTGGCCAGGTTGTCCAGGCACACCACCTCCGTGCCGGCGTCGAGCAGCCGCGCGCACAGATGGGACCCCACGAAACCCGCCCCGCCGGTCACCAGGGCCCGGCGCCAGGCACGTCCGCTCACGGGACTCTCCTTCCGCTGGCATTCACTTGCGTATCGGCGCGAGTAACCAGGCGGGGGGACGGAACACTATAAACCGGACGTATACACAGTGTGTATAGTCCCGCCATGCCTTCTCTGACCAAGAAGATGAAGAAAACGGGGATCTCGTTCCGAACGGCCGGAACACTCGCGGCGACCGCCGCCCTGACACTGTTCCTGAGCGGCTGCTCGGGACCCGACACCACGGCTCCCAGCGCCGTCCGCGCCCAGGCGGCGGACCTCCGGGCAGCACACTTCGGCACCGTCGACTGCCGTGAGGTGAAATGCATCGCGCTCACCTTCGACGCCGGGCCGAGCGAGCACTCCGCACGCCTGCTGGGCATCTTGAAGGAGAAACAGGTCCCGGCGACCTTCTTCCTCCTCGGCAAGCGGCACATCGAGAAGTACCCGGAGCTGGTGCGGCGGATGGCGGACGAGGGTCACGAGGTGGCCAGCCACACCTGGGACCACAAGATCCTGACCCGGCTCAGACCCGAGGAGATACGCGAGGAGCTCGAACGCCCCAACCAGGAGATAGAACGCCTCACCGGCCGGCGCCCGACCTTGATGCGCCCGCCGCAGGGCCGCACCGACGACACCGTCCACGAGATCTGCCGCGAGCTGGGCCTCGCCGAGGTGCTGTGGAGCGTGACGGCGAAGGACTACACGACGACCGATCCGGACCTGATCACCCGCCGCGTCCTCGCCCAGGCGTCCCGGGACGGGATCATCCTGCTGCACGACATCTACGACGGCACGGTGCCGGCGGTGCCGGGGATCATCGACGCGCTCAAGGAACGGGGCTATGTGTTCGTGACGGTGCCGCAGCTGCTGGCACCGGGGAGGGCGGAGCCGGGGAAGGTGTACCGGTAGGGCCGAAGGGCCGACAGAGGGTCGACACCCCGGCGGGACAAAGGAGTTGCGACCGCCGTCGCGCGCGGGGAGGGTGCGAGGGGGTGTCCGCAAAGTCCCGTCGTCCGCCCGGTGGGCAGGCGGGACCTTACGGACACCCTCTAGAGCGCTGAAGGGAGCACCGTTGTCGCACTCCGACACTCCGGTCGTCCGGGAGTTCGCCGTGGCGGACCGGGACGCCGGGCCGTACGGCATCACGACGACCCCGGACGGCACCGTGTGGGCGGCCCTGGAGACGGGAGCGGTGGCGCGGGTGACGCCGTAGCGGTCATTGACCGCTCCGCGACAGACCCTCCACGAGTTGGGAGACGACATCCAGGATGGTCTGCCCGAAGGCGGTGGGAGCGATGAGCACGCCCAGGGTGAGGCAGAGGACCACGGTCATCTTCTCGTCGAACCGGCTTCGGGCCTGAGTGCGACGACGCAGCCGGACGACGACGTTTGACGGCAAGCAGAACAGCCACGTTGACGGTCACCACCACGCGCTCGGACCTCCCATCAGCCCACAACTCCCCTGGTGATACCGGACCTCGACTCCGTTCTGTGTAGCGTGAACGGTCTTGTGCCGAGGCGGGATCACCCCGCGTTGGCGGCAAAGCACCCTCTCGTGGCGTGATCCCGCAGGCCCGAGAGCGGGGACCTGCAGTCGGCGCTCTCGTCAGCCGCGCGGCGGACCCTGGCTGGGCCGGGTGGGTGAGGCGGGGACGAGCGGAGCGCCTGGCGGCAGGGAGTCCCTACGATCGTCGCGTGGCGAACATCCTGCTCGTACGTACGGTCCCGCTTCCCCTCGACGAGACTTGGCGGCGGATCACGCTGTGGCGGCGGCACGGTGACGTGGTGCCGTTGACGGCGGTCAGCGTGGTTCCGCCCGAGCCGACCCGCGTGGGCACGGTCGTCGTGGCCCGGTCGGGTGTCGGGCCGCTGTCCTTCGAGGACCCGATGGAGGTCACGGTGTGGCAGCCGCCGGAGTACGGGGCGCCGGGGATGTGCCGCCTGGAGAAGCGGGGCCGGGTGGTGCTGGGCTGGGCGGAGCTGGAGGTGCGGCCGGGGCCCGGGGGCCGTAGCCGTGTGATCTGGCGGGAGGAGATCCGGATCCGGCTGCTGCCGTCGGCCTTCGACGGCCTGCTGCGGCTCTCGGCGCGGTACGTGTTCGGCCGGGCGCTGAACCGTTTGCTCAGACGTCCGTGACGCCCCGGCGGCAGCCGAGGGTGGCCCGCTGAGCCGGCCTCAGGCCACCGACCCGATCCGGTCGACCGTCTTCGGCCCCGGCGCGTGGTGGATCGGCGTATGCGCCCCGGTCAGCGATACCCCGCTGCCGCCGCGCCGCGCCGCGACGATCTCCGACGCGATCGACAGGGCCGTCTCTTCGGGCGTACGGGCCCCGAGGTCCAGGCCGATCGGCGAGTGCAGCCGGCTCAGCTCCAGCTCGCTCACGCCGACTTCGCGCAGGCGCGCGTTGCGGTCCAGGTGGGTGCGCCGGGAGCCCATCGCACCGACGTACGCCACCGGCAGCCGCAGCGCCAGCTTCAGCAGCGGCACGTCGAACTTGGCGTCGTGGGTCAGCACGCACAGGACCGTACGCGCGTCGACGTCCGTGCGCTCCAGGTAGCGGTGGGGCCACTCGACGACGATCTCGTCGGCCTCCGGGAAGCGCGCCCGGGTCGCGAAGACCGGGCGCGCGTCGCACACCGTGACGTGGTAGCCGAGGAACTTGCCGATACGGACCAGGGCCGAGGCGAAGTCGATCGCGCCGAACACGATCATCCGGGGCGGGGGAACGGATGACTCGACCAGGACCGTGAGCGGTGCTCCGCAACGAGAGCCCTGCTCTCCGATCTCCAGGGTGCCGGTGCGGCCGGCGTCCAGGAAGGCGCCCGCCTCGGCGGTGACCGTGCGGTCCAGTTCCGGGTGAGCACCGAAGCCGCCCTCGCGGGAGCCGTCGGGCCGGACCAGCAGGGCCCGGCCCGTCAGTTCGCGCGGGCCCGACACGATCCGCGCCACCGCCGCCGCCTCCCCTCGCGCTGCGGCGGTGAGCGCGGACGCGACCACCGGGCGGACCGGATCGCCGGCCCGCACCGGGGTGACCAGGATGTCGATGACGCCACCGCAGGTCAGACCCACGGCGAAGGCGTCGTCGTCGCTGTATCCGAAGCGCTCCAGGACGGACTCGCCGTCCCGCAGCGCCTGCTCGCACAGCTCGTACACCGCGCCCTCCACACAGCCGCCGGAGACCGAGCCGATCGCCGTGCCGTCGGCGTCCACCGCGAGCGCGGCGCCGGGCTGCCGGGGCGCGCTGCCGCCGACGGCCACCACGGTGGCCACGGCGAAGTCACGGCCCTGCTCGACCCACCGGTTCAGCTCCTCGGCGATGTCCAGCATCTGTCTCGGTCTCCTTAAGGCTGCACGGCTGGGGCGACGGGCGTCAGTGGACGCCCAGCCAGCTCTCGATCGGGTTGAGGGCGAAGTAGACGAGGAACACCGCCGTCAGGATCCACATGAAGGCACCGATCTCCCGCACCTTGCCCTGGGCGGTCTTGATGGCGACGTAGGAGATGACGCCTGCGGCGACACCGGTGGTGATGGTGTACGTGAACGGCATCAGGACGACCGTCAGGAACACCGGGACGGCGGTGGCCCGGTCGGCCCAGTCCACGTGCCGGGCGTTCATCAGCATCATCGCGCCGATGACGACGAGGGCGGCGGACGCGACCTCCTGCGGCACGATCGCCGTGAGCGGCGTGAAGAAGAGACAGGCCGCGAAGAACAGACCGGTGACGACCGAGGCGAGGCCGGTGCGCGCGCCCTCACCGACCCCCGTGGCCGACTCGATGAACACCGTCTGGCCCGAACCGCCGGACACGCCTCCGATCGCGCCGCCGGCCCCGTCGATGAACAGCGCCTTGGACAGACCCGGCATCCGGCCCTTGTCGTCGGCGAGCTTGGCCTCGGTGCCGACGCCGATGATGGTCGCCATCGCGTCGAAGAACCCGGCCAGCACCAGCGTGAAGACGATCATGCCGACGGTCATCGCGCCGACCTCGCCCCAGCCGCCGAACTCCACGTCCCCGAAGAGCGAGAAGTCGGGCATGGACACCGCGCCGCCGTGCAGCTCGGGGGCGCCGCCCGCCCACTGCTTGGGGTCGATGACACCCGCGGCGTTCAGGATCGCGGCGACGACCGTGCCGCTGACGATGCCGATGAGGATGGCGCCCGGGATGTTCCGGGCCTGCAGCATGAAGATCAGCAGCAGGGTGCCGGCGAAGAGCAGCACCGGCCAGCCGGCCAGTTCGCCCGCCGGGCCGAGCGTGACGGGAGTGGACTGCCCCTGGTGCACGAAGCCGGACTTGTAGAAGCCGATGAGGGCGATGAACAGGCCGATGCCCATGGTGATGCCGTGCTTGAGCGCGAGCGGGATCGCGTTCATGATCATCTCGCGCAGGCCGGTGACGACCAGCAGCATGATGACCACGCCGTACATCACGCACATGCCCATCGCCTGCGGCCAGGTCATCTCGGGCGCGACCTGGGAGGCGAGGACCCCGGAGACGGACAGACCCGCGGCGAGGGCGAGCGGCACCTTGCCGACGAGACCCATCAGCAGGGTGGTGAGGGCCGCCGCGAACGCGGTCGCGGTGATCAGTCCCTGCTGCGCGAGGGTGTTGCCCGCCGCGTCCTTGCCGGACAGGATCAGGGGGTTGAGCAGGAGGATGTACGCCATCGCCATGAAGGTGGTGACGCCACCGCGCACTTCGCGCGCGACCGTGGACCCTCGGTGGGATATGTGGAAGTACCGGTCGAGCCAGGACCGTCCGGCCGGGACGCGGGTGCCTTCGCCCGCGTCTTCGGCTGTGGTCCTCGGCTCCAGTGACTGCTGGGTCATGTGGGCCTACTCCCAAGTTTCATAGGGGGTTGGGATGCACGACCCGGGGGACGGCCCGAGGCGAACGAAGGGGGTCCGGGGGACGCGGTCCCCCGGACGGAACTCTCCTGCTCAGGCCTCGGAGAGTGACGTACCCGTCAGGTGCTCGGGCCGTACCGGAGTCCGGTTCAGCTCGAGCCCGGTCGCGTTCCGGATGGCCGCGAGGACCGCCGGCGTCGACGACAGGGTGGGCGCCTCGCCGATGCCGCGCAGCCCGTACGGGGCGTGGTCGTCGGCGAGTTCGAGCACGTCGACCGGGATGGTCGGCGTGTCGAGGATGGTCGGGATCAGGTAGTCCGTGAAGGAGGGGTTCTTCACCTTCGCCGTCTTCGGGTCGACGATGATCTCCTCCATGACGGCCACGCCCAGGCCCTGTACGGTGCCGCCCTGGATCTGGCCGAGCACCGACAGCGGGTTGAGCGCCTTGCCGACGTCCTGGGCACAGGCCAGCTCGATGACCTTCACCAGGCCGAGCTCGGTGTCGACCTCGACGACGGCGCGGTGCGCGGCGAAGGAGTACTGGACGTGCCCGTTGCCCTGCCCGGTGCGCAGGTCGAAGGGCTCGGTCGGCCGGTGCCGCCACTCCTCCTCGACCTCCACGACCTCGTCCTCCAGGACGTCGGCCAGGTCCCCGAGGACCTCGCCGCCGTCGGTGACGACCTTGCCGCCCTCCAGGAGCAGTTCGGCCGTCGCCCAGGCCGGGTGGTAGGAGCCGAACTTGCGGCGGCCGATCTCCAGCACCTTCTCGCGGACCAGCTCACAGGCGTTCTTCACGGCACCGCCGGTGACGTACGTCTGCCGGGAGGCCGACGTCGAACCGGCGCTGCCCACCCGGGTGTCGGCCGGATTGATGGTCACCTGCGTGACGCCCAGTTCGGTGCGGGCGATCTGCGCGTGGACCGTGACACCGCCCTGGCCGACCTCGGCCATGGCCGTGTGGACGGTGACGACGGGCTCGCCGCCGACGACCTCCATCCGGACCTTCGCGGTCGAGTAGTCGTCGAACCCCTCGGAGAAACCCACGTTCTTGATGCCGACCGCGTAGCCGACACCGCGGACGACGCCTTCACCGTGCGTGGTGTTGGACAGGCCGCCCGGCAGCTCCCGCAGGTCGGCGCCCTCGCTGGACTCCCACTGGCGCTCCGGCGGCATCGGCATCGCCTTGACGCGGCGCAGGAGTTCGGCGACCGGGGCCGGCGAGTCGACCGGCTGCCCGGTCGGCATGAGCGTGCCCTGCTCCATGGCGTTGAGCTGCCGGAACTCCACCGGGTCCATGCCGAGTTCCTTCGCCAGCTTGTCCATCTGCGCCTCGTAGGCGAAGCACGCCTGGACCGCGCCGAAGCCGCGCATGGCGCCGCAGGGCGGGTTGTTGGTGTAGAGGGCGATGGCCTCGATGTCCACGTCGTCGATCACGTACGGGCCGACCGACAGGGAGGAGGCGTTGCCGACGACGGCCGGGGAGGCGGAGGCGTAGGCGCCGCCGTCCAGGACGATCCGGCACTTCATGTGCGTGAGCTTGCCGTCCCTGGTGGCCCCGTGCTCGTAGTAGAGCTTCGCCGGGTGGCGGTGGACGTGCCCGAAGAAGGACTCGAACCGGTTGTAGACGATCTTGACGGGCTTGCCCGTGCGCAGCGCCAGCAGACAGGCGTGGATCTGCATGGACAGATCCTCGCGGCCGCCGAACGCGCCGCCGACGCCGGACAGCGTCATCCGCACCTTGTCCTCGGGCAGGCCGAGGACGGGCGCGATCTGGCGCAGGTCGCTGTGCAGCCACTGGGTGGCGATGTAGAGGTGGACGCCGCCGTCCTCCTCCGGCACGGCGAGACCGGACTCGGGGCCGAGGAAGGCCTGGTCCTGCATGCCGAAGGTGTACTCGCCCTCGACGATCACGTCGGCCCGCTCGCGGGCCTGAGCCACGTCACCGCGGACGATCGGCTGGCGGTGGACGATGTTCGGGTGCGGCACGTGGCCGGCGTGGTGGTCGTCGCGGTTCTCGTGGACGAGGATCGCGTCCGGGGCGGTCGCGGAGGCCTCGTCGGTGATGACGGGCAGCTCCCGGTAGTCCACCTTGATCTTCGCGGCGGCGCGGCGCGCGGTCTCCGGGTGGTCGGCGGCGACGAGCGCGACCGGCTCGCCGTGGTGGCGGACCTTGCCGTGGGCGAGGACCGGGGTGTCCTGGATCTCCAGCCCGTAGTTCTTCACGTCGGTCGGCAGATCGTCGTACGTCAGCACGGCGTAGACGCCCGGCGTGGCCAGGGCCTCGCTGGTGTCGATGGACACGATCTCGGCGTGCGCGACGGTCGACCGGAGGATCTGGCCCCACAGCATGTCCTCGTGCCACATGTCGGACGAGTACGCGAACTCGCCGGTGACCTTGAGGGTGCCGTCCGGGCGCAGCGTGGACTCGCCGATGCCGCCCTTGGTCTGGGATCCCTGGGTGATCTTCGTGGGGGTTCCGCTGGGGGAAGCCATGAATCCGTTGGGGGAAGCCATGATCAGACCGCCTCTCCCTGCCGGGCGGCCGCCAGGCGGACCGCGTCCATGATCTTCTCGTAGCCGGTGCAGCGGCACAGGTTGCCCGACAATGCCTCGCGGATGTCCGCGTCGGTCGGGGTCGGGTTGCGCTCCAGCATCTCGTCGGCGGCGACCAGCAGACCCGGCGTGCAGAAGCCGCACTGGACGGCGCCGGCGTCGATGAACGCCTGCTGGATCGGGGAGAGCTCGGTGCCCTCGCCGGTCTGCGAGTCGGTGCCCTTGGCCTCCCACTGCTGGGCGTTCTGCAACGACGTACCGCACGCGTCACTCGCGCAGGAGCGCTGCTTGGCGTAGTCGGCGAGCCCTTCGACGGTGACGACCTCGCGGCCCTCCACCTGCCCGGCGGCGACCAGGCAGGAACACACCGGCACGCCGTCCAGCCGGACCGTGCACGAGCCGCACTCGCCCTGCTCACAGGCGTTCTTCGAACCCGGCAGGCCGAGCCGCTCCCGCAGCACGTAGAGCAGGGACTCGCCCTCCCACACGTCGTCGGCCTCCTGCGGACGGCCGTTGACCGTGAAGTTGACGCGCATTACGCAGCTCCCTCGGTGGTGCGGCGGGCGCCGCGGTAGGACTCCCAGGTCCAGGTCAGCGTGCGGCGGGCCATCACGCCGACCGCGTGGCGGCGGTAGCTCGCGGTGCCCCGGACGTCGTCGATCGGGTTGCAGGCGGCGGAGCACAGGTCCGCGAACTGCTTGGCGACCGACGGGGTGATGATCTTCCCGTTGTCCCAGAAGCCGCCCTCCTCCAGAGCGGCGTTCAGGAACTCCTCGGCGGCCTTGGCCCGAACGGGTGTCGGCGCGGCCGAACCGATGCCGGTCCGCACGGTCCGCGTCCGCGGGTGCAGCGCGAGTCCGAAGGCGCACACGGCGATGACCATCGCGTTCCGGGTCCCCACCTTGGAGAACTGCTGCGGCCCGTCGGCCTTCTGCACGTGCACGGCGCGGATCAGCTCGTCGGGAGCCAGCGCGTTGCGCTTCACACCCGTGTAGAACGCGTCGATCGGGATGCGGCGCGCCCCGCGCACCGACTCCACCTCCACCTCGGCGCCCGCGGCGAGCAGGGCGGGGTGGGCGTCGCCGGCCGGGGAGGCGGTGCCGAGGTTGCCGCCGACGCCGCCGCGGTTGCGGATCTGCGGGGAGGCGACCGTGTGCGAGGCCAGGGCGAGCCCCGGCAGCTCGGCGCGCAGGTTCTCCATGATCTTCGTGTACGGCACGGAGGCGCCGAGCCGCACGCTCTCCTCGCCGACCTCCCACTCGCAGAGGTCGCCGATGCGGTTCAGGTCCATGAGGTACTCGGGCCGGCGGTGGTCGAAGTTGATCTCGACCATCACGTCGGTGCCACCCGCAATCGGCACAGCGGTGGGATGCTCGGCTTTCGCGGCGAGCGCCTCCTCCCAGCTGGCGGGGCGAAGGAAGTCCATGACCGGCTCTCTTCTTCGTCTTCTCGTGGGGCGTTCAGATTGAGCCAATCCGTGTGCGGCGGTCCCGGCTCGTTCCTGTGCTGTCAACGCGTAATGGCCTCAGTACACAGGCCGGTGCTCCGGCGCGGTCAGTCACGGAAAACATGAAGGAGTTGGCTGGCCAGGACGGTCATCTTGTAGATTCGTATGAACGGAGGCCATCAGCAACCTCCTCGTTTTCCTGTGGAAACGCGCGACACAGCCGCGTGACCTGGGACACAGCCAGGACCGGCAAGATCCACCATGGATTTCGAGACAAAGAACGGCGGCGACGAGAAATGCGGCTGCGCGCACTGCTGGACACCGACGCGCTGGGCCTCAAGCTGCTCGGCGGCGAGGACGAGCTGGACCGCACCGTGCGCGGGGTGATGACCACCGACCTGCGCGACCCCAGTCGCTACCTCTCGGGCGGCGAGCTGGTGCTGACGGGCCTGGCCTGGCGGAGGGACGCCGCGGACTCGGAGCCGTTCGTGCGGATCCTGGTGCAGGAGGGGGTCACGGCCCTCGCCGCGGGCGAGGCCGAACTCGGGGACGTGCCGGACGACCTGGTCGAGGCCTGCGCCCGCCACCGCCTCCCGCTCTTCGCGGTGCACGAGTCGGTGGCGTTCGCGACCATCACCGAGCACGTCGTACGGCAGGTCTCCGGCGAGCGCGCGGGCGACCTCGCGGCCGTGGTCGACCGCCACCGCCGGATGATGACCTCCGGCCCGGCGGGCGGCGGCCCGGACGTCGTCCTGGACCTCCTGGGCTCCGACCTGGACCTGCGCGCCTGGGTCCTCTCCCCCACCGGCCGTCTGATCGCGGGCCCGAAGGCGTCGGGCCCCGCCCTCACCGCCGAGGCGTGCGGCCGGCTGGCGGCGGAACACCTGGCCGCCACCCGCACGGGCCGCCGCGCCCCGTACCGCGTCCTCCTGGGCGGCACCACCTACTCCCTCTTCCCCATCCGCTCGACGGGCCGCGCACCGCAGACCGCCCCGGATTCCCGCGAGACCGTCCTGTCCGATTCCCGCGAGACCGTCCTGTCCGACTGGCTGCTCGCCGTCGAGGCGGACGCCGGGGACTGGGCGGAGGAGCGCCTCGACCTGCTCTACGGCGTCACCCAGCTGATCGCAGTCGAGCGGGACCGCCGCGACGCCGCCCGCACGGTCCGCCGCCGCCTCGCCCAGGAGGTCCTGGAACTGGTCCAGACGGGCGCGGCCCCCGCGGAGATCGCCGCCCGCCTCCGGGTGGCCGCCCCGGTCCTGCTGCCCGGCCTCGGGGCCGCGCCGCACTGGCAGGTGGTCGTGGCCCGCGTCGACTGGGACGGCGCCGAGATCGAGCAGGGCCCGGTCGCCCAGGCCCTGCTGGAGGAGATCCTCGTCGACCCCCTGTCGGCCGGCCCGGAGCACTCCGACCGCATCGCCGTGGCCCACACGGGCGACGAGGCCGTCGCCCTCGTCCCGCTCCCCGCCGTCCCGACGGAGCACGACGGCTCCGGGGGCGACGTCCTCGCGGACGCGCTCCTGGAGTCCGTACGGGACCCCCTGACGGCCGGCCTGAACGACGACGGCCGTCTCACGCTGGGCGTCAGCGCGGCCGTGCACTCGGCGGAGGGCCTGCGCGGCGCGCTGGAGGAGGCCCGCCACGCCCGCCGGGTGGCGGCGGCCCGGCCGGGCCGGGTCTGCGCGGCGGGACACCAGGAACTGGCCTCCCACGTCCTCCTGCTGCCCTTCGTCCCGGACGACGTCCGCCGCGCCTTCACGGCCCGCCTCCTGGACCCGCTGCGCGACTACGACCGCCGCCACCGCGCCGAGCTGATCCCCACACTGGAGGCGTTCCTGGACTGCGACGGCTCCTGGACGCGCTGCGCCTCCAGGCTGCACCTCCACGTCAACACCCTGCGCTACCGGGTGGGCCGTATCGAGCAGTTGACGAGCCGTGACCTGTCCCGCCTCGAAGACAAGCTGGACTTCTTCCTGGCGCTGCGGATGAGCTGAGACACGGGGAGTCCCGGCCCAAACACGAGACGCCCCGCAGTCCCACGACTTTGTGAAATCCTTCACCCACCCTCTTGGCCCGGCCCCGCGATTCGTGCTGAGATGCCGCCACCACTCAACAGCTCGATGGCGTGCTCGGGGAGGGCAACGTGGCGCATTCCGCCATGTCTGGTAACGGAACGACCGCCGGTGACGATCCCCTCCAGACCGCGGTATGGCGGCTGCGCTCACGCGCGTGCTGGTCCGACGCGGCCGCCCTGCTGCCACCGGCCACCCCCGCGGCGGCGCTGCAACGCGCCTCGCTGCTGGTGGAACGGTGTCTGTACACGGAGCAGGGGTGGGAGGAGGCCGAGGACGCCCTGCGCACGGCGGAGGCGCTGGCCCACAGCGACGACGAGCGGGGCGCGGCCGCTTGTGAACGCGGGTACTTGGCCTACGCCGCGACCGTGCTCGCGGTGCGCGACCGGGCCGACGAGGCGCGGGCGGCGCTGGGGCGGGCCGCGGCGCTGGTCCCTCCGGGGGCTGAGCAGCGGGCCCTGCTGGACTTCCGTCGCGGGCTGCTCGCGGAGAACCTGACGCGTTCCCCGCAGGCGGCGCGGGCCGCGTACCGCCGCGCGCACGCGGGGGCGACGGCGCAGTCCGACCCGTTGCTGCTGTCCTTCACCTGGCGGCACCTGGCCGGACTCGCGTTGCGGGAGGGGGAGCTGGCGGAGGCCCGGCACGGTTTCGCGGAGTCGCTGCGGATCCGGGAGGAGCTGGGTTATCTCGTCGGTACGGCGCCGGCGCTGGTGTCGCTCGCCGACACGGAGACGGAGCCGGAGGCGTCGCGCCTGCGGGAGGAGGCCCGGCGGTTGTTCCGGTTGCTCGGGGGTGTGCCGACGTGGCTGGCGCGGCAGTTGGCTCCGCCGGCGGCGGGGGCGGCGACGGCTTGACGGTGCTGGGAGGTACCCGGCGTTTTTGCTGAGGCCGGGTGGGTCCGCAGCCCGGCGGAGCGGGTGCTGCTGCGCCCACCCGTGCCGCCCTGGGGGCACCTCCCAGGCCCTCAAGGCACTGGGGGAGGCACGATTGCCCGCAGCTGGGGCAACCACGACGCACCCGCGGCCGCGCACGCGCGGAAGGGGACGTGCCGGGGGGTGTCCGCCCGCAGCGGTTGGCGCGTCAACGGACAGTCAGTCGGTTCGCAAGCCCATCGCGCTGTTCCGAGGACGGACACCCCCCGGCGCGGCCCCGACCCACCACCACCGCGTAGGCGCAAACGGCGGCGCACCCCCACTCAGCGCGCGCCCGCGAAGTGCTCCCCCACCAGCGACCGCACCACGTCCAGATCCCGGGCGGCCAACGCGTCCAGCAACGCCGTGTGTTCATGCGCGTCCGCCACCAGATCGGCCCTGCCCCGCATCCCCGGCCCGCTCCCCACCAGCGGCCACTGCGCCCGCCGGTGCAGGTCGTCCGCGATCTGGACCAGCTGCTCGTTCCCGGAGAGGGACAGCACCGCCCGGTGGAACCCCCGGTCGGACTCCGCGTAGGTCGCGCGGCAGCCGGAGGACGCCGCGCGGACCGTCGCCTCGGCAAGGGGACGCAGCTCGGCCCAGCGCTCCGCCGGCACCGTCCGCGCCAGCCGCAGCATCACCGGCACCTCGATCAACGCCCGCACCTCGGCCAGCTCCGCCAGCTCCCGGGCCCCCCGCTCGACCACCCGGAACCCGCGATTCGGCACGACCTCGACGGCACCCTCCAGGGCCAGCTGCTGCATGGCCTCCCGCACCGGCGTCGCCGAGACCCCGAACCGCTCGCCCAGCACCGGCGCCGAGTACACCTCCCCGGGCCTGAGATCCCCGGCAACCAGCGCGGCCCGCAGCGCATCGACGATCTGCCCGCGCACCGAGGCCCGCTGAACGACGGGCCGGCCTCGCGGAGCAGCCGGCGGGGCGGGCTCACTGTGCGTGTGCTCCCCCCGCACCTCGGCACTGACGCCAGGCCCCACCCGACCCGCATCCGCCGCCCCACCCTGCTGCGGCACCCGGACCTGCCCACCCGGCAGCTCCGCCCCCGGCACCCCCGCCCTCGGCACCTCCGCCCCGGCGGAGCCCTGCGCGCCCTGCTTCACGGCTCGGCTCCTCCTCCGGGACGTATCGGTACTTGGGGTCATTACGGCGGGTTGTTACTCGTCCGTCAAGCACCATAAGCGCACCGGCCGTCAGTTCAAATCCCAGCGATCTTCGGTAAGGTAAGGCTTACCTCCAAACGACCCGTTCAACAGACGCGGACCGGTGATCCCATGCCCCAGCCCCCTTCGGCCCTCTCCGGCGCGTACGTCCGTCTGGCCGAGGTCCTCCCAGGGCTGGCCATCACCGAGCTGACCGCCGAGGACGAAACCCCCCAGGGCGGCACCTGGATCACCGCCGCCGCGCTCGCGGAAGCCGGCCCCGGCCTCGACACCTACCTGTCCTGGGACGACGCCCAGATACGCCGGGACTACGGCCGGCAGGCACGGCCCGACGTCATCGCCAGCTTCGGCCTGCACCGGTACGCCTGGTCCGCCTGCCTCCTGATCACCGTCCCCTGGTTCCTGCACCGCCGCGTCCCCCGCTACCCGGTGACGCACGTCTCCTACGACCGCACCGCCCCCGCGCACCCCGTCGGCCACCTGGCCGTCCGTCCGTCCGGTTTCGCCTGCCTGCCCGGCGACGAGGCCGCCGCACTGCCCGGCGCCCGGGTCGTCCCGGACGAGGAGGCGCTGCGGGCCGAGGTGCGGTCGGCGGTCGCGGAGCACCTGGAGCCGGTCCTGGCCGGTTTCGGCCCCCGGATGCGGCGCCGCGGCCGGGCCCTGTGGGGTATGGCGACGGACGAGATCGTCGAGGGGCTCTGGTACGTCGCCCAGCTGCTCGGCGAGATCGAGGAGCGGCGCGCGATGCGCGAGCTGGAGCTGCTCCTGCCGGGCGCGACCAAGCCGTACGTGGGCACGGCGGCCTTCCGTGAACTGACCGGCCCCGACGGGAAGCTGCTGCGCACCCGGGACCGCGCGAGCTGCTGCATGTTCTACACCCTGCGCCCCGAGGACACCTGCGCCACCTGCCCGCGCACCTGTGACGCCGACCGGGTCACCAAGCTGCTGGCCACGGCCAGTTGAGGCGACACCGGGCAGACCGGGACAGAGCAGTCCCGCCACCCCGGTAGGATCATCGCGGAACCGGCCACCCACTCGCGCGCAGCCGATTCACACCTTGCTCACGGTCACGGAAACTTTCCGTGGAACCACCCGTACGGGTACTCTTCTTCGAACTCAACTCCTGCCCCTCAAGCGGCAGTTCGAGCAGAATGCCGTCCTGGGCAATCCCTTGCACTTCCTTGGCGGCCTCTTGCCCCGAAACCCCCTGAGGGCCGGTGGGATTGGGCCACTATGGCGGGCGTTACGCCCTATCCCAATGCAAGGGACCACCCAGATGAGACTGACCGACATATCGCTGAACTGGCTGCTTCCGGGCGCCGTGCTTCTCCTGGGCATGCTGGCGGCGGTGGCGGTGCTCGCGCGCGGCAAGCGCTCCTCGGTCAAAGACACGAGCGCGGATGATTCCTGGGAGCGCAACGAGGAACGCCGCAGACGCAAAGAGGCCCTTTACGGCACCGTCTCCTACGTCCTCCTGTTCTGCTGCGCGGCCGTCGCCGCCGCGCTCTCCTTCCACGGCCTGGTCGGCTTCGGCGAGCAGAACCTCGGCCTTTCCAACGGCTGGCAGTACCTCGTCCCGTTCGGCCTGGACGGCGCGGCGATGTTCTGCTCCGTACTCGCCGTGCGCGAGGCCAGCCACGGTGACGCGGCGCTCGGCTCCCGGATACTGGTCTGGACGTTCGCGTTCGCCGCGGCCTGGTTCAACTGGGTGCACGCGCCCAGGGGCGTCGGCCACGACGGCGCCCCCCACTTCTTCGCCGGCATGTCCCTCTCGGCGGCGGTCCTCTTCGACCGCGCGCTGAAGCAGACCCGCCGGGCCGCCCTGCGCGAGCAGGGCCTGGTGCCGCGCCCGCTGCCGCAGATCCGTATCGTGCGCTGGCTGCGCGCCCCGCGCGAGACGTACCGAGCCTGGTCGCTGATGCTTCTGGAGGGTGTGCGCAGCCTGGACGAGGCCGTCGACGAGGTGCGCGACGACAAGCGCAAGAAGGACGAGGCCCGCCAGCGGCGGCGCGACCAGCAGCGCGTGGAGCGCGCCCAGTTGAAGGCGATCAGCCGCGGTCACCGCGGCCACCTCGGCCGTGGTGGCGGCCGGCAGCTGGAGGTGCAGGTGGATCGCGGCTCCTCGCAGGTCTCCGCGGAGCCTGCCATATCCGCGCCGGAACCACTGCCCGTGCGCTCGCGTCCCTCCCTTCAGCCCGTTCGCCACGGGGCTGACCCGGTGACCGTCGACCTCACCGCGGAGGACGACACGCAGGCTCTGCCGCGTCTGGACTCCCTGGAGCGCAAGCTCAAGGACCTGGAGCAGCAGTTCGGCTGACCGAGCGGCTCAGAGACAGCGCCGGGAAGGGGCGGGGCCTGCGGGCCGCGCCCCTCTCCCCGTTCCTCTGTTCTCTCTCCGGGCCGCCGCGTTCACGCCGCCTCGGCCTCCAGCTCGAACCAGATGGCCTTGCCCACGCCGTGCGCCCTGACTCCCCAGGCGTCCGCGAGGGACTGCACCAGGAACAGGCCTCTGCCGTTCGTACCGTCGTCGGCGACCGGTACGCGCAGGCGGGGCCTGCGGGCCACGAAGTCCCGTACCTCCACCCGTAGTCCACGGGGTCCGACGGTGGCCGTCAGGACCGCGTCGTGGTCGGTGTGGACGATCGCGTTGGTGACGAGTTCGCTGGTGAGCAGTTCCGCCACGTCCGCTCGCGCGGTCCTCCCCCACTGCCCGAGCAACTCCCGCAGGGCTCTGCGGGCTTCCGGCACGGCCCGCAGGTCGGCCCGCCCGAGTCTGCGCCTCAACTGAGGCGCCGGCACCTGCTCCGTGACGTCTTCGGCCTGGTCCTCCACCGTCTTCGCCGAGAAGGCCCCGATCGTGCTGGGACCGCCTCCTCGTGCCTGCCTCTCCATGACCCCCGCCCGCGCGCCGATGTCGGTTCCCCTCCTGCTCGAACACGTTCACGGGGATCCATGCCCCGTCGGGCACGCGGCAGTCATGTCGGATCGTCAACGACCGGATGTTCGGCCATCTCGCCGGGACGGGCGGCGCGGCTGCACGGGCCCTGAGCAGTACGGCGCCGAAGGGTCGGGGGACAAGAGGGTAGCCGGAAGACGTCCCGCGCCGGATCCTGACCGCCGGAGATCGGACGAACTGCCGATGGCCGACTGCCGATCCTTCCGTACCCGGCGAAGGCGCGGGACGGCCGGTCGCCCCGCGCGGCGGCCCACTCAAGTTGGCCGAAGTACGACGGTCTCCCCCCGGTTTCCCGCCCGATACGGGGCGTCCACCCCGCGGCGGGAGGACGCCCCCTCCACCGCCAAGTCGCACCACATCCACCCACGGAACGACCCACACCCACGCCGGGACAGCCCACGCCCCGCCAGGGCGGCCCACCCACCGCCGAGACGCCCCACACCCACCGCCGAGACGGCCCACACCCACCGCCAAGACCAACCACGCCCACATCGCGACGGTCCCGGCACACCCCCTCGCGGGCCGACGGACGCCGACGGAACACTCAATCGCGAGCGACTCCGCTGCCGTCGGGCTGAACCACCTCATGGGCCACGACAGCCGGGACGCCGTCGTCGGCGGCGACGGCGGACGGGGGTGGCAGTTCGCCGGAGCCGCGTCGGACGAGAACGCTCGGCAGGGTCACGGTGCGCGGACGGGCCGTCGGATCGGTGATGCGTTCGAGGGCCAGGACGGCGGCCTGCCTGCCCAGTTCGAACGGGTCTCTGGTGATCGCCGAGATGCCCAGTCCGGCGGACAGCTCGTTCTCGTCGAGCGCGACGAAGGCTGTGTCGCGGCGGTTGACGATGCGGTCCAGCAGGACGCCGCTGCTGATGCCGAGGTTGAGGGCGAGCACGGCGGTCGGGGGCTCGGGCCTTTGCATCAGCTCGGTGACGGCCGCGTTGATCTCCCGCGGGCTGGTCAGGCCGGTGACCACGAGGTCGTGCGGTTCGGGGACCGCGTGGCGCGCGAGGGCGGCGCGGTAACCCGAGAGCCGCAGGATCGACCAGAACGCCACCGGCCTGCGCATGGCGGACCGGAAAGGCACCCTTGCGGTGATGAGCACACTCATCGGTCTGGGCGAGGCGCTCCTGGAGGCGGCCGAGAACCATGACGACGTTCTCGCCCCCGGCTACACCCATCTGCAGCACGCCCAGCCCACCACGCTGGGCCACTACTTCAACGCCCACTACTGGCCCCTCTCACGCAACCTCGCGCGTCTGAGCCAGGTCTACGAGCGTCTCAACGAGTGCCCGCTGGGCGGAGCCGCGCACAGCGGCACCGCGTGGCCGATCGACCGCGATGCCACCGCGGCCTACCTCGGCTTCGACCGGCCGGTCCGCAACGCACGCGACGCCGGAATGTCCTCCGTCGACGTCGGGGCCGAACTCGCCGGTGCCCTGGGACTGACGCTGTCGGGCATCAGCAGGTGCGCGTCGGACCTGTTCTACTGGTCGTCGTCGGAAGTCGGCATGGTCCGCCTCCACCCCTCGCTGTGCGGCACGTCGAGCATGATGCCGCAGAAGCGGAACCCCATCGCGCTGGAGCGGATACGCGGCCTCGCGGGTGATGCCGCCGGCTGGGGGGCCAGCCAGCTCGGGATCCTCCACTTCGCCACCTCCACCGACTCCGACCAGGCCTATGTACACAACCGCATTCCCGCGTACTGCCAGGCCACGGCCGGTGCGGTCACCCTCCTCACCGAGGCGGTCGCCACCCTCGAGGTCCACACCGGCCGTCTCGGTGAATCCGCCGGACGCCACTGGTCGACCTCCAGTGCGCTGGCCGACGACCTGGTGCGCACCCAGGGCCTGAGCTACCGCGGCGCCCACGAGGCCGTGGCACGCCTCATCAGCGCCCACGAGAGCGCGGGCGCGACCGACGGCGTCGTCCGCGCGGACCTGATCGACCAGCACTTCCGGCACTACTCGGCCGAGGAACTGGCCGGCGTCCTCGACACGCGGAACTTCGTCGAGAGCCGCACCAGCGCGGGCGGCACCTCGGCGGCGCAGCGCAGGAAACTGGCCGCACAAGCCGCCGACGACCTACGGGCCCACCGACGCACCGTCGAGGCACGCACCGAGGAAGTCGAACAGGCCAGGGTCCGGCTCCTGCGCGACGCCACCTCACTCACCGAGGGATACGGGACCTGACACCTCACCTCACCACCGGAGCATCCGACGAGAGGACCTCCCATGCCTTTCTGGTCTGCCACCATTCCCACCCGAACCCCGCACGGCGGCTCCGGCGTACACGTCTTCATCGTGGACGCCGACCACTACGAGGACGCCCGCCGCCACGCGCTGGCGCGGGCCGACCTCCCTGAGGCACGGCGCCATCGCCGCAACGCCGCCCTGGACGTCCAGGCCGCCACCGTCACGGAGATTCTTCCCAGTTGGAGGACCTGGACGTTGCCATAGCGGCGCGAGCAGCCCCCTGAACCGGGGGCCAGGCCGCCCCGTACCTGGTCCCCTCGCCGTCGCTGATCCGGCCGGAACTCCCCTGACACCGGCCGGACCGGCGACGGCCCTAGAGCCGGGGCACGTTGCGCAGGTTGGAGCGGGCCATCTGAACCATGCGGCCGACGCCGCCGTCCAGCACCATCTTGGAGGCGGACAGGGCGAACCCGGTCACCATCTCCGCCTTGATCTTCGGGGGGATGGACAGGGCGTTGGGGTCGGTGACGACGTCGACGAGGGCCGGGCCCTTGTGCTTGAAGGCGTCCTTCAGCGCCCCGGCGAGGTCCTTCGGTTTCTCGACGCGTACGCCGTAGGCACCGCAGGCCTGGGCGACGGCGGCGAAGTCGGGGTTCTTGTTGGTGGTGCCGTAGGACGGGAGTCCGGCGACCAGCATCTCCAGCTCGACCATCCCGAGGGAGGAGTTGTTGAAGAGGACGACCTTGACCGGGAGGTCGTACTGCACCAGCGTCAGGAAGTCGCCCATCAGCATGGAGAACCCGCCGTCGCCGGACATCGACACGACCTGCCGCTTCCGGTCGGTGAACTGCGCGCCGATCGCCATGGGCAGCGCGTTGGCCATCGAGCCGTGGGAGAAGGAACCGATGACGCGGCGGCGGCCGTTGGGTGAGATGTAGCGGGCGGCCCAGACGTTGCACATGCCGGTGTCGACGGTGAACACGGCATCCTCGGATGCGACTTCGTCGAGCACGGACGCCACGTACTCGGGGTGGATCGGCGTGTGCTTCTCGACCTTGCGGGTGTAGGCCTTCACCACCCCCTCCAGCGCGTCCGCGTGCTTCTTCAGCATCCGTTCGAGGAAGCGGCGGTTGGTCTTCTCCCGCACCCGCGGGATGAGGCAGCGCAGCGTCTCCCGTACGTCGCCCCACACCGCGAGGTCCAGTTTCGAGCGGCGGCCGAGGTGTTCGGGCCGGACGTCGACCTGGGCGATCAACACGTCGTCGGGGAGGAACGCGTTGTACGGGAAGTCCGTGCCGAGCAGGATCAGCAGGTCGCACTCGTGGGTGGCCTCGTAGGCGGCGCCGTATCCGAGCAGCCCGCTCATCCCGACGTCGAACGGATTGTCGTACTGGATCCACTCCTTGCCCCGCAGGGCGTGCCCCACCGGGGACTTGATCTTCCCGGCGAACTCCATGACCTCGGCGTGGGCGCCGGCCGTGCCGCTGCCGCAGAACAGGGTGACCTTGTCGGCTTCGTCGATCATCTCGACGAGCCGGTCGATCTCGGCGTCGCCGGGGCGGACCGTCGGCCGGGACGTGACGAGGGCGGTCTCGGCGGCCTGCTCCGGGGCGGGCTCGGCGGCGATGTCGCCGGGCAGGGAGACGACGCTGACGCCGGAGCGGCCGACCGCGTTCTGGATGGCGGTCTGGAGCAGCCGGGGCATCTGCTTCGGGCTGGAGATCAGCTCGCTGTAGTGGCTGCACTCGGCGAACAGCCGGTCGGGGTGGGTCTCCTGGAAGTAGCCGAGGCCGATCTCGCTGGACGGGATGTGCGAGGCGAGGGCGAGGACCGGGGCCATGGAGCGGTGGGCGTCGTAGAGGCCGTTGATGAGATGGAGGTTGCCGGGCCCACAGGAGCCGGCGCAGGCGGCGAGCTTGCCGGTGATCTGCGCTTCCGCCCCGGCGGCGAAGGCGGCGGTCTCCTCGTGCCGGACGTGGATCCAGTCGATGGCGGAGTTGCGGCGGACGGCGTCGACGATGGGGTTGAGGCTGTCGCCGACGACCCCGTAGAGGCGTTTGACTCCGGCGCGGGTCAGGATGTCGACGAACTGTTCCGCGACGTTCTGTTTGGCCATATCTGTCGTCTGCCCCTTCGGTCTCCTGGGATCCCTCCGGGTTCCATCAAGTCACAGGAGACGTCCTCACGCCTCCCAAACGGCCGCGGCCGTACGGTCGTCCGCATAACCCTTGACCCGTACTTGGGAGTCCGCGAGGAACGCGGCGAGGCCGGGCGGCTCGGGGCGGGACCACCGCTCGGCGAGGTACTCCCCCAGTTCGGGTTCGCCGCGCAGCGGCTCGGCGAGGCCGGCGCTGCACACGAGGAGCGTGTCACCCGGGCGGGCGACGGAGGTACGGAAGCGGAAGGGTTCGCGGGGTGGTTCCGGGGCCGGTTCGTAGGGGCTGGGCGGGGTCGGGATGCCGAGGTCCATGGTGAGCCGGTCGCCGCCGGGCGTCTCGGAGGGCGGCGATCCGAAGCCCACGACGGGTTCGCCCTTGACCTCGGCGACCTGCGGTTCGATGTCCTGCCACTCGCCGTCCCGCAACCGGAACAGCCCGCCGGGACCGACGCCGAAGAAGACGCGCGTACGGCACTCGGGGTCGGCGGGCAGCAGCAGACAGCGCAGTCCGGCCGCGTACTCCTCCGGGTCGACGCCCTGTTCGGCGGCGCTGGCGCGGAGCTTGCCGAGGCTGCGGTCGGTAAGGCGGTGCAGCCCGGACTTCAGGTCGCCGCGCCGCCCCGCCCTTATGTCCTCCACGAGCCGCGCGTGACTGCGCCCGACGGCCCGGCCGATCCAGTGACAGGCCTCGGCGGCGGCCCGGTGCGCCCCCGGCGTGGCCCGCGCCCCGGTCGCCATCGCCACCAGCAGCAGGGCCTGCTCGCCGCTGCCGAACCGCGCGGTCAGCAGCGAGTCCCGCCGTGGCTCCCCCCGGTACCGCGCGGAGTCCCCCCTCACGGACACGGCCCGCAACGTGCAGGCCCCGTACCGGGCTCCGTCGAGCACGGTGTCCGCGACGAGGTCGTCCAGATCATCGGGGTCGGCGAGCGGCAGGGCGGTGGGCTCGGCGTCGTAGGTGGGCGGCCGCGAGCCGACGTGGCCCCGGGGCCGGGGGGAGGACGCGGGGCGCTCGAACCTGGATTCGGATCGATCGGATGGCAGGTCGGCGGGCGGGGAGTCGGGGGGCGGAGGTGGGGTGGGCGGGGAGTCGGGAGGCGGAGGCGGGGTGGATGTGGAGCCGGTGGGCGGGGGTGGCGCGAGCGGGGAGCCGACCGGCGGTGGTGGCGTGGGCCCGGAGCCCACGGGCGGGGGTGATGTGGGCGCGGAGCCGACCGGCGGAGGTGGCGTGAGTGGGGCGTCTACCGGCGGGGGTGGCGTGGGCCCGGAGCCCAGGGGCCGGGGTGACGTGGGCGCGGAGCCGGCAGGCGGAGGTGACGTAGGCGCGGAGCCGACCGTCGGAGGTGACACAGGCGCGGAGCCGGCAGGCGGAGGTGACACAGGCGCGGAGCCGGCAGGCGGAGCTGACGCAGGCGCGGAGCCGACCGTCGGAGGTGACGCAGGCGCGGAGCCGACCGGCGGAGCTGACGCAGGCGCGGAGCCGGCAGGCGGAGGTGACGCAGGCGCGGAGCCGACCGGCGGAGGTGACGTGAGGGGAGGGGCTGCGGGGCGTGGTGGTACCGGCGACCGATCGGCCGGGGCCGGGGACGCGGTGCCGTCGGGACGGGGGGCGTGGAGCGCGGTCCCCTCGGGCCCGGGCCCGGAGTGCTCGGCGCCGTCCGGCTCGGTGGCGGGGACGTCGGCCGCTCCGGGGCTCGGCTCGGTTGCCGGGGCCGTGGGGCCCCTGGGCGCGGCCCCCGCCGTGGTGGAACCGGTCGCCTCGGGGCTCGGCCAGACGGGAGGCGCCGGAGGTGGCGGGGGGACCGTCGGTGGGGCGGGGGGCGTCCCCTGCGGCCCCTGCTGTTTCGTCGCGGTCGGGAAGGTCACCGGGCCCGTGGGCCGGACGGGCGGTGGTTCCCAGGGGGCGCGCCGGGGTGACGGGCCGGAGGCGCGTGGGGTGTCCATGATGTCGTCGGCCCTCGCCCGCGGCGCCGGAACCACGGGCTCCGACACGGCCCTCTCCCCCGCCCCGGCCCCAGGAACACTCCGGCCCTCCATCGCCCCCGCCGCCGAGGCGAAGCGGTCGTCGAGGGAATCGGGTGCGGGTGTGGGGCCCGTGTCGCCGGTGGAGTCGTCGTACAACTGCCCCCACCAGTCGTCCTCGGGACCGGTGGGCCTTCCCCCCTGCTGGCTCATGCCCCTAATTGTCCACCGCACAGGCCGGATGAAAACGGGGCTTGTGGAAAAACCGGCCTCTTCCGGCACCGGGAACCCGTGCGTCGAGTGAGCCGTAGAACGGTCATGCGATATGAGGGCCGATCACCGGACGCGACCGGCTGACCTGCGGGTCTGGGTCACGACCACGCTTCTGACCTGCGCCTTCTCCCGTGTTCCGGCAGGCTGGTCAGATGGGAGTGTGGGACCTCCTGCTGGTCGGGCTGGTCATCCTGCTCGGTCTGTACGGAGTGCTGCTGCCCGCGGTGCCCGGATCGCTGCTGGTGTGGGCCGCGGTCATGTGGTGGGCCCTGAAGGATCCGCAGCCCGTCGCCTGGTGGATCCTGGTGGGGGTCACGGCCTTGATGTTCGTCTCCCAGGGCGTGCGCTGGGCCCTGCCGCCCCGGCGGCTGCGGGCGAACCGCGCCACCCACCGCATGCTGTCCTACGCCGGAGCGGGATCCACCCTCGGCTTCGTCCTGCTCCCCGTCGTCGGCGCGATCCCCGGTTTTCTGGCCGGTATCTACCTCGCCGAACGCCTCCGCCTGGGCCGCCACGCCGAGGCCGTGGCGGCGGTGCGCACGGTGATGCGCTCGGGCGGCTCCAGCGTGCTGGCGGAGTTGTTCACCTGCCAGCTGATCGCGGCGGCCTGGGTGGGGGCCGTGTTCGGCGCGTGAGAACACACCCCGAGAACACCCCGAGAACACACTCCGAGAACACCACACCGGCCCCTACAGCACCCCTTCGTGCGTCAGCAGCCGTACCTTCCGCTCCAGGCCGCCCGCGTAGCCGGTCAGTGTCCCGTCGGCCCCGATCACCCGGTGGCACGGCCGGACGACCAGCAGCGGATTGGCACCGATCGCCCCGCCCACGGCCCGTACGGCGGCCCTGGGCGCTCCGATGCGCGCGGCGATCTCGCCGTAGGTCACGGTCGAGCCGTAGGGGATGTCGTCCAGCGCGGCCCAGACCTTCTCCCGGAAGGCGGAGCCGTCGGTGCGCCAGGCCAGCCGGAACTCCTTCAGTTCCCCGGCGAAGTAGGCCGCGAGCTGTTCCTCGACCTCCCGGAAGGGCCCCCGGTCCTGCCGCCAGCCGTCCTCCACCACGCGTCCGCCCTTCTGACCGGGCACGGACAGCGAGGTCAGCGCACCGTCCGGAGCGGCGGTGAGGAGCAGCGGCCCGAGCGGGGAGGCCACGTTCGTCCAGTACGTCGAGGTCATCACAACTCCCACTTCCCTGCTGCGCGCAGGTGGTTCAGGGCGTACGAGCGCCAGGGGCGCCAGCTGTCGGGGACGTCGGCGCCGGGTGGGGCCACGTCGGGGTCGCCGAGGGCGCGGGTGCGGATCTCGGCAATGGTGCGGGCGTCCAGACCGGGCACGGCGCGCAGGGCGTCCTGCGCGCCGTCGCGGTCGGCGCCCGGGTCCAGGCGTACGGCGTGGTCGGCGAGGGCGGCGGTGAGCGCGCCGAGGGTGCCGCCGGGTTCGGCGCCCGCGAGCACGGCCGGTTCGGGGAACAGGTGGGTGAGGCTGCCGCAGGGGGCGTCCAGGGCCTTGCCGTAGCGCCGTACGAGCCGTTCCGCCTCCGTACGGCCGACCAGTGCGCGTACCGCGAGTTCCTCCGGGTCGGCGGTGCCCGGCGAGCGCAGGCCGGGCCGGGCGGTGACCAGGGGGGCGAGCACCAGGTCGGCGCCGAGGCGCTCGTCGACGGCGTAGGGGTCGGCGTCGAGGTCGAACTGCCGCCGCAGCCGCTGCACGGCGGTGGTGAGGTCGCGGGGGTCGGTGAGGTGCAGCCGGGCGTCGAGCCAGCCGCCCGGGTGGGCGCCGGATCCGGTCCGGGCGGTGCCGGGTCGTTCGTCGACGGCGACGATGCCGGTGCCGTACGGCAGGCGCAGCGTGCGCCGGTAGGTGCGCGCGCCGGGCGGGCCGCCGACCTCCTCGACGCCGGGCACGGCCTCGCGTGCCAGCAGGTCGAAGACGGGGCCGGCCTGGTAGGGGCCGCGGTGGGCGAGCCGGAGCGGGATGCCGGCGTCCGGGGTGGCGGTACGTCGGGCCCGGCCGTTCTTCGGCGCGGCGGCGGCGCGCAGTTCGCTCGGGGTCGACGCGTACACGGCGCGGATGGTGTCGTTGAACTGCCGGACGCTGGCGAAGCCCGAGGCGAACGCGATCTCGGTGATCGGCAGGTCGGTGGTCTGCACGAGGACGCGCGCGGTGTGGGCCCGCTGGGCCCGGGCGAGGGCGGCAGGGCCGGCGCCGAGCTCCGCGGTGAGCTGCCGCTGAACCTGCCGCGCGCTGTAGCCGAGCCGTCCGGCTAGCCCGGCGACGCCCTCGCGGTCGACCACGCCGTCGGCGATCAGCCGCATGGCCCGGCCCACCACGTCCGCGCGGACGTTCCACTCGGCGGAGCCGGGCACGGCGTCCGGGCGGCACCGCCGGCAGGCCCGGAAGCCCGAGCCCTGCGCGGCGGCGGCCGTGGCGAAGAACCGTACGTTGGCCCGCTTAGGGGTGACCGCGGGGCAGCTCGGCCGGCAGTAGATGCCGGTCGTCTCGACGGCGAAGAAGAAGGCGCCGTCGAAACGTCCGTCACGACTGCGTACGGCTTCGTACCTGGGGTCTTCCCCCGTGTCTCCCGTGTTTTCGTGCCTGGTGTCGTCGTCCTTCACGGTGTCCAGTCTCCGCCGTCGGCGGGACGCCCGCTGGCGGAAATCGGACACGACGCTGGGGACGCCATGCGGTCACGAACGCCAGTGCGGTCCGCGCTTCGCCTCCATCGCGGCCTTTCCGATCGCGCCCTTGCGCTTCCAGTCCTTGCGGATCTCCGCGCGGAGTCGGGCGTCCGTCTTGGCGACGATGCGCTGGTTCTCCCGCAGGAGCTTGCGGTAGCTGTGCAGCCGCCGCTCGGGCAGGTCGCCTTCCTCGACGGCGGCCAGCACGGCACAGCCCGGCTCGGCCTCGTGGGCGCAGTCGTGGAAGCGGCACCGCTCGGCCAGTTCCTCGATCTCGGAGAACACCTGCCCGACGCCGGTCTGGGCGTCCCACAGTCCGACACCCCGCAGCCCGGGCGTGTCGATCAGGACGCCCCCGCCGGGCAGCGCGAGCAGGTTGCGGGTCGTCGTGGTGTGCCGGCCCTTGCCGTCGACGTCCCGGGTGGCCTGGACGGTCATGACGTCCTCGCCGAGCAGCGCGTTGGCGAGGGTCGACTTGCCCGCGCCGGACTGCCCGAGCAGCACGGACGTCCCCCCGGCGACGATCGCCGCGACCACGTCGAGACCGGCGCCGTCGACGGCGCTGACGGGCACCACCGGCACGCCGGGCGCGCTGGTCTCCACGTCCTGGACGAGGTGGGCGAGGGTGACGGCGTCCGGCACGAGGTCGGCCTTGGTGAGGACGACCAGGGGCTGTGCCCCGGATTCCCAGGCGAGCGCGAGGAACCGTTCGATACGGCCGAGGTCGAGCTCGCCGGTGAGGGGCACGGCGACGAGGGCGTGGTCGACGTTGGCCGCGAGGATCTGCCCCTCGGACCGCTTGGAGGAGGTGGAGCGGATGAACGCCGTGCGGCGCGGCAGGTAGGCGCGGACGTAGCGCGGGTTCCCGCCGGGTTCGACGGCGACCCAGTCGCCGGTGCAGACGACCCGCATCGGGTCGTGCGGTGTGACGAAGGCGGTGTCGGCCCGCAGCACTCCGTCTGCGGTGACGACGTCGCACTGCCCGCGGTCGACCCGGATCACGCGTCCGGGCAGCAGTCCTTCGGTGTCGTACGGGGCGAACTCGTCCGCCCACGCCTCATCCCAGCCGTAGGGAGAGAGCGCGGCGGAAACGGAGGAAGCAGAGCTGGTAGTCAAGGGTGACCTTTCCCAGGTCGGCCCCCGGCCCGACAGTCGGTCGGATCAGCCGGCGGCCACGGAGGTGGACGTGATGGATTCCTGGATGCGGGCAGCGCCCATCGCAAAGACAGCCATCGGTCAACACCTCCTCGATCCTCGACTCTTCGTGTTCCCCCGGCACTTCGTGGAACCGGCGTCACGCTACCCCGTCACCGGTCAGTCGCGTCAACTGCTTTTCGCGCAGTCCTGTCCGTTCAGCGTGAAGTCGTACGGCGGGGAGTTCTTGCCGCGCCAGGAGGCGAGGAAGCCGAAGGCCAGGTCGCCGCCCGCGGGGACCGCCTTGTTGTAGTCGGCGGCGGTGGCGGTGACGCGGGAGCCGTCCTGGCCGACGGATGCGTCCCACATCTGGCCGACCTGCTGGCCGTCACGGAAGGACCAGGACACGCGCCAGGAGTCGAGGGGCTTGCTGCTGGTGACGGTGACGGTGGCCTGGAAGCCGTCGGGCCACTGGTTGACCAGGTCGTACTCGACCCGGCACGTGGGGCTCTCGCTCTCGCGGTCCTCCTCCGTGGGAGTGGAGGTGCCCTGCGGTTCGGTGTGGCGGTTTCTGCCCTCGGGTTTGGCCGGTTTCTCCGACTTGCCGGTGTTCTCGGTGGCGTTGCCGGCCGGCTTCGAGGTCGCCGGAGGCAGGTCGGGCGCGGACGGCAGGGGCGGGTCGGGGTTGGGGTCGGCCACCGGCTGACGGCCTGCGTCGCCACGTGCCCCGAGGTCGTCGCCGGAGCCGCCGAAGGGCATCATCGAGACACCGAGCGCGAGGACGGAGACCAGGACGGCGGCGACGAGGAGGCCGTTGCGGGCGACGCGCGCCTTCTGCTCCCCGTCCTCCGGTTCTCCCGTCGCCTTGTCCGCCGCGTCGGGCCGGCCGGCGCCGAGCCGTACCTCGGCGGCGCGGCGGCGGCGCTCCAGGTAGGCGAGCCCGCCCCAGCCGATCACCCCGCCGGCCAGTGCCCCGGGCAGTGCGCCGCCGTGCAGCCGCAGACAGGCGGCGGCCTCGGCGCACTGGACGCAGGTGGCGAGGTGCCGGGACAGGTCGCGCGGCGTGTCGGCGGCGGCGGAGCGGGTGACGGCGTCCAGCAGCCGGGCGTAGCTGCGGCACTGGGCGTCCATCGGGGTGTCGAGGTGGTTGCGGTGGCAGCGGTCCCGGAACAGGGTGCGCACCTGCTGGAGTTCGTCGGCCGCGGTGGCCGGGTCGAGGCCGAGGCGGCGGGCGACCACGGACAGCGGCAGGGCCTCCACCTCGGCCAGCCACAGGAGTTCGGCGTCGGCCTGCTGGAGGTCGCGCAGGCCGCGCAGCGCGAGCGGGCGCGTCAGGGGCGGGCCGGTGTAGCGGGCGGCCTTGTCCGAGTTGAGCCACAGGCGCAGGTCGGGGTCGAGCTTGTGGCCCTGCCCCTCCTCTTCCCAGGCCGCGGCCGTGGTGCGTACGGCGGTCAGCAGCAGGGGTATCCGGGGCAGCCGGGCCGCGCGGCGGCCGGCGTTTCTGGCCTGGCCGGTCTCGGCTGCGCGGGCCTCACGTGTGCCGTGTGCGAACGCCTCACGGCCCAGCTGCGCGGCGGCGGCGGAGCC
Source organism: Streptomyces sp. NPDC050416 (assembly GCF_044458845.1). Lineage (NCBI taxonomy): Bacteria > Bacillati > Actinomycetota > Actinomycetes > Kitasatosporales > Streptomycetaceae > Streptomyces > Streptomyces sp. NPDC050416. Next base: position 123,688 of record NZ_JBITII010000007.1, read on the forward strand.
GGACGTGCACAGGTCGGCGTACGCGAGGACCGCGTCCCAGCACTCGGAGAACAGCGCGGCCTCGGCGGCGTCCTGAGGGGTCGGCAGGTCGGGCATGGGTCTCCTGCATCCACGAGCGAGGTCAACTCACCACTTCGGCAATGGAGTTGGGGGAAACCTCGCGGCAGGGCAAGAGCTTTTCACGCCACCCACACAACTGACAAGCGCCCTGTTCAGATGTCAGGGCAGGGCGGCAGGCCCCCACGGCTCCGGCCTTTGCATGCCGTACGGACACTGCCGCCCAATGACTCAACGCCGTACCGCAATGATGGACGACGTCATCAAAGCGTTATCAAACGGCGGTGGGTTCGTCCGCCGGGAGGCTGTCCATGAAGGAGCTGACGGAGAAGACCGCGTTGCCGGCGCCGGGCGGGCCGTAGCCGGGGGGCGAGGAGAGGCCGAAGTCCTCCATGGTCTGCCGGTACGCCTGGAGCAGACGGATGTGGTACTCCAGCGGCGCGCCCTGGGGGTTGGCCTTGCCGAGGGGTGTCGTGGGCTCCGGGCACCAGGTGGTGAAGCGGGGCGTGATCCCGTGCGACATGAAGAAGCGCAGGCCCTCGGTGGTGGAGGCGATGGCCTCGTCGACCGTCTTGAAGCCGAAGGGCTCGGCCATCTCGACTCCGGCGACGAAGTTGGGGATGACGTTGCGCGCGCCGAAGATCTCCGCCGAGTCGAGGATGCGCTTGTGCCACTCGTCGCGGCCGACGTAGCGCTCCTTGCCCGGGCAGTACATCTTGAACAGGTACTCGTCCCACACCTCGTAGTTGGGGTGGTAGATCTGCACGCCGTAGTCCTTGAAGCGCTGGACGTCGTCGCGCGGCAGCGCCTGGGCGACGACCTTGCCGATCCACCGGCCGGGGAAGCGCTCCTCGATGGCCTTGGCGTAGTGGCCGTAGAAGTCGGCCTCGTCGCGGCCCGAGACCGTCTTGGTGATGGCGCCGCCGGTGAGCGTGTAGGCGGTGGAGGCCTTCGCCGTGTCGTAACGGTCGATGATCTCCAGGGCCTCCAGGACCTCCTCGACGTCCTTGACCCCGGTGTACGGGCGCCCGGCGGCCTTGTGCTGGCGCCAGTTGTGGTTGATGTCGCAGTACTGGCACTCCTCCTTGGCACCGAAGTACTGGCAGACCCGGAAGACGGTCAGGTAGATCAGGTAGCCCCACTGGATGGTCGGGGCCACCTCCATGACCGACTTCCCGCTGGCGAGGGTGTGCCGGTAGTACTCGGGCATCGGCGGCACGCCGACGTCGGAGATGCGCTTGCCGTCGAGGTAGAGGCCGAGCACGCCGTCGTCGTTCGCGGCGACGCGGTACGGCGAGGACGGGTTCACGCGCACCGAGACGACGGTCCGGCGCAGGTCGTACGGGCCGCCGGTGAGGATGATCTCCTCCGGCGGGCGGCGCAGCGCGGCCTCGCCCAGCTCGGGCAGGGTGCCGTGGTCGAAGGAGAAGATGAAGTACGACTTCGGCTTGACCTCACCGCCCTCGTTGTCGCTGAGCGCGGACGGGTCGAAGGCCACACCGCCCCGGAGCAGGTCCTCCTTGAAGACGGCCTCCCGCGGGACGTGCGGGAATCGCTCCATCAGATCCTCGACCAGCGCGGTACGGCTGCCGCTGCCCATCCCGTGTCTCCTCCCGGTTCGGACGTACGACTCCTCACGGTATGCCCATGCGTGCGCGAGCCCGGTACCGGGGCCCCCTGGCTCGGATGAATGTCCCTTATCTCCGCAAGCTACCGCCGGCTCGCGATCAGCGGTGTGACGCCCTGTAGCGTGCCGGCTCGCGGCGGATCACAGCCGCGGGCACGAAGGAGCGGGGATGTCAGGAATACGCAGCCGCAGGATCGCGCCACTGAACAGGATGGGCGGTCGGGCCGTCGACCCGTGGAAGTCGGTGCGGCGAACGGCCGGGCTGGTGGCGTTCGGATGGGCGTCCGCAGCGGGCACCACCGGCCTCGCGTACCTGACCTTGGGCTTGGAGGTGGTCCCCATCATGGTCGGCGTGCTCCTGTGCTTCGCCTTCGCCTTGATGTTGCTCCTTCTCCACCGAGCCGTGTGGCTGACCGTGCTGTCCGCGGTGCCCGCGTTGTTCATCCTCGTCGGGTCCGTCCAGTTCGCGCCCGAGGCAGCCCTGGAACAGCGCGGCGTGCGCGAGAGCGTGGTGATCGTGGCCGACACCGCGGCCGGTACGTCGAGCGGCAACCACCGCTTCACCCTCCGGGGCACGGACGGAAAGGAGCTGGAGGAGAAGCTGGGGTTCGATGGCGACGCCTGGGCTCCGAAGGTGGGTGACCGGCTCGACGTCATCCGCGACCCCGAGGGCGCCGTCCCGATGGAACAAGCGGACGACGTCGACGCCGCGGGCCGGCTGGGCGGCCTGATCGGCGGCACGGTGACGTGGACGCTGATGGCGGTGCTGGCGGGGTGGCGTGGCCACGTCCACCGACGCAGGGGCAGCGAGTCCCTGGCGTACCAGCTCCTGTGATCCCGGGCGAGGGCAGACCGCTCGGCTCACGACCGGGCGGCTCCTCATGAGCGCAGCACACGACGACAGGCAGCCCTCCGACGGGAAGGACGCGCTCACCGCGGGATGTCTCCTGCTGCTCGTGCTGGTGGCGGACACGGGGGCCGCGTTTCTGGTCGTCCTCCTGCTCGCGGTGCGGGGGCTGGGCCGGATGGACGCCGACGCCGGGCGGCCCCCGGCCGGCCCGCCGCCCACGGACTGGGCGCCGCTGCTGGGCTTCGGGGCCCTGGCCCTGGGAGTGACGGGCGTCCTGCTGCTGCGGGTCGGGAACCGGTTCATCGGGGCGGTCCAACTGGTGCTGTGTGTCGTCGTCGCAGGGCACGCGCTCGGGGCATGGACCTGACCGGGCACGAAGCAAGGCGGCCTAGGCCTCGCGCTCCAGTGCCGCCGGGTCGACCGCGTAGGCCGGTTTCCCGCCGGTCAGCAGCCGTTCCGCCTCCTCGGCGACCGTCAGGCCGAGGCGGGCCAGCTCGTTGCCCTGGGAGCCCGCGAGGTGCGGGGTGACGAAGGCTCCGGGCAGGTCGTAGAGGGGCGAGTCAGCGGGCAGCGGCTCGGGGTCGGTGACGTCGAGGATCGCGGTCAGGCGCCCGGCGCGCAGTTCCGCCACGAGGGCGTCGTGGTCGACCAGGGCGCCGCGCGCGGTGTTGATGAGCACCGCCCCGTCGGGCATCAGGGCCAACTCGCGGCGGCCGATCAGGTGGTGGGTCTCGGGCGTCTCGGGGGCGTGCACGGTGACGATGCCGGACGTGCGCAGCAGGTCGTCCAGCGGCAGCAGGGGGACGCCGAGCGCGCAGGCCTCCCGCTCGTCGACGTACGGGTCGGTGAGGACGGGCCGCAGATCGAAGGGGCGGAGCAGTTCGAGGACGCGGCGGCCGATGCGGGAGGCGCCGATGACACCGACGCGGCGGCCGTAGTTGCCGATGCCGGGGACGACGCCCCAGCCGGAGGAGGTGCGGGTGGTGCGCATCCGGTCGCGGGCGGCGAGCACGTCCTTCCCGGCGAGCAGGATCATGGCGAGGGTGTACTCGGCGACCGGCAGCGCGTTGGCGGCGGCGGCCGAGGAGACAACGATGCCGCGCCGCCAGATCGCGGGGGTGGCGAAGGACTTGACCGAGCCGGCCGAGTGCAGCACGGCGCGCAGCCGGGGAGCCGCGTCGAGGACCGCCTCGTCGAGCCGGGGGCAGCCCCAGCCGGTCACCAGGATCTCGGTCCGGGCCAGCGCGTCGCGCACGCGAGGGTCGGCGAAGTCCCGCACCACGAGCGCCGGGTCGATGTCCACGGACTCCCGCAGCCGGGCCAGCACCTCGGGCGGGAAGACCTGCGGCACGTTCTCGGCGGTCATGGCGAACAGTGCCTGGGGGCGCTGGCTCAAGGAGGTGACCTTCCGGTTCGGAGAAGGGCTGGGGACAAGAGCTGGGGGCGACGGGCTCGGGACGGCTCGCCCGGAACACCGGTAGAAAACGCTCTCTACCGCTCTGTCCACGGTAGACCGAGCCGGGCGGCAGCGGCAACGGAGGGCGGGCCGGGGTAGGTTCCGGCAGGGGGCTTTCCCGGTCCCCCGCTGTTTCGGGGAAGGACGACGCGATGAACGGGACCGTGACCAACTGGGCGGGGAACATCACCTACGCGGCCAAGGAACTGCACCGGCCGGGCTCGCTCACCGCGCTGCGCGCCCTCGTCGCGGACAGCGACCGGGTGCGGGTGCTGGGCAGCGGGCACTCGTTCAACGAGATCGCCGAGCCGGGCGCCGAGGGCGTCCTGCTGTCGCTGGCCGACCTGCCGCAGGAGGTGGACGTCGACACGGCGGCCCGCACGGTCCGGGTCGGCGGCGGCGTGCGCTACGCGGAGCTGGCCCGCCGCGTGCACGGGCAGGGGCTCGCACTGCACAACATGGCGTCCCTGCCGCACATCTCGGTGGCCGGGTCGGTCGCGACCGGCACCCATGGCTCGGGCGTGCTCAACGGCCCGCTCTCGGCGGCCGTGCGCGAGGTGGAGCTGGTCACGGCGGACGGCTCCACGGTGACCATAGGCCGGGACGAGGAGCGGTTCGGCGGGGCCGTCACCTCGCTCGGCGCGCTCGGCGTCGTCACCGCGCTCACCCTCGACCTGGAGCCCACCTTCGAGGTCGAGCAGCACGTGTTCACCGAACTGCCCTTCGCGGGGCTGGACTCCGGGACGTTCGAGACGGTGATGGCGACGGCGTACAGCGTCAGCCTGTTCACCGACTGGCGCGCGCCGGGCTTTAGGCAGGTGTGGCTCAAGCGGCGCTCCGACCAGCCGCTGCCCGCATTCCCCTGGGCCTCCCCCGCCACCGGGAAGATGCACCCCGTGCCGGGGATGCCCGCGGTCAACTGCACCGAGCAGTTCGGTGTGCCGGGGCCGTGGCACGAGCGGCTGCCGCACTTCCGGGCGGAGTTCGTCCCGAGCAGCGGGGCGGAGCTGCAGTCGGAGTACCTGCTGCCGCGCGGGCACGCCGTCGAGATGCTGCACGCGCTCGACGCGATCCGGGACACCATCGCCCCCGTCCTGCAGACCTGCGAGGTGCGCACGGTCGCCGGCGACGACCAGTGGCTGAGCCCCTCCTTCGGCCGGGACACCGTCGCGGCGCACTTCACCTGGGTCGAGGACACACCGGCGGTGCTGCCGGTGGTGCGGCGGGTGGAGGAGGCGCTGGAGCCGTTCGGGGCGCGGCCGCACTGGGGGAAGGTCTTCACCGTGCCCGCGTCCGCTCTGCGCGGGCTGTATCCGCGGCTCGGTGATTTCCGGGCGCTGGCGCGGGAGCTGGACCCGGAGGGGACGTTCGCCAACGCCTTCGTGCGGGACGTGCTCCGGGAGGCGTAGCGGGCCTGAGGGGCGAAGCGCGGCGGTCCGCGGGTCAGGCCGTGGCGTGCGGCCGGCCGCGGTCGCCGGACGGCGCGGCCCGGTCGGCCTCGTCCTGGGCGAGCAGGGAGAGCAGCGCCGCCACGGTAAGGCCGGCCTCGGCGGGGTGACGCAGCACCTTGCCGGGGTCGATCCGGTAGGTGTTGGTGCGGCCCTCCCGGGTGTGGGAGAGATAACCGTCCTGCTCCAGGTCGGCGATGATCTTCTGGACGGCGCGTTCGGTGAGCCGGCAGTGAGCCGCGATGTCCCGGATACGGGCGTTGTGGTTGTCGGCGATGGCCGCCAACACCCGGGCATGGTTGGTGAGAAACGTCCATCCGGTGTGTGGCTCGGGCACTCCATCCATACCCCAACTCTACCGACCAGGTGTACACGTATTCAAAAACACGTACTGCGTTTCATGTATTGATTGACGGGTGTGGGGTAAAGGGGCAACGCTGGAAAGTGAAGGAACGGCGAACGGACAAGGGAGAACGGGGCCATGCCGGACCCTGCGCACTCGGTGACGGCGATCCCGCCCTGCATGGCGACCATGGACGTCATGCCGGACGGCGACCGGATGACCGTCACCGTGTGGGGTGAGCTCGACCTGGGCAGCCGGCGGCTGCTGCCGGACCTGCACGACATCCTCACGCTGTCGGGCAGCGGCATCGACCTCCGTCTGGACGCGGTCGGGTTCTGCGACTGCTCCGGGCTCAACGTGCTGCTCGACCTGCGGCTGCGCGCCCTCGACGAGGGCAAGACGGTCACCGTCCGCTCCAGCGGCCGCGCGGTCGGGCGCCTGCTCGATCTGACCGGCACGCGGGAGCTATTCGCGGCGCCGGGCCCCCACAGGGACGGCCCCACCGCCGAGGACGGCCCCACCGCCGAGGACGGCCCCACCGCCGAGGGCGGGCCCCGCCGGGGGGCGGCCGACGACGAGGAAATCCACGCGGACGACCGGGAACTCCGCTCCGAAGTCACCCAGTTGCGACGGGCCATGCAGACCCGGCCGACCATAGACCTGGCCCGCGGCATCCTGATGGCCTCCTTCGGCCTGAGCCCCGAGAGGGCCTGGAGCGTGCTGGTCAGAACCTCCCAGAACACCAACACCAAGCTGCACCATCTGGCCCGGGACCTGGTGGGCACCGTGTGCGGCGGCACGCTGCCCGAGCCGGTGCAGCAGCAACTCGCGGCGGCGGTCGCGAGCACGGCACCCCGCAGCGGGGCGGCGGAGGACGGGACCGGCGTCCCCTGAGGCATCATGAACAGGCCGCCGTCGGGTGCCCACCGGCCATCACCGGCTCTCACCAGGCGCGCACTTTATAAAGCCCCTTTCCTAACCCCTTGTCGAAAGTCCCGGCAGCCCATAGCCTTGCGCCGCGCCGGTGCCGACGTCGACCCGGCCCGAGCCGGTCTGGGAAGGGATGGGCACCCCGGTGAAGCGCACGTCACGAGACATCCGCACCGCGAACCGCTATGAGGTGCTGCGCCAGATCATCGCCGAGTCACCGACCTCCCGGCAGGAGCTGGCGGCCGCCACCGGTCTCAGCCTGGCCACGGTCGCCACACTCGTCGGCGAGCTGCTCGACCTCCGCATGATCACGGAGGTCGGCTTCGAGGACTCGGCCGGCGGCCGTCCCCGGGGCCTGGTCGCGGTCAACAGCTCGGGGGGCGCGCTGATCGGCGTCGACATCGCCGAGACCTACGTCCACGTCGAGCTGTTCGACCTGGGGCTGAACGTCCTCGCCCGCGCCGAGGAGGACGTCCGCGCCGGCGAGAGCCTGCCGGAGCAGGTGGTGGGCCATGTGGCCGCCGCGGTCGGCTCGGTGGTCACCCAGGCCGGCATCGAGGGCGCCCGGGTGCTCGGGGTCGGGGTGAGCGTGCCGGGGCAGGTGGACCGCGCCACCGGCACCTCGGAGTACGCGCCCAACTGGGACTGGCACGACGTGCCCCTGCTCGACCTGCTCACCGAGCACATCGCCTATCCCCTGTACCTGGACAACCCGCTGCGGGCCAGCGCGGTGGCCGAGCTGTGGTTCGGGGCCGCGCGCGGGCGCGGGAACGCCGTCGTGGTCAATCTCGGGACCGGGGTCGGCGCCGGGCTCGTCCTGGGCGGCGGGCTGCACCGGGGCGTGAGCAACAGCGCCGGGGAGTGGGGCCACACCACGATGGTGCTGGACGGACGCCTGTGCCGCTGCGGCAACCACGGCTGCGTGGAGACGTACGTCGGTGCGCGCGGCATCATGCTGAACCTGCGTGAGATCGGCCCGGACAGCGCGCTGCTGCATCCGGACGACCAGACGGCGACCATCGACGCGCTGGCCCGCGGGGTCGCGGCGGACGATCCGGTGGCGCGCCGGGCCGTTCACGAGACCGCGCGCTATCTGGGCGCCGGCGTCGCCGACCTGGTGAACCTGTTCAACCCCGAGATCGTCGTGCTGAGCAGCTGGGTCGCCCGCACCCTGGGCGAACCGCTGCTGCACGAGGTGCGCGAGGCCGTGGCCCGGCACGCGCTGCCGCGGCCGCTGGCCGCCACCGAGATCGTCCTCTCCCCGATCCCCACCGACCCGGTGTGCCTGGGCGCGGCGACGTTCGCGCTCGAAGGGGCGCTCCAGGCCGTCGGGCACCGGAACGGCACACGCACCACCCCGGCCAAGAGCACCACCCGCGCGCGGAGCCGCACCACCGCTCCCCCCTCGTAACGGCGGAAGCAACTCCTCCGCCACTCCCGCTTGTTCGAAATCGCGAACCGGACACAACGCTTCGAACAGACTTCGTCCAACCCCTTGCCGAAGCCTTAGCCGAAGCTCTAGCGTCCCGCACCGCACCTCTCTTTGAGCCATCTGGCGCGAGCCCCCGGGCCGTGAGCCATCAGGCAGTGAGCCGCAGAGCCGCAGCCGCACTCGAGACAAGGACGTCAGCATGTCGGCATCGAGCAACATGAACTGGGACCGCCGCAACGTACTGCGGGCCGCGATGGGGCTGGCCGCCGCCGGCGGACTGGCCGCGTGCGGCAGCAACACCGGACGGGGCGGTGGGTCCGGTTCGGGCACCAACCTGGTGCAGATGTTCCACGCCTACGGCGAGGCAGGCACGGAGCAGGCCATCAAGCGGTACGCGAAGGCGTACAAGGGCGCCAACGTGACCACGCAGTGGATCACCAGCTCGGACTTCGAGAGCAAGCTCTTCTCGGCCCTGCTCACCAAGAACGCCCCGGACCTCTTCGAGTTCCACCCGCAGATCCAGATGGTCAAGAGCGGCCAGGTGGCGGACTTGACCGACATCATCGAGCCGGTCAAGGACGACTTCAACCCGGCCGACATCAAGTCGCACACGGTCGACGGCAAGATATACGGCGTCCGGATGATCGACGACCCGCAGTTCTTCTTCTACCGCAAGTCCATGCTGGAGAAGGCCAAGGTCGACGTGCCGACCACGCTCGACGAGCTGATGGAGGCCGCCGCCAAGCTCACCACCGGCAAGGTCAAGGGCCTGTACATGGGCAACGACCTGCACTCGGTCATCAACCCGATGATCTGGTCGGCGGGCGCCGACACGCTCAACGAGAAGAACGAGATCGCCTACCACACCCCCGGTGTCATCGAGGGCATCAAGAAGATGCGCAAGCTGTTCACCAGCGGCGACCTCCTCCTCGGCGCTCCGACCGAGTCCTGGGACCCGTCCTCGTTCAACCAGGGCCTGTGCGCCATCCAGTTCTGCGGCATGTGGGCGATGCCGGCCATCCAGGACGCGCTCGGCGACGACTGGGGGGTCTTCCCCTTCCCGAAGACCGTCGACTCCGGCAAGCAGTCCGTCTACAACGGCGGCTGGTCGATGTTCGTCAACGCCAAGAGCAAGAACGCCGACGCGGCCAAGGAGTTCGTGAAGTGGCTGTGGATCGACCAGAAGGAGTACCAGGAGGACTGGGCCACCTCCTACGGCTTCCACATCCCGCCCCGCACCTCGCTCGCCAAGACGGCCGACAAGCTCAAGTCGGGCAATGCCGCTGAAGGCGTCAAGCTCTTCAACGAGTTCGGCCACTTCGACAACATCGGCTGGACCCAGGCCATGATCACCGCCCTCGAGGACGTCTTCGCGAACTCCGTCCGCAAGGACATGGATCCGGAGAAGGCTCTCGACAAGGCCGACGCAGCCGTCAACCGCGAGCTCAAGAAGCTGTTCGGATAGGTCGCGGGACGGAACACGACATGTCGACGACCACCAAGCTCGACCTCGCGAGCCCCGCCTCGGCCCAGGCCCCTTCGGCCAAGCCGCGGCGGGGTCTGCGGGGCAGCCCCACCGTCAACTTCTGGCTCTTCACCGGGCCGTTCCTGATCGGCCTGGCGATCTTCGTCTACGCGCCGATCCTCTGGAGCCTGTGGCTCAGCTTCTTCGAGGCCCGCTTCACCGTCACGCCCGACAAGTTCGTCGGCTTCGACAACTACGTGTACATGCTGACGAACGACGACTTCGTCGGCTCGCTCGGCACCTTCACCGTCTTCGCCGCGTTCATCGTGCCCACCACCTGGGCTCTGTCCCTGGGGCTCGCCCTGCTGGTGAACCGGATGCGCTTCATGAGGGCGTTCTTCCGTTCGGTCTTCTTCCTGCCGACCGCGGTCAGCTACGTCGCCGCGGCGCTGATCTGGAAGATGTCCATCTTCAGCGGGGTCCGCTTCGGCCTGATGAACACGGTCCTCGGCTGGTTCGGCATCGAGAACATCGCCTGGCTGATCGACCCCAACCCGCCCTGGTACTGGCTGGTCATCGTGACCGCCCGGCTGTGGCTGCAGTCCGGTTTCTACATGATCCTGTTCATCGCGGCGCTGCAGAACATCCCGGACGAGCTGTACGAGGCCGCCGCCATCGACGGCGCCAAGCCGGGCTGGCAGACCTTCCGGTACATCACTCTGCCCCAGCTGCGCGCGACGTCCACAGCGGTGATCCTGCTGCTGCTCATCGCCGCCTACCAGGCCTTCGACGAGTTCTTCAACCTGCTGTCGAAGACCACGTGGGGCCGCCCGCCCCTCGTCGAGCTGTACTACAAGGCCCTGGGCGAGAGCCAGGACTACGGCGCCGGCAGCGCGGGCGCACTCATCCTGACCGTGCTGATCTGTGCCGTGACCCTGCTCCAGGGCAAGATCATGGGCTTCGGAAGGGGTGACGAGTCCAAGTGACGACCACCATGCCCAAGGTGCGCGAACCCGCGCCGGCGTCGGACACGACCAGCCGGGTCAGGCGCGGCGGCGGGGTGATGAACTCCACCGGCCTCTACATCGCCACGGGCGTCGCCGCCTTCTTGTTCCTCATCCCGTTCTACATTCTCGTCCGCAACGCCCTCTCCACCGACGCCGAGATCACCGGAGAGAACTGGAAGTTCTTCCCCACGGACATCCAGTGGGGCAACATCACCGAGCTTTTCAGCGACGGGACGGTCCCCTTCGCCCAGTCCCTGTGGAACTCCGCGGTCGTGGCCACCCTGCACACCGTCGGCGTCCTGCTGGTGTGTTCCCTCGCGGGCTACGGTCTGGCCCGCATCCCGTACAAGCACGCCAACAAGGTGTTCTACGCCGTGCTCGGCACCCTGATGGTTCCGACCGCGGTCACCTTCGTGCCGAGCTTCGTGCTGGTCTCCTCGCTCGGCTGGGTGGACACCTACCGGGGCCTCATCATTCCGGGCCTGTTCAGTGGTTTCACCTGCTTCCTCTTCCGGCAGTACTTCCTGGGGTTCCCCAAGGAGCTGGAGGAGGCGGCGCGCATGGACGGACTGGGCTACTGGGGTGCGTACTGGCGCGTCGTCGTGCCCAACTCGCTGAACTTTTTCGCGGCGATGGCGACCATCACCTTCATCAACGGCTGGAACGCCTTCCTGTGGCCCCTGGTCATCGGCCAGGATCCGAGTTCGTGGACCGTCCAGGTCGCGCTCTCCAGCTACATGACCAACCAGACCGTCGTCTTCCACATGATCTTCATGGCCACGGCCATTTCCATACTGCCCCTGGTGTTCGTGTTCCTCTTCCTCCAGCGCTGGCTGGTGCAGGGGATCGCACAGACCGGCATCAAGGGCTGAGCAAGGAGACCGATGTCTTTCCGCACCACCGCCGACTACGTCGAGGACGTCTCGCCCGGCAGCGGGGCCCTGCCGCCCCGCGCCTGGTACGCGTCCTCGGACGCGCGGTCCCTGTCCCTGAACGGCAGCTGGCGTTTCCGGCTGTCGGCGACGATCGACGCCGAGGACGACTCGTTCGCCGAGGAGGGCTTCGAGGCCGGGGACTGGGCCGAGGTCACGGTCCCCGGGCACTGGGTCCTGCAGGGTGACGGGGCGTTCGGGTCCCCGATCTACACCAACCACCTGTACCCCTTCCCGGTGGACCCGCCGCACGTCCCGACGGAGAACCCGACCGGTGACCACCTGCGCGTCTTCGACCTGCCCTCCGACTGGCCGTCGGACGGCGGGGCGGTGCTGCGGTTCGACGGCGTCGAGTCCTGTGCCCGCCTCTGGCTGAACGGCACGGAGCTCGGCGAGTTCAAGGGCTCCCGGCTGCCGCACGAGTTCGCGGTCGGGCATCTGCTGAAGCCGGGCGGCAACGTGCTGGCCGTGCGGGTCCACCAGTGGTCGGCCGGGTCGTATCTGGAAGACCAGGACCAGTGGTGGCTGCCGGGCATCTTCCGTGACGTGACGTTGCTGCACCGCCCGGCGGGCAGTGTCGGCGACTTCTTCGTGCACGCCTCCTACGACCACACCACCGGCGAGGGCACCCTGCGCGTCGACTCCGACGTCGACGGGCGGGTGACCGTCCCGGCCCTGGGCATCGACGTCGCGACCGGCGAGCCGGTGACGGTGGCCGTCGAGCCGTGGACCGCCGAGACGCCGAAGCTCTACGACGGTGTGCTGGCCACCGACGGCGAGCGGGTGCCGCTGCGGATCGGTTTCCGTACGGTCGTCCTGGAGGACGGGCTCGTCAAGGTCAACGGCAAGGCCGTCCTCTTCAAGGGCGTCAACCGGCACGAGTGGCACCCCGAGCAGGGCCGCGCGCTCGACCTGGAGACCATGCGCGAGGACGTGCTGCTGATGAAGCGGCACAACCTCAACGCCGTGCGCACCTCGCACTACCCGCCGCACCCGGCCTTCCTCGACCTGTGCGACGAGTACGGGCTGTGGGTCATCGACGAGTGCGACCTGGAGACCCACGGCTTCACCGAGCAGGACTGGCGGGACAACCCGGTCGACGACGACCGCTGGACGCCGGCCCTGCTGGACCGCGCCGCGCGCATGGTCGAGCGGGACAAGAACCACCCGTCGATCGTGTTCTGGTCGCTGGGCAACGAGGCCGGCACCGGCCGCGGCCTCACCGCCATGGCCGAGTGGATCCACGACCGCGACCCCGACCGGCTCGTGCACTACGAGGGCGACTGGAACTGCCGCGACACGGACGTGTACTCGCGGATGTACGCCTTCCACGACGAGGTCGACAAGATCGGGCAGCGGCTCGACGGCGGGACGCACAAGCGCCGCGAACTGCCGTTCATCCAGTGCGAGTACGGGCACGCCATGGGCAACGGCCCGGGCGGGCTCGCCGACTACCAGGAGCTGTTCGAGAAGTACGAGCGGCTCCAGGGCGGGTTCATCTGGGAGTGGATCGACCACGGCGTGAAGCACCCCGAGCTGGGCTACGCCTACGGCGGTGACTTCGGCGAGGAGCTGCACGACGGCAACTTCGTCTGCGACGGGCTGGTCTTCCCGGACCGGACGCCGTCGCCGGGCCTGATCGAGTACAAGAAGGTGATCGAGCCGGTCCACATCGAGGGCGACGGCGCGAACGGCATCGTGCGGGTCACCAACAAGCAGGACTTCGCCGACCTGTCCGCGCTGGCCTTCGAGTGGTCGTGCCAGGTGGACGGCGAGACGGTCGAGTCGGGTTCGCTGTCGGTGCCGGCGCTCGCGCCGGGCGAGAGTGCCGAGGTGAAGCTGCCGGAGCCGCCCGTGGACGGCCGGGGCGGTGAACGCCAGTGGACCGTGCGGGCGCTGCTCGCGGACGACACGCTGTGGGCCGCGAAGGGTCATGTCGTGGCCTGGGGGCAGTTCGCCGCGGGGGCACGGCCGCTGCCGACCTTCCCGGCGAACGACCGGCCCGTGCGCGACGGGGACCGGTTCACGCTCGGCCCGGCCGCGTTCGACGCCCGCACCGGTGCGCTGCTGTCGATCGGCGGGGTCGCGGTGAGCGCCCCGCGGCTGGACGTGTGGCGGGCAACGACCGACAACGACGACGGCGCGGAGTGGCAGAGCGACACCCGCTACGGGACGCTGTGGCGCACGCTCGGCCTGCACCGCATGCGGCACCGCCTGGTCTCGGTCGAGGCGGGCGACGACGCGCTGACGGTCCGCACCCGGGTGGCGCCGGCGGCCCGCGAGGTGGGCCTGGACACGGTGTACCGCTGGACGTCCGACGGCGAGCGGCTGCGGCTGGACGTGTCCGTGACGCCGGAGGGCGACTGGACGGTGCCGCTGCCCCGGCTCGGCGTCCGGTTCGGTCTGTCGGAGGCCGATGCCGTGGAGTGGTTCGGCGGCGGCCCGGGCGAGGCGTACCCGGACACCCGGGCGGCGTCCATGGTGGGCCGCTGGCAGTCGACGGTGGACGGGCTCCAGACGCCGTACGTCCGCCCGCAGGAGAACGGCGCCCGCGCCGACGTCCGGTGGGTGGAGCTCGGCGGCCTCAGGATCGAGGGCGACCCGGAGTTCTGGTTCACCGCGCGGCGCTGGACCACCGAGCAGCTGGACGCGGCCCGGCACCGCACCGACCTCACGCCCGGCGACACGGTGTGGGTCAACCTCGACCACGGGCAGCACGGCATCGGCTCGCAGTCCTGCGGCCCGGGTCCGCTGCCGCAGTACTTCCTGAAGGCCGAGCCGGCTCGGTTCGCGTTCGTGTTCTCGACCACCTCGTAGGAAATCGAGGTAAGAACTCGATTAATCGATTGACCAATTGATCGACATTCCGACAGTGTCGGAACATCATCCGCGGCCGGTCGGCCCTAGAAGCCGACCGGCCGCGACTGTTTTCGCCACGAGGAAGTGGGTGGGCCGGTTGAATGTCGCCATCGAGGTCCGCGGGCTGACCCGCACGTTCCACACCACCGTCCGCCGCCCCGGTTTCCTGGGCGCCGTCAGATCCCTGGTCAACCCCGAGCGGGTGGCCAAGCACGCCGTCTCCGACATCACCTTCGACGTGGCCCCCGGCGAACTCCTCGCCCTGCTCGGCCCGAACGGCGCCGGCAAGTCCACCACCATCAAGATCCTGACCGGCATTCTCACGCCGACGTCCGGCGAGGCCCGGGTCGCGGGCGTGGTGCCCTACCAGGAGCGGGAGCGCAACGCCCGTAACATCGGCGCGGTGTTCGGGCAGCGCACCCAGCTGTGGTGGGACCTGCCGGTGCGCGAGTCGTTCGCGATCCTGCGGGACATCTACGAGGTGCCGAAGGCCGAACACGCCGCCCGGCTGAAGGAGTTCGACGAGATCCTGGACCTGTCGTCCTTCTGGGACACCCGGGTCCGCCATCTCTCCCTCGGCCAGCGGGTGCGCAGCGATCTGGCCGCCGCCCTGCTGCACGACCCGCCGGTGGTCTTCCTCGACGAGCCGACGATCGGCATGGACGTGGTGGTCAAGGAGCAGGTGCGGGAGTTCCTGCGCCACCAGGTGGAGCAGCGCGGCCGTACGGTGCTGCTGACCACGCACGACATGACGGAGGTCGAGCGCCTCGCCGAGCGGGTGGTGCTGGTCAACCACGGCCGGCTGGTCCTGGACGGCACCCTCGACGAGATCCGCCGGAAGTTCGGCTCGACCTGGCAGGTGCGGGCCACGCTCGCCGACGCGCAGGCCGAGGTCGTACCGCCGCCCGGCATCACGGTGCTGCGGCGGGGCGGCGCGCAGGTCGTCTTCGGCCCCGACGGGGCGGACGCGCCCACCGTCCAGCAGGCGTTGAAGGCCGTGATCGAGCGGTTCGAGGTGACGGACATCGCCCTGGACGAGGCGGACCTCGAGGACGTGATGCGGGCCGCGTACGTGCACGTCGGGGAGGTCTGACATGGCCGCGCTGCACGCCTGGCGCGCCGCCCGTGTCACCCCGCTCGGCGAGCTGAACGCCCCGCCCCGGATGACCGCCGTCGCGCTCCGGCTGGCCGTTCAGGTGGTGCTGGTCTGGTCGCTGTGGCGCGGCCTGTACGCGCAGACCGGCACGACCGCCGGGCTGAGCCGCGACCAGGCGGTGACCTACGCCGTGCTGGCCGTCCTGGCGTCCCGGCTGCGGGAGCTGGACCAGTACGCGGGCCGGGACACGGTCCTCCAGCACATGCACTTCGGCACCATCGTCTACTGGTACCTGCGTCCGCTGCCGCCGCAGCGCTACTACGCCCTGCGGGCCGCCGGCGAGCAGCTCTACGGGCTCGCGTGGGCGCTGACGGGATACGTGGTCTGCCTGGCGGCGGGGGTCGTCGAGCCGCCCGGTTCGGCCGCGGTGGCCGGGGTGTTCGCGCTCAGCATGCTGCTGGGCCAGTGGGTCCTGTACTACGTCATGCTCGTGCTGGACCAGTTGTGCTTCTGGACGGTCCGCAACACCGCCGCGATGCTCATCCTGCTGTTCGCGCAGAACCTGCTGTCGGGGGTGTACGCGCCGCTGTGGTTCTTCCCGGACTGGTTCGTGACGATGAGCGCCTTCCTGCCCTTCCAGGCCACGCTGAGCGTGCCGCTGTCGCTGTACGTGGGGCGGATCCCGCTGTCCGAAGCGGCCTTCCAGCTGTCCGTGCAGGCCGCGTGGGTCGTGATGCTGGCGTTGTTCACCCGGTTGCTGTGGCGGCGGGCCGCCCGGCGCGTGATCTCGCAGGGAGGCTGAGATGTCGGTGAAGGCTCTGCGGATCGTGTGGCGCGTGACGGCGCTCAACTTCCGCGCGCAGATGGAGTACCGCACCGAGTTCCTGCTGATGATCGCGATCGGGGCGGTCTGGCAGGTGTCGGTGATCGTGTTCGCCACGGTGCTGCTGTCCCGGTTCGCCGGGATGGGCGGCTGGGACAGCTCCGACGTGCTGCTGATCCCGGCGACGCGCATGCTGGCGCACGGTCTGTTCGTGCTGTTCCTGGGACGGATGCACTGGGCCGGCCGGCAGATCCAGGAAGGCCGGGTCGACATCTACCTGACGCGCCCGATGCCCGTCCACCGGCAGATCCAGCTGGCGTTCTTCCCCACCAACGCCATCGGGGACCTGACGGTGGCGGCGGGTCTGATGGTGGGGGCGCTGTCCCGCAGCCACCTGGACTGGACGGCCGGCCGGATCACGTACCTGGTCGCGGCCGTGCTCGGCGGCATGCTGCTGGAGGCGGCCCTGTTCACGGTCGTGGCCAGCGCGTCCCTGCGTTTCCCGGCCGCCGACCACTGGGGCCGCTGGCTGGAGGAACTCCTCGGCACGTTCGGCAGCTACCCGCTGAACGTCCTGCCCAAGGCCGTGGGCGGCTTCCTGACGTACGGTCTTCCGCTCGCGTTCGTCGCCTACTTCCCGGCGGCGGTCCTGACCGGCCACGGCCACACGACGGGCGTGCCGTTCTGGCTGGCGGCGGCGTCACCGCTGCTCGGGCTGCTGGCGTACCTGGGATCCCGGCTGCTGTGGCGGTGGAGTCTGCGGCACTACAGCGGGGTCAACGGGTGACCGGCCGGACCCGCGGATCGGGGTGAACAGGGCGGTCCCGGCGAGCAGGACGCAGGTGGCTCCGGCGGCCAGGGCGACGGGGGTCGTGCCCTGTTCCTCGGCGGCCCAGGTCAGCAAGGCCGCGCCGATCGGTGCCGCCGCGTACTGAAGGGTCCAGAAGGCGGAGGTGACGCGGCCCAGGAGGTGCTCGGGCGTGACCTCCTGGCGCAGCGACATCGAGCAGGTGCCCGCCATGCCGACGCAGGCGAGGAACGCGGCGCTCAGGGCCGCCACGACCGGCACGTCCCGGGCCCAGCCGAGACCGGCGAAGGCCAGCCCGCACACCGCGACCGCGCCGGTCCACGTCGGGCCGAAGCCGAGGCGGCGACGCAGCCGGGCCACGAGCAGAGCACCGGTGATGGTGCCGAGCGCGCCGACCGCCATGACGGTGCCGACCGTGCCGTCGTCATGGCCGAGGTCATGCTTGAGGTGGTAGATGACCAGGTCGTTCAGGCCGAGCGTAAGGAAGCTGAAGACGAACAGCAGGGCGGTGAGCGAGCGCAGCACGAGGTGGCCGTAGAGGAAGGCGACGCCGGTGCGCAGGTCCTGCCACAGGCCGGTGCGCTCGCTCTTGTGCCGCCCCGGCCGCTCGTCCGGTGCGCGTTTGCGCAGCCGTACGAAGAACAGGCACGCGGCCGACACACCGAAGCTGGCCGCGTCCACGCCGACCGCCGTGGCCGGGCCGGACCAGGCGGCGACCACTCCCGCGCACAGCGGTCCGAGGACGCCAGCGGCGGCGGCGGTCGCGTTCAACCGGCCGTTGGCCTCCGTGAGTTGCGCGGTGCCGACCAGGCCCCGCACGACCGTGACGTAGCCGACCGCGAACAGCATGCCGACGGCCTCGCACAGCGGCAGCACCACGTACAGCAGCCAGATCTGCGGGCCGAACAGCCACACCAGCGGGACCACCCCGTACAGCCCCATGCGCACCAGGTCGCAGGTGATGAGCAGCCGTCGCCGGTCCACCCGGTCCACCACGGCCCCGGCGAACACCGCCGCGACAACCGCCGCCGCCCCGCCCACCGCCGTCAGCAGCCCCATCCGCGCCACCGAACCCGTGGCCTCCAGCACCAGCAGCGGCAGGGCGATCAGCGCGAAGGAGTCGCCGAGCACGGAGAGGGTCTGCGCGGCCCAGAAGATGCCGAAATCGCGCTGCCGCCACAGGGGGCGGGTTCCGGGTAAGCCCTCGTCGACGACGTCCTCGCGCCGCCCCGCCCCGTGGGTCATGCCGCCGCCTTCCCCGTGTCCCCGCCGCCTGGCTCCCCGGCAACCTTACGGCTCGCCCTCGACCCGCAGGCCTCAGAAAAGCGATACCGGTGGGCGGTGTGGAGGGAGTAGCGTCCGCACCGTGAGGCCGGAGAGATCAGCATGAACATCGTCCTGGGCGACACTCCCGACGACACCCTGGCCGCGTTCACCGCACGGGCGGCCGCCGATCCCGGCGTGGCCGGGCTGGTCCTCAGTGGCTCCCGGGTCCACGAGGGCATGCCGACGGACCACTCCGACTACGACCTGCACGTGATCCTGCAGGACCGACACGCCTCGCCGATCGCCGAGTTGGACTGGTTCCGTTCCGCCCACCTGGATCTCGTGGTCATTGAGCTGGCGGAGTTCCGCACCCGCGGCATGCCCGGCCGGCCGGACCACTTCGCGCGCTACTCCTACGTCCACGCCCAGGTGCTGCTCGACCGTCTCGACGGGACCATCGCCCGGATCCTCGACGAGAAGCGGACGCTGGGCGCAACGGAGGCCCGGGCCGCGGTCGACGGCTGGCTGGACGCGTACGTCAACCAGACCTACCGCTCCCTGAAGAGCTACCGCGACGGCCGCTCCGCCATGGGTCACCTGGACGCCGCCGAGTCCGTCCCCTACGCCCTGGAGGTGCTCTTCGCCCTGCACCGCCGCGTCCGGCCCTACAACAAGTACCTCCAATGGGAGCTGGAGCGGCAGCCGCTGGGCGAGCCCCGGTGGGACGCGAGCCGGCTCCTGCCACTCCTCCGCCGCATCCTGGCCGACGGCGACCCGACCGCCCAGCGGGCCCTCTTCACCAGCATCGAGGAGGCGGCACGGCGGGCCGGCCACGACGGGGTGCTCGACTCCTGGGGCGCGGATCTGGAGCTGCTGCGTCACCCCTGACGCACCGGGACCTCAGCGCCGGGCCAGCGCCAGCACACTCAGACCGAACATCAGGACACCCAGCGGGAGATGGACCGACGAGACGTGCGCGATGCCGAGCACGACCTGGACCGAGGCGAGGACGAGGAAACCCGACGCGTGCCAGACGGGCCGGGCGGAGCCGCCGCCCGGCTTCCACGCCAGCACCGCCGCGAGCAGGTACAGCATGGATGCCCCGTACATCACGCGGGCTCCGGCACTGTGCAGCGTCTCTCCATAGGACGAGGTCAGCAGCAGTCCCGCGGAGACCGCCTGGAAGAAGATGGTCAGGGTCTGCAGGGCGATCGCGACCCGCAGGAAGGAGGAGCCGGGCTGCGCGTCCGCGGTAGCCGTCGTCGTCGCCGTCACCTGAGTAGCCATGTCACATTTCCCCTTGTCCGCCCTCGGGCAGTGGATCGATAAGGTCTCACCAGCTCGACGACGCGGGCCTGCGAAAGGTAAGGCGAGGGGGCGACCGGAAGCATGGGGACTGCCGGGGGCGGCACGGACGGGGTAGCCGGTGAGCGACGCCAACTGATCAATGTCGCGTACCGGTTGCTGGGTTCGGTGACCGAGGCCGAGGACGCGGTGCAGGATGCCTACGCCCGCTGGTACGGGCTGCCCCGCAGCCGGCAGGAGGAGATCCGGTCCCCGGGCGCATGGCTGACGACGGTGACCGGCCGCATCTGCCTGGACCTGCTGGGCTCGGCGCGGGCCCGCCGGGAACGCTATGTCGGCGCGTGGCTGCCCGAGCCGCTGCCCGACCGGACCGAGTGGGACCAGGCGGGCGGCGCCGGCCCCACCGGCCCAGCGGACCCCGCCGACCAGATCGTCCTGGACGAGTCGGTGTCCATGGCCTTCCTCGTCGTGCTGGAGTCGATGACGCCCGCCGAGCGGGTGGCGTTCGTCCTGCATGACGTCTTCCGCTATCCGTTCGCCGAGATCGCCGACGTCCTCCGCCGGTCTCCCGCGGCCTGCAAGCAACTGGCGGCCTCCGCCCGGCGGCGGGTGGGCGCCGCGCGTACTCCCGTGCCGGCGCCCGGCCGGGCCGACGTGGTGCGGCACGTCAAAGAGGCCTGGGAGAGCAAGGACATCGCGGCTCTTGTCGGCGTCCTCGACCCGGCCGCCGTGATGACCGCCGACGGCGGCGGCATGGCCGGCGCCGTCCTGCGCCCGGTCGAGGGCGGCACACGCATCGCCCAGTACATGGTCGCCATCGCCGACAAGGCTCCGGGGCTCGAACTCCTGGAGCGGATGGTCAACGGTGTGCCGGGCCTGGTGGCCCAGCGGGCCGGCGTCGTCATGACCGTGGCCGCGTTCGGCGTGTCCGACGGGCGCGTCACCCGGATCTGGGCGGTCCGCAATCCGGAGAAGCTGCGGCCTTGGGCCTGGTCCTAGCCAAGCTGTGGCGTGGTCCTGGCGCCGGTCCGCCGTTTCATCTTCAACTGTTTCCCCCGTGTCCCTTGCGCACCACCCGAGGTGGCGTCGAACCTGAGCATCGTTCATGTCCCGCTGCGCCTCCCCAACCGGAGACCCCCCACCATGAGACGACTCCTCGGCACTCTCGCCGCCGCCGCTCTGACACTGACCGGACTGACCGCGACCTCGGCGACGCCCGCCGTCGCGGCGGACTCCGGTTCGTTCAACGTGCTGACGTACAACATCGCCGGCCTGCCCCTGGGGCTCGGCGACAGCGACCCCGAGACCAACACCCCGCTGATCGGGCAGCGGCTCGGGCCGTACGACATCGTGAACGTGCAGGAGGACTTCAACTACCACGCCTCGCTGTACGCCAACGACAAGCACCCGTACCGCACGGCGACCAGCGGTGGCGCGACCTTCGGTGACGGGCTCAACACCCTCTCGGACCACCCCTTCGAGGACTTCCAGCGGGTGAAGTGGAAGAACTGCACGGGCACCAACTGCCTGACGCCCAAGGGCTTTTCGCTGGCGCGTGTCAGGCTCGCGGAGGGCGTCTTCGTCGACCTGTACAACGTCCACACCAACGCCGACTCGACCGACGACGCGCTCGCCGCGCGCCGCGCCAACGTCGAGCAGCTCTCGGACTTCATCCAGGCGAACTCGGCGGGCAACGCGGTGATCGTCATGGGCGACACGAACACGCGCTACACCCGCACCGGCGACAACATCCGCACCCTGCTGTCCGAGAACGGCCTGACGGACGCGTGGGTGAAGCTGGTGAAGGGCGGTACGCCCCCGGCCCAGGGTGGTGACGCGCTGGTGTGTGACCAAGCGGCGCCGGCGAACGACTGCGAGGTCGTGGACAAGGTCCTGTACCGGGGCAGCGAGCTGCTGACGCTCACCGCGACCCGCTACGCCAACGACTGGAAAGCCTTCCTCCGCTCCGACGGCAAGCACCTCTCCGACCACTTCCCGCACGCGGTCGACTTCTCCTACACGCTCAACTCCTCCCTGCGTGCGAGCGACTTCATCGGCGGCCCGCACGGCACGGCCTTCAACGACGCGGACGACCTGCCGGCGCACCCCGCTCCCCGCACCCTCACCCTGCGCGGCGCCACCCGCCTGGACGCGGTGTCCCTGACCCACGACGGCGGTACGGCCCTCACCCACGGCGGCACGGGCGGCACGCCGGCCTCCCTGACGCTGGCCCAAGGCGAGCACCTGACCTCGGTGAAGCTGACCCAGGGCCAGAAGGACGGCCGAACCCGGGTCTTCTCGGCGTCCTTCACGACGGACCGGAACCGCACCCTGTCCGCCGGCACCGCCACGTCCGACGCGAAGACCTTCACGGCCCCCTCCGGATGGCAGATCGTGGGCTTCACAGGCCGCGCGGGCGCGGAGATCGACAAGCTGGGGGTGATCTACGCGCCGATCCGCTGAGCTCGTACTACGCTCTTCCCTCATGCCCAGAGCCGGCCTCACGCCCGACCGCCTCGTCGCCGCCGCGGCCGACCTCGCCGACGAGGCCGGCCTGGACCACGTGACCCTCTCCGCCCTGGCCCGCCGCTTCGGCGTGAAGGACGCGAGTCTCTACACCCACGTCCGGAACCTGAAGGACCTGCGCACCCGCCTGGCCCTCCGCGCGGGCGGCGAGATGATCGACCGGATCGCGGCGGCGGTCGAGGGGCGGGGGGCCGGCCGGGACACGCTCGGCGCCTTCGCCGGCGCCTACCGGGCCTACGCCCTGGAACACCCCGGCCGGTACGCGGCGACCCAGCTCCCGATCGACCAGGACCTCCTCACGGACTCCCCCGCGATGCGCCGCACGGCCGACGTCACCTACGGCATGCTCCGCGCCTACGGCCTGGAGGAACCCGACCTCACCGACGCCGCGCGCCTGCTGCGCAGCACCTTCCACGGCTACTGCGCCCTGGAGTCCACCGGTGCCTTCGGCGCGCCCCGTGACGTCCAGGCGTCCTGGGACCGGGCGATCGACGCCCTGCACGTACTGCTGCAGAACTGGCCCCGCGAGACGAGGACGACCGATGCCTGACACCGCCGGCTCCATAGCGGAGATCTACACGCTGGGCACCGGGCCCTGGACGATGACGCCCGTCACGCGGGGCGCCCTGGGCCAGATCTGGAAGCTCACCGGGAACGGGTCCTCGTGGGCCGTGAAGGAGCTGCTCTTCGGCTGCGACGAGGAGCAGGTCCGCCGCGAGGCCGCGCTGCGGGACTCCGCGGCCGACCTGGGCATCGCCTCGCCCCGCCTCCACCCCAACCGGGAGGGCGCGCACGTCTCCCGGCTCGGCTCGGGCGGGTCGTACGTGAAGCTGTACGACTGGGTCGACGGCACCCGGGCGGACGCGTCCGACCCTGAGGTCCTGGACTGGTTCGGCCGGACCATGGCGCTGCTGCACCGGGCCGGTGAGGGCGCCACCGGGACGCCGGACGACTGGTACGAGCGGTGTCCCGGTGACGCCGACTGGGAGGACGTCCTCAAGAAGGTGCGGGACGCCGGCCTGCCGTGGGCGGACGAACTGGACCGGTTCATCGCCACGTCCGCGCCCCGGCTGGCGCACTGGGTGACGCCGTCGGAACCCGTCGGCCTCGTGACCTCGCACCTCGACCTCCAGCCCCAGAACGTCCTGGTCGGCCGGGCCGGTCCGGTCCTCCTCGACTGGGACAACGCCGGGCCGGTCTCGGCGGACCGGGAGTTCGCGCGTGCCGTGTACGTGTGGTCGGGCCGGGGCGAGGTGGACATCGCGGCCGCCCGTCGTCTGGCGCGGGCCTACCGCGAGGCCGGGGGCCGGGGCGAGGTCACCGGCCCGGAGTCCTTCTCGATGCTCTTCGCCACGGACCTGAACTACATCCGTGTGCAGGCCGAGTGCGCCGTCGATCCGGCGGTGACCGCGGCGCAGCGCGAGTTCGCGGGCCGGCAGGTCCTCACCTGTCTGCGGAGCCTGCCGGACCTCTCTGCCGTGTCGCTGCTGGTCGCCGCGCTCGAGACCTGACGCGGCGGCCTACCGCGGTGGGACCTGACCGGCCACTTCCCCGTACGACGGTGTCCGCCCCGCCGGCGTCCGGCCGGCCCGGATCTCCGCCACCGCCTCCAGGGCCGCGCCCAGCGCCCGCCGGTACAGCAGCGAGCCGAGGCTGATCCGGCGTACGCCGGCGTCGGCGAGGTGGGAGACGGCGGGGCCGTCCGGTGAGTAGAGGATGTTGAGGGGTGCGCGCACGTGACGCACCAGGGCGGTGATCTGCCGCAGGTCGGTGAGGCCGGGAACGAACACGCCGTCCGCGCCCGCCTGTTGGTAGGCGTCGAGCCGGGCGAGCGTGTCCGTGGCGTCGCCGTCGCCGAGCCAGTGGGTGTCGGTGCGGGCGTTGACGAAGAGGCCGGGGACGGCCTCCTTGACCGCGGCGATCTTCGCCGCGTGCCGGTCGGCCGGCCCGAGTCCGTCCTCCAGGTTGATGCCGACGACGCCCACGGCGTGCAGCTCGCGCGCGAACCGCGCCACCTCGTCCGGGTCGTCGCTGAAGCCGCCCTCGGCGTCGACGGACAACAGCCACGGCTCCGGGCCGAGAGCACGGGCCAGCCGGAGCGTCTCCGCGCGGGTCGCCGCCGCGCCGTCGGGAAGTCCGGCGGCCGCGGCGACGCCCAGGCTCGTCGTCCCGATCGCCAGGAACCCCTGCCCGGCTAGGGCCCGCGCGGACGCGCAGTCCCAGGCGTTGGGCAGCAGGAGGGGCTCCTCGGCGTGGTGAAGGGCGGCGAAGGCGGAGGCGGCCCCCGCGTCCGGTGTCTGCTTCGGATCAGCGGTCATGGGGCCACGCTAGCCAGGTGGGTCAAGACAGGATCTCGACGTACCCGTCGGCCCCGTGCACACGGATCCGCTGCCCGTCCCGGATCAGCCGGGTGGCCCGCTCCACGCCCACCACGGCCGGCAAGCCGTACTCCCGGGCGATCACCGCGCCGTGCGTCATCAGGCCGCCCACCTCCGTCACCAGGCCCGCGACGGAGACGAACAGCGGCGACCAGCTGGGGTCCGTGTAGGTCGTGACCAGGATGTCGCCCGCCTCGAGATCGGCCTCCGCCATGTCGAGGATGACCCGGGCCCTGCCCTCCACGGTCCCGGCGGACACGGGCAAGCCGACCAGGGCGCCGGCCGGCACGTCGTCGCGCCGGTACGCCCCGGTGACGGCCTCGCCGTCCGAGGTGAGCACCCGGGGCGGTGTGAGCGACTGGTACGACCGGAACGCCTCCTTGCGCTGCTGGATGAGCCGGTCGTCCACCTGGTTCGAGCGCACGACGTCGTGGAGTTCCCGGAACGTGAGGTAGAAGACGTCTTCCCGCTCGGCGAGCACGCCCGCCCGCACGAGGCGCTCGGCCTCCTCCATCAGGGCCTGCTTGTAGACGAAGTAGCGGCTGACGATGCCGTACTTCGGATACTCCCGGTACCCGATGAAGGTGCGGACCCGGTCGATCATCCGCTTGGTCTCGTCGGCTTTTCGCTTCCCGTCCGGCAGAACCCGCAGGCGTGCCAGCACGTCCTGTTCCCGCCGCAGCGCCTTCTGCCGGCCTTCCTCGAAGCGGCGCTGGGCGGCGCCCGGCTCGAAGTGCCTGACGTTGTCGAGGATCACGGGCACGAGCGTGCTGGGGCGCTCGCGCCAGCGCGGCCTCGTGATGTCGATCTCGCCGACGCAGCGCATGCCGTACCGGTCGAGGTACGTCTCGATGGCGTCGCGCGCCTCGGTCCCGCCCGGGAGCTTCACCAGCTCGTCCAGGAAGCCGTCGTCCTCGACGCCCTCCAGGAACGCCACGACCTCCGGATGGGGGCGGATCACGTCCGCGACGTCGAGCAGCGCCAGTCCCATCTCCGAGGTGATGTTGTCGGGGGCGGACAGGGTGAGCGTGTCAGCCGCGTTCTTCTCGCCCAGCCACTCCTGCAGCTTGTCGTTGAGCCACCACGTGGCCTCCATCCCCGCCATGATCACCTGCATGCTCAGCGGATCACCGAGGACGCGCTTGTGCTCCTCGAAGGCCTCCAGCAGGAAGTCGAACAGCGCCGGTCCGGTCTTCGTCCGGATGTCGCGCTCCAGGGCGGCGACGGACGCCTGGCTGCGCTCGATCAGCTCGGTGACGATGGCCGGATCGGTCTCGATCGAAGCGGACGTGCGACCGCCCGAAGGCGGCCCGCCGGGGCTCGCGTCCGGGAGCGGCGGGACGAAGTCGTCGCGGTCGAGGACGGTCTCCAGCGCGTCCCTGACCAGCGGATCGCCTCTCCCCACCATGTCGAGGAGGCCGGCGCGGCTCGCGGGCGAGGCCAGGCGCCGGGTGACGTCGACGAACAGCCTCCCGCCGGCCTCGTGCATCGGCACCATGGCCGTCAGCTGCCACATGGAGAGCCCGAGGGGCTTCATGGCATCGGTCATCATCTGCTGATGTCCGACGGAGACGTAGACGTGGTTGTCCTGGTCGCCGGTCTCGGGGACGGGGAACAGCGTCGTGACCGGCCGGCTCTGGACGATGTGGAAGTCGTCGCCGTCCAGGCACCATTCGATGTCCTGCGGGCGGCCGAAGTGCGCTTCGATCCGCCGCCCGAGCCGCACCAGTCGCACGACCTGCTCATCCGTCAGTGCCGGCTGCTCCCGCCGCTGCTCGTCGATCGCGACCTCGTGCGTGCCGCCGGCCGGCAGGGCGTGCACGGCACGCTGTTTGGCGGCGATCGTCCTGGCGACGACTTCGCCGTCGCGCACCTTGAAGACGTCCGGGTTCACCAGGCCGGAGACCAGGGCCTCGCCGAGGCCGAAGCCGGCGTCCACGGTGGCGACCTTCCGGTTGCCGGTGACGGGGTCGGCCGTGAACAGGATGCCGGCCGCCTGCGGGAAGACCATCCGCTGCACGACCACGGCCATGCGGACCGTACGGTGGTCGATGCCGCCGCGCCGGCGGTAGGTCACGGCCCGCTCCGTGAACAGCGAGGCCCAGCACCGGCTGACGTGGCGGAGGACCGCCTCCTGCCCCACGACGTTCAGGTACGTGTCCTGCTGGCCGGCGAAGGAGGCCGTCGGCAGGTCCTCGGCCGTCGCGCTGGACCGGACGGCGTAGGCGGCCTGTTCACCGTGGCGGGCGAGCGCGCCGGTGATCGCCGCCGCGAGCTCGTCCGGGATGGCGATGTCTTCGATGGCCCGGCGGATCTGCGCGCTAAGGGTGCGGACCGCCTCCCGGTCGTCCGGGTTCACGCGCGACAACCGGTCGAGCAGATCGTCGACCGACGGCGCTTCCGCCATGATCCGCCGGAACGCCTCCGTCGTCACGCAGAAACCCGCCGGCACGCGGACGCCCTCGATCCGCGAGAGCCTGCCCAGGTGCGCGCCCTTGCCGCCGACGACCGCGACCTGTGTCTCGTCGGTCTCTTGAAGATCCCGCACGTAGTGCTCAGCCATCCGACGCGTTCCCCATTTCCGCAGTGTGTGGCACCGGCCGACGATTCTGCGCCCTGACCCGGGCCTTGCGGCAAGCCCCCCGGTGCGCTATACGTTGAGAGAGGCAAGGAGAGTTCTCTCCTTGCCTTTGCCATGTCGCCGGCGGTTTCGAACGGGTCAGCGCGTCACGTGAGCGGCGCTACCTCCGCTCCCGAATCGTCCAGCCGGACCCGCGCCCCGTCCCCGCCGCTCCAGCGGACCTCGACCACCCCTGTCTCGTCCACCCGCACGGAGACCAGCTCCAGCAGCGGGAGGGGGGCCGGCTCGCCCGTCAGCCGGGCCAGGGCGACGAAGAGCGTCGCGCCCTCGCCGGTGACGCCGGTGAGGGTGTCGTCGAGGCCCGCCGCGGGCAGGAGTTCGGCCCGCAGGCCCTCTCCCTCCGGCCAGCCGGTGACCCGTACGGGCGTCCCGGGCTCCGCGCCCGTCACCAGGTGCGCCCGCACCTCCGCCG
This sequence comes from Streptomyces sp. NPDC050416, assembly GCF_044458845.1. Taxonomy (NCBI): domain Bacteria; kingdom Bacillati; phylum Actinomycetota; class Actinomycetes; order Kitasatosporales; family Streptomycetaceae; genus Streptomyces; species Streptomyces sp. NPDC050416. The sequence continues at coordinate 151,349 of NZ_JBITII010000007.1, forward strand.
CCCCGTGCGCGAGCACCACGCTCGTCACCCGGGCTCCCCCGCCCGCCGTGTGGCGCGAGGCCGCCCAGCCCTCGCCGACGCCCAGCGGTTCGATGCCGGTGCGGCTCGGATCGTCGCCGACGAGCACGCTGTTGTCGTAGGAGGGGGAGGGGGCCGTCACGGTCGAGTAGGCAAGGCGCGTGTAGTACGGGTCGTAGCGGACGTCCTCGCTGCCGTGGTTGTGCAGGCGGACCACGCCGTCGGAACGGGTGGACTGAAGCAGCCAGTTGGGCGGGCCGACGGGGGTGACGGCGTCCGCGCGTTCGGCCGGGCCGGGTTCCTCAGCCGCCGTCCACACCTCGTGGTCGGGCGGCAGGAGCAGGCCGAGGAAGCCCTTGCTCGCCCAGTACGGGGAGGCCGGGCCCGAGTAGCCCTGGAGGACGGACGCGTCGGGGCCGTGCCAGCCCAGGGAGAGCAGGCCCCGGTCGTCGACCGCGCCCCGGTCGAGGAAGTAGCGCAGTGCTCCCGAGGCCAGGCGCCGGGTCTCGCCCGGGGAGAGCGGCGTACGGCCGGTCAGGGCGCCCAGCCACAGCGGTGCCGTCGTCGCGAAGCGGTAGGTGAGGGAGCGGCCCTGGTGCAGGGGCGCGCCGTCGCCGCCGAACAGGCGGGCGTAGTCGGAGAGATGGCGTTCGAGACGCGCGCCGTACAGGTCCAGCAGGCGCTCGTCCCGCTCCAGCCAGGCGTGCAGCACCGGGTAGAGGTGCATGGCCCAGCCGTTGTAGTAGTCGAACTTGCGGCCGTCGCCGTCGGTGTACCAGCCGTCGCCCAGGTACCACTGCTCGATGCGCTCCAGGCCGCGGTCGATCGCCGCGCGGGACGCGTCCGGCGCGTGGCCGATCTCGGCGAGGAAGCCGCCCACCGTGACCGGGAACAGCTCCCAGTTGCAGGGCCAGGCCTCGGCGGTGAGCGCGTCGCCGAGCCAGGCCGCCGCCCGCTGGCGTACGCCGTCGTCCAGGCGGTCCCACAGCTGCTCCCGGGTCAGCCGCAGGGCGAGCGCGATGGACGCCGCCTCCACCAGGGGCTGGCTGCGGTCCTCGATGCGGGGCCAGACGCCCGAGACTCCGGCGGCCAGCCCGTCGGCGTAGCGCTCCAGGGCCTTCTCGTCGCGGCGGAAGGCGGCCAGCAGCAGCGTGCGGGCGTAGCCCTCCAGGCCGTCGGAGAGGCGGCCGGACCAGCTGGTGCGGTCGCCGGGCAGGTGGTAGAGCGCGCGGTCCTCGGTCGCGTACGGCTCGACGGCGGTGAGCAGGGCATCGGCCGCCGCCTCCCAGTGGGCGCGGGTGTAGCCGGTGATCGAGGAGGCCGTGCGGTCGGCGGGAGGCAGCTGCATCGCGTCTCTTTCGTGCTGGGGCAGGTCGGAACAGGTGAACGGGCGGGACCTGGAGCGCCCCGGTTCCGGTCGGGGCGCCCCAGGGGTTCATCCCACCCGTACCAGGCCCTTCGGCACCAGATGCCGGGTGACGAGTTCGTCGCGGACCAGGCCCGCGTAGGCCGTGGCACCGCGCACGGAGGTGTGCGTGTTGTCCCGCTTCTCGTTGTAGAGGTAGAGGGCCTTGGAACCCTCCACGCCCAGGGACTCCACGAGTGCCTTCGTCCTGGCCGTGAGGTCGATCAGCGGGACGTCCCGCTCGGCGGCGACGGAGCGGGTGACCGCCGGGTGGTCGACGCCCAGGCCGTTGACCAGGAGCGCGGTTCCGTTGTTCAGCGTGCCGTCGGTGTTGAACCAGCGCCGCACGATGGGAGTGACAAGGACCGGCTGTCCGCCCCGCTCCCGGACTCCCGCCACCAGGGTCTCCAGGTTGGCCCGGTAGGTGGCCTCGTCCGTGGTCTTGTCGTTGTGGGCGAGCTGGACGAGGACCAGGTCGCCGGGGCGGATCAGGGGCCGTACGGTGGCCCACAGTCGCGGGTTCCCCAGATATGTGACCGTACTCTCCCCGGAATCGGCGTAGTTGGCGACGGACACGCCCTTCTTGAGGTACTGGGGCAGTTGCTGGCCCCAGCCGGAGTACGGGTCGCCGGGCTGGTCGCAGACGGTGGAGTCGCCGACCAGGAAGATCTGGCGGGTGTGCCGTGCGGGGGTGACCTGGATGCCGGCCAGGGCGGGGGCGGAACCGCCGATGCGCAGGTCGAGGCCGGGGGTTCCGTCGGGGCCGGTGGGCTCACCCTCGGGGGTGCGGACGTTCACGGTGAAGCTGCGGGTGACGCGCTCGCCCGCCGGTGCGGCCGTCTCCGGCAGCAGGGACCGGCGGGTCTCGCCGCTGACGCTGGTGGCGGACTCGGTCTTCCCGCCGAGCACGACCCGCACGTCGTACGTGCCGGGCGGGACGTCGAAGTGGCAGGCGCCGTCGGCGCAGTGCGCGAGGCCCGGCCCTCCGCCGGCCTCGTCCGCGTGGGCGGGTACGGCGGACAGGGCGGTGCTCAGCGTCACGGCCGCCAGCGCGGCGATGGTGAAACGTCTCACTCGCAACTCCTCCGTCACGGTGACAAGGCTTGGCGGCTGAACGTATCGCCTCTGGCAAGCGCTTTCTAGACCTCGGCGTGATTTCACGAGGATCCTGCCTCCAGGCGCGTGAAAGCCCTTTCGCGAAATCGATTCAACTGTCACTCTCGCTCTCGCCCGCAACCCCCCACCTCCCGAAGGAGGCACCCCCCATGCCCGGATCCGTGAACAGACCGCTCCGCCGCCGCGCCTTCGTCCTCGGCGCCGGCGCCGCCGCCGGCACGGCCCTCACCGGCACGGCCCACGCGGCCGGCTTCGGTTGGAGCGACGACGGCTCGAACTACGTCGTCGACACCGGCGCCCAACTGGTCCTCAAGGTGAGCAAGTCCACCGGCGACCTGACCTCCCTGGCCTACCGGGGTACGGAGTACCAGGGCTACGGCGGCATGAACTCGCACATCGAGTCCGGCCTCGGCGCCTCCACCGTGAGCATCAGGCAGTCCGGCTCGACGATCCTGGTCTCGGTCACGCACGGCACGCTCCGGCACTACTACGCGGCCCGCAGCGGCGAGAACAACGTCTACCTGTGGACGAACAAGGCCGACACGTCCGTCTCCGCGACCCGGTACATCGTGCGTGTGAAGAAGGGCGCGTTCCTCAACGACGAGCCGGACTCGTACACGTACGCGCCCACCGCCATCGAGGCCTCGGACGTGTTCCGCAAGTCCGACGGGCAGACCCGCTCCAAGCACTACTCCAAGCGGCGCGTCATGGACTACGACCACATCGGCTGGTCTTCCGGCGGCGTCGGTCTGTGGATGGTGCGCAGCAACCACGAGAAGGCCTCCGGCGGCCCCTTCTACCGCTCGCTGCTGCGCCACCAGAGCGCGGACGGCGGCGGCCTGTACGAGATCCTCTACTACGGCCAGAACCAGACCGAGGACCAGCGGTTCGGCCTCCAGGGCCCGTACGTCATCGCCTTCACGGACGGCGGGGCGCCCTCCTCGGCGCTGTTCCCGGGCACGCTGACCACGCCGTGGGCCGACTCGCTCGGTATCGCCGGGTACGTGCCGGCGAGCGGCCGGGGCAAGGTGGCGGGCGTCGGGATATCCGGACGGAACACGGCGTACCCGTACACGGTGGGGCTGGCCAACGCGGCGGCGCAGTACTGGGGTTCGGCGCGTTCCTCGGACGGCTTCTTCTCCATCCCGGGTGTGCTGCCGGGCACGTACACGCTGACCGTCTTCAAGGGCGAACTGGCGGTGTACACCACGTCGGTGAGCGTCGCGGCGGGCGGCACGACCACACTGAACACGATCGCGATCCCGTCCTCCAACGACCCGTCGAACGCGAGCGCGATCTGGCGGATCGGCGACTGGAACGGCACGCCGGGCGGGTTCAAGAACGCGGACCTGATGACGTACGCGCATCCGTCCGACGTACGGGCCGCGTCCTGGACGGGGAACGTCGTCGTCGGCGACGGCGAGACCGCGGCCTTCCCCTGCTACCTCTGGAAGGACGTCAACAGCGGGATCCTGGTCTACTTCCGGCTGACGGCGGCCCAGACGGCGGCCGCGCACACCCTGCGGATCGGGGTGACGACGGCGTACGCCAACGGCCGCCCGCAGGTGACCGTGAACGACGCCTGGACGTCCGCCGTCCCCTCCCCGCCCACCCAGCCGAACACCCGGTCGCTGACCAACGGTTCGTACCGCGGCAACAACCACACGTTCACGTACAGCGTTCCGGCGTCCGCCTGGAAGACGGACCCGAGCCAGTACAACGTGCTCAGGATCGACGTGGTGAGCGGGTCGGGGGCGACCGGCTTCCTCAGCGCGGGCACGGCGATCGACGCGCTCGACCTGCTGGCCTGAGCCGGGTCAGGTCCCGCGCGTCCACTGCTGGTTGGTGCCTGCGTTGCACGTGTACGTGATGAGCGCGGCGCCGTTGGCGGTGGACGCGCCGTTCACGTCCAGGCACTCGCCGGTCGCACGGGACTTGACGTTCACGTACGAGCCGGTGGTGGTCACAGACCACTGCTGGCTCGTCGCGGACGAGCAGTTCTCCTGCGTGACCGTGCTCGCGTTCTCCTGCACGCACAGCGAGCTGTTCCTGACCATCAGCTGGTAGTAACCGCTTCCGACGGACTTGAACCAGTACTTCTGGTTGGTGCCGCCGTTGCAGTCGTACTGCTTCAGTTGGGCGCCCGCCCAGAGCGACTGGCTGGTCACGTCCGCGCACTTGGAGGAGTGGCGGGCGATGAGGGTGTTGTACGTGGCGCTGGTGCCGGAGACGGTTCCGGCGGCCGTGTCGACGGTGACCTCCGGTGACCAGGACATGGACATCGTGGTCGAGTCGGAGAAGGTCAGCGGCAGCCAGACGTACCGCGAGTCGTTGACGGTCCCGCCGAAGGAGTTGCCCCAGCGGTCGCCCAGGTAGAGGTACGAGGTGCCCGAACTGCCCTGTACCGGAAGGACGTAGGCCGTCTGCGAGCCGTACGCCGTCGAGTCGCCGATGTTCTTCATGGCCGACCAGGGGCCGGAGATGCTGGTGGCCGTGGCGTACTGCTGCTGGTTGGGGTTCCAGCCCGTGGCGCCCGAGGTCAGCATGAAGTACACGCCGTTCCGCTTGAACAGGGCCGGGGCCTCGCGGTGGCCGCCCGGCCAGGGGTTGGCGACCAGGCTCGCGATACCGGTGTAGTCGGCGGTGAGGCGGTAGATCTGGAGGTCGTAGTTCTCGCGGGCGGCGGAGACCATGTACCCGGCGCCGTCGGTGTCGACGAAGACCGTGATGTCACGGGACATGTGCTGGCCGAGCGGACGGAAACTGCCCTTCCAGGTGTAGTTTCCGTCGACGGTGTCGGAGACGGCGACGGCCGCGCGGGCCTCGCTGTAGTCGGTGCCGTTCTCCTTGTGCATCCACATCACGAACTTGCCGGTGGACGCGTTGTACATGACCTTCGGCCGCTCGATGTTGGCGGCCGCCAGCTCCGGGTCACTGGCCTCGGTCAGCACATGGTTGCGGAACTCCCAGTTCTTCAGGTCGGTCGAGCGGTAGGCGTCGACGTACCGGAAGGTGTTGTCGGCGTTGCGGTGCTCGCCGAACCAGTAGTAGTACGAACCGACCTTGAGGACCCCGCCGCCGTGCGCGTGGACCGGGTTGCCGGAGGTGTCCTTGAACTGGGTGCCGTTGGTGACGGTCTGGGGTGCGGCCTGGGCGGGGCCGGCGGTGACGAGGGCGCCGAAGAGGCCCAGGCACAGGGCGAGGAGGAGCGCGTACGCGCGTCTCATCTCAGTCACCCGCCTTCACGGTGTCGGCGACCGGGATGCCGAAGTCCGGGGTGCCGTCCGGCTTCCAGCCGAGCTTCTGGACGCGGGTGTGGCGGTTGGGGTCGTTCAGCGGGTCGCCGTTGATCTCCTTGTACTGGCGGGCGTGGTAGACGAGGACATCGGTGCGGCCGTCCTCGGCGACGGTGAAGCAGTTGTGGCCGGGGCCGTACTGCTTGGTGGTGTCGTTGCTGGTGAAGACCGGCGTCGGCGACTTGGACCAGCTCATCGGGTCCAGGAGGTGGCTGTCGGCGTCGGCGGTCAGCAGACCCATGCAGTAGTTGAAGTCGGTGGCGCTGGCCGAGTACGTCATGAAGAGGCGGCCGTTGCGCTTGATGACGTACGGGCCCTCGTTGACCTTGAAGCCGATGCACTCCCAGTCGTACTCGGGGGTGGAGAGCCGCACCTGAGGGCCCTTCAGGGTCCAGGGGTTCGCCATCTCGGACAGGAAGATGCCGGTGTTGTTGTCCAGTCCGGGCTCGTGCTGCGCCCAGGCGAGGTAGCGCTTGCCCCGGTGGGTGAAGGTGGTGGCGTCCAGGGAAAACGTCTCCCAGGCCGTCTTCACCTGGCCCCTCTCCACCCAGGTGCCCTTGAAGGGGTTGGGGTGGGCGTTCTCCAGCACCCATATGCGGATCGCCCAGACGTCCTCGGCGGGCGCCGAGGCGAAGTAGATGTACCACTTGCCGCCGATGCGGTGCAGTTCGGGCGCCCAGATGTGGGCGCCCATGGGGCCGGTGGCGTGGGCCCGCCAGATGACGGACTCGTCGGCCGTGCCCAGGCCGTTCAGGGTGCGGGAGCGGCGCAGGATGATGCGGTCGTACTCGGGGGCGGTGGCGGTGAAGTAGTAGAAGCCGTCCTTGTGCCGGTTGATGTGCGGGTCGGCCCGGTTGCGGACCAGCGGGTTCACGAAGGGAGCCGGCTGCGGGGGCCGGGCCTGGGTGGCGGCCTGGGCCACACCCGGGACGGCGGGGACGGCGGCCAGGGCGCCGGCGGCTGCGGCGCCCTTCAGCAGCAGCCTGCGGCTGGGGGGTTCGGGCAGAGCGTGGTCGCGGTCGCGGCTCATGCGGTGGGGCCTGCCTCTCACTGGGGGACACACGGCGTTGTCCGATGCGTCGCCTGATACATCACCTGATGCGTCGTCTGATGCGTCGTCTGGTATTTCGAACACCATCTGTCATTACGAACGCCGAAAAGGTAAGGGTGTGCCACCAGGAGGTCAACGGGTCTGACGGGACGAAGAGAGACAGCTGCGAGAAAGGGGGCAACCTTTCCGGCCCCGGTGACGACTGGTGGGTCGAAAGCGCGATTCCCCTGAACCACGTAAGGACGCACCCGTGGCATCCCATTCCCGCCGCCGTCCCCTCCGCGAGCGGCGCACGGCCCTCGTCCTCGCCGTCGCCGTGGCAGCGGTGGGAGTTCTGCTGTCCCTGGTGATGGCACTCCGCCCCGACAGCGAGTCGAACGCCGTGCGAGCCGCTGCCGAGCCCGCCGTCGGCAACCGGTCGAGTGCCCCGGCGGCGACACCGGAACAGAAGGCCGGACCGAGCCCGAAACAGAAGCCGAAGCCCAAGCCGAAGCCGTCCAAGGCGTCCCCGACGCCGACCGCGACCACCCCGTCGAAGCGCCCCTCGCCCACCAGCGCCCCGCGGTCCTCACCGCGGCCCGCGTCCGGCACGGCACCGCTGGCGGGGCGTATCCAGCCCCAGGTCACCTACAAGGGGGTCGCCACCCACTACGACGCCGCCGACGGCAACGGCGCCTGTCTGTACGGCCCGAGTCCCGACCTCATGGTCGCGGCCATGAACCACACCGACTACGAGACGTCCAAGGCGTGCGGGGCGTACATCCTTGTCCGTGCGGCGAACGGCGCCTCCGTCACGGTCCGGATCACCAACGAATGCCCGCTGCCCTGCGCCCCCGGGCAGCTCGACCTCAGCAAAGAGGCCTTCGCCAAGCTCGCCGGTCTCTCCGCCGGCCGGATCCCGGTCACCTGGAGCCTGCTGAGCCCCAGCACGTCCGACACCGTCTCGATCCGCTACAAGACCGGCTCCAGCAGCCACTGGTGCGGCATCCAGGCACTCGGTCACCGCAACCCGCTGGCCCGCCTGGAGGTGAAGACCGGCAGCGGCTGGAGCCGGCTGACCCGGACCGAGTACAACTACTTCCTCTCCCCCTCCGGCACGGGCTGCGGCGGCCCCCTGAGGCTCACCGACATCTACGGCGAACAGCTCACCGTCGACGGCATCGCGGTTCGTCCGGACGCCGTACAGCCGACGCGTGTGCAGTTCGCCCGGCACTGAGCGGTGGAACGGCAACCGCCGATTTTCTGTTATCGGCGCCCGTCGCCCGCGTCTCCCCTCCCGTGCGCAGTCTCACCCACACCACAGCAGCGGCCGCCGGTGTCCTGGCGGCGGTCGCCTCCCTGCTCGCCGCTCCCCCGGCCGTGGCCGCCGGTCCCCGGGACGTCACCGCCGACGTGCTGGCCGACCGGGACGTGACGCTCGGCGGTGACACGGTCGTCACCGTGCCGCCCGGGACGACGACGTACGACGGCGTGTTCCGGGGCGAGGGCACGCTCACGGTGCGCGGCAGCGGGACCCTGGTTCTCACCAAGGACAGCGACTTCACGCTCCCCGAGTCCCGGCGGCGGCAGCGGGTGCGGACGCTGGGCGGGAACCACCCGTACGTCACCGTCGCCGACCCGGACCCGCCGGCGGTCACGGTGGAGCGCGGTGCCACGCTCCAGTACGGCGACGGCGGTACGACGGGGCTGATCGGCCGCTTTCCGTACAACACCCCGGCGTTCCGCCTCAACCAGGACAACATCCGGGTCGACGGCACCCTGCGGCTGTCGCTGACGAGCGCGTACAACCTGGGCACCATCAGCGGCTCCGGACTGATCACCCAGCCGAGGTTCCTGTGGGGCACCTGGGACCTGTCGGGGACCCACTCCTTCTCCGGGGTGATCGACAACGGCACGCAGCTCAACGCGGGCCGGCCGGAGTACGCGACCTCGCTCCCGAACGTCCGCAAGGTCCTCAACCAGGGCACCTGGACCGTCGACACGCCGCTCGGCCGGACCGTCACGATGGGCATGGACTTCTACCAGCGCGAGTACGGCAGCGACATCAACGTCCAGTCGCGGCCCGGCAGCAAGGTGATCCTCACCGGCCAGTACAGCTGGTCGGACCAGGGCGGCGACAGGGACCCGTCGCTCAGCGACCCGGCCCTCAACTGGACGCCCGCCCGCAAGAACGTCAACAAGCGCGGCACCAACATCAAGGGTGCGAACGTCCAGTGGGGCGACGGCACGACCGACAAGATCTTCATGCCGGGCACCGCCGAGACGGTCTACATCAACCTCCTGGCCGCCCGCTCCCGTTCCCGCCTCACCTTCGACTACGACGGCCCGGTGACGCTCGGCGCCCCCATCGGCGGCGGCGTGTTCCACGACACCCTCGCGGCCCCCGGCGCCGGCGACATCGTCATCGCCGGAACCCCCGGCAACGACGTGACCTTCGCGGCCGTCCAGTACTACGACGGCTCCACGACGGTGGAGAAGGGCGCGGTGCTCCGGCTGGGCAGCGGGAAGCGGGGCGGGGACGGCGGGCTGTACACGGCGGGCGGCCACTACAAGGTCGTCAACGACGGCTCACTCGTCCTGCGCAACACGAAGCGGCCTCTCACCCTCTCCCGCATCGGCGGCAGCGGCTCGCTCACCCAGTCGGGAGCCGCCACGACGACACTGACGGGTCCCACCGTCACGTACACCGGGACGACCACCGTCTCCAAGGGCACGCTGGCCCTCCGAAAGGGCGCCACGCTCACTCGCAGCAGGGCCGTACGGCTCACGGCGGCCGGGGCGCGGCTGGACACGGGCCCGGCTGGTCTGCGCGTCGCGACCACGCTCACCGGCAAGGGCACGGTCGCGGGAGCGGTGACGAACGACGGCGCCGTGACGACCGGCCTCACGGTGAACGGCGGCTACACGCAGAGCTTCAAGGGCACCCTGGTCGTGCGGGACGAGCCGTTGAAGGTGACAGGGTCCGTGCGGCTGGCCGGGGATCTCGACGTCTCGGCCCTCGGAGGCCGGGGCCGGCCCGCTCGTGAGGTCGCCGTCCTCGACCACAAGGGCGATGGCAGGGTCTCGGGGACGTTCGAGGGGCTGCGGCAGGGCGCCCGCCTGAAGATCGGCGACACCACCTACCGCATCGACTACCGGGCGGGAGACGGGAACGACGTCGCCCTGACCGCGAAGACCGCCCCGAGTCTTTCCCCGACCGCGCCCGGGGCGTCCGCGTCCGGGGCCGTGGCGCCCCGGAGCGCCGGCGCGTCGGAGGGGGTCGGCTTCGGCTGGTGGCCGTACGCCCTCGGGCTGGCCCTCGTCATCAGCCTCGCCGTACCGATGGTGGCGCGACGCGGCCGGGGCCGTCGGCGTGCCGGCCGGCACGCGGCCCGCGCGCGGCAGTGAGGCCTACAGCTCGGAGTCGCCCCACGCCGTGACGACCGCTTCGTCGCCGACGGACACCCGGCCGGGCCGCAGCACGGCTAACTTCGCGCCGAAGGCGATGCCGCCCTCGCCCTGGTCGATGCTCTGATGGCCGTTCCGAACAGGTCGACCTTCCGCCGGGCGCCGGAGGTGGCTGCGGAGCAGGGCCTGGCGATCATCGCAGTAGACCCGGCCTACACCTCCCGGTGGGGCGCCCAGCACTGGCAGCAGCCGCTGACCAGCAAGAACCGTAAGACCACTCGCCACGACGCAGCAGCCGTGGCCATCGGACGGCGCGCCCTTGGGCAACCGATCCGGCGACGGACGGCACCGCCCCCACACGACCAGAGTGATCGTGCGGGGCGTCGGACCGTCCAGGCCCGACCCGAGACCCGACGGCGCGAGGAACCCCGCCCCCGCATTCCCGGACCACGATCACGAGTCGTGCCGCCCGGACGCGGAGCGAAAGCGGGCGACCAGCGTGCCCAACACCGTTCGGAGCACGCGGCTGAGCACGAGCCCTGGCAACAGGACTCACTCCCGCTCAGTCTCCAGGAACGGTAGTACGACAACTCGACGACGCGGGCCATGCTCGTCCCTTCTCCCGGCGGTGAGCCTCGCGCACCCGCGTCAGCGGCCGCTCGGCGCCTCCGGGAAACCGAGCTGGTGAGCCAGCAGCCGGGCCTCGGCCGCCCAGTCGGCGAGGAAGGCGAGGGTCAGGCCGCGTTCGCGGTAGCGGAGTCCTGCGGGGACGGCGCCCTGCCCGCCGTAGGCCGGCTGCTCGTCGTCCGCCCGGGCGAGCATCAGTGCGGTGAGCCAGTCGTACTTCACGGCGGAGGCGCACACGCCGAGCCGTACGAGCCGTTCGTCGCCGCGCCAGCCGCTCTCGCGCAGGCCCTGCACGTACGCGTCGTACGCCGCCTTGGCCAGGCCGGGGAGGTCGGCGGCGGGGACGAACAGGTCGAAGACGGAGTCGGGGAGGTAGTTGCCGAGGTCCTCGCCGAGCGCGCCGTCCCCGGCGAACGCCCAGTCGAGCAGGACACTGTCGCGGCCGTCGGAGCGGACGTTGGCCGGCCACTGGTCGAGATGGCAGAAGGCGCGCGGCAGGGACTCCATGACCGTGAGGAACCACTCGCGGTCGTGGTGGAGGCGGACCATGTCCTCGCGCAGGCCTGCCGGGAAGTGCTCCCGGATGAGGGGGTGTTGCCAGGCCTCGTCGTCGTCGAGGAGGTCCTGGCCCGTCGTCTTGCCCGCGGTGTAGTCGCGCAGGAAGCGCTGCGACAGCCACGGCCGGTCCTCCCCGGCACCCACCGCGCCCTGCGCGGCCCCGAGCCGGTGCGCGTGCTCGACGTGCCGGGCGAGCGGCCAGGCCGTCGCCGGTTCGCCCGGTACGTCCTCCAGCCACAACGCCAGGTCACCGTCGGGGCGTTCGACGCAGGCCAGCAGCCGGGGCGCGCGGATGCCGTGCCGCTGCCAGACCTGGGCGAGCCCCGACTGATACACGTACACCTCCCGGCGCCAGAAGTTCCAGTGCCGGGGGTCGTTGGAGGCGGCCCACGTGACGCTGGTCTCCTTCGTCCGCGTCAGCACTTTCAGGACGGCCGACCGGCCGCCGCCCGTGACACGCCACACGCCCGCGGTGACGCCGTTCAACGGGTTGTGCGTGAGAGGTACGAGGGTCGTCCTTCCGGGGGCTGCGGAATCGAAGATCTCGCGAAACTCGGCTTCCGCCACGGCGACTTCAGGCATCCCGTCAGCTTACGGTGAGGTCCTTGCCGAAACCGGCAGGAGGACACATGGAGCCCGCTCCGCTCGGCGAGTCGTGGCAACGCGTGGAACGCTGGCTGGAGGAACGCGAGCGCGCCCGGGAACTGGCTCCCCCAGCCACCCCGCCGGACATCGCCCGCACCGAGGAACAACTCGGCAGGAGCCTCCACCCCGACCACGCCCTTCTGTTACTGGGCCACAACGGCAGCGGCAGCTTCTGCCTGCCGCCCTGCTACGAGATCCTGAGCACCGACGAGGTCATGACCGCCTGGCGGAGCAAGAGGAAGGTCTGGGGTGACGGGCGTCCCCCCCCTCGATCTGCTTGTTCCCTTGCCGTTCGACGATGCGGTGGAGCGCGTCTCCCGTGTACTCGGGAGGGCGGGCCGCACAGTCGAGACCGTGCCAGTTGGCTCTGGTGAGGGCGAGACGATCCGCGTTGTCGCCAGCGGCGGTGCCGGCGGTCTGAATCCCGTAGTGGTGACCGCGCGAGTGCTGAAGGCCGATGAGGCCAGTTCGGAGGTCTGGCTTCGTGCTGCTGCCAAAGAGGGCCTGATCAGGCAGCGAGCTGGGGAGAAGACAGCCGTCCGTCTCGCCGCCCGGCTGAGCAAGGCAACCGGAGCGAACAAAGCAGGTGAGTGAGCTGCCTACAGCCTGGATGAGGCGACGGCCTTACCTCGGCCGCGGAGCACCTTTCCCCGTGGACACCGGAGAGCCCCGGCCCTCCGGGAGAGGGCCGGGGCTCCGGGGCGGAGCCCCGGACGTTCCCGGTCGCGCTACTCCTGAGTCGGGTCAGGCCGCCCAGACACCGGACTTGGCCGCGGTCCCCGCGAAGTCGAAGATGAAACGAGTGCCGTCCTTCACGTCGGTGGCGACCACGGTCCACTGGCCTGCCGGTGCGGTCTTGAAGGAAGGCTGGCACTGGGAGCCGCCCGAGGACGGGTAGAAGCAGACGGCGATCTGAGTGGTCTGGCTGGGCTTGATGTTGATGTCCGCGCAGTTGCTCGTCGTGGTGAGTCGGCCGGACCCGTTGGCCGGGTACCAACGGTCGCCCGCCGGCTTGGAGTACGACTTCGCGCTGCCGTAGCAGGACGTGGGCGCGGCCTGTGCGGTCGGCGCGAGCATCAGGCTGCCGCCGAGGACGGCGACCGAGAACGCGCCTGCGGCGATTCGCGTGGCTGTCTTCACGAGTTCCCCCTCAACTGGCGGACCGGCATTCCTCTGCCGGTCCTGAACGGTGGCTCCTGGGTGCTTCAGGTCATCGGAGTCGCAGAAACGATGCTGCAGATCCACTGATGCACCAGTAAGGCTCGTTCAAGCCATTGGGCGACAGTTCGGACCGTATTGATCACATTACTCAGCGAGCGGCTGGGGCCGGCACTGTCACCGCGGGTCCCGGACGGCGGCCTCCCGCCGCCCCCGCAGCCACACGTACACCGGGATCCCGGCGAACAGGAACAGCACCCCCTGGTAGACGGCGGCGTATCCGGCGCCCGCGATCAGCCAGAACGAGAAGCCGAAGGAGAGGACGGCGACGATCAGGTCGCGGACCAGGCCGGCGGGGCGGACGCGGTCGCGGGTGCCGCGGGCCAGCCAGTACAGCTGGGCGGCGGCCGACAGCAGGTACGGCACGCAGCCGGTGAACGTGGTGATCAGGACGAGGACGCGGAAGGTGGTGTCCGGGCCCGTCGTGTAGTTGAGGGCGATGAGGAGCGTGCCGAGGACCGCGCAGGCCCAGACGCCGAAGCCGGGCACGCCGCCCTTGCCGACCCGGGCGAAGGGCGCGGGGAAGAGACCGTCGCGCGCGGCGGCGTACGGCATCTGCGCGGCCATGAGGATCCAGCCGTTGAGGCAGCCGGTGATCGAGACGACGGCGACCAGGGCGATGGCCGCGCCGCCCCAGGAACTGCCGGTGAGGGCGTTCACCGCGTCGGCGAACGGCGCGCCCGAGTCGACGAGCCGGCCGTGCGGGACGAGGCCGAACACGGCGACCGTGCCCAGGATGTAGACCAGAGCCGAGGCCAGGGTGCCGAGGACGCTCGCCCGGGCGACCGTGCGCTCGGGGTCGCGGACCTCGCCGGCGCTGACGGCGGCCGACTCGACGCCGAGGAAGCTGTACAGCAGCAGCGCGGCGGAGGCGGCCAGCGCGCCGGAGACGCTCTGGCCGGAGGCGTTGAACGGGCCGAAGTTGTCCGCGTCGACGAAGAGCAGGCCGATGGTGGCCAGCAGGAGCAGCGGCACGAACTTCAGGACGGTGGACACGACCTGCACCGCGCCGACCCAGCGGGTGCCCGCGAAGTTGGCGGCGGCGGGCAGCCACAGGGCGGCCATGGCGACGGCGGCCTGGAGGACGTGGTTGCCGTGCAGGGGTATCAGGACGTCCACGTAACCGACGACGGCGACGGCCAGGGCGGCGATGCTGACCCAGCACATCGTCCAGTACGACCAGGCCGACAGGAACCCGGCGAAGTCACCGAACGCGTCCCGCGGGTACACGTACAGCCCGCCCGTGACCGGGCTGCGCCGCGCCAGCTTGCCGAAGAGCAGCGCGAGGGCGACCGCGCCGACCGAGAGCACGACGAAGGCGAGCAGGCTGATCGTGCCGTAGGGGGCGACGGTGGCGGGCAGGGCGAAGATGCCGCCGCCGATGATGTTGCCCATGACGAGGGCCGTGGCGGCGGCCAGGCCGAAGGTGCGGCGCGGTGGGGGCGCCGGGGCCGGGTCGACGGGTTCGGCGGTCTCGGCGGAGCTGGGGACGGTCATGGGGGTTCCTGACGAGCGGAGAGGGGGAGGCCGTGATCGTAACCCGCTGTCCCACATGTTGGGCGACCTGTTCATGTACTGGACACAATCGGCTGGGGTCCGCCGCCGGATCTGGACTACGGTCGTCCGTATGACCAGTACCCTCACCCTCGCCGAAGCCCTCACCGCCGGGACGGTCGTCCTCGACGGCGGCCTGTCCAACCAGCTCGAGTCGGCCGGGCACGACCTGAGCGACGAGTTGTGGTCGGCGCGGCTGCTCGCGCAGCAGCCGGAGGCGATCACCGAGGCGCATCTCGCCTACTTCCGGGCGGGCGCGGACGTGGCGATCACGGCCAGCTACCAGGCCACGTTCGAGGGCTTCGCCAAGCACGGCATCGGCCACGACCGGGCAGCGGAACTCATGGCCCTCAGCGTCGAGTTGGCCCGGGACGCGGCCCGCCTGGCCCGCGTCTCGCGCCCGTTGTGGGTGGCGGCCTCGGCCGGTCCGTACGGGGCGATGCTCGCGGACGGTTCCGAGTACCGGGGGCGCTACGGCCTCACGGTCGACGAACTGGAGCGCTTCCACCGCCCCCGCCTGGAGGTACTGGCCGCCGCCCGTCCCGACATCCTCGCGCTGGAGACGGTCCCCGACGCCGACGAGGCCAGGGCCCTGCTGCGGGCGGTGCGCGGGCTCGGGGTGCCGGCCTGGCTGACGTACTCCGTCGCCGGTGGCCGCACGCGCGCCGGGCAGCCGCTGGAGGAGGCCTTCGCCCTGGCCGCCGACGCGGACGAGGTGATCGCCGTGGGCGTGAACTGCTGCGCACCCGAGGACGCGGACACCGCCGCCGCGATCGCGGCCCGGGTCACCGGCAAGCCGGTCGTCGTCTACCCCAACAGCGGTGAGACCTGGGACGCCGACGCCCGCGCCTGGACCGGCCGCGCCACCTTCACCGCCGACCAGGTGCAGGGCTGGAAGCAGTCCGGCGCCCGCCTGATCGGCGGCTGCTGCCGGGTGGGCCCGGAGGCGATCTCGGGCATCGCGGGAGCGCTGGGGGCGGCATAGGAGCGTACGGGCCCCCACCGGGTCACCGGCCCGCCTCACCACCGCGTCACCAGTCCGCGCACAACACTCCTCCCTCTCCCCTCCCCGCTGCTAGCCTCCGTCCAGGGAACCGGTTGCCATGGCGTTGCCGCAGTTCCCGAGGGGTGGGTGCGGACCGGCGCCCGGAGAGACGAGGCAGTCATGACGAGGAAGAGCGGGGACGCGAGCCGCAGCACCATCCGGGACGTGGCAGCCCGCGCGGGTGTCTCGGCGTCGACGGTGTCCCGGGTACTCGGCGGTGTGTACCCGGTGAGCGCGGCGACGCGCGGGCGCGTGATGCGGGCGGTCCGTGAGCTGGACTACGTCGCCGACGCGCGGGCTAAGGCGGTCGCGGGCGTCGGCACGCCCACGCTGGCGTTCGTGCTGGAGGACATCACCGGCCCGTCGTTCGCGCACATGGCCCACGGCGTCGAGCGCGAGGCGACCCGCCTCGGCCATCTCTGCCTGGTGTGCAGCACGGAGGGTGACGTGCGGCACGAGCTGGAGTTCGTCGAGATGATGCGCGCCCAGCGCGCCGCCGCCGTGATCCTGGTCGGCGGCACCGCCGACACCCCCGAGTACCGCGAACGCACCCACCGCATGGCTGACTCCCTCGCCTCGGCCGGTTCCCGCCTGGTCCTGTGCGGCAGGCCGCCGCTGGACCCCGGCGCCCCGGTGACGGTCATCGAGTACGACAACGAGGGCGGCGCCTACACCCTGGTCGCCCACGTCCTCGCGCAGGGCCACCGCCGGGTGCTGTTCCTCGGCGGCCGGGCGGACCACACCACGGCCCTGGGCCGTGAGCGCGGCTATCTGGCGGCCCACCGGGCCCGGGGTCTCACGCCCGACCCGTCCCTCGTCCTGCACGGCGACTTCACCCGCGACGCGGGCCACCGCCTCGTGCAGCAGGCCCTCAAGGACGACCTCGACTTCACCGCCGTGGTGGCCGCCACCGACATGGTCGCGGCGGGCGCTCTCACCGCCCTGCACGAGGCGGGCCTGACCGTCCCCGGCGACGTCTCCCTCGCCGGCTACGACGACATTCCCTTCGCCCGCGACCTGCACCCCGCCCTGACGACGGTCCACGTCCCCTACGAGGAACTCGGCCGCCTCGCCGTCCGCACCGCCCTGGAGCACACGCCGGGCGCCCCGGACGAACACCTGCTGCTCGGCACGCACGTGGTGGTGCGCGACTCGGTGGGGCCGCCGCCGGCGTGAGGCGCGGTCAGTGCCGGCGGAGTGCCCCGGAGCGGCGGAGCCGCCGTACGGCCGACCGCAGTTCCGTGCTGCGGGGGTGCGGGCCGTCGGCGGGGACCGGCGCGGGTGGGGATTCCTCCGGCGGGAGGGCGGCGTCGGTCGCCCAGAGGGCGAGTTCGCGGTCCCGGGGGCCGTACGCCGTGTAGGAGAGGCCGTTCTCGGCGTCCGGTGCGCGGTCTCCGAAGACGCGCACCGGGTGGGTCTCGTCCCAGCGTTCCCAGCCCGGGTCGCCGTCCGTGGCGAAGCGTACCCAGGCGGCGTGCATGACGTCGGCCAGTTCCTGCGGGGCACCTTCCCCGGCAAGTTTGCGGGCCTCCGGGACCTCCCCGGTGTCGAAGACGAAGCCGAGCTCCAGCGCGTGGCAGGAACCGAGGCCGGGGAGGTTCGAGGGCCAGGCGAACTCGTAGACGTACGACGCTTCTGGACGGGCGTCGGCCAGGTGGTGCAGGGGGATGCGCAGGAGGTGGTCGGTGACCAGCTGGCCGACGATCTCCGCCGTGCCCGCCTCGGGGTGCAGGGCGCGGTAGCCGCGCGGGACCTCGCTGCCGCAGTGGCAGCGGGCCATGGCTCCCGCGAAGGCGACGGCCCCGAGGCGGTCGACGCGCTCCAGGAGTCCGCCCGGGACCAGCCACAGCCGGTACTCGTCGCGGGTCCAGCCCATCATCAGCTCGACGCCCTCGGCGGCGCCGCCCTCGGTGAGGGCCTGAAGGGGGTCGCGCGGGACGGTGTCGCCGTCGATGACGATGCCGAAGGCGGGGCCGCCGACCACCGGGCTGCTGAGCTTGCCCACCTCGGCCTGGGTGTGCAGCAGCAGGTCGCGGTCGACGGCGGCGAAGGCCTCGGCGGTGGCGGGGATCTTCAGCCGGGACGCCATGCGGCGCACCATCCGTCGTACCTTGGCCCGCTCGGACGCCTCCGGCGGCCCGCTCTGCAGGACCGCCCGCCGGACCAGTCCCTGCGTCTGCGGGGCGGCGATGAGGGCGCCGATGCTGATCGCCCCGGCGGACTGGCCGAAGAGGGTGATGCGGCCGGGGTCGCCGCCGAAAGCCTCGATGGCCTCGTGCACCCAGGTCAGGGCGGCGATCTGGTCGCGCAGGCCGGGGTTCGGGGGCGTGTCCGGGAACAGTCCGTAGCCTTCGACGCCCAGCCGGTAGTTGACGGAGACGCAGACGACTCCGTCGCGGGCGAAGGCGTGGCCGTCGTAGACGGGGACGGCGGACGAGCCCCTCGTCAGGGCCCCACCGTGCAGCCAGACCAGGACGGGGAGCCGGGCTCCGGGATCCGGCTGCGGAGTCCAGATGTTGAGGTTGAGGCAGTCGTCGCCCGGCACGACCGGATCGGAGAGGTAGCGCGCGAAGGCGTCGGAGTACGGGGGTTTCGGCGGGGTGGGGCCGAAGGCGCCGGCGTCGCGGACGCCGTCCCAGGGTGGGAGGGGCACGGGCGGGCGGAAGCGGCGGGGGCCGAACGGGGGCGCCGCGTACGGAATGCCGCGGAAGACCGCGACTCCCCGCTCGTATCTGCCGCGTACGGCCCCGTAGGGGCTCCTGACCACGGGATCCGTCTGGCCTGCCGTCATACGCCACCAGCCCTTCGCCGCGCTCGTGCACCGGAGACACCAGAGCATCACATCGCCCTTCGGTATTCCGGTGCACGAGTCGGCTTGACCGCTGTTTGGCTCAGTCTTGGGCAGCGGACACGCTATTTGGCGTACATCAGCGTGCCGAATCCGAGCTGGTCGAAGCCGCCGCTGGTGGTGCCGTAGTCGCCTCCTCCGCCCTCGGGGGCGACGGAGAAGCACATCTGGGCGATGTACTTGTCGTCGAGGAGCAGGCGCCGGCCGTAGTGGTAGTGGAGCATCGCCCACACGGGGCGGACCTGGCCGCGGGATCCGGAGCCGATCACGGTCTGTGACTGCTGGGCGCAGGTCTGCCCGCTGCCCCAGGTGTAGGTGGTGTAGGGCACGTTCATGTTCAGGTTGTACTTGGCGACGTACTGGGCGGCCTTCATGAAGCGGCGGCCGTCGTAGGAGTACAGGTCGTCGCCCTGGTTCCAGGCCATCTCGCACAGGGCGCCCATCTGGCCCATGCCCATGACGGTGTGGCCCTGGTCGCGGCCGGACTCCTGCCACTGGCCGAGGTCGTAGCCCTCGACGTTCGGGTAGAGGAACGGCACGGCCCGCTGGATCTGGCCGTTGCCGCCGCCGTTCTTGAAGTAGTTCACGGCCTGGTCGTACTTGGCGCCGTCGTCGCACAGGATCCCGATGGCCATGATCGAAGCCATATTGCACAGGTCCCAGTTGGCCCAGTAGTTGGTGATGCAGGCGTCGTTGTGCTCGCGCAGGAACCGGTCGTTCAGCGGGTAGAAGACGTTGAGCATCATCGTCTTGAACCGGTCCAGGTCCAACCCGGCGTAGCCGCGCATGAGTTCGGCGACGTTCGCGAACTGCCAGCCGTAGAGGCCGGCGGCCAGGTACCGGTCGGCGTTGCCGGTGATGCTGGTGAGTGTGGACGACCAGGCGTTGAGGATGCGCACCGCGCAGTCGGCGTTGGCGGCGGTGCCGCCGACGTGCCAGCGCAGCGCGTTCTGGTAGGCGGCGTGGATGTCGTTGTAGAGCTGGGGGTAGTTCTCGCCGGTGCCGCCGCGGATGATCGTGGCGGTGGGGCGGGGCGTCCAGGTGGACGCCGAGTGGGAGTTGGCGGTCAGTCTGCGCCAGCCGGAGGCCCAGGGGTCGTCGCCCGCGGCGACCCTGACCTTGGCGCGGTTGATGTCGCCGGCGTTGTGCAGCATGCCGGGGTGGGTGAAGGCCGCCGGGGCCGCGTCCGCCGTGGTGGCGGTGGCGCCGAGGGCGAGGGCCGCGGTGAGGCCGCCGGCGGTCTTGAGCAGACCGCGGCGGCTCACCTGGCCGCCCTCGTCGTGCGTGTGGGGGGACGTGCGGCTCATGTGGGGTTCTCCGATCCGTGGAGGACTACATGGGGGTGATGCTCACCTCGTCGAACTCGGTGGTGCTGCGGGCCAGGGGGTCGCGGGAGCAGACCACGAGGCCCACGTAGTAGGGGGCGTCACCGAAGCCGGGGATGTCTCCCTCGGCGAGGGGGGTCCAGGTGGCGCCGTCGTCGGACGAGACGGCTGCGGTGAAGTGCGTTCCGGTGCGCTTCAGCCGCAGCAGGCACGGGGCGGTGACCGCCGCGTTGCCCGTGAACGTGGACCTGCCGGCGACGGTCGGGCGCAGCATCAGCTGGGCGCTCGTGCCGCCGGTGACGATCGTCCCGGCCGCCTGGTCGAACGGCGACAGGGACTTGGCCATGAGCAGGCCGGCCCGGTCGCCGGTGGCTCCGGCGCGGGAGATCAGGCGGGCGGTCACCTCGCAGTCACCGGTGACGGGCCGTCGTACGAACTGGCCGGTCATGCCCTGGTTGTTGACGGTGAGGTCGGTCCCGGCGCCCCGCACCACGAAGGTCCCGTCCTCGTGGGCGGTGCTGCCGGGCGTGCGGACGGCGACGACGCCGAGGGTGCCGTAGGCGCGGTCGTCGAGGACGACGTCGCCCAGGTCGCCGTAGGTCCAGGGCGCGGGCGGCGGGGTGCCGACCGTGAGGGTGAGGGTTCCGGTGGTGTCTCCGGCGGCGTTGCCCGCGCTGGTGGTGACCTTGAACTCGCCCGTCTGTGTGGGTGTTCCGGAGATCAGGCCGGTGCGCTTGTCGACGCGCAGGCCGTCGGGCAGCCCGTCCGCGGCGAACCGTATGGGTTCGTGCGCGGCGCGCAGGACGTGCTGGAAGGGCACGCCCTTGTTGGCGAACGCCGTGGTGGCGGAAGTGAGTTGAGGCATGGAAGGTGTCGGCATCGCCGCCGTCGCGGGATCCGGCAGGGGGCCGCGTCCGGCGCAGTTGGTCTTGACGACGGCGTAGTGGTACGTCGTGCCGGGTGTGCCGGTGGCGTCGGCGTAGCGGACGCGGGTGCCGAAACCGACCGCTCCGACGCCGGTGGCGATCGTCTCGTAGGGGCCGTCGGCCGCGGTGGCGCGCAGCACCTTGTACCGGGCGGAGAGGTCCGGGTCGGTCCAGGCCAGTTCGACCGCGTCGGCGCCCGTGGTGGCCCGCAGGTCGCCGGCGGCGGTGGCCGGGCGGGGCACGGACCAGACCTCGCCGGCGGTCCGGGAGGCGACGCTGACGTTGTCGAAGGCTCCGGTGCCGGTCTCGGCGTAGTCCTCGTCGACACCGAGGCAGGAGGTGAGGGTGAGACCGACGTACGCCGTGCTGCCGAGGTCGACGTCGGTGGAGCCGACCTCGGTCCAGCGGATGCCGTCCGGGGAGATGGCGCCGGTGCAGCGGCCGCCCCGGCGGGTCAGGCGCACCCAGTAGGGCATGCGCAGCCGGTAGCCGTCGCCCGCGCCCTCGACGTACGGGGCCTCAAGCGGGGTCGCCGACTCGGGCAGGGTGCCGAGGGAGGAGATCGGGAAGGCGGCACTGGTGGTGATCGCCTGCTGCTGGGAGGGTGGCACGGGTGTGCTGCCGGTGCCCTTGACGGCGGCTCCCGCCTTCGGCCGTACGGACCACACGCCGCTCCAGGTGTGCAGCGGCAGGCCCTGGATCAGCATGGCGGCGTGCGCGGCGTCCGCGTCCAGGCCCGCTCGTATCGTGACGCCGATCATGGAGTACTGGGAGCTGAGCGGATGGACGATCCGCGCGGTGATCGTGCCGTCGCCGCGCAGCGGCAGGTACGCCAGGCGGTGCGTGTCGGCGGTGCCGGACGCCTCCAGCACGAACCGCTCGCCGTCGAACACGGCCGAGCCGGGGATCCGCACGTCCCCGATGTCCCGTGTCGCCCAGGGGTCGGGCAGCCCGGGGACCGCCGCCGCCCAGGCGGAACGGGCGCTGGTGCCCTGGGAGTTGGTGGCGGTGATCCGGTAGTAGGAGGGCCTGCCCGCGCGGGCTTCACGGTCGGTGTAGGCCGGCGTGTCGAGGCCGGTCGCGATCGTCTCGTACGGTCCTTCGGCGCCGGTGGCCCGCAGGACCGTGTACGACTCGGCCCACGCCGACGGCACCCAGGTCACGGTGACGGACTTGTCGCCGCCCACCGCGGTGACACCGGCCGGTGCCGTGGGTCTGGCCGGGGACGGGGACTTCGTGCCCGCGAAGGTGAGGGTGCCCCAGCTCGGCAGGTCGTCGTTGCTGCCCTCGACGACGCGGGCGCCGCCCGTGCCGCGGAAGACGGCCGCCTTCGTGTAGGGGGTGTCGAGGCCCCGGACACCGGCGTAGTGCGCGTAGGCCATCTCGTAGATCGGGGGCAGGTTTCCGCGCCCGACGGCGGAGACGGACGTCTTGACGTACTTGCCGGTGCGGTCCAGGTCGGGGACGAACGGCACGTCCCCGCCGAGGTTGTAGCGGGCGGCGTACTCGACGTTCTTCAGCAGCCGGTTGCCGTCGAAGGCGTACAGGTCGACGCCCTGGTTCCAGGCGACCTGCGCGGCGTCCGCGAGCAGGCCGACGGCGAGCTGCTCGTGGCCCTGGTCGCGGCCGGACTCCTGGCCCTGTCCCGCGTCGGTGACGATGCGGTGCGGGACGCTGCCGTTGCCCGCGCCGGCGGCGGAGAAGCGCAGCGCGTCCTCGAAGAGGGTGGGCTCCTCGCAGAACACGCCGATGGCCAGTATGGACTGAATGGATGTCAGGTCCCAGTTGCCGTTGGCGTAGAGCATGTAGCCGGAGATCGCCGGATACCAGACGCGCAGGAAGGACTCCTCGCAGCGCGCGATGTCCTCCTTCGCCCAGCCGTCGTAGCCGCTGTGCCGCAGCAGTTCGGCGGCGTTGACGAACTTGAAGACCTGGAGCCCGGCGCCGAGCGGCCCGTCGGCGCCGGTGACGGCGGTCAGGGACGCCGACCAGGCGTTGAGGATGTCGCGGGACTTGTCGGCGTACGCCCGGTCGCCCGTGACGCACCACATCAGCGCGGTCTGGTAGGCGGCGGCCGAGTCGGCGACGGCCTGGTTCTGGAAGTTGGTGGGGCCGCGGCCCCAGGAGGTGATCTGGCCGGTGTTCTGGATGGCGTACGTGGCCTTCGAGCGCGCGTGGGCCGCGAGGGCGAGGTAACCGTCGTAGACCGGGGATTCCTTGGCGGCGACCGCGGCCTTCATGCGGGCCAGGTCGTCGGCGCTGTGCAGCAGTCCGGGGTGGGTGAAGGCGCGGAGCCGGGTCTTGTCGTCCTGGGCCCACGCCGCCGCGGCGGAGGCGGACAGCAGTCCCCCTCCGGCCGCGACCACGAGCCCTGCCGCGCCGAGGAAGGACCGTCGGCTGAGAGGAAGCACGGGTGACTCCATGGTTCTAAAGGGGCCGCGTCACGCGTGCTGGACGGTGAGCGTGAGGGTCTGCGTCGCGGTGCCCACGCTGTTGGTGGCCGAGACGGTGACCGTGAAGGTGCCGACGTTGTCCTCGGCGGTACCGGAGATCAGACCGGTGGCGGTGTCGATGTCCAGCCCCTTCGGCAACCCGCCGGCGTTGAACGACGTCGGCAGACCGGTGGCCGTGATGAGGTGGTTGAACACCTGGTTCTTGGTGGCAGTCGCCTGGTCCGGGCTGGTGAGCTCGGGCTTGTCGGTGGACGTGGCCTCGGTGGAGTTCAGGAACCGCATGTTCAGCACGTGCTCGTTGGCGTACGCCGGCATCATGTCGGTGAACTTGTACCAGCCGGGCTTCTTCATCCCGTTGGCGATGGCCTTGCCGTTGATGACGAGGTTCTGGAAGGTGACGTTCTGGATGGCGTGGTCCGCGTCGTAGCCGACCATGACGGACGGGTTGGCGTGCGTCCCCGTGTAGGCC
Organism: Streptomyces sp. NPDC050416; assembly: GCF_044458845.1. Classification (NCBI taxonomy): domain Bacteria; kingdom Bacillati; phylum Actinomycetota; class Actinomycetes; order Kitasatosporales; family Streptomycetaceae; genus Streptomyces; species Streptomyces sp. NPDC050416. Next base: position 175,290 of record NZ_JBITII010000007.1, read on the forward strand.
AGGTCCCGGATGTACACCCCGTCGATACCCCGGCCGACGGAGGTGTTGTACGACTTGTTGAACATGACCCGCATGTTGATCAGCTGGCCCCAGCGGAAGTCCTCCACCCGGATGTTCTGGGCGCGGACGTTGCGCAGCAGGTTGCTGTCGCCGGGGTTGAGCGCGATGCAGCCCTGGTAGTCCATCTGCGGTTCGCGGTGGTCGAGGATGTCGATGTTGCTGAAGACGAGGTTCTCGATGGTCTCCGGCTTGTCGGTGTTGCCGTGCGTGCCGACGTTCACCGGGTGCGCCACGTCCGCCCAGAGGGTGGAGTTGCGGACGGTGATGTTGCGGCAGTCGCCGTAGTAGTCCCAGCGGTGGGCGTAGATCGCGATGCAGTCGTCGGAGTTGCGCATCCAGACGCCATCGATGAGGACGTCCTCGCTGGAGAAGACGTCGATGCCGTCGCCCCACTGGCCGTGGCTGTAGGAGTGCAGATTGCGGACGGTGACCTGCTTCGACTGGCCGACGGTGACCGAGTAGCCGCTGCTCGGGTTGAGCACCATGATTCCGTCGATCTCGATGTTCTTCGAGTACTCGACCAGGATGCCGTTCGCCGTGTTGTACAGCACGCCACGGCCGATGATCCGGGCGTTCTCCACCTCGTGGAACTCCACCCGGGACGTCAGCACCGCGCCGCCGGCCAGGTAGAGCGTCTTGCCGCTGGGCACCTTCACCACGTTGTCGGTGGTCTTGTGCAGGCCGGGGCCGAAGTAGATGACGTCGGGGTCGTCGGGGTCGGGCGTGTTCGACTCGATGGGGTTGGCGTGCAGCTGCAGGTTGTTGAAGAGGTCGCCGTCGATCTCGATGGAGAGGTTGCGCGGCTCGGTGAGGGTGAAGGTCACCGTGGCGCCGTCCACCGTGAACTCGGTGTCGTAGGACAGCGGGCGGATCCGCGCGGTGCCGATGGTGCCCTTGGACGAGGTGACGGCGACCTCGACGGTGCCCTTGAAGTCGAACGTGGCGACGGAGGAGTTGAAGACCGGACCGCTGCCCGTGTTCGCGTCGATCTGCTTCGCTCTGGCGCGGTAGACGGGCACCGTCTGCCATTCGCCGCCCTGCGTACGGACCTTGACGGAGTAGCTCGAGTTGGTGGGGACACCGCTCGGGATGGGGTACACCACCAGCTTGTTCGCCGAGGCGGGTCCGTCCGCCGCTCTCGCGGCGCCGGCTGCCGCTCCGATCACTGAGTAGGCGGCGACGGTGGCACCCGCGGCCTGGAGAACTGTGCGCCGGGACAGGCCGGTGCTCTGGGCGTCGTTCATGGAGAAGGTCCTTCAGCAAGAGAGGGAGGAGAGATACGGAAGGTCACTTGAGGCCGGTGGTGGACATCCCGGCGACGAATCCGCGCTGGGCGACGAGGAAGATCAGCAGGATCGGCACGACGTACATCACGGAGGCCGCGGCCTGGAGATTGGTGACGGGCGTCCCGGCCGATGTCACGTAGGTGGTCATGACGGCGACGGCCAGCGTCGACTTGTCGGTGGACAGCAGCAGCTGCGGGGCGATGTAGTCGCCCCAGGACCAGGTGAAGGCGATCACGAAGCTCGCGGACAGCACGGGCCAGGACTGCGGGAGGAAGATCCGCCAGAAGATCGTGCCGTAGCCGCAGCCGTCGACGATCGCGGCCTCCTCCAGCTCACGGGGCAGTCCCGCGAAGAACTGCCGGAAGAGGAAGACCAGATAGGGGGCGGCCGCCAGTCCCCAGAACACCCACGGCCAGTACGTGTCGACCATGCCGAGCTTGGCGAAGATCAGGTAGGTCGGCAGCAGGGTGATCATCTGGGGCAGCATCATCGAGCCGACGAGGATGCCGAACAGGGTCTTCTTGCCGGGGGCGTCCAGGCGGGCGAAGCCGAAGCCGACCCAGGCCGAGCTGAGCGTGACGAGCGTCGCGTAGATCAGGGCGATGATCAGGGAGTTGCGGGCGTAGCCCAGGAAGTCGATCAGATGGAAGGCATCGGCGAAGTTCTGCCACTGGAAGTCGGCGGGCAGCCAGTGCACGGGCGAGGCGGCCAGTTCCGCCGGGGTCTTCAGGCCGGAGAGGATCAGCCACCCGAAGGGGCCGATGAACAGCCCGGTGAGAGCGACCAGGACCGTGTAGAGGACGAGGCGGTTGACGCGCAGCCGCACCCTGGGCGCGGAGTTCGGGGGCAGGCTGGTGGCGGTCACTTCTTCGCCTCCGGGTCGACGTTGTAGAACACCACTCCGGACGTGAACTTGAAGATGAGTCCGGTCACGATGAGGATCAGAACGAAGAGCACCCACAGCAGTGCGGAGGCGTAGCCGTAGCGGCCGAGCGCGAAGTACTGCGAGAAGACGTGCATCATGTAGAGGTAGTTGGACTGCGGCAGGGCGGTGACGCCGGCCGTGGTGCCGTCCGGTGACAGCAGCAGCGGCATGATGGTCTGCACGGAGGCGATCACGCCGGTCACCGTCTGGAAGAGCAGCACCGGCGACAGCAGCGGCACGGTGATGCTGCGGAAGGTCCGCCAGGCACTCGCCCCGTCGATCCGGGCGGCCTCGTGGAGTTCCCGGGGCACGTCCTGGAGGCCCGCCAGCGAGATGATCATGACGTTCCCGGCCGCCCACAGCACACTCATCAGCAGCACGTAGCGGGCGTAGGGGTCGGCGAGCCAGCCCAGCGCGTCGAAACCGAACAGGGTGATGACGCCGTTGGCGGCACCGGAGTTCTGGTCGAAGAGCGCCTTGAAGGTGAGGCCCACACCGACCGGGGGCACCACGGCCGGCAGATAGAGCAGGGTGCGGAACAGCCCGCGCGCCTTGACCGGCCGGTTGACCAGGACGGCGAGCCCGAGCCCGGCGATGATCGACAGCGGCACCGACGTGAGCGCGAACAGGCCGGTGCGGCCCAGGGAGTTCCAGGTCTGCGGGTCGGAGAACAGCTCTGAGTAGTTGCCGAGACCGACGTAGCGCCAGTGCGGCGAGATGCCGTCGTACGTGGTGAAGCTCAGCCACAGCGCGTACGCCATCGGCACGATCGTCAGCAGCAGGAAACCGGTGATCCAGGGCGCGGTGAACAGGTAGAAAGCGCGATGCCTGCGCGCGGTCATGGAGATCCGGGGCCGCTGCACCGGCGCGGCGCGGCCGGCACGCGCGGCCGGGCGGGTCCGCCCCGTGACGGGTATCTGGTCGACCGTCATCCCACCTGCTCCTTACCGCGCTTGAGCTGCTCGTTCATGGCCGAGTTCAGGCGGCCCGCCAGGGTGTCGACGGACATCCGGCCGTTCATCGCGGCCGGGGCCTCCTGGTTGAAGAGGGCGTAGAGCGAGTCCGCCGTGGCGTAGGGGGTGTAGGCGATGACCGAGAAGTGCTTCAGCTCGGCGTTCTGCACCTTCAGCACGCGCTTCTGGTAGTCCTCCTGGGCCGGCATCAGCGGGCGCAGGGACTTCAGCGTGGGGATGCCCCAGCCGCTGGAGGCGCGGGCCTTGGCCGGTCCCTCGCCGAAGAACCACTCGAAGACCCGCCAGGCGGCGTCCTTGTTCTTCGCCTTCCTCGGCATCCACAGTCCGGTGCCGGCCTGGCAGGGGCTGATCCGCTGACCGCCCTCGAACCTGGGGGCCGGGGCGAGGCGGGCGAGTGGCGCCAGCTTCTTGTCGGCGTTGATCAGGCCGCCGAGCCAGTAGCCGTTGTTGGACATGGCCATGCGGTTCGCCTGGAACGTGGGCCCGTCCCAGGTGTTGGGGTCCGGCTGGATGATGCTGGGGCCGACCCTGGTCCGGCCGTACTCGATGTACCAGGTCAGCGCCTTGCGGGCCTCGGGGGTGGTGAAGTCGACCCGGGAGAAGTCGTCGCTGAACAGGCTCCCGCCCGCCGCGGCCGTCAGGCTCGCGAGGAGGTTCGGCGTCAGCACACCGTTGTAGCTGCCGCCGAAGACGGTCGTCTGGCCGCTCTTGCGCCGGGTGAGCCGCTTGGCGTTCTCCAGCCACTCCTCGAAGGTGACCGGCTCGGTATCGGGCGGGTAGTCGACGTCCGCCTTGTCGAAGAGGGCGGTGTTGTACCAGAACATGGAGTCCTGGGAGAAGTCCTTCGCCATGCCGTAGCGGGGGCCCTTGCCCTGGGTGCGGCCGTCGAAGCGCCACAGGTCGTTGACCGGGTCCAGGTCGTCGACCCTGAGGACGCCGCTCCCGGCGAAATAGGGGTCCAGGTTCTCCATCACGTCGCGCGCAGCGAAGTAGGGCGCGTCGGTGGCGCCGACCCCGCGGACCAGGTCGGGCGGGGCGCCGTTGGTCATCATGCCGATGAGCTTGGTGATGTCGTAGCGCACCGTGACGATCTTGACGCCGATGTCCTTCTGGGCCTGTCTGACCAGCTCCGGGGAGATGTCGTCGGGCTTGACCATCAGCGTGACCGTCTCGCCGCCGCCGGTGACGCCGCCGGAGACCCGCATCGCGCAGCCGTTCAGTGCCGCCGTGCCGGTCGCGGCGCCGGCCGCGGAGAGGGCGAGGAATCGGCGGCGGCTCAGGGAAGCACCAGCATGTGGGTGCATGAACGCACCACCTCCTTGCTTTTCCGGCTTGCTGTGGCAACCGGTTGTTGTGCGTGGGGCAGAGCTTCTTGCGGTCGGGATGGCGCGTCAAGAGCCTTGACGAGTTTTCGAAAAGACTGTGTAACCCCGGTGTCATCAGCCAGAGTGTCGGTGAGTCCTGTTTTCGGCCGTCGCGATCAAGCCGCCGACGGGTGGTGGGACACCGCTGACCAGGGGCTGGTTGGACCTCGTCTCGGCAACAGGCTTGGGAACCGGTTGCCGAAGCGGCCAGCCCGTGGCTCAGGTACCGACGGTGGCACAGTCGGCGCTCACCTCCGCGCACTGAAACGTCAGTAACCGATTACCACAAGGTCCTCATGCCGGACCTCCGAGGAGCGGAGGTCCGACGCCCGCACTTACTCACAGCTGTCGCCCCGGCCCCGCCGATTGACCGCCGCTTCCCGGCGGATCTACGGTAGAAGGCGCTTTCTGAAACAGTTTCCGTCCTCTGCTCCAGGAGAGTCATGCCCAGCCCTCAGCTGCCGCGGGCCGTGTTCGCGATGGATCCGGTGCACCTCCCGCTCCTCTTTCCTCCGCCGCTGATGGAGCGGCTGAGGCGCACGGCCGACATCGATCCCGGGTTGATCGTGCGGGACTTCACCGATCCGGCCGCGGCCGGGGCCCTGGCCTGCGCCGAGGTGCTGATCACCGGCTGGGGCTGCCCGCATCTGGACGCCGGTGCCCTCGCGGCGGCCCCGAAGCTGGACGCCGTCCTGCACGCGGCCGGCTCCGTGCGCTCCCTGGTCGGCGACGCCCTGTGGGAACGCGGCGTGAAGGTCTCCAGCGCGGTGACGGGCAACGCCGTGCCCGTCGCGGAGTTCACGCTCGCGATGATCCTGCTCGTGGGCAAGGACGCCTTCGACCACCGCGAGCGCTTCCGCCGCACGCACACCTACCCGGGCCCCGCCGAGACCGCGGCGACGGGCAACCTCGGCCGCCGGGTCGGTGTCATCGGCGCGTCCCGGGTGGGCCGCCGACTGCTGGAGCTGCTGCGGCCGTTCGACCTCACCGTCCTGCTGCACGACCCGTACCTGAGCCCGGCCGAGGCGGCCGCCCTCGGTGCGGAGTCGCTGTCGCTGGAGGACCTGCTCAGACACAGCGACATCGTGAGTCTGCACGCCCCCGACATCCCCGAGACCCACCACATGCTCGACCGCGGCCGGCTCGCCCTGGTGCGGGACGGCGGGGTCCTCATCAACACCGCCCGCGGCGCGCTGGTCGACCACGACGCGCTGGCCGACGAGCTGGTCTCCGGCCGGCTCAGCGCGGTCCTCGACGTCACGGACCCGGAGCCGCTGCCGGCCGGGTCCCCGCTGTACCACCTGCCCAACGTGTTCCTCACGCCGCACATCGCGGGCTCACTGGGCAACGAACTGGAGCGGCTCGGCCGCATCGTCGTCGAGGAACTGGAGCGCCTGGTGGCGGGCCTGCCACCGGAGCACGAGGTGCGGCGTGCGGACCTCGCGCGGGTAGCGTGAGGGCGGCGTTGGGGTGGCGGCCCGGGCCGCCGGGGCGGCGGAGTTGACGGCCTCCCCGCCGTACCGCGACAGGACGCCTTGCCACGCCGGTGTTCCCGACGTCCCGCCCTGCCGTGCCCTCGCCACTGCCCTGCCCGCGCCTCGCCCCGCCGACGGCCCGGGTCGGCCTGCGGTGCGGCGGAGGTCCGGATCGCGCACGGCAGCGCACCCAGCCCACGCCCGGTGCCGATGGCGTCGCCGATGGCGATCATGTTGCCGGCAGCACGTCGGACGGCCCCTCCATCGGCGTCGAGCGGCCGCTTGGCGCCTTCCATCAGCCCGCTGTCCACAGGCCCTCCAGCCCGGAGTAACGATGGGATACGGTTTCCGCACGGGTGGGGCAGAGCCCCGGCGCCGGATCGAGACGCAACGGTGAAGGAGCCGCAAGGGTGAGTCAGCGCAAGGCGACGAGCGACGCCGGACGGGCGACCATTCGCGACGTCGCGGAGCGGGCCGGCGTCTCCGTGGCCAGCGTCTCCCGGGTGCTGTCGGGCAACTACCCGGTGTCGGAGGAGCTGCGCCGCCGGGTGATGAAGGTGGTCCGGGACCTGGACTACGTCACCAACGCCCACGCCCGTTCGCTGGCCGGCGGCGGCACACCGACGGTGGCGATCCTCATCAACAACATCACCGGCGCCGCGTTCGCGCATGTCGCCAAGGGCGTCGAGGGCGCCGCCACGCTGCGCGGCTGGCTCTCCCTGGTCGGCACGACCGGCGACGACCCGGAGCGGGAGCTGGCCCTGGTGAACCTGATGCGCCAGCAGGGTGTGGCCGCCGTGATCCTGCTCGGCGGCGCGTACGACTACGACGAGTACCAGCTGCGCATGGCCCGCTTCGCCCGTTCCCTTGACGCGGCAGGCTCTCATCTGGTCCTGGTGGGCCGGCCCCCGCTGGAGGGCGACGTCCCGGCGACGACAGTCGACTACGACAACGAGGGCGGCGCCTACGCGATGGCCAGCCACCTGTTGTCGGCCGGTCACCGGCGCGTCCTGGTCCTGCCGGGACATGCCGAACTGACCACCGCGCAGGGCCGGTTGCGGGGAGCGCAGCGGGCTTTCGAGGCGTACGGCGTGCCGTTCGACCCGGGTATGGTCCGGCACGGCCCGTACGACTACGAGCACGGGTACGAGGCCGTCGAGGCGGCCCTGCACGAGACGCCGGACTTCACCGCCGTGCTCGCGGGGACGGACGTGGTCGCGGCGGGTGCCATGCAGGCACTGCGCGCGGCGGGTCTGCGGGTGCCCGAGGACGTCTCGATCGTCGGCTACGACGACATCCCGCTCGCGTCGCAGCTCACACCCCAACTGACCACGGTGCACGTGCCGTACGAGGAGATGGGCCGCGTCGCTCTGCGCGCGGTGGCCGACCGGCGCGAGGGCGGCTCGGGGCGACGCAAGAGCGCCGACGGCGACCATCTGGTGCTGGGTACGCATGTCGTGGTCCGTAACTCGGTGCAGCCGCCGAGTCGGCACGGATAGCCGACAGGCGTGTCGGCTGCGGCCGGGCGTCGTTACGTAACCGTTTTCCAAAGGCTTTACGACCCGTTCGAAGTTTCGTCGGCGGGCTCGCCCAGGCCGCGGACTGGCCTGTCGGTCACCCGCCATGACCTGCGCATATGTGAGTCTGCGCGCGAGCGGATGCCGCGCGCCCGGAGATAACCCGGCGGACAATCCGCCGTAACGAATTTCCGCGCACCTCTTGCTAAGAGCCGAGCCAGCCGCCTACCGTCCCAGCAACCGCTTACTACAGCTTCTGCTTACGCTTGGCCGAACCCCCCGCAACCGCGAGCCGACGGTTTCCGGCCGCCGTTCCTGGCCAGCACCACCGAGCCGCTGCCGTCCTCTCGTTCTGAGAACGCCTATTCCGAAGGATCACGGTCAGATGAACTTCACCAGCCCCCGGAGAAGGTTCGCCTCCGCCGCTGTCGCGGGTATCGCGCTGACAGGTCTCCTCTCCGCCTGCGGCGGATCCGGCTCGGGTGACGACGCCGCGTCGAAGTCCGGCCCGGTCACCCTCCCCTTCTGGGGCTGGGCCAACGGCCAGGAGGCGGTCGTCAAGGCGTTCAACGCCTCGCACAAGGACATCCAGCTGAAGTACACCAAGGTCACCGACCAGCTCACCATGCAGAAGCAGCTGACCAACGCGGTGAAGGCCGGCAACGCCCCCTGTCTGGTGCAGAACACCGCCGAGTACGTGACCAGCTGGGTCTCGCAGGGTGCGCTCGCCGACATCACGCGTTACGTCGAGGGCGAGAAGGACAAGTTCAACACCGGCGCCTGGGCGAGCGCGCAGGTGCAGGGCAAGCTCTACGGCGTGCCGACCAGCTCGGCGCCCCAGTTCACGATCTACCGCACGGACATCTTCAGGAAGTACGGCCTGAAGCCCCCGGCGACCTGGGACGACTTCATCGCCGCGGGCAAGGAGCTGAAGAAGCACAACATCAAGATCACCAACTACGCCGGTGAGGACCCGAGCACCCTGGAGGTGCTCGCGATGCAGGCCGGTGCGCACTGGTACGCGATCGACGGCGACGCCTGGAAGGTGAACTTCCAGGACGAGGGCACCCTCAAGGCCGCGAAGGTGATCCAGGAGATCATCGACAACGACCTGAACGCCAAGCTGTCCTTCGCCGACTACGCGGCCGTGCAGCGCAGCTACGACACCGGTGCCACCGCGACCCGGCAGATCTCCACCTGGCAGATGGCCGGCATGGTGCAGAACTTCACCAAGTCCTTCGGCGACTGGGCCCTGGCCCCGTGGCCGACGTACAAGGGCGAGGCGCCCAAGACGCCGGCCGGTACCAACCTGACCGGCAGTGTGACCCTGGTGACCAAGCAGTGCAAGAACCAGGAGCAGGCGGCGCGGGCCGCGCTGTGGATGTCGACGAACCAGGACGCGGTCAAGACGATGGCGAGCCCGGAGACGGGCAACGGCGTGATGCCGGCACTGGCCGACAGCAAGTCCTACGTCGGTGAGTCGATCTCGCAGAAGCTGCTCGGCAAGAACTACGAGCCGGCGCAGAAGGTCGTGACGGACAGCCTGGGCACCGTCACCACCGACTGGACCTTCGGGCCCAACTGGACGGCGATGTTCACCGAGCTGCAGGCGGGCTGGGCCAAGGTCGTCAACAAGGAGCAGACGGTCACCGACCTGCTCGCGCACATGCAGAAGTGGACGGTCAAGGACCTGAAGTCCCGCGGTATCAGCGTCAAGGGCTGAGGCATTCGATGATTCGCTCCATGCGCTGGAAAGGTGCCGCGTTCACGGTGCCTTTCCAGCTCGGCTTCGTCTTCCTGTATCTCCTCCCGATCGGCTACGCCGTCTACGAGTCGCTGTTCACGGAGAAGCAGTCCGGGCTGGGCCTCGGCGGCGCCACCACGGAGTTCGTCGGGCTCGACAACTACAGCCAGGGGCTGACGGACCCGGCGTTCATGAACTCCATCCTGCGGGTGGTGCTCTTCGCCTGTGTGCAGATCCCGTTCATGCTGCTGATCAGCCTGCTGCTGGCGCTGTTCCTGGACGCGGTCACCTCCAGGGTGGCGAGCCGGTTCCGGATCCTGCTGCTGGTGCCGTACATGATCCCGGGCGTGGTCGCGGCGATCGTGTGGGTCAACCTCTACAGCCCGGACGTCGGCCCGCTGACCCCGATCGGCAAGGCCCTCGGCTTCGACTGGAACTTCTTCGCGCCGTCGATGGTGTGGCCGTCCATCGGCAACCTGCTGACCTGGCACGGCATCGGCTACAACATGGTGATCATCTACTCGGCGCTCCAGGGCGTCCCCCGCGAGCTGTTCGAGGCGGCCCGGCTCGACGGCGCCTCCGAGCTGCGGATCGCACGCAGCATCAAGATCCCTTACGTGCGCGGGGCGCTGGTGCTGACGGGTCTGCTGTCGATCATCCAAATGCTCCAGATCTTCAACGAGCCGGCGCTGTTCCGGAACATCACCCCGCAGACGGTCAGCGACAGCTTCACCCCGATCATGATCATCTACAACCAGGCGTTCAACGCGGGCAACTACAACTACGCCGCCGCCCTGTCCGTGCTGCTCGCCCTGATCCTGGGCGTCGCCTCCTTCCTCTTCTACCGGCTCACCTCGAAGGAGGCCGACTGATGGTGCTGACCGAGCACACCACCGAGCGGCCCCCCGTCCGCAGCGTCCGGCGCCTCGCCCGCCCGGACGCGGCCTCCCGCGGGCGGGGTGGCCAGCGCTTCGTGCTGGTCGGGCTGATCCTGGCCAGCGTCTACAGCCTGTTCCCGGTGTGGTGGCTGATCGTCGCCGCGACCAAGGACCGCACGGCGCTGTACCAGAGCAACGGCCTGTGGTTCTCCGGCTGGCATCTGTGGGACAACCTGCACCAGGTGTTCACCTACCAGGACGGCATCTTCCTGCGGTGGACGGCCAACTCGTTCCTGTACGCCGGGGTCGGCTCGCTCGGCGGCACGCTGATCGCGCTCGCATGCGGTTACGGACTGGCGCGCTTCGACTTCCCCGGCCGCAACGCGATCTTCGCGTGTGTCGTGGGCTCGTTCCTGATCCCGATCGCCCTGCTCACGCTCCCGCTGTATCTGCTGTTCTCGGCGCTCGGCATGGTGGACACCCCGTGGGCGATGCTGATCCCCTGCCTGATCAACCCGTTCAGCGTGTATCTGGCCAAGGTGTACACCGAGGCCACGGTCCCCTACGAGCTGCTGGAGGCGGCCCGGATCGACGGCGCCGGCGAGCTGCGGATCTTCTTCAGCATCGTGCTGCGGATGATGACGACGGGCGGCGCAACGGTGTTCCTGCTGGCCTTCGTCAACACCTGGAACGCGTTCTTCCTGCCGCTGACCGTGCTGCGCGGCAAGGAGAACTGGACGCTCAACCTGGGCCTGTACAACTGGACCGGCACGCGGCTGGAGTCCGGCATCGACCTGACGGGGCTCGTGCTGACCGGCGCGCTGCTGTCCATCGTGCCGATGGCGATCATGATGGTCGCGATGCGCCGCTACTGGCGATCGGGCGTGACGCTCGGCGCCCTCAAGTGATCGGGCCCTCAACTGATCGGGCCCTCCTGTGACCGGCGCGCACAGCGACCGGCGCCCTCCTGTGACTGGCGAGCTCAGATGGCCGGCGCCGTCCAGTGACCGGCGCGCTGAGATGGCCGGTGCCGTCATGTCACCGGTGCCCTTACGTCACCGGTGCCCTCAAGTGATCTCCCTCGCCGCCGACTGACTCCGGGGGCCGCAGGTGACCCTGACTCCCTGCGGCCCCCGGGCGCCCACCCCTCCCGGAGCCCTCACGTGACCGTTCTGCACAACCCCGTCCTCCGCGGCTTCGCCCCCGACCCGTCCCTGATCCGGGTCGGCGACTGGTACTACGTGGCGACCAGCTCCTTCGAGTGGTTCCCCACGATCCCGGTCCACCGCTCCCGCGACCTGGCCCACTGGGAGTACGCGGGGCACGTCCGAGGCGCCGCCCCCGGCGGTTCGCTGGCCGGGGTGCCCGACTCCGGGGGCATCTGGGCGCCGTCGCTGAGCTGGGACGGGGAGCGGTTCTGGGTGACGTACACCGTCGTCCGCTCGGTCGGCACGCCGTACTTCGACCTGGACACGTACGTGTCGACGGCCACCGAGGTGAGCGGTGAGTGGAGCGCGCCGCGCCGGGTCGCGAGCCACGGTTTCGACCCGGCCCTGTTCCACGAGGACGGCAGGCTGTGGCTGCTGAACCTCCAGAACGACCACCGGCCGGGCGGCCGGAGGTTCGCCGGGATCGTCGTCACGGAGCTGGACCGGGACACCCTGGCGCCCGTCGGGCCGACGCGTCTGCTGCTCCAGCAGGACCGGCTGATCGAGGGGCCGAAACTGCTGCGGCACGCGGGCTGGTACCACCTGGTGCTCGCGGAGGGCGGCACGGGCTGGGAGCACGGGGTGCGGGTCGCCCGCAGCCGGGAGCTGACCGGGCCGTACGAACTCGACGAACGGCCGCTGCTGACCACGCGGGACGACCCGGACGGGCCGTTGCAGAAGGCCGGGCACGGGGAGCTGGTCGAGACGCCGGACGGGCAGTGGCTGCTCGGTCATCTGACGGCCCGCCCGCTGCACACGCCGCGGGGCCGCCGCTGCCCGCTCGGCCGGGAGACCGCGATCCAGGCGGTGACCTGGGACGCGGACGGCTGGCCCCGGCTGCGGCAGGGCGGTTGGCACCCGGCGGTGGACGTCGACGTGCCGACGCGGCCCCATCCGCTGCCTCCCGCCGCCCCGCCCGAGGACCTGTCCTGGCCGTGGAGTTCCCTGCGCGAGCCGCCGGACGCGTCCTGGGCCGACACGACGGCCCGGCCCGGCTGGATCCGGCTGCGCGGCCGGCACGGGCCGGAGTCCCGCTGGGCGAGCAGCCTGCTGGCCCAGCGCATCACCGAGCACCGCGCTCAGGCCGAGGTCACCGTCGAGGCGCGACCGACCACGTTCACCCAGGCCGCCGGACTGGTGCTCTGGTACAACCCCGAGGCGTATCTCAGCCTGGACCTGACCTGGGCGGAGCCCGAGGGTGAGCCGCAGGGCGGACAGCAGTGGCGGGGCACGCCCGGCGCGGGGGGCCGTACGGTGCTCAGTCTCGTCGAGCGCGACGAGGAGGGCACCCGGCAGGCCGCGATCGTGGAGGTGCCGGTGGCGGCGCCCGTGACGCTGGGAGTGACGATCGAGGGAGCCGAGGCACGTTTCTGGTACGTCCTGGACGGGGTGGGGACGGCGATCGGTCCGGCCCTGGACTTCAGCCGGCTCTCCGACGACCACGGGTCCCGGCTGCGCTTCACCGGTGCGATGGCGGGCATCCACGCCCGGGACCTCGTCGACGCGGCGTTCACGGCGGACTTCGGGGGGTTCCGGCTGACCTGCACACCGGGCTGAGGGCCTTGTTCGGGGTTTCGAAAGTTTTGACCGCCGAGAACCCGTGAATTCACTTGTCTTCCCGCCGTCCTGCGCCGCACCTAGAGTAGGAAGCGCTTTCTGTCGGCTCGGACTCCGGACCGCGGTGAGCAGCGCTGGTCGAAACTTTCCACGGCCCTCGGGCGGGCCGGAGAGGTGGGTTCCCGATGGTCCGTACGGCGAGTGCGAGCGTGGCGGCAGGTCCGACGCTGGCGGTCGTGGCGCGCGAGGCGGGGGTGTCGGTGCCGACCGCGTCCAAGGTGGTCAACGGCCGGGAGGACGTGGCGCCCGAGACGCGCCGCCGCGTCACCGAGGCGCTCGACCGGCTCGGCTATGTGCGCAGACCCCGGTTCGACGCGTCGAAGGCGCCACGGCTGGTGGACCTGGTCGTGCACTCGCTGGACAGTTCCTGGTCGGGCGCGGTGCTGCACGGGGTGGAGGAGGCGGCGCACGACGCGGGCCTGGAGGTCGTGGTGTCGGCGGCCCTCACCCGCACCCGGGCCGGGCGCCCGGAGCGTGGCTGGCTGGACAAGCTGGTCGCCCGGGGCTCCTCCGGTGTCCTGTTCAACCTGGCCGAGCTGAGCGATTCCCAGTACGCCTGGCTGGAGCAGCACCGCATCCCGTTCGTGATGATCGACCCGGTCCAGGAACCGCCGGAGGGCGTGGCGTCGGTGGGCGCGGCGAACTGGCAGGGCGGTCTGACGGCCACGGAGCATCTGCTGTCCCTGGGCCACGAGCGCATCGCCGTCATCGCCGGTCACCGGCGCACGATGTGCAGCAGCGCCCGGGTCGCCGGTTACCGCTCGGCGCTCGCGTCGGCCGGGCTCCGGCACCGCGCCGAATACGTCCGGCACGCGGGCTTCGACGAGAGCCAGGCCCGCCGCCGCATGCGGGAACTGCTCGACCTGCCCGAGCCGCCGACGGCGGTCTTCGTCTGCTCGGACCGGATGGCGCTGGGGGTCTACCAGGCCCTGGCCGAACGGGGGTTGAGCGTCCCTGACGACGTCAGTGTGGTGGGCTTCGACGACCTGCCCGAGGCGCGCTGGGCCTCCCCCGCGCTGACCACGGTCCGCCAGCCGCTGTCGGAGATGGCCGCGACGGCCCTGCGCTCGCTGCTGCGCCTGATGGACGGCCACCACCCGGAGAGCACGCGGACGGAGCTGTCGACGCGGCTGGTGGAACGGGCGAGCACGGCGGCGCCGCGCGGGTAGCCGCGGCGCGCAGCGGCCGCCCGGGCAGGGATCCGGCGAGCCGCAGGCGTGCATCACGCGCCTGCGCTGTCTGGCGTGCGTCCCGCGCCAACGCTGAGCTGCCTGCGCCCGGTCGTCGCCCGCGGCCCTCGCGGCACGCCGCCCCGGCGCGATGCACGCCCGTGGCGGTCGCCCGACCCGCAGCCGCGCACCCCTTGCGCGCGCCGCGCGCCCGTCGTGGTGGGGAACTGGCCGGAACCGGTCGGCGTCGAACGATGCGGTGGGGAAGGGCCGTTGCCCGGGGCGGCGGCGGGCAGTGGGGGGACGACCATGACACGCTGGCGGCCGCTTCCGGACGCGTTACCGGGCGCGGCGCCTGCGGCCGGCGCCAGGGCGATTCCGGTGGCCCCGGCCCCCAGCAGTACGGCCGTCACCAACGCCATGGCCCGAATGCGCATGCTCATGCGGTCATCCTTTCCGAACCGCCGTCACCCGGCGGCGTCCCGCCGGAGGGTGGGACGTCCGGGACCCGCGTGGGCCGGGGACCACCGTCTTGCGTTCCCGACACAGCCTTTGTTGGTTCGTTCGGCTACCGCGTGGTGCGCGGTGACGAGTTCGCCCGCTGCAACGACGACGGACTGGAGCCGCCGCGCCCCACCGACCCGGAGCCGGCACGGCAGTCGTGGACAGGCAGGCCAAGGACACCACGTCCCCGGACGTCGGCTTCGTGCTCGACCCGGTCCGCCCGGACCTCCTGGCGGCGGGCGCTGCGGCTGGGCCGCGCGAGTTCGCGTACTCGGGTGCCCGATTCCCCTCCGACGTCCGCGCGGACTCCGAGAAAGGCGGTGGCCACGCACCCGGACCCCGTGCTGCGCCCACCGGTTTCGGCGTGGTCGAGCGCGGCCGCTACGGCTGGCAGCCCTGCGGCGCGCTCATGGCCACGCCGCACGACGCCCGCTCTGCAGCGGCATGTGCGAGCTGTGGGCCATGCTGTACCAGTACGACGACGCAGAGATGGCCCGGTACGCGCGCGCCGCCGAGGAGTACAAGGCACTCGACCGCGCCGGCGAGTCCGCTTGGACGACCGCGTGTTCCGCACTGCGGAGTTCTCAGACGTGGCGAGGGCGATGTGACGTGGTGAGCGCGGGGAACGGTGGCGAGGGGCGAGCTCACGTGCATCGCCTGTGTGTCGCGTCGATGCGCTTGGTGAGCCCCGTCCGGTCCATCAGTTCCAGCAGTGGCACCGCGACGCGGCGGGTGGTTCCCAGTGCCTGTCGGGCCTGGCTGAGTGTGAACGGCTCGGGGAGGGCCGACAGACGCTGCCGGGCCACCTGCGGTGCGTCGGGCAGCAGTACGACGCTCCCCGGCAGGCGCAGCAGCAGGCCGTTGCGGGCGGCCGCGGCGAGATGCCGTTCCGTCAGCCCCAGCGACAGCAGTTCGTCCACCGAGGGAGCGCCGAAGGGTGCCTCGGTCAGGCGATCGCGAATGGATCGCATCGCGCGTTCGACGGCTTCCGGCAACGCGGGCCTCGCACCCGCACGGTGCACTCCGGTCGCGTCGTGGACCAGACCGGCCTCGCCGACCAGAGCGTCGAGCAGACCGGGGTCGGGCAGCGCCAGTTCCCGCATGGCCGTCTCGCGGGACATCCCGGGCGTCAGCGGGTGTTCGCTCGCCCACTGGTCGGTGACCCGGCGCAGCCGCGTCTTCCACGTGTCCCACTGTCTCGGATGAACCAGCCAGTCTCCGACGGTGACGGCGTCCAAGGCCGGTTCGCTGCCTGTGGGCAGGACCCCCGTCGCCAGCAACCTGCTTCGGGTGACAGCGCCCAGACGGGCGACTTCCAGGGCCGGTTCGGGAAGGTCGGGCACGTCGGCGAGTGCCGCGCTGCGCGCCGCTGCCGCCCCACGCCGGTTGAGCGGCGGCGGCAGGACATCGAGGACGACCGCGCCGACAATGATCTTCCGGTTCCCCGGCGCGCGGATCACACCGCGTTCGCCCTGGTGCACCGCGACCGGGCCGGCGAGTCGCAGACGTGCGGTGTCCGAGCCCAGAGGCCTGAGCCGCACGGGTATCGCGGCCGAGCCGAGATGGAACACGAGTTCGTTGGGCAGTCGCTCCACCACCCGCGTCAGGCGGACGTCCAGTTCGCCGGTGACCGTCCATCCTTCGGAGCTGATCAACGCCTGCCCCCGCCTTACCGAGGAGGAGGCGCTGCCGCGCAGGTTGAGAGCGACGCGGGAGACCGCGGCCGCGCCGCTCACCGTCGTCTTGAGGCTTTCCATCGAGCGGACGCGGACGGTGCGGCCGGTCGAGGCGATCCGCAGCTCGTCGCCGACGGCGATGCTCCCACTGCCGAGCGTCCCGGTGACCACGGTGCCCGCACCCTGCACGGTGAAGACCCGGTCGACCCACAACCGGGCGGGCCGCCCTGAATCCGGCACGGGCATCCGGGCGACCAGCTTCGCGAGGGTTTCCCGCAGGCGTTCCATGCCCTGTCCGGTGACCGCACTGGTTTCCACGATCTCCACGGCCGCCAACGACGAGCCGGCCAGGCGCTCACGAGCCGCCGCGACAGTCGGCGCGGGGTCGGCGAGATCGGCGCGGGTCACGGCGAGAACGCCATACCGCACGCCGAGGGCATCGAGTGCGGCGAGATGCTCCTCGGTCTGCCTCGCCCATCCCCCGTCGGCCGCCACCGCCAGCAGAGCCGCAGGCGCGGGTCCCACGCCGGCCAGCATGGTGGTGAGGAACCGCTCATGCCCGGGAACGTCGACGAAGGCCGCCGTCTCGCCGCCCGGGAGGGTGGTCCACGCGTATCCGAGCTCGATGGTCATGCCGCGGCGCCTCTCCTCGGGCAGCCGGTCGGTCTCCATCCCCGTCAGAGCCCTGAGCAGCGCGGTCTTGCCATGGTCCACATGACCGGCGGTGGCTATCACTCGCATGCGCTCTGCCCTCGTCCCGGGGAGCCCGCGCCCCGCTTCCCTCCCGCGCTCCTCCCACCTGCCTGCTCCGCCCCCGCAACCGTGGAGGCGCGCAGGACGGCCTCCGCCAGCTCGTCGTCGCGTTCCGCCGGAACGCACCGCAGGTCCAGAAGGCAATGCCCGCGTTCGTCCCGCCCCACTACGCACGGCTCACCCGCGCGTAGCGCCCGTGTGTAACCGGAGGGCAGACGGACCGCCCAGCCGGGCAGCCGGACGCCCGGGGCTCCACCGCCACCGACGATGCCGTCACTCGGTACCGCACCAGCGGGGATATGCCGGCCGGTGAGTCGGCGGGCCATTTTCTCGGCGCGGGCGCGCAGCGCCTCGGGGTCCGCGTGCAGGAATGCGAAGGCGGGTGGCCTGGGCCCGATGAGGGTCGCCTCCAGGGCGGCGAGGGTCAGCTTGTCCACGCGCAGGGCCCGGGCGAGAGGGTGGGCGCGCAGGGCGTCGACGACCTCGCGGGTGCCGAGCAGCAGGCCCGCCTGCGGACCGCCCAGAAGCTTGTCGCCACTGGCGGTGACCAGGTCCGCTCCCTGTGCGAGCCAGTCGTCGGCATCGGGCTCCTCCGGGAGCACCGGGTCGCCGGTGAGCAGGCCGGAACCGATGTCGGCGACCACCGGTGGGCCGAGCGTGGCCAGGTCGGCGACGGAGACGGCGCTGGTGAAGCCCTCGACGCGGAAGTTGGACGGGTGGATCTTCAGGAGGAAGCCCGTGCCGGGGCCGATCGCACGGCGATAGTCGTCGAGATGTGTGCGATTGGTCGTCCCGACCTCACGCAGGCGGGCGCCGGTGCTGACCAAGAGGTCGGGCAGGCGGAAGCCGTCTCCGATCTCGATGAGTTCCCCTCGGCTGACGACGATCTCCCGTCCCGCGGCGAGGACCGTGGCGGCGAGGACCAGGGCAGCGGCGCCGTTGTTGACGACATGGGCTTCTTCGGCCCTGGGTACGACCGCGCGCAGTGCCGCCAGGGTGCCCCGCCCCCGGCGGGCTCTGCTCCCGCTCGCTGTGTCGAACTCCACGTCCACATAGCCGCTGGCCGCCTGTACGGCCTCGACAGCGGCTGCGGACAGGGGGGCGCGACCGAGGTTGGTGTGCAGGACGACGCCCGTCGCGTTGAGGACCGGACGCAGTGTGGTGGCGGTCCGGGGCAACAACGCCGAGGCCAGGTCGGCCACGGCTTCGGGTGGTATCTCTCCGCCGCGCGCCCGCCGCTGCGCCTCATGGACGGCTTCCTTGACGACGGCATGCCCGAGCCGGCGGGCCGCGTCGGCGAGACGGAGGTCGGCCAGCACGGAGTCGGTGCCCGGGACGCGTCGGCGCGGATCGTCCTCGGCGCGCTTCGCCGTCATCATCCGACGACGAGGGTGTGGTCCTGGGCGGGCACCAGTTCGCCGATGACCGGGGCCCCGGGTATCTCGCCGACGATCAGCAGTCCGCCGGACGTCTGGGCGTCGGCGAGCAGCAGACGCTCCTCCTCGTCGACGGCCGCGCCCCACCGTGTGTGAGGGTCGATCCAGGCGAGATTGCGCCTGCTCCCGCCACTGACGAATCCGTCCCGAACCGCCTCGCGGGCACCGTCGAGATAGGGAACGGCGGCCGGGTCCACCCTGGCTGTGACGCCGCTCGCGCGCGCCAACTTGTGGAGGTGTCCCAGCAGTCCGAAGCCGGTGACGTCGGTCGCGCAGACGGCGCCCGCGGACAGCGCCGCAGATGAGGCGTCCCGGTTCAGCGTGGTCATGGCTGCGACAGCTTGCGGGAAGTTCTCCCCGGTGCGTTTGTGGCGTGTGTTGAGGACGCCGGTCCCCAGCGGCTTGGTCAGTGACAGGGGCAGACCGGGCCGGCCGGCGTCGTTGCGCAGGAGTCGGTCCGCGTCGGCGATCCCGGTCACCGCCAGGCCGTACTTGGGATCGGCGTCGTCGATGCTGTGCCCGCCCGCCAGATGGCAGTTGGCGACGCGGGTGACGTCGAGCCCGCCACGCAGCACCTCCCCGGCGAGTTCCATGGGCAGGACGTCGGTCGGCCAGGCCAGCAGGTTCACGGCGACGAGAGGTGTGCCACCCATGGCGTAGACGTCGGAGAGGGCGTTGGCGGCCGCGATGCGGCCCCAGTCGTAGGCGTCGTCGACGACCGGTGTGAAGAAGTCGGTGGTGAGAATGGTCGCCTGCGTGCCCCGCAGACGTACGACGGCCGCGTCGTCGCCGCCGTCCAGTCCGACGATCAGTTCCCCCTGGCCGAAGTCTCCTGAAGGATCGGGCAGCTGAGCCACCATGGATTCGAGTCGGCCTGGGTCGATCTTGCAGGCACAACCTCCGCCGCGGGCGTATTGCGTCAGCCGTACGTCGGGTGTCCGTGGGGCGGAACGGGTCCGCTGGGGCTGGGTGTCGGTGTTCATGCTTCCCACTGTCGAAAGGCGCTTCCGTGATCGGTTCGGCTGCCGTGCGAGGGACGGGTCGGCTACGGTGGCGCCCGGAGGCGTCAGGGTTCCTGGTGGGCCTCCCCGCCTTCAAAGCGGGTGGGGCGAGGCATCCTCGCCCGGCGGGTTCGATTCCCGTCCGCCTCCGCCGGGCGGAGCGGCTTTCGCCGCTCCGGAGACCGGTGCCGGGCCGCTCCTCTCGGCCCGGCACCGGTCTTGAGCCATTGCTCAGCCGAGCAGCGGTCCCATACCGGAGCGGCCCGGCTTGACGAGGACCACGTCCTCGGGTCCCGACGTGACGCGTACCTGTCCGGCCGTACGCCGCATGGAGCCGACGGACACCAGACGTATCGCTTCGTCGACGTCGACTCCCGGGCGGTTCAGGTGCATCGAGATGACGTCCTGAGGGCTGCCGTCGGCAGCGACGTCGGCAGCCACGTAGACGTTCGAGGTGCCGTCAGGATTGTTCTTGATGAAGGCGACGCCCCGGTCCGTCGGAGTACGAGTGATCATGAGTGGTTCCTCCTGTCTGTGTGAAGGTCTGCGTGAAGGGCGGAATCCGCGGCGAACAGCGGTTCCTGTGCGGCGGTCGGCGGCGTACCGAACATGACCTGCTTCCACTCGCCGCTGTAGGCGTAGATCCCACAGGACGTGGTGGCCCGCAGACGGGCCGGTAGGCGCGACGCCGTGATGTGACGCTGGGACTCGCCCATGGCGTAGACACTGTCCAGCCGGTCCCAGAGCGAGAAGCTCAGGAGGGTCCGGCTGCGCCACTGGACGAGCGTGGTGTGACCGAGGTAGCCGTCAGCCACCCTGCGCACCTCCCGCTTGACCCTGTGGTGCAGGGCGAGGATGAGCAGCAGGGAGAGCAGGCCGCGGCACTCGAAACGGGTGAGGACCACCTGCCCCCGCGGATCACTGACGCGCCGATGTCCGGTCATCTCACCAGTTCCCCAGGGTGACGACCGCGGCGACCGCCAGCAACGCGACACCGCAGGTCCTTCGGATCAAGGTGAACCAGGGCCGAGTTCTGTCGCCCTGGTCGGGCATTCCTTTGACGCTGTAGTAGACGCTCCGCACCGCGATCGTCAGCACACCGACCACGGTCATGCCAACCAGGGCATACCCTGCGGCGGACGGGACCAGCAGCCCCGTTCCGGCGAGAGCCGCCCAGGTCAACGAGGTGCTCTTCTGCGTCGTGAACAGCAAGGACAGGTCGAACCCCCAGACGAGGCCCAGCCTCCCAGGGGGGATGCTGCGGACGTACGCCTGTGGTACTTGGCGCCAGGTGTGCGGTGTGCGGTTGGCGATGTCGGCCAGGCCAAGCACCACCAGCGTCACCGCGACCGCCACCAGCCGGACATGTGGCGGCAGCCACCACTCCAGCAGTGTGCCGAGTCCGAAGAGGACCGCTGCGAGGAGCAGTGAGGCGACGGATCCTCCGACGAGAAGCCCCGTCAGGAACCTGGTTCCCTGCGGTTTGTTGCGGCGCAGCATGGGACCGGCGACCCCGGCCATGGACTGGCCTCAAGGGCTGAAGACCTGAAGGACCGCCGCGACACCGGCGATCACCATCCATGTCACCATCGCGCAGTCCCCGTCAGCTGTGCAGGCACTGGGCCGCGGACAGCCTGTTGCCTGCCGTTTCGCAGCAGGCGCAGCGGAGAAAGCCGGTGGAGGTTTCGCAGTACCAGATGTAGGCCGCGTGCGCCTTGCAGTAGCTGTACGTGGTGTTCTCGGGATAGTTGGCCAGGTTGCAGCACGCGGGCGCGGCCGCGGCTTCCTGCGCGCCGGCGAAGACACCCGCCGAGGCCGCGAGGCCGGTGGCGCCGACGCGGCCGAGGAGCCGACGGCGCCCCATGCCCTTCTTGGGCTCGGTGCCTTCCGCTGACGCGGCCCTTCTGCGGAACTTCATCTGAGTCCTCCTGTCATCACGGTCTGGACCTTCTGCTGGATCGCACGGAACGTTCCGAAGGTGTAGGCGTCGGTCAGCACTCCTTCCTCGAACACCAAGGCGGCGGGGCTGCTGTTGACACCCAGACTTCCGACGGTCCAGGTACCGCCCTCGTCGACGTGGTGGGGGATCTTCTGCAGCGCGTGGCGAGAGACGAACTCCGCGCCCGCCTCGGCGCTGCCGGAGGAGACGATCAGCGTGTACTGGTCGCCGAGTTCCTCCGTCGCCAGATGGGAGAGTTCCTCACCCACCTTGCTGCACGTGGCGCACACCGGGCTGAGGACCAGCAGGACCCTGCGGCCCCGGTACATGTGCGCACGCAGCGCGTCCGGCCAGTCGGCCGGCGCGACACCCAGGGTCACGTCCCGCAACGGGACGACGGACTGCTCTTCACCCGGGTCGGGCACGCGTGAGGAGAGTTCCCCCATCATCGCGAAGAGCAGTGCGACGGCTACGGTCAGAACGAGCAGTGCCACTGAGAGCAGGACGGTCATGCGGCGGACTCCGGCTGTTTGAGTAGATTTCCGACCACCGTGTATGCGTGCTTGCGATGCGAGTGGAGCAGCCAGCCTCCTGTCATGATCGCCCCCAGCCCCGCGACACCGGCGGACGCGGAGTCCGTCCCGGACGTGCCCACGCCGTGCACCCACAGCGCGGACACCGCGTCGGCCAGGATGGCGACTCCCATCAGAACGTTGCTGACACCGAGCGGGCGGGTGCTGTCGGCACCGAAGCAGCCGCACGGCTCGGTGCTGCCCCGCAGCAGTCCGAGGATGCCGGCACCGGCGAACAGGAGCCCGAGCGCCGCCAGCGGCACATGAGCCGGCCCCCGAAAGGAGGGGAGCGCCATGGCCACGGCCACCGTGATCTCCACGATGGCCAGGGCACGGATGACAGCCGCGGGCACGGATCCCCTGCCGGGACGAAGCTCCCCTGCGGCCGCCGCCCCGAGCGCCGGCGCGACCATCTTGGCCGCGCCGCCCCTCACGAGCAGTGCGACGACGACCGCGTCGGCACACACCAGTAAGGCGTCAGTGAATGTCATGTGTCCCCCGTTGATTGCCGTACGCGCTACGGCCCGATGTCAGCCGGCGAGGTACTCGACGTCGAGGTTGTCGGAATGTCCGGCCCAGGAGAGGGAGAACTTCCAGCATCCCGGCTTCGGCATGTCGATGAGGGAAGGGCCGGGCCCCCCGGTGACCGAGCGAGTGACCACTTCGTTCGTGCCGGCGAGGCTGGCCTTGATGGTCAACCGGTCGTCAGGCCCCATGTCGGCGGCACCCTCGGCGTCCTTCGCCACCCAGAGGATCTTGTTGTCCCGGCCCTTGGCTGCCGGCGCGTGGTACGGGTATCCGAAGAGCACCGCGGCGATTTCGCCCTTGTCGCCGATGATGTGTCGCTGAGCTACGTCGCGCGGGAATCCCTTGCGCGCCCACGAGGGAAGGGAGCCCTGTTTCACCGCGGGGCGGCAACTCCCTGCCGTGTTCGACCCGGCGACGGTGCGAGTGGATTTCGTCGCCTTCGCCTTGTCCGGGTTGTTCTCGGCCCCGCTGCAACCGCTTACCGTGAGCACCGCGGCAGTCACCAGAGCAATGAGCGTCCCGGGCACGGCGGAGCCGTCCGGGTGCCGCGCGATCAGTCGACTCAGGTGTACAGGCATCCCGGCTCCGATGCATTGCCGCAGCTCACCTGGCGAAGCCCGGCGAGTCGAGTGGAACGACGATTGACGAGTGGTCACTGTTCCACGGGTTGCGAAGGACGCGGAACCTGCTATCAGGCCAGGCCCACAGACTCCTCATGTGCACGGACTACCCGGTCGCGGGCGCCTTCCGGAAGCATGGGCGGCTCAGGGCACGAGAGGCCGGGCGACCGGTACAGCATGTCGAACGGGGCAGTTCACCACCGGTGCTCACCGGATCACCAGCAGGAGCGCACGGCGCCACACCGCCGCTCCCGTCTCGGGTTCCGCTTGTCAACGGCGCAGTGACGGGGACGGCTCGGCAAGCTCGGCTTCGTCGTCGCACGGGCGGTTTTCGAGTGGCCGGAACTCAGCCTACGGAAGTAATCGCTTTCCGTATCCGGGCAAGAAGACATGGGAGACCTGTTGGAAGACTAGGTGCGTTCCATCAGCCGCTTGAGGGCGGTGAGGTCGGCGGTCACCGCCTCCGCGTCGCGGTGGAACTCCTCGTCGCTCATCCAGGGCTGCCGGCGCAGGGTGAACACCACCTCGCAGCCGGGGCCGTCGGCGAGCACCCGCATCGGGTTGTGGACGGTCTCCCCCGAGGGCAGGGTGACGTCGTGGTCGAGCACGCCGAAGTCGTTCCTGGGCGTGAAGTCCACCACGACCCGCCCCATGGGTGACTCCCCCACCCACCGGCCGTCCACCAGCTCGATGGAACGGGCCAGTCCGGGAGCCCAGCCGGGGACGTTGACGGGATCCGAGACGTAGTCGTAGACCTCCTGTGCGGGTCGGTCGATGGAGATGCCGAGGTGCCGGGACTGCCGTGTCGTGGTCGTCATGGCGGCGACGTTACGGGCCTGCCCGAAGGGCTGTCTTGAACGGATCGGACACCCCCGCGACCGGTGTCCGATTCCTTCAAGACCGGGCGTCGCGGGCCTGCCTACGGTGGGCCCATGACTGCTCGATTCGATGCCATCGGCCTGGTCGTCTCCGACATGGCCGCCTCCGTCGCCTTCTACCGCCGGCTCGGGTTCGCCTTCCCCGAGGGCGCCGAGAACCAGCCGCACGCCGAGGCCGAACTGCCCGGCGGGCTGCGGCTGATGTTCGACACCGAGGAGACGGTCCGCTCCTTCCTGCCCGAGTGGCGGCCGCCGGCGGACGGCAGCCGGGCCTCGCTGGCCCTGCGCTGCGACGGGCCGGAGGAAGTGGACGCGCTGTACGCGGAGTTGGTGGGCGCCGGGTGCCACGGTGAACTGAAGCCCTGGGACGCCTTCTGGGGGCAGCGGTACGCCGTCGTGCTCGACCCGGACGGCAACGGGGTCGACCTGTTCGCTCCGCTAGCCGCGGCCGGCGAGTAGCTCACCCAGCGGCAGGCCCGCCAGCTCCCTGACGTCCCGGGCCAGATGGGCCTGGTCGGCGTAACCGGCCCGGGCGGCCGTGTCCGCGAAGGGGACACCGTCCCGGGCCAGCGCGAGGGCGCGGCGCAGCCGCAGGATCCGGGCCAGTGTCTTGGGTCCGTAGCCGAACGCGGTCAGCGAACGGCGGTGCAACTGGCGTGCTCCGACGCCGAGTTCGTCGGCGGTCGCGGCGACCGGGCGGCCCGCGCCCAGGGCGGTCACGACCTGCCGCAGCAGCGGATCCGGCGGATCGGCACCTGCCGCCTGCCGCAGGGCGAGGTCCTCCAGGCCGCTCACCGGGTCGGGGGCGGCGTTCACCCGTGCCTCCAGTCGCCGTACCTCCGCGGCCGGCCACAGATCCGCGAGCTCGACGCGGCGGTCGCGCAGCTCGTGCGCCGGTACGCCGAGCAGGGCCGGGGCCGTGCCCGGGTAGAAGCGGACGCCGGCCCAGGCGCCGTTCTCGCCGTCCGTGACATGGGCGTGGGTATCGGGCCCGGCGACCAGCAGCCGCCCCTGGTGCCACAGCAGATCCATGCACCCGTCGGGCAGCACACGCGCCGCCCCGCCCCGCTCCGGGGCGTTGCTCCACACGACCGCTCCCGCCAGCCGTGACGCCCGCTCCACGTACACGTGAGCCAGGCTACGCCGCGGGCGCCGAGGCTGCCGCGAGCGTCCCGGCCCGGGCTTGCCCCCGCCGCTGACCGGGACACCGCAGCGCTCCCCCGCCCCTACTGCACCCGCCCCCGGTACTCCGCCGGGCTCATCCCGTACTCCCGCTTGAACGCCGTCGACAAGGCGAACGCGCTGCCGTACCCCACCCGGCGGGCCACCGCGTCGAGCGTGTCCTCGGAGTGGCGCAGGCGGTCGGCGGCGAGGGCGAGGCGCCAGCCGGTGAGGTACGTCATCGGAGGCTCGCCGACCAGGGCGGTGAAGCGGCGGGCGAGTGCGGCGCGGGACACACCCACCTTGGCGGCGAGCGCGGCGACGGTCCACGGATGGGCGGGATCGTCCTGGAGCAGGCGCAGGACACCGCCGACGACCGGGTCGGCGAGGGCGCGGTACCAGGCGGGCGCCTCCGCCTCCGGGCGGGCGAACCAGGCGCGCAGCGCGGCGATGACCATCAGGTCCAGCAGCCGGTCCAGGACCACCTCCTGGCCGGGCTCGTCCCGCACGATCTCCTCGGAGACGTACGGCGTGAGCGGGCAGTCCCACACGTCGGACGTGAGGGCGAGCAGCGGCGGCAGCGCGTCCAGCAGCCGCCCGCTGATCTCGCCCTGCATCGGGTAGGTGCCGATCAGCAGCACCGTGGCACCGTCGAGCCGGTCGCCCCAGGTGCGCACGCCCAGGTCCATGGAGCCGTTGAGGGGGCGTCCGTCGGGGTGGCGGCACTCCTGGCCGGGCAGGATCAGCGCCTGCGGTGCCGTGCCGGGGGCGTCTGCGCAGGTGTAGGGGTCCGGGCCGCGGGCGATGGCCAGGTCCCCGGCCCGCAGCCGGGTCGGTTCGCCCCGGTCGGGCATTACCCAGGCCTCGCCGCGCGCGACGAGCATCACGGTGAGCGGCGCCCGGTCCTCCACGCGTACCGCCCACGGCGGGTCGAAGCACGCCCTGATCATGAACGCGCCCCTGGCACGCGGGCCCTCCAGCAACCCTGCAAGGGGATCCCCCCGCGTGAGCGTGTTCGAGCGTGAGGGCGCGTCCATGGGGTCAGCGTAGACGCGGTCGTATGGGAATGAGCCGTTCAGCGATGGTTCCGTGCGGTGTACGGCAGTTGACTCGACGGCATGACGAACACGACACGGGACTCGCAGGACATGACGGTTGTGGTGACGGGTGCCTCGGGCCGTACGGGGAGCCGCGTGACCCGGGCGGCGCGGGCCGCCGGGCTCACGGTACGGGCGGCGTCGCGGGCGACCGGTTTCGACTGGTGGGACCGCTCGACCTGGGCGGACGCCCTGCGCGGCGCCGACGCGGCCTACCTCGTGTACCCCTCGGACGTCGGCGCGCCGGGCGCCGCCGAGGCGGTCGGGGACCTCGCGCGGGAGGCGGTCGGGCTCGGGGTGCGGCGGCTGGTGCTGCTGTCCGGGCGCGGCGAGGATCAGGCCCTGCCCACCGAGGAGGCGCTGCACGCGTCGGGGGCGGACTGGACGGTCCTGCGGGCCGCGTGGTTCGCGCAGAACTTCAGCGAGGGGCCGCTGGTGGCGGAGCTGCGGGAGCGCGGGGAGCTGGTGTTCCCGGCCGGCGACGTGCGCGAGCCGTTCCTCGACGTGCGGGACATCGCGGACGTCACGGTGACCGCGCTGACGTCCGGCGACCGGTACGTGGACCGGACGCTCACCCTGTCCGGGCCACGCCTGCTCACCTTCGGCGAGGCGGTCGCGGAAATCGCCCGGGCGACGGGGCGGCCGCTCACCTACCGGGCCGTGTCGACACAGGACTACGGCAAGAGGCTTGCCGAGTTCGGCCTGCCCCCGCAGGAGGTCACAGACCTGACCGAAATCTTCGACACCCTCCTCGACGGCCGCAACGCCCACGTCTCACACGGCGTACAGGAGGTTCTGGGCCGCGCGCCCAGGGACTTCACGGACTTCGTACGGGAGGAGACGACGACGGGAACGTGGCAGGGCTGACGACAGCGGTGCGCGTCGTGGCCGGACCACGGCCGGAGCGGCACAGGCAGCGCTGCCGTGGTGTGCGGGCCCGTTACTTGTTCACGGGCGGTGGTGGCTCCCCGTCGGACTGGTCGGGGGCCTTCGTGTGGGTGCTCTTCACATGGGTGCGCAGGCGGGCCGTGACGTCCTCCGGGGGGAGGAAGCGGGACCAGCGTTCGGGGAACTCGGAGGGCATGTCCGGGTCGGACTCGCCCGCGGCGGCGGCGCGGGCGACGTACTCGGCGACCTGCGCCTGCCGCAGGCGTTCGTTGGCCTCGCGGGCCGCTGCCGTCGCGGCGGCCGGCCAGACCCGGTCGATGGCGGCGTTGACCGCGGCCCCGACGAGCACGGCGAACGCGGCCACACCGATCCACAGCAGCACGGCGACGGGCGCGGCCAGGGAGCCGTAGATCGTCGGGCCCTCGACCGTGCTGGTGAGGTAGATCCGCAGCAGGAAGCTGCCGAGGACCCACATGCCGAGGGCGACGAGCGCGCCGGGCACGTCCTCGATCCACGGGGAGCGGACGGGGACGGACACGTGGTAGAGCGTGGTCAGGAAGGCGATGGACAGCAGGATGACGACCGGCCAGTAGAGGATCTGCACGACCGTCGTCGACCACGGCACGATCCGTACCACCGCGTCCGGCCCGGCCACCATCAGCGGCAGCGCGACGGAGCCGATCAGCAGGGCGACGATGAACAGCGCGAAGGCCATCAGGCGGGTCTTCACGATGCCGCGGACGCCGTCGAGGCCGTACATGACGGTGATCGTGTCTATGAAGACGTTCACGGCGCGGGAGCCGGACCACAGGGCGAACAGGAAGCCGATGGAGATGACGTCGGGCCGGCCGCCCTTCATCACGTCGTGCAGGATCGGCTCGGCGATCTGCCGCACGCCCCGGTCGGACAGCACCGTGCGGGCGGCCTCCAGGATGTTCGTCTCGAGGCTCGCGATGGTGTCGGCGCCGGTCCAGGCGTCGACGTAGCCGAGCAGTCCGATCATGCTCAGCAGCAGGGGCGGCACCGACAGCAGCGTGAAGAACGCGGCCTCCGCCGCCAGGCCCAGGATGCGGTACTCGATGCAGGAGTTGACGGTGTCCTTGAGCAACAGCCAGGCGGTCCTGCGCTTGGAGACGTTCCGGTAGAGCGCACGCGCCCGGTGGAGGCGCCCGGAGTGTGTGTCGGGGGTTTCACTTGCTGGCTGCACCCCCTAACGGTATCCGTCGTGACCAGGGGGCCGCCCCGGGGTACTTTCGCAGCATGGCTGGCAGCACCCACTCCGTGAACAACCAGGTCCCGCCGTTGGTCGGGTACGACGTCTTCTCGGCCGACCGGGCCCTCACGGCGGCGGTCGAACGGCATCTCGATCCCGGCCTGCGCGACGAGGTGCTCGGCGAGCTCTCGGCGCTGGGGCGGACCTCCGGCTCGGCCCAGGTGCAGGAGTGGGGGGCGCAGGCCAACGAGAACCCGCCGCGGCTGCGCACCCACGACCGGTACGGCCACCGGATCGACGAGGTCGACTTCCACCCGTCCTGGCACCGGCTGCTCGGCAAGGGCGTCTCGGCCGGTCTGACCGCGGCCTGGGACCGGCCGGCCGGGCATCTGCGGCGGGCTGCCGCGTTCCTGGTGTGGACACAGGTCGAGGCCGGCAACGGCTGCCCGCTGTCGATGACGCACGCGGCGGTGCCCGCCCTGCGCACGGATCCGGACCTGGCCGCCGAGTGGGAGCCGCGGCTGACGTCCATGGTGTACGACCGTGAGCTCAGGCCCGCCCGCCTCAAGGCCGGGGCGCTGTTCGGGATGGGCATGACGGAGAAGCAGGGCGGCAGCGACGTACGCGCCAACACGACGTCCGCTCAGCCGCTCGCCGAGGACGGGACGTACGAGCTGACCGGGCACAAGTGGTTCTGCTCGGCGCCGATGTCCGACGGTTTCCTGGTGCTGGCGCAGGCTCCGGGCGGGCTCACCTGCTTCCTGGTCCCGCGGGTGCTCGCGGACGGCACGCGCAACGTGTTCCTGCTCCAGCGGCTCAAGGACAAGCTCGGCAACCGGTCGAACGCCTCGGCCGAGGTGGAGTTCGACGGGACCTGGGCGCGCCGGGTCGGTGAGGAGGGGCGCGGGGTGCGCACCATCATCGGGATGGTGGCGGCGACCCGGCTCGATTGTGTGCTGGGCTCGGCGGGGCTGATGCGGCAGGCGGTGGCGCAGGCGGTGCACCACTGCACGTACCGGGAGGCGTTCGGCGGGAAGCTCGCCGACAAGCCGCTGATGCGCAACGTCCTCGCCGATCTCGCCCTGGAGTCGGAGGCGGCGACGACGCTGGCGCTGCGGCTCGCGGCGGCCTACGACGACGGCGGCGAGCAGGAGCGGGCGCTGCTGCGGATCGCGGTGCCGGCGGCCAAGTACTGGGTGACCAAGCGGTGCCCGCCGGTGGCGGTGGAGGCGGCCGAGTGCCTGGGCGGCAACGGCTACGTCGAGGAGTCCGGGCTGCCGCGGCTGGTGCGCGAGTCGCCGCTCAACTCGATCTGGGAGGGCGCGGGCAACGTCCAGGCCCTCGACGTGCTGCGGGCGTTGCAACGGGAGCCGGGGGCGCTCGACGCGTATCTGCGGGAGGTCGGGCAGGCGCGCGGCGCCGATCACCGGCTCGACGGGGCCATCAAGAACCTGCTGACGGAACTGGCCGATCTGGAGGGTGTGGAGGGGCGGGCGCGGCGGCTGGCGGAGCGGCTGGCGCTGGTGCTGCAGGGGTCGCTGCTGGTGCGCTTCGCGCCACCGCAGGTCGCCGACGCGTTCTGCGCGGCACGGCTGGGCGGCGACGGGGGCGCGGCGTTCGGGACGCTCCCGCACACGCTCGATCTGGCGTCGGTGGTGGAGCGGGCCCGGCCGGTGACCTGATCCGGGCAGCGGAAAAGCGGGGGTGGTGCTGCGCCGACACGGCACCACCCCCGCCGCACTGGCCCGTTCGAGCCGCTGAACGCCGCTCGGGACGGCGCCGCTCAAGTTTCAGACACCGCCGGGCTGTCCACCAGGGTTGCAAGGGGTTGCAACTTGCTGCTGACTGCGGGCGGACTGCGCGCGCCGCCGTGGGGCAGACGGCACTATGAGACGGACAGTCAAAAGGCTCCGACAGACAGTCAGGACTCCGGCGGACGGTCGATGGACTCCGACGGGCAGTCAGAAGACACCGGGGGGCACACGCCTATGGACGTCACGCAGCTCGCCGCCAAGGACACCTCGCGTGCGGCCCGGCTGCTCAGCGAGGTCCGTTCCGCCCGGCTGTCCGGGCAGCCCGCGCCCGTGCCGCCGCGCCCGGTGATCGAGCAGTCCTGGGAGCGGATGCTGCGCAGCGGTGTGGATCCCGACCACGACTTCCGGGCGGATCTGCTGTCCCGCGAGGAGGTGCAGCGGCGGCGTGAGACGTCGGCGCTGCGCCATGTGCTGCCGGTGCTGCGGGAGGGGCTGCTGAGGTTCGCGGACGTCGCCCACCACATCATGGTGGTCGCCGACGAGGAGGGCCGGGTGCTGTGGCGCGAGGGCAGCGCGCCGGTGCTGCGCAAGGCCGACGGGCTCGGCTTCGAACTCGGCGCGGACTGGCGTGAGGACGTCGTCGGCACGAACGGTCTGGGCACCCCGGCGGTGGTGCGCCGGCCCGTGCAGGTCTTCGCCTCCGAGCACTTCGTGCGCTCCCAGGCCGTGTGGACCTGCGCCGGCGCTCCGCTGACGGATCCGCGGGACGGCCGGCTGCTCGGCGTGGTGGACGTGAGCGGCCCGCTGGAGACGATGCATCCGGCCACGCTCGCCTGGGTCGACTCGGTGGCCAAACTCGCCGAGGCCCGGCTGCGGGAGAGGCACTTGGAGTCGCTGGAGCGGCTACGCGCGGTGGCGGCGCCGGTGCTGGCCCGGCTGGAGGGGCGTGCCCTGGCCGTCGACCGGGACGGCTGGACCGCCGCGGTCAGCGGGATGCCGTACACGCGGCGCGTGGCCCTGCCCAAGTCGCTGTCGCCGGGCCCGAGGTGGGTGCCGGCGCTCGGCCTGTGCTCGGTGGAGCCGCTGGCCGGGGGCTGGCTGCTGCGGGCGGCCGCCGACGAGCCGGCGGCGCGCGGGGCGAGCAGTATCGTGCTGGACCTGAGGCAGGCCCGCAGATGGACGGTGGCGGTGTCCGGCGGGGCGGGTTCCTGGACGCGTGAACTGAGTCCCCGGCATGCCGAGTTGCTGTACCTCCTCGCTGTCCACCGCACCGGCCGCAGCGCCTCGGACCTGGCCGGTGACGTGTTCGGCGATCCGGCGCGCACGGTGACGGTGCGTGCCGAGATGTCGCGGGTACGGCGCTACCTCGGCGCGTTCCTGGAACACCGGCCGTACCGCTTCGCCGAGGACGCCGAGGTCGAGGTGCTCCTCCCGGACGACCCGAACGACCTGCTGCCGCACTCGACGGCACCTGCGGTGGGGAGGCTGCGCGGCTCGGCACCGGCCCCCTGAGGTTCACGGGACGTGCCGTCCGGCCACCCCAGGGGTACATCTTGCGCATATTTGCCAGGTCTTCGCCCCCCGCCCCGCCCACCTGCCGTAGCATCCCCTACGGGCCACCCCACCTGCTCCTCCGTCAACGTACGGACCACAAGGCGCAGTTGGCTCGCCTCGGGAGGACGTTATGAAGCATCGCGGCAGACACCGGCGGCGCAGGCGGGGCAGGGTACTGCGTGGGACCCTGGCCGGGACGGCTCTCGCGCTCACCGCCGCCGCCACCCTGATCAGCGCCTCGCAGGCCACGGTCGCCGACGCGCCCGGGGCTCTGAAGCCCCTCTCCGCGTCCGCCGGCCCCGGACGGCTGCCGCTGGCCGAGCAGCAGGTGCCCGGGCAGTGGCTCGACCGGCTGGCCTCGGAGATGGGCCGGCCCGTCGGCGCCGGCACGGTGCTGGACGGCGCCGACCACACGCTGCGGAACGCGGACGGCTGCCCGGGCGCCGAGAAGCACAGCCTGCCGGTCGAGCCGGCGGCCACGCGCGCGTACTGCTTCGGCGGCGCCGACACCCGGGGCTGGCGGCCCGGCGCGGTCACCACCTCGGGCGACGCGGACGACGACGGCCGCTGGGGCCACCACCGCGTGATCCTCTCCGGCTGGACCCGCGGCGGCGCCGGGGGCGGCTCCCTGGACGGTCCGGCCCCCGATCGAGGCCTGGCGAAGGTCGCCTTCGTCGACGCGAACGACCCCGACCGGCTCCGCTACACCTGGGCGCTGCTGGCCGTCCCGGTGGACGGCGGGCGGGACTACCGCGGGCTGGTCTCCCCTCTGTCCGGCATGGTCTGGTACCAGGACAAGCTGCTGGTGACGACCCGCGAGGGCGACCGGGACGCGCTGTACGTGTACGACATGGACCGCATCCAGCGCGCCACGGTCGACTCCGACGCGGTCGGCCGGGTGCGGGGCGGCTGGTCGGCGTACGGCAACCGGTACGTGCTGCCCGCGGTCGCTTCCTACGCCCTGCCCGGCGGGCGCGACGTGCCGCATCCGGCCGCGGTCTCCCTCGACCGCAGCACCTCCCCCGACAGCCTGGTGGCGAGCGAGTGGGTGCCCGCGGACGCCGACCGGCGCACCCGGCTGTGGCGCTACGCGCTGAGCCGGGAGCCGGCCCGGTCCGGCCTGCTCGCCACGGCCTCCTCGGGGCGCGCGGACCCGGTCGAGGCCTACGAGACGAAGACGGCCGACGTGCGTGGCGTGCTGTCGTACCGCTCGGGCTGGTACCTCGACCGCGCGGCGGGCACCCCCGGCGGGCACGGGACGCTGTGGCGCCAGGACACGAAGGGCGCGCGGGCGACGGAGTGCGCGACGGACGAGACGCGCCACTGCTGGAGCGGCCGGTCGGGTTCCCTGTCCTACTGGGAGGAGACCGGCGAGGTCTGGTCCCAGTCGGGGCGGATGCTGTTCGCGCTGCCGCTGGTGTCCGTGGACCGGGCGCTGGGCAGGCCGGCGGACCGGTAGGCCACGATCGACAGACCAGTGGGTCAGATGGTTTTCTGGCCCGCATGACCACCATCGCCGTGACCACCTGGTCCCTGGAGCAGACCGCCCCGACCGACCTGCTGCCGGCCGCCGCGCCGGACGGGGACGTCCGGGTCGTCCGCTCCGAGGTGCCCGCGCCCGAGTTCAGCCGGTTCCTGTACGCCTCGGTCGGCGGCGACATCCTGTGGACGGACCGGCTGAGCTGGTCGTACGCGCGGTGGCTGGAGCACCTTCAGCGGCCCGGCGTGGAGACGTGGGTGGCGTACGACCGGGGCACGCCCGCGGGCTATGTGGAGCTGGAGGCGCAGGACGACGCGGTCGTGGAGATCGCCTACTTCGGTTTGCTTCCCGCTTTCCGCGGCCGGCGCATCGGCGGGCACCTGCTGTCGTACGGCACGGCCCGTGCCTGGGACCTCGCGGATCGCTGGGCGGGGCTGACGCCGACGAAGCGGGTCTGGCTGCACACCTGCAGCAAGGACGGCGAGCACGCGATGGCCAACTACGAGCGCCGCGGCTTCAAGCTGTTCGACACCAAGGTCGAGGAGGAACCGGACGTCCCCGCTCCGGGACCGTGGCCTGGGGCGTTCCCCGTCTGACCTGGTCGGACACCCCGGGGCGGCCCGATGTGACCAAGGACACTCACGTCTTGCATAGCGAGACACGAGTGTCCGAATCTTGGACGAAGCTGGACTGTGTCCAGATCGCCGTGCCACGCTTCCGTCATGCCTGGAACTGGGATCGCCTTGGTGAGTCGACGCCACGTCGACCTCGGCCGCATGTCCAGCGCCATCTGTCCGGCGCGCTGAGAGCACTCACGCACCGCCGACATCCCCCTTTTCGTCGCATTCCCGCGCAATGACGCGCCCTATGCCCATGCGCGCCCGCACGCGCAGGTCAGAGCCGCTGTCCCGCCTGTCCCGAAGGACGTATCCACCATGGCCGCCACCCCGCAGAACCCTGCCGCCGCGACTCCCCGCCGCAAGGTGAGCCGTCACCGCGGCGAGGGTCAGTGGGCCGCGGGGCACCACACCCCGCTCAACGGCAACGAGCAGTTCAAGAAGGACGACGACGGTCTCAATGTGCGGACACGCATTGAGACGATCTACTCCAAGCGGGGCTTCGACTCGATCGACCCGAACGACCTGCGCGGCCGGATGCGCTGGTGGGGCCTGTACACGCAGCGCCGTCCCGGGATCGACGGCGGCAAGACGGCGGTCCTGGAGCCGGAGGAGCTGGACGACGAGTACTTCATGCTGCGCGTCCGCATCGACGGCGGGGCGCTGACCACCCGGCAGCTGAGGGTCATCGGCGAGATCTCGCAGGAGTTCGCGCGCGGCACGGCCGACATCACCGACCGGCAGAACGTGCAGTACCACTGGATCCGGATCGAGGACGTGCCCGAGATCTGGAACCGGCTGGAGGGCGTCGGCCTGTCCACGGTCACCGCCTGCGGCGACACCCCGCGCGTGATGATCGGCTCCCCCGTGGCGGGCATCGCCGAGGACGAGATCATCGACGGCACCCCTGCGCTGGAGGAGATGAAGCGCCGGGTGCTGAACAACAAGGCGTACTCGAACCTCCCCCGGAAGTTCAAGACGGCCATCTCGGGCTCGCCCGTGCTGGACGTCGTCCACGAGATCAACGACGTCGCGTTCGTCGGCGTCGTGCACCCCGAGCACGGCCCGGGCTTCGACGTGTGGGTCGGCGGCGGCCTGTCCACCAACCCCAAGCTGGGCGTGCGGCTGGGCGCCTGGGTGCCGATCGACGAGGTCCCGGACGTCTACGAGGGCGTCCTCTCGATCTTCCGCGACTACGGCTACCGCCGGCTGCGCACCCGCGCCCGGCTGAAGTTCCTCGTCGCCGACTGGGGCGCGGAGAAGTTCCGGCAGGTCCTGGAGGACGAGTACCTGGGGCGCAAGCTGGTCGACGGCCCCGCTCCCGAGCAGCCGGTCCAGCAGTGGCGCGACCACATCGGCGTCCACCGCCAGAAGGACGGCCGCTTCTACGTCGGCTTCGCCCCGCGCGTGGGACGCGTCGACGGCGCGACGCTCACGAAGATCGCCGACCTCGCGGAGGCCCACGGCTCGGGCCGGGTGCGCACCACCGTCGAGCAGAAGATGATCGTCCTCGATGTCGAGGAGGACAAGGTCGAGTCGCTCGTCGAGGGCCTGGAGGCGCTCGACCTGACCGCCCGGCCGTCCTCGTTCCGGCGCGGCACCATGGCCTGCACCGGCATCGAGTTCTGCAAGCTCGCCATCGTCGAGACCAAGCAGCGCGGCTCGCAGCTCATCGACGAGCTGGAGCGCCGTCTGCCGGACTTCGACGAGCCGCTCACCATCAACCTCAACGGCTGCCCGAACGCGTGCGCCCGTATCCAGGTGGCGGACATCGGTCTCAAGGGCCAGCTGGTCGTCAACGACAAGGGCGAGCAGGTCGAGGGCTACCAGGTGCACCTGGGCGGCGCGCTCGGCCTGGAGGCGGGCTTCGGCCGCAAGGTGCGCGGCCTGAAGGTCACCTCCGAGGAGCTGCCCGACTACGTCGAGCGCGTCCTGAAGCGGTTCCAGGCGGAGCGCGAGGACGGCGAGCGGTTCGCCACCTGGGCGGCCCGTGCCGGCGAGGAGGCCCTGTCGTGAGCGAGCGTGCGGCCCCCTTCTACTGCCCCTACTGCGGCGACGAGGACCTGCGTCCGCACGAGGAGGGCCACGGCGCGTGGGAATGCGCGGCGTGCAACCGAGCCTTTCAGCTGAAGTTCCTCGGGCTGCTCGCCCAGGGACTGAAGCGATCCGACACCGGAGGGGCGAAGATATGACCACGGTTCAGGAACAGCGCACGGCCGAGGAGCTCAAGGCCCTCGCCGAGCAGGCGGGCCGCGACCTGGAGGACGCCTCCGCGCTGGAGATCCTCCAGTGGGCGGCCGAGACGTTCGGCAAGCGCTTCTGCGTGACGTCCTCCATGGAGGACGCGGTCGTCGCCCACCTGGCCTCCCGGGCGATGCCCGGCGTCGACGTCGTCTTCCTCGACACCGGCTACCACTTCGAGGAGACCATCGGCACCCGTGACGCGGTCGACGCCGTGATGGACGTCAACGTCATCACGCTCACCCCGCGCCAGACGGTCGCCGAGCAGGACGCGGAGTTCGGCCCGAAGCTGCACGACCGCAACCCCGACCTGTGCTGCGCCATGCGCAAGGTGGAGCCTCTGGAGCGAGGCCTGAAGGACTACCAGGCCTGGGCGACCGGTCTGCGCCGCGACGAATCCCCGACCCGGGCGAACACCCCGGTCGTCGGCTGGGACGACAAGCGCCAGAAGGTCAAGATCTCCCCGATCGCCCGCTGGACCCAGGACGACGTGGACGCCTACGTCACCGAACACGGCGTCCTGACGAACCCGCTGCTGATGGACGGCTACGCCTCCGTCGGCTGCGCCCCCTGCACCCGCCGGGTCCTTCAGGGCGAGGACGCGCGCGCGGGCCGCTGGGCGGGCCGCAGCAAGACCGAGTGCGGGCTGCACGGATGACGGCGCCTCAGATTCAGACGCCTCAGACCCAGACGACCCAGTCCCAGCCCCAGACTCAGACTCAGACGATTCAGGAGACCGACGTGACGACCGGAGCCACCGTCTGGCTCACGGGTCTGCCGAGTGCCGGCAAGACCACCATCGCCCACGAGCTGGCCGGCCGGCTCCGCGCCGAGGGCCACCGCGTCGAGGTGCTCGACGGCGACGAGATCCGCGAGTTCCTCTCGGCGGGCCTCGGCTTCAGCCGCGAGGACCGGCACACCAACGTGCAGCGCATCGGCTTCGTCGCCGAACTGCTCGCCCGCAACGGCGTGCTCGCCCTCGTCCCGGTCATCGCGCCGTACCAGGACAGCCGGGAGGCGGTGCGCAAGCGGCACCAGACGAACGGCACCGCGTACGTGGAGATCCACGTGGCGACTCCGGTGGAGGTGTGCAGCGAGCGGGACGTGAAGGGCCTGTACGCCAAGCAGGCCGCGGGCGAGCTCACGGGGCTCACCGGGGTCGACGACCCGTACGAGGCTCCCGAGTCGCCCGATCTGCGCATCGAGTCGCAGAACCAGACCGTGCAGGAGTCCGCGGCGTCCGTGTACGCCCTGCTGAGCGAAAGGGGACTGGCATGACGACCGCCGCCACGGTTTCCGAGGAGACCGACAGCCCGTACGCGCTCTCCCACCTCGACGCTCTCGAGTCGGAGGCGGTGCACATCTTCCGTGAGGTGGCGGGTGAGTTCGAGCGGCCGGTGATTCTCTTCTCCGGCGGCAAGGACTCGATCGTCATGCTCCATCTGGCACTGAAGGCGTTCCGCCCGGCCGCGGTGCCGTTCTCGCTGCTGCACGTGGACACCGGGCACAACTTCCCCGAGGTCCTCGACTACCGCGACCGCACGGTCGCCCGGCACGGGCTGCGGCTGCATGTCGCCTCGGTGCAGGACTACATCGACCGGGGTGTGCTCAAGGAGCGCCCGGACGGCACCCGCAACCCGCTGCAGACGCTGCCGCTGACGGAGAAGATCCAGCAGGAGAAGTTCGACGCCGTCTTCGGCGGTGGCCGCCGCGACGAGGAGAAGGCCCGGGCCAAGGAGCGGGTGTTCTCCCTGCGGGACGAGTTCTCCCAGTGGGACCCGCGCCGGCAGCGCCCGGAGCTGTGGAACCTCTACAACGGCCGGCACGCCCCGGGCGAGCACGTCCGCGTCTTCCCGCTGTCCAACTGGACCGAGCTGGACGTGTGGCAGTACATCGCCCGCGAGGGCATCGAGCTGCCGGAGATCTACTACGCGCACGAGCGTGAGGTGTTCCAGCGCGCCGGCATGTGGCTGACGGCCGGTGAGTGGGGCGGGCCGAAGGACGGCGAGACCGTGGAGAAGCGCCTGGTGCGCTACCGCACGGTGGGTGACATGTCCTGCACCGGCGCCGTCGACTCCGACGCCGACACGATCGAGAAGGTGATCGTGGAGATCGCCGCGTCCCGGCTGACCGAGCGGGGCGCCACCCGCGCCGACGACAAGATGTCCGAAGCGGCGATGGAAGACCGCAAGCGCGAGGGGTACTTCTAGAGATGAGCACGATCACGACCGAGGAGCTCTCGGCCACCACGCTGCTGCGGTTCGCCACCGCCGGTTCCGTCGACGACGGCAAGTCCACCCTCGTCGGACGGCTCCTGCACGACTCCAAGTCCGTCCTCACGGACCAGCTGGAGGCCGTCGAACGCGCTTCCGCCAGCCGGGGCCAGGAGGCGCCGGACCTGGCGCTGCTGACCGACGGTCTGCGGGCCGAGCGGGAGCAGGGCATCACCATCGACGTGGCCTACCGCTACTTCGCCACGCCCCGGCGCCGGTTCATCCTCGCCGACACCCCCGGCCATGTGCAGTACACCCGCAACATGGTCACCGGTGCCTCCACCGCCGAGCTGACGGTGATCCTGGTCGACGCCCGCAACGGCGTGGTGGAGCAGACCCGCCGGCACGCCGCGATCGCCGCGCTGCTGCGGGTGCCGCACGCGGTGCTGGCGGTGAACAAGATGGACCTGGTCGGCTACGACGAGACGGTGTTCGCCGCGATCGCCGAGGAGTTCACGGCGTACGCGACCGAGCTGGGCGTGCCGGAGGTCACCGCGATCCCGATCTCCGCCCTCGTCGGCGACAACGTCGTGGACCCCTCGGCGAACATGGACTGGTACGGCGGGCCGACGGTGCTGGAGCACCTGGAGACGGTCCCGGTCGCGCACGACCTGAGCCACTGCCACGCCCGGCTGCCGGTGCAGTACGTGATCCGGCCGCAGAGCGCGGACCACCCCGACTACCGCGGTTACGCCGGGCAGATCGCGGCCGGTTCCTTCCACGTCGGGGAGGAGGTGACGGTGCTGCCGTCGGGCCGCACCTCGAAGATCTCGGGTATCGATCTGCTGGGTGAGCCGGTCGAGGTGGCCTGGACGACGCAGTCGGTGACCCTCCTGCTGGAGGACGACATCGACATCTCGCGCGGCGACCTGATCGTGCCGACCAAGGACGCGCCGCCGACCACGCAGGACATCGAGGCCACCGTCTGCCACGTCGCCGACGCCCCGCTGACCCTGGGCCACCGGGTCCTGCTGAAGCACGGCACCCGCACGGTCAAGGCGATCGTGAAGGACATCCCGTCCCGTCTCACGCTCGATGACCTGTCCCTGCACCCGCACCCGGGACAGCTCATCGCCAACGACATCGGCCGGGTGAAGATCCGCACCGCCGAGCCCCTGCCGGTCGACTCCTACGCCGACTCACGGCGCACCGGCTCGTTCATCCTGATCGACCCGAACGACGGCACGACGCTGACCGCGGGCATGGTCGGCGAGTCCTTCGCCGCCCCCGATCCGGTCAAGGACGAGTCCGAGGACGACGGATGGGACTTCTGACATGAACGACTTCTACTCGATGTTCGCGAAGGAGGGCGGCCGCGTCGGCAGCGGTGCTCTCGGCAGCGGGCAGGGCGGAGTCGCGCGATGTGTGCGCTGACGTACGCGCACCGCTCGCGCGCCCTCACCCCCCACCGCCGTAGACGAAAACCCGCCGACCTCCCGGCCACGACCTGACGGACGTGACCGCCGGGCCTCCGAGAGGAAACCCTCCCGTGCCTGCACCATCCGCTCTGCGCCGATCCTTCGCGGTGCTCGCCGCGCTGCCCCTGCTCACACTGGCCGCCTGCGGCTACGGCTCCCAGGCGAAGGACGACGGCACCGCCAAGGTCGCCGCCGGGGCGAAGAAGATCGACGGTCTCGACACCGTCAAGATCGGCTACTTCGGCAATCTCACCCACGGCACCGCGCTGGTGGGCATGCAGAAGGGCTTCTTCCAGAAGGCGCTCGGCGCCACCAGGGCCGAGCCCGCGCTCTTCAACGCCGGGCCCTCCGAGATCGAGGCCCTCAACTCCGGCTCCATCGACATCGGCTGGATCGGCCCCTCCCCGGCCATCAACGGCTACGTCAAGTCCCAGGGCAAGAACCTGCGGATCATCGGCGGTTCGGCGTCCGGCGGTGTCAAGCTGGTCGTGAACCCGGACAAGATCAAGTCCCTGAAGGACGTCAAGGGCAAGCGGATCGCGACCCCGCAGCTCGGCAACACCCAGGACGTGGCGTTCCTCAACTGGGCCGCCGACCAGGGCTGGAAGATCGACCCGCAGAGCGGCAAGGGCGACGTCACGGTCGTACGCAGTGACAACAAGGTCACCCCGGACGCCTACAAGTCCGGCTCGGTGGACGGTGCGTGGGTGCCGGAGCCGACCGCGTCGAAGCTGGTCGCCGAGGGCGGCAAGGTCCTCCTCGACGAGGCGTCGCTGTGGCCGGACAAGAAGTTCGTGATCACGAACATCATCGTGCGCCAGGAGTTCCTCAAGAAGCACCCGAAGGTCGTCGAGGCCGTGCTGAAGGGCTCGGTCGAGACCAACAAGTGGATCAACGCCAACCCGGACGCGGCGAAGGCGGCGGCGAACAAGCAGCTGGAGGCCGACTCCGGCAAGGCACTTCCCGCCGATGTACTGGACCCGGCGTGGAAGTCGATCCGGTTCACCGACGACCCGCTGGCCTCCACCCTCGGCACCGAGGCCGAGCACGCCGTGAAGGCGGGGCTGCTGCAGAAGCCCGACCTGAAGGGCATCTACGACCTCGCGCCGCTGAACAAGGTCCTCAAGGCCGAGGGCGAGCCCACGGTCGACGACGCCGGTCTCGGCACGAAGTAAGCCCGGATCCCGAAGAATCCCAGGAGGTGACGACCATGGCCACGACCCTCGCCAAGGCCGCCGACGGCACGGAGGCGGCCACCCACGCCGCCCGGATCGAGCACGTCTCGAAGTCGTTCGCGGGCCCCGCCGGGCAGCAGCTCGTGCTGGACGACATCAGCCTCGATGTCGCGCCCGGCGAGTTCGTCACCCTCCTGGGGGCTTCGGGCTGCGGCAAATCCACCCTGCTCAACCTGGTGGCGGGCCTGGACCGGCCCACCGCCGGCGACATCACCACCGACGGCCGCCCCGCCCTGATGTTCCAGGAACACGCCCTGTTCCCGTGGCTGACCGCGGGCAAGAACATCGAACTGGCCCTGAAGCTCAGCGGTGTGCCGAAGGCGGAGCGCCGCGAGCGGGCGGAGCGGCTGCTCGAACTCGTCCGGCTCAAGGGCGCGTACGGCAAGCGGGTGCACGAGCTGTCGGGCGGTATGCGCCAGCGGGTCGCGCTGGCCCGCGCGCTGGCCCAGGAGAGCAGGCTCCTGCTGATGGACGAGCCGTTCGCGGCACTGGACGCGATCACGCGGGACGTGCTGCACGACGAGCTGACCCGTATTTGGCGCGAGACGCAGGTGTCCGTCCTGTTCGTCACGCACAACGTGCGCGAGGCGGTCCGGCTCGCGCAGCGTGTGGTGCTGCTGTCCTCCCGTCCGGGGCGGATCGCCCGCGAGTGGACGGTGGACATCCCGCAGCCGCGCCGCATCGAAGACACCGCCGTGGCGGAGCTGTCCGTCGAGATCACCGAACAACTGCGTGGGGAGATCCGCCGTCATGGCCAGCACTGACTCGACGACGACCGTCGACAAGGACGGCAACGATCTCGCCGGTCTTGAGGCGGGCCTCGACGCGCTGGAGACGCGGCAGACCAGCCGCACACCGTTCCGGCAGACCCTCACCGAGAAGATCCTGCCGCCCGTCCTCGCCGTCGCCCTCGTCCTGGCGGTCTGGCAGGCCCTGGTCTCCTTCAAGGTCGTCGACGACCCGACCAAGCTGCCCGCCCCCTCGGCGGTGTGGGACGTCGTCCACCAGGCGTGGCTCCAGGGCGAACTGCTCGGCTACATCTGGACCAGCGTCTCGCGCGGTCTGCTCGGCTTCTGCTTCGCCCTGGTCATCGGCACCCCGCTGGGTCTGCTGGTGGCCCGGGTGAAGTTCATCCGCGCGGCCATCGGCCCGATCCTGTCCGGCCTGCAGTCCCTGCCGTCGGTCGCCTGGGTCCCCCCGGCCGTCATCTGGCTGGGCCTGAACAACTCGATGATGTACGCCGTCATCCTGCTCGGCGCGGTCCCCTCCATCGCCAACGGCCTCGTCTCGGGCGTCGACCAGG
The DNA here is from genome assembly GCF_044458845.1 of Streptomyces sp. NPDC050416. Taxonomy (NCBI): domain Bacteria; kingdom Bacillati; phylum Actinomycetota; class Actinomycetes; order Kitasatosporales; family Streptomycetaceae; genus Streptomyces; species Streptomyces sp. NPDC050416. The sequence continues at coordinate 217,648 of NZ_JBITII010000007.1, forward strand.
TGCCCCCGCTGTTCCTGCGCGCGGGCCGCACGCTCGGCGCGACCGGCCTGAAGGGCACCTGGCACATCGTGCTCCCGGCGGCGCTGCCCGGCTACGTGGCGGGTCTGAAGCAGGGCTGGGCCTTCTCCTGGCGCTCCCTGATGGCCGCCGAGATCATCGCCTCCTTCCCCGACCTCGGCGTCGGCCTCGGACAGCTCCTGGAAAACGGCCGCAACGCCAGCGACATGGCCATGGTCTTCGAAGCCATCCTGCTCATCCTCATCGTCGGCATCGCGATCGACCTGCTGATCTTCAGCCCGCTGGAGCGGTGGGTGCTGCGCAGCCGCGGCCTGCTGGTGAAGTGACCGTGTTCAACAAGCCCGTGCTCCTCGTCATCGCCCACGGCAGCCGCGACCCGCGGCACGCCGCGACGGTGCACGCCCTGGTGCGCCGGGTCCGCTCCCTGCGTCCCGACGTCCGCGTGGAGACGGGCTTCCTGGACTTCAACGTGCCCTCGGTGCAGGGGGTGCTGGAGTCCCTGGCGGTCCAGGGCGTCCGTGACGTCGTGGCCCTCCCCCTCCTGCTGACGCGGGCGTTCCACGCGAAGGCGGACATCCCGGCGGTCCTCGCGGACGCTCCCCCGCAGTTGCGGATCCGCCAGGCGGACGTCCTGGGCCCGTCGCCCCTGTTGCTGTCCGCGCTGGAGCGACGCCTGTACGAGGCGGGCCTGTCCCCCGCCGACAAGTCCTCGACCGGGGTCGTGCTGGCCTCGGCGGGGTCCACCGACCCGGAGGCGATCGCAGTGATCGCAGAAATCGCGCGGGAGTGGCGGCACACCGGTTGGTGCGCCGTGCGGCCTGCGTTCGCCTCCGCATCTCTCCCCCGCACCCAGGACGCCGTCCGGGAACTCCGGGCCCTCGGCTGCACCCGAGTGGCGGTCGCCCCCTACGTCCTCGCCCCCGGCTTCCTCCCGGACCGCATCGCGCGGGGCGCGGCTCAGGCGGACGTCCTGGCGGACGTGCTGGGGCCGGCGCCGGAGGTGGCGCGGGTGGTGCTGGAGCGGTACGAGGCGGCCGGGGTACCGGCGTTGACGGCTGTGAGCGCCTGAGGCGAACCGGCCATCACAGCGGGGCACCGACGGGCCGTCACGCGGCGGGTTCGGGTTCCGGCTGGAGTGCGAAGGAGTACGGGGCCCACGGGCCGGTGACCTCGACGCGGAGGCCGGGGACGCCCTCGGCGGCCGCGAGTAGGGCGGCGCGGAAGGCGTCGACGCGGTCGGCGGGGACGAGGTAGGCGTCGTTGCCGACGTTGGTGCCGGGGGCCGGGCCGGCGAGGCTTCCGCGCTGCGGGGTGTGGGCGACGCGGTCGACGGCGAGCGTGCCGGCGGTCTGCGTGAGGTGTGCGGCGGCCTGCGCGACCGAACGCCAGGCTTCCTCGTTCCTGCGCTGTCTGCGGCGGCGGATCGACAGGTAGGCGCGGCCGACGCCGAGGCCGGTGTGCGTTTCCCGTCCGTCGTCGGTGTCCGGCCCGGGCGGTGTGATGTCGGGTGCGGCGTAGATCTTGACGCCGAGTTCGACGTGGCCCGTGAGGCGGTCCAGGAGGGACTGGAAGTACCCGCGGCGGGTGTCGAGGGCCTGCCGGGCGCTGTCCTCGTCGGGGTAGACGGTGGCCAGGCGCAGGGGCAGGACGGCGGTGCCGCTCGCGACGAGCGCGGCGACGACGGCGTGGTGGGAACGGACCGTGGACTCCATCCAGTCCAGGTCGTGGAGGTGGGCCTGGAGGGGTGCCTCGGCGTAGTCGGCGGCCGGGACGTGGCCGACGGCGAAGGCGAGCCGGGAGGCGGGGTCGGAGGCGGGCGTCACCAGGTGGATCCAGTCGCCGGCGACGCCGCGCACGTGCGCCACCGCCGCGGCGGCCTCGGGCGTGCCGCGCAGGACGGCGTAGACGTAGACGACGTCCGGGTCGGTCGGGTGGGTCGGGTCGGTCATGGCTCCGGCCTCCTGTCGGCCGCCTTGAGGGCGGCGATCTCGGCGCGCAGCCGTTCGTTCTCGTCGGCCAGGGACCGCTCGGGGCGAGCGGCGCGGGAGGAGAGGGAGGGATCGTGTTCCCACCAGTCGATGCCCATCTCCTTCGCCTTGTCGACGGAAGCGACGAGCAGGCGCAGCTTGATGGTGAGCAGTTCGATGTCGAGCAGGTTGATCCGGATGTCGCCGGCGATGACCACGCCCTTGTCGAGGACGCGTTCGAGGATGTCGGCGAGGTTGGCGCTCTGGGCGCCGGGCCCGTGGCCGTAGGGGGAGGGAAGGCGGGGCGGCCCGGTGAGTCCGCCTGTTGCCGGATGGGTCATGGTCGCGGGGCTCGTCTCCGGGCGTCGATCTCGTCGAGTCGGTCCAGCAGTTCGTCCTCGCGGCGGTCGTACTCGTCCTCGTCGACGCGTCCCTCCAGCAGGGCCCGTTCGAGGTCGACGAGGGCCTGCCGGACGGGGGCCGGGTCGTAGTACTGGGCCTCGGCGGCCGCCTGGAGCTGCTCGGCGGCCCACAGGGTGGTGCGCACGGGCGCGAGCGGGAGAGTGAGGATGCCGGTGAGCAGGCCCATGTCAGGCGGCGAAGCTGTACGGGGGCAGCGGCCCGCGCAGCCGGAAGTCGTAGGCGGCGCCGTAGTCCTGGGCCAGGCGCCGGCCGGCCGTGGTGAACTCCTCGGCGCGGGCGTGCTCGACGAGGAACGACACGTTGAGGAAGTCGTCCTTGGACGGGTCCGCCGCGACGCTGGACCTGGCGAGTCCGGACAGGTGTCCGACGATCTCCTCGGCCTGCCGCCGCTGCCGGGCGTCGACCTGCCGGGCGACCAGTTCGCCGAGGGCGAGGCGGTCCGCGTGGCTGCCGGTGCCGTCGCGGGTGCGCTGGTTGAGCCGGCGGGCCTCCTCCGACTCGTCGAGCACCTCGCGCAGCAGGTCGTCCTGGTTGCGGGCGGCCTTGAGGTTGAACTCGGCGGTGCCGTGCAGTTCGCCGAGCCTGCGGGTGTAGTCCTGGCCCTGCTGCTCCAGGGCCGTGCGGACGGCGGTGTCGTCGGGGGCGAGCAGGCCGAACCGCATGGGCAGGACCGAGCCGTCGGCCATGAGCCGTTCCTGGAGTTCCTGGTGGGCGGCGAGATCACGCCGTTTGGGCCGCAGACCGGGGGGTGCGGCGCTGACCACGGCGGCGAGCGGGCCGTTCACGATCGCGCGCGGGGGGTCCTCGGTCCCGCCGACCGTGCGCAGGCCGTCGAGCCGCAGGGGGTGGTCGGAGCGGGTGACGGCGTACACGTAGACGCCGCTCACCGCTCGTCCCCCTTGCCGTCCTTGGCGTCCTTGTCGTCGCGGTCGAAGATGTCGCCGATCGCGTCGATGGCGCCGCCGGTCTTGCCCCGGGCGCCGCTCTCGACGAGGTTGCCGACGATGTCGGTGAGCTTGTCGGGTGCCTTGCGGCCGGACTCAGGGTCGAGGCGGTTGCAGGCCTCGGCGAACCGGAGGTAGGTGTCGACGCTCGCGATGACGATCCGTACGTCGATCTTGAGGATCTCGATGCCGACCAGGGAGACACGGACGAACACGTCGATCACGAGCCCGCGGTCCAGGATCAGTTCGAGGATGTCGAAGAGGCCGCCGGTCCCCGACCCGCCGGAAGTGGCGGCGGGTTGCATCCCGCCGGTCTGCGTCATGACGGTCACGGTGCGATTCCTCTCGCGAGACTCGTTCTCGTGCCGCCCGTAGGTACGGGGGTGGCGGCGGGCGTGTTCACGCAAACACCGAAACGGGTCTCAGCGGAGGGAAGCCGAGAGGGCCTAGCGGCCTCGGTCGAGCTGGCCGCGGGCGTACCGGCGGACCCGTTCGTAGCCCAGGAGCCGGCCCTCCGGGTCGAGGGTGACCCGGTAGGTCGCCATGATGGTCGTGGTGTCGGGGACCCGTTCCAGCTCCACGACCTCCACATCGGCGGTCCAGCCGTCGGGGGTGGGGCGGACGGCGGTGACGGAGTCGGGGGTCGTGCCGAGCAGTTCGGCAAGCTGGGCCGCCGCGCCGCGCATGGCCTGGACGGCCGTCGTACGGCCGGACGGGGTCGTCGGATCATCGGTGCGCGTCATGGTCCTACCGTGCCAAGGCCCCGGTTCACGTGGAGGTGATTCGGCCAAACGTGCGTCGTGCACGCCCTGCCCCCGGCGACCGGAAGGTCACTCGTGCGGCTCGCTGAACGGCGTCGCCTGGTGGAAGTAGAGCAGCCACCCGTCCTCGGTCCGCCGCCACAGCGAACTGCGGTGTGCTCGTCCGCCGTCGTACTCGGTGTCGAAGGTGAGGTGGACGAGGTCGGGGGCCAGCCGTACGCCATGCATGTGGGAGGTGACGACAGGCGGCGACTCGAGGTCGGTGGTCTCGGCCAGGGCGGCGATGATGTCCGCCCGGCTCCAGTGCCGCCCGGAGGCGCCGAACTCGTGGAAGTCGGGGTGCAGCAGCGCCCCGACCCGCTCGGGCGAGCGGCGCACGTCCGGGTCGAGCAGTGCCAGTTCGCCGTCGACGGCGGCGGCGACGGCCGGGTCGTGTTCAGGCACCGGTCAGCTCCGCCAGCTTGACGACGGTGTTCCAGTTGCGGGTCGTGGCGACGATCCCCTTGTTGATGCGCGGCTTCGCGAGGTGTTCGGCCAGTTTGGAGCGGCCCAGGCCGTTCGGGGCGTACAGGTACAGGGCGCGGTCGCCGAGGCGGAACTCCTCGGGGAGGTAGGCGGGTTCGTCGATCTCCGCGAAGCGCTCGGGGGTGACGGGGGCGGAGAAGTAGGTGACGTGGAGCTGCTTGGGCTCCAGGTCGGCGGCCGGGAACGGGCAGGCGTCGACGATCGCCTTCAGGTAGGCGTGGTCGCGCACGATCACGTCGACGGCGAAACCGAAGTGCTTCTGGATGGCGTTCGTGATCTCGGCGGCCAGTGACTCCTCGTCGCCGTGGCCTGAGGCGAACACGGCCTGGCCGCTCTGCAGGTACGTCGTCACGTCCTCGTAGCCGAGGCCGGCCAGGAGGGTGCGCAGGTCCGCCATCGGGACCTTTCTGCTGCCGCCCACGTTGATTCCGCGCAACAGTGCCGCATACGTCGTCATCCGCACACCTTAAGAGGTGCTGCCGGGAATCGGCCGTCGTCGCGCCCGCTGCCGTGGCCGCCTCAGCCGCTCGCGGCTGCGAAGCCCCGCCAAGAGGGGGAGCCATGACATCAGGCGGCCGTCGTGCCCCGTGGGGGTGGGCACGACGGCCGGTGGGCGGATGCCCGAGTCCCGTAAATTACTCATCGGTCATGGCGGGGCACAACCTTCTGCCCAGGATCCACACAGTCGAGGAGACCGATAGGTGTAAGGGGCCACGGCCCTTTCCGGTCCTCCCCAGTGGGGAGAGGGTGAGCGCCGGGGGGATGAGTTCCGGCCCCGTCACGTCACCGGGCAGCACGACGTGCCGGCTTTATCCGGCCCATACCTTCGAGATGAAAGGGGGCGGCAGGGGGCCGCTCTCGCATCACGAGGGGGCAAGCCCGTCATGGGGAACGGAGAAGCACGGGTGCGGGGCCTGGCCGCCCGGGCCGGCGGCTGGAGCGCCCGGCACCGATGGGCTGCCGTCGGGATCTGGGTGCTGTTCGTCGTCCTGGCGACGGGGCTCGGTTCGGCGGCGGGCCGGGTCGACGTCAAGGACAGCGACCAGCTGAAGGGCGAGACGCACACCGCCGCGAAGATCATCGAGGACGCCGGCATCGACGAACCGGCCCGCGAGACCGTGCTGATACAGGCCAAGGGCTCCGGTCTGAAGGCCACCGACGCCGAGTTCCGGGACGCCGTCACGGCCGTGGTCCGGGCCGTCGAGGGGACCGGCCGCGTCACCCACGTGACCTCGCCGTACGACACGAAGACCATCTCGAAGGACGGGCGCAGCGCGCTCGTGCAGTTCGACATGCGCGGCGAGCCGGACACCGCCGGTGAGCGGGTCGAGCCGGTGCTGAAGGCCGTGGAGGGTGTCCAGAAGGACCACGGGTCGCTGCGGATCGAGGAGATCGGCGGCGCCAGCATGGAGAAGACGTTCGCCGACGCGTTCGGGGACGACTTCAAGAAGGCCGAGTACTCCGCGGTGCCGGTGGCGTTCGGCATTCTGCTCATCGCCTTCGGCGCGCTGGTGGCGGCGCTGCTGCCGGTGGCGCTGGCGCTCACCGCGATCATGGCGACGATGGGCCTGATGGGGGTGGTCAGCCACGCGGTGCCGATGACGGACGCCGCCAACTCCGTGATGCTGCTCGTCGGTCTGGCCGTCGGTGTCGACTACTGCCTGTTCTATCTGCGCCGTGAGCGGGAGGAGCGCGCCGCGGGCCGGGACGCGCAGACGGCGCTGCGGATCGCCGCCGCGACCAGTGGCCGCGCGATCGTGGTCTCCGGTGTCACGGTGTGCGTGGCCATGGCGGGCATGCTGTTCACCGGGCTCGCCGAGTTCGAGGCGATGGGTCTGGCCTCGCTGATCGTGGTGGCCGTGGCCATGGTGGGGTCCGTGACGGTGCTGCCCGCGCTGCTGTCGCTGTTGGGCGAGCGCGTGGAGAAGGGCCGTATCCCGTTCCTGCGCCGGCGCGGGCAGGGCGGCAACGGGGAGAGCCGGTTCTGGACGGCAGTCCTGCGGCGTGTGCTCGCCAGGCCGGTCGTGGCCGTCGCGGTGGCGACCGGTGCGCTGCTGGCCGTCGCGGCTCCCGCGGTCGGTATGAAGACCCAGAACCTCACGCTGGACCAGGAGTTCGGCGATTCGCTGCCGATCGTGCAGACGTACAACCGGCTCAACGAGGCCTTCCCGGGTGGCTCGGACCCGGCCCAGGTGATCGTGAAGGCGGACGACATCAACGCCCCCGACGTGCGCTCGGCGCTCGCTGACTTCCGTGAGCGGGCGGTCAGTTCGGGTGCCTCGCGCGGCCCGGTGGAGATCGAGCTGCACGACGCGCGGAACCTCGCCGTCGTGTCCGTCCCGCTGGTCGGCGGCTCCGACCTCGACAAGGCGGGCGCCAGCCTGGACAAGCTGCGGGACGACGTGCGGCCCGCCACGCTCGGCGAGGTCGACGGCGTCGAGGCCCCGATCACCGGGCAGGTCGCGGGTTCGAAGGACTTCAACGACCAGCTGGCCGGGGCCGTCGTCCCGGTCTTCGCGTTCGTCGTGGTCTTCGCCTTCGCGCTGATGCTGCTGTCGTTCCGCTCGCTGACCGTCGCGCTCACGTCGATCCTGCTGAACCTGCTGTCGGTGGGCGCGGCCTACGGCATCCTCGTCGCGGTCTTCCAGCACGGCTGGGGCGCCTCGCTGGTGGGGGCGGAGGGGGTCGGCGCGATCATCACCTGGCTGCCGCTGTTCCTCTTCGTGATCCTGTTCGGCCTGTCGATGGACTACCACGTGTTCGTGGTCTCGCGGATCCGCGAGGCCCGTCTGAGGGGCCGCACGACGAAGGACGCGATCCAGCACGGCGTGGTCACCACGGCGGGAGTCGTCACCAGTGCCGCGGTCATCATGGTCGCCGTGTTCGCGATCTTCGGGACGCTGTCCATGCAGTCCATGAAGCAGATGGGCGTCGGCCTCGCGGCCGCCGTGCTCATCGACGCGACGATCATCCGGGGTGTGCTGCTGCCGGCGGTGATGGCGCTGCTCGGGGAGCGCAACTGGTACCTGCCCAAGTGGCTGCACCGGCTGCCCGACCTCACGCACGACGAGACGCCCGAGGCCGTCACGGCGCCGGTGGTCCGGGACGACGAGGGTGAGCGGCTGACGGTCTGACACCGCAGCCGCCGAAGGGCCCGTTGGCTCCGGGGGAACCGACGGGCCCTCGCTCATGCCCTGCCGGCGGGCAGTCCGGCCTCGACGAGGTCGGCCGCGCGCCGCGTGCCGCCCTCCCGGGCCGTCTCCGTCTGGATCTCCTTCAGGCGGCGGGCGACCTCCGGGTCGTCGACGAGGGCCAGCGCCGCCTCGCGCAGCGCCTCGCCGGTCGCCTCCTGAGTCGGGAGGTACCGCGCGACACCGAGGCCCTGGAGCACCTGCGCGTTGCCGAACTGGTCCGCGGCCTGCGGTACGGCGACCATCGGCGTGGCCGTGACCAGGCCCTCCTGGCTGCCGCCCGCGCCGGCGTGCGTGACGAACAGGTCGGCCTGCTTGAGGATCGCGAGCTGCGGCACCCAGGAGCGCACCTCGACGTTCGCCGGGACCTCCCCCAGCTCGGCCGGGTCGATGTGCTTGCCGACCGAGAGCACCAGGTGCCAGCCGGGCAGGTCGCCGAACGCCCTGACGCACTCCCGGTAGAAGGCGGGCTGCTTGGTGAAGGCGGACCCGAGCGAGACGAGCGCGACCTTCTCGGCGCCGGCCGGCCGCTCCCAGCCGCCCTCGGCGGTGCGGTCGCCCTGGCAGGCCCCGACGAAGGTGTACACGGTCTCGTCGACGCGGTCCGCGTTCGGCTGAAGGGCCTTGGGGATCAGGACGATCGAGCGGTCGGGACGGCCCCCGAAGGCATCGGGGTGCCGGGTGATCCCGTTCTCCTCCAGCCAGGCCTGGAAACGGGCGTAGTAGGCACGGCCGCGCTCGGTCTTCTTCGGCGCCTCCCACAAGGGTTCGGCGACCTCTTCCTCGTACCCCTCCCAGGCGACCATGGCCGGTGACAGGGAGATCGCGGGCACGCCCCAGCGGTGGGCCAGGACGCGGGCCGGGTAGGAGGCGATGTCGTGCAGGACGAGGTCCGGCTCGTCGCCCTCGTAGGCATCGATCAGCTGCGGGAGGGCCTGGATCGCGTCGTCGAGGAACGGCTCCACGTTGTCCAGCAGCGTGCTCCCCCAGGCCTCCGGGTCGTCGTCGGGCGAGGGCAGCGTCGAGTGCCACGGCTTCACCTCGGCACCGGTGTCCGCGACCTTCTCGGCGAAGACCGGCGGGATCGCGTACGTCACGCGGTGGCCGCGCGCCACGAGCTCGCGGATCACCTCCAGACTCGGGTTCACGTGGCCGTGGGCGGCGATGGAGAACATGGCGATGTGGGCGCGACTGGTCATGCGCCGACCGTACGCAAGACGAGACGTCTCGTGCAATCTGTTTCGCCGACCGCGTCGGCGGGCTCAGCGCTGGTAGCGGGCGAGCACCAGGTTGCCGTCCTCCTCCAGGCGTTCGCGCAGCTCACGGATGCCGATGGCGCCGCTGTAGTACTCCTGGAGGGCCGGGGTCGCCACCTTGTCCTTCCACTCGGGGTAGCCCCGTACGGTCTGTGCGGGCGCCGGGCGCAGGTGGGCGGCGAGCGCGGTGCCCGTCGCCCAGCCGTGCTCGGGGGTGCGCAGGGCCGGGTCGTTCAGCGCCCGGGTGCCGGTCGGCAGCATCCAGTCGCCGAGGGCGAGGCGGGCCATGTTCTCGGGCCTCAGCAGGAAGTCGATGAAGGCGGCGGCCTCCTTCTTGTGCGGGGAGTCCTCAGCGACGGACAGCGTCTGCGGGCTGACGCCCTGGGTGAGTCCCCCGGCGCCGGCCGGGGCGGGCAGCACCTGCCAGGCGAAGCCCTTCGGGGCCTGCTGCACGATCTGCTGGCGGTAGGAGAAGCCCAGCGGGACCATCGCGTATCTGCCGCCGAAGAAGCCGGGCAGGGTGTCCGAGCCGCCGCTGCCCAGGGTCGTGGGCGAGGCGCTGCGGTCGGTGCCGGTCTGGGCGTGGATGGTGCGCGGCACCACCTGGTCGGCAGCCTCGAAACGGACCGTCACCTTGCCGTCGGCGGCGCGGTGGAAGAGCCGTCCGCCCGTCGACAGGGAGAGGTTGAGCGTGGCGGAGACCGGTTCCTTCAGGGGCCAGGCGACGCCGTACTTCCCCCGGCCGCTGAGCTGTTCGGTGATCCGGCGGAACTCGGCCCAGCTCCACGGCTTCTCCGGGGTCGGGATCCGCACTCCGGACCGCTTGAGCCACGTCGCGTTGGCGATCAGGACGCGCGGCTCCTGGAGGAACGGCACGCCGTAGACGCCGTCCCCGAAGGTGGTGGTCTCCCAACTGCGCCGCGGGATGTCCGACTTCAGCCGGGCGGGCAGCAGGTCGGTGAGGTCGGCGAGGTAGCCGCCGTAGGCGAAGTCGGCGAGGTCGTCGGAGGCGTCGTGGATGATGTCGGGTGCCTCGCCGCCCTCGAAGGCGGTCAGGAGCTGGTCGTGGACGCTGTCCCAGGTGCCCTGGACGTACTCGACCCGGACGCCCGGGTGGGTGGCGTTCCACTCCTCCACCAGTTCCTTGTTGGCCTCGACCGACTCCTCCTGCCAGGCCAGGGACTGGAAGCGCAGGGTGATCCGGCCGTCGTCGGGTGTGCCACCCGAGGAGCAGCCGGCGAGGAGCAGCAGGAGGACCAGGGCCAGCAGGCGTGCGCGCATCAGCTCTTCACCGCCCCGGTGAGCATGCCACCCGTGATCCGCCGCTGGATGATCGCGAAGACGACGAGTGAGGGCAGCGTCGCGAGGAACGCGGCGGCCGCGAGCGGGCCGAGGTCGGCGACGCCCTCGGCGCCGGTGAAGTGGGTGAGCACGACGGGCAGTGTCTGCTTCTCCGGTGTCTTGAGCAGCACGAGCGCGAAGAAGAACTCGTTCCACGCGGTGATGAACGCGAACAGCGCGGTCGCCACGATGCCCGGCGCGAGCAGCGGCGCGGTCACCGACACCAGCGTCCGCACCCGGCCCGCCCCGTCGACCGCGGCGGCCTCCTCCAACTCGGGCGGTACGGCCCGTACGTACCCGGCGAGCATCCACAGCGCGAACGGCAGCGCCCACACCACGTACACGAGGACCAGCCCCGGCACGGAGTTGATGAGGCGGAGGTTCTTCAGTACGAGGAACAGCGGGATGATCAGCAGCACGAAGGGGAACGCCTGGCTGACCACCACCCAGCCCGTCACCGCCTTCGCGAGCCGGGTGCGGCGCCGGGCCACGACATAGGCCATCGGGGTCGCGATCAGCACGGCGACGACCGCCGCCGCGAACGCGGCGAGCAGGGAGTTGAGGGCGGCGTGCAGCAGCGGCTGCTCGTCGAAGGCCTGCCGGAAGTTGGCGAGGGTGGGGTCCTCGGGGATCCACGTCGGATGCAGGCTGCCCAGCTCGCGCGGCGGCTTGAACGCGGTGGAGACCAGCCAGAGGAACGGGAAGGCGAGAAAGACCAGATAGGCGAGCAGCGCGGTGTACTGGCCGACGCGGGCCGGGGTGCTGGTCCTCACGTGTCGTCACCTCCCCTGAGGCGGCCGGCGAGGAAGGCGGCCAGGGCTATCGAGATCACGGCCACCATCACGCAGCCCATCGCCGCCGCGTAGCCGAACTGCCCGTAGCGGAAGGCCTCTTCGTAGGCGAAGAGCATGGGCAGACGGGTCCGGCCGCCCGGGCCGCCGCTGGTGAGGACGTAGACCAGGGCGAAGGAGTTGAAGTTCCAGATCAGGTTGAGTGCGGTGATGGCCAGGGCGATGGGTCTGAGGGCGGGCCAGGTGACCGTGCGGAAGCGGCGCCAGGCGCTCGCGCCGTCGACCGCCGCCGCCTCGCGCAGTTCGCGCGGGGTGTTCTGGAGTCCGGCGAGCAGCGCGACCGTCGTCTGCGGCATGCCCGCCCAGACGCCGACGAGGACGACGGCGGGCAGCGCGGTGGCCAGCCCGCTCAGCCAGTCGCGGTCGCCGCCTGAGCCCAGGTCGCGCAGGGTCTCGTTGAGGATGCCGGCATCCGGGTTGTAGACGAGCCGCCACATGATGCCGACGACGACCTCCGGCATGGCCCAGGGGATGATCGCCAGGGCGCGGGCCAGCCAGCGCAGCCGCAGGTCCTGGTTGAGCAGCAGGGCGAGGCCCAGCGCGAGCAGGAACTGCGGCACGGTCACCCCGACCGCCCACACCAGCCCGATCCGGAACGACTCCCAGAACAGCGTGTCGTGCAGCAGGTCCCGGAAGTTGAGGGCGCCGATCCACTGGGTGGGCTCGGTGCGGCCCGACTGGGCGTCGGTGAAGGCCAGCAGGATCCCGTACAGCAGCGGCCCGACGCTGAGGACCAGGATGGGGAGCAGGGCGGGCAGCACGAGGAACCAGGCGCCGTGGTCGACGGGCCGCCGGGGCCGGTCCGCGCCGGGTCCGCGGCCGGCCCGCCTCTTCGGTGGGGAAGGAGGCGAAGACTCGGTCACCCATGTCACGGGATCAGCCCCTTTGACGGCTCGGCCGGCCAGGTCATGGTCGTGAAGGCGTTCTGCCTCGTCAAGGCACCGCGCACGCCGCCCGACCTGTGCCGATGCGACACTGACCGGCGGATGGCCGGAACCCGACGGCACAAGTGGTGGACGACGGCGGAGAACGTGACGACGGAGGCGGACGATGGACGAGGCACGGGCCCGGGACGTACTGGCGGAGTCGGGGGTGCTGCCCGGTGCGGCCCGCGAGGCACGGCTGCTCGCGCTGGGCGAGAACGCGGTGTTCGCCACCGGTGACCTGGTCGTCAAGGTGGGCCGCGACGCCGAACTCCTCGACCGGGCGCGACGCGAACTGGACATCGCGCTGTGGCTCGCCGAGGCGGGTGTCCCGGCGGTACGGGCGGCCGAGCCCGAGCCGCTGCTGGTCGACGGACACCCGGTGACGGTGTGGCACCGGCTGCCGGATGCCGTACGACCCGCCGAGCCGCGGGATTTGGCCGAACTGCTACGGCTCGTGCACGCCCTGCCCGCGCCCGCCTTCGATCTGCCGCCCCGCGATCTGCTGGGCGGTGTGGAGCGCTGGCTGCGGCTCGCCGGGGACGCGATCGATCCGGCGGACGCGGCGTATCTGCGGGAGCGGCGGGACGGGTTCGCGTCGAAGGCGGAGGCGCTGACGCCGCATCTGCCCCCGGGGCCGATCCACGGCGACGCCCTGCCGCGCAATGTGCACGTCGGGCCGGACGGGCCGGTGCTGGTCGACCTGGAGACGGTCTCGTCCGACCTGCGCGAGCACGACCTGGTGGTGATGGCCCTCTCCCACGACCGGTACGGGCTGCCGGACGAGGCGTACGACTCCTTCACCGAGGCGTACGGCTGGGATGTGCGGGAGTGGGAGGGGTGCTCGGTGTTGCGCGGGGCCCGGGAGACGGCCAGTTGTGCGTGGGTGGCTCAGCATGCGCCGAGCAATCCGAAGGCGCTGGCGGAGTTCCGACGGCGGGTGGCTTCGCTGCGGGAGGGGGACGAGACGGTGCGGTGGTATCCGTTCTGAGCGCCTGGGCTTCGGGGGCCGCGCATCATGTGGCGGCTGCGAGTTGAGTGTGGCTGGTCGGGCCCGCGTGGCGGAGCCGCATATTGACCACAGCCCCGCGCCCCTCGATGGCGTTGCCCGGCCGTCAGTTTTCTTTGCCCTGGATGCTGTGCGCGGCGCGGCGTAGCTCCGTGAGGACCGTGCGGACCGCTGTGCGGGCCGTGCGCTCGGGGCGGCACAGGGCGTCGATGTGGCGTCGCGCCCGCACTCCGCTGAGCGGACGGAGCACGAGCGCCGGATGCGGGCGCATGGTCCAGCGCGGCATCAGGGCGATACCGCCCCCGGCGGCCACGGCCTCGGCGACCACCGAGAACTCGTTGATGCGATGGGCGAGATGGAGCCTGCGGCCCGCCGCGGCGGCGATGGCCTCGACGGTCGCCAGGACCGGGAACCCTTCGTGCACGGTGATCCACGGCTCGTCGGCCACGTCGCGCGGGGTGACACGGCGCTTGGCGGCCAGGGGGTGGTCCGCGGGCATGGCCACGTCCAGCGGCTCGCGCAGCAGCGTCGTCGTGGCCACCGTGTCCGGCCAGGGCGGGGCGTGGTCCAGACGGTGGGCCAGGACGACGTCGTACTCCCGGGTGAGCCGGGGAAAGTCCTCCTGCGGTACGTCCTCGTCGGCCAGCCTCGGCACCGGCTGGCCCGGTCCGGCCAGGGCGCGCAGCAGCGGCGGGAAGAACGCGGCGCCCGCACTGTGGAACGCCGCCACCGACACCTCGCCGTCAGGCCGTCCGAGGAACTCCTCGACGGTGTGCCGTGCGCGGGCCAGCGCCGTCTCCACCTCCACGGCCACGCCCGCCAGCGCCTGCCCGGCGTCGGTGAGCACCAGCCGTCGCCCCTGGCGCTCGGTGAGCGGCACGGGGATCGCGCGCTGAAGCAGCCGCAACTGCTGGGAGATCGCCGACGGCGTCACCAGCAGCGCCTCGGCGACCGCCGTGACGCTGCCCAGTTCGCCGAGTTCCCGCAGAATCCGCAGCTGACGTTCGTCCATCGCCTCAGTGTAGGGACGATGTAGGGCTGCTAAATGATCGTTTTAGGGACTGGTACTTGGCTTCATGGTGGCTGCGGTGCACCGTAGGCGGGTGTCCGACGTCCGCCGCACCGATGCGGTACTCCTCCTTGTCGCGCTCGTCTGGGGTTCCAGTTACCTGTCCGCCCAGACGGCCACTGCCGCGCTCCCCGTCCTGCTGGTGCTGTTCGCCCGCTACGCCCTCTCCGCGCTCGCCTGCGTCGGCGTCGTCGCCGCCCGAGGGCGCGGGTCGCGCCGGTGGACGCGGGACGAGCTGCGGGCCGGGGTGCCCCTGGGGCTCACCCAGGCCGCGGTCCTGGTCGTGGAGACGTACGGCGTCGCGCACACCAGCGCCGCCAACGCCGGGCTCATCATCAGTCTGACCATCGTCCTCACCCCGTTCCTCGACCGCGGCGGCCACCGCGGCGCGCTGCCTGTCTCCTTCTTCGCCGCGACCGGCGTGTGCGTCCTGGCCGTCGGGCTGCTGATGTCCGGCAACGGCTTCCACGCGCCACGCCTCGGCGACCTGCTGATGCTCGGCGCCGCGCTGATCCGGGCGGGGCATGTGGCGCTGGTCGGCCGTTTCACGACCGGGCGGGACGTCCGGCCCCTGCAGCTGACGACGGTGCAGACCCTCGTCGGCACGGCCCTGTTCCTGCCGGTCGCCGCCCACGACCTGCCGACGCTGGTCCGCGCGGACCCGGCCACCTGGGCCCAGCTGGTCTATCTCGCCCTGTTCTGCAGTGTGTTCGCCTTCCTGGCCCAGACCTGGGCCGTGCAGCGCACCTCCGCCAGCCGGGCCAGCCTGCTGCTGGGCACCGAGCCGGTCTGGGCCGTCGCGGTGGGCATCGCCCTCGGCGGCGAACACCTCACGCCCCTCACCGGCCTCGGGGCGACCCTGATGGTGGCCGGTACGTACTGGGGGCAGGCGGTGGAACGGGCGCACCGAAGCGCACCGGCCCTTCTGCCTCCCTCGTCCCACGCCCCCGACAAGGAGTCCGCATGCCCGACGGCACCCACCGCGACCGAGACACCGGCCCGCACGACACCGGCCGGCACGACACCTACGGTCACCTGATCTCCCTGCTCGACTCGGCCGGCGTCGATTACCGGCTCATCGACCACGATCCCGAGGGCGCCACCGAAGCCGTCTGCGCGTTGCGCGGGCATCCGGCCGGCGAGGCCGCGAAGTGCATCGTGCTGCGGGTCAAGGTGGACCGCCGCACCACACGCCACGTCCTCGCGGTCGTCCCCGGGGACCGGCGGGTGGACCTGGACGCCGTCAGGGCGCTGTTCGCGGCCCGCTACGTCGGCTTCAGCGACCCCGGGACCGCCGAACGACTGGCCCGCGCAGTGCCGGGCACGGTCCTGCCGTTCAGTTTCGATCCCGACCTGGAACTGGTCGCCGACCCGGACGTCGTGGCCCTGCCGAAGCTGTACTTCAACGCGGCCCGGCTCGACCGCTCGCTCCTCATCTCGGGCTCCGACTACGAGCGCCTGGCCATGCCCCGTATCGAACGCATCGCGGCGCCCGCGCCGGCGTGACCAAGGGGAGCTTCGGAGTTTCCCAACGGGTGGACAGGGCTCATGCGTCCGCCGGCTCCCGCAACGGCCATGCCCCGTCCACCAGAGCCGTCGCATCGCCCTTGCCGCGCAGGAAGTTCTGGAAGTCCGCCGCCCACTGCGCGTACCACTCGATCTGGCGGCGGTGGAGGTCCGCCGGGCCGAGGGACGCGATCTTGGGGTGGCGGGCGGCTATCGCACCGGCCAGGCGGGCCGCTGCCAGGGCGTCGGCCAGGGCGTCATGGGCGGAGTCGAGGACCACGCCGTACTCGGCGCAGACCGCTTCGAGGTTCCGTTTGCCCCGGCGGTAGCGGTCGACCCAGCGGTCGATGGTGTACGGATCGATGACCGGGGCGGGGTCCACGCCGCCCAGGCGGTCGCGCAGGGACGGCAGTCCGTGGCGGCGCAGCTCGGCGGAGAGCAGGGTCAGGTCGAAGGCGGCGTTGTAGGCGACGACCGGCACGCCCGCCTTCCAGTAGGACGTGAGGACGCCGGCGAGGGCGTCCGCCACCTGGTCGGCCGGTCGGCCCTCGGCCGCCGCGCGCTCGTTGCTGATGCCGTGCACCGCCACCGCGTCCTCGGGGATCGGCACCCCCGGGTCGGCCAGCCACTCCCGGCGCCCCATCGGCTCCCCGGCCCTGACCTCGATCACGGCCGCCGTGACGATGCGCGCCTCGCGCGGATCCGTGCCCGTCGTCTCCAGGTCGAAGCCGATCAGCAGCTCCCGGTGCCAGCCCATGGGCGGCCCCCCTTCTATGGTGCGTTCCCCCAGTGGTCTCCACCTTCCCATGCACCACTGACAATCAGAGGACCGCGCTCCGCTCGGGCGCCGAACCACGCGACCAGGAGGGACGGTTCACGACACCGGCCGCGAATCCGCCCACATCACCTCGAACTCCTCGCGATAGGTGGGAAAGAGACCACTTTCGTCGATCTCGCCCGACTTGACGACCTTGCCGCTGTTGCGCAGCACGAACACCGGCGCTTCCATCCCACGGGTCCGGCGCAGGTAGTTCTGCACGACCGCGATGCCGTCCGCCCCGTCGCCGTCGACCAGGTACGCCGTGAAGCGGGGCGTCTCGTCGAAGACCTGGATCTCGAAGGCCCCCGGGTCGCGCAGCCGGGCCCGCACCCGGCGCATGTGCAGGATGTTCATCTCGACGGCCCGGCTGAGCTCGCCGCGCTTGATGCCCAGTTCGCGCTCGCGCCGCTTGACCGCGCTGGAGGCCGGGTTGAGGAACAGCAGCCGCACCCGGCAGCCGGACTCGGCCAGCCGGAGCAGACGGCGGCCGGAGAAGTTCTGCACGAGCAGGTTGAGGCCGATGCCGATGGCGTCGAGGCGGCGGGCGCCGCCGAAGATGTCCTCGGCCGGGAACTGGCGCATCAGCCGGACCCGGTCCGGGTGGACGGCGACCACGTCGGCGTACCGGTCGCCGACCAGGTCCTCGACCGCGTCGATGGGCAGCCGGCGCGCGGAGGGCACGTCACCGCCGGCGCCGAGCATCTCCAGCAGCCGGGCGGAGGCGCGCTCGGCTTGGTTCAGGACGGCCTCGGACAGGGCCCGGTTGCGGGAGACGACGTTCCGGGTGACCTCCAGCTCGTCCAGGGCGAGCTCCACGTCCCGGCGGTCGTCGAAGTAGGGCTCGAAGCAGGGCCAGTGCTGCACCATCAGCTCGCGCAGCTGCGGCAGGGTGAGGAAGGACAGGACGTTGTCGTCGGCCGGGTCGAGCAGATAGCCCTTGCGGCGGCTGACCTCGCGTACGGCGACCGCGCGCTGCACCCACTCCTGCCCGGCGGGTCCGGCGGCGGCCACCACCCAGTCCTCGCCGTGGACGGGTTCGTAGACGGGGCGCAGGACGGCGGCGACGACCGCGCGCAGCCGCTGCTCGACGAGGTTCAGCCAGATGTAGGCCCGGCCGGCTCGCTGGGCGCGGGTGCGCACCTCGCGCCAGGCGTCGGCGTCCCAGTCCAGCTCCGGGCCGATCGAGCCCGTCGCGTCCATCGGCCGTGCCAGGGACACGGCAGAGGCCGGGACGTCTGCGGAGTTCCCCTCGTGACCCTCGTCACCAGGGGGCAGCTCCAGCCCTCCCGAGCCCACCCGCGCACCGCCTTCCGCTCCCCCGGGCACTCCCGGGGGCCTGGTCCCACCCAACGATCAAGGAAGGGTACTCCGGGAGCGGTCGGCGGTGCAGCCGGATGGGCAGGGTAGTTCTCAGCCGTGCGGCTGCCCTGTGCCGGGGCCGGTCCGCCCTGCCCCGGGTCAATCTTCCCCCTACTCCCCCAATAGACTCGGGAGTATCACTTGCCCCACTGGTTCGACATAACGCATATGCACTGGTCACGCGGTAAGAGGGAGATAAGTCATAGGAGGTTCCCTCACTTTCGGGGAGACTCGGGGCCAAGGCGTCCCCACCGGCGCCGCTCACCTGAAAGAGTCGTATCCATGCAGGTCTGGCCTGGAGAGGCATATCCACTCGGTGCCACGTACGACGGCGCCGGCACGAACTTCGCGGTCTTCTCGGAAGCCGCGGACCGAGTAGAGCTGTGTCTGCTGCACGACGACGGCTCGGAGACGGCGATCGAGCTCCGGGAGAGCGACGCGTTCGTACGGCACGCGTACCTGCCGGGCATCATGCCGGGGCAGCGGTACGGGTTCCGGGTGCACGGCCCGTACGCCCCGGAGCGCGGGGTGCGCTGCAACTCCGCGAAACTGCTGCTCGACCCGTACGCGCGTGCGATCAGCGGCTCGATCAGCTGGGGCGAGGAGGTCTACGGCTACCACTTCGACGATCCCGACCGGCGCAATGATCTCGACTCGGCGCCGCACACGATGACGTCGGTCGTGGTCAACCCGTACTTCGACTGGGGCGACGACCGCCTGCCCCGCACCGAGTACCACCACACGGTGATCTACGAGGCCCACGTCAAGGGCCTCACCATGCGGCACCCGGGCCTGCCGGAGGAGCTGCGCGGCACCTACGCGGCCCTCGCGCACCCGGCGATCATCGAGCACCTCACCGAGCTCGGGGTCACGGCCCTGGAGCTGATGCCCGTCCACCAGTTCGTGAACGATCACCGCCTGGTCGACATGGGCCTGAACAACTACTGGGGCTACAACACGATCGGTTTCTTCGCCCCGCACAACGCCTACGCCTCCTGGGGCGACCGGGGTCAGCAGGTGCTGGAGTTCAAGTCGGCGGTGAAGGCGCTGCACGAGGCCGGGATCGAGGTGATCCTCGACGTGGTCTACAACCACACCGCCGAGGGCAACCACCTTGGCCCGACCCTGTCCTTCAAGGGCCTGGACAACTCGCGCTACTACCGGCTGACGGACGACCCCCGCTACTACATGGACACGACAGGGACGGGGAACTCCCTGCTCATGCGGTCTCCGCACGTCCTGCAGCTGATCATGGACTCGCTGCGGTACTGGGTCACGGAGATGCACGTCGACGGGTTCCGCTTCGACCTGGCGGCGACGCTCGCCCGGCAGTTCCACGAGGTGGACCGGCTGTCGTCGTTCTTCGACCTGGTGCAGCAGGACCCGGTGGTCTCGCAGGTCAAGCTGATCGCCGAGCCGTGGGACGTGGGCGAGGGCGGCTACCAGGTGGGGAACTTCCCGCCGCTGTGGACCGAGTGGAACGGCAAGTACCGGGACACCGTGCGGGACCTGTGGCGGGGCGAGCAGCGCACGCTCGCGGAGTTCGCCTCGCGGCTGACCGGCTCGTCCGACCTGTACCAGGACGACGGGCGGCGCCCGCTGGCCTCGATCAACTTCGTGACCTGCCACGACGGCTTCACACTGCACGATCTCGTGTCGTACAACGACAAGCACAACGAGGCCAACGGCGAGGGCAACCGGGACGGCGAGAGCCACAACCGGTCCTGGAACTGCGGGACCGAGGGCGAGACCGGCGACCCTGACGTGCTGCGGCTGCGGGCCCGGCAGATGCGGAACTTCATCGCGACGCTGATGCTGTCCCAGGGCGTGCCCATGATCAGCCACGGCGACGAGTTCGCCCGCACCCAGCGCGGCAACAACAACGCCTACTGCCAGGACAACGAACTGGCCTGGGTCGAGTGGCCCGAAGAGGGAGGAGAGGACGCCGAGGGGAGCCTGAGCCGGGAGCTGCTGGCCTTCACACGCGCGATGGTGTGGCTGCGCCGGGACCACCCGGTCTTCCGCCGCCGGCGCTTCTTCCACGGCCGGCCCGTGGAGGGCACGCACGACGATCTGTCCGACATCGCCTGGTTCACCCCCGAGGGCCGGGAGATGACCCAGCGGGACTGGGACTCGGCCCGGGCCTCGGCGCTGACGGTGTTCCTCAACGGGAACGCGATCTCGGAGCCGGGCCCGCGCGGTGAGCGCATCACCGACGACTCGTTCCTGCTGATGTTCAACGCCTCGCCCAAGCCGCTGGAGTTCCTGGTTCCGGTCAACCACGGGCGGCAGTGGCAGGTGGTCGTCGACACGGCCCGCGCGGACGGTGTGCCGCCCGGCACGGGCCCGAAGGTGCAGGCCGGAGACCGGCTGACCCTGACCGACCGGAGCATGACGGTGCTCCAGCGGCCCGTGTAGCCGGCGGCGCGGCGCCCGGTTGGTCGCCCGGTTCGCCCCAGATTCGTCGCCCGGACAGAGCCACTCGTCCGGGCGACGCGCGGCGCACCTGGCGCGGGCGATGACACGAACGGCGGCGGGGCGGGTACGTAGGTTTCCATGACACCTGAGCGACCTGACCCCGTGGTGCCCACGGCCACGTACCGGCTGCAACTGCAGCCCGAGTTCCCGTTCGGGGCCGCGGCGGCCGTCGTGCCGTACCTGGCCTCGCTCGGCGTCTCGCACCTGCATCTGTCCCCCGTCCTTGAGGCCGTGCCGGGCTCGATGCACGGCTACGACGTCGTCGACCACGCGCGCGTGCGGGAGGAACTGGGCGGCGAGGAGGGACTGCGGGCGCTGGCGCGCACGGCGCGCGAGCACGGGCTCGGACTGGTGGTGGACATCGTCCCGAACCACATGGCCATGGCCCCGCGCCACAACCGCGCCCTGTGGGAGGTGCTCCGCGAGGGCCCGAAGTCGCCGTACGCGCGCTGGTTCGACATCGACTGGGAGGCCCAGAACGGCCAGGTGCTGCTGCCGGTGCTCGGCGGGCCGCTGGGCGAGGTGCTCGGGGAACTGCGCGTCGACGGTGACGTCCTGCGCTACTACGACCACGTCTTCCCGCTGCGCGAGGGCACCGAGGACCTGCCGCTGCCGCACCTGCTGGACGCGCAGTGGTACCGCCCCGCGTGGTGGCGGCTGGCCCGGACCGAGCTCAACTACCGGCGGTTCTTCAGCATCTCGGAGCTGATCGGGGTGCGGGTGGAGGACCCGGAGGTGTTCGAGGCCACCCACGACAAGATCCTCGAGCTGCTCCACGAGGGCGTGATCGACGGGCTGCGCGTCGACCACCCCGACGGGCTCGCCGACCCCGACGGCTACCTCCGGCGGCTGCACGAGGCGACGGGGGGCCGCTGGACCGTCGTGGAGAAGATCCTGGCCGACGGTGAGCAGCTGCCGGCCTCCTGGCCCGTCGCGGGCACCACCGGCTACGACGCCCTGCGGCACGTGGACGGGCTCTTCACGGACCCGGCCGGGTTCGGAGAGCTGCTGGGGCAGTACCGGCGGTTCGCGGCCCCGCAGACCGACCGGGGCGGGCAGTGGGAGGCGACGGTGCGGCGGGCGGCCTACAAGGTCCTCACGCACGAGCTGGCGACCGAGACCGACCGGCTGGTGCGGGTGGCGGACCGGCTGTGCGCGACCTCGCCGGAGCCGGCGCTGCGCGACCGCGCGCCCTGGGCGCTGCGCACGGCGCTGCAGGAGCTGCTGGTGCGGATGGAGGTCTACCGGCCGTACGAGTCCGTCGACGCGGCGTCCGTGGTCACGGAGGAGGCCGGCGCCGAGGCCCGGCTCGCCTTCACCGTGCCCGAGGAGGCCGGCGCGGTGGACGTCGTACGGGACCTCGTCCTGGGGCGGTACGGCGACGGGCCCGCGCAGCTGGAGTTCCGGACGCGGTTCGCGCAGACCTCGTCGGCACTGCGGGCGAAGTCCGTGGAGGACACGGCGTTCTACCGGTACGTGCCGCTGCTGTCGGCGACCGAGGTGGGCGGGAATCCGGGCGGTCCGGCGCTGTCGCCGGAGGAGTTCCACGCGTACTGCGCGCGCGTGCAGCGCGACTGGCCGGTGACCGGGACGGTCGCCTCGACGCACGACACGAAGCGCAGTGCCGACGTCCGGGCGGCGCTGCACGTGCTCACGGAGTGCCCCGACCGCTGGGCGGACGTCCTCGCGGAGGTGACGCGCACCGGCGAGGGCGTGCCGGACGCGCAACTGGCCTGGGCGGCCTGGCAGACGGTGTTCGGGCTCGGCCCGGCGTCCGGGGCCCTGGAGCGGGTGCAGGGGGCGCTGCTGAAGCACGTGCGCGAGGCGGGCCTGTTCACCAGCTGGACCGAGCAGGAGCCGCCGTACGAGGAGGCGGTGGCGCGGTTCGTGGCGGCCGGACCGTGCGGGGCGCCGAGTGAGCGGATCGCCGCGTTCCGGGAGTCTCTCGGGCCGCACATCCGGGCGAACGTACTGGGCACGGCCCTGGTCCAGCTGACGATGCCGGGGGTGCCGGACGTCTACCAGGGCACGGAGGCCGAGTACCGGGCGCTGGTCGACCCCGACAACCGGCGGGCGGTGAGCTTCCCGCCCGAGGAGTCCGGCGGGACGTCCGGGGAGAAGATCGCGGTGACGCGGGCGGCACTGAGGCTGCGGGCACGGCGCCCCGACGCCTTCGGCGACACGGCGACGTACCTGCCGCTCCCGGCCCAGGGACCGGCGGCGGCCCACTGCCTGGCGTTCGCCCGCTCCGGGGAGGTACTGACGGCCGTGACCCGCCTGTCGCTCCGGCTCGCGGAGGCGGGCGGCTGGCAGGACACCCGACTGCCCCTGCCGCCCGGGCGCTGGGCGGACGTACTGGAACCGGCACGCGAGTTCACGGGCCACGCGCGCGTGGAGGAACTTTTCGAGCGGCTTCCGGTGGCGTTGCTGGAGCGGGTCGGAGAGTGAGCCGGGCGGCCGGCCGCGCCGAGAGCCAGCTGATCGTCGGCTGGGACGCGGAGCCGTCCGACGTGGCCCGGCACGTCCACCCGCACCCGGCCCTGTCGGAGGCGGTCGGCGAGGTGTTCCTGACCTTGGCCGGACGCGGGCTGCACCAGCGGTGACAGCACGCCGGTGACGCCACGCCGACGGCGGTGACGCACACCGTCCCGGGGGTCCCCGCCGCGCACCGTCCTGGGCGCCCGAAGCACTCCGTCCCGGCCCCCGCCACGCCCCGGCCGGCAATGCTTCCGGGCGCCCCCGGGACCCTCCCCCGTCGCGCCCTTGACACCGCCCCATGGCCGTGGGGTACTGCGATGGCGAACTCGGGCGGATGTGACGGGGGTGAGTGTCCTGCCGGAGCTGCGCTACCCGACGGTGGCCGAACAGGTCCTGGCCGCCCGGGCGTTGACCTCTCGTCGGCCCGGGCTGTGCACCCTGCGGCAGGTGGGTGCCTCGCGTGCGGGCAGACCTCTGCACCTGCTGTCCGTGGGCCGCGCCCGCCGCGCCGTGCTGGTGGTCGCCGGCGCCCACGCCAACGAGCCGACCGGCTCCTGCACCCTGCTGGCACTCGCCCGACGGGTGCTGGAACAGCGGGAGTTGCGCGACGGCATCTCCTGGCACTTCCTGCTCTGCGCGGACCCCGACGGGGCGAGCCTGCACGTGACGCCCGCGCCGCGCAGCCTGTTCGACTACCACCTCGGCTTCTTCCGCCCCGCGGGCCCGGAGCAGCCGGAGTGGGCGCCGTCCGTGCTGCCTCCCGACCGGCTGCCGCCCGAGACCCGGGCCCTGACCGGCGTCATCGACGAACTGCGCCCCTACCTCCAGGTGACCCTGCACGGCACGGACCTGGGCGGCAGCTGGGTGCAGCTGACGAAGGACGTGCCCGGGCTGGCCGAGCCGTTCGCCAAGTCCGCGGCGGAGCTGCACATCCCGGTGGAGACCGGCGCCTCGGACGCCGCCGGCTGGCCCGCGTCCGGGCCGGGCGTGCACGTGATGCCCGCGCCGGGCATCGAGCCCGCGTATCCGAGCCTGCCGGACGACGCACGGCACAGCACCTGGTTCCACGCCCACCGCTACGGCGGCCTCACCGCCGTGGTCGAGGTGCCGATGTGGGCGAGCGACCTGGTGGACGACCCGGCTCCGCATCCGGCCCCGGCGGCGGCGATCGGACGGCTCGCGGGCCGGCTGCGGCAGGACGCGCTGGAGGTGACGCGGGTCCTCGACGGCGCGCTGCCCCGGCTCGCGGAGCTGGACGGGCCGTTGCTGCGGGCCGCGCGGTGGGGGCTGGACCTGGTGCCGGGGCTGGCCGACGACCTGGTGCGCACCCCGCCGGCCGACCGCACCCGGGCGTACGTCGGCAGCGTGGACGCGTTCGCCCGCCGTGTGCCGCTGCGCGCGGCGGCGATGCTGCGGCGAGTGCTGCGCGGGACCGACGACCGGGCTGCCGGGCAGCTGGAGGAACTCGTGGCGGCCTGGAGCGACGCTTTCGCGGAACGCTTCCGGGCCCGCTGGGTGCCGTTGGAGCACCAGGTCGAGCACCAGACCCGCACGGTGGTCGCCGCGGCCCTGCACGCGCGCGAAGGGGTGTCGTAGAGACCGGCTCCGTCCGTGCCGTCATCGCGGTGTCACTCCCGCTGCATGGGTACCGTCGCCCCCGACTCCCACCCCGGCTCGCCCGAGCGGGAGCACGCGCGCGTGGCCCGCGCGGCCAGTGTGAAGGCGGCCAGCACCACGCGCGCCTGGTACTCCGCCTGGCACGCCACCGGGATCCAGCGCGCCCCGCAGCTCTCGTGGTAGTCGGCGCACCACTCGTCGATCAGCCGGTCCAGCTCCGGCAGCGCCCCGGCCGGGTCGTGTCCGGCGGCCCGCACGAGCTGGTGGAGGAGACCGGCGGTGCGCAGGGCCAGCCGTCGCCCGGAGATGCGCAGGGCGGCGAGGTGGGCGGTGCTCAGCGGCGGAAGGGGGTGGGCCGCGCCGTCGCCGGTGTCGGGGTCCCAGGCGTCGGCGAGGCCGGGGCAGACCAGTAAATAGTCGTCGACCGGGGCGAGCAGGCGCGCCGCGTCGGGCACGGTGGCGAGGTGCGGCCGGATGCGGGCCAGGAGATGCCGCAGGAGCCCCGTGTCGTGGCGCAGGGTGCGGCTCACGGCCCGCAGCACCCCGTCCCGGTCGGCGGGCGGGGAGCCGTCCGTCACGGCCGCCACGCCCCACATGGGCGCTTCGACGACCGCGGTGAGGGTGCCATGCCGGTGCGGGTGGAACCACGTCGACTCGACGGCGGCCTCCGTGATGGCCGCGGCCAGGCCGGCCGGGCGCGGCGGCGGGATCCGGTAGACGGCGGGCCCGAGGCCGGGCCAGTACAGGGCGTCGTAGGCGCCGAGTTCGCGGGGGATGCCGAGCCGGGCGGCGATGCGGGCGAGGCGCCGGCCGAGGCCCGGCAGGTCGTCGGTGAGCTCGACGAAGCCGCCGCCGACGTCGACGCCGTGCAGGGAGCACTGGAGGAACGGCCGCAGTTCGTCCTGGACGTCGAGCAGGGCGCGCGTCTCCGGCAGGGCGGCGCCGTCCGCGCCGTCGGGCAGCCACTCGGGCTGCTCCAGGAAGCCCGGCCGGAAGAAGTTCCGGAAGTACCGGCCGAGTGCGTAGGGCCCGGTCAGCCAGCCCTCGTTGCGGCGCAGCCCGTCCGGGTCGAGGCACAGCAGCAGGTTCCAGGTGGCGTCGGCGCCCTCGGTGAGCCGCGGGTCGGCCAGCGCCCGCTCGGCCAGGCGCAGCACGGTGGCGCCGCCCACGGGTTCGTTGGCGTGGGGTCCGGCGACGACGAGGGCCTGACGGCTGCCGTGGCCGACGGAGAGCAGCCACATCGGCGTGCCCGCGCGGGATGTGCCGATCCTGCGCAGCCGGGCGTCTCGCGGGTGGCGGGCGACGAGGGCGGCGGCCCGGGTGCCCAGTTCGTCGACGGTCGGATAGCGCAGGAGGGGTGGCAGGGCACACCTCCCCGATGCGGTGCCGTCGCTTCACCAGCTGTACATGGCGTACGCACAGTCAGTCACGACTTCAGGGGTACGTCAACACCGCGGAACACAATGGGTTTTGAGCCACTCCCCGGGGAGCGACAGCCGGTACCTCCAAGGCCAGGGCTGAGGCGTGGCTCGGTTTCCGGTCAGCCGGCCGCGGAGCGGTACCCGGTCAGTCGGCCGACAGCCTGAACGCCATCCGTCCGAAGCCGACCTGATCGCCCTCGCGGACGACGGCCGCGCCGACGACGCGCCGTCCGTTCACCGTCGTGCCGTTGGTGGAGCCGAGGTCGCGCAGCACCCACATGCCGCCCTGGTGGCGGAGTTCGGCGTGGACGCGGGAGACGGTCTCGTGGTTGAGGCGCAGTCCGCTGGCGGGGTCGCGGCCTATGCGCAGCGGGTGGCCGTGCGCCGGGTGGGGCAGCAGCAGCTTGGGCAGCTTCTCGGCCTGCCAGGCCCTGCGCAGCCGTACGGTGAAGCCGGAGACCGCCTCGACGGTGCCGAACACCACGCGGGAGAACCGGTTCTCCGTGGGCAGGTCGGCGGTGAGCACGGCGAGTTCGTCCGCGCGGCGGGCGGCGAGCGCCAGTTCCATGCGGCGGATGAACGTGTCATGGGACAGGCGGCCCATGGCGACGCCGTCACGGAGCACCTTCAGCGCCCTGTCGCGCTCCACGTCGGACAGCCGCGCGGGGTACGTGTTGAACTCGAAGGACGACGTCACGATCGTGATTGTCGGGCAGCGCGGCCGGGCTGTCCAGAAAACGGGAAAACGGCCGCCACGTGCCCGCATCCGCCGAGACCCGCCGCAAATGGGTGGATGCACCAGCGGATTGATCGCGTTTGACGCACCATGGACGGGCTACATCACGGTGAGCAGACGAAGGGGAACCGTCCGTGCAGTTCGAGGTGTGGGCACCGCAGGCAGGCCGTGTGACGCTCCGGTGCGACGGCGTCACGCGCGCGTTGGAGCGCGATCCGGAACGGGCGGGATGGTGGCGGGGCGAGGCGGACGCGCGCGACGGGTCCCGGTACGGCTTCGCCCTGGACGACGGCCCCGTACGGCCCGATCCGCGCTCGCGCCGGCAGCCGGACGGCCCGGACGGGCTGAGCGCGGTCGTCGACCACGAGCGGCACGAGTGGCGCGCGCAGTGGCGGGGGCGGCCGCTGCCCGGTGCGGTGCTGTACGAGCTGCACGTCGGGACGTACACCCGCGAGGGCACCCTGGACGCGGCCGCCGAGCGGCTCGGCCATCTCGCCGAACTGGGCGTCACGCACGTGCAGCTGATGCCGCTGTGCCCCTTCCCGGGCACGCACGGCTGGGGGTACGAGGGCGTCTCGCTGTGGGCCGTGCACGAGCCGTACGGCGGGCCCGAGGCGCTGAAACGCTTCGTCGACCGGGCCCACGAACTCGGCCTGGGCGTGGTCCTCGACGTGGTGCACAACCACTTCGGCCCGTCCGGCAACTACCTGCCCGAATTCGGGCCGTACCTCACGGACCGGCATCACACGCCCTGGGGCGCCGCGGTCAATCTCGACGCGCCCGGCTCGGACGAGGTGCGCGCGTTCCTCATCGGCAGCGCGCTGGCGTGGCTGCGCGACTACCGGATCGACGGGCTGCGCCTCGACGCGGTGCACGCGCTGGTGGACACGCGCGCGCTGCACTTCCTGGAGGAGCTGTCGACGGCCGTGGACGCCCTGGCCGCCGAGGTGGACCGGCCGCTGTTCCTGGTCGCCGAGACGGACCTGAACGACCCGCGGCTCATCACCTCCCGGAACGAGGGCGGACTCGGGCTGCACGCGCAGTGGAACGACGACTTCCACCACACCCTGCACACCACGCTGACCGGCGAGTCACAGGGCTACTACGCCGACTTCGCGCGCGCTCCCCTCGCCGGGCTCGCCAAGACCCTCACGGGCGGCTACTTCCACGACGGGACGTACTCCAGCTTCCGGGAGCGGCACCACGGGCGCCCCCTGGACCGTACGCGGGTGGCCGGGCACCGGCTGCTCGGCTACAGCCAGACCCACGACCAGGTGGGCAACCGCGCCCAGGGGGACCGCCTTTCGGCCCTGGTCTCCCCCGGGCTGCTGGCCTGTGCGGCCACGCTGACCCTGACGGCCCCCTTCACGCCGATGCTCTTCATGGGCGAGGAGTGGGCGGCGGGCACGCCCTGGCAGTTCTTCACCGACCACACCGACCCGGAGCTGGCGGACGCGGTACGGCGGGGCAGACGGCGGGAGTTCGCCGCGCACGGCTGGAAGGAGGAGGACGTGCCCGACCCGCAGGACCCGGCGACCCGGGACCGCTCCTGCCTCAACTGGTCCGAGCCGGAACGCGAGCCGCACGCGCGCGTGCTGGCCTGGTACCGGCAGCTCCTCGCCCTGCGCCACGAGCAGCCCGACCTGACCGATCCGGACCTCGCCGACACCAAGGTCGCCTACGACGAGGAGCGCCGCTGGATCGCCTTCCGGCGCGGGGACGTCCTCGTGGTGGTGAACCTGGCGCCGGAACCGGCCGCCCTGCCGCTCGGCGTCCCGCACGCGCGCGTGCTGGCCGCGTGGGAGCCGGTGGACACCCCCGGGGCGGACGGGGTGGTGCACGTGCCCGGGGAGTCGGGTGCGGTGCTGCTGCAGGAGTGACGTCCCTCGAAGGGCGTCGACCGTCAGAGGGCGTCGTCCGTGTCCCGCAGGTCCGTCACGCGTTCCAGCAGGATCGGCTCCCAGGCCCGGCGCAGCTGCGTGCGCAGCACGGTGAGCCGGGCCGTGTCCCGGCCCGGGAGGGCATCGGCGAGGTGGACGACCGTGTCGCAGCGGGCCAGCCACAGGCCGCGCAGGCAGGGGCGGGCGCCGTAGCCGGCGAGGGTGGCGGCGCGTACGGCGGCGGGTGAGCCGACGGCGAGCGCGAGGCCCGCGATGTCCTCGGCCGGGTCGCCGACGACCGCGCCGTCCCAGCCGAGGACGCCGCGCACGCGTCCGTCGGCGCTGACCACGAGATGGCCGCCCGTGAGCGCGTGGTGGGTGAGGACGACCGAGCCGGACTGCGCGGCGAGCTGGGCCGCGGCGGGCGCCGTGAGCTGGTTCAGGCGGGCGGCGTCGAACTCGTCGGCGTCGGCGAGGCGTTCGGCGGCGCGGACGGCGGCCCGGCGCAGCGCCTCCAGGGAGCGCGGCGCGGCACGCGGCACGCCGAGGGTCTCGGCCTGCCGGACCGGTACCTCGCGCAGCCCCGTGAGCAGTCCGGCGAGGTCGGCCTCGCCGACGGCGGACACGTCGTGCTCCTCGCCCGAGCCGCCGGGCACCCTGGTGTCCAGCGTGTAGGTCAGCCCGGGCGCCCACTCGCCGTGCGCCACGCTGACCGGCACCGTCACCGGGACGTGCGGGCGGACCAGGTCGCGCAGGCGCA
Source organism: Streptomyces sp. NPDC050416 (assembly GCF_044458845.1). Taxonomy (NCBI): domain Bacteria; kingdom Bacillati; phylum Actinomycetota; class Actinomycetes; order Kitasatosporales; family Streptomycetaceae; genus Streptomyces; species Streptomyces sp. NPDC050416. The sequence goes on from NZ_JBITII010000007.1 coordinate 246,981, forward strand.
GTTCGCGGCGCTGGCGCACGGTGGCCTCGCGGTCGGGGGCGAGGCGCAGCACGTGGCGGCTGCCGACCCACCAGGTGGCCGGGTCGGCGCCCTCGGTGGCGGGCCGGACGTCGGGGCCGACTGCGGAGCCCGTGCCCTGCCTGGGCTCCTTGCCGCCCGTGCCGCCCCTGCCCTCCTTGCCGTCCTGGCCGCCGTCCTTGAGCAGGGAACGGACCAGCCGGCGGACGGTGTCCGCGGTGGGTGTCGGTGCCTGGGTCATGGTCGCGCCGTTGCCGTTCGGGAGGCGTGTGGGGGACATCGGTGCCGTCACTCCACTATGACCAGCTCGCGGGAGGTGGTGTTCAGACGCCGCCCGCCGTCCTCGGTGACCGTCACGATGTCCTCGATGCGCACGCCGAACCGGCCGGGCAGGTAGATGCCGGGTTCCACGGAGAAGCACATGCCGGGCACGAGGGGCCGCTCCTCGCCCTCGATCATGTAGGGCGGCTCGTGGGTGGTGACGCCGATGCCGTGTCCGGTGCGGTGGATGAAGTACTCGCCGTAGCCGGCGCCGGCGATGACCGCGCGGGCGGCCCGGTCCACGTCCTGGCAGGCGGCGCCCGGCCGCACGGCCTGGAATCCCGCCTCCTGCGCCTCGCGCACGATGTCGTGCACCCGGCGCTCCGCGTCGGTGGGCTCGCCGACGTGGACCGTGCGGGAGGTGTCGGAGCCGTAGCCGTCCTTCAGGCCGCCGAAGTCGAGGACGACCATGTCGCCGCGTTCGATGACGCGGTCACCCGCCTCGTGGTGCGGGTTGGCGCCGTTCGGCCCGGAGGCGACGATGGTGAAGTCGACCTGCTCGTGTCCGTGGCGGCGCAGCAGCCGGTCGAGGTCCGCGGCCACCTCCGCTTCGCGGCGGCCTGCGAAGGGGACGTTCGTGATCTCCTCGAACGTCGCGTCGGCGGCGGCTCCCGCGGCCGTCATGAGCTCCAGCTCCGCCGCGTCCTTGACCGCGCGCAGCATCGGCAGGGCCTCGGTGAGTGACGTGTAGGAGCTGCCGGGCAGGGCCCGCTGCAACGCCAGCAGGTGCAGGGCCCAGGCGTTGTCGCTGATGCCGAACCGGCCCGAGGCGTCGAGCAGGGCGGCGGTGGCGGCGTAGGGGTCCTTGCCGTCGGTCCAGTCGCGCAGGGCGAGGGCGGACGCACCGGCCGCCCTCTGCGCGTCCGGGGCCTCCAGCGCGGGGACGACGAGGACGGGGTCCTGCCCGGCGGCGAGGACGAGCAGGGTGAGGCGTTCGGTGACCGCCGGTGGCGTGTAGCCGGTGAGCCACACCAGGTCCGGTCCCGGGGCCACCAGCAGGCCCGCGAGCCCGGCCTCGGCGGCGATCCGCGCGGCGCGCTCCATACGGGCCCGGTAGTCGTCGGCGGTGAAGGACGCGGCCGTTCTTGCGGTCATCCGGGCCTCCCAGGGACGGGCGAAGGGGCTACGGGCAGCATCCTGCCCGGCCGGAGGGGGCGGCGCGAGCGGTCTGCGCACTTCAGCCGGGCATCGACGCTGATGGCAGAGCGTTGCTCAGGCATTACAACTAATGCTTAGGTTCTCGACATCCATTAATCATTCGATCGAGAGGGCGTAGGACCGTGCTCGTTCGCACACATCAGCGATCTGCATCTGGACGGGAGCGCGCGGGCGGCGGAGCGCGCCGAGCGGGTGTGCGAGCGGCGACCTCGTTCGCGGGACGCCCCCTCGTCGTCGGCCCCGGTGTGACGTGGACGCTGCGGCTGCCCTGGGAGGGCGAGCAGGTCGCCGAGCGGGACGCGCCGCCCGGGATCGCCTTCCACGTCGTGACGACTCGGGGCGGCTCACGAGCCACTGCCGGGTGGTCATGTGACGACGGCCGGTACGACCGTCAGCTGCCGGTAGCCGCCGCTGCGGTGCCGCACCGTCAGTTTCACCTTCGCGCCGGGGCGGGCGCGGGCCACGGCCCGGGCCAGGTCGGCGGCCGTGTCGATGCGGGTCCCGCCGAAGACGAGGAGCAGGTCGCCGCGCACCAGACCCGCCTCCTGAGCCGGCCCGGGGACGTGGAGCCCGACGACCAGGGCTCCCGGCTTCCCGGCGTCCATGACCTCCACTCCGAGGGTCACGGCGGCGGGCGCGGAAGCGGCGGGCGACGTCGAGGGGCCGGCCGGTGGCGGCGTGTGCCGCCCTCGCGGATCGAGGCCCGCGCCCGTGCCGATCACCGTGGCGCCCATCGCCCCGAGACCGATCCCGGACAGGACCAGGACGACGCCGGCGAACCCGGCGAACAGCACGTTGAGCAGCCGCCGCACGCGGCGCCGGGCGGCGCGCGGATGGGGCCGTGACGGGCCGGATCCCGTCACCGACGCCGCGCCGTCGGGCTCCCGGCCCGGCATCGGCTTGGGTCGCAGCGCGGTCTGTTCCATGGCTCGCCTCCGGATGGTGCCGATCGCCTCCGGCGGAGGCGGAACGATCATGGCTGGTGCTCTACCCGGCACCGCGGCACGCGATGAGCCACGAAAGAGTGAGACTGACCGGCCTCGGAGGCGGCCATGCGCCCCGTCGGGGAGACCGGGACCAGGGCGCGGCTCGCACCGCACCCGGCGTGCCGGGTGCGGTGCGAGCCGCGCGTCCGGTTCAGCCCGTGTGGCCCTCCCCGTGGCCGCCGTGGGCGCCGCCGTGGTCGAACTTCAGCACCTGCGCGGGCATCACGACGAAGGGCCGCATCATGCCCATGTCCTCGTGCTCCAGCAGATGGCAGTGGTACATGAACCGGCCGTGCGCGCCGTCGAACTTCCCCATGACGCGCAGCATCTGGTTCCCGGGCACCCGGAAGACGTCCTTCCAGCCGAGCTCGTTGGGCGCGAGCGGGACGGAGGTGCCGGCGTCGTAGCGGATCGGCGTGCGGGTGCCGCCCACCGCCGGGTCGAAGCCCGACACGTCGTAGCCGTCACGGCCCAGGAGCTGGAAGTCGGCCAGATGGATGTGCATGGGATGGACGATGGGCGCGAGGTTGAGGAAGCTCCACTGCTCGTGGCTGCCCTCGGCGATGGTGTATCCGAGGGCGTCGTTGAACGTCCGTGCCGTGCGCCGGTACGTCTTGGTCCTGCCGTCCGGGCCGGTGACCTGGATGACGCCGTCCGTGGGGACCTGGATGTCGCCCGGGTGCTCGACCTCCGCCATCTCCCATATCTCGGGGTGGCCACCGGCGCCCTTCGTGGCGGGCGGGGTGAGGACGACCAGACGGTGGCCGTGCCCGATGTCGTGGGTGAGGCGGCGGAAGGAGCCGGAGAGCACGGTGGGCAACTCGAAGGTGTCCGGCTCGCAGGTCTCCCCGATCCGGAACTCCATGACGGCCGGATACGGCACGTCACCCGCCGGGTCCGGCACGCCCGGCGGCTGGTTGCGGCCCTTGTTGACCAGGCGCAGCGTCCGGCCCTCGAACCCACGGAAGTCGGCCAGCAGGTCGAAGCGCTCGGCCGGGGCCGCGGTCAGCGTGGGCAGGCTCTCGTCGAAGTCGACCGGGACGGGGCGCGGCAGCAGCCCGCCATCGCTGCCGATCTGGTGGAGGACGCCCGGGACCGGGTTGTTCTCCTCGTCGACGAGGACGAGGTCGTAGATGCGCGCGTTGGAGGCGTTGACCAGCCGGAACCGGTACCAGCCGGCCTCGACGGCGGCGTACGGCCAGATACGGCCGTTGACCGTGGTGTACGGGCCGGTGAACGGGATGGAGACCGGCTTGCCCGTCTCCGGGTTCGCGTCCTGGACGATGACCGTCTTGTGCAGCAACCGGCCGTTGAGGCGGCCGTCCTCGTCGGTGTCGAGGTTGCGGTCGGCGAGCAGCAGCGGGATCTCCCGCTCCCCGCGCGGCAGACGCAGGGCGTCCTCCTCGTCGTCACGGACGAGGTAGGTGCCGTACAGGCCGGCCATCACGTTCCACCGGGTGATGTTCATGGCATGGTCGTGGTACCACCACTGCACCGCTTGGTGGTCGTTCGGATACTCCGAGAGCTGGGCGTCACCGAAGGCGACCGCGTTGTCGGCCCAGCCGTCGTTGCCGCCGCCGGTCTGCGCGCCGTGCAGGTGGGTCACGGACCAGGCGGGCAGGGCCGTGACGTCCTTGTTCGGTTCGGCTCCGTCGCGCCCCGGCTCGGTGCTCGACTGCGGGCGGCCGTCGCGGCGCAGTTTCACCTCGACGGAGGTGACCGGGTACTCGCTGTCCTTCGGGATGCGGTTGGTCCAGGCGATGCGCACGCGCTGTCCGCGCCGGACCTCGATGGTCGGGCCCGGCACCTGGCCGTCGTAGCCCCACATCAGGGTCGGCGGGAGCTGCGGGTGCAGGCGCACCCAGGTGGGGCGCAGGGCGATCTCGGTCTCGCGCAGGACGTCGCCGGAGGCGGGACGCAGGACGGGCGGGACGGGCAACGGCGCGACGTACGGCGTCAGTTCGGCCGGTGCGGGTGCCGGTGCCCGGTCCCCCGTGTCCATGGCGTCGGCCGGCTTGTCGATGATCTCGGTCAAGGTGAAACCCCCGTGTGGTGCGTTGTCTGTTCCTCTCCCTCAAGAAGACCCCCGGCGCACCACCGGGGGTTCCGTCATGTCCCGTTCCGAGTCGATCTGGCCGGAAAGCGCCGCCTCAGCGGAAGGCGGGTACGGGCACGGCCGGCGGCCGGTCCGGGAGGAAGCCGTGGGCGCGCCGGGACAGCCACTCGTCCTTGTAGCGGTCCACCTCGCGATGCCAGTTGAGGATGCCCGCCATCCAGTTCCGCAGGTCCGTCACGTACGTCCCCATGGCCGCGCGCGCTTCCTCCGTGAGCTGGAAGTCGTCGTACAGGACGGGCAGTTCGTGCGCGACGACGTGCTCGAACTGGCGCATGCGCTGGCTCATCAGGTCGTGCACGATGCCGAGCCCGGTCGGGTAGTCGCAGCCGAAGAAGGTCTGCACGACGAGGATCGCGTTGTGGATCTCACCCTCGAACTCGATCTCCTTCTGGTACGAGAAGACGTCGTTGAGGAGGCACGCGAAGTCCATCGCGGCGTTCTCCAGGGAGCGGACCGGGCCGCTGCGGTAGACCTCGGGCGGGACGGCCGGGCCGTGTCCCATCCGGCACAGGCTCAGGGTGAGATCGGAGCCGAAGGTCGCGCGGCGCATCTCCAGGTAGTCGACCGGGTCGGGCACGCGGTTCTGGAGCTGGTTGGACAGCTCCCACACCCAGCTCTCGGTCATGACGTTGATCGCGTCCTTGAGCGTGCGCCGCGCGCCGGGCGTCATCCCCGCGGTGGTGCGCACCCACAGGTCGAGCAGGCCGCGCTCCATGGCGTTGACCGGGAGCAGCGGCTCGTCGCCGTCGACGGGCATGCAGTCGGACAGGCGGGCCGTGGTCAGCCGTGCGGCGGCCAGGTCTCGGCGGTGGCCGTAGACCAGCGGGTAGTAGTCGTCGCCGTAGGTGCCCCAGGCGAGCCACTGAGCGCTGAGGTCGAGGGCCTCGGGGGTGGCGTCCGGGTCGAGGCCGGCCGAGCAGAGCGCGAGGTCGTAGGCCCGCAGCTTGTCCTCGTCCCAGACACCCTCGGCGAGGATGCCCATCCGCTCCACCCAGTCGCGCAGACTCCGGCGGGCGCTGTCCAGGTGCGGGCTGAGCTCCAGGGGGAACGGCATGCGGATGTCGGGGATCCGTGACGGCCCGACCTTCTGGTACGGCACGTGCGTGTAGGAGCGCAGCCGCTCCGCCCCGGCCGTGGCGAGCAGGGCGCGGACGTCGGCGGCCGAGGTGCCGATGCCGGTGCATCCCGGCCATGGGCTGCCGCCGCGCACCGCGTTCTCGTTCATGTAGCGGCTGGAGCGCAGATGCCACTCGTGGCCGCCGGACTGCCAGTCCTGAAGCCCCTTGGTGTACGCCGCCACGGCCGCGACCTCGCCGGGGGTGAGGCCGTTCTCCAGGGCCACCGCGGGCACTTCGGTGAACGCCGTGTGCTCGAACTGCTGGAGGCGGGAGGTGAGGACGTCGTTGACGGTGTCCGCGGCCTCCTGGGTGGTGCACCCGAAGAAGGTCTCCAGGACGAGCACGCCGTTGCTGAGCTCGCCCTCGTCCTCGACCTCCCGCTGGTAGGAGAACAGGTCGTTGCGCAGGTGCACGGCGTCGGAGAACGTCTCCATCAGCACCCTGAGCGGCCTGGACTCCGCGACGGACGCGGGCACTTCGGCCGTCGCGTACTCCACGAGGCCCGCCGACCAGGGGGCGCCGCCCACCTTGCGGCGCATCTCGATGTACTCGACGGGGTTGGCGATCCGCCCCTCGTTGATGTTGGACAGCTCCCACAGGGACTCGTTCAGCAGGTGCTCGGTCGCCACGGCGAAGCGGCGGCGCCAGTCCTGCGACATCGTCGGCACCGTACGGGCCCACAGGTCGGCGAGGCCCGCCTCGACCGGGTTCTCCGGCTCCGGCACGGGAGTCGAGAGGTCCAGCGGCATGAACAGGGGCAGCCGGTCCAGGTGGGCCTTGCCGGCGAGGCGGTCCTGGCTGCGCTTGTACTTCTCCAGGAAGTGGTCGTCGAAGAAGAAGACCCACACGTACCAGTCGGTGATGAGGGAGAGGGCGGGACCGTCGCAGTCGGGGTGGGTGTAGGCGCAGAGCAGGCCGTAGTCGTGCGCGTCGAGGTCGGCCTGGTCCCAGACGCCGGAGCCCTCCAGCATGCCCATCTCGCGCGCCCACTCGGCCGAATGGGCCCGGGCCTCCTCGAGATGGGGGTTCAGCCGCGGGGGATGCGGCATGTAGAAGTGCGGGAGTTCGAACGGCTGCGTCATGGCCGGGCCCTACCCGGCGTCCGGCGGCGGCATCCGCCGGGCCGGACATGATCACACCATCGCGTGAATCGGGGCTGAATGCGGGTGCGCTCGCGGGAGGTTGTGTGAGTTTGTGGCCCCCTAGGGGGTCCGCAGCTGGATCAGGGCATGTGTGCCGCTGGTGCGCCAGCGCCGGCCCTCCGCCGCGACGAGTTCCGCCTCGGTGCGGGCGTCGAGGCCGGTGATCACGTCGGACTTGAGGGTGCGCAGGGCGGCGACGGGGCCGGGGAAGTAAGCGGTGACGTCCGCGAACGGCGTGGTCGGTTCCCAGAGTTGGTCGCCCACCAAGCGGCGGTAGTTGAGGTCGCCCTTGACGACGGTGAGCGTGGCCGAGGCGAAGTCGGCGCGCAGGTCGCCGGGCATCTCCTCGTACGGCAGCGGGGCGCAGGAGAAGGGGTGGGCCCGGAGGGTCAGGCGGCCGTCGGCCAGGGCGGACCACAGGCGCTGTCCGTACTCGGCGGCCGCTCCGCCCGCACGGGTCAGCCGGCGCAGTGCGTCGACGACATCGGCTGTGGTGGCGTCGGAGACGTAGTACGGGTACGGCTTGACGTGCAGGACAGCCCGTCCGATGCGCCCGTGGGCCAGCAGGTGGGCGATGAGGAGCAGGTCGGGGACGAGTTCGCGGCCCGCGTTGTCGGCGACGAGGCACAGGGTGCCGGTGCCGGTGCTGCCGAGCAGGGCCCACAGGCGGTCGCTGTCGTCGGCCACCAGTCCGGGGGCGGCCTCGGCGGCCCGTGCACCCTCGGCGGAGAGACGGAAGCCGAGGTCGGCGCGATTGCCCCAGAGGGAGCCGTGCAGCAGGGCCTGTGCCTGTTCTCCGGCGGGCCGGCCGGCGAGGTCGTCGAGCGCGGCCAGTTCCTCGTCGGTCTCGCGGGAGTCGAGTTCGGCCAGTTTGGAGGGGCGGAAGGGGTCGATGCCCTGCCAGGGGCCGGGGCCGAAGTAGCCGACGGCCTGGAGCAGCCTGCGGTAGAACCAGCTCTCGGACCAGAGCCACGGCACGTCGAACCAGGACCGGCCGGTGTACTCGCGCAGCCCCCAGCTGTCCCATAGGCCGCGGTCGTGCGCGTCGGCCGGGAGCGGTTCGATCTCGCCCTTGGTGCAGTTGGCCAGCAGCTCGTCGAGCGCGCGGTGCTGCCAGGGCTCGTACGGGAAGGCCTCGCGCACCTGCCGGATGATGGCCGGGTGCCGCTCGGCCAGCACGCTGTGAGGGAAGGAGCCCGGCTGGTCGCCGAGGAGCACGGGTGCGGATGGGGTGTCGGGCATACGGCTCACCGTAACGCGCGGGCGCCCCTCCCCGGCCAGCGTGACCGCGCCCCGGCCGGGTCCGTTCGCAGCGTCCTGCCCGAAACCGTCAGATACCGTCAGACCGGTGCCAGTTCGCGTTCCAGGCGGGCCGCCAGGCTCAGGTAGCGGGCGCGGCGGGTGACCGGGACCAGGCCGCGGATGAGTATGTTCCACATCTCGGCCGTCCGGCGGGGCTGGCGCGCGACGGGCTCGCGGGAGCGGCCCACGACCCGGGTGCCGACGAAGAAACAGACCAGGGAGTGGGCCACGACGTCGATGTCGATGTCCGGCTGGACGTCGGACTCCTTGACCGCGCCGACGAGCCGGGCCGTGACGATGTCCAGCCACTCCGTGAACGGATGGCTCAGCGGCGGACGGGGCCGGATCCCGCCGGTGGCGAGCCGCAGTCCGGCCCGGAGGACCGGGTCCTCGACGGACATGCGGGTGATGCCGAACGTGAGGCGCATCAGCGCCTCCAGGGACGTGTGGCCGCGATGGTCGGTCTCCGCGGCCAGCCGGCGGGCGGTGTGCGACTGGAGTTCGAGGATCGCGTGCGCGAGGTCCTCCTTCGCCGCGAAGTGGAAGTACAGGGCGCCCTTGGTGACCTGAGCGTGCTCCACGATGTCGCTGAGACTGGTCGATTCGTAGCCGCGACGGTCGAACAGGTCAGCGGCGGCCGTGATGATCGTCGAGCGGGTCTGCTCGGCTCGCAACTGCCTCGCCATCGACTGAACTCTCCCGGGACGGAAATGAACGGGTCATGCCGTTTGTTTTTACCCCCCGTACACGATAACTCACCCTCAGACGGCGTTCACCACACCAGTGCACCGGAGTGCGGGTGCACATCCGGCAAAACAATCGCAACTGATGAAAGAAAACAGCGCGTTCGGTATCTAACTGTGGGGGTTGTGCGGCCGCACGTAAAGACGGGCCGGCCGGTGCCCCATCCGCACCGGCCGGCCCGCCCGCTCGTGAGCTGCCCGTTCAGCGTCCTCGTCGAAGGAGGACCGGGAGATTCAGAAGGATCAGAAGGTCAGCTTCCAGCCGTTGAGCGTGCCGGTGTCCTGCGCCGCCGTGTCCTGGACGCGCAGCTTCCAGGTGCCGTTGGCGCTCTCCGCGGAGGCGTTCACCGTGTAGGTGGTCTTCACGTCGTCGGCGGAGTCCGAGGCGGCGGACTTCAGACGGTACGCCGAACCGTCCGGCGCGACCAGGTCGATGACGAGGTCACCGCGGTAGGTGTGGGTGATGTCGACGCCGACCTGGAGGGCGGAGGGGGCGTTGCCGCTGCGGCCGGTGACGCTGATCGGCGACTCGATCGCCGCGCCGTTGTCGGGGATGGCGACGGCGGTGGTGCTGGAGAAGGTCGTGCCGGTGGACGTACCGCCCTTGACGGCCTGGACCGTCTTGGCGGCGTCGGCGAGGCCGGCGCCGCAGCCGCCGGAGCAGGTGCCGGGCAGCGGACGGGCGTTGGCCTTGATGGCCGACTCGATCTGGGCCGGGGTGAGGGCGGAGTTGGCCGACTTCATCAGGGCGGCGAGGCCCGCGACGTGCGGGGTGGCCATGCTGGTGCCCTGGTAGTAGGCGTAGCTCTCGCTCGACGGCGTCTTCGTGCCGGAGTTCAGCGTGGACAGGATGCCGTTGGCGGTGGAGGTCCTCGTCTCGCCGCCGGGGGCGGAGATGTCCACGAGCGAGCCGTAGTTGGAGTACGAGGCCCGGCTGCCCGCGCGGTTGGTCGCGGCGACCGCGATGACGTTGTTGCAGTTCGCCGGGGACGCGCCCGAGACGTTCTGGTTCTCGTTGCCGGCCGCGACGACGACCGCGGTGCCGCGGTTCACGGCGCCGTTGATGGCGCTCTGGGTGGCGCTGGAGCAGGCGCCGCCCCCGCCCAGGCTCATGTTGATGACCTTGGCGACGTTGGTGTTGGCGGGGACGCCGGAGACGGTGCCGCCGGACGCCCAGGTGATGGCGTCGATGATGTCGGAGTCGTAGCCGCCGCACTTGCCGAGGACGCGGACCGGGGAGATCTTCGCGCCGTGGGCGATGCCGGCGACGCCCTTGCCGTTGTTGGTGGCGGCGGCGATGGTGCCGGCCACGTGCGTGCCGTGCCAGGAGGAGTTGGACGCCGGGATGCCCGCGCCGCACTCGTTCGCGTTGTACCAGTCGCCCGGGTCGGCCGGGTTGCTGTCACGGCCGTCGCCGTCGACGGAGACGGCGGTGTCGGCGATGAAGTCGTAGCCGCCGACGATGTTCGCGGCCAGGTCGGAGTGGGTGACGTAGCCGGTGTCGATGACGGCGACGGTGACGCCGGTGCCGGTGGTCGTGTCCCAGGCGGCCGGGACGTTCATGCCCGCGGTGGACTCGAACAGGTCCCACTGCTTGCCGTAGTCGGTGTCGTTCGGCGTGACGGCCGTCGGCTTGTTCAGGCGGTCCGGCACGACGTAGGCGACCTGCGGGTCGGCCTCGTACTGGGCGACGACGTCGGCGACGTCCGCCCGGGCGGGGTTCGTGCCCAGGTCGACGAGGGCGGCGCCGGTGCCGAGGCGGCGCTGGAAGTCGACGTCCTCGCCGGTCTTCTCGGCCTTGGCCGCGGCGTCGGCGGCGGCGGCCTTGTCGGACTTCGCCTCGGAGGCGCCGGACTTATAGCCGACGATGAGCCGCTCGGCCGGGGCGCCGGGGGCGGCCTCAGTCTGTGCGGCCGGGACGGCGGCGGGCCCGGGCGCGGTCTCCTGGGCGACGGCGACCGAGGCGGGGGCGGCGGTCAGCAGGGCGGCGGAGACGGCGGCGACGGATATCAGCTTCCGTCTGAACTCTGGGGAGATACGCACGGTCGTTGCCTTTCGTGGCCGGACTCCGGGCAGGGCGGAGCGGCGGTGGATGCGCTTCCTCGCTGAAGCGGAGGGGGGTGGTTCGAAAGAGCGACGCGGTGGCCGGCCAGGCGTGTGGGGAGCGACCCGTTCGGGGTTACCTGTGGGTCAGCTGTGGTCGAACGATAGGCAAAGGGCAGGTCATCGGGATACGGGGGAAACCCTCGATCCAGCCGGAAACCGACCCTCTATGGCGGGCAGTTGGGCGCGAATGGCCCGTTTTTCGAACAGGTCGTGGCGTGGTGAACGCGCCGGGCCTGTTGCCCGTATTGCACTACCGACCGCTCCATTGCACCACCGAACGCTCCGGCCCGGCCGAGGAGACGCAGACGGATGTCCCGTACGACCGCACACCGCGCCGCGCTCGCGGCCGCCCTCGTGACCCCGTTGCTGCTGCCGCTGTGGGCGGCGGGTCCGGCGCGGGCGCACGGTGCGCCGACGGATCCCGTGAGCCGGGTGGTGGCCTGCTCCCCCGAGGGCGGCGACCGGGCGGGCTCGGCGGCCTGCCGCGCGGCCGTCGCCGCGAACGGCGCACCCTTCACCGCGTGGGACAACCTGCGGGTGGCGAACGTGGCCGGCCGGGACCGGCAGGTCGTCCCCGACGGGAAGCTGTGCAGCGGGGGCCTGCCCGGCTACAAAGGGCTCGACCTCGCCCGCGCCGACTGGCCGGCGACCCGGATGACGCCCGGCGGGACACTGACCATGCGGTACGTCTCGACGATCCCGCACACCGGCACGTTCCGGATGTACCTGACGAAGCCCGGTTACGACCCGGCCGGGCCGCTGTCCTGGTCCGACCTGCCCGAGAAGCCGTTCGCCGAGGTGAAGGACCCGGCCCTGAGGGACGGCGCGTACCGCCTTGAGGCGACCCTGCCGTCCGACCGTACCGGGCGGCACGTGCTGTACACGGTCTGGCAGAACAGCAGTACGCCGGACACGTACTACTCGTGTTCGGATGTGGTGTTCCCGGACAGGCCCGAGAAGAAGAAGGAGGACAAGCCCAAGACGAGCGAGAAGGAGAGCGCCCCGGTGGCCTCTCCAGTGGCCTCTCCCTCCGCATCCGCTGCCGAAGCTGCGTCCGGATCCCCGGTCGCATCCACCTCCGAACCCCCCTCCGGCCCGTCCACGCCCATGCTGGCGGGCGGCGCCGCGGCGGTGCTGGTGCTCACCGGCGGCGCCGCCCTGGCGGCACGGTTGCGTCGGCGCTGAACCGACGCTCGTCAGGGGTCAGTTGACGTTGACGGCGACGCCTCCCTTGGTCACCGGGGCGTACTTGGCGGTGAAGAAGGCGTTGGCGAAGCACAGCGAGGAGCCGGACACCTTCGTGAACTGCTGGTTGGTGAAGGAGATGCTGTTGTCGGCGTTGTCCGCCTTGCCGGTCAGGCTGGGGGCCCGGTAGACGCAGGTGATGGTGCCGAGCAGGGTGCGCAGCCTGACGGTGGACTGGATGACGGAGCCCTCGGCCGGGGTCACGGAGACGGTGCCGTCCGAGGACACGCTGCTGGTGTAGGGCAGGTTGTCGACGGTGATGCCGCTGACGCCGAGCACTCCGACGACGTTGGCGGTGCAGCCGCTGGTGTCGAAGGTGTGCGAGGTCAGGGACTCGGTGGCGGTGCCGGGGGCGGCCGGGTTGTCGGTGACGGTGGCGGCGAACGCCGACGAGGTGCACGAGATGCCGCTGGTGCCGGTCGCGCTGGAGTAGAAGGTGGCGGCGGTGCCGCTCGCCAGGGAGGCGTTGAGGACGTCGCCGACCGCGACGGCCGCGCCGTCGGTGGTGGTCAGGACGGGGGTGTCGGCCGCGGAGGCGGGGGCGGTGAGCCCCAGGGCGGCGACGGCGGCGGTGAGGGTGAGGAGGGTGCGCGTACGCATGCGGGTGTACCTCTTCTCGTTGCGGGGTGGGGGTGCTGGGGACGCGGTTCGGCGTCCGCCGTTGCCGGCCCGTTACGCCTTCTCCGTACGTGACGGACCGGCAACGGCAGACCGGTGACCGGCCGGAGACACGCACGGGGACGGGCCGCCGGCCGGGCCGGGCGGGGGGGTTGTGGCACGGCGCACCGGGGAAGGGCCCGTGCCGGTGCCGTGGAGGGTCGGACCCGGGCAGTGGAAAGCCCGTGCGGACGCACCGGGCGGCGAGCTGCCCGTACGGGACGAGCGGTTCCGGGACACGCGGACGGTGCCGCGCGGCGGATCCGGCGCCACGGATCCGGTGAGACGAGGAGAGTTGTAGACCTGGTCGTCAGCCAACGTCAAGGGCTCGCAAGGGAGTTGTGCGTCCGCTGCACGTTCATGAAGGGCGCCGACTCACATGTGGCGCACATTCGCCACTCTTTGTTCACACTTCCCTTGACCCTTCATGTAACCCCCGGTAACTTCCGAGTCGGCTACTGCGGCGTAACGAGAAAGCCCTTGCAACCGCCGGGAGTTGCGGGGAGACGTGCGTACGCGGTCGATGTCCGCGCCAGGGCAACGTGCCATCGAAGTCGCACCTCGCAACCCATGTGCCGCCGAAGTCGCAACGTGCCACGCAGTCCGATCCGCACCGACACGCACCTGGAGCAGACATGACCTCCTCCGCCGAGCACACCTCCGACAGACCGGAAGGCACCGCCGCCGCGGACGCCGGTGACGTCCCCGCGCGCCTCGGGCGGGTCCGGGCACGCCGGGCCGCCGTGATGGCGGTGCCGGCCGCCGCGGTCGCCGCCGGCCTCGCGATCCTCACCGCCGAGGGGGCGCTGGGCGTGCAGTTCGCCATCTCCGGCATGCCGTTCACGGTCACCGCCACCGAGCTGAACGGCACCGGCTTCGCACAGTTCGGCGGTCTGGACGAGATGGCCGAGGGCAGCCCCAACGCGGGTGACACCGGCGGTCAGGTGCTGGTCGTCACCTCCGTGATCAAGGAGGCGACGCTCACCAAGCTGTGCCAGAGCGTCGACCTGGGCGGCACGAACCTGGTCATCAGGGCGGGCGAGGGCGCGGCGAAGGTCCGGGCCAGCGACCTGACCACCGACTCCACGGAGCTCACGGGTGACGCGGCCTTCAAGAACATCGAGATCGGCAACGACGCCAGCACGCTGAACAAGGCCGGGCCACAGGGCCGTGGGCCGAAGGGCGTGTTCAGCCAGCAGTCCGACACCGTGCACATCGCCAAGCTGCGGCAGACCAACTACGCCACGACGGCCGGTGTGTTCAAGCTGCCCGGGCTGAAACTGGGCTTCAGCGGGTCGGGTTGCTGATGCCCGGCGGTCCACACGGGACGTTCCGGTCCGCCTTCCGCCAGTGGCGGGCGGACCGGCCCTTCTGGGGCGGGCTGCTGCTCGCCCTGGGCGGGGCGGAGGTCCTGCTCACCCTGAAGGCGTCGCTGGACGTCATCCTGCACGTCGGCATGCAGGGACTGGCCGGCTATCTGCTCCCGGCCGTGATGCTGCTGTGCGGCGTGCTGATCCTCTTCAACCCCTCCCAGCGCCTGTTCTATTCGGTCATCGGGGTGCTGGTCTCCCTGGGGACCTGGCTGACCTCGAACCTGGGCGGCTTCTTCGTGGGCCTGCTCCTCGGCGTGGTCGGCAGCTGCCTCACCTTCGGCTGGCTGCCGGACCAGGAGCCGCGCGTCAGCCGGCGCCGGCGCAGGAAGGCGGCCCCGGCCGCGAAGGCGGTGGCTCAGCCCGTGGAGCGGGAGGCCGGCCGGACCGCCTGAAACAGGCCACTGATTCTCCGTCCTCTGGCGCCGCCCGGCCGCGGCCACTTGGCTGGACGCGGCACGTACCGCCCACGAGGCGTCCGCGTGCCCCGCGAACCGCCGCCAGCCCAGGGAGAGAGTCCGATGGAGTTCACACACCCGATAGTGATCGACCCGACCGGCCGCGACATCCACGGCGAGGCCGCCCGGATCCGCGAGCGCGGACCCGTCACCCCCGTCGAACTCCCCCACGGTGTCCCGGCCTGGGCGGTCAGCAGCGCCCCGCTGCTGAAGCGGCTGCTCACCGACCCGCGGGTGTCGAAGGACGCACGCAGGCACTGGCACCGCTGGCTCGACGGCGAGGTCTCACCGGACTGGCCGCTGTACACCTGGGTCTCCGTGCAGAACATGTTCACGGCCTACGGCACCGACCACAAACGGCTGCGCACCATCGTCTCCAAGGCGTTCACCGCCCGCCGCACCGCCGAGCTGCGGCCCCGGATCGAGGAGATCACCGCGGCGCTGCTCGACCGGGTCGCCAAGGCCGGGGCGGGCGGTGGGGCGGACGGCCACGCGGTCGATCTGCGCGAGGAGTTCTGCTATCCGCTGCCCATCCAGGTCATCGGCGAACTGCTCGGATTACCCGAGGAGTTGGGGCCCGAGCTGCGTGCCGTGGTGGACAGCGTCTTCCACACCTCGGCTGACGCGGCCGAGGTCGCCGACACCTACGCCCGGTTCTACGCCGTCCTCGGTGAGCTCGTCGCCGCGAAACGGGCGGCGCCCGGCGACGACCTGACGAGCGCGCTGATCGCGGCCCGCGAGGAAGAGAGCGGTACGCGGCTCAGCGAGCAGGAGCTGCTCGACACGCTGATGCTGATGATCAGCGCCGGTCACGAGACGACGGTCAACCTGCTCGACAACGCCGTCCACGCGTTGCTCACCCACCCCGGCCAGCTCGCGCACGTTCTCGGCGGTCGCGCCTCCTGGGACGACGTGATCGAGGAGACCCTGCGGGCCGAGGCGCCGGTGGCCAGCCTGCCGCTGCGGTACGCCGTGGAGGACCTGCCCCTCGGCGAACTGGGCGGCCCCCAGGGCAGTGTGATCCGCAAAGGCGAGGCGATCCTCGCCGCCTACGCCGCCGCCGGACGCGACCCGGAGCAGCACGGCCCGGACGCCGGCACGTTCGACGTCACCCGCGCCGTGAAGGATCATCTGGCCTTCGGATACGGCGTCCACCACTGCCTGGGCGCACCGCTCGGCCGGCTGGAGGCGCGCGTGGCCCTGCCGGCCCTGTTCGCGCGGTTCCCCGGCCTGGCCCTCGCCGTACCGGCGGACGAGCTGCGGCCGGTGGACTCGTTCATCTCCCACGGCCATCGGTCGCTGCCGGTCCTGACGGGCTGACGGTCGGGGGGGGGGGGGCCCCCCCCCCCCCCCGGGGCGGGGGGGGGCCCCCCCCCCCCCCCACCCCCCGCGGGGGCCCCCCCCCGGGCCGGGGGGGGGGGCGGGCCGGGCGGGGGGGGGGGGGGGGGGGGGGGCCCGGGCGGGGGGGGGGGGGGGGGGGCCCGCCGCGCCCTCCTCCTTCAGCGCCTTCGCCTCGCTCTTGAGGATCCGCATCGAGCGGCCGAGCGAGCGCGCCGTGTCGGGCAGTTTCTTCGAGCCGAACAGGACGATCACGACGATCGCCACGATCAGCAGATGCCAGGGCTCCAGTCCGTTGCGCAGCACGTCATGCCCTCCCTCTCATCGACAGTTGCTACATTGCGCAACTGTACAACCCCGGGTGAGAGGCAAGAAGACGCCGATGACGGTCACCAGCAACCGGAGGACTCCGCCGCCGCGGCACAGGGCCGCCGCGCGGGACGACAGGCAGCGGCGCGGTCGCCGGCGCGGCCGTGACCGTAAACGTGGCCGTGACCGTGGCCGTGGCATACGGGTCGGGCTCGTCGTCTGTCTGGCCCTGCTCGTGCTCGCCGCGGGCGGAGCCGGCTGGCTGTATCTGAAGCTGGACGGCGACATCAGCACCTTCGACTCGGGCGGCCTCTCCGACAACCGCCCTGAGGCCGGTTCGTCGCAGGGGGAGAACGTCCTGGTCATCGGCTCCGACACCCGCACCGGCGGCAACGAGGCGCTGGGCGGCGGCGACAAGGACGACGTGGGCCGCTCCGACACCGCGTTCCTGCTGCACGTCTACGCCGACCACCGGCACGCCATCGCCGTCTCCATCCCCCGCGACACCCTGGTGACCATCCCGCCGTGCAAGCTGCCGGGCGGAGGCTGGACGAAGGCACAGCCGGACACGATGTTCAACGCGGCGTACTCGGTCGGCCAGACGGCCAAGGGCAACCCCGCCTGCACGCAGAACACCGTCGAACAGCTCACCGGCCTGCGCGTGGACCACACCGTCGTCGTCGACTTCAAGGGCTTCGCCCGGCTGACGGACGTGGTGGGCGGTGTCAAGGTGTGCCTGCCGCAGGACGTCTACGAGAACGACCTCAACCCCCACCTCACCGCCCCGGGCAAGCTGCTCTTCCACAAGGGCGAGCAGACCGTCTCGGGCCAGAAGGCGCTGGACTACGTCCGCATCCGGCACGGCATCGGCGACGGTTCCGACATCGGCCGGATCAAGCGCCAGCAGGCATTCGTGGCGAGCCTGCTCAAGGAGGTGAAGAGCGAGGGCTTCACTCCGACGCGGCTGCTGCCGCTGGCCGAGGCCGCCACGAAGTCGCTGACCGTCGACCCCGGCCTCGGCTCCGCGGACAAGCTGATGTCCTTCGCGTTGTCCCTGAAGGACATCGACCTGCACAACACGAAGTTCGTGACCTTGCCCTGGCGCTACGAGGGTTCACGGGTCGCGGTCGTGCAGCCGGACGCCGACGCGCTGTGGGCCGCGCTCCGGGCCGACCGCACGATCGACGGCAAGAGCGCCGGCGGGAAGAGGACCGGGACGCCGGGTTCCGCGGCGTCCGCCTCCCCCGCTCCGGTCTCCGGTGCGGGCATCGACGTCGCCGTCTACAACGGCACCTCCGTCTCCGGCCTGGCCGCCCGCGCCGCCGCCGCTCTCACCTCGGACGGCTTCACCGTCACGGGCACGGCGACGGCGTCCGCCCAGGACCACACCACGACACTGGTCGAGTACGGCCCCGGCCTGGAGGACCGCGCCCGGACGGTGGCGGCGGCCTTCCCCGGCGCGGAGCTCCAGCCCGTGACCGGCAGCGGGATCAGTGTCGTGCTGGGGCAGTCGTACGCGGACGGCCCGGCGGCGACCGCGTCCGCGTCCCCGGCTCCGTCCGCCGTGCCGTCGGAGATCGCCGCCGGTGCCCGGTCCGCGGACGACAACCCCTGCTCGAACCTCACCTACGGCTGACGCCTCACCTGCCAGGCCCGGGCCGCCGTCAGGGCCAGGGCGTACAGGCCGAGGACGACGGCCGGCAGGAGGTAGTACGCGGCGGGCAGGGCCGTCATGCCGAGGGCCGTGCCGAGGGGGCTCGGCGGCAGCAGCAGGCCGACGGCGGCGAGGCCGGCCGCCGCGAGACCGACCGGGCCGGGGGCACGGCCCCCCTCGTCGCGCCGGCCGGTGCGCAGGAGCAGCATCACCAGGGCCTGGGTGAGCAGGTTCTCGGTGAACCAGGCGGAGTGGAACACGGCTTCGTCGTCGACGGCGTCGGGGCCGTCGAGCGCGAACGCGAGGACGGCGAACGTGGCGAGGTCGGCGACCGCGTTGAGCAGGCCGAAGCCGGTGACGAACCGGAGGAAGGAGCGCGGCCGCAGCACGGCCGGACCGCGCAGGGCCGCCGCGCCGGGACGGTCGTGGGCGAAGGCGAGCTGGGCGGCGTCGAAGCAGAGGTTCTGGGCGAGCACCTGGGCCGGGAGCATCGGCAGGAAGGGCAGGAGCAGGCCCGCGGCGAGCATCGCGACGACGTTGCCCAGGTTGGAGGAGAGCGTGACGCGCAGGTATGAGGCGATGTTGCCGCTCGCGTGCCGCCCGGCGGTGATGGCGTGGCCGATCGCCGTGAGGTCCTTCTCGGCGAGGACGACGTCGGCGCTCTCCCGTGCCACGCCGACGGCGGAGCGGGGCGCGAGGCCGACGTCGGCGGCACGCAGCGCGGCCACGTCGTTCACGCCGTCACCGAGGAAGCCGACGGTGTGCCCGGCGGCGCGCAGGGCGGCGACGACCCGGGCCTTGTCCTGCGGGGTGCAGCGGGCGACGACGGTCGCCTCCCCGGCGGCCTCGGGGCCTTGCAGCTGTGCGGCGGTCCGTATCTCCCCGGGATCCAGGCCGAGTTCGCGGCAGGCCCGGGCGGCTGTGGCCGGATGGTCGCCGGTGAGGACCTTCACGGTGACGCCCCGGTCGGCCAGACCGCGCAGGGCCTCGGCGGCGGTCGGGGCGAGGGCGTCCCGGAAGGTCACCAGGCCCCGGAAGGTCAGGCCCCGCGTGCCGGGCGGCCCGGGCGCACCGGCGGGGCGGTCGGCCGTCGCGACGGCCAGTACCCGCAGCCCGGCGTCCGCCTCCCGGGCGGCGAGCGCCAGCAGCCGTTCGCGCTCCCCAGGCTGAGCCGCACAGCGCTCCACCACGGCCTCGGCGGCGCCGGTGACGACGACGGTGTGGCGCCCGAGGGAGCCGCGCACCACCGCCGTCGAGAAGCGCCGTACCGGGTCGAACGGCACCGCGTCCACCCCGTCGCACTCCTCGCCCACCGGCCCGGCCGCCGCCAGCAGGGCCTCGTCGAGGGCGTCGGGCGCGGGCAGTTCGGCGAGCTGGAGGGTCCACCAGGCGCCGACGGCGGCCCAGCGCAGCACCTCCGGGTCGTCCCGGCCGGCCGCGTCGAGGGCCCGTGCGAGGACCGGCCGGTCCTGGGTGAGGGTGCCGGTCTTGTCGACGCACAGCACGTCGACCGCGCCCAGGTCGTGCAGCGCGGGCAGCCGTTTGACGATGACGCCGTGGGTGCGGGCGAGCAGGGCGGCGCCCCGGGCCAGGCAGGTGGTGACGATCACCGGCAGCATCTCGGGCGTCAGACCGACGGCGACCGCGACGGCGAAGGGCAGGGTCTCCAGGCCGCGTCCGCGCAGCGCGGCGTTCGCCATCAGGACAAGGGGCGGCGTCAGCAGCATGAAGCGGATCAGCACCCAGGAGATGCCGTGCACGGACCGGTCGAAGGCCCCGCCCTCCCGGGGTGTGGCCGGCTGCCGGTGGGCGGCGGCGAACCGGGTGGCGCCCCCGGTGGCGACCACGACGGCCGTACCGCTGCCCGTGGCGACGGTGCTGCCCTGGAAACACAGCGGGGTCTCGTCGTCCCCTCCGGATCCGGCCGGTCCCTCCACCGCCCTCTTGGCCACCGGCGCCGACTCCCCGGTGAGGGCGGCCTGGTGCACTGTGAGTCCGCGGGCGCGCAGCAGTCGTACGTCCGCCGGGACGAGGTCGCCGGGGCCGAGGCGCAGGACGTCGCCGGGGACGAGTTCGGGGACCGGCACCTCGCGGGGCCGGGGCGGTTCCCGGTCGGTGTCGCGCCGCAGCACCGTGGCCGTGCCGGCGACCAGTTCGCGCAGGGCGGCCATGGAGCGGTCGGCCCGGTGCTCCCCGCTCGCGCGCAGCACGCAGCTGACCGCGACCAGGGCGAGGATGACCACGGCGGTGCCCCAGGAAGCGACGGCGGCGGACACCAGGCCGAGGCAGAGCAGGACGGCGGTGAAGGGGTCGCGCAGGGCGTGCGCGCACCGGCGGGGCCAGGACGGCGTGCGCCGGTCCGGCAGGGTGTTCTCGCCGTGGGTGAGCAGCCTGGCCGCGGCCTCGCTCCCGGTCAGTCCCCGGGGGCCCGACTCCAGCCGCCGCAGCACCTCCAGGGTGGTGCCGTCGGCGGTCTCAGAGCCCATGGAGGCGGCGGCGCGGCGGCGCCGCCCGGTCCGTGAGCCGGCCCACCAGGAGCCGTACGACGTCGACGATGTCGGGGTCGTCGACGTAGTACACCTGCCGGCGGCCCTCGCGGCGGGAGCCGACGAGTCCGGCCAGCTTCAGCTTGGTGAGGTGCTGGCTGACCGCGGGCAGCGCGCCGCCGACCCGCTCGGCGAGCCCGGTCACGTCGCTCTCGCCCTGGGCCAGCGCCCAGACGATGTGCAGCCGGGCGGGCGAGGCAAGCAGTCCGAAGGAGGCGGCCGCCCGGTCGAGCACGTCGGCGGGCGGGTCCTCGAAGCCACTGCCGGCTGCCGCCACCGTCGCCGTCCCTTCCGTCGCCTGCGTCGTCCTGTGAGCCGCACCAGTCTAGGCTGCCCCGGCGGCCGCTCCGGGAGGCCTTTTCCGTGCGGGACGCCGGGTCCCGAACCGCACGGACGGTATGAAAATCATGGCGATGACCTCCCATGTTCGACCCGCCGGACAGATCATCACGATGCGGCAGCACTGACTCACGGCATGTGGCCGCTCACTTGACGCCCAGTGGTCACACACGGTTGGCTCCGGGCCAACGAGAGTCATCCGGCCCGTGCTCACGTGCGGTCCGCCCGGCTCTCCTCCTGCTCTTGCTCGGCCGCACAGCGAGGTCCGCCCCTCATGAAGACTCCTCTCCCGCCGCACACCTCCGCGAGACTCACCCGTGTCGCGGCCCTGGTGTCCGCCGTGTGTCTGCTGGTGGCCGGCTGTTCCGTCCTCGGCACGAGTGACGACGGGGCGGACGCGGACCCGGTGGGGGGGCCGGGCGGCGGGATGAAGGTCGCCCTGGTCACCCACGGCGGCAAGGGCGACGCCTTCTGGGACCTGGTACGCCGGGGCGCCGAGAAGGCGGCGGCCAAGGACGGCATCGACCTGACGTACGCCAGCGACGCCGACGCGTCCGCGCAGGCCGCGCTGGTGCGCGACGCGGTCCGCGACAAGGTCGACGGCATCGCCGTGACGCTCGCCAAGCCGGCGGCGATGCGGGGCCCGATCGCCCAGGCCAAGGCGGCCGGCATCCCCGTCGTCGGGCTCAACTCCGGTATCGACGCCTGGCGCCCGGCCGGCCTGCTGGAGTACTTCGGCCAGGACGAGTCCGTCGCCGGCCGGGCCGTCGGCGACAAGCTGGACGAGGTGAAGGCCAAGCACGCCCTGTGCGTCGTGCACGAGCGGGGCAACGTCGCGCTGGAGGCCCGCTGCGCCGGCGTGCGCAAGACGTTCGACGGCGAGACCGACAACGTGTACGTGGACGGCGCCGACATGAACGCGGTGACCGCCACGATCGCGTCCCGGCTGCGGCAGGACTCCAGCATCGACGAGGTCGTCACCCTGGGCGCCCAGTACGGGCTCAGCGCGGTCGATGCCGTCAAGCAGGCCGGCAGCAGAGCCAAGGTCGCCACCTTCGACCTCAACAAGGACCTGGTCGAGGCGGTCCGGGGCGGCAAGGTGCAGTTCGCCGTCGACCAGCAGCCCTACCTGCAGGGCTACCTGGCGGTGGACGCCCTGTGGCTGTACCGGACCAACGGCAACATCAGCGGCGGCGGGACGGCGCCGGTGCTCACCGGCCCCGCGTTCGTGACGAGGTCCAACGTGTCCGCGGTGGCACGTTTCGCCGCCGCCGGGACCCGGTGAGCGGACCCTTCCTGTGACGGTGTCGCCAAAGATTCGGTCAGGCCCGGGCCCCGCGGTCACTTGTACGGATAACATCCTGCGCATCCCATGTGCCGTAACCGGCACGCGAAACCCCTCGCGCCCGTCCCCCGCTCCCGTCCCCCGCCCCGCCCGTTCCGCCTTCCCGTTCCTCCCTCCCCGCTGATCGCCCTAGGACGACGATGTCTCGACGGACAGGTGCCCGGCGCCGCCTCGGTTCCATACGCCTCTCCCTGGTGCTTCTGGCCCTGGTGCCCAGCGTCACCCTCGCCGGCATGTGGGGCGTGACGACCATCCAGATGTTCTCGGAGGGGCTCCGGCTGCGCGACCAGACGGAGCTGAGCCGGTCGACCGGTGCCATGGGCACCGACACGACACTCGCCCTCCAGCGGGAACGCAGCCTGTCGGCGGCCTGGCTGGCATCGCCGCACGGCTCCCGGGCCGCCCTCGACAAACAGCGCGAGGAGACCGACGCGGCGGTCGGGAAGCTGGTCGGGCAGGCGGACGCGATCGAGAAGGCGCCCTCCCGCATATCGGACCGGCTGTACTCGGTGCTGGGCTCGGTGGGCAGCCTGGAGTACTACCGCGACCAGGTGGACCACCCGACCGACATCACCGCGCAGCAGGCGCTGGACCAGTACTCCTCGATCATCGACGACCAGATCCACGCCTTCCAGGAGCTCTCGCAGGTCGACGACGGCGACCTCACCTCGCAGGCCGGTCCGCTGGTCGCCCTGGAGCACGCGGCGGAGCTGGTGTCCCGGGAGGACGCGCAGCTGACCCTGGCGTGGCCGTCCGGGCACCTCGACGACAAGGCCTGGGTACAGTTCACGGAGCTGGTGAACACCCGGCGCTGGCTCGTCCAGGACCAGGTCGTGCCCCAGCTGACCGGCAGCGCCAAGGCACAGACCGAGCGGATCCTGGCGAGCCCGGAGTGGCAGACGCTCCAGTCCATCGAGGACCAGGTGCTGGCGGCCCGCAACTCCGGCGCCGCCTCGGACCGGATCGCCCTGCCGGACGCCCAGAAGCGGTGGAACGCCGCCATGGACAAACTGTCCGACCACTACGCGAGTCTGATCCAGCGGCAGACGACGGGCCTGCTCGAACGCAGCGCCGGCAAGGCGAACGCGCTGCTGATCAAGGCGGGCATCCTGAGCGCCGGCGGGCTGCTCGCGCTGCTGGTGTGCGTCGGCATGTCCTGGCGGATCACCCGCTCGCTGTCACGGCGGCTGCGCGGACTGCGCCGGGCCGCCGTCAGCCTCGCGCAGGAACGGCTGCCCGACGTGGTGGCCCGCCTCGAACGCGGTGAGACGGTCGACCCGGAGTCCGCGACGACCCCGCTGGACTACGGTCACGACGAACTCGGCCAGGTGGCACAGGCGTTCAACACCGCCCAGCGCACGGCCGTGCACACCGCGGTCGAACTCGCCGACACCCGGCGCGGCTTCCAGAAGGTCATCCTGGGCATCGCCCGGCAGAGCCAGAACCTGGTCAACCTCCAGCTCAGCAGGCTCGACACGCTGGAACGCGAGCACACCGACCCCGACATCCTCAAGGGCCTGTACGAACTGGACTCCACGGCCAGCCAGTTGCGCCGCTACGAGGAGAACCTCGTCATCGTCAGCGGCGAACGGCCCGGCCGCAGCTGGACCGAGCCGGTCGCGCTGGTCGACATCCTGCGCAGCGCGGTCGGCGAGGTCGCCGAGTACCGGCGGGTGGAGGTGCACACCGACGAGGAGGTGTCCGTCGCGCCGCCCGCGGTGGCCGACGTCATCCACCTGCTGGCCGAGCTCATCGACAACGCGACCGCGTACTCGCCCGCCCCGAGCCCCGTCACGGTGCGGGCCGGGATGGTCGCCAAGGGCCTGGCCGTCGAGGTCGAGGACCGCGGCCTCGGGATGTCGGAGGAGGACTACGCGTCCTTCAACGAGCAGCTCGCGGTGCCCCCGCAGTTCGACGTGGTGGCGCTCGCGGACGACCTGCGGCTCGGCATGTTCGTGATCGCCCAGCTGGCCCACCGGCACGGCATCGCCGTCACCCTGCGCGCCTCGCCGTACGGCGGGACCACGGCGATCGTGCTGATACCGCACGACATCGTGGTGCGTGAGGCCCCGGAGGCCGGTGCGCCGGGCGCCCGGGACGGCAAGGACACGGCCGGCGTGAACGGCCTGGCCGCCCTCGTCGGCCCGAGGGGTGCGGGCGACGGCCCGCGGGCCGGTGACGGCCCGGAGGACGGGCCGAGCCCGGTGGACGCCGGGAACGCCGGCAGCGCCATGGCCACCGCCGGGGCCGCCCGCGAGCCCCGGCCCTTCACATCGGCCCGGACCGCCACCACCGCAGCCGTCCCTGCCGCCGCGCCCGCCGCCCGCGAAGTCGTCCCCCGCCGGGACGGTCTCGCCCCGCTCCCCCGCCGGGTGCCGCAGACGAGCCTGGTGGAGGAACTGCGCGAGGAGTCCGCGCCCGCCGAGGACGACGGCTCCCCCGACGACTTCACCGCGGAGGCGGCCGCCTCGTCCCTGGCCGGCTTCCAGCGCGGCACGCTCCGGGCCCGTGACGACGACGCCGAGCAGCCGTACGACGAGGAAGCGGCCGCACCACCCCCGCAGGCCGCCGCAGGCCCCGTCCCCTCGACTCCGCCCGCCGACCGCTGACGAAGGACACCGCAATGACACGCCCCATCCCCGCCACGCACACCCAGCTCGACCAGCTGCTGACCGGACTCGTGGAGCGGGTCGCCGACGTGAACCAGGCCGTGGTGCTGTCCGAGGACGGCCTGGTGGTCAGCAAGTCCACCGGATTCCTGCGCGACGACGCCGAGCGGCTCGCGGCGACCGCGTCCGGCCTGATGAGCCTCAGCAAGGGCGTCAGCATGGACTTCCGGGGCGGCCCGGTGCGCCAGGCGCTCATCGAGATGGCCAACAGCTATCTGATCCTCACCTCCGCCGGTCCCGGCGCGCACCTCGTCGTGCTCACCGGGCCGGGCGCGGACGTCGGTGTGGTGGCGTACCAGATGAACATGCTGGTGAAGAAGATCGGCGAGCACCTCAGCGCGGCACCGCGGGGCATGGCCGGTCCCGTCGTCGACCCCGGCGTGTGAGGTGGGCGGAGGCGACTCGGCGGGACGGCTCGTACGGCCGTTCGCGCTGACCGGTGGCCGGACCCGGCCCAGCCGCGCCGACTTCACACTCATCGCGACGGTGACCGCCGTCGATCCGCAGCCCGCCACGGCGGCCCGGTGCCAGCCCGAGCACACCCGGATCCTCCGGTTGTGCGCCGAGCCGCTGGCCGTGGCGGAGCTGGCCGCCCGGCTCGACCTGCCGGTGAGCGTGGTCGTCATCCTGCTCTGCGACCTGCTGGAGGCGGGCCGGATCACCGTCCGTCCGCCGCGCCTCGTCTCCCGTACCGCTCCGGACCTGGACCTGCTGAAGAAAGTGAGGGACGGCCTTGGCCGGCTCTGACGTCGCCACCGACGCGTCCTCGGCACCCGACACGGTCAAGATCCTCATCGCCGGCGGCTTCGGCGTGGGCAAGACCACCATGGTCGGGTCGGTCAGCGAGATCGCCCCGCTGCGCACCGAGGAACCCCTGACCATGGCCGGTCTGGGCGTCGACGACCTGGACGGTATCGAGGAGAAGCGGGCCACCACCGTGGCCCTGGACTTCGGCCGCATCACCATCAGCCGGGACCTGGTGCTGTACCTGTTCGGCACGCCGGGGCAGCAGCGGTTCTGGTTCATGTGGAACGACCTGGCCCTCGGCGCGCTCGGTGCCGTGGTCCTGGTCGACGTCCGCAGACCCGAGTCCAGCTTCGCCGCGATCGACTTCTTCGAACGCCGGGGCATCCCGTTCGTCGTCGGGGTCAACGGCTTCCACGGGGAACACCCGTATCCGCCCGAGGACATCCGGGAGGCGCTCGCGGTGCCGGAGCACGTGCAGGTGCTGCTGTGCGACGCGCGGGAGAGGGAGTCGTGCCGGGACGTGCTGATCGCCCTGATCGACCAGTTGATCGCGACGGCTGTGCAGGCCTGAGCCAGGCGGTACGAGCCCGCGGCCGGCGGTGTCTCAGCCCCGGCCCGGTGTGGGCCCGGGCCACTCGGTGTACGGCACCGGGCGGCCCGTGAACGCGTCCAGGACGATGCGGCCGCCGACCGGCCGGTCCAGCTTCACCGTGACCTTCTCGCCGCGCAGGTCACTGGTGCAGGGGCCGTCGTCGGTGCCGGTCACGGAGGCGGACAGTACGACGCTGCCCCGTGTCTCCAGCGCCGTCACGACGGGGCCGTCGTCGCAGGATCCGTGGTGCGCCACCACGGTGACGGACCGGCCGTCCCGCGCCACCCCCGTCAGGCCGCCGAGCGGCGCCAGCACGTCCGTGGGGACGTCCGGCCCGAGCGGTGCGACAGGCGACTTGGGCACCCCCGAGGGGTTCACGGCGGCCGCCTTCAGAGGAGTGGCATAGCCCTTCAGGGTGAACAGCCAGGCCGGGACGGTCGCCGGCCCGCGGCTGGTGAGCACGGTCATGTCCCCCGACTCTGCCTTGGTGACGGTCAGCCGGGGACCGGGGCCGCTGTTGCCGTCCAGGGTCCGGTAGGCCCGCTCGGCCGGCACGAGGGGCCTGGTGAGCGAGCCCCCTTCCTGCCACGTCACCCGGCCGCTCTTCCCCCGGGCGGAGGGGAGCGGGGCCCGCAGGTCGAAGGTACCGGTCGCGTACGCGCGCCGGTCGGCGTCGTCGCGGAGGCCTCCCGCGGGCAGTTGGACGACCGGTGCGATGGGGTGGTAGCCCGCGCGCCACTGCGCGGCCGCCCGGGAGCCGTCCCAGGCCTTGGCGACCCGATGGGCGCGGTCGTTCGAGCGCGGGGACGGCGCGGGATCGGTGCGGCCGGCTTCCGCCGTGCCGCACCCCGCGGAGGCACCGGCTCCGGCCGCGGACAGGGCGAGGACGAGGAGGAGACGGGCGGCGCGGGTCATGTCGGTACGCATGACGCTCCCAGGGGTTCGCGGTGACCGGGGATGGTTCCGTCCCTGTGACGCCCCACCCCCGGCCCGCGTTCGATCCGCTCGGGATCCGCCCGGACCGTTATCACACCGTGACGGTCAGCCGGCTCAGACCAGGCCCGCCGACTTCAGCCACGCCTTGGCCACGTCCAGCGGGTCCTTCTTCTCCAGCTGGACCTGCGCGTCCAGTTGGAGGAGTGCCTTCGTGTCGAGCTCGGCCGAGACCGCGTCGAGCGCCTCGGCTCCCTCCTTGGACAGCTCGCCCTTGCGGACCAGCGGCTGCACGTTCTGGAAGCCGAAGAGGTTCTCCGGGTCCTTCAGGACGACGAACTTGTCCCGCGCGATGGTCGGGTCGGTGGTGAAGAGATCCGCGGCCTGCACGGTGTTCTTCCTCAGCGCCGTCTGGGTCAGCGGCCCGCCCGCGTCGAGGGACTTGAAGGACTTGAACTCCAGGCCGTACACCGACTTCAGGCCCACCAGGCCCTGGTGCCGGGTCTGGAACTCCGGGGAGCCCCCGAACACCAGGTCCTTGGCGACGTCCTCGAGCTCCCCGATGGAGGAGTCGGAGGTGAGCTTGTACTTCTTCGCGGTCTCCGCGTTGAGGGTCACGGAGTCCTTGTTCTGCGCGGCCGACGGCTTCAGCAGCTCCAGCTTGGGATCGAGCTTGCCGTTGATCGCGGTCGTGGTCTCCTCGACCGTCTTCGGCTTGGCCTTGGAGTCGAGGTACGCCAGCAAGGAGCCGTTGTACTCCGGCAGCAGCGTGATGGCGCCGTTCTTCATCAGACCGTACGTGGTCTCACGGCTGCCGATGTTGGGCTTGTAAGTGACCTTGACGCCCTTGGCCTTGAGGGCCTCGCCGTAGATGTCGGCGAGCAGGATGCTCTCGGCGAAGTTGTTGGAGCCGACCACGACGGTGCCGCTCTCCGCTCCGCCGCCCTTGAGCGGGTCGTCGGAAGTGCCGCCGGAAGAACAGCCTCCGAGAAGAGCCGCCGCCGCGGCGAGCGCGACTGCGGCCGCGCGGGGGTGCCTGGTGATGGACCGGGTGCTGCTCTTCGCCGTAGTAATCACTCACTGATCCAAGCCAGCCGGTATTCGGTCAGTCAAGAGCAGCCTGGTTACCAGTCGGCGTCGATGTGCGACAAACTACGGCAACCCGGTCTCTCAACTCCTCCGCACGCCAGGCGACACCGCCGCCCGCGCCAGCGCCCAGAACAGCGCGAGCGTGACCAGCGCCAGGGCGGCCACCAGGGTCGCGCCGCCCACCACCTTCTCGTAGTTGCGCTGGTAGAGACCGTCGACGATGTACCGCCCGAGGCCGCCGAGGCTGACGTACGCGGCGATGGTCGCCGTCGACACGATCTGGATGGCCGCCGAGCGCAGACCGCTCAGGATCAGCGGCAGCGCGACCGGCAGTTCGACCTGGAAGAGGATCCGGGACTCGTGCATGCCCATGCCGCGGGCGGCGTCCACCGGCGAGGGGTCGACGGAGCGCATCGCCTCGTAGGTGGTGACCAGGATCGGCGGGACGGCGAGGACGACCAGCGGGATCATCACGGGCAGCATCCCGAACCCCAGCAGGGTCGTCATCAGCACCAGCAGGCCGAAGCTGGGCAGGGCCCGCCCCGCGGTGGCGACCAGGGACAGGGCGTTCCCGCCGAGCCCGTAGTGGCCGGTGACCAGGCCGATCGGCAGTCCGATGGCGGCGGCGAGGGCGAGGGCCTCCAGGGTGTACCGCACGTGTTCCCCGAGGCGGGCCGGGATGCCGTCATAGCCCTGCCAGTGGGCGCTGTCGCTGAAGAAGGCGTTGACGAAGTTCAGTACGTTCACCGGGCTGCGTCCTTCAGAGCGGGCGCCTGCTTGCGGCCGGCCGTGCCACTGGGCATCCAGGGCGTCAGCAGCACCCGCACGAGGACGAGCAGGGCGTCGACGACGATCGCCAGGAGGGCCGTGGTGATCACGGAGTTCCAGGTCAGTTCGGGCCGGTTGTAGATCTGCGCGTCGTGGAGCAGATTGCCGAGCGCGCCCTGGTTGCCGATCAGCATGCCGACGCTGACGAGGGAGATGCTCGACACGGTCGCCACCCGCAGGCCGGCGATGATCGCCGGGACCGCGATCGGCAACTGCACCTGGAAGTACCGCCGTAGTGGCCCGAAGCCCATGGCGGTGGCCGCGGACAGGGTCTCCTGCGGCACCGAGCGCACCCCGTCGACGATGGCCGGGACGAGCACCACCAGGCTGTACACCGCCAGCGGGATCATCACGGTGAGTTCGGTCTGCCCGGTGTAGTTGATGAGGACGACGAAGAACGCCAGAGACGGGACGGCGTACAGCACGGTCGTGACGCCGAGGACGGGCGGGTAGAGCCAGCGGAAGCGGATGCAGAGCTGGGCGATCGGCAGCGCCAGGAGCAGTCCGGCCGCGACCGGCAGCAGGGCCTCTCTCAAGTGCAGTCCGACCAGCCCGATCCAGCTGTGCTGGAGGTCGCTCGGCATGTCGAAGAAGTCGTGCAGGTAGTCGCTCATCCGGCGACCTTCTCGTCGTCGCGCCCCGCCGCGTGGGCGCTGCGGATCGCCTCGCCGATGGTCGCTTGCGAGACGACGCCGATCACCCGCCCGTCGGCGTCCACGGCGACGGCCCAGCCGGTCGGCGACAGCACCGCACAGTCGAGGGCGACCCGCAGCGAGTCGGTGCCGGGCACGAACGGCCGCCCGTGGGACAGCAGTCGGTCCGGCCGGATGTCCCCCGCGACCAGGTCCCGCGGCTCGCTCCAGCCGAGCGGCCGGCCGTCCGCGTCGGTCACCAGGAGGTAGGGGGCGTCGGGGGCGGCGATCTGCTCGGCGGTGGCGTCGAGCGGGATCACCGGGTCGCTCGTCAACTCCAGCCGGGCGGACGGGAAGAACGACAGCCGCCGGATGCCGCGGTCGCCGCCGAGGAAGTCCTCGACGAAGGCGTCGGCGGGGCTGGACAGCAGCTCGGCCGGCGGCGCGTACTGGGCGAGGTGGCCGCCGGTGCGCATCACGGCGACCATCGTGCCGAGCTTGATCGCCTCGTCGATGTCATGGGTGACGAAGACGATGGTCTTGCCCAACTCGTCCTGGATGCGCAGCAGTTCGTCCTGGAGTCCCTTGCGCACCACCGGGTCGACCGCGGAGAACGGCTCGTCCATGAGCAGCACGGGCGGGTCGGCGGCGAGCGCCCGGGCCACGCCGACGCGCTGCTGCTGGCCGCCGGACAGCTGGTACGGGTACCGCTTGGCGAGCGCGGCGTCGAGCCCGACCCGCTCCATCAGCTCCGCGGCCCGCGCCCGGGCCTTCTGCCTGCCCCAGCCGAGCATGCGGGGCACGGTCGCGATGTTGTCGACGATCGTGCGGTGCTGGAAGAGGCCGGCGTTCTGGATGACGTAACCCATGGACCGGCGCAGGGTGGTGACGGGCTGCCGCTGGATGTCCTCGCCGTCGAGGAGGATCGTTCCCTCACTGGGTTCGACCATCCGGTTGATCATCCGCAGGGTGGTCGTCTTGCCGCAGCCCGACGGTCCGACGAGGACGGTGATCGAGCGGTCGGGTATCTCCAGCGACAGCCGGTCGACCGCCACCGTGCCGTCCGGGTACCGCTTGGTGACTGAATCGATCCGTATCAAGACGCCGGGCCCTTCGAGTTGGCGGAAGCTTTTGGCCATGTACGGGCGTTGCCGGTCGAGTCTAGACGGCGGTCGTTTCCGGCCCCGGGGCGGCCGGAACCCCGGCCCCGGCCAGTGGCAGCCGCACGGTGAACACCGTCGCCCCCGGTTCGCTGTTGAGCTCGATGCGGCCGCCGTGGGCCTGGACCAGGGACTGGGCGACCGCCAGGCCGAGGCCGCTGCCGCCGCGGTCGCGGCTGCGGGCCTTGTCGACGCGGTAGAAGCGGTCGAAGACGCGCTCCTGGTCCTCGGGCGGGATGCCGGGGCCCGCGTCGGCGATCCGGACCAGGGCGGCGTGGGAGGCGACGGCGACGTCCACGGACACCGGGGTGCCGGGCGGGGTGTGCACGGCGGCGTTGGCGAGCAGGTTGTCCAGGACCTGCCGGACGCGCTGCGGGTCCAGGCGCACCGTGAGCGGCGCCGGGCCGGTGGTCACCGTCAGCGGGTGGTCCGGCCGGCTGGCCCGGAAGGCGTCGGCGGCCTGCCGGACCAGCTCCGCCAGGTCGGCGTCCTCCAGCCGCAGCGGCGCCTCCACCTCCGCCGCGTCCAGCCGGGCGAGCAGCAGCAGGTCGTCCAGGAGGATGCCCATGCGGGCGGCCTCGGCGCGCAGCCGGGCCAGGTGCCGGTCGCGTTCCTCGGGGGCGTTGGCGGCGGCGTACTGGAAGAGGTCGGCGTAGCCGCGTACCGACATCAGCGGGGTGCGCAGCTCGTGCGAGGCGTCGGCGACGAACCGGCGCAGCCGCTGCTCGGCCTCCGCGCGAACGGCGAGGGAGTCGTCGATGTGCTCCAGCATCGTGTTGAAGGCGGTGCGCAGCTCGTCCACCTCCGGGCCGCCGTCCCGGCCGTCGGCGCGCAGCGGCAGCCGGGCCGCCGACTCGGTCAGGTCGTGCGAGGTGATGCCGTGCGCGGTGGACGCCATGTCGCTGAGCGGCTTCAGCCCGCGGCGCAGCATGCGGCGGCCGAAGACCACCAGCGCGAGCAGGGCGAGCGCGAAGGTGACGACCTGGATGGTGATGAGCTGCCCGACCGTGTCCTCGATGTCCTCCATGGGCGCGGCGCTCACCAGGACCACTCCGGGCTCGACCTCGCAGGCGCGCAGCCGGTAGGTGCCCGCGCCCATGAGGGGCTCGGTGCGCAGCAGCTCCGTGTGCGCGGTGGTCTGCGCCGAGGCCAGGGCCGTGAAGTCGTCGACGTCCTTCGGCAGGTCGGCGGGGTCCTCGGGCCTGCGGAGCTCGGGCGTGCCGTCCGAGACGTCGTACACGGCGTAGAACCAGCTGTAGTACTTCTTGCCCGAGAGGGTGCCGTAGTCCGCGATGCTCTTGGACTGGGCGATCTGGGCCTGCGCCAGCTGGGTGTCGAGCTGGGCCGAGAGGTAGTCGCGCATGTAGGTGGTGAGGGCCGTGCCGACGACGGCGAACACGACCAGCGCCAGGGCGCCGAGGCCGAGGGCCAGCCGGGTGCCCAGGCGCATCCCGCGGTAGGCCCGCCGCAGCCGGGCGATCACTCGGAGGCCTGTCGCAGGACGTATCCGAATCCCCGCACGGTGTGGATCAGCGGCGCGCCGCCGTCGTCCGTCTCGTCGAGCTTGCGGCGCAGCCGGCTGATGACCAGCTCGACGACGTTGGAGCGGCCGCCGAAGCCGTACTCCCACACGTGGTCGAGGATCTGCGCCTTGGTGAGCACGGTGGGTGACTTGCGCATCAGGTAGCGCAGCACCTCGTACTCGGTCGGGGTGAGCGACAGCAGTTTCTCGCCGCGCCGCACCTCGCGGGTGTCCTCGTCCATGGTCAGGTCGCCGACCTGGAGCACGGACCGCTGGAAGGCGGGGCCGGCGCTGCGCCGCAGCACGGTGCGCAGCCGGGCCATCAGCTCCTCCACGGCGAACGGCTTGACCAGGTAGTCGTCGCCGCCCCGGGTCAGGCCCGCGACCCGGTCGGCGACACCGTCGCGCGCGGTGAGGAACACCACCGGCACCATCGTGCCGGAGGCGCGCAGCCGGTCCAGGACGCCGAAGCCGTCGACGCCGGGCAGCATCAGGTCGAGCACCACGATGTCCGGGTGGAACTCGGCGGCCCGCTGCAGCGCGTCCTCGCCGGAGTACGCCGTGACCGCTTCCCAGCCCTCGTAGCGGGCGACGGTCGCGACGAGGTCGGCGATGGGCGGGTCGTCGTCGACGACGAGGAGTCGTACTTTTTCCACCCGCTCATAGTGCTTCACGTGCCGGGTGCCGCCATAGCCGCCCGGGGCTTCGCCGCCGGATCGATAGGTACTTGAAAGTTGGGCGACAGTGTTCCGACAGCTCCCCCGCGCCAAGCTCGGTGTCCCAGGATCCGATCAAGGAGCTGCCGATCGTGACGACCCTCCAGGAACGCCCCGCCGCACCCCGCCCGGGGGTGCGCCCCCGAGTGGTGGGCCGCACCGGCCTGTACGCGGTGCTGCTGGCCAACGCGGTCGTGGTGACCGTCTTCTTCGTCCAGGCCGGTTTCGCCTCGAACACGCTGATCGTGCTGGGGCGGCTGGCGGGGCTGTACGGGGCGCTGCTCATGGCGTTCCAGCTGCTGCTGGTGGCGCGGCTGCCGTGGTTCGACCGGCGGATCGGCATGGACCGGCTGACGTCCTGGCACCGCTGGACGGGCTTCTCGGTGCTGTGGCTGCTGCTGGCACACGCCGTGTTCATCGTCTTCGGCTACGCCCAGTCCTCGTCCCTGGACCCGGTGAACCAGCTGGTGGACCTCGCGGAGACCGTCGAGGGCGTGCTGCGCGCGATCACCGCCCTGGCGATCATCATCGTGGTCGGCGCGGTCTCGGCCCGCTCCGCGCGGCGCCGGCTGGCGTACGAGACCTGGCACTTCATCCACCTGTACACCTACGTCGCGGTGGTGCTGGCGTTCACGCACCAGGTCGCGGCGGGTACGTCGTTCACGTCGTCGTCCGTGGCGCGGACGTACTGGTACGCCGTGTGGGGCGTGGCCCTCGCCGCGGTGTTCACGGGCCGGCTGGTGCTGCCGCTGTGGCGCAACCTCCGCCACCGGCTCCGGGTCACGGCCGTCGTCCCCGAGAACGACGACGTGGTCTCGGTCTACATAACGGGCCGCGACCTGGACCGGCTGCCCGCCCGGGCCGGACAGTTCTTCCTGTGGCGGTTCCTGACGAGGGACCGCTGGTGGCAGGCCAACCCGTTCTCGCTGTCCGCCGCGCCGGACGGCCGTACGCTCCGGCTGACCGTCAAGCGGGCGGGCGAGGGCAGCGCGGCCCTGCGGCACCTGAAGGCCGGCACGCGGGTGTTCGCCGAGGGCCCCTACGGCGCCTTCACCACCCTGCACCGCACCCGCCCGGACGCCCTGCTCATCGCCGGCGGCGTCGGTGTCACCCCGATCCGGGCCCTGCTGGAGGAACTGGACGGCCACGCGGTCGTGATCTACCGGGTGGCCACCGACCGGGACGCCGTCCTCTACGACGAACTGCGCGAACTCGCGCTCGCCAAGGAGGCCGAGCTGCACCTGGTCACCGGGCCGGCCCTGCCCGACCGGCTGGCGCCGCAGGAGCTGGCGCGTCTGGTGCCGGACATCACCGGCCGGGACGTGTACCTGTGCGGCCCGCCGCCGATGATGAACGCGGTGCTCGGCAGCCTGCGCGAGCTGGGCGTGCCGCCGACGCAGACCCACTTCGAGCGCTTCAGCCTGGCCGGATGACGAGGAGAGATTCGTGAAGCGAGCCATACCCGTCCTCGTCCTGAGCGTCGCCGGCCTGATCCCGGTCTGGAGGTACGCGCCGTCACCCGACACCGGGTCGTCGTCGTCCGCCTCACAGCCCGCCGCGCCCGCGTCGACGCCCTCGGTCTCCTCGTCGGGCGGTACCACGACGACGGTCGTGTCGGGGTCGACGATCGACACCGAGAAGGGCCCGGTGCAGGTCGAGGTCACGTTCGACGGCGACGAGATCGCCTCGGTGAGGATGCTTCAGCAGCCGAACCACCCGCAGACCACGGCCGCCGTGCCCAAGCTGATCCAGGAGACGCTCCAGGCGCAGAGCGCCGACATCGACACGGTGTCCGGCGCCACGATCACCAGCGACGGCTACAAGGAGTCGCTCCAGGCCGCGATCGACGCGAGGGGCTGACGGCGTGCGGCGCGTCGAGCACGTCATGGGGTTCCCGGTGTCGGTACGGATCGACGACGAGGGCTTCCCCGAGGCGCCGGTGGACGGCTTCTTCGCCTGGCTGCGCGAGGTCGACGCACGGTTCAGCCCTTTCCGCCCGGACAGCGAGGTGTCCCGGCTGGACCGGGGCGAGGTCGCGGCCCCCGGCCCGGAGCTCCGCGAGGTCCTGGACCTGTGCGAGGAGTACCGGATCGCGACCGGGGGTGCCTTCGACGTCCGGCTGCCCGGCCGCGGCCTCGACCCCTGCGCCGTGGTGAAGGGCTGGTCGGTGCAGAAGGGAGCGGAGCTGCTGTCGGCGGCCGGGGCGCGGCGGTTCTGCCTCAACGCGGGCGGCGACGTGCTCGCCTCCGGCGGCCCCTGGCGTGTCGGCGTACGCCACCCCGAACACGCCGACCGGCTCTGCACGGTCCTGGACCTCACGGACCGGGCCGTCGCGACCTCCGCCCGCTACGAACGCGGCGACCACATCCTCGACGCCCGCACCGGCCGCCCCGCGACGGGCCTGATCAGCATGACCGTCGTGGCCCCCACGCTGACCGAGGCGGACACGGTCGCGACAGCGGCGTTCGCCCTGGGCGCCCAGGGCGTGGAGTGGGCGGCGGCCCGCGAGAACTGCGAGGTGTTCGCGGTGGACGCGGACAGGCGCGTGCTCCGGAGCCCGGGGTTTCCGGTGGCGGGGGCGGGGTCCGTCGCGGCGTAGGAAAGCCACGTCGACATAGGGGCTCAGGAAAGCCACGTCGACGAGGATGGGGCTCCTCGCCGCCTCATAGGCACCGCTTATAAGGGAGATCCCCTTTGCGTCTTGGACGCCCCGCGGACCGCCTTGCTGCAATCGACGCATGACGACGACCCACCGCATTGCCCTGATCCCCGGCGACGGCATCGGCGCCGAGGTACTCCCCTCGGCACAGCAAGTGCTCGATGTCCTCGGCCGCCGCCACGGCTTCAGCCTGTCCTACACCTCGTACGACTGGTCGTGCGAGCGGTACCTGCGGGAGGGCGCCATGATGCCCGCCGACGGGATCGACCAGCTGCGCGACAAGGACGCGATCCTGCTGGGCGCGGTGGGATACCCGGGGGTGCCCGACCACGAGTCGCTGTGGGGGCTGCTGATCCCGATCCGGCGCAGTTTCCGCCAGTACGTCAACCTCCGGCCCATCCGGGTCTTCGAAGGCATCGACAGTCCGGTGCGCGGCGCACGGCCGGGCGAGGTCGATTTCGTCGTCGTGCGCGAGAACATGGAAGGCGAGTACAGCGAGGTCGGCGGCCGGCTCAACCGCGGCTTCCCGGACGAGATCGCCGTGCAGGAGGCCGTGTTCACCCGGGCCGGCGTCACCCGCCTGCTGGACTACGCCTTCACGCTCGCCTCGCAGCGCGGCGGCCGCCTGACCTCCGCGACCAAGTCGAACGGCATCGTGCACACCATGCCGTTCTGGGACCAGCTCGTCGCCGAGCGGGCCGCCTCGTTCCCGCAGGTCGCCTGGGACCAGGAGCACATCGACGCGCTCGCGGCCAAGTTCGTCCTCGAACCGGCCCGCTTCGACGTCGTCGTCGCCTCCAACCTCTTCGGCGACATCCTCAGCGACCTCGCGGCCGCGGTCGCCGGTTCCATCGGCATCGCCCCGGCGGCCAACCTCAACCCCGAGCGGGACTTCCCCTCGATGTTCGAGCCGGTGCACGGCTCCGCGCCCGACATCGCGGGCCGGGGCATCGCCAACCCGCTGGGCGCTGTCTGGTCCGCGGCCATGATGCTCGACCACCTCGGCCATCCCGCCGCGGCCAGGGACATCACGGACGCGATCGCCTCGGTCCTGGCCAAGACCGACACCCGCACCCGTGACCTGGGCGGAACGGCGACCACCGCCGAGTTCACCGACAAGCTGATCGAGCTGCTCTGACAGACCGTCTCAAAAAGGCCCCAAGACGGAACACCGTGTGGGTTGACCTGCAGGTTTCCCGGGCCGAGAGTGAGCGCCATCCCCAGCGGGACGCGCCAGGGCCGACCACCACCCAGACCGCACCCTCGAAAGGAGCCACCTCATGCGCACCCCGAAGCGCGTCGCCGTGATCGGCGCCGGCACCATGGGCAGCCAGGCCATGTGGCGACTGGCCGGCCGCGGAGCCGAGGTCATCGGCTACGACCGGTACGCGCCGGGTCACGACCGCGGCGCGGCCGGGGGCGAGAGCCGCATCTTCCGCGCCGTACACCTCGGTGAACCCGGCTACCTTCCACTGCTGCGGCTCGCCGACCGGATGTGGGAGGACCTCCAGGCGGAGACGGGCCGGTCACTGCGACGCCGCGGCGGCTGTCTGGTGATGGGAGAGACCGCCTCGCCGGCGATGCGTCTCCTCCTCTCCGCCAGCTCCGCCCACCGGCTGGCTCACGAGGTACTGGACGGGGAGGAACTCGCCCGCCGCTACCCGCAGCACCGCCTCCCGGACGGGCACACCGCCGTCCTCGACCGCGAGGGCGCCGTCATCAGGCCCGAGGCATCGGTCCAGGCCGCGGCCGCCCGCGCCGAACAGCTGGGTGCCCGGCTGCACCGCTACACCCCGGTGCGGGAGATCGTCCCCGCGGCGGGCGGCGGGGTGCGGATCGTCACCGACCAGGGCACGGACCACGTCGACACCGCCGTGGTGACCGTGGGCCCCTGGATCAACACCCTGCTCCCGGACCTGCCACGGAGCATCGATGTGCGCCGGGTGGTCTGCTCCTGGCACATCCCCACCCGCCACGACTGGTTCGCGGGCGGGGCCCCTCCCTTCGTGCGCGCCACACCCCACGACTGCTTCGGGATCCCGTCACCCGACGGCCTCTCCGTCAAGCTCGGCCTCTCCTTCGCACGCCATCTTCCGGTGCCCGAGCCCGAACGACTCGACCGCACGGTCCGTCCGGAGGAACTCGCCATCTTCCGTGAGCTCATCGCCGAGCTGATGCCCGACCTGAACCCCGACCCCATCAGGCTGTCGGCCTACATGGAGGGCTACACGGAGTCCGGGAACCCGCTCGTGGGTCATCTCCCCGGCGAGGACGACATCATCGTCCTGGCCGGATTCTCCGGCAGCGGCTTCAAACTCTCGCCGGCCATGGGCGAGATCGCCGCCGACCTGGCACTCGACGGCAGCACGCAACACCCCATCGACTTCCTCGCACCGGCAGGAGTCGCCGCCGCCTGACCCCCGGCAATTCCGACGGCACCGCCCGCCCCGCCCCGCCCGCAAGACAGGAGCACCTCATGCCCATTCCCTCGTTCCAGTTCCGTCCGAAGTACGTCTCGTTCGACTGCTACGGCACGTTGATCGAGTGGCCGATGACCCCCATCACGCGAGAGCTCGTCGGCGACCAGATCCCCGCCGAGCACTGGGACCAGTTCCTCCGGGAGTTCCGCGGCTACCGCTACGACCAGGTGCGCGGCGAGTACTACCCCTACGAGCAGGTGCTGCAGGACTCCTTCGAGCGGGTCTGCCGCAAGTGGGGCGTGAAGGCGGCCCCGGACGCGGGCAAGCGGTTCGCCGACGGCGTGCGCAGCTGGGGTCCTCACGCCGACGTGCCGGAACCGCTGAAGAAGATGGGCGAGAACTACAAGCTGGTGATCCTGTCCAACGCCGACGACTCCTTCCTGAAGGAGAGCGTGCCCCGGCTCGGCGCGGACTTCCACGCGGTCTTCACCGCGGAGCAGGCCGGCTACTACAAGCCCCGCTACGCCGCGTTCGAGTACATGCTCGACCAACTCGACGCGTCCCCCGAGGACTTCGTGCACGTCTCCTCGCACACCCGCTACGACCTGATGCCGATGCACGACATGGGCTTCCGCAACCTGATCCTGCTCGACCGTGGCTGCGACCCCGTGACCCACGGCTACGACTACGTGACGGTGAAGTCCCTGGACGAGCTCAACACCATGCTCGGCATCTGACACTCCCGATTTGCGCCGTTCCCAAACCAGTAGAGGAAAAGCATGTCGCTCCTGAAGACCATCGACACCGATCCCTCCTTCGCACCCCTCGAATCCGGCCCGCTGCCGGAGCGCCTGATTTCCGGCGACCCGACGTACAAGACCTGGGCCTTGGACGCCGCCCGCGGGGAAATGATCAAAACCGGTGTCTGGGAAGCCACGCCCGGCGAGACGCGCTCGATCAAGGGCGAGCTCTTCGAGTTCTGCCACATCCTTTCCGGCGTCATCGAAATCACGCCGGACGGTGGCGAGCCGGTGGTCTACAAGGCAGGCGACAGCTTTGTCATGAAGCCGGGCTTCGTCGGCGTCTGGAAGACCATCGAAACCGTGCGCAAGATCTACCTGACCGTGTCGTAACGCCGATACCGCAGGGCGGGCGAGGGGACCGGGCGGCTGCCGCCCGGTCCCCTGCGTACTCACCGGACGGGCATGGAGATCCGCCGGCTGTCCGGCAACGCCTCCAGGAACCCCGGCGGCGGTACGAAGAACAGGGTGCCGGTGATCTCCTGCGCCTCGACGGCGAGGTCCTCCCAGGCGTCCACGTCGTGCAGGTACTTCTGCACGAGCGCGTAACCGCCGCCGACGGGGTTCTCGGTGCCGTCGACGAAGCCGAGGACGTTGCGCGAGTCGAGGTACGAGAACGCCTGGGTCGCGTCCCGCACGGTGATCGTGCCGCGCAGCCGCCGCACGAGTTCGGCGGCGAGCGCGAAGCACAGGTCGGTGCGCGCGGCCTTGAAGCGACGCAGCCCAGACCGCCGTCGGGGCTGGGGAAGCCGACGGACCGCACCAGGCCCGCGAGGGAGCCCAGCGCCTCCCGCATGACGGCTTCCCCGCCGGAGTCGATCGTGGCGACCAGGAACCCCGCGACCGACGCCGGCGGGTTCGGCACCGGCTGCGGCAGCGTCTCTCCCGAGGGCAGCGGTGACGTCATGGCATCTCATCCCATCGGCCGGCCGAAACGGCCCGCCCGCTCCCCCTCCGGCGCGGCGCGGCCCACGCCCCTGATACGACGCCCGGCGAACAGGCGGACGGAACTTTCCGGC
Source organism: Streptomyces sp. NPDC050416 (assembly GCF_044458845.1). NCBI lineage: Bacteria > Bacillati > Actinomycetota > Actinomycetes > Kitasatosporales > Streptomycetaceae > Streptomyces > Streptomyces sp. NPDC050416. Next base: position 287,038 of record NZ_JBITII010000007.1, read on the forward strand.
CGGAAGCGATGGTTGCCCGCTGCGGCGCTAGACCGGTTCTTCCGCAGCACCTTCACGTCCCACGGCACGAGCGGCACCGACTCGCCGTACACGGTGGGCGACGGCGGGCAGGACGGCGAGGAAGGCTCCGGCGAGCACGAGGTCGTACTGGCGTCGCTCCGACACGAACAGGGCCTGCAGGCCCAGCGGAAGGGTGTACTGGGAGCTGTCGGAGACCAGCACCAGGGGCCACAGGAAGCTGTTGTAGCTCTGGAGGAACTGCCAGACGGCCAGGGCGCCCAGCGCGGGCGGTCAGGGAGCAGGGGCAGGGTGGGGCGCGGGACCCTGGTCGCGTACCGGCCCGGTGGAGGCCCGTACGGTCAACTCGACGGCCCGGCCGGGTTGTTCGGCCGGGGCGGGGCGGCCCTCGATCAGGGCGATCAGTACGTCGACGGCGCGGTCGGCGACGGCGGCGAAGTTCTGCCGGACGGTGGTCAGCGGCGGGAAGAGGTAGGTGGCGGCGGGGATGTCGTCGTTGCCGACGACACTCACGTCGCCGGGGACGGCGCGGCCCGCGTCGGCGAACGCGCGCAGGGCGCCGATGGCCATGTCGTCGTTGGCGGCGAACACGGCTGTGACGTCGGAAAGTTCCGCGAGCTGCCGTGCGGCGGCGTAGCCGGAGGCCGGGCTCCAGTCGCCCGGTGACGGCAGGGGCGGTTCGGGTGCGCCGGCGGCGGCGAGGGCCTCGCGCCAGCCGCGCAGGCGCTCGCGGGCGGCCCACCAGTCCTGCGGGCCGGGCAGGTGCCAGACGGTGCGGTGGCCCAGGGAGAGCAGGTGCTCGGTGGCGAGCCGGGCCGCCGCGACCCCGTCGGTGCCGACCACGGCACTCGTGCCGGGCGTCAGCTCCACGCCCTCGCCGAGGCTGACCACCGGCAGTCCGGCGCTCAGTTCGAGCGGCGCGCCGTCGTCGATGGGCTCGGACAGTACGATCCCGTCCACGCCCTGTTCCAGCAGCGCGTCCACGGCGGCCGAGACTTTCTGCCCTTCCAGGGTGCCGGCCAGGGCGACGGAGTAGCCGGCGCGCTGCATTGCCCGCTCCAGGGCGATGAGCAGGGTCGAGGGGCCGTAGAGCGAACTGCCCAGCGAGACCACGCCGATCCGGCGGTAGCGGCCGAGGAGCAGGGCCCGGGCGGCGGTGTTGGGACGGTAGTCCAGGTCGCGGACGGCCCTCAGGACACGGTCGCGCACCTCGGCGCTGACGTGCGGTTCGCCGTTGACGACCCGCGAGACGGTCTTCTGCGACACCCCGGCGGCCCGTGCGACCTCGGTCATCCCGGGGCCACGCCGCCGGCGCCCACCGGCGGCCGGGTGGCCTTCGGTCCCGGTCGTGGTCATGTGGGCTCCCGGGAGTGACAAAAGGGCGTGGACTACGTAGTCAACGACGGCACGATGGATGAACGGGCCGGGTATGACTACGTAGTCACGCCAGTGTCGGCCCCACCGCCGCGTCAATGGTCCGGACGGAAGCGGTTTCCCGGTGTCCGGTGCTCGGTGTGTGCGGCTTCCGCAACGGCTGTCGTGGGCGGCTGGACAGAACCCGGGGCCTCGCGGAGGATGTGGGCGATGCGGCCCGACCCCAAGCACTTTCTCACCCACGCGGTCCGTCGCGTCGCGCGCGCCGAACATCCGGCGCAGGTACTGGAGGAGCTCTGCGGGGCGACGGTGCCGTCCGTCGCGGACGCCCTCGTCGTGTATCTCGACGCCACGCCGGGCAGCGCGGACCCGACGGCCTCCGACGCCCAACTGCGCCTGAGCGGCACGGGCTTGTGCCGTTCCCCCATCCCCGCCCAGCCCTCCGGCCCGGCCTCGTCCCCGGCGGGCGGTCCGCCGTACGACACCGGCGCGCAGTGGCATCCCGGTTCCCAGGACGGGCTGGGCGGTGTGCTGGGCGGGGCGGCGCCGGTCACCGTCACGATGGCGCCGTCGGGCGTCCTGGCGAAGGTCCTGGACGCCGGCGAGGCGCTGGGCAGGGACTCCGGTGATCTGGATCCTGCCCTGCGCGAGCTGCTGGGGCCCGACTCCCGTGTGCCGCACGGGGACCGGGTTCTCCTCGTCCCTCTGGCCGGCCCCGACGGCACGGTGGGGGCCGCCCTGTTCCTGCGCCGCCCCGACCGGGACGTCTTCCGGGCGCGGGACCGGCAGGTGCTCGGCGAGCTGTCGGCGCACGCCGCGCTCGGCGTGCGCGGAGCACCGCCGGCCTCGCGCCCGGCGCCTCCCCCGCCGCCCCCGGCCTCGCGAGCCGCCGCCGAGCCGATGCGGCAGGACGCTGACCGGCTGCGGTTCGTGGGCGCCGCGACGCGGCGGATCAGCCGTGCCATGGATCTGGACGAGATCGTGGCGGGGCTGTGCCGGGCCGTCCTGCCCAGCTTCGCGGACGGGGTCCTCGTCTGCCTGCGCGATCCGCTGCCGGTCGGCGACGAGCGGCCCACCGGCCCGCTGGTCCTGCGGCTGCACCGGTTCGACCGCGCCCCTGCGGAGGACACGGGCGGCGTCCCGTTCCCCGAGCCGGGAGTGCCGGCCCCCGACCTGTGCGAGGTCCGGCCGGGCAGTGATCTCGCCGAGGTGCTGCGGGGCGTGCGCCCGGTGTTCACCGACTCCCCCGCCGGCCGTGGCGCGCTGGCCGAACTGGTCGGCGGTGGCGGTGAGTTCGCCCTTCCGGACGGACAGCGTGCGATCCTCGCCCCGCTGCGCGGCCGGCGCCGCGTCATCGGCACGGCCCTGTTCCTGCGCCGCCCCGAGTCCAGGCCCTTCGAGCTCAACGACCTCCTCGTCGCCGCGCAGCTCGCCACCCACAGCGCCCTCGGCATCGACAAGGCCGTGCTCTACGGCCGCGAGGCCCACATAGCCGACGAACTCCAGCGCACGATGCTGCCCGAGACCCTGCCCAGCCCGCCCGGCATCCGTCTCGCCGCTCGTTACCTGCCCGCCGCCGAATCGGCCCGGGTCGGCGGCGACTGGTACGACGCCATCCCGCTGCCGGGCAGCCGGGTCGCCCTGGTCGTGGGCGACGTCATGGGCCACTCCATGACCTCGGCCGCCATCATGGGCCAGCTGCGCACCACCGCCCAGACCCTCGCCGGCCTCGGGCTGCCGCCGCAGGAGGTCCTGCACCACCTCGACGAACAGGCCCAGCGCCTGGGCGCCGAGCACATGGCGACCTGCCTGTACGCGGTCTACGACCCGGTCTCGCACCGCATCACCATCGCCAACGCCGGTCATCCGCCGCCCGTCCTGCTCCACCCGGGCGGCCGTGCCGAGGTGCTGCGCATGCCGCCCGGCGCCCCGATCGGCGTCGGCGGCGTCGACTTCGAGGCGGTCGAGCTCGACGCCCCGGGGGGCGCGACGCTGTTGCTCTACACCGACGGTCTGGTCGAGTCCCGCCTGCGCGACGTGTGGACGGGCATCGAGCAGCTGCGCGAGAAGGCGGGGACAACCGGCCGGCTCGCCGGGCCCGGCCGGTCCCCCGCGCTGGAGACCCTGTGCGACGACGTCCTCGACCTGGTCGGTCCCGGCGACCGGGACGACGACATCGCGCTGCTCGCCGCCCGCTTCGACGGCATCATGCCCGGCGACGTGGCGTACTGGTCCCTGGATCCGGAGGACGCAGCGCCCGGCCAGGCCCGCCGGCTGGCCCGCCGCACCCTGTCCCGCTGGAACCTGGAGGAGCTCGGCGACTCCGTCGAACTCCTCGTCAGCGAGCTCGTCACCAACGCCGTGCGCCACAGCTCCCGGCCCGTCACCCTGCGCCTGCTGCGCACCGATGTGCTGCGCTGCGAGATCGGCGACGACGCGCCCGAACTGCCACGCCTCAGGCGCGCCCGGCCCACGGACGAGAACGGGCGGGGGCTGTACCTGGTCAGCCGGCTGGCCATGCGGTGGGGCGCGGCCCGGCTCAGCACCGGCAAGATCGTGTGGTTCGAGTTCGCCCGGCCCTGAAAGGCCGGACGCGTCGGTCCTGAAGCGTCCCGCGCCCGGACGGCCGTCCGGAAACGCCGGTTCAGCTCGCCGTGCGGCGGATCCGGCCCGCGTACTTCTTCTCCAGCTCCAGGTTGCCCTCGAACCCGCCGGGCACATTGGCCGAGACGTAGACCGGGGGGCGCTCGCCGGCGGCGAGGAGACGGCCGGCCGCCTCGGCGACCGTCATCTGGACCAGCATCACGCCGGTGAGCGTGGACAGGGCGCAGACCGAGCCGCCGCCGGGCAGTTCGAGCAGGGAGTCGCCGCGCGGGGCCGCGTTGTCGAGGACGACGTCGGCGATGTCGGCCAGCTTCCGGCCGCTGGGGTGGGCGGCGGGGACGGCCCGGGTGTGGGCGAGGGAGGTGAGGGCCAGGACGCGGTGGCCGCGTTCCCTGGCGTGCAGGGCCATCTCCACGATGACGTTGTTGACGCCGGAGTTGGAGATGACGACGAACAGGTCCTGGGGGCTCGGGGCGGCCAGTTCGTAGAGCCGGGCGGCCACCCCGGCCCGGCGTTCGAGGAGCGGGTCGTCGAGGACGGCCGGGTCCTCGCCGCCGTAGAGGACGAGGTCGGCGATGCTCAGCCGGTTGGTGGGGACCAGTCCGCCCGCACGGCCGGCGAGTTCGAGGACGAGGGCCTGCGAGTGGCCGGTGCCGAAGGCCTGGACGACACCGTCCGCGCGGACGCACTCGGCGACCAGGTCCGCGGCGGCGGCCACGTCGTCCCGGGCGGATTCGATGACGTGCTGGAGGACGGCGAGGCTCTCCCGCGCGAACCCCTGGGCGCTCACAGACTCGACGGACACGCGTCACACTCCCCACTGATGGATTGAATCACCCTACACTTCCTCTTCGATGAATCAATAAATCACACCGTCCTCATGGCACATGCCCGGCACCGAGTCGGGTCCTGGTATTCAATCCACACTCCCAAGGGTGGCTGTTACCTTCTTCCCATGCCTCCCACGGACGTCACCACACTGATCCGCACCGAGCTGCCCCGGCTGGCGGGGTCCCTGCGGAAGGTCGGCGAGCTGATCCTGGAGGATCCGGCCGCCGTCACCCACTGCTCGGCCGCCGAGCTGGGCCGCCGCACCGGCACCTCCCAGGCGACGGTGACCCGCTTCTGCCGGGCCATCGGGCTGGACTCCTACCAGCACCTGCTGATCGAACTGGCCCAGGAGCGCGGCCGGGGCGAGGCGTCCGACTGGGGAACCGCCGAGATCGGCCCGGACATCTCCCCGGACGACAGTCTCGAACGGGTCGTCCAGGTCGTCGGCACGGCGGACCTGCGGGCCATCCAGCAGACCATCGACCGCATCGACCTCGACGCGCTGGAGCGCGCGGCCCAGGCCCTGGCCCGCGCCCGCCGCATCGACGTCTACGGCGTCGGCGGCAGCGGGGCGGTGACCCAGGAGACGGAGACCCGGCTGTTCCGCATCGGCTGCGCGGTCCGCGGCTGGACCGAGGTGCACGCGGCCGCCACCTCCGCGGCCCTGCTCACCCCCGCGGACGTGGCCATCGGCATCTCCCACTCCGGGGCGACCCGCGAGACCCTCGAACCATTCGAGATGGCCAAGGAGCGGGGCGCCACCACGATCGCCCTGACCACCGACCCGCGCTCGCCGCTGTCCAGGACCGCCGACATCCGGCTCATCTCGTCCTCCTCGGAGACCAGTTTCCGGGCCGAGAGCATCAGCAGCCGTCACTCCGTCCTGATGCTGGTCGACTGCCTGTACGTCCGGGTCGCCCAGCTCACCTACCAGCGCGCGAGCGCCTCGCTGGCGCTGACCGACCACATCACCCCGCAGCACGCGGTGAAGTCCCGGCGGGCCAGGTGACACCGCCGGCCGTGCATGGATGAACCACCAAGTTGACGTGAAGATGGTTGTTTGAATCACTCCTGCCGTGCAGGATGGGGCTCCCCAGAGCACTCGTAGGAGCCCCATGCGCGTCACCTCTGTCGAGTCGACCGAGCTCTTCACCGGGACCACCGAGCAGCCGCGCCAGGTGGTGGCCGTCGAATTGAGCCACACTCCGGGCCGGACCGTGCGGCTCACCGTCGAGGGCCCGGGCCTCACCGGCACCGCGGAGGCCACCGCCGGCGAGGACGGCACCGTACGCGCCGAGGTCCCCGTCACCGGCGAGGACCTGGCGCCCGGCGACCGCCGCGAGATCACCGTCACCGCGGCCGACGGCGACCAAGTCACCTCCCGCACAGGCGAGTTCACCGTGGCGGAGCCCGGCTGGACCATGTTCATGGTCAGCCACTTCCACTACGACCCCGTCTGGTGGAACACCCAGGGCGCCTACACCGAGACCTGGGACGTCGCCGACGACCCCGCCGCCACGGGCCTGCCCGCCCGCACCTTCGACTCGCGCGGCCAGTCCGGCATGAGCCTGGTCCGGGCCCACTGCGACCTGGCCCGGCGCGACCCCGCGTACACCTTCGTGCTCGCCGAGGTCGACTACCTCAAGCCCTACTGGGACGCCTTCCCGGAGGAGCGCGCCTTCCTGCGGCAGCTGATCCGCACCGGCCGCGTCGAGATCATGGGCGGCACCTACAACGAGCCCAACACCAACCTCACCGGCGCCGAGGCGACGATCCGCAACGCCCTGTACGGCGACGGCTTCCAGCGCGGCATCATCGGGGCCTCCCCCGAGACCGCCTGGCAGCTGGACGCCTTCGGGCACGACCCGCAGTTCCCGGGGCTGATGGCGGACGCCGGGGTGAACTCCAGTTCGTGGGCGCGCGGGCCGTTCCACCAGTGGGGGCCGACGCTGTCGGTGTTCGGCGAGGAGCCGAGGGACCCGGGCCGGATGCAGTTCCCGGCGGAGTTCGACTGGATCGCCCCGTCGGGACGCGGGCTGCTGACCGCGTACATGGTCAACCACTACGGCGCCGGCTGGGCCATCGACAACGCGCCCACCCTGCCCGAGGCGGAGGCCGCCGCGTACAAGCTCTTCCAGCGGCTCAAGCAGGTCGCCCTCACCCGCAACGTGCTGCTCCCGGTGGGCGGGGACTACGCGCCGCCGTGCCGCTGGGTCATGGACATCCACCGCGACTGGAACGCCCGGTACGTCTGGCCCCGCTTCATCAGCGCGATCCCCCGGGACTTCTTCGCCGCCGTCCGCGCGGAACTTCAGACGGAGGGCCGCAAGGCCTCCCCGCAGACCCGCGACATGAACCCGGTCTACACCGGCAAGGACGTCTCCTACATCGACACCAAGCAGGCCCAGCGGTACGGCGAGACCCTCCTCGCCGAGGCCGAGGCCTGGGCGACGCTCGCCTCCCTCGTCACCGGCCGCCCCTACCCGGACGCGGCCCTGGACAAGGCCTGGCGGCAGCTCGTCTACGGTGCCCACCACGACGCCATCACCGGCTCGGAGTCGGACCAGGTCTACATCGACCTGATGACCGGCTGGCGGGAGCTGCACGATCTCGCCCGCAGCGTGCACGCCGACGCGACCCAGGCCCTGGCCGACCAGGTCACCCCGGGCGACGGTCCCGACCTGGTCGTGTTCAACTCCGCGACCTGGGAGCGCCGTGACGTCCTGACCGTCGACGACCCGGGTCTCGTACCCCGGGGGCTCCCCGCGGTCCGGGAGGACGGCCGGCTCCACATCGTCGTCCCGGACGTACCCGGCATGGGCCTCACGGCGCTCCCGCTCACCGAGGGCTCCGTCCAGGGCTGGGCGCCCGGCGAGGGCCTCACCATCCGCAACGAGTTCTACGAGGTGACGGTCGACCCGGCGCGCGGCGGCGGCGTCAGCGGGCTGCGCGCCCTGGCCGAGGGCGGCCGGGAGCTGCTGCGCGCCGGTGACATCGGCAACGAGATCGTCGTCCAGGAGGAGTACCCGAGGCATCCGCGCTTCGGCGAGGGCCCCTGGCACCTCACCCCGACCGGCACGACCGCGGCCCGCAGCCGGGACGTGACCGCCGAGGTGAGCGTCGAGCACTCCCCCGCCGGCTCCCGCATCACCGTCACCGCCGACCTCGGCCTCTTCCGCTACACCCAGCGCTTGACGCTGTGGCAGGGCGTCGACCGGCTCGACGCCACCACGACCGTCGACGGGTACGACGGTGCCGACCGGCTGATCCGGGTGCGCTGGCCCTCCGACGTACGGGGCGGGCTGCCGGTGCACGAGGTGGCGGACGCGGTGATCGGGCGCGGGTTCGGCTTCGTCGAGGTGGACAGCGAGCGGTTCCCGTGGACGCTGGACAACCCGGCCAACACCTGGTTCGGCCTCGGCTCCACCGCCCGCGTCGCCGTCCACGACGACTCCGGCGTCCTCCTCGGACACCGCTCGATCGGCGTCGCCGAACTCGTCTACTCCGACTGGGACATCGCGGGCGACCTCGGCGCCCCGCTCGCGGCGGCCCTGGTCCGCGCCGGGGTCACGGCGACCTCGACGATCGCGGGCGGCCCGCGCTACGGCGACCTGGAGGTCGACTCCAACCTCCCGGACGTCCGGATCGCCGTCGGCGGCCCCGACCGCAACGCCGTGGTCGCCGAGGCGCTCGGCTGGGACCCGGCGGCCGGGCGGGAGCTGAAGCGCCAACTGGCCGAACGGGGCGTGGCCGCCGTCTGGGTCGCCCCGCGCGCCTGTCTGCGCGAGGAGTGGGTCCCCGGGGCCGATCTGCGCGACCTGGAACGCCTGCCGCTGCTGGTGGTGGCGGGCGCCCGCCCCGAGGACGACGCCAAGGCGGTCGACGCGCTCGTCGCCGACCTGGACGACTTCACGGTGACGGCCACGGCGGCCGGCGGCGGCGAGGCGCTGCCACCCGGCGACGCCTGGGACGGCCGCAGCTTCGCGATCCTCAACCGCGGCACGCCCGGCTGCGTGATCACCTCCTCCGGGGACCTCTACATGTCCCTGATGCGCTCCTGCACCGGCTGGCCGTCCGGGATCTGGGTGGACCCACCGCGCCGCACGGCCCCCGACGGCTCGGGGTTCCAGCTCCAGCGCTGGTCGCACACCTTCGAGTACGCCGTCGTCGGGGGCACCGGAGACTGGCGCGAACTGCGGCTGCCGCGGGCGGGGCACGCGTACAACCGCCCGCTGACGGCACGGCTGCGGCAGTCCGCCGGCGCCCTGCCCCGGGCGGCCACCCTGCTCGGTCTGGAACCCGCCGGCCAGGTGCTGCTCGACGCGCTCAAGCCGCTCGGCTCCCCGCTGGCCCGGGGCAGCCAGGCACCCGTGGATCCCGGACGGGGCCTCGTCGTCCGCGTGCACGAGGTCGACGGCCGCCCGGTACGGGCACGCGTCTCCGGGCCGGTGGCATGGGCGGCGGGCGCCCGCGCCGACGTCCTGGAGAGGCCCGGGGCGCCGCTCACCCCGGACGAGACCGGCGGCCTCGAAGCCGACCTGACCGGCTTCGAGGTCGCCACCCTCCTCGCCGCGCCGGCCCACGCGCCGGAAAGCGCGGCCGGACCGGGCATCGGCCCCCACGAGCCCGCGCAGCCCGTCGCCACCCGCTACTGGCTGCACAACTCCGGCCCCGCCCCACGCGGCAACATGCCGGTCGCCGTGTACCTCTCCCCCACCGCCCTCACCGCCGACGGCCCGGTCACCGCGACCGTCCGGGTCTCCTCCGAGCTCACCGACGCGCCCGTCTCGGGCACGGTGACCTTCGAGGCACCGCCCGGCTGGCGCACCGAGCCCGCCACACTCCCGTACACACTCGGCCCGGGCGGCTTCACCCTCACGGACATCACGGTGACACCCCCGCCGGACCCCGTCCCCGGCCGGCACTGGCTCGCCGCGCGACTGTCCCACGGCGGCCAGACGTACGAGGACGTGGCAGCCCTGGACGTGCCGGACGGGCGCACGGGCCCGACTCTGGTGACGAATCCGGGAGTTGAACGGGTGACCGTACGCCGGGGCGAACGCATCCGGGTCCCCGTGACCCTGCGCAACCCCACCCGTGGCCCCGTCAACGGCACCCTGTGGGCCGTGTCCTCGTGGGGGACCTGGCCCGGAGTCACCCCGGCCTGCCAGGGCTTCACGGTGCCCGGCGGGGAACAGGTCGAGTCCGTGATCGAGGTGAACGGCGCCGCGATCCCCCCGGGTTCGTACTGGCTGATGGCGAAGACCGCCTGGCACGGCTGCGTGGCCTACACGAGGGCCGTCGAGCTGCGGGTGACGCCATGACGCAGGACTACGCGGCAAGCATCCGAGGCAAACCGATCCCCAAGCAGCACGTGGAAACATTCCTCCGCACCGATGCCCTCAGGGGCGCGGGGAACTGCGCGACCAGCCACAACGGCGCGGCACCCGCACACGGGCATGGCGCTGCACTCTCCGCCCGCGCAGCCCGCCAACGAAGACGCTGGGCAACCCAGGTCATCGTCACCGACGAACTCGCCCGCCACGCCTGCGCAGCACGCGGCCTGCCCCCACCGGACGACGTCCTGCCGATGCACCTGCTCACCATTCCGGAAACCGACGTCGCCGACCTGGGCAGCATCATCGCCGCAGCCCTCGCCCACTCCCCCGCCGCCCGAGCTCTGCTCGCCGCCCTGGAACGCGAACAGCACATCCCGGAAACGGCCGTACGGGACTACTACGACCGCAACCAGGACCGCTTCCTCACTCCCGAGGCACTGCGCCGCGGCGTCGACCCCTACAACGCCCCGGACCCCTCGGACATCCAGCCCTACGAGCATGTCCAAGACGGCATCGCACGGCAGCTGCGGCACGCCGCAGCCCGACGCGCCTTCTTCGACTGGCTCGACCAGGCAAGGGCCGACGTCGTGTACGCCGAAGGCCACGAACACCCCGGCGATCCCTCCCAGCCGGACCACGAACACCGCCACTGAGCGCCGTACGCAACCGAACAGCAACACGGCAAACCATTGACCTCCGATGAATTCTGGTCCACCTTTTCATCAATCGAAGTCCAACTTGGTGATTTGATCCAGCATGACTGGTCCCAGGAGGGCAGCAATGCGCGCAAGAAGACTCACCGGATCCCTGACCTGTCTGGTCGTCCTGACGCTGACGGCCGCCGGCTGCGGCCTGGCCGGCGGCGGTTCCGACGGTGGCGACGCCACCGCCGGCGGCTGCAAGGTCGACAAGGGCAACGTCGGTTCCGGCACGCTCTCCGGGGACGTCAAGGGAAAGATCACTTTCCAGACCACCAACCTGAAGAAGGACTTCGGGAAGTACTTCAACGGCGTCATCGACGCCTTCGAGCAGGCGCACCCCGGCACCGAGGTCAACTGGATCGACGACCCGGGCGACGCCACCTTCACCCAGCGCCTGGTCGCCGACGCACAGGGCTGCACGCTGCCGGACGTGGTGAACATCAACGTCAACACGGCGGTGGCGCTGACGAAGAACGGCTACCTGCTGAACCTGGACGACAAGGCCCCGGACGCGGGCAAGCCGTTCGCGCCCGCGCTGTGGAAGTCCAGCGTGTACGCCGACGCGGACGGCAAGAAGGTGCACAGCGTGCTGCCCTGGTACTCCGGCGGCATCGTGCAGACCTTCAACACCGACCTGATGGAGAAGGCGGGCCTGGACCCGGCGAAACCTCCGACGACCGTCCTCGGCCTGTTCGACGACGCGGAGAAGATAGCCAAGGCCTCCGACGGCGAGTACTACGCGTTCCTCGCCAACCCGCAGTTGCGCATCCCCGCCGACTGGCAGCAGATGGACATCAAGATCCTCTCCCCGGACGGCAAGAAGTTCACCTTCGCCGACGATCCGAAGACGGCCCGGTGGGTCGAGGCCATGACGAAGCTCTACAAGGCCGGCGGCATGCCGAGGGACTCCCTGTCCTCCACGCAGGACCCGGCCAACGTCTACGGGCAGGGCAAGCTGGTCTACGGCCCCACCAACCCCAACTTCCTGCGGTTCATCCAGCAGAACAACCCGAGCGTCTACAAGAAGACCGGCGTGGCCCCCTTCATGCTGGACGCCCTCGGCCACACCGTCGGCGCCCCGCAGTACATCGGCGTGGCGTCCACCAGCAAGAACGCCTCGACGGCGCTGGCCTTCGCGCGGTTCCTGACGAACGCCGAGAACCAGCTCGCCTGGGCGAAGGACCCGAACGTCGTCATCTTCCCGTCCACCACGGCCTCCCTGAACGACCCGTTCTTCCAGTCGGTCAAGGGCGACGACCCCTTCGCCGAGGCCCGCAAGATCGTCGCCAGTGACCGCAAGACCGCCACGGCCGACGAGATCGCGCTGACGCCCGGCGAGCTGAACGCCATCTCGGCCCAGATCCAGCTGGCCATGCAGGGCAAGAAGAGCGCCGAGGACGCTCTGAAGGAGGCGCAGTCCAAGGCGAACCAGCTCATCGAGCAGGGCAGTTGAGGATGACCCAGCCGACCGTCCACCAGGCGCCCGTCCCCGCTCCCCCGGGTGCGGGCGCCCGCCGCCCCGGCGCTTCCCCCTCGCACCGTCCGCCGGGGCCCCTGCGCCGCGCCCTCCGCTTCGTCACGCCCGGCCCGAGCGCCGACGCGGGGGGCGCGGCGCTCTACCGCCGCTGGTGGCTGCCGTGGCTGTGGATGACCCCGGCGATCCTCGGCGCGACCGTCTTCGGGGTCTTCCCGTTCCTCAACACGGTCGTCGTCTCCTTCACCGACGCCAAGCCGCTCGGCGGCGCGTACGACGTCGTCGGCCTGGAGAACTACCGCCGGATGCTGGGCGATCCGGACTTCTGGGTGGCCACCCGCAACAGCCTGCTGTACGCGCTGTTCGTGGTCCCGCTGATGGTGCTGCTGCCGCTGCTGCTCGCGATCCTCGTGGAGAAGAACCTGCCGGGCATCGGCTTCTTCCGCTCGGCGTTCTACACGCCGGTCCTGGCCTCCAGCGTGGTCGTGGGCCTGAGCTGGCAGTGGCTGCTGAGCGACCAGGGACTGGTCAACACCTGGTTGCAGAAGGCGCACCTCATCCGCGAGGCCATCCCGTTCCTGTCCGACTCGTGGCTGATCCTGCTCTCGGCGATGGGCCTGACCCTGTGGAAGGGCCTCGGCTGGTACATGATCTTCTACCTGGCCGCCCTCGGTAACGTCCCCAGGGAACTGCACGAGGCGGCGGCCGTGGACGGGGCGGGTGCCGCGCGCCGGTTCTGGCACATCACCGTGCCCTGCGTCCGCCAGTCGATGATGCTGGTCGGCACCCTGACCGGCATCGGCTCGCTGCGGGTCTTCACCGAGATCTACATGCTGGGCGGTGCCACCGGCGGCCCCGGCGGTGCCGACCGCACCCTGCCCTTCTACATCCGCGACGTCGGCCTCGACCCGCTCACCGGCAACGCCGGCTACGGCGCGGCGGTCAGTGTCGCCCTATTCGCACTCACCCTTGGCCTCACGCTGCTCGCCCAGCGCCTGACGAAGGAGGACGAGGCATGACGACCGCCGTCGACAAGCGCCGCCGCCTGATGCCCCGCTGGCGGGACTACGGCCGCCCGCGCGAACTGGTCGTCCGCTACCTGCTGCTGGTGTTCGTCCTCTTCATCACCGTCGGCCCCCTGCTGTGGCAGCTGCTGTCGTCCCTCAAGGGCGCGGGTGAGGACGTCTTCGGTGCGGGCGCCTCCCTGATCCCCCGTCACCCGTCGCTGCGGGCGTACCGCGAGGTCTTCGACCAGGTGCCGGTGTGGACGTACATCCGCAACAGTGTGGTCGTCGCCCTGCTGTCCATCACCAGCCAGCTCGTCTTCTCGACGATGGCCGGCTACATGCTGTCCAAGCCCGGCTGGAAGGGCCGCAAGCTGGTCTGGATCGTGTTGCTGGCGTCCATGATGTTCCCCTTCGAGTCGATCATGGTGTCGTTGTTCCTGAGCATCCGGGACATGGGCCTGGCCGACCACCTGGCCGGGGTCTGGCTGCCCGGCTTCGTCGCCGCGATCAACGTCCTCATCATGCGGGCCGCGTTCCTCGCCGTGCCGCGCGAGATCGAGGACGCGGCGATGCTGGACGGGGCGGGCGAGTGGAAACGCTTCCGGTACCTGTATCTGCCCTCCGCCTACGGCGCGATCCTCGTCGTCACCATCAACACCTTCATCAGCGCCTGGGACGACTTCCTGTGGCCGCTGATCGTGCTGCGCACCGAGGACCACTTCACGCTGACGCTGGGCCTGGCCCGGCTCCAGACCTCGTCCTTCGGCTACGACCAGCGGATGGTGATGGCGGGCTCGGTGATCTCCGTGATCCCCGTGCTCGTGCTGTTCGTCATCACCCAGCGCTGGTTCTACAAAGGCGTTTCCTCGGGGGCCGTGAAACTCTGAGTCGGTACGGCGGTCAGGGCGGCCCGCGCGGACGCGGCGACGCGGAACTCGACCACCGTGCCGGGCGGAACGGCGGCGGCGAAATCGGCGCCGAGCGGGAACGTGACCGTGCGGGTCTCGCCCGGCGCCAGGTCGACGACCCGGAAACCGTGCAGTTCGAGCGTGCGGGGCCAGACGGTGGTCCGCAGCCGGCGCAGATAGAGCTGGGCGACGGAACGGCCATGTCGCCGACCGGTGTTGGTGATGTCGGCCTCGACCCCGTGCCCGGACAGCCGCGGCGGGCCGTACGCGAAGGTCGTGTACGACAGTCCGTGACCGAAGGAGTGCAGCGGCTCGGCGATGTCGTCCACGTAGCCGCCGTACTCGGTGTCCTTGTGGTTGTAGTAGACGGGGAGCTGGGCCGCTGAGCGGGGCACGGAGAGCGGCAGGCGGCCGGCCGGCTCGGCGAGCCCGAGCAGCACCTCGGCGATCGCCTCACCGCCCCACGGGCCGGGGTACCAGGCGGTGAGCAGCGCGGCCGCCGTGTCCGGCACGACGTGCGGGCGGCCCTGGATCAGCACGACCACGGTCGGCGTCCCCGTCGCGACGACGGCGTCCAGGAGCGCGTACTGCGCCTCGCCCAGCCGCAGTCCGGCCAGGTCGACGCCCTCGCCGCAGGTCATCTCGGAGACGACGGTGCGCGCGGCCCCGTTGGCGTCGAACTCGGTCCCGGCCGAGCGCGTGCTGCTGCCGCCCAGCACCAGCACGGCGACATCGCATGCGGCGGCCTGGGCGATCGCCTCGGGGATGCCGGACATGTCGCCGCCGGTGAGGGCGCAGCCCCGGGCGTGGCGGATGTCGACGCCGGGCGGGGCGAGATTGCGCAGCCCGTCGAGGACACTGGTGCCAGTGCCGGGCCGTTGCGGGGCGGTGTAGTCGCCCAGTTGGTGGGTGACGGTGTCGGCGTGCGAGCCCAGGACGGCGATACGGGAGACGGTCCCCGGGGATAGGGGCAGCAGGTCGTGGTCGTTGCGGAGGAGGGTGACGGCGGCGCGGGCGAGGGCGGTGCTCAGGTCGCGTCCGACGGCCGGGGGAGGCAATGGGCAAGTGCGGTAGGGCTGTTCGAACAGCCCCAGGCGGAATTTCAGCCGCAGGACGCGCGCCACGGCCTCGTCGAGAGCGGCCTCGCTCACCAGGCCTCGCTCGACCGCCGCCTCCAGATGCGTGAACCCCTCGTCCCACAGGCTCAGATCCACACCCGAGTCGAGCGCGAGGGCGCCCGCGGAGACCTTGTCCCCGGTGATCCGGGCCAGCCGGTCCACGGCCAGCCCGTCCGCCATGACGAGGCCCTGGAAACCCCAGCGCTCTCTGAGCAGTTCGTGGAGCAGGGCGCGGTTGCCGGAGCAGGGCAGGCCGTCCACCTCGTTGTAGGCGGCCATGACGGCGGCGGCCCCGGCCCGGACCCCGGCGCGGGCGGCGGGGAGGTGGATGTCGTGCAGCTCCCGGAGCCCGAGCTCGGACTCGGCGGAGTTGCGGCCGCCGACGGTGGCTCCTTGTCCGGCGAAGTGCTTCAGGACGACGGGGGCCTTGTCGGCGGGGAAGTACGGAGCGGGCGCGCCCTGCATGCCGCGCACCAGCGCCTCCGTCAGCCGTGCGGCCAGATACGGATCCTCGCCGAAGCACTCCTCGGTGCGCCCCCAGCGTGGATCACGGGCGATGTCGAGCGCCGAGACCAGGGCGACATGCCCGCCCCGGGCGCGCAGTTCGGCGGCGGCGTGCGCGGCGGCCCGCTCGTACAGTCCGGGGTCCCAGCCGGCGCCGACGGCCAGGTTGACGGGCAGAACCGTGCCGTCGAGGGCCATGTGCCCGTGCGGCATCTCCTCGACGAACAGGGCGGGGATGCCGAGGCGACTGCACGCGACGACGTGGCGCTGGACGAGGTGGGCCAGTTCAGCGCCGTCCGGCGCGCCGGAACCGGTGGCGTGGTCCACCCCGGACCAGGCGTCGGCGCGCAGCAGCCCGTACAGCGCGCCGAGTCCGGCGAAGCGCTCGGTCTCGGCGTACAGGGCGTCGGTGAGTTCGAAGCCGCCGTCGGGGGTGCGGCGGTAGGCGTCCCAGCCGTACATCCGCTGGTTGAGCTGGCCGGCCTTCTCGCGCAGGGTCATACGGGAGAGCAGGTCACGGACGCGGGCGTCGACCGGGGCGGCGGGGTCGCGGTACAGGGGCGTGCCCTGCCGGGTGGCGGTCACGTACGGCCGCCGTGGGCGAGGCGGGCCAGGGCGACGGCGCCCCGGCAGCCGTCGGGGACCCAGTCGAGGGTCAGGCCGAGGGCACGGAGACGGGCCTCGAGGCGGTCGGTGAGGGGCCCGTCGGGCCCGAGCAGCCCACCGGTGGCGACCACCCGTTCCCCGGCTTTCGGCTCCAACGCCCGCACGCTCTCGGTGAGTTGATCCGCCGCCTCGTCGAGAATCGCCAGGGCGACCGGATCCCCGACGTCCCGCGCCGCCGCGACGACCAGCGGCGCGAGCCGCGCCAGACGGATGGGGGGCTCGGCCATGACGGCGGGGAGCAGGTGCCTGCGGTAGGCCTCGCGGTGGGGGCGGGACCAGGGGATGTGGTCGTGGGGCGGAAGGGGCCGCCGCCCCACGACCGAAGCCCCAGCAACACCGACCTGGCCCGGGCCTCTGGCCACGCCGGACTGCGCGGTGCCCCTGCCCACTCCGGCCTGCCCCGCGCCCCCGGCAACACCTGCCTGCCCCGGGCCCGTTGGCCCTCCACCCGCGCCGCCAACCACGCCGCTCCGCGGCTGATCCGCAGAGCCCTCACCCCCAGCCCCTCCGGGCCGCCCCGGATCCGCCGACCGCCCACCCATGTCCCCGGCCCCTCCGGACGGCCCCGGACCCGCCGACCGCCCACCCGCGGCGCTCGCCCCGGGCCCCGGCCGCGCTGCCTCTTTCCGCCCGTGGCCCGGCGCGCCCTCCGCAGGTCCGGTCACGCCGGTCGCGTCCCCGTCCACACCGGTCTCCCCCGGCCCTCCCCCCACAGCCCCGGCCCCTCCAGACCGCCCCGGCCCCGCCGACCGCCCACCCATGTCCCCGCCCCCTCCTGACTGCCCCGGACCCGCCGACCACCCACCCTCAGCGCTCGGCCCCGTCACCGGCGGTACGCCCTCCTGCCGCCCGTCACGGGACGTGCCCTCCGCGGTGCCCGGGACCACGTCCGGGGACAGTCTCCGCACCGCGCCACCGGCCGCGCCACCGCCGGGCAGGACGTCGCCCGGCAGTCCGAGTTCCCGCCCCACCGCCTCCGCCAGTGCGGTCGGCGCGCCCCTGCCGTCGGCCATGCGCAGCGCGGCCCGTACCGCCGCGCGGCCGATCCAGAAGCCGCTGCCGTCGTCGCCTAGGAGCCAGCCGTCGCCGTCCACGGTGGTGACGGCACGGCGGCCGGTGACGCGCATGGCGACCGCGCCCGTGCCGGCCACCAGGGCGAGACCGTCGGACGGGGCGCCCGGCGCGGAGGCGAAGGCCGCTTCGATGTCGCTGCCGATGACCGGCGGGCCGGCGTCGATGCCCAGCCGGTGCAGGGCGGCGGTGAGGGCGGTCAAGGCGTTGCGCCGCCCCGGCTCGTCGGCGGCGGCGCCGGTCGCGCCCGCGAAACCGCCGGCCACGGCCACGACCCGGTCCCGGACCGGCTCCGGCACGGCCCGCCCGACGGCCTCGACGAGGTGTTCGGTGAGCTGCGGCGACGGCACGGTCAGCGCGTTGCCCGGCCCGGCGGCGCCCTCGCCCACCGGACGCCCCTCGTCCGCCGTCGCCAGGACCGCACGGGTCCGCGTGCCGCCCGCGTCGATTCCGATCACCAGGGCCGAGACGCCTTGACGCTCCTGGTTCAATTCATTACCCATTGCCGACTATGGTGATTGATGTATTCATCCAGGGCAAGCACCAGGCAGGCCTCGACCCGAGGAGGATCCCATCCCCACGCTCCGCTTCGGCGTCAACTACACGCCCCGCCGCGGCTGGTTCCACTCCTGGCACGACTTCGACCCGAAGCACGCCCGCGAGGACCTGGACCAGATCGCCGCGCTCGGCCTCGACCACGTCCGGGTCTTCCACCTCTGGCCGCTCCTCCAGCCCAACCGCACACTCATCCGCACCGCCGCGGTCGACCAGCTGACGCACCTGGTCGACCTGGCCGCCGAGGCCGGTCTGGACGTCCTCGTGGACGGCGTGCAGGGCCATCTGTCCAGCTTCGACTTCTACCCGGAGTGGACCCGCAGCTGGCACCACCGCAATGTCTTCACCGACCCGGAGGCCGTCGCCGCCCAGGCCGAACTCCTGCGGACCCTCGGCCGCGCCCTCGCCGGCCGCCCCAACCTCATCGGTCTCCAGCTCGGCAACGAGCTCAACAACCTGGTCGAGCACAACCCGGTGACCCCGGACGAGGTGGACCACTACCTCGACACCCTGCTGGCCGCCACCCGCGAGCACCTGCCGCCGGGCCGGCTCGCGACCCACTCCGCCTACGACGCCGCCTGGTACGGCGACGACCATCCCTTCACCCCTGAGGCCTCGGCCCGCAAGGGCGACGTCACCACCGTCCACCCCTGGGTGTTCTCCGGCGACTGCGCCCGCCGCTACGGCCCCCGCTCCCCGCAGGTGCTGCACCTCGCCGAGTACGGCACGGAACTCGCCAAGGCCTACGCGGAGGACCCGGCCCGCCCGGTCTGGGTCCAGGAGACGGGCGCCCCCGAACCACACATCCCGGCGGCCGACGCGCCCGGGTTCGCCCGGGCGACCGTACGGAACGCGGCCGGGTGCGAGGGCCTGTGGGGCGTGACGTGGTGGTGCTCCCACGACGTGGACCGCGCCCTGGCCGACTACCCGGAACTGGAGTACACCCTGGGCCTGTTCGACGCGCGGGGCAGCGCCAAGCCGATCGCGACCGCCCTCGCCGAGACGGTCGCGGAGGTCCGCGCGGGGCACCACCCGGCCCGCCCCCGCGACACGGCCCTGGTCCTGGACTGCACGCCGTCCACGCGTTCCGTGTCCGGCCCGGGAGGCGCGTACTTCGACGCGTGGATGACCCTGCGCACCGAGGGCGTCCGCCCGGCGGTGGTCCTGGCGGCCCGGGCGGACGACGCCGCCCACCTGGCGGCCCGCGGCATCAAGGAGGTCGTACGGGTGCCATAGGGGTGCCGCAGGGAAGCCGCGCGGATGCCGCAGGGTTGCCGTAGAGCCGCCGCCGGGGCGCCGTGCAGCCGCCGCAGGCAGGCGACGCCGCACGGATACCGCCGGGATGCCGTAGAGCCGCCGCAGGCGACGCCATAGGGCTCAGCCGCCCGCCAGTACCTCCGCGATCGCCCGCAGATTCACCCGCCCCCGCCCGTAGGAGCACAGCGCTCCCCGCTCCGGCAGCCCGGTGTCGACCCGTACGGCATCGGGCCGACGGGCCAGCAGGGCGGTCCGCAGCCGTTCCTGCCAGGGGTGCAGCCCGGCGTCGCAGGTGGCGACGACCAGCGGCGCGTCGCCGGACGCGCCGAGGATGCCCGCCACCACGGCGGCCGGATCCGCAGGCTCCCCGGTGACCGCCGTCCCCGTGGCCGTGGGGTCGACGGCGCGCACCTCCGTCAGCAGGTCCTCCCCGCCCCAGTTGAGCACGGGGTGCGGCGGCGGGTACAGGTCGACGACGTGGGCGCCCCGCACGCCGGCCGGCACCGGGCCGCCGCGGACGGCCCGGCGGGCGCCCTCCAGCCCGGCCCCCGCGTCCCAGCCCCCGACCGCCCCGTCCGTCACCGCGTAGCGTGCGGCGAGCCGCCGCACCCGCCCGGCGGCCTCCCACAGCCGCTCCTCGGCCAGCGCACCGGTGCGCAGCGCGCCCCGCACCGCGTCCCGGCAGGCCAGGGTGACCTCCAGGTCCGGCACGGCCACGATGACCTGGTCGGCACCCGCCGCCAGGGCGATCCGCGCCCCGGCGGCCTCGCCGTAGCGGTCGGCTATGGCCTTCATCTCCAGCGCGTCACTGACCAGGACTCCGTCGAAGGCGAGCTCGTGGCGGAGCAGATCGCCCAGGATGCGGCGGCTCAGGGTGGCGGGCCGCTCGGGGTCCAGCGCCGGGAAGACGACATGCGCGCTCATGAGCATCGGCACGCCGGCGTCGACGGCCGCGCGGAACGGTTCGAGGTCGGCGCGCAGTTCGTCGTACGACCGCGGGTCGACGGCGATGCCGTGATGGCTGTCGGTCTCGGTGCCGCCGTGGCCGGGGAAGTGCTTGGCGCAGGAGGCGACGCCCCGCCGCTCGGTGGCGGTGATCCAGGCCCGCAGATGCCGGGCGGCGAGCGCGGGCTCGGCACCGAAGGAGCGGGTGCGCACGATCGGGTTGCGCGGATGGTGCTGGAGGTCGGCCACGGGGGCGTAGGAGGCGGTGATGCCGAGCGTGGCCAGATGCCCGGCGAGCGCGTCGGCGCAGCGGGCGGTGAGGGCCGGGTCGTCGGCGACGCCGAGTGCGTAGGAGCCGGGCACGTCCGGCGCGCCCGCGGCGACCAGGTGACCGATGCCGCCGCCCTCGTTGTCGATGCCCACGATGAGGTCGGGCCGCAGGGCCCGCAGGGCGTCGGTGAGCCGGCGCACCTGCTGGGCGTCGCGCACGTTCCGGGTGAAGAGGATGACCCCGCCGAGGCCCTGGTCGATGAGCCGCTTGAGGGTGTCGGGCACGGTCGTGGTGCCGGCGAAACCGGCGACGAGGCAGCGGTGGGCGGCCTCGTCGAGGGCGGGAGGCAGCGGCGCGGAGTGGGTCACCCCGGGAATCCTGTGGCTGGCTCAGCCAAAAGTCAACCGGCCGGTGGCTCGCCGATTCAAGGCCGTCCCTTCAAGACCTTTGGCCGAGCAGACCAGCCGAAACGTTCCTGAAGTTCGTCCGTCACCCACTCGCACCCCACTCACAGCGGCTAGCCTCGTAAGTCACCGAAGGTGAACGGGGGTTGCCCATGGTGAACACAGATCGCACGCCGCCGGACTGCCCTGGGGGACATGACGGCATGCCGGAGACCGGCGCCGCGGTCCACCTCCAGGATCAGCTGGAAATCCTCATCCAGGACTTCCGCACGAGCACCGAGCCGCCGATGCCGGTGTTCGTCGTGCACGCGCAGGACAGCGCGGACGACGACGCCGTGACCGGGCTGGTCCGGCAGCTGTACACGGGCCAGGAGGCGCACGGCACGCGCTGCGCGGTAGCGCAGGACGTCTACGAGGGCCCGACGGAGGTGCGCCGGGCCGCGGCCATGGTGCGGGCGCTGAGCGACCCGAAGAAGTGGGGCGGCCCGAAGGCGGTCTACCGGCGCTACGCGTTCCCGCGGCTGCGGCTGGTGCACGCCATCGACGACGCGGTCGCGGCGCTCGGCGACACGTGGCCGGCGCCCGCCCCGGGCAGCCCCGAGGCCGGGCAGGACCAGCGGCAGCGGCTGCTCGACCAGCTGGCCCGGCAGCGCTGGCGCCCGAAGGGCACCGCGCGGTGGCGCTCGGGCCTGCCGCTGTTCGACATGGCGCACATCCTGCCCGCGAGCCTCGTGACCGTGCTCGCCGCACTCCTCGCCCGCAGCGACTGGTTCGTGGCGGTGGCGGCCGGCCTCGCCTTCCTGCTGCTGCTGACCGTCCTCAACTACGTCCTGCCGGGGCGGGCGCCGATCTTCCTGTGGCTGCGCCGGGAGAGCCGCTGGTTCATGACGACGACCTTCCTCAGGGCGGCGGACCAGGACGATCCGACCGAGGTGTCGCTGCTGCGGCCGGTGCGCTCCTGGAAGGCGATCGCGGCCCGGGCGTACGACGTGGCCGAGGCGCTCACGGCGGGCGGCGACTTCCACCTCCAGTTGTGCGTGCTGGCGCTGCGGGAGGACCTGCGGGACAACCACCGCCGCTGGAGCTGGGACCTGCGCGGCTTCAAACGGCCGCGCCCGCCCATGCTGTTCCTGCCGCACGCGGACGACCGCAACGGCGGCATCGAACTGATCAGGGCGATCAGCGACGTCCGCAGCCGGCGCAGCGAGCTCGATCCGCTGCTGGTGGTCGCCGCGGTCCGCTCCGACGAGGTGCCGCGCCTGGAGCGCGGCGTGGTCCGGACGGCGCCCGACCCCGAACCCGTACCGCCCCGGTTCGGCGAGCGGCTGCGCACCTGGTACCGGGAGTGGGCACGCGACCTGCGCGCCGAGCAGTCGCCCAGCCGGGAGCGGTCCGTCCTGCCCTGGGTGATGAAGATACCGCTGCCGCACGACCAGCTCGGTCCCGTCGAGGAACGCCACCGCCATCTGCGGGCCGCCACCCGGCCGACGCTCGCCCGGCTGGTGTGGGCCCTGCACACCCTGGTCCTGGTGACCGTCCTGCTGGCCGCCGGCACCGTCATGCGCGCCGACTCCCTCCAGGACCGGTACTGCTCGGCATCCGTACTGACCGCCAACCGCGACACCCGGCTCGAACGGACGCCCGGCGGCGACACGGAGTGCATAGGCATAGCGACGGGCGGC
The DNA here is from genome assembly GCF_044458845.1 of Streptomyces sp. NPDC050416. Lineage (NCBI taxonomy): Bacteria > Bacillati > Actinomycetota > Actinomycetes > Kitasatosporales > Streptomycetaceae > Streptomyces > Streptomyces sp. NPDC050416. The sequence continues at coordinate 309,767 of NZ_JBITII010000007.1, forward strand.
GTCCGCTTCGCCGACTGGCTGCCCGCCCCCAAGCCCTCCGACGAGATCAGGACACTGACCGCCGACGACGAAACGCCCTGGACGGTGGACGAACTGGAGGACCGCATCGCCGGGCAGAACGCGGACGTCCTCGCACGCCACTCCGGCAAGTACGTCACCGTCGTCTACGCCGGCCCGCTGAGCGCCGACCCGGCCGGCTCGTCCTTCGTGAAGGGCGCCGAGGAGCTGGCGGGTGTCCATCTGGCGCAGGCCGTGATCAACAAGAACTCCAGTGTGAAGCTGCGCGTCCTGGTCGCCAACGGCGGCGTGGACCTGGGCCACCAGAAGGAGATGGCCAAGGCCATCGCCGCGTACGCCGCCGACGACCCGACCGTGGTGGGGGTCGTCGGCACGGGCCGCGACCTGGAGTCGAGCAGGGCGACGACGCGCACCCTGCTGGAGGCCGGCCTCCCGGTCGTCTCCGGCACCAACTCCGCCACGTATCTGCCCCGCGAGTTCGCCAACTGGTTCAGCCTGGCCGCCACCGACGAGTGGCAGATCGAGCAACTCGGCCTGATCGCGGCCCAGTTGCGCAGACCGGACCGACGGCAGTACGGCCTCGTCCTCGCCCGCGACACGGCGAACACCGACGACCTGTACACCGACGAACAGGCCCGCTACGGCCAGGAGATGCTGCGCCGGCAGGGCTTCGCCCGGCTCGAGCCGCGCCGCTACGTCCTCAGCGGTGGCAAGCCCGAACTCCGCTCGCACGCCCAGGAGATCTGCCGGGGCGGCCGGGTCCCGTCCGTGATCTACTTCGCGGGCCGGGTGGAGGACATCGATCCCCTGATGACCCAGCTGGGCACCGAGCCGGGCTGCGCCGGAAAGCCCCTGTCCATCCTCACGGGCGACGACCTGTCCAAAGCCGACTTCACCGCCGGCGGGCAGTCCGTCGCGCCGAAGGTCACGCTGTACCACGCGGCCCTGGCCGAGCTGGAGTCGGCCGCCACCAAGACGACCTTCTACCTCTCGGCCGCCGCGTACCTGCCCGGTCTGCAGGGCCGGCGCGTGCGCTACGACAGTCCGGCCCTGGCCAGCGGCCAGACCGCCCTGGCCCACGACGCGACCCGCGCCCTGTACTGGGCGGCCACCCGCGACGACCGGCCGCAGAGCCGCGCCTCGACCTGGGTGAACCTGCGCAGCGTCGAGATCGAGGGCATGGCCACCGGCACCATCGACTTCACCCGGGCCCCGCTGTACGGCGACCGCACCGGCCACAGCATCGTCCTCAAGCGGGTCCGCCGCGCGGCCGACGGCACGGCCGACACCCGCGTGCTGTGCAGCCGCACCGCGGGGGACACGAAACCCCTCACGGTGAAGGAGTGCCGGATCCGGTGACCGCGGCCCGCCTCAGCTGTCGACGGGCGTCAGCCGCAGCGCGATGCTGTTGATGCAGTACCGCTGGTCGGTGGGTGTCGGATAGCCCTCACCCTCGAAGACGTGCCCGAGGTGGGAGCCGCAGCGGGCGCAGCGCACCTCCGTGCGGACCATGCCGTGGGAACGGTCCTCGATCAGTTCCACCGCGTCGGTGTCCTTCGGGTCGAAGAAGGACGGCCAGCCGCAGTGGGACTCGAATTTCGTGTCGGAGGTGAACAGCTCCGCCCCGCAGGCGCGGCAGGAGTAGACGCCCCGGGTCTTGGTGTCGGTGTACTCACCGGTGAAGGCGGGCTCCGTGGCCGCCTGGCGCAGGACCGCGTACTCGCCCGGGGTCAGCTCCGCGCGCCACTGCTCGTCCGGCTTCTCGACGTCGTACGGCATGAGCCTCCAGCCCCTCAGTTCGACAGACGGTCCAGGATGTGCGGGCCGAGGTCGGTGACGTCGCCCGCTCCCATGGTGAGAACGAGATCCCCCGGCCTCGCCATTCCCGCGACCACGGCGGGCACGTCCGCCTTGTCGTGTACCGGCGTCACGTCCGCGCCCGCCGCCCGGGCCGCCTCGATGATCAGCTCGCTGGTCACGCCGGGGATCGGGTCCTCACGGGCCGGGTAGATGTCCAGCACGACCGAGGCGTCCGCCAGGGCCAGGGACTGGCCCATCTCCTTGCCCAGCTCCTGGGTCCGCGAGAAGAGGTGCGGCTGGAAGACGACCAGGATCCGGGCGTCACCCGCCGCCCCGCGCATGGCCTCCAGGTCGGCGGTCATCTCGGTGGGGTGGTGCGCGTAGGAGTCGATGACCTGCACTCCCGCGGCCTCGCCTTTGAGCTGGAGCCGCCGCTTCACGCCCGTGTACGCCGCCAGGGCCGGGGCCAGCTCCTCGGCGGGGACGCCGAGCGCGACGCCCGCCGCGAGCGCGGCCACCGCGTTGTGCGCGTAGTGGCGGCCGGGCACGGAGACCGTGAAGGTCAGTTCCTTGCCCTCCAGCACCACGGTGACCTCGCTCTTCAGGCCCTGCGGCACGACCGACAGGATGCGCACGCCGGCGTCCTCGGACTCGCCGTACGTCACCACCCGCACACCGCGACCCGCGACCCGGCGCGTCAGCTCCCGCGCGCCCTCTTGATCGGCCGCGATCACCAGCGTGCCGCCCTCGGTGACACGGTCCACGAACGTCTCGAACGACTGGTAGATCTCGTCCATCGACGCGTAGTTGGCGTGGTGGTCGAGCTCGACGTTGAGGACGATGGCGACCTCGGGCGCGTACTTGTGGAAGCTGCGGTCCGACTCGTCCGCCTCGGCGACGAAGATCTCGCCCTCGCCGTGCAGCGCGTTGGAGCCGGGCGCGTCCAGGTCGCCGCCGATCGCGTACGACGGCTTCAGGCCCAGCTCGCTGAGCGACACGGCCAGCATGGAGGTCGTGGTCGTCTTGCCGTGCGTGCCGGCGACCGCGATCGGGCGCAGGCCCTCCATCAGGGCGGCGAGCGCGTCGGAGCGGTGCACGACGGGGATGCCGAGTTCGGCGGCGCGGGCCAGCTCGGGGTTGTCCTGCCGGATCGCCGAGGACACGACCACACAGCTGGCGTCGTCGGCCAGGTGCTCGGCGGCGTGCCCGATGCGCACCGTCACCCCCAGCGCCCGCAGCGCCTCGGCCGTCGCCGACTCCCTGGCGTCGCTGCCGGCCACGACGGCCCCGCGCTGCGCGAGGATCTTCGCGATCCCCGACATTCCGGCCCCGCCGATGCCGATGAAGTGCGGTCGGTCCATGGCGGTGGGAAGGCCGGGTGCCATGCGGATCTCCAAGAGCGTTCAAGGACGGTTAGCGCCCACAGCCTATTTCAGGAGCGCGCGGCACTGTGCCAGGCACTACGCCTTGCTGTGCGAGAACAGCTTCAGCACCGGCACACCCACCTTGTGCCGTGCCCGGGAGGCCCAGTCCCGGTGGAAGAACTCCTCCACGTAATGGGGGTCGGTCAGCACGATGACCTCGTCCGCGCCGACCTCCTCCACCAGGGACTTCAGCGCGTCCAGCGGATGATCCTCGATCAGCCGCCCCTCGGCCTCGCTCCCGGAGGCCCGCAGCGCCGCGAGCGAGACCTCCAGCGCCCGCTGCCCGACACTCAGCGCTTCCTCGCCCTCCGGTGTCTCCCCCTCACGGACGGCCTCGTCGAGCTCGCCGAGCGCGACGTCGTCGATGGCCCGCAGCAGCCGGTCCGCCTGCTCGCCGCGCGGCTGGAGCAGCACCTGGAAGGAGACCGGCTCCTCCCCGTGCAACGTAGTGACGAACTCCACGTCGGCGGACGTCAGGGCCTTCTCGATCATCAATACGCTTGTGAACACCAGGCGCCCCTTCTGCTCCCGGGGGCCCGCGGCCCCATTCCTCCGTGGGCTGCCCCGGGCCCTGCGGAAACCATCCTGCCCCGTGGTCGCACGGGCACTGCCGGATCCAGTGTGCCCTCCGGAAACCAAACGGAACGGCACATTCCGCCGATTACCGGACCGACGACGGCCATCGCACCGATTCCGGACCCACCGACCGGTTCGGTTTCCCGGCCGCCGAGACCTGTACCCCGTGCCGGGCGGTTCAGTGGTCAGGACCGCCCGTACCGCGTGTACAGGAAGCCGTCCTCCTCCAGCATCGACACCAGCCTGAAGCGCTGCGGCACCGTGACGGCGGGCCCCCCGGCGATGCGCTGCGCGTCGCCCGCGGTGAGCAGTGGGGAGACGGTCAGGCACAGCTCGTCGAGCACGCCGGCCGCGACCAGCTGCCCGAGCAACCGCGGGCCGCCCTCGGTCAGCAGCCGGGTGTAGCCGAGGGCGGCGAGGGCCCGGACGGCACGGGCCGGGTCCACGCCGATGCCGTCCCCGGCGGTGACCACCCGGGCGCCCGCCTTCTCGGCGGCGGCGACCCGGTCCGGGGCGGCCGAGGCCCCTGTGAGGATCATGGTGGGCACCAGGGGCGAGGTGAACAGGGGCAGCGAGAAGTCCAGGTCCAGGCTGGCGGAGACCACCGCGATCGCGGGTGCGGGGCCCTGCCCTGCCGCCTCCCGCCGCTCCGCGAACTCCTCACGCGCGCGTGCCGGCCGGTAGCCCTCCTGGCGCACCGTCTGCGCGCCGACGACCACGACGTCCGCCAGTGCCCGCAGGGTGCCGAAGATCCGCATGTCGGTCTTGTTGGAGATGGGCTGCGAACGGCCGTCGTGCTGGGCGGCGCCGTCCAGCGTGGACACCATGTTGGCGCGCAGCCACGGCAGCGGCCCGCCGGGCCCCGCCGCGGGATAGGCGTACGCGGCGGCCAGCTCGGCCAGACTCCACTCCCGTCCGGCCCCGCCGCGATCCTCTTCCCCGGGCCTGGCGCCCGAGTCCGGAGCTGCTGTTTCATCGGTCACAGGGAACAGACGTCGCATGCCGTGCAGTGTTCCACGCCCCTGCGAGCCTGTCCGGCGGACCAGCCGTAGGTCGCGGGTTCTGGAACGCCCATCTGCGGCGTTGTCGTCAGTTGCGATTCCCCCGTGCTCGGCTTCGCTCGCGCGGACGGTGCCCCCATCGCGTCGACGCCTTCCTCCGCCTTGCAGCTGGACGCACAGACCCCGCTCGCCTGCGCCACAAGGCCCTGGGACATCCGGCACGGCTTGGTCCGCCGGACAGGCTCTAGCATGGTGAACCGTGTCCTCCTCCCCTGCCCCCTCCGGAACCGGCCCCATGACCGACGCGGCCCCGCTCTCGCTGTGCGCCCGTGAGCCGCACGTGCCCGCGGACCGGCTGGTCGCCGAGATGGTGCCGCCGCCACGTTTCGACTCGGTGCGCTTCAGCACGTACATCCCGGACCCGAACCAGCCCAGCCAGACGGAGGCCGTCCGGGTTCTGGAGGGCTTCGCGGCGGGTCTCGGCCAAGGAGCGGGCGATTCCGGCAAGCGGCGGCTGTTCGGGTTCGCCAGGGCGCCGAAGAAGGCCCCGGCCGGCCCGCGCGGCGTCTACCTCGACGGCGGTTACGGCGTCGGCAAGACCCACCTGCTGGCCTCCCTCTGGCACGCCACCCCGGCCGAGCCCGCGCTCAAGGCGTTCGGCACCTTCGTGGAGCTGACCAACCTGGTCGGCGCCCTCGGGTTCCAGCAGACCGTCCAGACCCTGTCCGGCCACCGCCTGCTGTGCATCGACGAGTTCGAGCTCGACGATCCCGGCGACACCGTCCTGGTCTCCACCCTGCTCGGCAAGCTCGTCGACGCGGGCGTCGCGCTCGCCGCCACCTCCAACACGCTGCCCGGCAAGCTCGGCGAGGGCCGCTTCGCCGCGGCCGACTTCCTGCGCGAGATCCAGGGACTGTCGGCCCACTTCCGCGCCCTGCGCATCGACGGCGAGGACTACCGCCACCGCGGCCTGCCCGAGGCGCCGCCGCCGTACTCCGACGAACAGGTGACCAAGACGGCACACGCCACCGAGGGCGCGTCCCTCGACGCATTCTCGCCCCTCCTGGAACACCTGTCCCGCGTCCACCCCAGCCGGTACGGCGCCCTGACCGATGGAATCAAGGCCGTCTGCCTCACCGGTGTACGACCGGTTCCCGACCAGTCGACGGCGCTCCGGCTCGTCGTCCTCGCGGACCGGCTCTACGACCGTGAAGTGCCCGTGCTGGCCTCGGGCGTGCCCTTCGACCAGCTCTTCAGCGACGAGATGCTGAACGGCGGCTACCGCAAGAAGTACTTCCGGGCCATCTCCCGGCTCACCGCCCTGGCCCGCGACGCGGGCAAGCTGGCGAACGCCCGGTAACCACAGCCCCGATATCGCGCCGAACCACCGTAGGACAAGGAGCAGTTCAAGCCAGCCCACCTACGGTTTTCAGGCTCTCTTCAGCTTGAAACGTTAAGTTAACCCTGCAAACGACCTTGCAGGGTTAACGTGTTTCTTGACCAGTCATTGACCAAGTGTTGGTCAATGCTAGACGTGCGAATCAGCGGAAGGGGGGCGCATGCACCGAGGTACGACGGCACGGACCGTGGTTTCGCTCCTCGCCGCCGTCCTGCTCGCCCTCCAGCTCTTCGCACCGACGGCATCCTTCGCATCCGCGCACACGTCCAGTGAAGTCGAGGCCAAGGCTCAGGTCGGAACTGAACCTTCCGGCAAGGCTTCACGCCCCGGAACCAAGCTTTCCGGGAAGGCGCTGCGCGACGAGATCGCGAACTGCCGCGCCGGACACCACAGGGGCCCGACCGGCCCCCTGCGGACCCGCGACCGGTTCCACAGCACCGACTCCGCGCCCTCGGCGCCCGATCGGCACCTGCTGAGGCACATCCCGCCGACAGCACCGGACCGGGTCACACCCGGCGTCGCGCACGAACGCACGTCGAGATCCTCGGCGTCGCGCACTCCGGCGGCGCTGCAGGTCTTCCGCTGCTGAGGAACAGAGCAGTTCCATCCCCCACCTCTGTCATGCCCGTCCGACGCGCCCCCACTGCGCGCCAGGAGGAGTCACCACTTATGCAACCCCTCATCGACAACGCCCGCATGTTCGGACAGCGCCCTGAGGAGTTCGCCCGCCTCGCCGAGGGCCAGTCCCCCGACGTCCTGTTCATCACCTGCTCCGACTCCAGGGTCGTACCTGCCCTGATCACGGGCGCCCGGCCCGGCGAGCTCTTCGAGCTGCGCACCGCGGGCAACATCGTCCCCCCGTACGCCTTGGAGCACCCCACGTCCGAGGCGGCCACCATCGAGTACGCCGTGGAAGTGCTCGGCGTCAAGGACATCGTGGTCTGCGGCCACTCGCACTGCGGTGCCGTGGGCGCGGTGGTCCGGGGCGACGACCTCGCCGCCGTACCGGCGGTGCGCGACTGGCTCGCGCACGCCGCCGAAGAGCCCAAGTGCGAGGACCCGGCCGACCCGACGGTCGCCGAAGCCGTGCAGAACCACGTCCTCACCCAGGTGCTGCGACTGCGGTCGTACCCGTGCATCGAGCGCCGGCTGGCGGAGGACCGCATCGGTCTGCACGCATGGTTCTACGAAGTGCACACCGGAACCGTGTGGCAACACCACGCGGAGAACGACACCTTCGAGACCCTGTGAGGGACACCATGACCAAGTTCCCTTACCTGAGGCAGGACTTCCTCGCCTCCATCGTCGTCTTCCTCGTCGCCGTGCCGCTCTGCATCGGCGTGGCCGTCGCCTCCGGCGTCCCGGCCGAACTCGGCCTGATCACCGGCATCGTGGGCGGCCTCGTCACCGGGTTGCTGCCCGGCAGCAGCCTCCAGGTGTCCGGGCCCGCCGCGGGCATGACCGTGCTGGTCTTCGAGGCCGTCAGCGAGTTCGGGGTGGCCGCACTCGGTGTGATCGTGCTGATGGCCGGTCTGCTCCAGCTCGCCATGGGCTTCTTCGGGATAGGCCGCTGGTTCAGGGCGATATCCGTCTCCGTGGTCGAGGGCATGCTCTGCGGCATCGGCCTGGTGATCATCGCCGGGCAGATCTACGCGGCGGCGGGCCTGAAGGCGCCGGAGTCCGGCATCGGCAAGATCGCGGGGCTGCCGGGGGCGTTCACCGACGCCCTGGGCAGCACCGAGGCCCTGATCTCGCTCGCGATCGGCGCCGGCACCATCGCCGTCATCGTGCTGTGGAAGAAGCTGCCGAAGGCCGTGCAGTCCGTGCCGGGTGCCCTCGCGGCCGTGGTCCTGGCCACGCTCGCCACGCTCGCCTTCAGCCTGCCGGTCGCCACGGTCGAGGTGGAGGGCCTGCTCGGGGTCATCCAGCCGCCCGGGACCGACGCCCTCGGCGAGCTGGCCGGTCCGGCCATCTGGGGCACGATCATCGCGTTCGCGCTGATCGCCTCGGCGGAGAGCCTGTTCAGCGCGGCGGCCGTGGACCGGCTGCACGACGGTCCGCGCACCCAGTACAACAAGGAGATGATCGCCCAGGGCGCGGGCAACACCGTGTGCGGTCTGCTCGGCGCGCTGCCGATGACCGCGGTGATCGTCCGCAGTTCGGCGAATGTCAACGCGGGTGCGAAGACCAAGGCGTCCCGAGTGCTGCACGGCGTGTGGCTGCTGCTGTTCGCCGCCGCGATGCCGTGGGCCCTGGCCCTGATCCCGCTGCCCGCCCTCGCCGGCATCCTGGTGCACGCGGGCTGGAAGCTGATCCCGTTCCGCCAGGTCGTGGCGCTGTGGCGGGCTCACAAGGGCGAGGCGCTGATCCTCGTGGTCACCGCGGTGTCGATCGTCGCGGTGAACATGTTCGAGGGCGTCCTGATCGGTCTGGCCCTGTCGGTCGTCAAGACCGCCTGGGAGGCTTCGCACGTCAAGCTGGAGGTCATCGACAAGGGCGCCGGCCCGATCCAGGCGTACCTGTCGGGCAACGCGACGTTCCTGCGGCTGCCGAAGATCCTCGACAGCCTGGAGAGCCTGCCCCAGGACCGCCCGGTCGAGCTGGACCTCTCGGGTCTGCACCACCTCGACCACGCCTGCCGCACGGCCCTGGAGAGCTGGGCCGAACGCCACAGCGCGACGGGCACGGAGCCGGTGAAGGTCACGGAACCGGAGCCGGAGCCGGCACCGGAGGCCGAGAAGGTCACGGCCGCGTAGTGACGTAGCCGGAACCTCCTCCGACATCCCCTGGTCCGGGGCGCACCCCAGCGGTGCGCCCCGGACCTTCGTGTGTACGGCCCGGCTCCTCGGGCATGGCCCCGACCCCTGTTCCAGGCATATCGTTACAGCAATAGACGAATCGGGACCTCTGGACGGGGAGGTCGGCATGGTCGAAGAGCTGGTCGGGGCGGTGGCGGCGGCCGGAGCCGGGGGGCTGGTGTATCTGGCCTCGGCGGCGCGGATCGTCAAGCAGTACGAGCGCGGGGTCGTGTTCCGGCTCGGGCGGCTGCACGGTGAGGTGCGGCGGCCCGGGTTCAATCTGATCGTCCCCGCGGTGGACCGGATGCGTAAGGTCAACCTGCAGATCGTGACCATGCCGGTGCCCGCCCAGGAGGGCATCACCCGGGACAACGTGACCGTGCGGGTCGACGCGGTCGTGTACTTCAAGGTCGTGGACCCGGCGGCCGCGGTCGTCAACGTCGAGGACTACCGTTTCGCCGTCTCCCAGATGGCGCAGACCTCCCTGCGCTCGATCATCGGCAAGAGCGAACTGGACGACCTGCTGTCCAACCGGGAGAAGCTCAACCAGGGCCTGGAGCTGATGATCGACAGCCCGGCGGTGGAGTGGGGCGTGACCATCGACCGCGTGGAGATCAAGGACGTGTCCCTGCCGGACACGATGAAGCGGTCCATGGCCCGCCAGGCCGAGGCCGACCGGGAGCGGCGGGCCCGGGTGATCAACGCCGACGCCGAGTACCAGGCCTCGAAGAAGCTGTCCCAGGCCGCCCAGCAGATGGCCGACACACCCTCCGCGCTCCAACTCCGCCTGCTCCAGACGGTCATGGCCGTGGCGGCGGAGAAGAACTCCACACTGGTGCTGCCCATCCCGGTGGAGCTGCTGCGGTTCCTGGAGAGAGGCCACCAGGAGTCGGGCCACCAGGAAGAGGCCCACCAGGAGGGGAGCCGGCCGGCACCGGCGCCGGCGGACCACCCCGTCGACACGACCGAACAGGCCATCGACGAGCTGCGGCACGCGGTCGAGCGGTGAGCCACGCTACGCGCGTGGTTCCCGCGACCCGCACCAGGTGATAGACACAGCGGGATCACAGTTCCTGTCCGCCAGCAGGAAGGTTTCCCCATGACCAAATCCGGTCGTATCGCCACACGACGTCAGGTACTCGCCGGGACGGGCGCCCTGGGCGTCGGGATCGCGTTCTCCGGTGCCCTGACCGAACTCTTCGCCGGCACCGCCGCCGCCCAGGACCTCGGCCACGGCGGCGGCTACGGACCGCTCGTCCCCGACCCGAAGGACCTGCTCGACCTGCCCGAGGGCTTCCGCTACCGGGTCCTGTCCCGCGAGGGGGACCCCCTGCGCTCCGGCGAGGGCGCGGTCCCCTCCAACCACGACGGCATGTCGGCCTTCGCGGGCAGAGGCGGCCGGGTCCATCTGGTCCGCAACCACGAGAACCGCGCCGACGGCAGGGTCCCCGTCCCGACGGTCGAGGGCCTCACCTACGACCCGGCGGGCAAGGGCGGCTGCACGGCCCTGACGCTGGACTCCCGCAACCACGTCCTGTCGGAACGTGTCGCGATCGCCGGCACGGCCGTGAACTGCGCGGGCGGCCCTACCCCTTGGGGCACCTGGCTGACCTGCGAGGAGACCGAGGACAGGGCGGGCACCAACGGCTACACGAAGGACCACGGCTTCATCTTCGAGGTCGATCCGGCCGACCCGCACCGCACGGGCGCCGTGCCGCTGACCGCGATGGGCCGCTTCCAGCACGAGGCGATCGCCGTCGACCCCCGGCGGGGCGTGGTCTACGAGACTGAGGACGCCTTCCAGAAGCCCTTCGGCCTGTTCTACCGCTTCCTGCCGGACCGGCCGCTCGGCGGACGGGGTTCACTGCGGGCGGGCGGCCGGCTCCAGGCCATGCGCGTGCCCGGCGTGCCCGACCTGTCCTCGATCCAGGACATCGGCGCGGAGTTCGACGGCATCGAGTGGGTGGACGTACCGGACCCGCGGGCGGCGCAGACCCCGATCCGGCTCCAGGACTTCGGCCGCGGGGGCATCACGCACGCGCAGAAGCTGGAGGGCTGCTACTGGGGCGGCCGGTCGGTGTACTTCGTGTCGTCGTTCGCCCGCAGCGCGCAGGGGTCGGCGGCCGACCACTTCGGGCAGATCTGGCGCTACGACCCGGACCGGCGACGGCTCACCCTGGTGATCGTCTTCGGCCCGGACACCGACGTCCAGCTGCCGGGAGAGTCGCCGGACAACATCTGCCTCGCGCCCAGCGGCGGCCTCATGGTCTGCGAGGACGGCAACGGCGCCCAGCACGTCTACGGCGTCACCCGGCGCGGCGAGGTGTACCCGATGGCCCGGGGCAGGCAGAACATCGGCACCCCGGAGGAGCCCGAGTGGGGCGAGTTCGCCGGGGTGACCTTCTCGCCCGACGGCGACACGATGTACGTCAACTGCTACACCCCCGGCACCACGTTCGCGGTGACGGGCCCCTGGCGCCGGTAAGCACGGCTCCATTCCCGTCCGGGGCGCCGGATGCGCGAGCCGGCGCCTCGGCGGACGATCGAGGCACAGGACCGGAAGGCGGCCCGGTGACGGAGAAGGACAGAGAGAGGCAGGACGGGGACGAGCGCGGGGCCTCGCTGCGGGAGCGGCTGCGCCTCCCCGCCGGTGAGCCGGTCGACCTGTCCCGGCACGATGCCGCCGCCACCCCCGGCGGCCCGGACGGCAAGGCCGCGGGCAAGGCGGCCACGGCCCGGATCGGCGAGCGGCTCGCCGGCCTTCAGGAACGGCTGTGGGCGGCGAGCACCGCGGGCGACCGGCGCCGCGTCCTGCTGGTCCTGCAGGGCATGGACACCAGCGGCAAGGGCGGCACGGTCAAGCACGTCATCGGCCTGCTCAACCCGGCCGGCTGCCGGATCACGGCGTTCAGGGCTCCGACCGCCGAGGAACGCGCGCACTCCTTCCTGTGGCGCGTGGAGAAGGCGCTCCCGCACCCCGGCGAACTGGGCATCTTCGACCGCTCGCACTACGAGGACGTGCTGGTCACCCGGGTCCGGGAACTCGCGCCCCGCGCCGTGGTCGAGAGCCGCTACGAGCGGATCAACCGCTTCGAGCGGTCCCTCGCCGACGACGGCGTGACGCTGGTGAAGTGCTTTCTGCACATCTCCTACGGCGAGCAGCGCCGCCGCCTGCTCAGGCGCCTCGACAAGCCGGAGAAGCGCTGGAAGTTCGCCCCGTCCGACATCGACGACCGCGCCCTGTGGCCCGCGTACCAGGACGCCTACGAGAGGGCCCTGGAACGCTGCGGCACCTCGTACGCGCCCTGGTACCTCGTCCCGGCCGACCACAAGTGGTACCGCAACTGGGCGGTCAGCACGCTGCTCCTGGAGCATCTGCGAGAGCTGGATCCGCGGTATCCGGAGCCGGACTTCGACGTGGCGGAGTGCCGGAAACGGCTGCTGCGGGAGTCCTGACCGGGGCGGCGATCCTGATCCGGGCGGTCAGGCGGCCAGCAGGGCGTCGATCTGGCCGACGGCCTCCTTCAGGCCCTCCTCCATGCCCATGGAGACCAGCTGCTCCATCTGCTCACGGGAGTCGAAGAGGGAGCGCATCTCCATCCGGGTGCCGCCGCCGTGTTCGCTGAGCCGCACCGTCACGGACATGGTCGGCATGTCGTCCTTGGGCTTTCCGTCGTCGTCGGCGAAGCCGTCGGTGAACTCCAGGGAGGTCGGCTCGCTGACCGAGGTGATCCGCCACCAGCCGCGGTGCCGGTCGCCCTCCGGGCCGGTCATGAAGTACGTGACCTGTCCGCCGGGGGTCAGGTCGTGCTCCTCCACGGTCGCCGGGTAGGTCGGCGGGCCCCACCAGCGCTCCAGCTGCCGGGGGTCGGCCCACAGCCGCCACACCCGCTCCACGGGGGCGGCGAAGTCGGCGATCAGGGTGAGGGTGAGGTTGTCGAGGTCCTTGTCGACACTGGTGACGCTCATCTCCGGGGTCCTTCCGGGGTGTCGTTCTCTTCGGTACCGGGAGCTCCCGGTCCTTCGATGCCGGGCGCCGCCGGCTCTTGACTGCCGGGGTCCTCCGCGAGCAGCCGGGCCATCCGGTCCACGCGTCCGCGCCACGCCGACTCGAGTTCGTCGAGGGCCTGGCGGGCGCGGCCCACCGCGTCGGGGTCGGTGCGCACGAGCTGCTCCCGTCCGCTGCGCTGCTTCGTTACGAGGCCGGCCCGCTCCAGCACCGCGACGTGCTTCTGCACCGCCGCGAAGCTCATCGGATAGGCCTCGGCCAGCCGCGAGACCGACAGCTCCCCGCGCACGCAGCGGCGGAGTATGTCCCGGCGGGTGGTGTCGGCCAGGGCGTGGAACAGCCGGTCCACCGTCTCGTCGTTCAGCCCCACCACATCTACAACCATTTGGTTGTACGTTAGTCCTGCAGGCCCCCTCTGTAAAGCGACATGCCGAACACTGAAGCGGACGGTCGGGGGTACTCGGTGGCTCATGAGCGAGAAGCAGCAGGTCAGCAGCTCGTACTGGATGGAGACCGCACCGGACGGCCGCCATCCGGCCCTGGCGGAGGACCTGGACGTCGACGTGGCGGTGATCGGCGCCGGGATCGCCGGACTGAGCACGGCGTGGGAACTGACGCGGGCCGGGCGGAGCGTGGCGGTGCTGGAGGCCGGGCGGGTCGCGGCCGGGGTCACCGGGCACACCACCGCCAAGGTCACCGCCCTGCACACACTCGTCTACGACAAGCTGCGCCGCACCCGCGGCCCCGAGGGCGCGCGGCTGTACGCCCGTTCGCAGTCCGAGGCGATCGAGCGCGCGGCCGGGATCGCCGGGGAACTGGGCATCGACTGCGACTGGGAGGCCAGGAGCGCCTACACGTACGCGTGTGACCCGAGCCGGGTCGACGAGCTGCGTGCCGAGGCGCGGGCGGCCGCCGAGGCCGGACTGCCCGCCGCGTTCGTGGAGGAGACCGGGCTGCCCTTCCCGGTGGCGGGCGCGGTCCGGGTCACCGGCCAGGCCCAGTTCCACCCCCGCAAGTACCTGCTGGCGCTCGCCGCCGACCTGGTCGAGCGCGGTGGGCGGATCTTCGAGGACACCACGGTCCTCGGCCTGGACGAGGGCGAGCCGTGCCGGCTGTCCACCACGACCGGGGCGACGGTGCGGGCCCGGGACGTCGTCGTCGCGACGCACTACCCGATCTTCGACCGGGCCCTGCTGTTCACCCGGCTCACGCCGAAGCGCGAACTGGTCGTCGCCGGGACGATCCCCGCGGACCAGGACCCGGGCGGCATGTTCATCACGCCCGACGAGAACACCCGCTCGGTGCGCACGGCACCGTACGACGGGGACCGGCGTCTGCTCATCGTCACCGGTGAGCACTTCACGCCGGGCACGGGCGACCCACGGGCCGCTTTCGAACGCCTCACCGCCTGGGCCGTCGAGCACTTCCCGGACCTGGAGGTCACCAACCGGTGGGCCACCCAGGACAACAGCCCGACCGACACCGTGCCGATGGTCGGCCCCCTGCACCCGGGCGCCCGGCACGCCTATGTGGCCACCGGCTTCGGCGGCTGGGGCATGACCGGCGGCATCATGGCGGGCAGCCTCCTCGCCGCGCAGATCACCGGCGAGGAGCGCGAGTGGAGCGGGCTGTACGACCCGCGCCGGCTGAAGCCCGCCGTGCGGGAGGCGCCGTCGTTCCTCAAGACCCAGGCCAAGGTCGCGGGCCACTTCGTCGGGGACCGGTTGCGGCCCTCGCCGCCGGTGGAGTCCCTGCCGCCCGGCGAGGGGGCCGTGGTCCGCGCCGACGGCCACCACCGCCTCGCGGTCTACCGGGACGAGGACGGCAACCTGCACTCCGTCTCCGCCCGCTGCACCCACCTTGGCTGCCTGGTCGCCTTCAACTCCGCCGAACGCGCCTGGGAGTGCCCCTGCCACGGCTCCCGCTTCGACACGGACGGCAAGGTCATCCAGGGCCCGGCGACCAAGCCGCTGGAGCAGCGGGACCTCTGACGGCCGGGTGACGCCCGGGCCTACGCTGGAGGTATGAGCGAGGACGACTACTGCCTGATCGACGCGACCAGGCCGCCCCGGGCCGACGGGCCGCCGTACGCGGAGTGCGTGCTGTGCCGGGAGCCGACGGAGTACCCGGAGTCGTACAAGGGCATCACCCTCTGCCCCGTGTGTGAATGGCAGGAGGCGCAGCGCACCGCCTGCTCAGGGTGATCTGCGGGCGGCGAGCGCACCGGCCAGGGCCAGCGCGGCGGCCGTGGCCAGGGCTGCCGCGGCCAGGGGCAGCAGCGGCAGCGGGACGGTCCCCGACCGTGAGCCGGTGACCAGGCCCTGCACCGCCGCCTGCGCCGGGGATCCGGTCGCGACGAGGGACAGCAGCGCCGCGAGCAGCAGCGCCAGGACAGCACGGCCTCGGGAGCGCAGCAGCGGCCGGCTGGTGAGCGCGCCGACGGCCGTGCCGAGCAGGGCGCAGGCCAGGGCGGCGAGCAGCCCGGCCCCGCAGGCGGGGGCGAGCGGCACCGGGGTGCGGTGGTCCGAGGTGACCGGAGCGCTCAGCAGCGTCACGCCGAGGGTCGCGACCGTGCCGAGCGCCGCCGCGCCGGACAACGCGACCAGCAGGCAGGCCACATGAGCGCGCGCGGGCCCGACGGCCGCCGCCACGCAGCCGCGCGCGGCCTGCGGCTCGGCCGTGACACAGATCCGTGCCAGCCAGGCGGCGACGGGCAGCAGCGCGGCGGCGGTGTAGCCGAGCGAGTCGAGCACCGGCTGCCCGGCCTGGACGCTGATCGCGAGGAAGGCGGCGTACAGCAGGAACGGCGGCAGCCAGCGCTGGGAGCGCAGCAGCAGGGCGGCGTGGTAGTGCAGGAGGGCGGTCATCGGCGGCTCCCGGGGGCGTCGGCCTGCCGCTCCACGCGCACTACGTGCCAGGGCGGGCGGGCCGTGAGCAGGGTGCGGAGCAGGACGTCGGAGTGCGGGGCGGGGACGGTGAGCCGGTGGCTGCCCGGCGCGGTCTCCTCGGCGGCGGTGACGGTCCGACGTACGTCGTCGGGAAGCCGTCCGCCCGGCGGGCCCTGAACCTCGACGGTGACCTGCGGTCCGGACGGCGGCGGTCCCGGCTCGGCACGCTCGACGAGGCTCCCGTCGCGCACGGTGTACGTCGCGTCGGGCAGGCCCGCGAGGCGGCGCGGGTCGTGGTCGACGAACACCACGGATCCGCCGGCCGCCGTGCGTTCGGCGACCGCCCGCTCCAACTCGGCGCGGGCGTCGCTGTCCAGACCGGTCCACGCCTCGTCCAGCACCAGCAGCTCGGGCTCCGCCAGCAGGGCCTGGGCGACCGCGACCTTCTGGCTGCTGCCCTTCGACAGCCGGGCCATCGGCGTCCCGGCGTACGCGGCGGCCCCGAGGCGCTCCAGCCACTCGGCGGCGGCACGGGCGGCCCCCGTGCGGGTCAGGCCGTGGACGGTGCCGAGGTGGGTGAGGTAACCGGCGGCGGTGAACGGCAGGGCCGACGGGAACCGCTCGGGGACGTAGGCGGTGCGCGGGCGGCCGGTGATCCGGCCCTCGCTGGGGGCGTCGATGCCGGCGAGCAGCCGCAGCAGGGTCGACTTGCCGGTGCCGTTGGCGCCCTCGACGCGGACGAGCCGGCCAGGGGCCACCGTCAGGTCGACGCCGCGCAGCACCCAGGGGCCGCGCAGGCCGTAGCGGCGGCCCGCGTTCTCCAGGCAGAGGTCGGGTCGCATGGGCCCATCCTCCACGATCTTCCGGCTGGCACACTGGGATTCGTGAGCGAAGACCCGACGCCCGTGAGTGACAGCCCCTTCCGTTCCGAGCCCTCGGACCGCGACACGGCACCGCAGTTCGTGCTGCCGCTGGTCGTGCGGATCGAGCGGGCGGCTCCGCCGGCGCGCACGGACGCGCTGGAGACGGCCGCGCGGGCCGTGCTGACGATCCTCAGCGACGAGCGGTCGGCCGGCGACGGCCCGTGGGCGCAGGCGGTGCGGGACTGGCAGGACGCGCGGATCCGCAAGGTGGTGCGGCGGGCGCGCGGCGCCGAGTGGCGGCGGGCCGAGGCCCTGCCCGGCATCACGGTCACCGGCAAGGCTGCCGAGGTGCGGGTCTTCCCGCCGGTCCCGCTGGACGGCTGGCCCAAGGACCTGGCCCGCCTCCAGGTCTCCGGCACCGACCTGGACGACCCCGAACCGCCGGTGGAGGCGGACCCTGCCGCTCCGGTGCTGTGGCTCAACCCCGACCTCGGCATGTCGGCGGGCAAGGCGATGGCCCAGGCCGGACACGCCGCGCAACTGGCCTGGTGGGAGCTGCCCGACGAGGAGCGGGCCGCCTGGCACGACGCGGGCTTCCCGCTCGCCGTGCGGACGGCCGACCCGGCCCGTTGGCCCGGACTGACGGGCAGCGGGCTGCCGTTGGTCCGCGACGCGGGGTTCACGGAAATCGCGCCCGGCTCGTGCACGGTGGTCGCGGACCACCCGGCGCTGCGCCGGGAACCGTACGCTCCGGGCGGCCCGGTGGCCACCCGTTCGGAGTAGCCGCAGGCGCGCCGGTCGCGGCCGGGTGCTCCAGTGGGGTTACCAGACAACCCGACCAGGAGGCAGCCATGACCAGCGCCGCGCCCCCTCCCCCCGCTCCGCCCGCCCCCGACGACCGGACGCCCGGTGGCCCCGGCGACCCCCTGGCGACCGGAGGTCTCGCTCTCGGCGGCACCCTGATGGTCGTCTACGGCCTGTTCGCGGTGCTCCAGGGCATCACGGCCATCGCCGACGACGAGGTGTACACGAGCTTCGGCGAGTACGTCTTCGAGTTCGACCTGACCGCGTGGGGCTGGATCCACCTGGTCGTCGGTGTGCTCGTGGTGGCGGCCGGGTTCGGCCTGTTCACCGGGGTCACCTGGGCCCGGGTCGTGGGCGCGATCGTGGTCGGACTGGCGCTGATCGCGAACTTCATGTGGCTGCCGTACCAGCCGTTCTGGTCGATCATCATGATCCTGACCGGCCTGTTCGTGCTGTGGTCGCTGTTCAACTACCGCTCCACCCGCGCGGCGTAGACGTCGCCCCAGCCCCCCCGGCCGTCCAGGGTCAGGAGGGCGGCGGACGCCGGTCGCGCGCGGCGACCACCGCGTGCAGCCGGCGCGAGAGCGCGGTGGCCGCCGCCGTGAGGAAGACGAACGTGTACAGGATCTGAGCGACCGCCACCAGGCGGGCCTCCTGCCCGCTCGGGGTGATGTCCCCGTAGCCGACGGTCGCGAGCGTGACGACGGTGAAGTACAGCGCGTCGACGCGGGTGCTCAGGCCGGTGAACTGGCCCGGCCGCTGGGCGAGGGTGTAGTACCCCGACGAGAACACCAGCACGGCCAGGCACATCAGCAGCGGGATCATGACGCCGGGCCGGGTGTGCGGTTTCTCCAGCACGACGTCGCGCACCTGGCGCAGCAGCAGCGCGGCCAGCAGCCCCAGACACAGGGCGAACAGCGGCCAGCCCAGCCAGGAGCGGTCGTCGCCGAGGCCCTCCAGCGGGAGCAGGAAATAGGCCGTGCCGACGGCGACCACCAGTCCCCCGGCGGCGGCCCACACCCACCGGGTCGAGGCCGGGGCCGCCTGTTCGCTGCCATCGCTCATGCGTCCGGTCTACGACGCTTCAGGAGGTGGCGCGACCCCGGTACCTCCGTCGGTGGGGCCTACGGCCGCCTGTGGAGCCGGTGCCGTCGGCGGCCCGAACCTCAAATGTTCCTCTGAAGGCGCCCATGGCGGGGTTCGGGGGCGGGCGGCTGGGCCATACCCCCCTCACGTTCGAGGAACCGGCGGTGCGGAGGAGGGGACGATGGAGCGACTGGGGACGGGCATCGGATGGCGACCGGAGATCGCGGACGCCGTGGAGCGCATGCCGGGCATCGACTGGGTCGAGACCGTGGCCGAGAACGTCTGCCCCGGGCATCTGCCCGACTCGCTGCGGCGGCTGCGCGAACGCGGCGTCACCGTGGTGCCGCACGGCGTCTCGCTCGGCCTCGGGGGCGCGGACCGGCCCGACGAAGGCCGTCTGACCGCGCTGGCCGAGCGGGTGGAGGCACTCGGCTCTCCGCTGGTCACCGAGCACATCGCGTTCGTACGGGCCGGTGGTTCCCTGACGGCGACGCCGCACCTGGAGGCGGGCCATCTGCTGCCCGTCCCCCGGACCCGGGACGCGCTCGACGTGCTGTGCGAGAACGTGCGCATCGCGCAGCAGGCGCTGCCGGTGCCGCTGGCCGTCGAGAACATCGCCGCGCTGATCTCCTGGCCGGGCGAGGAGATGACGGAGGGCCAGTTCCTGTACGAGCTCGCCGACCGCACGGGCGTCCGGCTCCTCATCGACGTGGCCAACCTGCACACCAACCACGTCAACCGCGCCGAGGACCCGGCCAAGGCCCTGGCCGAGCTGCCCCTGGAGGCCATCGCCTACGTCCATGTCGCCGGCGGCTTCGAACGCGACGGCGTCTGGCACGACAG
Organism: Streptomyces sp. NPDC050416; assembly: GCF_044458845.1. NCBI lineage: Bacteria > Bacillati > Actinomycetota > Actinomycetes > Kitasatosporales > Streptomycetaceae > Streptomyces > Streptomyces sp. NPDC050416. The sequence goes on from NZ_JBITII010000007.1 coordinate 329,276, forward strand.
CCACGCCCACCCCGTCCCCCGGCCGGTCCTGGACATCCTGACCGACCTCGCGTCCCGCGTGTCCCCTCCGGGGATTCTGCTGGAACGCGACGAGAACTTCCCGGAACCGGCGGAGCTGGAGGCCGAACTGGCCTCGATCCGGCGGGCCGTGGAGGCGGGGGCCGTCGAGCGGGTGAAGGCGGAGGTGCGCGCGGCTGCCCACGCGGTCGCAGCGCGGCCGGGGGCCGCGCCGGGGGGCCGGAGCGAGGCGCAGCCGCCGGGCACAGCGCCCGGAGACCGAAGCGAGGCCCAGCCGCCGGGCACAGCGCCCGGAGGCCGAAGCGAGGCCCAGCCGCCGGGCACAGCGGCCAGAGGCCGAAGCGAGGTCCGCGCCGGCGCCCCCGCGCGCAGCGACGCAGCCACGCCGGGGGCCGTCGGCACGCTGACGCCGGAGATGCCTGATGCGGGCCCCCTGGGTGAGCGGCGCGAGCCGCTTGTGGCAGCCGGGACGCCGCAGGGCCATGAGACCGGGGCGGCCGGGGCGACACGGGGCGCCACCGGCCGGCCCGAACACAGAGGTACCGACGAGGCCCGGCAGCGGCTCGGGGTCGCGCAGGCCGCGCTGCTGTCGGCGCTGGTCGCGGGGACGCCCGTGCCCGAGGGGTTCGACCGGGTGCGGGTCGGCGTACAGGCACGGGCGCTCGCCGCGAAGCGGGCGGACGTCGTGGCGAAGGTCGCGCCCGAGCTGCCAGAGATCCTGGGGGCGGACTACCGTACGGCCTTCCTCACGTACGCCCAGACGCAGCCGATGACCGGCGGCTACCGGCGCGACGCGCTCGCCTTCGCCGAACACCTGCTGTCCGCCGGGCGGCCGGGGGACGCCGCGGCGCGGCGGGAGCTGCGGGAGTGGTGGCTGGAGCGGTCGGGACCTGCGCCCCGATCCCGGCGCCCGGTACACCGGCTGGCCCGGGCCACCCGCAAGGTGTTGCTCCGGCGCTGAAGCGGGGACGTCAGTCCTTCGATACGGCCTCGTCCTTCGGCACGGCGTCACCGGCGGCCGCGTCGCCACGGCCGTAGTGGTGGGTGGTGAACATGTACAGCACGCCGCTGCCCACCACCACCGCACCGCACCGCAGGACGATCCAGTTCGCGTACCACGGCTTCTCCGGGCTGCGGGTCCAGGAGATGTTGACGATGGCGAAGACGCCGTAGGCCAGCGCCCCGATGTTCACCGGCAGGCCCCAGCGGCCCAGGGTGAACTCGCCCGCCGGACGCCACCCCTTGAGCCGGGCGCGAGCGCGGCCAGCACCACCATCTGGAACGAGCCGTAGATCCCGAGGATCGCGAACGACACGATGTTGGTGAGGGCGTCCTCGGAGAACAGGGAGGCGAAGGCGATGAGCAGCGGCACCGCGGCGGAGACGAACAGCGCGTAGCCGGGCACCGCGCGGGCGTGGGCGAACCGCCGCAGCAGCCGGTGCCCGGCGATCATCTCGTCACGGGCGTAGGAGTGGATGAGCCGCCCGGCCGCGGCCTGGAGGCTGATCGTGCAGGACAGGAAGGAGATCAGCACCACGGCCATGACCATCCGCGCCCCGGTCTCGCCCATGGCGTCGTACAGCACGCCCACCACCGGGTCGGCCACCTCGCCCGAGATGACCGCGTTGAAGTCCGTGACCGACAGCAGCAGCGACATGCAGGTGAACGTGGCCGCGGCACCGCCGATGTAGATGGTGCGGCGCATCGCCTTCGGGATGACGCGGCCCGGGTGGGCGATCTCCTCGGCGGTGTCGCGACGACGACGAGCACGGCCGTGCACAGCACGGTCGTGTGCACGGTGGTGTCGAAGCCTAAGAGGATGGCGATGTAGGGGCCGGCGCCGTAGGCGACGGAGGTGATGGTCACCAGCAGCGCCCACATGTACACCCAGCCGGTCGTCCACGCCCACCGCTTGCCCCACAGCCGCCGCGCCCAGGGATAGACACCGCCGGCGATGGGGTACTGGGCGACGATCTCGCCGAAGATCAGCGAGACGAGGGTCCGCAGCCGGCCAGCACGAACGCTCTGCCGAGGCGGTCCCGGCCACCGGGGCGGGGGGCTGCGAACTGGTCACGTCCGGGCCTCCTGTTCCTCGGGTCCGGGCCGGTCGAGGATCAGGTCGGCGGCGCGTTCGGCGGCGAGCAGCACGGTCACCATCGGGTTGATGGTCGGCATCGTCGGGAACACCGACGCGTCGACGATCCGCACGCCCTCGACACCGAGCAGTCTCAACTCCGCGTCGCAGACGGCCATCGGGTCGTCCGGGGCGCCCATGCGGCAGGTGCCCGCCGGGTGGTAGACGGTGTGCGCCGCGCGGCGGCCGTACTCGGACAGGTCGGCGTCGGAGACGACGTCCGGGCCGGGCGCGACCTCGCGGACGAGCCAGTCGCGCAGCGGGTCGGTGGCAGCGACCTCGCGGGCGACCTTCAGCCCGTCCACGATGGTGCGCTCGTCGTGCCCCTCGGGGTCGGTGAAGTACCGGAAGTCCAGGGCGGGATGCTCGGCGGGGTTGTTGCTGCGCAGCCACATGCGGCCGGTGGAGCGGGCGCGCGGCACGTTCGGCGTCATGCACACCCCGTACGGCGGCACGGGATAGCCCAGGCGCTCGGTGTTGACGGTGAACGGCACTTGGTAGAAGTGGAACATCAGGTCGGGGCGCGGCTGGCCCTTGTCGCGGCGCAGGAACAGGCCGGCGTCGGAGTCCATCGCGGAGTTGGGCGGCAGCGGCCCCTCCGTCTCCCAGACGATCACGGACTCGGGGTGGTCCAGCAGGTTCTCGCCCACGCCGGGCAGGTCGGCCCGCACGTTGATGCCGAGGGCGCGCAGGTCGCCGGCCGGGCCGATGCCGGAGAGCATCAGCAGGCGCGGGGTGTCGATCGCGCCCGCGCACAACAGGAGTTCGCGTTCGGCCCGCACGGCGGCGGGTTCGCCGTCGGCGCCCCGGACGGCGACACGGGTCAGCCGGCCCGACTCGTCCGGGAGCAGCCGGTGCGCCCAGGTATCCAGCAGGAGCGTGAGGTTGGGCCGGTGCAGGACGGGGTGCAGGTAGGCGACGGACGCGGAGGAGCGCAGGTTGCCCTCGGGCTGGTAGGCCAGGGAGAAGAAGCCGGTGCCGTCGGCGAAGGGCTCGGCGTTGAAGTCGTCGACGACGGGGACACCGAGGGCGCGGGAGGCGGCGGTGACGAAGTCCTCGGCGATGGGGTTGCGGTCGGCCTCGGCCACCGGGACGATCCGGGTGAGCAGCCGGTCGCGGTAGGGGAGGATCGTCGCCGGGTCCCAGCCGGAGCAGCCCCGGCTCACCCAGTCGTCGAGGTCCTGCGGCAGCGGCAGGAAGCTGATCAGGGTGTTGTGCGAGGAGCAGCCGCCCAGGACGCGGGCCCGTGAGTGCAGGATGTGGGAGTTGCCGCGCGGCTGCTCGACGGTGGTGTAGCCGTAGTCGAACTCCGAGCCCAGCAGGTTGATCCAGTTGCGCAGGCGCAGGATGCGCTCGTCTCCGACGTCGCTGGGGCCGCCCTCGACGACGCAGACGCGGCAGTCGGGGTCCTCGCTCAGGCGGGCGGCGAGCACGCAGCCGGCGGTGCCACCGCCGACGATGACGTAGTCGTAGGCGGACTCGGCGCCGTGGGCGATGGTGGGGGCCATGCGGTGCCCTGCTTTCTGTGTCGTTCAGCCCTTGAACCAGCCCGAGGGGGCGGGGGCCAGGTTCTGGTAGGTGTGCTTGGCCTCCTGGTACTCGCGCAGCCCCGTGGGGCCCAGCTCGCGTCCGACGCCGGAGCGGCCGAAGCCGCCCCACTCGGCCTGCGGTACGTAGGGGTGGAAGTCGTTGATCCAGACGGTGCCGTGCCGCAGCCGCTGCGCGACGCGCTGGACGCGGCTCGCGTCGGAGGTCCACACCCCGCCGGCCAGGCCGTAGCGCGTGTCGTTGGCCAGTTCCACCGCCTCGTCCTCCGTGCCGGGGCTCCGGTGCCTTCTCCCGGTGCTCGGCGGAGCTGAGCGGGCCGCTCTCGGTGCCCTCCTCCAGGCCGTTGCCGAGCCGGATGGCCCGGGCGCGGCGGGCGAGGGTCTCGACGAACCGGTCGTGCAGCGAGTCCTGGACCAGCAGGCGTGATCCGGCCGAGCAGACCTGCCCGGAGTGCAGGAAGGCGGCGTCCAGCGCGTGGTCCACGGCGGCGTCGAAGTCGGAGTCCGCGAAGACGATGTTGGGGTTCTTGCCGCCGAGTTCGAGGGCGATGGTCCGCGGTCCCTCGGCGGCGCCGGCCATGATGGACCGGCCGGTGGTCAGGCCGCCGGTGAAGGACACCAGGTCGACGTCGGGGTGGCCGGTCAGGGCCGCGCCGACGCTCGCCCCGGAGCCCAGCACCAGGTTGGCGACGCCGGGCGGTGCGCCGGCCTCCTCGATGAGCCGGATCATGGCGATGGTGGTGAGCCGTGTGGTCTCGCCGGGCGTGAGGACGAAGGTGTTGCCGGCGGCGAGCGCCGGGGCGACCTTCCAGGAGGCCTGGAGCAGCGGGTGGTTCCAGGGGGCGATGAGCGCGCAGACCCCGACCGGCTGGTAGACGACGCGGCTGAGGACGTCCGGGGCGACGTCCACGACCCGGCCGCCGTCCATGCCCGAGAGTTCGGCGTAGTAGCGGAAGGCGTTCGCCACGTCCTCGACGTCGATGCGGGCCTCGGCGAGGGTCTTGCCGGTGTCGAGGGTCTCGGTGCGGGCGGTGTCCTCCTGGTCGCGCAGCAGCAGGTCACGGACGCGCAGCAGGACGTCGGCGCGGTGGCGGGAGGTGGCGTTCGCCCAGTCCCCCTGGTCGAAGGCGCGCCGGGCGGCGCGTACGGCGCGGTCCACGTCGGTGGCGTCGGCCTCGTCGACGGTGGTGACGACGGAGGCGTCGCAGGGGTTGACCACGTCCCGCCGGCCACCGGCCGCCGCCTCTGTCCACTCGCCGTCGATGTACAGCTCACCCACGGCGAGGCCTCCTTCGCATCCGGCCGGTGCCGATCGGCTCGACGGTCAGCAACATGGCCCATCGGGCGTGCGGCGGCCACGGGCCACACCGCCGCGACGGCGTCCCGGTGGGTCAGAGGACCCGGGTGGGCTAGTCACCCGGCCTCGCCCGTCCGCACGCGAGTGTGCCGGGGCTGACACCCGGGTCACGCCCGCCCGGAACCATGGAATGTTTCAAGCCTCTTTGCCCCGGTGAGTCCCCCGGCCCGCCTCCCCCAATCGCCCCGCCCTGCCTCCGATACAATGATTCGCCCCTGTACGGAAGTTGACGTAGACCCCGCAGTAACATGTCAACTCCGCACCTGAAGCCCATTAGCGTGCGGTGCCGTACCAGGAGGCACCACCATGCGACCGCGACCCCCCGTCAAGGGCCGAGGCATCGTCAGCGGCACGGGGCTCATCGTCACGTGTCTGACGGCGACGCTCGCCGCGCTGGTCTTCTCCCTCTGGTCGTACACCGACCGGCCGGGGACGGGACCGGACGTGCTGAGCGCCCAGACTCTGCGCACGAGTTACGGCCCGCTGTCCGCACTCGACCAGGACTTCCTCGTCAAGGTCCGGCTGGCCGGGCTGTGGGAGCTGCCGGCGGGGCGGCAGGCGCAGACGAAGGGGACCACGCCGGCCGTCCGGACGGCGGGCCGGCATCTCGTCGAGGGGCACGGGCTCCTCGACGAACGGGTCCGCGGTGTCGCCGCGCGGCTGAACCTCGCCCTGCCGGACGAGCCCAGCGACCAGCAGAAGCAGTGGCTCGAAACGCTGGACGCGGCACAGGGTGCCGAGTACGACCGGCAGTTCGCCAACATCCTGCGGCTGGCGCACGGCAGGGTCTTCTCGGTCGTCGCCCAGGTCCGCGCGAGCACCCGCAACTCGCTGGTGCGCGACCTCGCCGACGACGCCAACACGACCGTCCTGGACCACATCAAGGTCCTGGAGGCCACGGGCTACGTCGACTTCGACGCCATGGCCCGCGACATGGCCGGAGCGAGCACGCCCCCGACGGCCGTCCCCGCTCCGGCCGCACCCTCGATCCCGGCCCCGGACCCGGCCACCACGCTTCCGCCGCCGACGTTCCGCCCGCCGCCCGAACAGTGAAACGGAACGTCACATACCGACAACGCTCCGTCCGGATCGTGAACAAGGCATGGTGTTTTCGGGACCGTGTCACATACAAACAACATATGCTCTGGGTTCTTTTCCTGCTGGCGGCCTGGGCCGTGGCCGGCACGGCGTGCACGCGCCTGTGCCTGGCAGCCGTACGCGCCGCGTCCGGTGACACGAACACCGGCCGGATCCATGAACTCACGCTGTATGAGGCTGCGTTCCTCTCCGGCGGGCCCCGGCGGGTCGCCGACGTGACCCTCGTCGCCATGGCGCGCCAGCGCCGGCTGCTCCTGGCCCACACCGGCTGGGCGACGGTCGTCGATCCGCGCGGGCGGGACGAGATGGAGCAGTCGGTCATCGGGGCGATCGGCCCCGAGGGGCAGTCCCGGATAGCGCCGGTGCGGGCCGCCGCCGCCACGGCGGACGCGGTGCGCGGTATCGCCGACCGGCTGGTGCGCGCGGGGCTCGCGGTGCCCGACAGCGCCCGTACGACGGTCGCGGCGGCCGTCCGGCAGGTGCGCTCGGCGGCCGTCGCCGTCCTCGCTCTCGGTGTCGCCGCGCTGCTGACGCCCGCTCCGCCGGACATGCCGCGCCATCTGATCGCCCTGTGGTTCGCGCTGCCGCTCACCCTGACCCTGAGCTCTCTCGCCGTCGCCCGCATCGAGATCCACCCGTACTCGCGCTGGGCGTCCCCGGCCGGCCAGCGACTGCTCGGCGCCCTGACCCGGAACGCGGACGGCACCGCCGACGACCGTACGTACCTCACCTCCGTGGCCGTACGCGGCGTCAGCGCGATCGGCGAACCGGACCTGCGCGCCGCCTTCACGCACCGCTAGCGGGCACCCTCCGGGACACGACTGACCGACCGGGGGCGCACAGGGGCATGGGCGCCGACACCGGCCGACGGTGCTTGCCTTCCCCAACCGCCGCATCAAACATCCCTTTTGTCGCCACCGTGCACCGAAGGGACACGCGATGAGAGCCGCCCTCCTCTACTCGGCCGCAGGATCCTTGCTGCTGAGCGCCCTCACCGCCGCCCCGGACACCGACGGCGCGAGAGCGGCGGCCGAGCTGCGCGGCACCGCGGTGGCCGCCGCGCGGGCGAAGGCCGCCGGCATCGACTTCGGCCCCTGCCCCGACGCACAGGACCTCCCCGCAAGCATGCAGTGCGGCACCGTCACCGTCCCGCTGGACTACGCCCGGCCCGACGGCAGACAGATCGAACTCACCGTCGGCCGCGCCCGGGCCACGCGCAAGGACCCGCACCAGGGCAAGCGCGCGGTCCACCGCCAGGGCGCCCTGGTCTACAACCCGGGCGGTCCGGGCGCCTCGGGCCTGTACTTCCCCCTCGTCGGCCTGCTCCCCGAGTGGAAGCGGATCGCGGCCGCCTACGACCTCGTCGGCTACGCCCCGCGCGGGGTCGGCCGTTCCGCACCCCTGTCCTGCAAGGACCCCAAGACGTTCTTCAAGGGGCCCACCCAGTCACCGACCCACCCCTCCGAGTCGTACAAGAAGGAACGCATCGCCCAGGCCAAGGCGTACGCGCGCGGCTGCGCCGAGCGGGCCGGCGGCGCCCTGCGGCACTATCACTCGCTCAACAACGCCCGCGACCTCGACGTCCTGCGCGCCGCACTCGGCGAGAAACGCCTGACATTCATGGGCTCGTCGTACGGCACGTACTTCGGAGCCCTGTACGCGACCCTGTTCCCCGGCCACGTACGGCGGATGGTGTTCGACTCGGCGGTCGACCCCGACCCGGAGCAGATCTGGTACCGCAACAACCTCGACCAGTCGGCGGCGTTCGAGCTCCGCTGGCGGGACTTCCGGAAGTGGATCGCCCGGCACGACGACGTGTACGGACTGGGCAGGACCGCGCGGGAGGTGCGGCACAGCTACGAGCGGGCGAGCGCGCGGCTGGCCGCCGAGCCGGCCGGCGGAAAGGTCGGACCCGGGCAGTTGCAGGGGGTGTTCCTCCAGGCGGGGTACTACGACGACCAGTGGCCGCACCGGGCGCACGCGCTGTCGGCCTACCTCAAGGGCGATCCCGGGCCGCTGGTCGAACAGGCCCAGCAGTACCCGGAGGCCGCCGCCGAGGCAGAGAACTCACGCGCCGTCTATGTGGCCGTCGAGTGCAATGACGCCCCCTGGCCGACGGACTGGGAGGTGTGGGACCGGGACAACACCCGGCTCGCGCGGCTGGCGCCCTTCGAGACCTGGGACAACGTGTGGACGAACCTGCCCTGCGCCTACTGGGAGGGGCCGCGGCAGCGGCCGCTCGACGTCGGCACCGGGCCGGGCGAACTGCCGCCGACGCTGATCCTGGCCGCCGAGCGGGACGCCGCCACGCCGTACGACGGCGCCCTCGAACTCCGCCGCCGCCTCAAGGGCTCGGTCCTGGTGACGGAGCGGGACGCCGGCGCGCACGGCCTGGCGGGCGGGCCGAACGCCTGCGTCAACGGCCATGTGGAGGCGTATCTGCTGGAGGGCCGGCTGCCGGGACGGCGCACGGACTGCGCCGCGCATCCGGAACCCAAGCCGCAGCCCCAGCCGCGGTCGCAATCCCAGCCGCGGTCGCAGTCCCAGCCACAGCCGCCGTTCCAGCCGCGGTCGCAGCCCCAGCCGCAACCGCGGTCGGCGGCCCCGGAGCAGCCCGGGGCCGGCGGACCGCTCGGCTGATCAGGCCAGACCCGCGACCAGCTCCGCGATGTCCTTGCGGCGGCCCGTGAAGAACGGGACCTCCTCGCGGACGTGCCGACGGGCCTCCGAGGCGCGCAGGTGACGCATGAGGTCGACGATCCGGTACAGCTCGTCGGCCTCGAAGGCGAGGATCCACTCGTAGTCGCCCAGGGAGAACGAGGCGACCGTGTTGGCGCGCACGTCCGGGAAGCCGCGGGCCATCTTGCCGTGGTCGGCGAGCATGCGGCGGCGGTCCTCGTCGGGCAGCAGGTACCAGTCGTAGGAGCGCACGAAGGGGTAGACGCTCACGTAGTTGCGGGGCGTCTCGTCGGCGAGGAACGCCGGGATGTGCGAGCGGTTGAACTCGGCGGGGCGGTGCAGCGCCATGTTCGACCACACCGGCGTGAGCGCCCGGCCCAGCCTCGTGCGGCGGAAGAGGTTGTACGCCTCCTGCAGCGCGTCGCTGGTCTCCGCGTGCCACCAGATCATCAGGTCGGCGTCGGCGCGCAGGCCCGAGACGTCGTACGTGCCGCGGATGGTCACGTCCTTGGCGGCGAGCTGGTCGAACAGCTCCTGGACCTCGTCGGCGTACCCGGCGCGGTCCTCGGGGAGGACGTCCTTCAGCTGGAAGACGGACCAGAGCGTGTAGCGGATGACCTCGTTGAGGTCCTTGGCCAGCTTGCCCTTGTTCGGGATGCGCTCGGGCGTGGCGCTGGAGGCCGTGGTGGAGGCGTCGTCACTCATGCCCTCATTCTCCCGCTCCGCCGTGCAGGCTCTGCACCGGGTGGGCGGTGAGCTCCTGCACGCCCGCCCGTCGCCCACCGCCACCCTCAACCGAAGCGCTTCGCGCTGCTCCTTTCATGGCCGGTCACCGTGGATCTGGTCGACGGCGGCGTACGCGCTCGCGATGCACGCCGGGATGCCGACACCGTCGTACGGCGCACCGCACACGGCGAGGCCCGGGAGCTTCGCCACGTGCTCGCGGACGCGGGCCACGCGCGCGTGGTGGCCGACGGGGTACTGGGGCAGGCCGTCGTCCCAGCGGGTGACGCGGGTGTCGACGGGTGCGGCCTCCAGACCGGTGGCGGCCTTCAGGTCCCGCCGGGAGACCGCCACGAGCTCGCTGTCGTCGCGCTGGAGGATCTCCGTCTCGCCGTACCGTCCGACGGAGGTGCGCAGGACGACGAGGTCGGGGTTCTCGCCGGCGATCCAGCCCCACTTCTGCGAGGCGAACGTGGACGCCTTGATCGTGCGGCCGTCCACCGGCGGCACGAGAAAGCCGCTGCCCTCGGGCAGACCCGCCTCGGCACGTCGATAGGCCAGGGTGACCAGCGCCATGGAGGCGTACTCGACGCCGCCGAGCTCGGCGGCGGCCCCCGGGGACTCCGTGCGCAGGAGCCGGGCGGCGGCGGGGGCCGGGACGGCGAGCACCACCGCGTCCGCGCGCAGCACCCGCTCCCCCGCGACCACGCGCCATCCGCCGTCGGCCGCGCTGTGGCTCAGCTCCGTCACCGGCGTCCCCGTGAGGATCTCGCCCCCGCGGGCCCGCACCGACTCGGCCACCGCGAGGGGCAACGTGCCGACGCCGCCCTGGACGCCCATGAACACCGGGCCGGTCTGCCGGCCGGCGGCCGCCTTCGCCTGGATCTCGCGGACCCCCTCCGTCAGGGAGGCGTGGCTGCGGGCCGCCTGGAAGAGCTGCGGGACGGCCGAGCGCATCGAGATGCGGTACGCGTCGCCCGCGTAGACGCCGCCCAGCAGGGGTTCCACCAGGCGGTCGACAACCTCGCGGCCGAGGCGCTCCGCCACGTACTCCCCGACGGCCACGTCGTCACCGACCTCCGTGCGGGGCAGTTCGGCGTCGCGGTCGATGCGGGCGAGGCCCTCGTCGGACAGCACACCCGACAGGGCGGCGGCGGTGCCGGGCACGCCCATCACATGTCCCTTGGGCATGGGGCGCAGCGCGCCCCGGGTCCAGATCGAGGCCGTCGCGGTCGCGGGCGGCTGGAGCCGGTCGGCGAGGCCCACCTCCCGGGCGAGCGCCACCGCCTCGGGGCGGCGGGCCAGCATCGACTCGGCGCCGAGGTCCACGCGCGCGCCCGCGACCTCCCCGGGCAGCAGCTTGCCGCCCACCCGGCCGGAGGCCTCCAGCACGGTCACCCGCGCCCCGCGCTCCAGCAGCCGGTGCGCCGCGGCCAGTCCCGCGATGCCCGCCCCGATGACGACGACCTGCCCCATGCCCGCACGGGCCTGAACTTCGCGCATGCCCCCAGCTTCTCAGACCCCACTGACAGCGCTCCCGCGCCCCGGTGTCCGGCACGAGTCCCGACCGTGACCGCATCGGAACCGTCCCGGACCAAACGTCCGGCACCGCCCGGGCGTCGAAGAAACGTCAGCCGAACCGATCCCCGGGGGATGCCCGCATGCGCACACGACGACCCGCCCGCCACACCGTCCCGGCGCTCACGGCGCTCCTGCTGGCCGCGGCCCTCGCGCTCACCGGATGCAGCGGCGCCGGCGAGGACTCCGCCGGCAGCAGTGCCGCCGACCGGGGAGTCGCCGCCCCGCACGCGAACGACAAGGCCGGCGCGAACGAGGCCGCCCCCGGCGGCGCCGGAAGCGGAGCCCGGGCGACCGCCCCGGCGAAACTCCCCACGAGCCACATCATCCGCACGGCCTCGCTGACCGTGCAGGTCAAGGACGTCCCGAAGGCCCTGGATGAGGCCCGCACCAGCACCGAGAACGCGGGCGGCTACGTCGGCAACGAGACCACCACCCGGGACGCGGAGGGCCGCGAGCGCACCCGGGTCGTGTTGCGTGTGCCCGTCGAGAAGTACGACGAGGTCCTCACCGAGCTGGAGGGCGCGGGCAAGCTCCTCGACCGCAGCGCCAAGGCGGAGGACGTCACCGACCAGGTCGTGGACGTGGAGAGCCGGATCAAGTCCCAGCGCGCGAGTGTGGCCCGGATCCGCGAGCTGATGGACCAGGCCACCAAGCTCAGCGACGTGGTGACCCTGGAGGGCGAGCTGAGCACCCGCCAGGCCGATCTGGAGGCGCTGCTCGCGCGCCAGGATTCCCTGAAGGACCGCACGAGCCTGGCCACCATCACCCTGTCGCTGTCCGAGACCCCGGTGAAGAAGGAGGCGAAGGACGACGACCCGGGGTTCGTGGACGCGCTCGTGGGCGGCTGGAACGCGTTCGTGACGATGCTGCGCTGGCTCGCGGTGGCCCTCGGCGCGGTCCTGCCGTTCGCGGCGGTGGCCGCCCTGCTCACGCTGCTGTGGCTGCGCGTCGTCCGCCCCCGCCTCCCGCGCCGCCCGCGCCCCGCGCCCGCCATGAGCGCCCTGGGCCCGCTGCCGACGGCCCGGCCGGCCCCGCGGTCCACGCCCGCGCCCGCGCCTGACGAGCAGGACGAGCAGGACTGAAATGCCCTGCTCCCGTAGCGTGTTCGCATGAACATGAGCCGTACGCGCGGGGAGCGACTGGTCGTGATCGGCGGCGACGCCGCGGGGATGTCCGCGGCGTCGCAGGCGCGCCGCCTGAAAGGCCCCGACGAGCTGGAGATCGTGGCGTTCGAACGCGGCCACTTCACGTCGTACTCGGCGTGCGGCATCCCGTACTGGGTGGGCGGCGACGTCACCGACCGGGACCGGCTCATCGCCCGCACCCCCGAGGAGCACCGCGCGCGGGACATCGATCTGCGACTGCGTACCGAGGTCACGGACATCGACCTCGACGGGCAGCGGGTACGCGCGCGTGACGTCGACTCCGGCGCCGAGTCCTGGACGTCGTACGACAAACTCGTGATCGCGACGGGCGCCCGGCCGATCCGGCCGGACATGCCCGGCATGGACGCGCCCGGGGTGCACGGCGTACAGACGCTGGACGACGGCCAGGCGCTGCTCGACACGCTGGCACGCACGCGTGGCCGCCGCGCGGTGGTCGTCGGGGCCGGCTACATCGGCGTGGAGATGGCCGAGGCACTCATCAACCGCGGCTACGAGGTGACGGTCGTCAACCGCGGCAGCGAGCCCATGTCGACCCTCGACCCCGACATGGGCCGCCTGGTGCACAAGGCCATGGAGGGCCTGGGCATCACGATGGTGAACGACGCCGAGGTCACGGGAATCGCGACAGGGGACGACGGCCGGGTCCGGGCGGTGGCCACCCAGGACCGCGACTTCCCGGCGGACGTCGTCGTGCTCGGCATCGGCGTCCGCCCCGAGACGGCCCTCGCGAAAGCGGCCGGCCTCCCCCTCGGCACCCACGGCGGCCTCCTGACGGACCGCTCGATGCGGGTGCGCGGCCACGAGAACGTCTGGGCGGGCGGCGACTGCGTCGAGGTCCTCGACCTGGTCTCCGGCCAGGAACGGCACATCGCGCTCGGCACCCACGCCAACAAGCACGGCCAGGTCATCGGCACCAACGTGGGCGGCGGCTACGCCACCTTCCCGGGCGTGGTCGGCACGGCGGTCAGCAAGGTCTGCGACCTGGAGATCGCACGCACGGGACTGCGCGAGAAGGACGCCCACCGCGTGGGCCTGCGCTTCGAGGCGGTCACCATCGAGTCGACCAGCCGCGCGGGCTACTACCCGGACGCCTCCCCCATGACGGTCAAGATGCTCGCCGAACTCCGCACGGGCCGCCTCCTCGGCGTCCAGATCGTCGGCCGCGAGGGCGCGGGCAAGCGGGTCGACATCGCGGCGGTCGCCCTCACGGCAGGCATGACGGCAGAACAGATGACGACCCTGGACCTCGGCTACGCCCCACCGTTCTCCCCGGTCTGGGACCCGGTCCTGGTAGCGGCCCGCAAGGCGGCGGCAAAGGTGCGCGGTTCTTTGTAAGGGACGGTGTGGGGGTTAGGGGCGCGGGGCTGTGTCGATCTGCGGCTCCGCCGCGTGAGCGCGACAAGCCACAACGGCCCCGCACCCGGCAACGCACCGGCACCCCTACGGCGAAACCCTACGCAGTCCCAGCCGTCCCAGTGATCCGGTCAATGGCCTGCCTCGCCTGCTCCGCCGGCGGCCGAGACGGCAAGGACGACACCGACGCCGAAGCCGCCGTCACCGCCGGCGGCTGCTCCCCGGCCGGCTTCGCGTGGGAAGCCACCCGGGTCGACCGCAACCGGTGACTCACCGCCTCCTCCAGCGTCACCGGCCGCCGCATCTGGGCCGCCAGCCGCCCGGCATCCTGGCCCAGCCGGGCCACGTCCTCCCAGGGGAGCCGCACCACCAGCGTCAGCTCCGCCTCGCCGTCGGGCAGCGCGTGCATCGGAGGAGTAACTCGGTCGTTCATCGCCTGTTCCTCACGTCGGCCCCGCGACCCGCCTTCCCCGCGCCGCGGGCGGTTGCCGAGACATACGCACGCCCTGACGGCTGCGTTCACCGTCCGGGCCGATTCACCGGCGGCGCCCCGGGCACACGTGTGGCGTGGTCATTCCCGTTCATGACGTGAACCCGGTGCGGCGCACCCCCTGGGTGACGTACGCGCTGCTCGCCGCCAACATCGTCGTGTTCCTGCTCACTCCCGGCATGGCCGGTTCCGTGGTGGGCGAGAGCAGCCTGGCCCAGCTGTGTCACCTCCAGGCGTTCCTCGACCACTACGCGGCGGTGCCACGGGAGCTGATTCACCATCAGATGCCCCGGCTGGTGCCCACGGGCGACATCGGGGTGGGGCCGCAGGGTGCCGGCTGCGTGGTCGGTCCGCCGCCCTACGACAAGTCGCCGGAGCTGAGCGTCCTGACGGCGATGTTCCTGCACGGCAGCTGGCTGCATCTGCTGGGCAACATGCTGTTCCTGTGGATCTTCGGCAACAACATCGAGGACCGCGTGGGCCACGTCCGGTTCCTGCTCTTCTACGTGGTCTGCGGTTACGCGGCGTCGTACGGTTTCGCGCTCCTCAACTCCGGCTCGGGCGCACCGCTGATCGGTGCCTCGGGGGCGATCGCCGGGGTGCTGGGCGCCTATCTGGTGCTGTATCCGAGGGCCAGGGTCTGGGTCCTCGTCCCGTTCCTGATCTTCCTGCCGCTGCGGCTGCCCGCCTGGATCGTGCTGGGGCTGTGGTTCGCGCTCCAGGCGGTGTACTCCTCCGGCGAGGGCATCTCCGACGCCGGCACGGTGGCGTACGCGGCGCACGTCGTGGGTTTTGTCGCCGGCATGCTGATCGCCTGGCCGCTGCGTCCCGGCACACCACCGCCGCCGGAGCCGCCCGGCATCCTCTTCGGCAGGCGGGCGCGGCCCCGGCACAGCTGATGAGTCAGCGGGCGGTGTGCGTGTGCACGTACTCCACGAGCCGCGTCAGCGCGTCCGGGTCCGTGGACGGCATGACGCCGTGGCCGAGGTTGAAGACGTGGCCCGCGAGGTCCTTCGCCGAGTCCAGGACCTCGCGGGTCTTGGCCTCGACGGCCTCCGTCGGGGCGAACAGCACGGTCGGGTCCAGGTTGCCCTGCAGCGCCTTGCCGGGGCCGACGCGGCGGGCGGCCTCGTCCAGCGGGACGCGCCAGTCGACGCCGACGACGTCCGCGCCGGCCTCGCCCATGAGCCGCAGCAGCTCACCGGTGCCGACGCCGAAGTGGATGCGCGGGACGCCGTAACCGGCCACGGCCTCGAAGACCTTCGCCGACGCGGGCAGCACCGAGCGCCGGTAGTCGACGGGGGCCAGCGCCCCGGCCCAGGAGTCGAACAGCTGGACCGCCGAGGCGCCCGCCTCGATCTGGACCTTCAGGAAGGCGGCCGTGATGTCGGCGAGGCGGTCGAGCAGGTCGGCCCAGAGCCCGGGGTCGCCGTACATCATCGCCTTGGCGTTCTCGTACGTGCGGGACGGGCCGCCCTCGACGAGGTAGCTCGCGAGGGTGAAGGGGGCGCCGGCGAAGCCGATCAGGGGCGTGGCGCCGAGCTCGCGGGTGAGCAGGCCGATGGCCTCGGTGACGTAGGAGACGTCCTCGGGGGTCAGGTCGCGCAGCTGGGCGAGGTCCGCGCGGGTGCGGATCGGGCGCTCGACGACCGGGCCGACGCCCGGCTTGATGTCGAGGTCGATGCCGATGGCCTTGAGCGGGACGACGATGTCGCTGAAGTAGATCGCCGCGTCGACGCCGTGCCGGCGCACCGGCTGGAGCGTGATCTCGGTGACCAGCTCGGGCCGCATGCAGGACTCGAGCATCCCAATGCCCTCGCGCACCTTGCGGTACTCCGGCAGTGAGCGCCCGGCCTGCCGCATGAACCACACCGGCGTGTGCGGCACGGGCTCGCGCCGGCAGGCCTTGAGGAAGGCGGAGTCGTACGGGGCGGACGGCTGCTGGGCCCGGGGGGCGTCATTGGCACTCACGGGCCAAGTTTCGCACGGCCCCGATGGGCGTGATTCAGCCCCTGGAGGGGCGCGGGGTGTCTAGCCCGGCACCCGGGCTCCCGTCCCCGTAACCTTCCGGCATGGCTGCGGCTCAGGGACGACTGTCGGACGGCGCTGGCGGAATGGACGAAGCGAAGGACACCGAGAAAGACCGGCGGGAGGCGGACACCGCCCCGCCGCCCTTCCGGGCCGCCGTCGACGCGCTCAGGGCGGCGCGACTGCGGCCCCAGATCGAGGTGGAGCCCACGCCCCCGCCGAGGCGGCTCGCCCCCCATGCCTACGCGCTGGAGGCCGCGGTCGTCGACGGCGACCAGGACCTGGCCGACGGCCGGCTGGTGCTGCTGCACGACCCGGCGGGACACGACGCCTGGCAGGGCACCTTCCGGCTGGTGACACTCGTGCGCGCGGAGCTGGAGCCGGAGATGGCCGCGGACCCGCTGCTGCCGGAGGTGTGCTGGTCCTGGCTGACCGGCGCGCTCCAGACCCGCGGGCTGACCTACGGGGAGCCGAGCGGCACCGTCACACGGGCGAGTTCGCACTACTTCGGCGGTCTGTCCGCGCGCCCGGCCGCCTCGCAGATCGAGATCCGCGCCTCCTGGACGCCGCGTGAGGGCCTGGGCGGGGTCCCGGACACCGCCGCGCACCTGGCGTCCTGGTGCGATCTCCTCGCCCAGGTCGCGGGGCTCCCGCCGGCCGGCCCGGGGGACGCGTCGGTGGTGACGCTGCCGCAGCGGCGAGGCCCGCAGTCCCGCTGATCGGACCTGTTCCGACCCCGTACTGATCGAACCTGTACGGGGCGGTCAACGATGCCCTGCCGACGATCACACCTGCGTCCCCCTCTTGGCCGAATCACTTTGTCGATACGGCCACTTTCGACCGTGTACCGACGCAGACCGAAACCGTCCGGCCTTCGAATGATCGACCGCATGTCCGAATTGCACGGATTGTTATCACTGATTCGTGATCATTCTCTAAAGGCGGACGGGCTGGGTGCCGAAGACGACTGTGACCTTGAAAGCACGGTTCGTCCCGGCTTCACCCCCACGAGCCGGCCCCGTCCCGCACCCCAGGAGGCCTGGTGTCCGTTCTCCTCGAGCAGCCCGCAAGCCTGGTCGCCTACCGCCCGAACAAGCCCACCGCCATGGTGGTCGTGGCCGACCCGCGCGTCCGCTCCACCGTCACCCGCCACCTGTGGGCGCTCGGTGTGCGCGATGTCATCGAGGCCTCGTCCATCGCGGAGGCTCGTCCCCGCATCGGCAACCCCCGCGACATCTGCGTCGCCGACGTCCACCTGCCCGACGGCTCCGGCCTCACCCTCCTGTCGGAGACCCGCGCCGCGGGCTGGCCCAACGGGCTCGCCCTCTCCGCCGCCGACGACATCGGCGCCGTGCGCAACGCGCTCGCCGGCGGTGTGAAGGGCTACGTCGTCACCGGCACGCGCACCAACGTCGGGCTCCCCACCCGACCGGGCGCCGCTCCCATCGGCGCCGCCGCCGCGCGTCTGCACCGCCGCCCCCCGGGTGCCCCGAGCCACCCGGGCGGCTACCGCGAGCTGTCCGGCCGCGAGGTCGAGGTGCTGCGGCTGGTCGCGGAAGGCCAGTCGAACAAGGCGATCGGCGTCTCGATGGGCCTGTCCGCGCTGACCGTCAAGAGCCACCTCGCCCGCATCGCCCGCAAGCTCGGCACGGGCGACCGCGCCGGGATGGTCGCGGTGGCCCTGCGGACCGGAATCATCCACTGATCCGCTCCACGATGACCCTTTGTGATCATTCACCCATGTGAACGGGGCCGACCGCGGCTCCCGCTCGTGTCACTCACGGTTCGCGAACCCGACACTTCCCCGACCTGACTGGTTTGCGACCCCCCGGCGCCCGTCGACGGAACGTTCCGTCGACGGGCGCTGTCCATACACGGATACCCTTGACATGTGACCGACGCCCACGAGACCGCAGCAGACAGCTCACTGCGAACCACCGGAGGCGCCCCTCCGGACGACGGCGGATCTTCTGCTACGGAGGCGCCGATCCCTTTGCTGGAACCGCGCGAGGGCATTCCGCCCGTGATCGCGGACGAGGCCGCCCTGGCCCGGATGATCGCCGCCTTCGAGGCGGGCTCCGGACCGGTCGCCGTCGACGCCGAGCGGGCGTCCGGCTACCGCTACGGCCAGCGCGCCTATCTGGTCCAGCTGCGCCGCCGGGGCGCCGGAACGGCTCTCATCGACCCCGTCGCCTGCCCCGACCTGTCCGCCCTCGGCGAGGCCCTGTCCGGCGTCGAGTGGGTGCTGCACGCCGCCACCCAGGACCTGCCCTGCCTGCGCGAGATAGGCATGGTGCCGACGCGGCTGTTCGACACGGAGCTGGCCGGACGGCTCGCCGGGTTCCCCCGGGTCGGCCTCGGCGCCATGGTCGAGGGCGTCCTCGGCTTCGTCCTGGAGAAGGGACACTCCGCCGTCGACTGGTCGACCCGGCCGCTGCCCGAGCCCTGGCTGCGGTACGCGGCGCTGGACGTCGAGCTGCTCGTCGACCTGCGCGACGCGCTGGAGAAGGAGCTGGACCGGCAGGGCAAGCTGGAGTGGGCCCGCCAGGAGTTCGACGCGATCGCCTCCGCCCCGCCGCCCGAGCCGCGCAAGGACCCCTGGCGGCGTACGTCCGGCATGCACAAGGTGCGCCGACGGCGACAGCTGGCCGTCGTACGGGAGCTGTGGCAGACCCGGGACCGGATCGCACAGCGGCGGGACGTCTCGCCGGGCAAGGTGCTCGGGGACGCGGCGATCGTGGAGGCCGCGCTGGCGATTCCGGCCAACGTGCACGCGCTGGCCGCGCTGAACGGTTTCGGACACCGGATGAACAAGCGGCAGCTGGAGCAGTGGCAGGCGGCCGTGGACCGGGCGAAGGCGTTGAGCGAGGCGCAGTTGCCGCAGCCGGGGCAGCCGGTGACCGGGCCTCCGCCGCCGCGCGCCTGGGCGGACAAGGATCCGGCGGCTGCGGCGCGCCTCAGTGCGGCCCGGGCCGGGGTTTCGGCGCTGGCCGAGGAGCTCTCCATGCCGCAGGAGAATCTGATGACGCCGGACACGGTTCGGCGGGTGTGCTGGGAGCCGCCGGCGGTGGTGGATGCGGAGTCCGTGGCGGCCGCGCTCGCGGGGTACGGTGCGCGGCCGTGGCAGGTGGAGCTGGTGACGCCCGTGTTGGTGGAGGCTCTGTCCGCGAAAGAGGCCTAGCCGCCGTAGACCTTTTCGTCGTACGGCGGCTGCGGGTGCGTTGTGGTTGTTCGCGCCCACGCGGCGGAGCCGCAAATCGACACAGCCCCGCGCCCCTGAAAGGAAGGTCCGCTACTTCGTGGCGCCTTGCGTAAAACCGTTGTAGATGAACCGCTGGAGGAACAGGAAGACGATCAAGGTAGGGGCGATGACGAGGATCGCACATGCCGAGATGGTCTCCCAGTGCGCTCCGAAGGGGCCCTTGAAGCGGAACAGGGACGTCGAGATCACGCCAAGATCTTCGGAGGGCATGTAGAGGAAGGGGATGTAGAAGTCGTTGTAGACGTTGATCCCCTTCACGATCACGACCGTCGCGATCGCCGGCTTGAGCAGCGGGAAAATGATCTTCCGGTAGACCGTGAAGGCGTTGGCGCCGTCGATGCGGGCCGACTCGTCCAGTGAGACGGGGATGGCCCGGACGAACTGCAGGAAGATGTAGATCGACACGATGTCCGTGCCCATGTAGAGCGCGATCGGCGCCCAGAGGCTGTCGAACATGCCGAGGCTGTTCACGATCTGGAAGGTGGCCACCTGGGTGGTCACCCCGGGGACCAGCGCGGCCACCAGGAACAGGGCCAGGACGACCTTCCGGAAGCGGAACCGGAAGCGGTCGATGGCGTACGCCGTCATCGAGCCGATGAGGACCGTGCCCCCGATGGCGACGACCAGGATCAGCGCCGTGTTGGCGAACGCCGAGAGCATCCGGCCGTCCTGGAACGCCGTCACGTAGTTGCCGAAGTTGAGCGGGTCGTCGGGCAGCGTGAGGGCGCCGCTGTCGTCCGCCATCTCCCCGGAGGTCTTCAGCGAGGTCAGGAAGACCACGGTGAGCGGCAGGAGCACGACCAGCGTCGCGAGGACCAGGGACAGGTACACGAGGGCGCGGGCCACGGCACGGCGCGTCATACGAGGTCCACCTTGTCGTCCGGGACGAGGCGCCGCTGCACCCAGGTCACCGCCAGGATGATCAGCAGCAGTACGACGGCCGCCGCCGAGGCGAGACCCGTCTTGTTGAACTGGAAGGCCAGCTTCACCGTCTGGATCACGAAGGTCTCGGTGCCGGTCGCGCCGCCGGTCATGATGTACGGGATCTCGAAGACCGACAGCGACCCGGAGACGGACAGGATCACCGACAGGCTCAGCACGGGCCGGATGCCGGGCGCGATGATGTGGCGGAACTGCTGCCAGCGGTTGGCCCCGTCCAGTTCGGCCGCCTCGTACAGCTCCCCGGGGATGGACTGGATCGCGCCGAGGAAGAGGACGAAGTTCAGGCCCAGGTAGCGCCAGACGGAGACGCCGGCGAGGGAGACGTTGGCCGACGCGGGTGTGCCGAGCCAGGACCGGTCACCGTCGTAGCCGAAGAGGCTCAGGATCGCGTCGAGGGTGCCGCCGTCCTGGAAGAAGTACAGGAAGACGAATCCGATCGCGACACCGTTGATCAGGTACGGGAAGAAGAGCATGCCCTTGAAGAAGCCGCGGAAGCGGACGTTGAAGCTCAGGACGGTGGCGAAGTACAGGGCGGCGGCGATCTGCACCACGGACGCGGCGAGGTAGTAGCCGCTGACGAAGAACACCTCGAACAGCTCGGGGCGGGTGAAGAGTTCGGCGTAGTTCTCGGCGCCCGTGTAGTGCAGCTCGGGGCTGACGCCGTCCCAGTCGGTGAAGCTGTACGCCACCATGTTGACGATCGGCGCGTAGGTGAAGGCGATCAGCAGGGCGAGCGGGGCGATCAGGAACAGCCAGGGGGTCGTGCCCCGCCACCGCCGCGCCCGGCGCGCGGCGGTGGGCGGTTCCGGCCCGGCGGGCGCGGCCGGCGGCACCGGCCGTGCCGCCTTCCGGGTGGTGTCGGTCATCAGGACCCCAGGTTCTTCTGCGCCTCGGTCCACTTCTCGCCCAGCCCGGTCAGGAAGTCGTCCAGGCTGCCCTTGCGCGCACCGCGGGCGAGGTCGACGAGCTCCTGGCGGTAGTCGGGCTTGTAGATGCCGACCTCGGACTGGTTGTCGATGGACTTGACCTCGGCGCCCTTGGTGTCGTCGAGGTCGAGGAGCTTCACGCCCGCCTCCTCGTACGGCTTGAGGACCTCGGGCAACGGGGCGTCCTTGAGGGGCGACAGGGCCAGGTTGGCGTCCGCGTAGCCGGACTTGTCGGTGAACCAGTCGATCCAGGCGCGGGCGGCGGCCTTGTGCTCGGAGTTGACGTTGACGGCCTGCTGGTAGTCGGGCGACGTCACCGCGCAGAACGTACCGTTCTTCTGGGCGGGGAACGGCATGAAGCCGATGTCGGCCGGGTCGGTGCCGGCCTGCTTCGCCGCGTCCTGCATCTGCACGATCGCCCAGGAGCCGAGCCACATCGTGGCGATCTGGCCCTTCGCCAGGCGGGGCTTGGAGGCCTCCCAGTTGGTGGTCGTCGGGTCCTTCTCGATGAGGTCCGACTTCACGATGTCGTGGAGCAGCGTGTCACCGACCCGCAGGTCGGCGCCTGCCGCCCAGGGGCTCCCCTCGGCGAGCCGGGTGATGGCCTGCGTGTCGCAGCCGACCGAGCCGTTGACGTTCGTCCACTGGGTCAGCGGCCACATGTCCTTGAAGTTGGTGTAGTACGGCACCGCGTCGGTCTTGGCCTTGATGGCCTTGAGGTCGTCGAGGAACTCGGCCGGGGTCGTGGGCCAGTCGGTGATGCCGGCCGCGCTCCAGACCTTCTTGTTGTAGACGAAGCCCGGGACCACACCGATCGGGCTCTGCCCGTAGACCTTGCCCTGGACGGTGGAGTAGTCGGTGAAGCGGTACTTCTTGCCGCGCTCGGCCCGACTGCCCAGCGAGGCGAAGAACTTCGGGTAGTCCTTCTTCTCGATCACGGCCGGGATCATCAGGACGTCGCCGTAGTTCTCCGTGTTCATACGGATCTTGACCTCACCCTCGTAGTCGGTGAGGCCGTCGAACTCGACCTTCACCTTGGGGTAGGTCTTGTTGAACTCGGCGGCGTACTTCTTCATCGTCCCGTCCTGCACGAGGTCGGTCCGGTGGGTGAGGACGGTGATGGTCCCTTCGACCTTGGCGGGATCGTCGGGAGCCTCGGCATCCGCGCCCTTGGAGGTGCCCCCGGTGCCGGTACAGCCCGAGGCCAGCAGGGCTGCGCCCGCGGCGAGGGCGAGGACGGTACGGCGGTTCATGTGCATCAGCTCCGTTCGCGGAGAGGAACTCGGGACGGATGAGCACGTGCGGTATGGCTGGTTCGGCACTCTGACAGCGCTTTCTCAACCGGTAAAGTCCCATTCCCGCCAACGCTGCGAAGACCTGTACACGACTCGTCACTGGACCGGTTAAGGGAGTGCGCATGCTGGAGGCCGCACCGCTCGGCGACGGATGGATCCTGCGGCACGGGCCGGACCCGCTCCCGGCGTCCGTGCCGGGCTGCGTGCACACCGACCTGATGACGGCCGGGGTGATCCCGGACCCGTTCCTGGGCCTGGGCGAGTCCGAGGCGGCGTGGGTGGGGCGCCGGGACTGGACATACGAGCGCGACCTCACGAGCGCGTCCGCGCAGGAGCAGACGGACCTGGTCTTCGACGGGCTCGACACCGTCGCCGAGATCTCCCTGGACGGGCGGCTGCTGGGCAAGGTACGCAACATGCACCGCTCGTACCGGTTCGACGTGACGGGGCTGTCCGGGCGGCTGTCCGTGCGGTTCCTCTCCGCCTACGCCGAGGCCGAGGCCGTGCGGGGACGGCTGGGCGAGCGGCCCGCCGCCTACGCCGAGCCCTACCAGTACCTGCGCAAGATGGCCTGCTCCTTCGGCTGGGACTGGGGGCCGACCCTGGTGACGGCCGGGATCTGGCGGCCGGTGCGCCTGGAGCACTGGTCGACGGCCCGGATCGCCCGGGTGCGTCCGCTGGTCACCGTCGACGAGGGCATGGGCGTCGTCGAGTTGGCCGTGGACGTCGAGCGGACCCGGGTCGAGGCGCCGCTCGCCGTGGAGGCGACGGTGGGCGGGGTGCGGGCCCGGACGGAGATCGACGGGGCGGGCGGGGTGGTCCGGCTGCGTGTACCGGACGTCCGGCTGTGGTGGCCGCGCGGCTACGGCGAACAGCCGCTGTACGACGTCGAATTGCGGCTGCTGCACGGCGATGCCGCGCTGGACGTGTGGCGGCGGCGGATCGGCTTCCGGACCGTCGAGCTGGACCGGCGGCCCGACGCGCACGGCACCGGCTTCACCCTCGTCGTCAACGGCGAGCGGCTCTTCGCCCGGGGCGTCAACTGGATCCCCGACGACGTCTTCCCGTCCCGCATCACCCGAGAGCGCTACCGGGAGCGGCTGGAGCAGGCGTCCGGGGCGGGCGTGGACCTCGTACGGGTCTGGGGCGGCGGGATCTACGAGAGCGAGGACTTCTACGACGCCTGCGACGAACTCGGGCTGCTGGTCTGGCAGGACTTCCCGTTCGCCTGCGCGGCCTACCCGGAGGAACAGCCGCTGCGCGGCGAGGTGGAGGCCGAGGCCCGGGAGAACGTCGTACGGCTGATGCCGCACCCGTCGCTGGTGCTGTGGAACGGCAACAACGAGAATCTGTGGGGCTTTCGGGACTGGGGCTGGGAGCCGCGGCTGGCCGGGGACTCCTGGGGCGAGGGGTACTACCTGGGCCTACTGCCGCGTGTGGTGGCCGAGTTGGATCCGACGCGGCCGTATACGGCGGGGAGTCCCTGGTCCGGGTCCTGGGACCGGCATCCGAACGATCCGGCGCACGGCACGCACCACTCCTGGGAGGTGTGGAACCGCACGGACTACGCCGACTACCGGCTCAGCGTGCCCCGGTTCGTCGCCGAGTTCGGCTGGCAGGCGCCGCCCGCGTACGCCACGCTGCGGCGGGCGCTGCCCGGGGAGGAGCTCGCGCCGGACTCCCCCGGCATGCTGCACCACCAGAAGGCCGACGACGGCAACGGGAAGCTGGAGCGGGGGCTGGCCCGGCACTTCGCCGTGCCGAAGGGGGACTTCGACCGCTGGCACTACCTGACGCAGGTCAACCAGGCACGCGCGGTCGCCGCCGGGATCGAGCACTGGCGCTCGCACTGGCCGGTGTGCGCGGGCACGGTCGTCTGGCAGCTCAACGACTGCTGGCCCGTGACGTCCTGGGCGGCGATCGACGGCGACGGACGGGAGAAGCCGCTGTACCACGAGCTGAGGCGCCTGTACGCGGACCGGTTGCTGACGCTCCAGCCGCGGGACGGCCGGTTGGTGCTGGCCGTCGTCAACCAGGCGGCCGGGGGCTGGACGGCGACGTTGAGCCTGCGGCGGATGTCCGTCGGGGGTGAGGTGCTGGGGCAGGCGCCTGTGGAGGTGACGGCCGGGGGGCGGGCGGTGGCGCGTGTGGATATTCCGCGGGAGCTGACGCCGGCCGGGCCTGAGGAGTTCCTGGTCGCGGACGCGGACGGTATGCGCGCGGTGCACTTCCCTGTGCCGGACCGCGAGGTCGCCTACCCCACGCCGGAGTTCGATGTCTCGCTCGCCCCCGACGGCATCACCGTCACCGCCCGCACCCTGGTACGGGACCTGCTGCTCCAGGCCGACCGGCTGGATCCGGGGGCGCGGGCCGACCGGGGGCTGGTCACGCTGCTGCCGGGCGAAGAGGTGACCATCGGGGTGCGCGGCTGGAAGGCCCCGGACGCGGAGCGTGCTCGTGCGGCCCTGTACTGCGTGGAGCCCATCCGATGACGGCGACGCCGGCTCCCCGCGTCACCATCAAGGACGTCGCCGCGCGCGCCGGCGTGTCCAAGGGGGCCGTGTCGCTCGCGTTCAACCACAAGCCCGGGCTGTCGGAGGCGACCCGGGACCGGATCTTCCGGGCGGCGCGGGAGCTGGGCTGGGCGCCGAACCTCACGGCGCGGACGCTGGCCGGTTCGCGCGTGGACGTGGTGGGGCTCGCGGTGTGCCGGCCGGCGCGGACGCTCGGGCTGGAACCCTGGTACATGGAGTTCGTCTCGGGCGTGGAGAGCGTCCTGGCCGAGCACTCCTGCTCCCTGCTGCTGAGACTCGTACGGAATCTGGACGAGGAGCTGGGGGTGCAGGAGGCGTGGTGGCGGGGACGGCAGATCGGCGGGTCGATCCTCGTCGACTTCCGGGCCGACGATCCCCGGGCCGCCCTGGTGGAACGGCTCGGGCTGCCGGTGGTCGCGGTCGGGCATCCCTCGCTGACCGGGGGGCTCACCTCGGTGTGGACCGACGACGCGACGGCCGTGACGGAGGCGGTGCGGTATCTGGCGGCGCTGGGGCACCGGCGGATCGCCCGGGTGGGCGGGGCGGCGGCACTCGGGCACACGGCCATCCGGACGGCGGCGTTCGACGAGGCGGCGGGGGCGCTGGCGCTGGCCGGGGCGTGGCAGGTGGCGACGGACTTCTCCGGGGACGCGGGGGCGCGGGCGACGCGGTCCCTGCTGACGGCCGCGCCGCCGGACCGGCCGACGGCGATCGTGTACGACAACGACGTCATGGCGGTGGCGGGGTTGTCGGTGGCGGCGGAGATGGGATTGCGGGTGCCGGAGGATGTGTCGCTGCTGGCCTGGGACGACTCGCAGCTGTGCCGGTTGACGCATCCGACCTTGTCGGCGATGAGTCATGACGTGCATGGGTTCGGGGCGGAGGTGGCGCGGACGTTGTTCTCTGTGATCACGGGGGGTGAGGGTGGGTCGCATCCTGTGCTGACGCCTGTTCTGACGCCTCGGGGGTCCACTGCGCCGCCTCGGTGAGCGCCGTGTGGATCTGCGGCTGGCGGTGGGTTGCTCGCGCGGTTCCCCGCGCCCCTCAAGCAGGGCGCTGCGCCACCGGCGTTTTTTGTGTGACGTTCGCCGCTCGCCATGTCAGGACTGGGCAGCTACGTTACTCATAAGTAGCATGGGATGAGCAAGCGCTCAGCGTCCTGGACCCCTGGAGGAGAGCCATCGTGCCTCGTACCGTCAGGGACGTCGTCTTCGTAGACGGCGTCCGCACCCCGTTCGGCAAGGCGGGCCCGAAGGGCATCTACCACGAGACCCGTGCCGACGACCTCGTCGTGAAGGCGATCCGGGAGCTGCTGCGCCGCAACCCCGGCCTCGACCCGAAGAAGATCGACGAGGTCGCCATCGCCGCGACCACCCAGATCGGCGACCAGGGCCTCACCATCGGCCGCACGGCCGGCATCCTCGCGGGCCTGCCCCAGTCCGTGCCGGGTTACTCCATCGACCGCATGTGCGCGGGCGCCCTGACGGCCGTGACCACGGTCGCCGGTTCCGTCGCCTTCGGCGCGTACGACATCGCCATCGCCGGCGGTGTCGAGCACATGGGCCGTCACCCCATGGGCGAGGGCGTCGACCCGAACCCGCGGTTCGTCAGCGAGAAGCTGGTCGACGAGTCGGCCCTGTTCATGGGCATGACCGCGGAGAACCTGCACGACCGTTACCCGCAGATCACCAAGCTGCGCGCCGACGAGTACGCCGTGCGCTCCCAGGAGAAGGCCGCCAAGGCGTACGCCAACGGCAAGATCCAGGCCGACCTGGTGCCGGTCTCGGTCCGCCGCACCTCCCCCGAGGCCGGTGAGACGGGCTGGGGCCTGGTCACCGCCGACGAGCCGATGCGCCCGGGCACGACCCTGGAGAACCTCCAGGGCCTCAAGACCCCGTTCCGCGTCCACGGCCGGGTCACCGCCGGTAACGCGGCCGGTCTGAACGATGGCGCCACCGCCTCGCTGATCGCCTCCGAGGAGTTCGCGCGGGAGAACGACCTCCCCGTGAAGATGCGCCTGGTCTCCTACTCCTTCGCGGGTGTGGAGCCGGAGGTCATGGGCTACGGCCCGATCCCGGCGACGGAGAAGGCGCTGGCCCAGGCGGGCCTGTCGATCTCCGACATCGGCCTGTTCGAGATCAACGAGGCCTTCGCCGTCCAGGTGCTGGCCTTCCTCGACCACTACGGCATCGCCGACGACGACGAGCGCGTCAACCAGTACGGCGGCGCCATCGCCTTCGGCCACCCGCTGGCCTCCTCCGGCGTCCGTCTGATGACGCAGCTGGCCCGCCAGTTCGAGGAGCAGCCGCACGTCCGCTACGGCCTGACCACCATGTGCGTCGGCTTCGGCATGGGCGCGACGGTCATCTGGGAGAACCCGCACTTCGAGGGGGACAAGTGAGCACCACCGCCGAGCTTCTCAAGCAGGCTTCCGAGCTGTTCCCGGACGAGGTCGTCACGCAGGCGCACGTACGCCACTTCGACCTCCCCGCCGGTGCCGGGCGCTTCGCGCTGATCACCCTGGACAACGGCCTGGACCACACCAAGCCGACCACCTTCGGCCCGGCCTCGCTGGCGAACCTGAACGCCGCGATCGACCAGGTGGAGAAGGAGGCCGCGGACGGCGAGATCGTCGGCGTCGGCCTCACCGGCAAGCCGTTCATCTTCGCGGTCGGCGCCGACCTCAAGGGCGTGGAGATCCTCAAGGAGTACGAGCACGCCCTCGCCATCGGCAAGGGCGGCCACGAGGTCTTCAAGCGGCTGTCCAAGCTGGCCGTGCCGACCTTCGCGTACTACAACGGCGCCGCGATGGGCGGCGGTGTCGAGGTCGGTCTGCACTGCACCTACCGGACCGTCTCCGCGGCCCTCCCGGCGTTCTCGCTCCCCGAGGTGTTCCTCGGCCTGGTCCCGGGCTGGGGCGGCTGCACGCTGCTGCCGAACCTGATCGGCGCCGACAAGGCCGTCTCGGTGATCATCGAGAACAGCCTCAACCAGAACAAGCAGCTCAAGGGCAAGCAGGTCTACGAGCTCGGGATCGCCGACGCGCTCTTCGAGGGCGCGGACTTCCTGGAGCAGTCGCTGATCTGGACCGCGTCCGTCCTCAAGGGCGAGATCGAGGTCGAGCGCCCGGTGATCGACCGCGGCGAGGGCTGGGACCAGGCCGTCGCCAAGGGCCGTTTCATCGCGGACTCCAAGGTGCACGGCGCGGCCCCGGCCGCCTACCGCGCCCTGGACATCATCGCCGCCGCCAAGAACGGCGACCTCCAGCAGGGCTACGACGCCGAGGACAAGGCGCTCGCCGACCTGATCATGGGCGGTGAGCTGCGCGCCGGCATCTACGCCTTCAACCTGGTGCAGAAGCGCGGCAAGCGCCCCGCCGGTGCGCCGGACAAGAGCCTGGCCCGCCCGGTCACCAAGGTCGGTGTCGTCGGCGCCGGTCTGATGGCCAGCCAGCTCGCGCTGCTGTTCCTGCGCCGCCTGGAGGTGCCGGTCGTCCTCACGGACATCGACCAGGAGCGCGTCGACAAGGGTGTGGGCTACGTCCACGCCGAGATCGACAAGCTGCTCGGCAAGGGCCGTATCAACCAGGACAAGGCCAACCGCCTCAAGGCGCTGGTGACCGGTGTCCTGGACAAGGCCGAGGGCTTCGCGGACGCGGACTTCATCATCGAGGCCGTGTTCGAGGAGATGGGCGTCAAGCAGAAGGTGTTCGCGGAGGTCGAGGCGGTCGCCCCGGCGCACGCGATCCTGGCCACCAACACCTCCTCGCTGTCGGTGTCGGAGATGGCGTCGAAGCTGAAGCACCCCGAGCGGGTCGTCGGCTTCCACTTCTTCAACCCGGTCGCCGTGCTGCCGCTGCTGGAGATCGTCCGCGGCGAGCAGACCGACGACGCCTCCCTGGCCACGGCGTTCGGCGTCGCCAAGAAGCTGAAGAAGACCGCGGTGCTGGTGAAGGACGCCCCGGCGTTCGTCGTGAACCGCATCCTGACCCGCTTCATGGGCGAGATCCAGAACGTCATCGACGAGGGCACCCCGGTCGAGGTCGCCGAGAAGGCGGTCGAGCCCCTGGGCCTCCCGATGTCTCCTCTCGTCCTTCTGGAGCTGGTCGGCCCGGCGATCGGCCTGCACGTCTCCGAGACGCTCAACAAGGCGTTCCCGGACCGCTTCACGGTCTCCCCGAACCTCAAGGCGGTCGTCGAGGCGGGCAAGCGCGGCTTCTACGTCTACGACAGCGGCAAGCCCGAACTGGACCCGGAGGTCGCCGCGCTGCTGAAGCAGGGCGACACCGTCCTGACGGAGGAGCAGGTCCGCGACCGCGTCCTGGACGCGGTGGCGCAGGAGATCGGCATCATGCTCGACGAGGGCGTCGTCGCCGAGGCGCAGGACATCGACCTGTGCCTGATCACGGGCGCCGGCTGGCCGTTCCACCTGGGCGGCATCACGCCGTACCTGGACCGCGAGGGCGTCTCCGAGCGGGTCAACGGCAAGAGGTTCCTGCCGCAGGGCGTGGCGAGCGTCCCCGCGTAACGCGTAACCCTTGAGGGGGGTGGGGCGTCGGTACGATCCGGGCGCCCCACCCCCTTCTGCATGCCGTCACAGCCCCGGCCGCGGCCACCCCAACGGCGTGTCAGATCTCCCGCCAGGCCTGCAGCGCGAGCCCCGGCTCGTCCTTGCGGCGGGTGAACAGCACCTTCCCGGTCGACGGGGAGAGGGAGGCCGCGACGACCTCGTCGTGCTCGTCGAGCGCCAGCGACACCGTGGCGTCGGCGGGCAGCTGAGGGCCGGACTCGGTCCACCAGGCCCCGGCGGACTCCTGTTCGGTCGGATAGGCGGCGAAGGCGACCCGGCCGCTCGAGGACCGCTGGGCGAGCACGGTGCAGTCGTAGCCCTCGATCTCACAGCGCACGGCGGACACGGGCCCCGGCCCGGCGGAGGCGACGAGCGTCACCGGCTTCTCCCCCGGGCGCCAGGCGCACAGGTCGCCGGAGGTGTCCGTGAAGAAGAGGGTGGTGTGCTCGGGGGACGTGGCGAGCGCGCGCAGGGTCCCCGGACGCACGGGCACGTCGGCCCCCTCCCCCCGCACCGGCGTCCGGCCCGGCTCCTCCTGCCGCCAGTGCAGAATCCCTCCGGCCGCACACGCGTACACCTCGACCAGACCCGACTCCCCCGTCACGGCGGCCAACTCCCCCTGCACGTCGTGCCCCTCCAGGTCCTGCCAGGCGCCCCAGCCGCCCTTCTCCTTCTGGTTGCGCAGGCTCACTCCGCCGCCCTTGTTACGGACGAAGACATGGCAACGCCCCTGCGCGTCGACGGCGACGGCCGGCTCGCCCGTCCGGTCGCCCTTCTTGTCGGGGTGCCCGATCGGGACCCAGTCCAGGGGTGCGAGACGGGGCCGGAAGTGGGTGGAGTGCACGAGGCCGGACTCGCCGGGCACGGTGGGCCGCCAGGCGGCCAGATGGGCGTAGCCGTCGGCGCCCTGGCCGACCGCGAAGCCCGGGTGCAGCTTCTGGGTGCCGCCGACGGTTCGGGGTCCGTCCCAGGAGCCGGCGGGACCGCGTTCCGCACGGCACAGGACGGCTTCGCCGGAGGGCAGATAGACGGTGAGGCGGCCGTCGCGGCCGCGCATGAGCCAGTCGCCGTTCACTGGTTCACCTTACGTGGGCGGGGCATGTTGACGTCCCGCCCGCCCCCCTGCCCGGCCGAGATCCGCCGTGCGACCCTGACCACATGAACAGCAACGCTCCCCTGCTTGTCGTCGTCGACGCCGCGAATGTCGTCGGGTCGGTGCCGGACGGGTGGTGGCGGGACCGGAAGGGGGCGGCGGAGCGGTTGCGGGACCGGTTGGCCTCGGACGGGGTGCCGGGGGTGGCCGCCGAAGGGCCGGTGGAGATCGTGCTCGTGGTGGAGGGGGCGGCGCGGGGGGTCGAGTCCGTGGCCGGGGTGCGGGTGGAGTCGGCGGCGGGCAGCGGGGACGATCACATCGTGGACGTGGTCGCGGGGGCGGGGGCGCGTCCGGTGCTGGTGGTCACGGCGGACCGGGAGCTGCGGAGGCGGGTCGGGGAGCTGGGGGCGGAGGTGACGGGGCCGCGCTCGGTACGGCCGTAGGGCCGGGCTTTGTCGCTGGGTCGGGGTGCTGCCGGGGAGCGGGACGCTGCCCAACCCGGCGCCGCAGGGTGCTGTCTGCGGCGGCCCGGGGCGGGTGGGTGCGCAGCCCGGCGGAGCGGGGTGCCGCTGCGCCCACCCGTGCCGCCTGGGGGCACCTCCCAGGCCCTTAAGGCACTGGGGGGCACGACTGCCCGCAGCTGAGTGCGCGCGCCCGCAGCCGCGTACGTACGGAAGGGGACGTGTCGGGGGGTGTCCGCCCGCAGCGGTTGGCGCGTCTACGGGGAGTTAGTTGGTGTCCGAGCCCATCGCGCCGTTCCGAGGACGGACACCCCCCGGCGCGGCCCCGACCCACCACCCGGCGCGTAGGCGCGACACAAGCCCCCACCGCACCCGCGCAGGCCGCCGCAGGCACCCCGCCCAACCGCCGGAGGCTAGCGCGTTGGCTCCGCCTCCCTGGTCTCTTCCTTCGCGAGACGGCTGTGCGTGCGGCCGTAGAGGAAGTACACGAAGAACCCGGCGGCCATCCAGATGCCGAACCGCACCCACGTCTCGGCGGGCAGGTTGATCATCAGCCACAGCGAGGCGCACACCGACAGGATCGGGATCACCGGCACCCACGGCGTGCGGAACGACCGGTGCAGGTCGGGGCGGGTCCTGCGGAGGACCAGCACACCGATGGCGACCACCACGAAGGCGAACAGCGTGCCGATGTTCACCAGGGCGGCGAGCTCCGTCAGCGGAGTGAAGCCGGCCAGGACCGCGATGACCACACCCAGCAGGATGGTCGGCCGGTGCGGGGTCCTGAACCGCGGGTGGACGTGCGAGAAGAACCGCGGCAGCAGCCCGTCACGGCTCATCGCGAAGAACACCCGGGTCTGCCCGAGCAACAGGATCATGCACACCGTCGTCAGACCGACCGCCGCGCCGAAGCTGATGAACCCCGCGAACCACGGATGCCCCGTGGCCTTGAACGCGTCGGCGAGCGGCGCGTCCACCGACAGCCGGCTGTAGTGCTGCATGCCGGTGACGACGATCGACACGAGCACGTACAGCGTGGTGCAGATCAGCAGGGAGCCGAGAATGCCGCGCGGCATGTCGCGCTGCGGGTTCCGCGTCTCCTCCGCCGCCGTGGCCACGATGTCGAAGCCGATGAAGGCGAAGAACACGACGGAGGCCGCGGTGAAGATGCCCATCACACCGAAGTTGGAGGGCGCCCAGCCGAACATGAGCTGGATCAGCGGGGCATCGAGACTCTTCCCGGCCTCCACCGCCTTCTCCTTCGGGATGAACGGGTCGTAGTTGGACCCCTTGATGAAGAACGCACCGGCGACGATCACGACCAGGACGACCGTCACCTTGATGGCGACGACGAGCGACGTGATCCGCGCGGACAGCTTCATGCCGAGCACGAGGATGCCGGTGAGGACGAGGACGAGCGCGGCGGCGAGGATGTCGAAGCCGAAGACGTCGGCACCGTCCCGGCTGCCCAGTGCCGCGGGCATCTCCCAGCCCGCGTTGGCCATGAGCGACTGGATGTAGCCGGACCAGCCGACGGCCACCACCGCCGTACCGAGCGCGAACTCCAGGACCAGGTCCCAGCCGATGATCCAGGCGGGCAGTTCACCGAGGGAGGCGTACGAGAACGTGTAGGCGGACCCGGCGACCGGGACCGTCGACGCGAACTCGGCGTAGCAGAGCGCGGCCAGCGCACACGCGACGCCGGCCGCGACGAACGCCAGGGCAACCGCGGGCCCGGCGTTGTTCTTGGCGACTGTTCCAGTCAGGACGAAGATGCCGGTGCCGATGATCACGCCGACGCCGAAGACGGTCAGATCCAGCGCGGACAAGGACTTCTTGAGCGCGTGCTCTGGCTCCTCGGTATCGAGGATGGACTGCTCGACCTTCTTCGTCCGGAAGAGGGTGCTGCTCACGGGGTACCTCCCACGCTTGTCGTCCTCGACATGATCGAGAGGGGGCACCGTTCGTATGCCCCGGCAGCGATGCATTCACGCCAATGGGCCGGTTCCACCACCCTTGGCGGTGGTGGAACCGGCCCATTCAGCGGTACCGGGACGTCAGTCAGTCGCGCGCGGGCTCCACGGCGTCCACGGCGTCCGCGGCGCTGCGCTCGTACCGCCCGTCCAGCCTGGCGACCAGCCCGGTCACCTGCCGGGCGATGTCCGGCGCGGTGAGGCCGATCTCGGCCATGACCTCGGCGCGCGAGGCATGGTCGAGGAAGCGCGGCGGGATGCCGAAGTCGCGCAGCGGCACGTCGACGCCCGCGTCGCGCAGCGCCTGAGCGATCGCCGAACCGACACCACCTACCCGGCTGTTGTCCTCGACGGTGACGACCACGCGGTGCTGCTCGGCGAGCGGGGCCATGGCCTCGTCGACGGGTTTGACCCAGCGCGGGTCGACGACGGTGGTGGAGATGCCCTGCTTGTCGAGCAGGCCGGCGATCTCCAGGCACATCGGCGCGAGGGCGCCGACGGAGACCAGCAGCACGTCGGGCCGGTCGGTGCCGGGCTCGCGCAGCACGTCCATGCCGCCGACCCGCCCCACGGCGGGAACGGCGGGGCCGACGGCGCCCTTGGAGAAGCGGACCACGGTCGGCGCGTCGTCGACGGCGACGGCCTCCCGCAGCTGCGCGCGGACCTGGTCGGCGTCACGCGGCGCGGCCAGCCGCAGCCCCGGCACGACCTGGAGGATCGACATGTCCCACATGCCGTTGTGGGACGCCCCGTCGGTGCCGGTGACTCCGGCCCGGTCCAGGACGAAGGTCACCCCGCACTTGTGCAGGGCCACGTCCATCAGCACCTGGTCGAAGGCGCGGTTGAGGAAGGTGGCGTACACCGCGAACACCGGGTGCACTCCGCCCGTCGCCAGGCCCGCGGCGGACACGGCGCCGTGCTGCTCGGCGATGCCGACGTCGTAGACCCGCTTGGGGAACCGCTTGGCGAACTTCTCCAGGCCCACCGGCTGGAGCATGGCGGCGGTGATGGCGACGATGTCCTCGCGCTCCTCACCGAGCTTGACCATCTCCTCGCCGAACACGGACGTCCAGTCGGCGCCGGAGGAGGCGATCGGCAGGCCCGTGTCGGGGTGGATCTTGCCGACGGCGTGGAAGCGGTCGGCCTCGTCCTGGAGGGCGGGCTGGTAGCCGCGGCCCTTCTCGGTGAGGCAGTGCACGATGACGGGCCCGCCGAACCGCTTGGCCCGCGCGAGGGCGGACTCCAGGGCCTCCAGGTCGTGTCCGTCGATCGGGCCGACGTACTTCAGGCCGAGGTCCTCGAACATCCCCTGGGGGGCGATGAAGTCCTTGAGGCCCTTCTTGGCGCCGTGCAGGGTGTCGTAGAGCGGCCGCCCGACGACGGGGGTGCGCTCCAGCACCTCCTTGGTGCGGGCGAGGAACCGCTCGTAGCCGTCCGTCGTGCGCAGCGTCGCGAGGTGGTTGGCGAGGCCGCCGATGGTCGGCGCGTAGGACCGCTCGTTGTCGTTGACGACGATGACGAGGGGCCGGTCCTTGGCGTCGGCGATGTTGTTCAGCGCCTCCCAGGCCATGCCGCCGGTCAGCGCACCGTCACCGATCACGGCGACGACGTGGCTGTCGCGCTCGAGGAGTTCGTTGGCCTTGGCGATGCCGTCGGCCCAGCCGAGGACGGTCGAGGCGTGCGAGTTCTCGATGATGTCGTGCTCGGACTCGGCCTGCGAGGGGTAGCCGGACAGGCCGCCCTTCATCTTCAGCTTCGAGAAGTCCTGACGGCCGGTGAGCAGCTTGTGCACGTAGGACTGGTGTCCGGTGTCCCAGAGCACCTTGTCCTTGGGCGATTCGAAGACCCGGTGCAGGGCGATGGTGAGCTCCACCACGCCGAGGTTGGGGCCGAGGTGACCGCCGGTCTTGGAGACCGCTTCGACAAGGAAGGTCCGGATCTCCTCCGCCAGCTGGTTCAGCTCTTCCAGGCTGAGCCGGTCCAGATCGCGCGGTCCCCTGATACGGGTCAGCAGCGGCACCCGTGCCTCCTTGCAGTAGAGCTGTTCGAGCAGTTGCCGGGCTTGTCGAGTCTAATGTTCCGCCCCTGAGGACTGCGCCGAGGCCATGCGTCATACGTCACGCAGTCGGCTGTACCCAACTTGTGCCACACCTACGACACAACTGTGCCCGGCACCTCACGGTGCCGGGCACAGTCATGTCCCCGAGGGGCGAGGGGAACTGCGCGACAAGCCACAGCGCACCCGCGGCCTGGCAGCCGGCGCGGCCCTACGGCGCTACGCCCGCCCCGCCGTCTTCTGCGTCTTACGAGTAACGGCGTCGATCACGACCGTGGCCAACAGCACACCACCCGTGATCATGTACTGCACCGGAGAGGCGATGCCCTCCAGGGCGAGCCCGTACTGGATCGACACGATCACCAGCACACCGAGCAGCGCGTTCCACGTCCGTCCCCGACCGCCGAACAGCGACGTACCGCCGATCACCGCGGCCGCGATCGCGTTCATCAGCAGGTCACCGCCACCCGCGCCCTGGTTCGCCGCGGCGATCTTCGACGCGATGAACAGGCCGCCGACCGCCGCGAACGTGCCGGAGATCGCGAACACCGAGATCCGGACCATCTCCACGTTGATGCCGGCCCGTCGCGACGCCTCGACGCTGCCGCCGAGCGCGAACACCTTCCGCCCGTACGCCGTGCGCCGCAGCACGAAGTCCGTGACCAGCAGCACCACGATGAAGATCACCACGGCCAGGGGCAGGCCCTTGTACTGGTTGAAGACGATGGCGACGGCGAACGCGACGATCGCCAGCAGCACCGTCCGCACGATGGTCTCGCTCAGCGGCCGCGACGGCACGCCGGCGGCCTCGCGGCGCCGGTTGCCGAGGAAGGAGCTGAGGAAGAACCCGGCGGTCACCACGGCGGCCAGGCCGTAGGCGGCGGCCACGTCGG
This sequence comes from Streptomyces sp. NPDC050416, assembly GCF_044458845.1. NCBI lineage: Bacteria > Bacillati > Actinomycetota > Actinomycetes > Kitasatosporales > Streptomycetaceae > Streptomyces > Streptomyces sp. NPDC050416. Next base: position 365,454 of record NZ_JBITII010000007.1, read on the forward strand.
AGAAGTAGTAGCTGGTCAGCTGCGCCACGACCCCGTCCGGGTCGAGGTTGATCGTGCCGTTGTCGCCGAGGATCTGGAGCATGAAGCCGTTCCAGAACAGCAGACCGGCCAGGGTGACGGCGAACGCGGGGACGCCGATCTTCGCGAAGAAGAAGCCGTGCAGCAGGCCGGCGACCGTGCCGGTGAGAATGGCCAGCACGAAGGCGAGCCACTCGTTCATGCCGTTGGTGACGTTCAGCACGGCGAAGCTCGCACCCGCGACACCGCTGACCGAGCCGACCGACAGGTCGATCTCGCCCAGCAGCAGCACGAACACGATGCCGACGGCGATCATGCCCGTGCCGACCATGGCGACGGACATGTCGGACAGGTTGCCCGCGGTGAGGAAGTTGGAGTTCAGGCTCGTGAAGATGAGCCAGATGATCGCCAGGCCGATGACGACCGGGATGGAGCCCAGGTCGCCGGACTTCATCTTGCGCTTGAACTCGGTGACGTAGCCGGCGAGCCCCTGCTCGCGCACGAGCAGCCGGGGGTCGACGACCGTGACGGCGGCCTTGGCCGCTTCGGGGTTCTCGACGACGTGGTCGTCCGGAGCCGCGGAGGTCTTGTCGATGCTCACTTGGAAACCTCCCCGTTCGTGCGCGCCGCACGGCGGGTCACGGCGTTGTCGGTGGCGCCGGTGATGGCGGAGATGATCTCTTCCTGCGAGGTCGACTTGACCTCGAAGACGCCGTTGTTGCGCCCGAGGCGCAGCACGGCGACCTTGTCCGCGACGGCCTTCACATCGGCCATGTTGTGGCTGATGAGGATCACGGCGTGGCCGCGCTCGCGCAGCCGCTCGACCAGGTCGAGGACCTGCGCGGTCTGCTCGACGCCGAGGGCGGCGGTGGGCTCGTCGAGGATCACCAGCTTGGGCTCGCCGAGCATGGACCGGGCGATCGCCACGGTCTGGCGCTGGCCGCCGGAGAGCGAGGCGATCGGGATGCGGACACTGGGGATGCGGATCGACAGCGTGTCGAGCAGCTCGCGGGAGCGGCGCTCCATCTCCACCTCGTCCAGGACACCGCGCTTGCGGATCTCCCGGCCCAGGTAGAGGTTGCCGACGACGTCGATGTTGTCGCACAGCGCGAGGTCCTGGTAGACGGTCGCGATGCCCAGGTTCTGGGCGTCGTGCGGTTTGTTGATCTGGACGGACCTGCCGTCCCATTCGATGACGCCCTCATCGATGGGGTGCACGCCGGCGATCGTCTTGACCAGCGTGGACTTTCCGGCGCCGTTGTCGCCGACGAGGGCGACCACCTCGCCGGCGTGGACCTCAAGCTCTACGTCGGTGAGCGCCTGTACGGCACCGAACCGCTTGGAGACCCCGCGCAACGCCAGCACGGGCGTAGCGGACACGTGAACCATCTCCTTCGCCGCCTGACCCGGCGGGAGGTTGTGCAGAAGTGTGGGAGGAGTGATCACTCCGGCGCCCCGCATAGCTTGCGGGGCTGGTGTGGCGGGGCGCCGGAGGAACTCGGGGCAGCCGGTCCCGGACGGGGGTGACGGGAGCCCGGTTCGGACTCCCGTGCCCCTCAGGGGACCTGGTGGCTGCTTACTTGAGACCGATCTTGTCGCAGGCGGCCTTGTACTTGCCGGAGCAGATCTCGCTCACGGTGTAGATGCCGTCCTTGATCACGGTGTCGTTGATGTTGTCCTTGGTCAGCGAGACGACCGGTACCAGGACGGACGGGATGGCCTTCGTGGTCGGGCTGTCGACCTTGTCCTTGGCGATCGAGTCGAGCGACTTGCCCTGGGCGAGCGCGACGGCCATCTCGGCCGCGACGTCCGCCTCCTGCGGGTAGGGCTTGTAGACGCTCATGTACTGCTCGCCGGTGACGATGCGCTGCACGCCGGAGAGTTCGGCGTCCTGGCCGGTGACCGGGATGTCGGCGATGCCGGCGGCCTTCAGGGCCGTGATGATGCCGCCCGCCATGCCGTCGTTGGCGGAGTAGACGCCGACGATCTTGTCCTTGCCGAGGGCGGAGATGGCGCCCTCCATGTTGGCGTTGGCGTTCTCCGGCTTCCACTCCTTGGTGTCGTACTCGCGGCCGATCTTCACCTTGCCGTCGAGGACGGAGTGCGCGCCCTTCTTGAACTGGGCGGCGTTCGGGTCGGTGGACGACCCGTTCATCATGACGATCTGGCCGTCCTTGGCCTTGTCGCCCAGGGCCTTCAGCAGGGCCTCGCCCTGGGTCTTGCCGACGGTCTCGTTGTCGAACGAGGTGTAGGCGTCGATCGGGCCCTCGGCCAGGCGGTCGTAGGCGACGACGGGGATGCCCGCGTCCTTGGCCTTCTTCACCGAGCCGGCGATGGCCTTGGAGTCCACCGCGTCCACGATCAGCACGTCGACCTTGTTGGTCACCATCGTGTCGACCTGCTGGTTCTGCGTGCTGGCGTCCTGCTTGGCGTTGGCGTAGACGACCTCGCCCTTGCCGTTGGTGAGTTCCTTGACCTTCTTCTGGATGAGCGGCCGGTCGAACTTCTCGTAACGGGCGGTCGCGTTCTCCGGAAGGAGCAGACCGACCTTGATGTCGTCGCCCTTCTTGGCGGACCCGGTGGAGTCGGCGTTGTCGCCGGACTCCTTGGCGCTGCCACAGGCAGCAAGCGAAACGGCCATCGCACCGGCGGCAATCGCAACAGCGGCGCGACGCATACGCGTGTTCACTTCAGAAACCTCCCTGACGAGGCCGCGACATTGCGGCCGAGGTGGCTGGAAGTCAACTCGGCCACACGTGCGACGTCAAGAAGTAAATCCTTAACGAGATGGCAACGGTGCCATCCGTTCTCTAAGTGAAGGCAGGGGCGGCCGCCTGCAGCGCCCCGACGGCGGTCCCATCCAAAAGGGTTGAATCGCCCATCTCGCTGAGGGCCAGCGCGAGCGCTCCGAGTACCTCCGCACGGCCGCCGAGTGCCCCGGGGAGAACGGACAGCTGGCGTGCCGCGCTCGGAATGGCGTAGCGGCCGACGGACTCCCGGATCGGCCCGAGCACCAGCTCACCGGCCTCGGCGAGATCACCGCCGAGGACCACACGGCTCGGGTTCAGCAGGTTGCAGAGATTGGCGACTCCACTGCCGATATGGCGGCCGACGTCGGCGATCACCCGACGGCAGCCCGGGTCTCCGTCCCGCGCGAGCCGCACGACGCCTTCCATCGTCAGGTCGGTGCCGTGGCTGGACTGGAGGAGCGGGAGCACGTAGCGCGCGGCCGCGAAGGTCTCCAGGCAGCCGCGGTTGCCGCAGCGGCACACGGGGCCGGATTCGTCGAGTGTAATATGTCCGATTTCTCCTGCGGTACCGCCGGGGCCGCGGTAGATCTTGCCGTTGATCACCAGGCCGGCGCCGACACCGCTGGCGACCTTGATGTACGCCAGGTCGCGCACGCCGCGGCCGCTGCCCCAGACCATCTCACCGAGGGCGCCGAGGTTGGCGTCGTTGTCCACGTGCACGGGGACGCCGAGGCGCTCGCGCAGCTCCTCGGCGGGCTTGGTGCCGGTCCAGCCGGGCAGGATGGCGGTCGAGCCGAGGGTGCCGGACTCGACGTCGATGGGGCCGGGCACGCCGAGGCCGACGCCGGCGATCTTGGTCCGGTCGACGCCGGTGGCCTCGATCAGCCGGCTGACCAGCTGTTCCGCCCGGTCGAAGCCCTGGGTCGAGGAGGCGTCGACGTCGAGGGGCTCGGACTCCTCGGCGAGCACCTGGTGGGCGAGGTTGCCGATCGCGACGCGCAGGTGGGTGTGGCCGAAGTCGACCCCTATGACGATGCCGGCGTCCCCGCTGAGGGAGACGCTGCGGGCCCTGCGACCGCCCGCCGAGGTGGGTGTGACCTCGACCGTGCCGCCTTCCTTCAACTCCCGGACGATGTTGGACACCGTCGCGGCGGACAGGCCCGTCGTCCGGGCGATCTCGGCCTGGGTGAGGGAGCCCGCCAGGCGCACGGCTCGTACGACCCGCTCCAGGTTGGCTCGGTGCAGCGACGACTGCGACCCCGGAGTCTCCACGACGACCTCCTGCGCGCGGGGCCGCATCGATGAGGCCCCGTCCATGTCCAACTAGTGAACTCTAAGCTGAGCCGTTCGGGTTGCCTCCCGTCAAGAGGTTGAGCCGATTCCTCGGTGTGTGCGTGTGGTCGCGGAGGGCTACGGGCGTCGGCGGCGGCCTTCCGGGGTGCGGTGGGCCGGGGCCGCGCCGGGGGTGTCCGTCCTCGGAGCGGCGCGATGGGTTGGGATACGGACTGGGACTTGTCCTGCCGATCAGGTGACGCTTGATGCGCACCCATCAGCATGCTGCCGGCGCCTGGGCCGACCCGCCCCCGCCCTGGCCTCAAGGGGGGCCGAACCAGTAGAACACCAGGGTGAAGCGTCGTGGCAGAGCGTGCTCGCCCGCCTGGTGGAGGTGGTGCTGGAGGTGAGGGCCTGGTCTGCTCGCGGGGTGGGCTCACCAGCAAGCTTCACCTGAGCGCCGACGGTCGCCGCCGCCCGCTGTCCCTGATCGTCACCGGCGGACAGCGGGCAGACTGCACGCGCTTTGAGCCCGTGCTGGTGAAGGTCCGCGTCCCGCGGCTCGGGCCGGGCAGGCCGCGCAAGAAGCCCGACAGCGTTGCCGCGGACAAGGCGTACAGCAATGGACGCTGTGGTGGATTCTTGCGGCGCCGCGGCATCCGGCACGCCATGCCGGAGAAGACCGACAGCCGGGCCGCCCGCCTGCGCAAGGGGGCGCGGGGTGGACGGCCGCCCGGCTTCGGCGACGAGCCGTACAAGAAGCGCAACACCGTCGAGCGGGCGATCAACAGGCTGAAGCAATGCCGGACCGAGACCTAGTCCTGCGGAGAGGGTACCGGGGCCCGCATCTGGCGGGACCCCACCTCCAGGACCGCTTTTCCGGAGATCCGACGTCCGCGAAGCGCCTCGGCCGCCTCCTCGAAGCGGTCCCAGCGTCCTTGCCAGCCGATCTCGACGGTGAGGGACCCCTCAGCGGCCAGCTCGGTGAGAACGGCCAGGTCCGCGCCGACCTCGCCCTCGATGACGAAGGAGGTCAGCGACTTGGCCGGGCCGACGGTCGCATACGGCGGAAAGACCGCCGGCTCCCCGGATGTCCAGCCGACGCTCTGCACGCTGCCCCCCGGAGCGAGCAGGTTCCATGCCGCGACCAGTTGGGGGCCGCCGACGCTGTCGACGACCACGTCGACCGGTCGCTGGAGTCCCTCCAGTCCAACCAGCACCTCGTCGGCGCCGGCCTCGGCCAGCCCCTCCCCGCGGGCGGCCGAACCCACGGACGCGATCACGTGGGCACCGGCCCGCGCCGCCAGTTGGACGGCGAACCGGCCGACCCCGCCGGAGGCCCCGGTGACCAACACCCTCTTGTCCGGTCCGAGCCCGCCGGCCCGCAACGAGCGCAGTGCCGCCACTCCGGCGACCGGCAGAGCCACCGCCTTCGCCAGGTCCAAGCCCTTCGGCACCTCGGCAAGCGCACCCACGTCGATCGCGACGCGCTCGGCGAACGCCCCCGTGGTCAGGGCCACCACCTGCGTGCCCACCGCCGGGCCGGTTCCGTCCGCTGCACCCTGCATGACCACTCCGGCAGCGTCCGAACCGAGCACCGCACCCACAGGGACCCGCCCGGAGCGGGCGTCGTTGAGGTCGCCATAGTTCAACGAGGCGTGGGAGACGTCCACCAGGACCTGGCCCGGCCCTGGCACGGGGTCGGGCACCTCGGCGAGGCGGACGGCGGCGGATGCGGACGGATCGACGACAAGAGCGCGAACAAACATATCTTCCCCCTTGGTTACGACGTGTAACAGCAGTAATCATCGGTAACGTTGCTGGTCATCGGAAGAAGGCACTTTCATGTCACGCAGTCACACCCGTGTTACCGAAGCACTCAGGGACGAAGCCTGCCCGGTCACCGAGGTGCTCGACCGAGTGGCGGGCAAGTGGAGCATCGGGATCCTGATCGCCGCCGCCCACGGCCCGGTCCGTTTCACCGAGTTGGAACGCGCTATCAATGGCATCAGCCGACGGATGCTCACCCTCAACCTGCGCAGGCTGGAGCGGGATGGACTGCTCGTTCGCACGGTGTATCCGACCGTGCCGCCCAAGGTCGAGTACAGCCTCACGCCTATGGCCCGCGAGCTCCACGCTTCGCTGACAGGGCTGGTGGGCTGGGCCGAGCGGCATCGGTCCGCCATCGCCGAGGCCCGCGCCGCCTACGACACCGCGGCGGAGCAGAGCCCCGACGCTGACTGAATGGGCACGGACCGGCTCGCACACACCTGACGGGTAGGGAAAGGCCCACCTGCTTCACGAGTTCACGAGACCTGCGTGATCGTCCGGACAGGTCCTGGCAGGGCTGTCTCCCTCTGCTGCCCTGCCGCCCAGCCCCGGGATCAGCACCGCCGCCACCGCAAGGTGCATCAGAGCCAGAGAGATCCGTGTACCGCCGTCCATGCCGTCGCCGATGAACGGCAGGAAGGACACGGCCAGTACGGCGCCGGCCATCCCGGTCCAGATGGCGCGGGCGCGCCGCACTCCGAACCGCTCCAGGGCGGCCAGCAGTCCCCAGCCGGAGAGCGACGCGAGCAGTGCGGCGACCGCTACGGGCACGGCGCCGAGGTCGAGCGTCTGCTCGCCGTCGGCGATCCGCAGCCGGTGCCCCAGCAGTGGGTCCGCGACCAGCCACACCAGGACGGGGGCCAGGACGGCCAGGACCGTAACCCCCAGGCGCCTTCTACGTACGCTCACTTGGCGCCCCCAGAGAGCGCCCCGTGCAGGAAGACCTCCACCAGCTCCTGCGGAGTCAGGTCGGGCTCGTCCTCCGTACGCGGCTGGGTGAAGAGCAGCCCGATGAAGAGGGCCGCGATCTGCTCCGGCGGCCGGCGCAGGGCGGCCTTGTCGGGTTCCAGCAGCTCCGCGAGGGCCGCGCGGATACGGGCCGTCGACTCGGCGCGGGCCGCGCCGCGCACCGTGCCGGGGTGCTTGCCGCCGCGATGCCCCAGCGAGCCGATGAGCGCGCCAAGCCGGTGCATGTGCGCCTGCAGTGCCTCGGCCGCCTCCGCGAGCCGGTCGGGCAGCGGCTGGGACACGTCGATCGCGTCGAGCTCGCGGATCGTGTGCTCGGGGGAGAGCGCCTCCGCGATGCAGGCTTGCAGCAGCTCGTCCTTGTCGGCGAAGACGCGGAAGATCGTGCCCTCACCGATGCCCGCGGCACGGGCGATCTTCGCGGTCGTCACAGCGGAGCCGTACTCGGCGATCAGCGGGATCGCGGTCTGGATGATCATCGCGCGCCGCTGCTCCGGCGACATGCCGGGGGCGCGGCGGCGGGTGGTCTGGTTCTCCTCAGGTGCTGTCATGACGGCCAGCCCACGGAGTGAGTACTCACTCCGTCAATGAGTGAGTCCTCACTCCGTCCGTCCTTCCTCCCGCGCAGCGGCACCTCGTCGCGCCGAGCGGCGCAACGCCCCGCCCCGGGCCGCCGTCGGCAGCGGCTACTTCAGTGCCCCCGCCGTCAAGCCCTGGACCACCTGGCGCTGGAAGATGATGTACGCCGCGAGGACCGGGAGCATGGCCATCACCAAGCCCGCGAAGAGGCCCGACCAGTCGCCCTTGTAGCCCTGGCTGACCGCCAGCTGGACCAGGCCCTGGGTGAGCACGCGCTTGTCGGGGTCGGTGTTCAGGACCGTGGGCAGCATGTACTGGTTCCACTGGCCGAGGAAGTTGAAGATGCCGACGCTGACCAGGCCCGGCTTGGCCATCGGCAGCATGATCTGGAAGAACGTACGGCTGTGCGAGGCGCCGTCGACGAAGGCCGCTTCGGCGATCGACGTCGGCAGGGTGCGGAAGAACGCCGTCAGGAAGAAGACCGTGAAGGGGAGCGAGTAGGCGATGTAGACGAGGATCAGGCCGTGGATGGTGTTCAGCAGGCCCATGTTGTTCACGACGTAGAACAGCGGGACCAGCGCCAGCATGATCGGGAAGCTCATGCCGCCGATGAACAGGTAGTAGATGAAGCGGTTGCCCGGGAAGTCGAACCGGGCCAGGACGTAGGCCGCCATGGAGCCGAGGACGAGCGTGCCGATGAGCGAACCGCCGACCACGAGGACCGTGTTGAGGAAGTAGTCGCTCATGTTGGCCTCGGTCCACGCCCGCGACCAGTTGTCGAAGTGCAGCGTGTCCGGCAGCGACCAGGGCGAGGAGAAGATCGAGCGGTCGTCCTTGAAGGACGTCATGACGGCCCAGAGCAGCGGCATCACGACCATGAACGCCCAGATGACGAGGATGCCGTGGGAGAAGGCGTTGAGGACCGTGCCCTCTTTCTTCTCCTTCGGCGGTCGGCCCGGCGGGAGATCGGCCTTGGTGACGGGCGCGCCGGACTCGGCCGGCACGGGCGCGGGGGACTCCGTCGTCTTCATCAGTACTCCAGCCGCTCGCGACGGCCCAGCCGCATCACCACGGCGGCGAAGGCCAGCGTGACGACGAGCAGGGCGACACCGATGGTGGTGGCGTAGGCGGCCTGCCCGTCACGGAACGCCTTCTGGTACACGTACAGGACCATGACGGTGGTCGAGTAGTCGGGACCGCCCGGCCCGGTCGTCATGATCTGCACGACCGCGAACGACTCGGCGCCCAGGGCGAGGATGCCCATGTAGACCCAGCCCGACTGCACGGTGTCCCACAGCAGGGGCAGGGTGATACGGAAGAACGTGGTGAAGCGGCTCGCGCCGTCCAGCAGGGCCGCCTCGTACATCTCCCCGGGGATGGAGGCCATGCCGGCGGAGAAGAGGACCACGAAGAAGCCGACCGTGGACCAGACGAGGACCGCCATCACGGCCCACAGCGCGAGGTCGGGGTCGCCGAGCCACAGGGGCTGGATGTCGCCGAGTCCGATGCCGCGCAGGACCGAGTTGATCGCGCCGCTGTCCGGGTTGTACGCGAACGCGAACAGCAGCGCGACGATGGCGATCGAGAGGACCTGGGGGAAGAAATAGACGATTTTGTAGAAGGAGGAGCCGCGGACGCCGGAGATGACCGGGCCGTTCTTTCTCTTTCTGCCGCCCACGTTGATCATGAAGGCGAAGAACAGCGCGAGGCTGATCGTCACCACCGGCAGCAGGAGGGCGAACAGCAGGCTGTGCTGCAACGACTTCCAGAAGATCTCGTCGTCGAGCATGCGGCTGTAGTTGTCGAACCCGACCATCTTGAATTCGGGACTCAGGCCGGTCCAGTCCGTGAACGAGTAGTAGATGGACTGGATGAACGGCCAGATCACGAAGAGCGCGTACAGTCCCAGGGGCAGCGCGAGGAAGCCCACGATGAACCGGTACTTGCCGTGCTGCATCGCCACTCCGGTGCCGTTGCGGAAATTGGGTTTCCGGTGCCGTTACTGGTGCTTGTAGTGCTTGACCGAGTCGTCCTTGGCGGTCTCGTCGGCGAAGTTCTGGATCTTTTTGATGGCCTCGGCCGGGGTGAGGCGGCCGGCCATCATCTCGCCGAGGCCGGAGACACCGATCTTCTCCTTCTGCAACTGCACGTACCAGTCCTGAAGGCGGGGGTTCACCACGTTCTCGCCGGCCTTCTCCAGCGCCGCGACGCCCGACTTGAGGCCGGGGGTGAGGGCGATGCCGTCGGTGCCGCCGTTGTACGCGGTCAGCGACTTCACCTTGCTGGTGAAGTTCTTCGAGGAGGCCTCGCTGAGCATGATGCGCAGCTGCTCCATGCCGCCCTCGGCGTTCTTCGCCTTCGCCGGGACGATGAAGGGCTCGCCGCCGGAGGCCCAGATGGTGCCGAAGGGCATCTTGTCGGAGGAGTCGAGGCCGGTGGGCGCGGAGACGGCCAGGTCGAAGTCCTTGGGGATGACCTTCGCCGACTCGTTCTCCACCCAGGAGCCGTTCGGGATGAACAGTGCCTTGCCCTCGGCCCAGGCGGTCTGCGACTGGATGTGGTCCAGGCCCGGCGTGCCCTTGAGGATGTAGCCCTTCTTGTAGAGCTCGTAGTACGCGTCGAAGCAGGCCTTGACGGCCGGGTGCTTCCAGGCGTTCGGCTCCAGGTTGTCGATGGCGTCGAGGACTTCGCGGCCGCCTACCTTGCCGATCATCGGGTAGAGCGAGAAGGGGAGGTAGTACGGGTATTTGCCCGCGTATGTCCAGCCCGCCATGCCCTTTTTCTTGGCCTTCTCGCAGATCGCGAGCATCTGGTCCCAGGTCTCGGGGTACTGCTCGTCGAGCGAGTCCAGGGCCTTCTGCGAGTACCAGACGCCGTAGACCGTGTAGGCGTAGTAGAGGATCCAGACCTTCTCGCCGTCGAACTGGCCCATCTCGACGATGCCGGGGCGCAGCGTGTCGCGGACCTTCTTGTTCGGGTCGTCGTAGGAGGGCGCGTCCAGCAGTGGGGTGAGGTCGGTGAGCTGGTTCTTGCCGACGAGGACGCCCATGTCCATCTGCTCGGCGCCGGAGTTGTCGATGAGGTCCGGCGGGGTGCCCTGGTTGAAGCGGGGCTGGAGGGTGGACTGGATCTTCTGGGTGGCGGAGAACTTCACCTTCGCCTTGGGGAAGTTCTTCTCGTAGATCTTCACGGCGTCCTCGGCGTACTCCTTGCCGAAACCGCCGTCGAACAGGACGAATTCCATGCCCGCGGTGTCATTGACACCGAGCGGGTTCTTCGCGGTCTTCTTGCCGGCCTTGGCCTTGTCCCCGCTGTCGTCGCCGCCGCTGCTGGCGCAGGCGGACAGGAAGCTCATCGTGGGGACGGAGATCAGCCCGAGCGCGGCGGACCTTTTGATCAGATCACGGCGGCCGACACCCTCGGTGCCGCGGTTCTCGGCGGAAGTGGATCCCATGCTCAAGTCCTCGCCTTCTCCAGGACTCAGGCGGTGAACCGGATCCTTCCGGCACCGCGTTCGGGTCAAGCTGGGTCGTGCAGGAAGTACGGGTGGTGACGTGCGGATCGTGTGAAGCGTGCGACAGGTATAGTCCACTTCCCGCCAGCGGATCAAGATCGAACACAGGGTTGGCCATGGGTCTTATCCGAGTTGAGACCTGGCGGAAAGTCAGGCGCTCCGTCTGTTTCTCGGCGGAAATATTCCGATCATCACCCCCGAATGCCACAAGCAACACCCTTGACACTCCGTGATACTTGGGCAACTACTGGTCCTTGCGCATCGAAGTTGACAACGTTGTCCACTGCGCAGGGAGGGTACCCGTTGATGCAACGGAAAGCTCGGCACAGATGGGGTACGGCGGTCGTGTCGGCGACCGCCTTCGCTGTGACCCTGGGATCCCAGGGCGTTGCGGTCGCACTGCCCGAAGCCCCCGAGAAGACCGACCGGAGGTTCTCGTCCTCGTTCGAAGCGGACGACCCGGTTCCGGACTGGGTGAACACCGTGGACACCGGCCCCGGCGGCGGCAAACGCGCCTCGGGTGTCGACGGCGGCTACAGCAGCGGTATACCGGGCAATGTGACCGACCACGTCACCGACGTCCGCGCCAGCGCCGAGAACACGGGCGGGGGCGAGGTGAAGGAGAACCTCGCCGACGGGGAGCCGAGCACCAAGTGGCTCACCTTCGAGCCCACCGGCTGGGTGGAGTTCGACCTGGACAAGCCGGTCAAACTGGTGCGATACGCACTGACATCGGCCAACGACCACGACGAGCGCGACCCGAAGGACTGGACCCTGAAGGGCTCCGCCGACGGCAAGGAGTGGAAGACGCTCGACTCCCGCTCCGGGGAGTCCTTCTCCGAACGGTTCCAGACGAAGACGTACGACGTGGCGGAACCCGCCGAGTACCGGTACTTACGGCTCGACGTCACCGGCAACCACGGCGGTGACCTCCTCCAGCTCGCCGACGTGCAGTTCTCCACCGGCGGCGGCGACGGGCCCGTTCCGCAGGACATGCTCTCCCTCGTCGACCGCGGCCCGAGCGGCTCCCCCACCGCCAAGGCGGGCGCCGGGTTCACCGGAAAGCGCGCCCTGCGGTACGCCGGCCGGCACACCGCCGACGGGCGGGCCTACTCGTACAACAAGGTCTTCGACGTGAACGTGGCCGTCGACCGGAACACGCGGCTGGCCTATCGCGTCTTCCCGTCGATGGCGGACGGCGACCTCGACTACGACGCGACGAACGTCTCCGTCGACCTCGCCTTCACCGACGGCACCCACCTGAGCGACCTGGGGGCGACGGACCAGCACGGTTTTCGGCTGACCCCGCGGGGGCAGGGCGCGGCGAAGATCCTCTACGTCAACCAGTGGAACAACGTGGCGTCGCGGATCGGGTCGGTGGCGGCCGGGAAGACCGTGGACCGGATCCTGGTGGCGTACGACTCGCCGAAGGGCCCGGCGAGGTTCCGGGGCTGGCTGGACGACGTGACCATCGAGTCCGTCGCCCCCGAGCGGCCGAAGGCGCATCTGTCCGACTACGCGGTGACGACGCGCGGCACCAACTCCAGCGGCGGCTTCTCGCGCGGCAACAACTTCCCGGCGACGGCGGTGCCGCACGGCTTCAACTTCTGGACGCCGGTGACCAACGCGGGTTCGCTCAGCTGGCTGTACGACTACGCACGTGCGAACAACGCGGAGAACCTGCCGACGATCCAGGCGTTCAGCGCGAGCCACGAGCCGAGCCCCTGGATGGGTGACCGGCAGACCTTCCAGGTGATGCCGTCGGCCGCCTCCGGCACCCCGGACACCGGCCGGGAGGCCCGGGAGCTGGCCTTCCGGCACGAGAACGAGACCGCGCGGCCGTACTACTACGGGGTGCGGTTCGAGAACGGCCTGAAGGCCGAGATGGCTCCGACCGACCACGCGGCGGCCCTGCGCTTCACCTACCCGGGTGACGACGCGAGCGTCCTCTTCGACAACGTGACGGACCAGGCGGGGCTGACTCTCGACAAGGAGAACGGGGTCGTCACCGGCTACTCGGACGTGCAGTCCGGGCTGTCGACGGGCGCGACCCGGCTGTTCGTCTACGGGAAGTTCGACAAGCCGGTGACCGAGGGCTCGTCGTCCGGCGTGAAGGGCCACCTCCGCTTCGAGGCCGATGACCGGACCGTCACCCTGCGCCTGGCGACCTCGCTCATCAGCGTCGACCAGGCGAAGGACAACCTCCGCCAGGAGATCCCGCACGGCACCTCCTTCGAGGCGGTGAAGCGGAGCGCGCAGCGGCAGTGGGACCGGCTGCTCGGCAAGGTGGAGGTCGGAGGCGCCACCCCCGACCAGCTGACGACGCTGTACTCCAGCCTGTACCGGCTGTACCTGTACCCGAACTCCGGTTTCGAGAAGGTGGGTGGGAAGGACCGGTACGCCTCGCCCTTCTCCCCCATGCCGAACCCGGACACCCCGACGCACACCGGCGCGAAGATCGTCGACGGCGAGGTGTACGTCAACAACGGCTTCTGGGACACCTACCGGACGACCTGGCCGGCGTACTCGTTCCTGACGCCGAGCAGGGCGGGTGAGCTGGTAGACGGTTTCGTGCAGCAGTACAAGGACGGCGGCTGGACCTCACGCTGGTCCTCCCCCGGCTACGCGGACCTCATGACCGGCACCTCCTCGGACGTGGCGTTCGCGGACGCCTACGTCAAGGGTGTCGACTTCGACGCGAAGGCGGCGTACGAGGCGGCCGTGAAGAACGCGACGGTCGTGCCCCCGAGCTCGGGCGTCGGCCGCAAGGGCATGGCCACCTCCCCCTTCCGCGGTTACACGAGCACCGAGACCCACGAGGGCCTGTCCTGGGCACTGGAGGGCTACCTCAACGACTACGGCATCTCCCGCATGGGCCGGAAGCTGTACGAGGAGACCGGCGAGCGGCGCTACAAGGAGGAGTCGGAGTACTTCCTTGACCGCGCCCGGGACTATGTGAACCTCTTCGATCCGAAGGCCGGTTTCTTCCAGGGCCGCGACGCCAAGGGCGACTGGCGGGTCGAGTCGTCGGAGTACGACCCGCGGGTGTGGGGCCACGACTACACCGAGACCAACGGCTGGGGGTACGCGTTCACCGCCCCGCAGGACAGTCGAGGCCTGGCCAATCTGTACGGCGGCCGTAAGGGTCTCGCCGACAAGCTCGACGCGTACTTCTCCACGCCCGAGACGGCCTCCCCCGAGTTCGTCGGCTCGTACGGCGGTGTCATCCACGAGATGACCGAGGCGCGGGACGTGCGGATGGGCATGTACGGGCACTCCAACCAGGTCGCCCACCACGCCATCTACATGTACGACGCGGCCGGGCAGCCCTGGAAGGCGCAGGAGAAGGTCCGCGAGGTGCTGTCCCGGCTCTACACCGGCAGCGAGATCGGCCAGGGGTACCACGGCGACGAGGACAACGGTGAACAGTCGGCCTGGTACCTGTTCTCCGCGCTCGGCTTCTACCCGCTGGTGATGGGCAGCGGCGAGTACGCGATCGGCTCCCCGCTGTTCAGGAAGGCGACCGTGCATCTGGAGAACGGGCGCGAGCTGGTGGTGAAGGCACCGGAGAACGGCGCGCGGAACGTGTACGTGCAGGGTCTGAAGGTCAACGGCCGGACGTGGACGAAGACCTCGCTCCCCCACTCGCTGGTCGCCAGGGGCGGTGTCCTGGAGTTCGACATGGGTCCGCGGCCGTCGTCGTGGGGCACGGGCAAGCACGCGGCGCCGGTGTCGATCACTCAGGACGACGAGGTGCCGACGCCCCGGGCGGACGTGCTCGACGGTGAGGGAGCCCTGTTCGACGACACGTCGGCGACGGACACGGCTGTGACGTCCGTGGACCTGCCGGTCCCCGAGCGCGCCGAGGCCGTCCAGTACACGCTGACGTCGTCGGCGGACCGGACGAAGACACCGAGCGGCTGGACGCTCCAGGGGTCCTCCGACGGCACGACCTGGCGGACGCTGGACCGGCGCTCCGGGGAGTCCTTCGCCTGGGACAGACAGACACGCGCGTTCAGCGTGAGGTCGCCGGGTACGTACGAGAAGTACCGCCTGGTCCTCGACGGCGAGGGCACGCTGGCGGAGGTCGAACTGCTCGCCTGAGCAGCCGAGTTGGGGGTCTCATGCCGCTTCCCGTGCCCGTCCTGCCCGAGGGGGTCGACCCGGCCTGGCTACCGCCCGCCGCCTTCCGTGCGGTCGGCGGCCGGCGGACGCTGATCCGTGGCTCGGGGCCGCTGGTGGAGACGGTGCACGGGGAGGTGGCGGAGGCCTGCCGGCGGTTCGGGGGCCGGGTCGTGCGCGACGCCCAGCCGAGCGAGGCCGCGTACGACCTGGTCTTCGACCTCGGTGTCGAAGGCCTCGGCGACGAGGGCTTCACCTGTGCGCGTGAGAGCGGCACGACGGCCGTCACCGCCTCCGGCGGGCGGGGGCTGCTGTACGGCCTGTTCCACGTCGTGCGCCTGGGCGAGGCGGCCTTCGCCGGTGCGTGGGCGCCGGAGACGCATCGCCCCGCGCTCGCCCTGCGCATGCTCGACCACTGGGACAACGTCGCCGTGCACCCGGTCATGGGCCAGGTGGAGCGCGGGTACGCGGGCGGCTCGCTGTTCTGGGAGGACGGGCGGGCGCGCGGCGACCTGGAGCGGGTGCGGGCGTACGGCAGGCTGCTCGCGGCGTGCGGGATCAACGCGGTCGCCGTCAACAACGTCAACGTGCACGAGACCGAGGCGCACCTGCTGACCGACCGGATCGACGAAGTCGCCGCGATCGCCGACGTGTTGCGGCCCTATGGGATCCGCACCCACCTGTCCGTGTCCTTCGCCGCGCCGGTGGTGCTCGGCGGGCTGTCCACGGCCGATCCGCTGGACGAGGCGGTGCGGAGTTGGTGGGCCACGGCGACACGAGGGGTGTACGAGGCGATCCCCGACTTCGGCGGGTACGTGGTGAAGGCCGACTCGGAGGGTCAGCCGGGCCCGTTCGCCTACGGCCGCAGTCACGCGGACGGAGCGAACATGCTGGCCGCGGCTGTGGAACAGTACGGCGGTACCGTGCACTGGCGGGCGTTCGTCTACGACCACCGGCAGGACTGGCGGGACCGTACGACGGACCGGGCCCGGGCCGCCTACGACCACTTCGTGCCGCTGGACGGCGAGTTCGCGCCGAACGCCGTGCTCCAGGTGAAGCACGGGCCGATGGACTTCCAGGTGCGCGAGCCGGTCTCGCCGCTGATCGGCGCGATGCCGCGCACCCGGCTTGCGGTGGAGTTGCAGGTCACCCAGGAGTACACCGGGCAGCAGCGGCACGTCTGCTGGCTGGGGCCGATGTGGAGCGAGGTACTGCGGTTCCGGCACGAACCGGAGTCGTCCGTGGGGGAACGGGCGCGGGGCGGGCTGGTCGCGGTGTCCAACGCCGGCGACGATCCGTTCTGGACGGGGCATCCCCTCGCCCAGGCCAACCTGTACAGCTTCGGACGGCTGGCCTGGCGACCGGACGCCGAGCCGCGTGAGGTGCTCGACGAGTGGATCGGGCTGACCTTCCCCGAGGCCCCGGAGCGCCTGTCGGACGGGCTGCACGCGGTGCTCGACGGCTCGTGGCGGACGTACGAGAAGTACACCGCTCCGCTCGGCGTGGGCTGGATGGTGCAGCCGGGCCATCACTACGGGCCGAGCGTCGACGGGTACGAGTACAGCCCGTGGGGCACCTACCACTTCGCCGACCGGGACGGCATCGGCGTCGACCGCAGCGTGGCGAGCGGGACCGGGTACGCCGGGCAGTACGCCGAGCCGTGGGCCGGGCTGTACGAGTCGCCCGACACCTGCCCCGACGAGCTGCTGCTGTTCTTCCACCATGTGCCGTACGGGCATCCGCTGAAGAGCGGGAAGACCGTGATCCAGCACATCTACGACACGCACTTCGAGGGGGTGGAGGAGGTCGAGGAGGCCCGTCGCGTGTGGGCGGGCCTGGCGGACCTGGTCGAGCCGGCGCGGCACGCGCGGGTGGCGGAGCGGTACGAGGAGCAGCTCCGCGGTGCCCGTGAGTGGCGCGACCAGATCAACAGCTACTTCTTCCGCAAGTCGGGGGTGCGGGACACGCGGGGGCGGCAGATCTACTGAAGGACTTTATTGAAGGATCGCGACGCCCAGGGGGTCGAGGACCAAGGGGTCGCCCTGGTCCACCCGTTTGCCGGTGAGCAGGTCGGTGGTCGTGGCGTGGGCAGTCAGACGGGCCGGTTCGGGGGCGTGGTTGAGGAGGAAGAGGAGGGGTGTGCCGTCGGGGGTGACACGGGTGGCGGCCTCCACCGCGGGGTGGTCGGCGTAGGGGCCGAGCAGGTCGTGGCGGGCCAGGACGCGGCGGACGATCCGGTCGACGCCCGGTTGGTCGAGGGCGGTGGCGACGTACCAGGCCTCGCCGTCGCCGAAGCGGTTACGGGTCACGGCCGGGGTGCCGGCGTAGAAGTCGGTGCCGTAGGTGGCGACCGGTTCGGCGCCGCGTGGCAGCACGAGCTCGAAGACGAGCCGTGCCTCGGCCCGCAGTTCGGGGATGGGCTGGGTGAACTCCGCTGTGCGGGCGTCCCATTCGTCCACGCGGACGCCCATCAGCGGCGCGAGCGGGCCGGGGACGTCGGTGAGGAAGGTGCGGTCGTGTGTGTCGACGCGGCCGGAGAGGAAGGTGGCCAGGACCGTGCCGCCGCGTGCGGCGACTTCTTCGAGGCGGGTGGCGAGGTCGCCCTTGATCATGTGGAGGGCGGGGGCGAGCACCACGTCGTAGGGGCTGAGGTCGGCGGTCTGCGGGATCACGTCCACATCGGCTCCGGCCTCGCGGGCGGCGCGATAGTAGGCGTGGACCACGTCCGGGTACTTGACCAGCCGGGACGGGCCGTCGGAGATCTCCAGGGCCCACCAGCTGTCCCAGTCGAAGAGCAGGGCGGTGCGGGCCGGGGTGCGGGCACCGAGGGTCCGGTCACCCAGGGACTCCAACTCCCTTCCCAGCTCGACGACTTCACGGAAGACGCGGGTGTCGTCGCGGCCCGCGTGGCCGATGACGGCTCCGTGGTACTTCTCGCAGGCGCCCCGTGAGGCGCGCATCTGGAAGTAGAGGGCGGCGTCCGCGCCGTGGGCGATGGCCTGGAAGGTGGCGAGGCGGAGTTCGCCGGGCCGCCGGAGCGGGTTGACGTCACGGCAGGCGGTGGTGGACGGCGTCTGCTCCATCAGCCAGAAGGGGGCGCCGTCCTTCAGGCCGCGCATCAGGTCGTGGGCAAGGGCGGGCCGGGTCGGCGGGGCGTCCAGGGGCGGGTAGTTGTCCCAGGAGGCGAAGTCGAGGTGCGGCGCCCAGCGGTGGTAGTCGAGGGGGCGAAAGGTGCCCATGAAGTTGGTGGTGACGGGGGTGTCCTGGTCGTGGGCGCGGATCACCTCCTTCTCGGCCAGGAAGCAGCCGAGGAGGGCGTCGGTGGTGAAGCGGTAGTAGTCGAGCGTGATGCCCTGGAAGGCGGTGTGGTCGGGGCCGCGCCAGTGTTCGGTGAGGGCGCTGGGCGGCTCGATCTGGTCCCAGGCGGAGTAGCGGTGTGACCAGAAGGTGGTCCACCAGGCGTCGTTGAGGGCGTCGAGGGTGCCGTGCCGGTCGCGGAGCCACTCCCGGAACGCCTCAGCGCACAGCTCGCAGTAGCAGGCGCCCCCGTACTCGTTGTTGACGTGCCAGGCGAGCAGGGCGGGGTGGTGGGCGTACCGCTCGGCGAGGCGGGAGGCCAGCGCGGTGGCGTGCTCGCGGTACGCCGGTGAGCTGGGGCAGAAGTTGTGGCGCTGGCCGTAGCGGTGGCGGCGGCCCTCGAAGTCGGTGCGGTTGACCTCGGGGTGCCGCTTGGCGAGCCAGGGCGGGAGGGCGGCGGTGCCGGTGGCCAGGCAGACCTGGCGTTCCTCGGCGGCGGCCCGGTCCAGGATGCGGTCCAGGACAGTGAAGTCGTAGGTGTCCGGGGCCGGTTGGGTGAGGGACCAGGTGAACACGCCGACGGTGAGGGTGTCGATGCCGGCCCGGGTGAACAGGCGGTGGTCGTCGTCCCGGACGGCTTCGGGCCACTGCTCGGGGTTGTAGTCACCGCCGTAGGGGATCTTCGGCGTGCGGGGCGCGGTCATACCGTGAAGTCCTCCTGGGTCTCAGTGATCACCGTGCGGCTGCCGTGCAGCAGGGACAGCAGCAGCGGGGCGGCCAGCAGGGCGGGCAGGGCCTCGGTCAGCAGGGCGGTCATCGCTGCCGCCAGGACGAGCAGGGAGGCGGCGGCGAGGGTGGCGCGGACGTGCCGGACCAGGAAGTACCCGGCGAGGCGGGCGGTGTCCCGGGCGCGGAAGGCGAACAGCGAGGTGAGGACGAGGGCGTGCGCGCCCCATAGGAGGGAGCCGGCGCCGATCGCCGCGAGCAGCAGGGCCCACCAGGCGGGCAGGCCGGTGGCGGAGAAGTGGGTCAGGGTGAAGGCGATGACCGTCAGCCAGGCCAGCAGCGGTGCCCACAGCTTCAGCGCCGGTACGGCGTTGAGCCGCCAGCCGCGCAGGAAGGCGCGGGCCGGACGCAGCTCGGTGAGGTCGCGGCTGCGGTGGTGGAGGGCGTAGAGCGCGGCGGACTGGGCCGGGCCGAGGGGCAGCAGGCACAGGGCCGCGAGGGGGAGGTTGGCCGGGTCGGGGCCGAGCAGGAGCAGTCCGGCCAGGCCCGGGGAGGCGGCGAGGAGCAGCAGCGCCTCGACGGTGAGGAGGGTGTGGATCAGGGCGGAGGCGCGGGAGAGGGCTCCGGTGCCGAAGTCGGAACTGCGTACGGTGCTCATGCCGCCTTCCGGCCGGATGGGCGCCGCTCGTCCCACCGGGGCGGGATCTCGTCGGCGACCGGGGCGAGCGTGAGCTCGACGAGGGTGTCCTCATGACGGCTCGGGATCAGGGGCAGGTCGGCGCGGCCGGCGCTGGCAGCCGGTTGCCGGCGCGTGCGCGCAGGCTCGGCGGAGTCCTGGAGGTCGCGGCGCCTTGCCGGACCGACGGGCGCGGCGGCAGCGGCCGGCCACCGACGGGGGCGCGCAGGCTCGGCCCAGACCTCACCGCCACCGCACCGGGCCGGACCGACGAGGGCGACAGCAGCGGCCGGCCACCGACAGGGGCGCGCAGGCTCGGCCCAGACCTCACCGCCACCGCACCGGGCCGGACCGACGGGCGCGGCGGCAGCGGCCGGCCACCGACGGGGGCGCGCAGGCTCGGTCGAGACCTGGACGCCGCGGCGCAGGGCGAGGTCGGGGTGGCCGGTGCCGGCACGGTGTCGCCGGGACTCGGTCAGCCGACCGGTCGGCGCGGCGGGGCGGCGGATCACCCGTTCTCCTTCTTGAACCGCTCGTAGGCCTTGTTGTGCAGGTCGACGAACTGCTGCATGTTCTTCGCCTTCAGCTCGGTGACGTACGCGTCCCAGTCGGACAGCGGGCGCTCACCGAGGGCGAACTTGAGGGTGTTCTGGGTGACGTGGTCCCTCAGGGGCGTCTCCCACAGGGAGGCCTGCTCCTGCTCGAAGGACTGCAACGGGTGGGCCGGGGCGATGGGCGTCTGCTCGCGCTGGGCCATGACGTCCTGGAACTTCTTCTCGTCCGGGCCGAACATGGAGGAGACGAGCTCCCAGCTGCCGCCGTAGGCGAAGACGCCGTTGTAGAAGCCGTAGTCCTTCTGCAGGTCCTTCGGGGCGTCCGGGTCGGAACCCATGAGGCTGATGCCGTCCTTGACCCGGTACTGGCCACCGGAGCGGGTGTAAGTAACGCCCTCGACGCCCCACCGCGCGAACCGCTGGCCCTCGTCCGAGTACCAGAGCCAGTCCACGAACTGCATCATCGCGACGAAACTGTCGCTCTTCAGCGCCTTGCTCGAGATCATGACGCCGTTCTCCAGCCGGGCGCCGCCCATCACCACCGGGCCGGCGGGCCCCAGCGGCACCGGGATCATCTCGATCTTCGCGCCCTTGACCTGCTTCTGCAGGTTGTACCGGTATTCCTGCACCAGTACCTGCGGGTTGGCGCTGATCGCGAACGACTTCTCGGCCAGCAGCTTCTGTGCGGCCTCGTCGTCGGTCTGGGTGAAGCTCTCCGGGTCCACCAGCTTCTCGGCGACCAGCATCCGCACGTACTCGATCATCTGCCGGAAGGCGTCCGTCGCTCCGGTGAAAGCGAACGTCTGCGCCTGCGCGTCCCAGCTGATGTTGTCGTACGTCCATCCGGCCCGGACGCCGTATGCCTGGCCGAGGTAGCTGAAGAGGGCGGCGGCCGGGTAGGGCGTGTTCTTGCTCCAGCGGTCGGAGAAGGGGTAGCGGTCCGGGTACTCCTCCTTGATGGCCTTGAAGACCTCGTGCACCTCCTCCCAGGTGCCGGGCCGGCTCAGCCCGAGCCGGTCGAGAACATCCGTGCGCAGCGCCAGCGAGTAGCCGGACCTGACCCGTTCGTGCAGGCCGGGCAGCAGGTAGAACTTGCCGTCGGACTGACGGATGGAGTCGATCTCCGGCTCCAGCTTCCACTTCTTGACCTTGTCCCGGAAGTTCGGCATCAGGTGCACGTAGTCGCTGACCGGGAGGACCGCGCCCGACGACACGAACGCGACCTCCGAGGGGTGGTACGTCTTGGGAATCAGGAACGGGGCGTCGCCCGAGCCGATCAGGACGCTTCTCTTCTTCTCGTAGTCGACCAGGGGGACGGCCACGGGCTCCAGGGTGATCCCGGTGCGCTTGGTCAGCTCCTTCCAGAACAGCCAGTCGTTCTTCATCGGATAGACCGGGTTGTTGTTGTGCAGCACGGAGAAGGACAACGGCTTCGCCGCCTTGAACTGCTGGCCGGCCCGGTACTCCTTCATGGCGCCGTCTCTCTTCTTCGACAGGTCCTTGGAGTCCCCGCCGTCGTCACCGCTGCCACAGCCGGTGACGGTGGCGAGGCCGATGAAACCGGCGGCGGCGAGGATCTGGCGCCGCGACAGCTGTCCTGCGTTCTTCACGGATGACACGGAAACTCCCTTGTTAACCCTTGACCGCGCCGAGCATCACGCCCGAGACGAAGTAGCGCTGGACGAACGGGTACACGCAGAGAATGGGCAGCGAGGTCAGCACGATGGTGACCGCCTGGATGTTGGCCCCGACCTGGCTGAGCTGTGCGTCGGCGGCACCGGCGTTGCCGCCCGTGGTGGCGCCGGAGATGAGGTTGCGCAGATAGACGGTGACCGGCATGAGATCGGACTTGTCCAGGTAGAGGAAGGCGCTGAACCAGGAGTTCCAGAAGGACACCGAGTAGAACAGCACCATCGTCGCGACGACCGCCTTGGACAGCGGCAGGACGATCCGGAGCAGGATGCCGTACGTACTGAGACCGTCGATCTGCGCGGCCTCCTCCAGTTCGGTCGGCAGGCTCTCGAAGAAGGCCTTCATGACCAGGAGGTTGAAGACGCTGATCGCATTCGGCAGGGCGATCGCCCACACGCTGTTCTTCAGACCGAGGTTGGTGACCAGGACGTAGTTGGGGATCAGACCGCCGGTGAAGAACATGGTGAACACGGCGACGCCGACGAGCAGACCGCGGCCCTTGAGCTGCTTCTTCGACAGCACATAGGCGTAACAGGTCGTCAGCACCATGGCCACGGCCGTCGCCACAACCGTGTAGAGCACGGTGTTGCCGTAGTTCCGCCAGAACATCGAGTCCTGGAACACGATCTCGTACGTGGTGAGGTTGAACCCCTTGGGCAGCAGGGTCACCTCACCGGCCCGGATCTGCCGCTCCCCGCTGAAGGACCGGGCGAGGATGTTGACGAAGGGGTACAGGGTCACGAGCACGACGAGGGTGAGCACCACCCCGTTGACGCCCTGGAAGACCCGGTAGGAACGACTCGGCTTCACCACAGGCTCGTCCCCACTGCGCGGCGCGAGAGCTGGTTCGCGGACGTGATGAGGACCAGGCCGATGATCGCCTCGAACAGTCCGATGGCGGCGGCGTAGCTGAAGCTGTTGGACTCCACACCGGCCCGGTAGACGTACGTCGAGATCACGTCGGCGGTCGGGTACGTCAGCGGGTTGTACAGCAGCAGGACCTTCTCGAAGCCGACCGCCATGAACGTGCCGATGTTGAGGATCAGCAGCGTGACCATGGTGGGCCGGATGCCGGGCAGGGTGACGTGCCAGATCTGCTGCCAGCGGTTGGCGCCGTCGATGCGCGCGGCCTCGTACAGGTCCTCGTCGATCGTGGTGAGCGCGGCGAGGTAGAGGATCGTGCCCCAGCCGGCGGTCTGCCAGATCTCCGAGCCGACGTAGATCGTGCGGAACCACTCGGGTTCCTGGATGAAGCGGATCGGTTCGTGGCCGAACCAGCCGAGCATGTGGTTGACGGGGCCGTCACTGGCCAGCATCTGCATCGTGATGCCCGCGACGATCACGATCGACAGGAAGTGCGGAAGGTACGACACCGACTGCACGAACCGCTTCAGGGAGCGCCGGCGCACCTCGTTGAGCAGCAGCGCCAGCACGATGGGGACCGGGAAGCAGAACAGCAGCGTGAGCCCGCCGATCCACAGGGTGTTGCGGAACACCTGCCAGAAGGTGGGGTCGTTGAGGAACATCTGCACATAGCGCAGCCCCACCCACTCCTCGCCGAAGATCGACCCGCCAGGCTCGAAACGCCGGAAGGCGATGACGTTGCCGATCATCGGCAGGTAGCGGAAGACCAGGAAGAACAGCAGGGGCAGGACCGCCAGCGAGTACAACTGCCAGTCGCGGCGCAGCGCCCGCCGCCAGCCGGTCCGGGCGGGGGCCCGCTTCCCGCGTCGGGGTGCGGCTCTGGCCGGAGGCGGATCCTCGGTGCCCGGCGGGGCCGATGTGGTGGACGTGCTCATTGCTCGGGCCTCCCGTGGGCATGGGACGCGGAACCGAAACTTTCGAGCTCTTACCGGTAACTTCGCGGCAACTTAAGGGCAGCAGAAAGCGCTGTCAATGGGGGCGACGGCAGTCGGCTGGGGCGTCTGTGCCGCGTTGGAATCGCATCGAACCTGGGTAGCACCCCAGGGACCTGCCACCCCGTTGTCCTCGCAAGTTTCTGAATGAACACCGACTCCTGCGACGACCACCGACTCCTGCGAGGTGCCGCTGTGCCCGCGTTCGACCTGCCACTGACGGAACTGGAGCGCCATCGCCCGGACATCGGGGAGCCCGCCGACTTCGACGCGTTCTGGCTGCGCACCCTGAAGGAGGCCGGCCAGGGGGACCCGCTGGTGTCGGTGCGGCCGGTGGAGACGGGGCTTCGGCTGATCCGGACCTGGGACGTGACGTTCCGGGGTTTCGCGGGCAACCCGGTGCGCGCCTGGTTCAGCAGACCCGCCGCGGTGGACGAACCCCTGCCCGCCGTCGTGGAGTTCGCCGGGTACGGGCGCGGCCGCGGTCTCCCCCACGAACGCCTCACCTGGGTCAACGCCGGGTACGCGCACCTGCTCATGGACAACCGCGGCCAGGGCGACGAGTACGGGTGCGGCGGTGACACGCCCGATCCGCACGCCACCGCGCCGGGCGGGCCCGGCCCGGCGGTGCGCGGCCTGCTCTCACCCGAGGACTACCACTACCGCCGTCTGATCACGGACGCGGTCCGCGCGGTCACGGCGGTACGGGAACTGCCCGGCGTCGACCCCGCGCGGACCGTCGCCGCCGGCAACAGCCAGGGCGGCGGACTGGCCCTGGCGGTCGCGGGGCTCGTCCCGGACCTGGCGGCGCTGCTCGTCACCGCCCCGCTGCTGTGCGGCATCCGCCGCGCGCTCGACCTCACGGACGTGGGACCGTACGGGGAGATCGCGTCCTACCTCGCCGTCCATCGGGGCGCCGAGCACGACGCCTACCGCACGCTGTCCTACGTCGAGGGCGTCTCCTTCGCCCGACGCGCGCAGGCCCCGGCTCACTTCGGCGTGGGGCTGCGGGACACGGTGTGCCCGCCGAGCGGGGCGTACGCGGCGTTCAACCGCTATGCCGAGCTGACGGGCACGGCTGCTCCCCGCAAGGAGATCCACGCGTATCCGTTCAACGGGCACGAGGGGGGTGACGCGGTGCAGGTGAGGCGTCAACTGGGATGGGTGCGGGAGGTGTTGGGCGGCCCGGAGGGATGGCTGTAGGGGTTCGCGGTCATCGTCCGGTCATCGGTCGGTCACCGTTCGGGGTGCGTCGGCCTTAGGTCCGGCCGGAACTCGGCTCATGACCCGGAAGTCCGGCCGGGACTCGCCTCGTCGACTTGCGGTCCGGCCGGGACTCCGGGTGCGGGACGCCGGGGCCACCCAGGGCCCTCGCGACTCGGGCTACTTTCCGATCGGGGACTCCGCGGTGCAGCCGCCGGCGGTCACCAGACCGTCGGCGCTCTGCTCCTCGAGCACCTTGCCCTTGTGGATGATCTTGCAGGTGACCTGGGCGCCTTCGGGATCGGCGGCGACCGGCATGACCGCCGCGGGCATGATGCCGCGCAACGTGACCGTCTTCTTCCAGGGCAGTTCGGGCTTCGACACCGACTCGATCTTCGGCTCCATGGCCTTGCCGCCACCGCCGTGGAACTCGATCGAGTCGACGTTCTTGCCGGTGACCTCGTAGGTGACCTCGTACGTCTCGTCCACCGCCTTGTCGACCTGGTCGACCGCCTCGGAGCAGGAGCTGAGACCGAGCGCGAGACCGGCGGCGGCGACGGCGCAGACGGCGGCACGGATGGTGCGGTTCGCATGGACGGTGCGGTTCAAAGGGATCCCCCCGGATCATGAAAGGCCGGACCGGCAGCCAACCGTGAAGGGGAAGCAAAGTCAACTTCACACAATCCGACGCCGGTTGGTCTGCGCCGCAGCCGTAGACAATCGCGCGGTACGGCGCTAACTTCCGCAGCAGCGGGGTGGGAGCGCTCCCATAACGGTGGACCGGAACCCGCCCTCGAGTGCCCCCACCCCGCGCATCCGCGTACACGCATCCACAGGCCCGTACCTCGAGGAACGGACGATGCTGTCATGATCCTGACAAGAAACGCGGGGGGATCCCCCACGCCCCGATCAGCGCTCTCCGCCCGGGCCAGAGCCCTCTTCCTGGTCCTGCTCTCCCTCCTCGTCACCGTTCCGGCCCTCGGCCTGGTCATGTCGGCCGGTGGCGAGGCGGAGGCGCACGGCACGCCCATGAAGCCCGGCAGCCGTACCTTCCTGTGCTGGCAGGACGGTCTGACCGACACCGGCGAGATCAAGCCGGTCAACCCGGCGTGCCGGGCCGCGCAGCAGGTCAGCGGCACCACGCCGTTCTACAACTGGTTCTCGGTGCTGCGCTCGGACGGCGCCGGCCGCACCCGGGGCTTCGTACCGGACGGCGAGCTGTGCAGCGGCGGCAACACCAACTTCACCGGGTTCAACACGCCCAGCAAGGACTGGCCGCTCACCCACCTCACCTCGGGCGCGACGGTCGACTTCTCGTACAACGCCTGGGCGGCGCACCCGGGCTGGTTCTACGTCTACATCACCAAGGACGGCTTCGACCCGACGAAGACCCTCACCTGGAACGACATGGAGGAGCGGCCGTTCCTGAGCGTCGACCACCCGCCGCTGAACGGCTCCCCGGGCACGGTCGAGGCCAACTACGCCTGGACCGGCAAGCTCCCCGAGGGCAAGTCGGGCCGCCACATCATCTACATGGTCTGGCAGCGCTCCGACAGCCAGGAGACCTTCTACTCCTGCTCGGACGTCGTCTTCGACGGCGGCAAAGGCGAGGTGACCGGCATCAAGCAGCCGGGAACCCCGTCCGAGCCGGTTCCCGGCACCTGCACGGCCACCCGCAAGACGACCGGCAGCTGGAACGGCGGCTACCAGTCCGAGGTGACCGTCACCAACACCGGCACCGTCCCGATGCTCGGCTGGATGGTCGACTGGACGCTGCCGTCGGGCCAGAAGATCGAGAGCTTGTGGAGCGGCAACGCCACCTACAACGGCCAGTCGGTGATGGTCCACAACGCCGGCTGGAACGGCTCCCTCGCTCCGGGCAGGAGCGCGACGTTCGGGTACACCGTCTCGGGCTCGGGCGGTGACAGTACGACGAGCCTGCCCTGCCGGGTCGGCTGAACCACCACTGCGGGCGGGCCCGGTGGACGTCGGTCACCGGGCCCGTTCGCTGCAGCAGGCTGCTCACGCTTCCCGTGGCTCATCAGCCGGTCTCCTGGTCCGGGAGCGGCCCGTCGCCCTGGGCGGCGCCGTCCCCTGGCCGGTCCTCCGGCCGATCCCCTGCCTCATCCCATATGTCGCTGTTATCCAGGTGTGCGATTCTGTTGTGAGGGTGTCCTGCCGCTCACGTGGGCGTGGATCCGCCGCGTCGTCGTCGCCTGAGTTCCGGGGACTCCCACCTGCCGGTGGCCGCGGCATGGACGGGAGGTGGATGCGGACATGCCCCATCACGGCGACGCCCGGGCCGCGGTTCCCGGTCTTCGGGCGCCGGGGAACGGGGGCGCCGGTTCGCCTCGCCCCACGCCGGAGTCCGCCGCGCGGGAGCGGGTCCTGGCGTTCGCCGGAGTGGCGATGGCGGCGGTGTACGTACGGAGCGAGGACGGAGCGGAGCTCCAGCTGGTGGAGTCCGCCGGTGCCGAGCCGGAGCGGTACGGGCTGCCGGGCAGGGTGCGGCACGGCGGGGGCACCTCGCCCACCCCGGCGCCTGGCTATGCGGCGGTGTCCGGGGACAGCGGGTCCGCCGTGGTCGAGGCCTTCCGGAGCGGCCGGCCGCTGTGGCTCGCGGGCCGGCAGGAGGGCGGGGCCACGGGCGCGCCGCTCGGGGCGGTGCCGCTGGGCTCCGCCGGCGGGTGGATGGGATGCCTGGCCGTGGCGGGAGAGTCCGGGGAGGGGTTCGGCGCCGAGCAGCGGGAGTTCCTGGAGCGGTACGCCGAGGCGGTCTCCGGGCGGCTCCGGGGAGAGGCCGACCGGTCCGCCCCCTCCCCCCTGCTGGATTCCGCGCTGCGTGCCCTGGGGGTGGGGTCCTTCGCCCTGACACCCGGCACCGGGCTGGTCGAGACCGACCCGGCCCTGCTCGAACTGGTCGGCATCCCCGAGGGCGGCTTCGACGGCAAGACCGACACCCTGCTCTCGTACAGCCTCCCGGAGGACGTCCCTGCGCTGCTGTCGGTCATCGAACCCTCTCCGCAGACCCCCGGGCGCCGGGAACTGGAGTTCCGGACCCGCCGGGCCACCGGTGAACTGTGCTGGCTGCGCCTGAGCTGCCGGGTGCTGAAGGGGCCCGACGGCGCCCCGGAGCGGGTGCTGGGCGTGGTGACCGCTGCCCCGGTGCTGCGGCGGAGCGCCAGCGACGTCGCCCGGATCCAGTGGCTGACGGCCGCGCTCGACGACGCCACGACCGTCCGGGACGTCAGCCGCGTGGTGGTCGCCGCGCTGCGCGAGCCGCTGGGCGCCGACCGGGTGGCGCTCGCCGAGCTGCTGGAGGACCGGCTGGCGGTCACCGTGCTCGATCCGCCGGGTGCCGGTGCCTGGCCGGAACTGTGGCGTTCCGAGTGGCGCTCGGAGTGGCCCGACGCGCCGGTCACGGCCCTGCCCACGCTCCATACCGCGTTGCGGGACGGGCGCATGAGCCTGTGGCCGGCGGGTACCGCGCTGGAACCCGGGCTCGCGGGGATCGGCCCCGGCGGGCTCGCGGTGCTGCCGCTGCCGGCGAAGAGCCGGGTGGCCGGGGTGTGCCTGGTCGGCTGGGACGCGCCGCACGAGTTCGCGCCCGAGGAGCGGGCCCTGCTGACGGCGACCGCGGGGCTCGTGGGGCAGGCCCTGATCCGCGCGCACGCCTACGACGCCGAGCAGGAACTCGCGACGATGCTGCAGCGCAGCCTGCTGCCGCGCCGTCTCCCCCAGCTGCCCGGCGGCATCGCCGTGGCCCGCTATCTGCCCGCCCGGCGCGGGCTCCAGGTGGGCGGCGACTGGTACGACGTGATCGCCCTGTCGGAGGGGAAGGTCGCCCTGGTCATCGGGGATGTGCAGGGGCACAGTGCCGGGGCCGCGACGATCATGGGCCAGATGCGCACGGCGGTCCGGGCCTACGCGGTGGAGGGTCATCCGCCGGACGTGGTCGTCGCGCACGCCAACCGGCTGCTCGTCGGCATGGAGACCGACCTGTTCGCCACGTGCTGCTATGCCGAGCTGGACATGGAGGAGGGCAACGCGCTGTTCGTGCGGGCCGGGCATCTGTCCCCGCTGGTGCGTCATCCCGACGGCGGCACGGAGGAGATCGCGGTCGAGGGCGGGCTTCCGCTGGGCGTGCTGGAGGACGCGGAGTTCCCGCTGACGGCGCTGGCGCTGGCGCCCGGCTCGGTGCTCGCGCTGGTGACGGACGGCCTGGTCGAGTCGGCCGAACTGGACCTGGACGAGGGCATGCGGATCGTGCGCGAGCTGCTCGCCGCGGCGGACCCCGCCGACCCGGGACGGATGGCCGACGACCTGCTGGGCGAGGCCGGGCGCCGGGAGGACGACGTGGCGTTGCTGCTGCTGCGCTACGACGGGATGCGGGTACGGCCGGTGCGGGCGGGCTGGGTGGTGTGGCGGCTGCCGGACGCGGTCATGCACGCCCGCCGGTTCAGCGCGCGCACGCTGCGGTCGTGGGGCGTGGTGGACGAGGCCGACACCGTGCTGCTGGTGGTGTCGGAACTGGTGACCAACGCGCTGGTGCACACGCAGGGCGCGCTCCGGCTGGACCTGACCCTGGCCGCGGATCGGCTGCGGGTGACCGTGAGCGACTCCTCGCCGCGGGCGCCGGCCAAACCGGTGGTCGTCGACTGGGAGTCGACCGGCGGCCGTGGGCTCTTCCTGGTCGAGGCGCTGTCGGCGGCGTGGGGCTCGGTGCCGGTCGGCGGCGGCAAGCAGGTGTGGAGCGAGATCGTCGTGTCCCGCCCGGAGGCGGACGGCGAACCGGAAGCGGAACCGGCGCCGGAGGCGGAGCCGGCGATCGTGCCGACGGAGGCACCACAGCCGCCCCGGGACCGGGGCTGGGGCGGCCGAAGCCGAGACTGGGTCATGGGCCGAACCCGCGACCGAAGCGGAGGCACCAGGGGCTCAGGCCGAAGCCGGAACCGGGACCGGGACCGGGACCGAGTCCGCGACCGCGATCAGGACCCGGGCGAGAGCAGCGCCCCGGACAGCCACGACGACCGGGCCCAGGACCGAAACCGGAACCCGGGCGAAGGCCAGACCACCGGATCGGGGCGGAACCGGGACCGTGCCCGCGATCAGGACCCGGGCGAGGGCAGCGCCCCGGACACCAACGATGCCCGGGGCCACGACCGCAACCCGAACCCGAACGGAGCCCAGCTCCCGGACAGCAACCGAGCCCAGCACCCGGACCGCGATCAGGCCCAAAGCCAGGACGGACGCCTGGACACCATCGCGAACCAGGGCCAAGCCCTGGGCCGGGATGCCGCCGAGGACGACGCCGGATCCAGGAGGGAGGGACGGGATGAGGGGCCGTAGGTGGCGAATGGGGGCCGGGCTCGTCGCGGCCGTCATGGCGGTGGCGCTGGCCGGCTGCAGCGAGGACGGCGGCCAGGGCGGGGGCGCGTTCACCGTCGGGCTGCTGCTGCCGAGCCGCGCGGTGCCCCGCTGGGAGCAGTCCGACAAGCCCATGATCGAGAGGCGGGTGAAGGAGCTGTGCCCCGACTGCCGGGTCCTGTACGCCAACGCGGAGAACGACGCGGCGAGCCAGCGGCAGCAGATGAACTCCATGATCACCCGGGGTGTGGCCGCCCTGATCCTTGACGTCGTCGATCCCAAGGCGCTGCGCTCGTCGGTCCGCGCGGCCGACAGCGCGGGCATCCCGGTCGTCGCCTACGACCGGCTCGCCGAAGGCCCGATCTCGGGTTTCGTCAGTTTCGACGGCGACCGGGTCGGCAGACTCCAGGGCGAGGGACTGCTGAAGGGCATGGGTGCCAGGGCCGACGGCGGCGGCGTCGTCATGGTGAACGGCGACCCCTCCAGTCCCAACGCCGCCTGGTACGAGGACGGGGCCCGGTCCGTGCTCCAGGACAAGGTGCGGGTCCTCAAGTCGTACAACACCCTGGGCTGGCGCACGGAGAACGCGCACGACCACATGTCCGCCGCGATCAGCGCCCTTGGCCCGAGCCAGATCGACGGCGTGCTCGCGGCCAACGACTCGATCGCCGCCGGTGCCATCGCGGCGCTCAAGAGCGCCCGTGTCTCGCCGCTGCCCCCGGTCACCGGCCAGGACGCCGACCTCGACGCCGTGCGGCGCATCGTCAAGGGCGAGCAGTACATGACCGTCTACAAGCCCTTCCGGCAGGAGACCGAGGCGGCCTCCGCCATGGCCGTCGCCCTGGCGCGCGGCAACGACGTCGACGCCCTCGTCACGACGACCGTGGACAGCCCCACCACCCCGGACGTCCCGGCGGTGCTGCTCGACCCGGTCTCCGTGACGGCCGAGTCCATCGGGCAGACGCTCGTCCGGGACGGCGTCTACACGATCGACCAGATCTGCATCCCTAAGCTCGAATCGGCCTGCGACCGGATCGGGCTCACCCGGTGAGGGAGGTGATCCCCGTGGCCCATCCGCCCGTACTGGCGTTGCGCGGCATCTCCAAGCGGTTCGGTGGCGTGCAGGCGCTCGTGGACGTCGATCTCCAGGTCCGGGCCGGTGAGGTCGTGGCCCTGGCGGGCGACAACGGCGCCGGCAAGTCCACGCTGATCAAGGTGATCTCGGGCGTCAGCCCCGCCGACCGGGGCGTCATCGAGTGGGAGGGGCACCTGGTGCAGATCAAACGCCCCCACGACGCCCACGCCCTGGGCATCGCGACCGTATACCAGGACCTCGCCATGTGCGACAACCTCGACGTCGTGGGCAATCTCTTCCTCGGCCGGGAGATCGACCGGGTGGGCATCCTCGACGAGGTGGAGATGGAACGCCGGGCCCGCGACCTGATGCGGACCCTGTCGATCCGTATCCCCGACGTGCGGATGCCGGTCGCGGCGCTGTCCGCCGGGCAGCGGCAGGCCGTCGCGATCTCCCGCTCGCTCATGGGCGCGCCCAAGGTCCTGCTGCTCGACGAGCCCACCGCCGCCCTGGGCGTCGAGCAGACCAGCCATCTGCTCGACCTCATCGAGGAGGTGCGCGACCGCGGTATGGCGATCATCCTCATCAGCCACAACATGGGCGACATCAAGGCCGTCGCGGACCGGGTCGCCGTGCTGCGCCTCGGCCGCAACAACGGTCTGTTCGACGTGAGCACCGTGACGCAGGAGCAGATCATCTCGTCCGTCACCGGGGCGGCGGACAACGCCGTGGCACATCGCACGAAGGGCGACGAGGAGGCCTGGCCGTGACCGGGGGCGGGCCGCACCGCGGCGGCGGGCCGACCGCGCCGGGCGGTGGCGCCGGGACGCCGGTCGAGTCCGGCCGTCCGCCGCGCACCGGCGGCTGGTCCGGCACGCTGCGGCGCTACGCCCTGGAGATGCGCGGCAGTGTGCGGGACGGCGAGCGCGGGCCGCTCCTGGTGATCGCCGGGCTGATCGTGATCTGGTGCCTCTTCCAGGGGCTGGACGACAACTTCCTCTCGCCGCGGAACCTGTCCAACATCAGCGTGGACATCGTCGGGACCGGCCTCGTCGCCGTCGGCATCGTGTTCGTGCTGCTGATCCGGGAGATCGATCTGTCGGTCGGTTCGGTCAGCGGCCTGGCGGGTGCCGTGTTCGCCGTGCTGAACGTGAACCACGGGATGCCGGAGGGGCTCGCGGTGCTCGTCGCGATCGCCGGGGGCATGGCGGTGGGCGCCTTCCACGGGTTCTTCTTCGCCTGGCTCGGCGTGCCCGCGTTCGTCGTGACCCTCGCGGGGCTGCTGATCTGGAACGGCCTGACGCTCGACCTGCTGGGCGCGAGCGGCACGATCAACATCGACGAGGAGGGTCTGGTCGCCTCCCTGACCAGCCGGCACTTCGGGGACGACATCGCGGCCTACGCGGTGGCGGCGCTCGGTACGGCCGGGTACGTCCTGGCCGCCCACCACAAGCGTGCCCGGCACCGGGCCGCCGGGATGCCGTACCGGCCGCCGGTCGAGATCTGGGTGCGCACCGGTGTCCTCGCGGCGCTCGCCTTCAGCGCCGCCTACACGCTGAACCGGTTCCAGGGGCTGCCGCTGGCGCTGCTGATCTTCCTGGTGGTTCTCGTCGTCTCGGACTACGTGCTGCGCCGAACGCGGTACGGGCGGCGGGTGTACGCGCTCGGCGGCGGGGTCGAGGCGGCGCGCCGGGCGGGCATCTCGGTGGAGCGGGTGCGGGTCGCGATGTTCATGGTGTCGGGGACGCTGGCCGCGATCGGCGGGCTGTTCGTGGCCTCGGGCCTGACCTCGGCGAGCCCCACGACGGCGCGGGCGGCCGGCTCCGGGATGCTGCTGATCAACGCGATCGCGGCGGCGGTCATCGGCGGTACGAGCCTGTTCGGCGGCCGTGGCTCGCCCTGGTCCGTGCTGCTCGGTGTGCTGGTCATCCAGTCGGTCGCCTCCGGCATGGGGCTCCTGGGGGTGGAGGACGCCGTGCAGTTCATGATCACGGGTGGGGTGCTGCTGGCCGCCGTCGCGGCCGACGCGCTCTCCAGACGCGCGGCGGCCCGACGGGGCCGTTCCTGAGTAATACATTTGTCCCGAAATGCCTACGAAACGGCAAAGATGGGTAAGGGCCGGAGTGTCATGAAACGCAGCCGCCTCGCCCGGGCGGCCGTGGCCGCCACGGCTGTCGCAGGCCTGGTCCTCGCCGGATGCGGTGACACGGACGCGCCCGGCGACGAGCAGGCCGACATCAGCGTGCTCGCGATGGACGCGTCCCAGATGCAGACCCTGAAGAAGCTCACCAAGAGGCACTTCACCACGCAGACGGGCATCACGGTCGACTACACCCTCCTGCCGGAGAACGAGGCGCGGGACCGGATGAACCGCGAGTTCGCGACCCAGGCCGGCACCTACGACGTGGCGAGCGTGAGCGCGTACGAGGTGCCGATCTACGCGGACAACGGCTGGCTCGCCCCGCTGGACTCCTATGTCAAGGCGGACGAGGACTTCGACCAGGAGGACGTCTTCCCCAACCTGGTGGCCTCACTGACCGGCGAGGACGGCAAGCTCTACGCCGAGCCGTTCTACGGCGAGGGTTCCTTCCTGATGTACCGCAAGGACCTCTTCCGCAAGGACGGCCTGACCATGCCGCCGAACCCGACCTGGCAGCAGGTCGCCGACCTCGCCGCCCAGGTCGACGGCACCGACGGCGCGAGCGGCATCTGCCTGCGCGGCCTGCCCGGCTGGGGCCAGAACCTCGCCCCCCTCAACACGGTCGTCAACACCTTCGGCGGCGCCTGGTACGACACGGACTGGAACGCGCGCCTGACCTCACCCGAGTTCAGGAGGGCCGTCGGGTTCTACGTCGGCCTGCTCCGCTCCCACGGTCAGCCCGGCGCCCACCGGATGGGCGTGCTGGAGATCCTCGACAGGTTCGTCCAGGGCAAGTGCGCCATGATGTACGACGCCACGTCGCTGGCCTCGTCGATCGAGGCCGACGGTTCCGCGGTCAAGGGCAAGGTCGGCTACGTCCCGGCCCCGCACGACCGGACCGAGAAGGCCGGCTGGCTGTGGACCTGGGCGTGGGGCATCCAGCAGGCGGCCGGGAACAAGGACGCCGCCTGGGAGTTCATCTCCTGGGCCTCCTCCAAGGAGTACCAGGAGCTGGTCGGGCGGGAGGTGGGCTGGACCGCGGCGCCCGCCGGGAACCGCAAGTCGCTCTACTCCAACCCCCAGTACCAGCAGGCGGCCGACGCCTGGTACCGGCAGGAGTACACGGCGGCGACCGACTCCGCCGACCCGAAGAACCCCGGCGTCGGCCCCCGCCCCTACAGCGGTATCGGCTTCCTCGGCATCCCCGAGTTCGCCGTGCTCGGTACGGCGGTCTCCGAGCAGATCGCCGCGGCCATCGCCGGGCAGCAGTCGGTGGACAAGGCCCTGGAGAAGTCGCAGGACCTCGCCCACGCGGCGGCGGCGAAGTACCGGGGCGAGTGACCCGGTGCCAGGACCCGCACCAAGGCGAGGGCCGCGCCCCCGGTCACCCGGGGACGCGGCCCTCGTACTTCGCTGAACTGCCTTACAGGTCCGCTTACTTGCGGATCAGGCTGCGCAGCACGTACTGCATGATGCCGCCGTTGCGGTAGTAGTCCGCCTCACCGGGGGTGTCGATGCGGACGACCGCGTCGAACTCGACGCCGGTGTCGGTGGTGACCTTCACCGTGCGGGGGGTGGTGCCCTCGTTGAGCTCGGTGACGCCGGAGATGGAGAAGGCCTCCTCACCGGTCAGGCCGAGGGACTCGGCGGACTGGCCCTCCGGGAACTGCAGCGGAAGGACGCCCATGCCGATGAGGTTCGAGCGGTGGATGCGCTCGTACGACTCGGCGATGACGGCCTTGACGCCCAGGAGCGCGGTGCCCTTGGCGGCCCAGTCGCGGGACGAGCCGGAGCCGTACTCCTTGCCGGCCAGGACGACCAGCGGGATGCCGGCGGCCTGGTAGTTCTGCGAGGCGTCGTAGATGAAGGAGACCGGGCCGCCCTCCTGCGTGAAGTCACGCGTGTAGCCGCCCTCGGTGCCCGGCGCGATCTGGTTGCGCAGGCGGATGTTGGCGAACGTGCCGCGGATCATGACCTCGTGGTTGCCCCGGCGCGAGCCGTAGCTGTTGAAGTCGCGGCGCTCGACGCCGTGCTCCGTGAGGTACTTGCCGGCCGGGGTGTCGGCCTTGATGGCACCGGCCGGGGAGATGTGGTCGGTGGTGACCGAGTCGCCCAGCTTGGCCAGCACGCGGGCGCCGGAGATGTCGGAGACCGGGGTGGTCTCCATCGTCATGCCCTCGAAGTACGGGGGCTTGCGCACGTAAGTGGACTGCGGGTCCCACTCGAAGGTGTTGCCGGTCGGGATCGGCAGCGCCTGCCACTGGGCGTCGCCCGCGAAGACGTCCGAGTAGGACTTGGAGAACATGTCCTCGCCGATGGCGTTGGCGACGACCTCGTTCACCTCGGCCTCGGAGGGCCAGATGTCCTTCAGGAAGACGGGGTTGCCGTCCTGGTCGGTGCCCAGGGCGTCACGGGTGATGTCCACCTTCATGGAACCGGCGAGCGCGTAGGCCACGACCAGCGGCGGGGACGCCAGGTAGTTCATCTTGACGTCGGGGTTGATCCGGCCCTCGAAGTTCCGGTTGCCGGAGAGGACCGAGGTGACCGCGAGGTCGTGGTCGTTGACGGCCTTGGAGACCTCCTCCGGCAGCGGGCCGGAGTTGCCGATGCAGGTGGTGCAGCCGTAGCCGACGAGGTTGAAGCCGACCTTGTCGAGGTACGGGGTCAGGCCCGCCTTCTCGAAGTAGTCGGTGACGACCTTGGAGCCCGGGGCGAGGGTGGTCTTGACCCACGGCTTGCGGGTCAGGCCCTTCTCCACGGCCTTCTTGGCCACCAGCGCGGCGGCGACCATGACGTACGGGTTGGAGGTGTTGGTGCAGGAGGTGATGGCCGCGACCGTCACCGCGCCGTGGTCCAGCTCGTACTTCGTACCGTCGGGGGCGGTGACGGTGACCGGGTTCGACGGGACGGCGGCACCGGTGCCGTCGGCGTGCTGCGGGGCGCCGGCGCCGTTCTCCTGGCTGCCGTAGGCCGGGGCGTCGGACGCCGGGAAGGACTCGGCGCTCGCCTCGTCGACCGGGGAGGCCGAGGCGGCGGCCTGCTGGGCGACGGGCGCGTCGACGTAGTTGAGGACGTCCTTCGCGAACTGCTGGGCGGCCTCGGCGAGGACGATGCGGTCCTGCGGGCGCTTCGGGCCGGCGATGGAGGGCACGACCGTCGACAGGTCGAGCTCCAGCTTCTCGGAGAAGTCGGGCTCGGCGGCCGGGTCCAGCCAGAGGCCCTGCTCCTTGGCGTACGCCTCGACGAGGGCGAGCTGCTGCTCGGAACGGCCGGTGAGCTTGAGGTACTTGATCGTCTCGTCGTCAATCGGGAAGATCGCGGCGGTCGAGCCGAACTCCGGCGACATGTTGCCGATGGTGGCACGGTTGGCCAGGGAGGTGGCGGCGACGCCCTCGCCGTAGAACTCGACGAACTTGCCGACCACGCCGTGCTTGCGCAGCATCTCGGTGATGGTCAGCACGAGGTCGGTGGCGGTGGTGCCGGGCGTGAGCTCACCGGTGAGTTTGAAGCCGACGACGCGCGGGATGAGCATGGAGACCGGCTGGCCGAGCATGGCGGCCTCGGCCTCGATGCCGCCGACGCCCCAGCCGAGGACACCCAGGCCGTTGACCATGGTGGTGTGCGAGTCGGTGCCGACGAGGGTGTCGGGGTACGCCTGGCCGTTACGCACCATGACCGTGCGCGCCAGGTGCTCGATGTTCACCTGGTGGACGATGCCGGTGCCGGGCGGGACGACCTTGAAGTCGTCGAAGGCGGTCTGGCCCCAGCGCAGGAACTGGTAGCGCTCCTTGTTGCGGCCGTACTCCAGCTCGACGTTCTGCGCGAAGGCCTCGTTGGTGCCGAACTTGTCGGCGATGACGGAGTGGTCGATGACCAGCTCGGCCGGGGAGAGGGGGTTGACCTTCGCCGGGTCGCCGCCCAGCTCCTTCACGGCCTCACGCATGGTCGCGAGGTCCACGACACAGGGCACGCCGGTGAAGTCCTGCATGATCACGCGGGCCGGCGTGAACTGGATCTCCTGGCTGGGCTGGGCCTGCGAGTCCCATCCGCCGAGGGCACGGATGTGGTCGGCGGTGATGTTCGCGCCGTCCTCGGTGCGGAGCAGGTTCTCCAGCAGGACCTTGAGGCTGTACGGAAGGCGGGCCGAGCCCTCCACCTTGTCCAGCCGGAAGATCTCGTACGACTCGTCGCCCACCTGCAGCGTGCTGCGGGCGTCGAAGCTGTTCGCCGACACGACAGTCTCCTTCATTGATGTGCGCGTACCACCACGATCCTGCCGCCACGGCATCTCGGCCGATCCGCTAAGGTAAGGCTAAGTTAGGCACGCCTTACCGGGGCTGGCGGCTGCGGTGCTCCCCGGCAGATATCTCGATGTCGAGATAACTCTAGTACACCGGGGCCGGTAGGTCATGCCCCGGCGTCCGCCATGCGGTCATGCCGACCCCTCTCCGGGGTATCCGAACCAGGAGTCCACACCGCAAACGGAGGGGAGACAGGCATGCCGCTCACGTTCCGCAAGAGTTTCCGGATCCTTCCGGGGGTGCGCCTGAACATCAACAAGCGCTCCTGGTCCATCACGACCGGCGGCGGAAAGAACGGCCCGCGTTACACCCGCAGCAGTACGGGACGTCGTACGACATCCATGGATTTGCCCGGACCTTTCGGGTGGCGACGCACGCGCACGAGTCGCCGACCCTGAAGCCACCAGGGAGGATTGACCTCCCGTCACCCGAATGGGCCCCCCAGCCGGGTGCCATCTCATATCTGAGATAACCTCAACCGCATGGCAGACGATTACCTCGTACGCATCGGCAAGCTCATCCGTGACGCCCGGCAGCACCGGGGCTGGACCCAGTCGCAGCTGGCGGATGCGCTCGGAACCAGCCAGAGCGCCGTGAACCGGATCGAGCGCGGCAACCAGAACATCAGCCTTGAGATGATCGCGCGCATCGGGGAGGCTCTCGACAGCGAGATCGTGTCGCTCGGCTACGCCGGTCCGATGCACCTGCGGGTCGTCGGCGGGCGCCGTCTCTCCGGCGCCATCGACGTCAAGACGAGCAAGAACGCGTGCGTCGCACTGCTGTGCGCCTCACTGCTCAACCAGGGGCGCACGGTGCTGCGCCGCGTCGCCCGCATCGAGGAGGTGTACCGCCTCCTGGAGGTGCTGGGCTCGATCGGCGTCCGCACGCGGTGGATCAACGACGGTGTCGACCTGGAGATCGTGCCGTCCGCCGAGCTGGACCTGGCGGCCATCGACGCGGACGCGGCCCGCCGCACCCGCTCCATCATCATGTTCCTCGGTCCGCTGCTGCACCGCATGGACCACTTCAAGCTGCCCTACGCCGGCGGCTGCGACCTCGGTACGCGCACGGTCGAGCCGCACATGATCGCGCTGCGCCGGTTCGGTCTCGACATCGCCGCCACCGAGGGCCAGTACCACGCGATGGTCGACCGCTCGGTGCGTCCCGACCGCCCCATCGTGCTGACCGAGCGCGGCGACACGGTGACCGAGAACGCGCTGCTCGCCGCCGCCCGGCACGACGGCACGACCGTCATCCGCAACGCCTCCTCCAACTACATGGTCCAGGACCTGTGCTTCTTCCTGGAGGCCCTCGGCGTCAAGGTCGACGGCATCGGCACCACCACGCTCACCGTGCACGGCGTGCCGACCATCGACGTCGACGTGGACTACTCCCCCTCCGAGGACCCGGTCGAGGCGATGAGCCTGGTGGCCGCGGCCGTGGTGACGGAGTCGGAGCTGACGGTGCGCCGCGTGCCCATCGAGTTCCTGGAGATCGAGCTCGCGGTCCTGGAGGAGATGGGCCTCGACCACGACCGCACGCCCGAGTACTTCGCCGACAACGGCCGCACCCGGCTGGTGGACCTCACCGTCCGGCCCTCCAAGCTGGAGGCGCCGATCGACAAGATCCACCCCATGCCGTTCCCCGGCCTGAACATCGACAACGTCCCGTTCTTCGCGGCCATCGCGGCGGTCGCCCAGGGCAAGACCCTCATCCACGACTGGGTCTACGACAACCGCGCGATCTACCTGACGGACCTGAACCGCCTGGGCGGCCGGCTGCAGTTGCTCGACCCCCACCGCGTCCTGGTGGAGGGCCCGACCCGCTGGCGCGCCGCCGAGATGATGTGCCCGCCGGCCCTGCGCCCCGCGGTGGTCGTCCTGCTGGCGATGATGGCGGCGGAGGGCACGTCGGTGCTGCGCAACGTGTATGTCATCAACCGGGGTTACGAGGACCTGGCGGAGCGGCTGAACTCGATCGGGGCGCAGATCGAGATCTTCCGGGACATCTGAACGGCGGGCCGCCAGGCGAAAACCGTGTCGATGACCGCGCAGCCGCGCGCACCGGCACGGGGCAGGAAGTGCGCGTGCTTCCGGAGCGTGAATCCGGGGTCGAAAAGGCCCGGCCCCCGAAGGGAAGCCGGGCCTTGTCGAGGCTGCCTGATCAGGCGGGGCGGATGTTCTCCGCCTGCGGGCCCTTCTGGCCCTGGGTGACGTCGAACTCCACCTTCTGGCCTTCCTGCAGCTCACGGTAGCCCGTGCTGGCGATGTTGGAGTAGTGGGCGAAGACGTCGGGGCCGCCGCCCTCCTGCTCGATGAAGCCGAAGCCCTTCTCGCTGTTGAACCACTTGACTGTGCCCTTGGCCATGACTGTCTCCTTCGAGGGAAAACCGTGCTCGCACCTTGCGTGCCCGGGAGGTGATCGCCCTGGTCCGGAGAGGCGCTGAACAGCAAGAACGCCCGTGATGCGATCACGGGCGAACGGGACTTCGGAACCACGACTGCTGAGTCACCACGCTATACCGGCCTGGCGGCAGCCGCCAGCGATAACGCGTCAGACACTTCGCCTACGGCACGGGAGAACCTTCACGCTGCTCCCTGCCGTTGGGCGACCTCCTGCTCCGTGATGCGCCTGCCTCGATCGGCTGAC
The DNA here is from genome assembly GCF_044458845.1 of Streptomyces sp. NPDC050416. NCBI lineage: Bacteria > Bacillati > Actinomycetota > Actinomycetes > Kitasatosporales > Streptomycetaceae > Streptomyces > Streptomyces sp. NPDC050416. The sequence goes on from NZ_JBITII010000007.1 coordinate 406,041, forward strand.
ATCAGAGACTGAGTGCGGTGCGCAAGGTGGTGGCCATCATGTCGATGGCGGCTTTCCCCTCCGGTACCGGACCGGTGTGGGTGAAGTAGTGATCGACTCCCTCGAAGACACGGTGGACGACCGGAACGCCGGCGGCCTCCAGAGCCTTGGCGTAGGCGTCGCCCTCGTCGCGGAGGCGGTCGTTCTCGGCGGTGATGACCAGGGCGGGAGGGAGTCCGGCGAGGTCGTCGGCCAGTGCGGGTGAGACAAGGGGATCGGCACGGTGGGCGGGGTCGGGGACGTAGGCGGCCGTGAAGACCCGCATGAGCTGGGGGCTGAGCAGCGGCTTGGCGATGAGTGACTGCTTGGTGGCCGGGTCGGCGACCTGATCGAGCGGTGCGGAGTCGATGATCTGGAGCCGGGGCGTGAAGGTTCCGCGGTCCCGGGCCATGCGGCAGACCGCGGCCGTCAGGTTGGCCCCGGCGCTGTGTCCGCCCACGGCAAGGCGTGAGCCGTCCCAGCCGCCTGCGGGACCGTTGCCGGCGACCCACGCGGTGACGTCGTACGCCTGGGTGACGGGCACCGGAAACTGCCGCTGCGGGGCGACGGCGTAGTCCACGTTGATCACGACACAGCCGACCGTGGCGGCTATGTAGCGGCAGATGTGGTCGTCCTGTTCCGGGCGGCCGACCACGAAACCGCCGCCGTGGAAGTTGACGTACACGGGGGCAGGGGTCTTCGTGTCGGCCGGCGGGCGGTACACCGTGCAGGGCACCGGGCCGGCGCCGGTCTCCACCCGGAGGGCTTCGGTGCGCTTCGGGATGTCCGTGAAGCGCAGGTCCTTGTGGACCCGCGCCATCATCCGACCGAGCAGCAGCTGGATCCCTCTGGCCTGGATTCTGGGACTCAATGGCATGTCCCGGCCGCCTTTCGCTACAACTTTAAAATAACAGGATTCCTGATAATGGCCGCTCACCCTTCTTCGCGCAATAGGCAGCGCGGCAGCCGTGTGCCGACGCCCGGCGCGGCGGACCGGGCGTCGGCACGCCACCATCGGGGCGCCCCTGGTCATTCGCGCGGGTCAGCCACCTGCGACCACCCATTGCGGCGGGTCACCGTGTTCGCTGGTCTCCGCCGGGACATCTGAGCGGCGGAGGCGGGTCACGATGAACGCGGCCGCGCCGGCGGGGCGTCCAGGAGTGTCACCCCGTACCGGGCCAGCATCTCGGCGTGATCCGTGTCATGACGTGCGTCGGCGGGGCCGATCGACCGGAAGTAGCCTTCGATGGCCCCGGGGTTGTTGATGACCAGCATGTCCGCCGTCGTGGTGAGCGGCTGGAAGGTGTGAGGGACCGACCGGGGGCCGAAGACGTAGGCGCCCGGCTCGGCGTCATGGACGTCGCACGCGTCGAGTGAGGCCGAGCCGACCCAGAACCGGACGCGGCCGGACAGGACGACCCAGCTCTCGTCCTCGCGGCTGTGGGTGTGCAGGGGCGGCGCGTCCGCCTGGCGCATGGTCAGTCGCAGAACGCTGACCACTCCGTTCGTCTCGGAGTTCGACACGACCTGCTCCTGGACGCTGCCGTAGTAGCGGTAGAGGGTGCCGTCGCCCGGGTTGCGCACGAGGGCGATGCTCATACGGGTCCTCCTCCGATTTTGTTAATGATTCAATCATCACCCGAGTGGAGGGGCCTCGCCAGAGGCTGGGGCCGGGTTGGCTTGTTCGAGTGCCTGGACTCAGCCGTTCAGGCGGCCGGGTAGTCGGCGCCGACGGTGACGTCCCGCCAGGTGTCGAAGCCGGCCCGGAGCGTGTCCAGCCGCGCGGTGGCGATGTCGTACGCGGCCTTGCCCAGCAGCAGACGCAACGGGGGCTCGGGGGACTCGACGGCGTCGATGACGGCCGCGGCCGCCCGCAGCGGATCGCCCGGCTGGTGGCCGTACGTGGCCAGGGTGGCGGCACGGCGCGCGCCGGCGGTCGCCGCGTAGTCCTCGATCTCGGTGGCCGACTGGCGCATGGAGGGGCCGGACCAGTCGGTGCGGAACGCGGCGGGCTCGACGATCGTCACCCCGATGCCGAGCGGGGCGACTTCGGCGGCGAGCGACTCGGACAGTCCCTCCACCGCGAACTTGGTGGCGTGGTAGTAACCGGTGGCGCCGAAGGCCGCCAGGCCGCCGAGGGAGGAGATGTTCACGATGTGACCGGCCCGGCGGGCGCGCATGCCCGGCAGGACGGCCCGGGTGGTCTCGACGAGCCCGAAGACGTTGGTGTCGAACAGGGCCCGGATCTCCGCGTCCTCCCCTTCCTCGACGGCGGCGAGATAGCCGTAGCCGGCGTTGTTCACCAGGACGTCGATCCGCCCGAACCGTGCTTCCGCCCGTTCGACGGCTTCGGCGACCTGAGCGGGATCCGTGACGTCGAGGGGCAGGGCGAGGGCCCGGTCGCCGTGGTCGGCGGCCAGGTCGGCGACGGCGCGCGGATCGCGGGCGGTGACCGCCGCCCGGTGGCCGCGTTCGAGGAGGGTGGTGGCGAGGGCGCGGCCGAGGCCGGTGGAGCAGCCGGTGATGAGCCAGACGGGTGTGCTGTCGTTCATGTGCGAAAGTCCTTGGTTGATTCAGCAGTGGTTTCGGTGGGGTGCTGCTCGGCCGCGCCGAGGCTGCCCAGCAGGGTGAGCGCCTGTTCGGACGGGCTGCCCGGGGCGGCCTGGTAGACGACGAGTTGCTGGCCGGGGGCGCTGTTGACGGTGAGCGACTCGTAGTCCAGCGTCAGTTCACCGACCTGCGGGTGCCGGAAGCGCTTGGTCTCACGGGTCTTCTGGCGGATGTCGTGGCGGGCCCAGAGCCGGCGGAACTCCTCGCTCTTCAACGACAGTTCGCCGACGGTCGCGATGAGCAGCGGGTCGTCCTGGCCGGTCCCGGCGGCGGCCCGCAGCCCGGCCACCGTGTTGACCGCCACGCGGTCCCAGTCCGGGTAGAACTCCCGCGCGTCCGGGTCGAGGAAGACCAGCCGCAGCAGGTCCCCGCTGTGGGTGTGACCGGCGAACAGCCCACGCCCCAGGTCGTTGTGGGCCAGCACGGTCAGGCAGCGGCCCAGGACCACCGCCGGAGTGCTGTGCCAGCCCTCCATCATGCGCAGCAGGACCGGGCTCACCAGCTCGGGCCGCGTACGGCCACGCGGGCGGGCGGTGACGGGGCGTGCCAGCCGGTGCAGGTGGTCGACCGCGTCGTCCTCCAGGCGCAGGGCCCGGGCCAGCGCGTCGACCACCTGCGCCGAGGGGTGCCGTTCCCGGCCCTGTTCCAGGCGGACGTAGTAGTCGGTGCTCACCCCCGCCAGCATCGCGACCTCTTCACGGCGCAGGCCCGCCACCCGGCGCCGGCTCCCGGTCGGCAGCCCCGACTCCTCGGGGGTGACCAGGGCACGCCGGGCACTGAGGAACCGGCCGAGGCGGTTGTCGCTGTTCATGCCGTCCACCGTAGGTCCGGCCGCGGGACGGTGGGAGCCCGCAAGGTGGCCGCGCCACTCCTACGATCCGCTCTCCTCGGGACGGTGCGGCCTGGTCACGGGTGCACGGCGGACGCACGGTGGACGGCATGACACACACCTCCCCTTCCCTCCCCCTCACCGGCCGGGTCGCGGTCGTCACCGGCGCCTCCAGCGGGATCGGTGCCGCGACGGCGCGCCGCCTGGCGGACGGCGGTGCGAGCGTCGCGCTGCTGGGCCGCCGCGAGGACCGCCTCAAGGCTCTGGCCGCGGAACTGCGCCGCGACGCTCCCGGAACCGTCCTGCCGGTCGCCGTCGATCTCACCGACGCCGGGGCCGTGCCGGAGGCCGCCCGCGCCGTCACCGGGGCGCTCGGCGCCGTCGACCTGGTCGTCGCGAACGCCGGCGTCATGCTCGGCGCACCCTTCGAACGCGGCCGGGCCGACGAGTGGGACCGCATGATCGACGTCAATCTGCGGGGCCTGCTGCACACCTCCCGCGCCTTCACCGGCGACCTCCTCGCCGCGGGCGCCCGCGGCGGACCGGCGGACCTGGTCCACGTCGGCTCCGTGGCCGGGCACGCCCTCTTTCCCGACTGGTCCGTCTACTGCGCCACCAAGGCGGCCGTCGCCCATCTCACCCGCAACCTGCGGGCCGAACTCGGACCGCGCGGTGTCCGCGTGAAGAACATCGAGCCCGGCGTGACCGGCACCGAACTCGGGGCGGACATGCAGGACCTCGGGATGCGCGAGGCCCTGTCCCGCCTGCGCACCGGCGTGGAGCCGTTGGCCGCCGAGGACATCGCCGAGGCCATCGCCTTCGCGGTGTCGGCACCGCCGCACGTCAATGTCGCGGAGATGGTCGTGGTACCGGTGCGGCAGGGGTGATCCGCGCCCCGGTCATCGACCGGGTGTCAGGTGTAGGACCGCCAGAACGGGAAAGTCCGGCGCTGTGGACGTGCCTCTGCTGACCTTCGGGCACAGCACGGCCGACCGGGACCGGATCGCCGAGTTGCTGGGCCACGCCGGTGTCACGGCCGTCGTGGACGTGCGGACCGCTCCCGGCAGCCGCCGCGACCCCGATCTGTCGCGGCGGCGGCTCGCCGAGTGGCTGCCGGGCCACGGCATCGCCTACCGGTGGGAACCCGCTCTCGGCGGGTTCCGCACCCCTCCCGTGGACAGCCCGGACACCGTCTGGCGCAACGCCTCCTTCCGCGGCTACGCCGCCCACACCCGCACGCCCGAGTTCGTCACCGCGATGGACCGGGTGCTGCGCGAGGCCGCGCACGTCCGCACCGCCGTGATGTGCAGCGAGGCGGTCTGGTGGCGCTGCCACCGCCGGCTGATCGCCGACTTCGCGGTGCTCGCGCGGGGCGTACCGGCTCACCACCTCATGCACGACGGGCGTCTCAGCGCCCACGCGCCGACGCCCGGCGCACGGCTGCGCGACGACGGGCTTCTCGTGTACGACGGGCGCGACTGAGCCCGTCGGTTTCTGCCGGTACTGCCAGTGCTGTCAGTACAGCTTGTTGACCGCCGTGACGGTGGTGGCCTTGAAGTCGGACACCTGGGCGTGCTGGAAGTTGCCCATCTGGCCCCAGCGGACGACCGTCACGGTCGTGCCGTCGCGGCCGACCGAGAACAGGCCGATGTCGGAGGAACCCCACGCCGAGGCGGTGTGGATGCCGTAGACATGGGCACCCTCCTCGACGTTCAGCCGGCCGTAGTTCCTCTGCGTCGCCGTGATGTCGGGGTCCTGCTCCATCAGCTTCTTCGCGCAGCCGGCGAGGTCCTTGCGCAGCAGCGCCGCGAAGTCCTTGGCCCGCTGTTCACTGCGCTCCACGACCGTGATCTGCTGGGCGTTGGTGTCGTACTCGGTCCAGTACGAGCGGTGGGAGGCGATGGACGGCAGGGCGTCGCCCACGCAGGCCGGCAGCGGGTCCGGCTGGCCGGCGGTGACGGGACCGGCGTACCAGGGCGAGGTCTGGTGCGGCGGCAGTTCGGCCGGCTCCAGGAACCGGGGTGTGCCGGAAGCCGGTGCGGTGGCGGCAGCGGCCGGGACGGCGAGTGCGGCGACACCGGCGGCGGCCGCCAGCGCGGCCACGGTGGTACGGATGCCTCGAGTACGGACGTTCATGCTTTCCCCCATGGTCTTCGTGTGATCGCGCGGGCTTCAGCCCTTGCACCCACTACGACCCGTCACCCCCCGCATACGTTGCCCCGTACACCCGCTACGGGTTCGTTCCGAATGTCACCGGCCCGTCACGGGGCGTCAGGGAGCGGCGCGCACCCGCCCGCCACGGCCGGACCGGCCTCTGCGTCCTGAGGGGACGCTCATTGGAGGCCGCATCCCGCTCCGCGTCGCGGCGGAGGGCCGCCGCCTCGGCCGCACGGCCCCGCCGCACCGGCCCGGCCTGCGAAGTCCCGGCCCGGACGGCGGATGCCTCGGCCCCGCGCCCGGCGCGCGCCGCCCGGCCGGGCCGTGATCCGCTTCACACCGGCGCGGGGACAGGCCCGGGCCGTACAGGGCGTAAAGCGACCGAAGAATGGATATGGGCTATACGGCGAAACGCGGGGAGTGTCGGACGTGCCCGGATGCCGGGCGCAGCCGCTACAGGGGAGGGAGCGCGCATGGACGGCCGGCCCTTGTATCTCGAACCCCGACTGGAAGCGCGGCTCGGGTCGCTCCTGGCGGCGACGGGGACACTGCACTCGCTCACCGACGCGCTCGGCTCGCCCCTGCACGTCGTGGTGCCGGACCAGATCGCCGAGAACCTGGAGCGGTTCCGGTCCGTGTACCGGGCACACCGCTTGTCGGGCCAGATCTACTACGCCCACAAGGCGAACCGGTCCAGCGCGCTGCTGCGCCGGCTCGCCGCCACGGACGCGGGCGTGGACGTCGCGTCGCTGGGCGAGTTGCAGCACGCGCTGGGGGCCGGTTTCACGCCCGACCGGATCATGGCCACGGGTCCGAAGAACCCCGAGTTCCTGTGGCTCGCGGCCCGTACGGGCGTGACGGTCGGCGTCGACGGCGTCGACGAACTGGAGCAGCTCGCCGCACTGGTGCGGGGGCACGCGCTCGCCCCGGTGCGGGTGCTGCTGCGGCTGTCGGGCTTCGAGACGTCGGGGGTGAAGGTGCTGAGCCGGCGCAGCCGGTTCGGTACGCCCGTACGGGAGTTGGATCCCCTGCTGAAAGCGGTCGAGCGGCACGGCGACGCGGTCGAGCCGACGGGGGTGTCCTACCACCTGGACACCACGAGCGTCGCGGAGAAGGCGACCGCCCTCGAAGGGTCCCTGGCAGCCCTGGAGGCGTGCCGGAGCCGGGGGTTGCGGCCCCGGGCCGTGGACGTCGGGGGCGGGTTCGGCGTCAGCTACCTGGCCGAGCGGGAGCAGTGGGAGGCGTACACGAGCGCGCTCACGGCCGCCGTCCTGGGCCGCCGCCCGCCGCTGACCTGGGGCGGGCACGGCTACGGGCTGCGAGGCGAGTCCGGCACCCTGCGCGGCGCGCTCGGCCTCTACCCCGCCCACCGGTCCGTCGCCGGCGCGGCCTACCTCGACGAACTGCTCGCCCAGCCCGCCGCCTCGCTGGGCGGCCGCCCGCTGGCCTCCCTGCTGCTGGAGCACCTGTACGACCTGCACAGCGAGCCCGGCCGGGCGCTGCTGGACCAGTGCGGGCTGACGCTGGCGAGGGTGCTGGAGGTCCGCTCCCAGGAGGCGGACGGCGCACTGCTCGTCCGGCTGGCCGCGAAGGCGGACGACATCGCCCTGGAGGACCACGGAGTGCTGATGGACCCGGTCGTCGTCCCCAGAAGCGGAGCCGGGCCGGGCGGGGGGCCCGTCGCCGTGCACCTCTTCGGCGGCCTGTGCCTGGAGACCGATCTGATCACGCGGCGCACGGTGTTCCTGCCGCGCCGCCCGGCCCCCGGCGACCTGCTGGCCTTCGCCAACACCGCCGGTTACGCCATGGACTTCCACGCCACCCGCGCCCAGCACCAGCCCGCCTCCCGCAAGGTCGCCGCCTGGCAGGACGGCGACGCCTGGCGCTGGTGCCTGGACGAGCAGTTCTGGCCGATCACGCCCTCGGGGGGAGCTCAGTGAGGTACGACAGCATCACCGATGCGATAGGCAATACCCCGCTGGTACGGATCGACCCGGCCGTGCACGGCCTGCGCAACATCGACCTGTTCGCGAAGCTGGAGATGCTCAACCCCTTCGGCTCGGTCAAGGACCGGGCGGCCTGGAACATGGCGCGTCCGCTGCTGGCCGAGGCGGTCGAACAGGGCAGCCAGGTCGTGGAGTTGTCCAGCGGCAACACGGCGAAGGCACTGGCGGTCCTGGCGGGCATGCACGGCCTCGGCTTCAAGAGCGTCACCAACCGGATGCGGGTGCCGGAGATCAAGGACCTCCTGCTGCTGCTCGGCGCTCAGATCGAGGAGCTGCCGGGACAGAGCGAGTGCCTGGACCCGACCGCGACGGACGATCCGCTGACCCTCTTCCACCGCACGCTGTCCGCCTCCGGCAGCGCCCACCTCCACACGGACCAGTACTTCAACCCGCGCAACACCGAGGCGCACCTCACCGGCACCGGCCCGGAGATCGTCAAGGACCTGGACGGCCGGGTACCGGACTGGTTCGTCGCCTGTGTGGGCACGGCCGGTTCCTCCACGGGCGTGGCCCGCGCCCTGCGGGAGGAGGATCCCTCGGTGCGGGTGGTCGGGCTGGTCGCGGCCAAGTCCGACTTCATCCCCGGGATCCGCACCATCGACGAGGTGCAGGAGGTCGGCCTGTTCGACCCGGAGACGTACGACACGATGGAGTCGGTCAGCTCCGACGAGGCGATCGAGGGGATGCTCACCCTGAACCGCCGCTGCGGCATCCTGGGCGGGCCCACCGGGGGTGCCGCCTACCACGGGGCCGTCCGTCATCTGCGCGCGGTCGACGAGGAGTTGACCGAGCGCCGGACGGCGGTGTTCATCGTCTGCGACCGCGTGGAGAGCTATCTGAGCTACGTCCGGCAGCGGCGGCCCGACCTGCTGGGCCGGCCGCCCCGGAAGAACTCGCCGGCCGATCTCACCGAGGCGGAGGTCGGCGGGGCGCCGTCGGTCACGGTGGCCGAGGCCCGGCGGTGGCTCGACTCCGAGGGGCCGCTCGTGGTCGACCTGCGCAGCCCCTACGCGTACGCGGCGCTGCACATCGACGGCTCGGTCAACATCGTCGACGAGCTGTTCGCCGAACTCCTCCAGGGCGGACTGCCGTTCAGCCGGAGCCGGCCGGTGCTGCTGGCGTGCCCGGTGGGCGAGCAGTCCGCCCGGTACGCGGCGCTGCTGACCCGGATGGGCCATCCCGACGTGCGCAGCCTGGCCGGCGGCATCATCGCCTGGCGGGACGCGGGCGCGCCCCTGGTGCGGGACTGACCGCCATGACCGCACCCGCGATCCGTGATGATCTGCGCCCGTGGCAGCAGGCGCTGCGCGCCCAGTTCCCCATCGTCACCGCGCACCCGGAGCTGGCGTACCTGGACAGCGCGGCGACGGCGCAGAAGCCGCAGGCCGTGCTGGACGCCGTGCAGAGGTACCTCACCACCAGCAACGCCAACGCGGCACGCGGCACCTACACATGGGCCAACCGGACGACCGAGCTGGTCGAGCGCACCCGCGAGCGCGTCGCCCGGTTCCTCGGGGACCGGCAACCGGAGCGCTCCGCCGTCCACTTCACGAGCGGCACGAGCGAGGGGCTGCGCACGATCGCCCGCGACTGGCTGCCGGGGTTCCTGCGCGACGGCGACGAGATCGTCGTACCGGACGCCGACCACCAAGCCAACATCGCGCCCTGGCGGGAGGCCCAGCGGCTGCTCGCCCGCGAGGGCACGCACATCCGGGTGGTGCCGATGCCGTACCAGAGCGGCTCCGGGGACTACGACCACCGCGCGCTGGCCGAACGGGCCGGGCCGCGCACGCGGTTCGTCGCCACGACCCATGTGCACCATGTCTACGGCGGCGACATGAACGTGCAGCGCATCCGCCGGGCGGTCGGCCCGGACGCGGTGATCTGTCTGGACGCGGCGCAGAGTGTCGGGCATCTGCCGGTGTCCGTGGCGGAGTTGGACGTCGACTTCGTCGTCTTCTCCGGGCACAAGGCGCTGGCCCTGCCCGGGTCCGGGGCGGTGTGGGCCCGGCAGGAGCGCGGCCCGGCGTTCACGCCCGGCGGGTGGAGCGGCACCCCGAACACGGTCGGTATCGCCTCGCTCGAAGCGGCCCTGGACTGGCTGGACGCCGCCGGTCCGGAGCGCGTCGAGGAGTGGACGGTCGCCCTGGCGGCCCGGCTCACCGAGGGGCTGCGCCGGCTGGACGCCTACGAGGTCCTCGGCTGCCCGCTGAGCCTGGCCGCCGACTCGACCGTGCAGCGGCGCCAGGGCATCGTCACCCTGCGGCACCGCGCCATCGACTCGGGCGATCTGGGGTTCATCCTCTTCAGCCACGGTTTCATGGTCCGTTCGGACCACCACTGCCAGGGCGACGCGGGCGAGAAGACCGGTTCGGTGCGGGTGAGTCTGCATGTGTACAACACCGTTGAGGAGATCGACCGGCTGCTGTCCGTCCTTGCTTCACTCGAATGACTCCCCAACTAGGCGTAATGGGAACCGTTTCCACCTGTAGGCTCGGACCGGCAAGGATCAGGTGCGAGACGGCAAGGTGGCGCGACCGGATGGGGCTGAGTCTGGCGACGGCGGAGCGATGGGTGGAGCGCTGGGAGCTCCAGCAGCGGCGGTACGCGGTCGACCGCGAGGAGCGGTTCACGGTGATCGCCGATGTCGTCGAGCACGTGACCTCCGGGCAGGACTCCCGGCCCCTCGTCGTCGACCTGGGCTGCGGGCCCGGCTCCCTGGCTGCCCGGCTGGTCCGGCGGCTGCCGGACGCGGAGATCGTCGCCGTGGACCGGGATCCCGTACTGCTGGAGCTGGGCCGGACCCACCACCCGGACGCGGCCCGCTACGTCGACGCCGAGATCGGCGCACCCGGCTGGACCTGGGCCCTGGACCTGGACCGGCCCCTGGACGCGGCCGTCTCCACGACGGCCCTGCACTACCTCGACCGTGACACCCTGCTGCGCGTCTACCGGCAGCTCGCCGCGCTGCTGCGGCCCGGCGGTGTTCTGGTCAACGGCGACCATCTCCCCCAGGACGACACGGGCCCGGCCGGGATCGCCGCCCATGTCGGGCGGTGCCGGGCGGACCGGCAGCGGGTGTTCGCGCACGAGGACTGGGGCTCCTGGTGGGCCGCCGTCGCCGACGACCCCGAGCTGACGGACCTGCTCGCCGAGCGCCGCCGCCGCGAGGCGCCCGCGGGCACCGGCCGCCCTGCCGAACTGCCCCTCTCCGCCCATCTGGAGCTGTTGCGGGAGGCGGGGTTCAACACGGCGGGCCCGGTCTGGCAGTACGGCGACAGCTGCGTGATCGTCGCGGTTCGCTGACCCGGGCGTCACCACTGCGCCACCCTCGGCTCGCGGGCGGCGCCGGCCGCCCGGACAATACATGCAGGAATCGCTATATGTTAATGTCGCCATGACAGCCCCGGCCGGAGCGCCATGGGCAGCACGAGCACACGCGAGGAGCCACCCCCCATGACCACCGCCGAACACCTCACCCACGACAACCACGCGCACGCCCACGGTGACGACTGCGGTCACGTCGCCTTCCCGCACGGCGACCACACGGACTACGCCCACGACGGCCACATCCACCGGATGCACGAGGGCCATGTCGACGAGTGCCTGAACGGCGGCCACGCGGTGCACCAGAACCACGACCACCAGCACGGTGACAACTGCGGCCACATGGCCGTGCGGCACGACGACCACACCGACTACGTGCACGACGGTCACCGGCACGCCGCCCACGAGGGACACTGGGACGACCACTGAGGCACCTGCCCGGCATACTGGAAATCGTTGTCATATGCTAATGTGTGCATATGACAACGACGCCCCCTCCTCCGACGGACGAGCCGGACCAGACCCTGCAGGTGGCGAGCGAGCTGCTGCGCGCGCTGGCCTCGCCCGTACGGCTGGGGATCGTGCGCGAACTGTCCGGCGGCGGCAAGTACGTCCATGAGCTGGTGACCGCGCTGGGCGTGAGCCAGCCGCTGGTCTCCCAGCATCTGCGGGTGCTGCGCACGTCCCGGATCGTCAGCGCCCGGCGTCAGGCCCGCGAGACGCGGTACACCCTCACCGACGACCATGTGGCGCACATCGTGCTGGACGCCATCCGGCACGCGCAGGAGTAGCGAGCTGACGAAGACCGGACCGCTGGAGTTCCGGCAGCGGTAGGTGCCGGTGAGCAGGAGCTTCGGTGGCGAGTCCGCCGCGTCCTTACGGCAGCACCGCGAAGCCGTCCAGTTCCACCAACGCCTCCTCGTCCCACAACCGGACGACCTCGACGACCGCCATGGCCGGGTAGTCGCGGCCCGCCAGTTCCCGCCAGAGACGGCCCAGTTCGCGGGCGTGGAAGCGGTACGCGGCGACGTCCGTGGCGTAGACGGTGACGCGGGCCAGGTCGGAGGGCGTGCCGCCGGCCGCCGCGAGGGCGGTCAGCAGGTTGGTGAGGGCCTTCTCGAACTGTTCCGGCAGGGTCGCGCCGGTCACCTTGCCGTCGCCGTCGAGAGCGGTCTGACCCGCCAGGAACACCACCCGGGCCCCGGAGGCCACGACGGCGTGCGAGAAGCCCGCCGGCGGGGCGAGGCCGGGCGGGTTGACGCGTTCGGCGGTCACTATGCCTCCTGGTGGGCCGCGTACAGCTCCTTGGCGATGATGCCGCGCTGGACCTCGCTGGCCCCCTCGTAGATGCGGGGGGCGCGCACCTCCCGGTAGAGGTGTTCGAGGAGGTGACCGCGTTGCAGCGCGCGGGCGCCGTGCAGCTGGACGGCCGTGTCGACGACGTACTGCGCGGTCTCGGTGGCGAGCAGTTTCGCCATGGCGGCCAGCCGGGGCACGTCCGGGGCGCCCTCGTCGTACGCCGTCGCCGCCGCGTAGACCATCAGCCGGGCCGCCTCCGTGCGCAGGGCCATCTCGGCGACCTGGTGGGAGACGGCCTGCAGGTCCCGCAGCTTGCCGCCGAAGGCGTCCCGCCCGGCGGTGTGTGCGACGGTCGCGTCGAGCGCCGCGCGGGCCATGCCGACCGCGAAGGCGCCGACGCTGGGGCGGAACAGGTTGAGCGTCCCCATGGCGACCCGGAACCCCCGGTCGACCTCACCGAGCACGTCGTCGGCCGTCACCGGCACGGCGTCGAAGTCGAGCGCGCCGATGGGATGCGGGGAGAGCATGTCGAGCCCCGCCCCGGTCAGCCCCGGCCGGTCGGCCGGCACGAGAAACGCCGTGACGCCCCGCGCCCCCGCCCCCGGGGTGGTCCGTGCGAAGACGGTGTAGAAGTCGGCCTCGGGCGCGTTGGAGATCCAGCACTTCGCACCCGTGAGACGCCAGCGGGCGGAGCCGTCGGCGTCGGCGGCGAGTTCGGCCGGAGCCGGTGCGTCGTGGACCGAGCGCCCGGGTCCCGGAGAGCCACCGGCAGCGGCCCGAGCCCCCCGGGCACTGCCGTCGGGCGCCGCCGGGCCCGGTGAGCCACCGCCAACGGTCCGGGAGTCTTGAGCGCCACCGGACCCGGCTTGCCCCCGACCGCTGTCGGACCCCGCCCGCAGTCGCTCACCGTCGGACCCGGCCCGACCCCGCGAACCACCGTCGGCCGCCGCATCAGCGTCCCCGGCAGGAGCCGCCCCGCCCATGAAACCGCCGTCGGCGACTGCCCCGACACCGCCGCCGGATGCCACCGCAGCTCCGGATGCCGCCCCGCCCGCGAAACCACCGTCGGCCACCGCGCCGGCGCCACCGTCGTCGGCCAGAGGACCCAGTGAGCCGACACCGGCCGCCGCTCCCGGTGAGCCACCGCCGGATGCCACCCCCGACGAACCACCGCCGGATGGCACCCCCGGTGAGCCGTCCCGCTCCGCGCGCAAGTCCAGCGCCGCCGCGTCCGACCCCGCCCCCGGCTCGCTCAGCGCGAACGCCGCCACCGCGCTGCCGTCGGCCACGCGAGGGAGCCAGCGGGCGCGTTGGGCCTGCGTGCCGTGGGCGTGGACCGGGTGGGCGCCCAGGCCCTGGAGGGCCAGGGCCGTTTCGGCTTCCGTGCAGGTGTAGGCGAGGGACTCGCGCATCAGGCACAGGTCGAGCGCGCCGGAGGTGAAGAGGCGGCCGAGCAGTCCGAGGCCGCCGAGCTCGGCGAGCAGGGCCCGGTTCACCCGGCCCGGTTCGCCTTTCTCGGCCAGCGGGCGCAGCCGCTCCGCGGCGAGGGCGCGCAGCTCGGCGCACCAGGCGCGTTGTGCCGGTTCGAGCGAGAATGCGGTCATCGCCGGTCCCTTCTCCGCCACCCCTGCCTCCCGGCCGGGCCACTCCGAGGCTATCGCGGACCGTTGACTGTCGTCACCAACACGATACGCTCCTGGAGCGAGCCCACCACGCCAAGGGGGCGAATCGTATGAATCCACGGGGTACGGCCCACGTCGACACCTTCGCCCGTGACCATCTGCCACCCCCGGACCAATGGCCCGAGCTCCGCTTCGACCTGCCGGAGCTGCGCTACCCCGAACGGCTCAACTGCGCCGCCGAACTGCTCAGCGGCCCGCCCGGCGACCGCCCGGCGTTCCTCACCCCGGCCGCAGAGGCGTGGACGTACGCCGATCTGCGCGCCCGCGTCGACCGCATCGCCCACCTGCTCACCGGCGAACTCGGCGTCGTCCCCGGCAACCGCGTCCTGCTGCGCGGCCCCACCACACCGTGGCTCGCGGCCTGCTGGCTGGCCGTGCTGAAGGCGGGGGCCGTCGCGGTCACCGTGCTCGCCCAGCAGCGCCCGCACGAGCTGAGCACGATGTGCGAGATCGCCCGGGTCCGGCACGCGCTGTGCGACATCCGGGCCGTCGACGACCTCGCCAAGGCCGAGATCCCGGACCTGCGGATCACGGTCTACGGCGGTGACGCCCCGGACGACCTCCTCAACCGCCCGGCGCCCGGCACACCGTACGAGGCCGTCGACACGGCGGCCGACGACATCGCGCTGATCGCCTTCACCTCCGGCACCACCGGCCGCCCCAAGGGCTGCATGCACCTCCACCGGGACGTCCTGGCCATCGCCGACACCTTCTCCCGGCACGTGCTGCGGCCGCGCGCCGACGACGTGTTCACGGGCAGCCCCCCGCTCGGCTTCACCTTCGGCCTCGGCGGGCTGGTGGTCTTCCCGCTGCGGGCCGGGGCGAGTGCCCTGCTGCTCGAACAGGCCGGTCCGAAGCAGTTACTGCCGGCGATCGCCCGGCACCGGGTGTCCGTGCTGTTCACGGCCCCCACGGCGTACCGCGCGATGCTCGACGAGCTCGACGGACACGACGTCTCGTCCCTGCGCCGCTGCGTCTCGGCGGGCGAGAACCTGCCGACGGCCACCTGGGAGGCCTGGCACGAGCGCACCGGCCTGCGTCTGATCAACGGCATCGGCGCCACCGAACTGCTGCACATCTTCATCTCCGCCGCCGACGAACGGATCCGGCCCGGCACGACGGGCGTGCCCGTGCCGGGCTGGCAGGCGCGCGTGCAGGACGAGCACGGCGAGCCGGTGCCCGACGGGGAGCCGGGGCTGCTCGCGGTGCGCGGACCGGTCGGCTGCCGCTACCTCGCCGACGCGCGGCAGCGGGAGTACGTACGCGGCGGCTGGAACGTCACCGGCGACACCTACGTCCGCGAACCCGACGGCTACTTCCGGTATGTCGCCCGCGCCGACGACATGATCATCTCGGCCGGGTACAACATCGCCGGGCCGGAGGTCGAGGAGGCGCTGCTGCGGCACCCGGACGTGGTGGAGGCGGCGGTCGTGGGACGGCCCGACGAGGCCCGCGGGCAGGTCGTGGTGGCCTTCGCCGTCCTCAAGGAGGGCGCGGAACGGGACGCCGGGGCGCTGCGCGCCTTCGTGAGGAGCGAGCTGGCGCCGTACAAGTGCCCGCGCGAGATCGTCTTCCTGGACGCGCTGCCGCGCACGGCCACCGGCAAGCTGCAGCGGTTCAGGCTGCGCACGGGAGAGCTCCTCCCGGACGGCGGCACCGAAGACGACCGGGAGTGACCCGTACGACCTAAGATGATCAACGTGTCCGACCAGCATGCACCACGGTCTCTCATCGTCACGCTCTACGGCGCGTACGGCCGCTTCGCGACGGGTCCCGTGCCCGTCGCCGAACTGATCCGGCTGCTCGCCGCGGTCGGGGTCGACGCCCCGTCCGTACGCTCCTCGGTGTCGCGGCTGAAGAGACGCGGACTGCTCGTGCCCGCCCGCACCGCCCAGGGCGCGGCCGGGTACGAACTGTCTCCGGACGCCAGGCAGTTGCTCGACGACGGCGACCGGCGCATCTACGCCACGGCGCCGCCCGAGGACGAGGGCTGGGTGCTCGCCGTGTTCTCCGTGCCGGAGTCGGAGCGGCAGAAGCGGCACGTGCTGCGCTCCCGGCTGGCCGGCCTCGGTTTCGGCACGGCCGCGCCGGGCGTGTGGATCGCGCCCGCGCGGCTGTACGAGGAGACCCGGCACACGCTCCAGCGGCTGCGGCTGGACGCGTACGTCGACTTCTTCCGCGGTGACCACCTCGGCTTCGCCCCGACCGCTCAGGCCGTCGCCCGCTGGTGGGACCTGGCCGCCATCGCCAAGGAGCACGAGGCGTTCCTCGACCGCCACGCGCGCGTGCTGCACGACTGGGAGAAGCGCGAGGACACCCCGCCGGAGGCGGCCTACCGCGACTACCTCCTCGCCCTGGACTCCTGGCGCCACCTGCCCTACACCGACCCCGGCCTGCCGTCCGAACTGCTCCCGGAGGACTGGCCGGGCACCCGCTCGGCGGCGGTGTTCCAGGGCCTGCACGAGCGGCTGCGGGACGCGGGCGCCGAGTTCGTGGGGCTGCTCAGCGCCCCAGAGTGAGGCGCGGCTTGGGCGCGTCCGTGCGGCCCGTCTGAGGGCGGCGGCTGCCCGCGCGGTACGGGGCCGGCCAGTCGGCGCCGGAGCCCGTGTAGCCCTGTTCGGCCGCCGCGTGCAGCGTCCAGTGCGGGTCGTAGAGGTGCGGGCGGGCCAGGGCGCACAGGTCCGTACGGCCCGCCAGGATCAGGGAGTTGACGTCGTCCCAGGAGGAGATCGCACCGACCGCGATCACCGGGATGCCGGTGGCGTTGCGGATCCGGTCCGCGAACGGCGCCTGGTACGACCGCCCGAACTCGGGCCGCTCGTCCGCCACGACCTGCCCGGTCGACACGTCGATCCCGTCGGCGCCGTGCGCGGCGAAGGCCCGGGCGATCTCGACTGCGTCCTCGGCCGTGATCCCGCCCTCGGCCCAGTCGGTGGCCGAGATCCGGACGGTCATGGGCCGCTCCCCCGGCCAGACGTTCCGTACGGCGTCGAACACCTCCAGCGGGAAGCGGAGCCGCTTGTCCAGCGAGCCGCCGTAGGCGTCGGTACGGCGGTTGGTCAGCGGGGAGAGGAAGCCCGAGAGCAGATAACCGTGGGCGCAGTGCAGTTCGAGCAGGTCGAATCCGGCCCGGGCGGCGCGGCAGGCGGCGGCCGCGAACTGCTCGCGGATGTCGGTGAGCTGGGCGCGGGACAGCTCCCGCGGAGTCTGGCTGAACGGCTTGTACGGGAGCGCGGACGCGGCCACGAGCGGCCAGTTGCCCTCTTCCAGTGGCTCGTCCATGCCCTCCCACATCACCTTCGTGGAGCCCTTGCGGCCGCTGTGGCCGAGCTGCACGCCGATCGCCGTGCCGGGCGCCCGCTCGTGCACGAAGTTCGTGATCCGCTTCCAGGCCTCGGCCTGCCGGCCGGTGTAGAGGCCGGCGCAGCCGGGCGTGATCCTGCCCTCCTCGCTGACGCACACCATCTCGGTCATCACCAGCCCGGCTCCGCCCATCGCCCGCGCGCCCAGATGGACGAGGTGGAAGTCGCCGGGGACGCCGTCGGTGGCCGAGTACATGTCCATGGGCGAGACGACGACCCGGTTGCGCAGGGTCAGGCCGCGCAGCCGGAACGGCGTGAACATCGGGGGCGTGCCGGGCGGGCAGCCGAACTCCCGCTCCACCGATTCCGTGAAGCGGGCGTCGCGCAGCCGCAGGTTGTCATGGGTGACGCGGCGGCTGCGGGTGAGCAGGTTGAAGGCGAACTGGCGGGGCGGCTGGTCCAGGTACAGGGCGAGGTTCTCGAACCACTCCAGGCTGGCCCGGGCCGCGCGCTGCGTGGAGGCGACGACGGGCCGCCGCTCCGCCTCGTACGCGCTCAGGGCCTCGTCCAGGGTGTCCTGTTCCTCCAGGCAGGCGGCGAGGGCCAGGGCGTCCTCGACGGCGAGCTTGGTGCCGGAGCCGATGGAGAAGTGGGCGGTGTGGGCGGCGTCGCCGAGGAGGACGACGTTGCCGTGCGACCAGCGGTCGTTGACGACCGTGCGGAAGGTCGTCCAGGTGGAGTTGTTCGACGTCAGGGGACGGCCGCGGAGTGCTTCCGCGAAGATCTTGGCGCAGCGTTCGATCGACTCCGCTTCGCCGAGCTCGTCGAAGCCGGCCGCGTGCCAGACCTCTTCGCGCATCTCGATGATCACGGTGGAGGCGCCGAATTGATTCTGTGGCCCGGAGGGCCTCGTTGAGGGGTGGTGGTCGGGTGACGGGCGGGCGTAGGGGTAGCCGTGGAGCTGCATCACGCCGTGTTCGGTCTCGGCGATCTCGAAGCGGAAGGAGTCGAAGGGGAAGTCGGCGGCGAGCCAGATGTAGCGGCAGCGGTGGGTGGTGACGTGGGGGCGGAAGACGTCCGCGTGGGCCTCGCGGGTGGCGCTGTGGATGCCGTCCGCGGCGATCACCAGGTCGTGGGTCCGCGGGAGGTCGTGCGGGGCCTCGGTGTGGAAGCGGAGGTCGACGCCGAGGTCGCGGCAGCGGGTGTGGAGGATGTCGAGGAGGCGTTTTCTGCCGAGTGCGGCGAATCCGTGGCCGCCCGAGGTGTGCCGTACCCCTCGGTGGACGATGTCGATGTCGTCCCAGCGGACGAAGTGTCTCTGGAGGGCCTCGTAGACGTGGGGGTCCGCGTGTTCTATGCCGCCGAGGGTTTCGTCGGAGAGGACGACTCCGAAGCCGAAGGTGTCGTCGGGGGCGTTGCGTTCCCAGACGGTGATGTCGCGGGTGGGGTCGAGGCGTTTGAGGAGGGCGGCGGCATAGAGGCCGCCCGGGCCTCCGCCGATGATCGCCACGCGTAGGGGGTGATCGGGCTTGGCCTTGGGGTGCGGGTCGTTCGTGGCTGGTCGCGCCCCGCGGCGGAGCCGCATATCGACACAGCCCCGCGCCCCTGAAGGCGACTCGCTCACCGTCCGCTCCATTTCGGGGGGCGCTTTTCTGTGAACGCCGCATGGAACTCTGCGTAGTCCTCTCCTGTCATCAGGAGGGCCTGAGTGGAGGCGTCGAGTTCCACTGATGCCGCCAGGGGCATGTCCAGTTCTGACGTGAGGAGCGCCTTCGTCTGGGCGTACGCCAGGGCCGGGCCCTGTGCCAGGCGGTGGGCCAGTTGGTGTGCTGCCTCGTCGGTCTGGCCCTCCTCCGTCAGTTCGCTGATCAGGCCGATGCGCTCGGCCTCGGGGGCGCGGACCGGGTCGCCCAGCATCAGGAGGCGGGTGGCGTGGCCGAGGCCCACGACCCTGGGCAGGAGGTAGGCCGCGCCCATGTCGCCGCCGGAGAGGCCGACGCGGGTGAAGAGGAAGGCGAAGCGGGCCGTGGGGTCGGCCACGCGGAAGTCCGCGGCCAGGGCGAGGACCGCTCCGGCGCCGGCCGCCACGCCCTGGACCGCCGCGATCACGGGGAAGGGGCACTCCCGGAGGGCGCGGACCACGTGGCCGGTCATCCGGTTGAAGTCGAGGAGCTGGGCGGTGTCCATGGACAGCGTGGCGCCGATGATCTCGTCGACGTCGCCGCCGGAGCAGAAGCCGCGGCCCTCGCCGGCCAGCACCAGGGCCCGTACGGACCGCTCCCGGGACAGCTCCGCGAGCAGGTCGCGCAGATCGGCGTAGGCGCCGAAGGTGAGCGCGTTGAGCTTCTCGGGGCGGGCCAGGGTGACGGTGGCGACACCGTCGGTGAGGTCGACGCGCAGGTGCTCCCAGCTCGGGGTGCGGGCGGCGGAGCCGGTGAAGGGACTCATGACGTGCGGCCTCCTCGGGCGGGCACTGCCTCACTGAGCTCTACCCCATGAAGTTATCACTCATCCGTGACTGTCGTCATGAGTGCGCGATAGGCCGTCCGGGTAGGACTTCCCGGGGAGCCGGGTGTGAACCAGGCCGGTCACATCCGTCACAGATCGTCCACACCGGCGTAACGGCGGGAGGAGCTGTGCGCGGCACCCCGTTCACCTGGGTAAGCCGTGCGGCAAGGGGGCCGCGGGGTCCCCGGCAGTGCCCCTCGGACGCCACGGAAGAGTGGCCCCGTACGATTCATAAGGTTGAAAGCAGGATGTCCTGCTCCATGAACGGACCCGCCTTGTACGAACTCCCCTCAGCCCCCGCCTCCTGGCGCGTCGCGCTGCCGCACACCGCAGCGGCGGTGCCCGTGGCCCGTGCCCTGGTCCGTACGGCGCTGGCCGAGCTGGAGCACGCGGCCGACTGCGACACCGCGGAGTTGCTCACGGCGGAGCTGGTGGCGAACGCCGTGGAGCACACCTCCGGCGAGACGCCGATAGAGCTGGTGGTGGAGCTGATGCCGTCGGGCTGCCAGGTGGAGGTGCACGACACCGACCCGAAGCCGCCCGGCGATCTGACGTGCCCGTCCGGCGGGATGCCCGATCCCTGGCAGGAGCACGGGCGCGGCCTGCTGCTGATCCGCGCCCTGAGTTCGTCGTGCGGGCACCGGCCGACCGAGTCCGGCAAGGCGGTGTGGTTCAGGCTGCCGGTGATACCGGCGCAGCGGCGCCCGTCGGCGTGACGAGCGAGGCGCGCCTCAGCCGAGAGTCGCGACCAGCACGGCCTTGATGGTGTGCAGCCGGTTCTCCGCCTCGTCGAAGACCACGGAGTGCGCCGACTCGAAGACCTCGTCCGACACCTCCAGGTACTCCAGGCCGTGGGCCGCGTGGACCTCCTGGCCGACCTTGGTGCCGAGGTCGTGGAAGGCGGGCAGGCAGTGCAGGAACTTCACGTCCGGGTTGCCGGTGGCGCGCAGGACGTCCATGGTCACGGCGTACGGGGCGAGGGCGGTGATGCGCTCGGCCCAGACCTCCTTCGGCTCGCCCATGGAGACCCAGACGTCGGTGGCGACGAAGTCGGCGCCCCGGACGCCCTCGTCCACGGTCTCGGTGAGGGCGATGCGGGCGCCGCTGGTCTCGGCGAGCGTCCGGGCCCGGTCGACGACCTCCTCGGCCGGCCAGTACTCCTTCGGGGCGACGAGACGCACGTCCATGCCGAGCAGGGCGCCGGTGACCAGGTAGGAGTTGCCCATGTTGAAGCGGGCGTCGCCCAGGTAGGCGAAAGTGATCCCGGTCAGCGGCTTGGCGCAGTGCTCGGTCATGGTGAGCACGTCGGCGAGCATCTGGGTGGGGTGCCAGTCGTCGGTGAGCCCGTTGTAGACCGGCACACCGGCGTGCGCCGCCAGCTCCTCCACCTTCTGCTGGCTGTCGCCCCGGTACTCGATCCCGTCGTACATCCGGCCCAGCACCCGCGCGGTGTCCCGCACCGACTCCTTGTGACCGATCTGCGAGCCGGACGGGTCGAGGTACGTCGTCGAGGCACCCTGGTCGGCGGCCGCCACCTCGAAGGCGCAGCGGGTGCGGGTGGAGGTCTTCTCGAAGATCAGCGCGATGTTCCGGCCCCGCAGGTACTGCGTCTCGGTCCCGGCCTTCTTGGCGGCCTTCAGCTCGGCGGCCAGCTCGACCAGAGAGCGGAACTCCTCCTCGGTGAAGTCCAGCTCCTTGAGGAAGTGACGGCCGGCGAAGGCGGTCGGGACTGTCGCCATGGGGAGCTCCAGGGATACGGCGGGGCGGGGACGGGCAGGACTACTGGAATACTATACGGGACTCAGCATGTCTATACGGCAGGATGGTGCCAGACGGGTGCCTGCACGGCAGTGGGCGCTATACGGCCTCCCGTTCGACCGGGCAGCTCATGCACCGCGGCCCGCCCCTGCCCCGCCCCAGCTCGCTGCCCGGGATCTCTATCACTTCGATGCCCTGTTTGCGCAGGTGGGTGTTGGTGGTGGCGTTCCGCTCGTAGGCGACCACGACGCCGGGTTCAACGGCCAGGACGTTGCAGCCGTCGTCCCACTGCTCGCGTTCGGCCGCGTGCACGTCCTGGGTGGCGGTCAGCACCCGGATCTCGTTCAGGCCGAGCGCGGCGGCGATCGCGCGGTGCATGTGCTCCGGCGGATGGTCGGTGACCTTGAGTTCCTTCTCGCCGACGCCCGGTTCGATGGTGTACGAGCGGAGCATGCCGAGCCCCGCGTACTGGGTGAAGGTGTCGCCGTCGACCATCGTCATCACGGTGTCGAGGTGCATGAAGGCACGCCGCTTGGGCATGTCGAGGGCCACGATCGTCTCGGCGGAACCGGCGGCGAACAGCTTGTGCGCGAGCATCTCGACGGCCTGGGGCGTGGTGCGCTCGCTCATGCCGATGAGCACCGCCCCGTTGCCGATGACGAGGACGTCCCCGCCCTCGATGGTGGACGGGTAGTCGGCCTGTCCCTCGGACCAGAGGTGGAAGGTCTCGTCGCGGAACAGCGGGTGGTGCCGGTAGATCGCCTCGAAGTGCACGGTCTCGCGCTGCCGGGCGGGCCAGCGCATCGCGTTGATGGAGACGCCGTCGTAGATCCACGCGGAGGTGTCGCGGGTGAAGAGGTGATTGGGCAGGGGGTCCAGCAGGAAGTCGTCCAGTTCCATGACGTGGAAGCGCACGGAGGTCGGCTCCGGGTGCACATCGAGGAACTCGCGCTTGGTCATGCCGCCGACCAGGAGCTCGGCCAGCTCCGCCCCGGGCAGATTCTCGAAGGCGGCTCTGAGGTGGTCGGTGGCCAGCGGGCCGTACTCCTTCTCGTCGAAGACCCGGTCCAGGACGAGGGCCCTGGCCGCCGGGACCTGCAGGGCCTCGGCCAGCAGGTCACCGAAGAGGTGGACGGTGACGCCCCGGTCGCGCAGCACGTCGGCGAACCCGTCGTGCTCGGCGCGGGCCCTGCGCACCCACAGCACGTCGTCGAAGAGCAGCGAGGTCTTGTTGCTGGGGGTGAGCCTTTTGAGCTCGAGATCGGGCCGGTGCAGGATGACGCGGCGCAGCCGCCCGGCCTCGGAGTGGACGTGGTAAGCCATGCCTCCATCCTGACCATCACAGCGCCTGTTGACGCGCTGCTCGCGCGTTTCGGCGAACTCTTGTTTGCGTCTGCCTGACGACAATCGTCTGTCTGACGACAATCAGCCCGGGCCGGGACGCCCCCGCTCGTCCCCCGGTCAGCCGCTGGGCAGCGGCTGGAGCAGCTCCGGCCGGGCCGGCATGCGCCGCGTCTCCCGGCCGGGGTCGAGCGCGGCCCGGGCGACGATCCAGCCGGCCAGGGCGTGCGGCTCGCCGGGGTCGGCGGCGAGCTGCCCGGCGTACCGGGCGAGCGCGGCGGTCGCGTCCCCGGCGGCGAGGCGCTCGTCGGGGGTGTGCGGGGCGCCGGGGCGGGTGGCGAAGGCGTGGGTGCGGACGTCGGGCCAGGAGGTGCGGTCGGGGCGGAAGCGGGGGCCGTCCGACGGTATCTGCATCGCCGTGAGAGGGCGCGGCGCGGTGTACGGACCGGCTGGGGACAGGGTCTCGGTGCGGTCGGGGCCTGGAGCCGGATCTCGGGGTGCTGCAGAGTACGGCCCTCTTCTCTGAGGGCCGCGATGCGCGCTCGAACGGCCGAAACAGTTCCTCCGGATCGGGCGGTGCGGGCAGAACGGCCGCGCGGTCGGCCAGCAGACCCAGCAGGACGTCGGAGAACAGGCCGGTGGCAGGGACCGGGTCGTTGGCCGCCGCCCTGCCCCGGCCGGCGGCGCGCAGCACAGGTTCAACTGCTCGGAGAGGATCCCGGCGAAGAACACCCGCCCGGGCTGATCCTCCACACAGCTCAGTTCGCACAGCGCCTCTGTCAGGCGGAGCAACAGAGAGCCTCTCGGCGTGCGTCCGAACCCGCCTAAATCCGCCGCTGTCTCCACCGGCCTTCCCCCACGAGCCGGTACACCTGGCTGGCCAGCGAACGTAGACGTCAGTTCCTGACTAACCAGGTTGCTTGGCGTCGGGAGTCGCAAAGCGCAGGTGGGCGACGGCGGAACCGTCGCCCACTCGTTCACAGCCTCGGATCCACCGGCTCCGACTCCAGTGCCAGCACCCCGAACACCGCCTCGTGCACCCGCCACAGCGGCTCGCCCTCGGCCAGCCGGTCCAGGGCCTCCAGGCCGAGCGCGTACTCGCGGATCGCCAGGGACCGCTTGTGGTTGAGGAAACGGGAGCGCAGGCGGGCCAGGTTCTCCGGGCGCGTGTACTCCGGGCCGTAGATGATCCGCAGGTACTCGCGGCCGCGGCACTTGATGCCGGGCTGCACCAGGCGGCCCTGGCCGTCGCGGACCAGTGCGCCGACCGGCTTTACGACCATGCCCTCGCCGCCGCGGCCGGTCATCTCCAGCCACCAGTCGACACCGGCCCGGACGGACTCCGGGTCGCCCGTGTCGACGTAGAGCCGCCGGGTGGTCTGGAGCAGGCCGCTGCCGTCGTGCTCGACGAGGCGGTCGAGCAGGGCGAGCTGCTCGTCGTGCGGCAGTCCGGCGAGGCTGCGGCCCTGGACCGCGAGGATCTGGAACGGTGCCAGGCGGACGCCGTCGAGGCCGTCCGTGGTCCAGCAGTAGCGGCGGTACGCCTCGGTGAACGCGGCGGCGTCGGCGGACCGTTCGCGGGTGCGGGACAGCAGTCCGGTCACGTCGACGCCCCGTGCCGCCGCGCCCTCCAGCGCGGCCAGCGCGCCCGGGAGCACCGCGCCGGACGCGGCACCCACGGCGGCGTACTGCGACCGCAGCAGACCCGACGCCTTCAGCGACCAGGGCATCAGCTCGGCGTCCAGCAGCAGCCAGTCCGTCTCCAGGTGATCCCAGAGGCCGGCCTCGCCGATCGTCGTGCGCAGTCGGTCGAGGATCTCCTCCGTGAGAGTGTCGTCGTCGAGGAACGGGCGGCCGGTGCGGGTGTAGAGGGAACCCGTGGGGCCGTCCACGCCGAAGCGCTTGCGGGCCGTCTCCGCGTCCCGGCACACCAGGGCCACCGCACGCGAGCCCATGTGCTTCTCCTCGCACACGACCCGGGCGACACCGTCCTGCGCGTACTGCGCGAAGGCCTCGGCCGGGTGCTCCAGGTAGCCGTCGAGGTGCGAAGTCGCCGTCGGGGCCATCGTCGGCGGCAGGTACGGCAGCAGCCGCGGGTCCACCGCGAAGCGGCTCATGACCTCCAGGGCCGCCGCCGCGTTCTCCTCGCGGATCGAGATCCGGCCCTGGTGCCGGGTCTCCACGACCCGGCGGCCCCGCACATCCGCCAGGTCCAGCGGGCGGCCGTCCTGCCCGCCGGGGGCCTCGGTGCGCAGCGGCCTGGCCGGCTCGTACCAGACCCGCTCGGCGGGGACGTCGACGAGCTCGCGCTCCGGCCAGCGCAGCGCGGTGAGCTTGCCGCCGAAGACGGCGCCGGTGTCCAGGCAGATGGTGTTGTTGAGCCAGGTGGCCTCCGGGACCGGGGTGTGGCCGTAGACGACGGCCGCCCGGCCGCGGTACTCCTCCGCCCACGGGTAGCGCACCGGCAGGCCGAACTCGTCGGTCTCCCCGGTCGTGTCGCCGTAGAGGGCGTGGCTGCGGACCCGGCCGGAGGTGCGGCCGTGGTACCTCTCGGGCAGCCCGGCGTGGCAGACGACCAGCCGGCCGCCGTCGAGGACGTAGTGGCTGACGAGGCCGTCGATGAACTGCCGTACCTCGGCGGCGAACTCCTCGCTCTCGCCCGCCATCTGCTCGATGGTCTCGGCGAGGCCGTGGGTGTGCTGGACCTTGCGGCCGCGCAGGTACCGGCCGTACTTGTTCTCGTGGTTGCCGGGCACGCACAGGGCGTTGCCCGACTTCACCATCGTCATCACGCGGCGCAGCACGCCCGGGCTGTCGGGGCCGCGGTCGACCAGGTCGCCGACGAAGACGGCGGTCCGGCCCTCGGGGTGGACGCCGTCCGTGTAGCCCAGCTTGGCGAGCAGGGACTCCAGTTCGGCGGAGCAGCCGTGGATGTCGCCGATGATGTCGAAGGGGCCGGTGAGGTGGGTCAGGTCGTTGAAGCGCTTCTCGGTGACGACGGTGGCCTGCTCGACGTCCTCCACGCCCCGCAGGACGTGCACCTTGCGGAATCCCTCGCGCTCCAGGTGCCTGAGGGAGCGGCGGAGTTCGCGGATGTGGCGCTGGATGACCCGGCGGGGCATGTCCGCGCGGTCGGTGCGGGCCGCGTTGCGCTCGGCGCACACGTTCTCGGGCACGTCGAGCACGATGGCTATCGGCAGGACGTCGTACTGCCGGGCCAGGTCGATCAGCTGGCGGCGGGCGTCGGGCTGCACGCTGGTGGCGTCCACGACCGTGCGGCGGCCTGCCGCGAGGCGCTTGCCCGCGATGTAGTGCAGGACGTCGAAGGCGTCCTTGGTGGCGCTCTGGTCGTTCTCGTCGTCCGAGACGAGACCGCGGCAGAAGTCGGACGAGATGATCTCGGTCGGCTTGAAGTGCCTGCGGGCGAACGTGGACTTGCCGGACCCGGAGGCGCCGACGAGGACCACCAGGGAGAGGTCGGTGACGGGCAGGACGCGCCCCTCGCGTGCGTCGGTCATGCCGCCTTCGCCTCCTTCGGGGTGGTCAGTGTGAACACGGCCATCTGGGTGGGCGGTCCCACCTCCGGGTCGTCCGGGCCGACGGGTATGAACTCGGCCGCGTAGCCGTGCCGTTCGGCCACCGCCTCCGCCCACGCCCGGAACTCCGCGCGGGTCCACTCGAAGCGGTGGTCGCCGTGCCGGACGTGGCCGGCCGGGAGGCTCTCCCAGCGCACGTTGTACTCGACGTTCGGGGTCGTCACGACGACCTTCCTGGGCCGTGCGGCGCCGAACACGGCGTACTCCAGGGCGGGCAGCCGGGGCAGGTCGAGGTGCTCGATCACCTCGCTGAGCACGGCGGCGTCGTACCCCTTGAGCCGCCGGTCGGTGTAGGCGAGCGAGCCCTGGAGGAGCTTGACGCGCGCGGCCTGCCGCTCCCCCATGCGGTCCAGCTTCAGCCTGCGGGAGGCGATGGTGAGCGCGCGCATCGACACGTCCAGGCCCACGATCTCCGTGAACGCCGGGTCCTTGAGCAGTGCCTGCACCAACTGGCCCTGGCCGCAGCCCAGATCGAGCACCCGGGCGGCCCCAGACGCTTTGAGGGCGGCGGTGATCGCCTCCCGGCGCTGCACGGCCAGCGGGGTCGGCCGCTCCTCGGTCTCGGTCTCCGCCCCGACCGCGTTGTCGATCTCCTCGACCTCGCTGTCGTCGGCCTCGGCCAGCCGCACCAGCTCCAGCCGCTCCGTCGCCTGCCGGGTCAGCGACCAGCGGCGCGACAGGTAGCGGCTGGTGATCAGCTTCTGCTCCGGGTGGCCGGGCAGCCAGCCCTCACCGGCGCGCAGCAGCTTGTCGACCTCGTCGGGGGCGACCCAGTAGTGCTTGGCGTCGTCCAGGACAGGGAGCAGGACGTAGAGGTGGCGCAGGGCCTCGGCGAGGGTGCGGTCCGCGGACTCCAGTTCGAGCCGGACGTAGCGCGAGTCGCCCCACTGCGGGAACTCGGTGTCCAGCGGCACGGGCTCCGCCGTGACCGTCCAGCCCAGCGGCTCGAAGAGCCGCCGTACGAGGGCAGGGCCGCCGCGGGCGGGCAGCGCCGGCACCTCGATGCGCAACGGCCGTGGTAGACCTGGCAGTTCGGGCCTCGCGTTGCAGACGCCCTTCATCGCGCTGGAGAACACGCCGCTCAGCGCCACGGCGAGGAGGGAGGAGGCGGCGTACGGGCGGTCGTTGACGTACTGCGCGAGTGCCGCGTCCGGGGCGCCGCCGCGGCCCTTGCCCTTGCCGCGCCGGACCAGGGCCACCGCGTCGACCTCCAGCAGCAGCGCCGCCGTGCAGCGCTGGTCGTCCGCCTCGGGGTAGAGGACGTGGGCCGTGCCGTAGGACGTGGAGAACGCCTGCGCCTTCTCGGGATGCTTGTGCAGCAGGAAGCCGAGATCGGTGGCGGGACGCTCCGGAGTGCCGGTGGTCGTGATGGTCAGGAACACGGTGGGTCGACCTTTGATCAGTGGTCTGAACTGCGGATACGCCCCACCGTACAGAGCCGGCACCGGCGGCACCCGGGAATTTTCGCTAGCCTCGCGATCGACCGGGCGTTCGAGGGGGATTCGGGAAGAGCGCCCACGCACGCGGAGATGCGGAGGCCTCACGTGACAGACGCCGGGACCGGCGGGGGACAGATCGACACCGGCAAGCCCCACTCGGCACGCATGTACGACTACTACCTCGGCGGGAAGGACAACTACCCGGTCGACGCGGAAGCCGCCGAGCAGGTGATCTCCCTCTTCCCCGCCACCAGGGAAATGGCGCGGACCAACCGCCTGTTCATGCACCGGGCCTCCCGGCTGCTGGCCGGGCGAGGCGTCCGGCAGTTCCTCGACATCGGCACCGGCATTCCGACCGAGCCGAACCTCCACCAGATCGTCCAGGCGGTCGTTCCGCAGGCCCATGTGGTGTACGCGGACAACGATCCGATCGTCCTCCGGCACGCCCAGGCCCTGCTGCACAGCACGCCGGAGGGAAAGACCGCCTACGTCCACGGCGACGTACGGGAACCGGGAAAGATCATCGCGGCGGCGCGGGAGACCCTGGACTTCACCCAGCCGATCGCGCTGTCCCTCGTGGCCCTGCTGCATCTGGTGGGGGACGAGGACGAGCCCGGCCGGATCGTCCGCGAGCTGCTCGAACCCCTGCCGTCCGGAAGCTGCTTGACGCTCTCGCACGCCACGGGCGACTTCGACCCGGAGACCTGGGAGCGCGTCGTCGAGGTGTACCGCAAGGGCGGGACGACGGCGCAGGTGCGTTCGCACGCCGAGTTCTCGGCGTTCTTCACGGGCCTTGAGCTGGTGGAGCCCGGGGTGGTGCCGGCTGCTCGGTGGCATCCCGAGCTCGGCGAATCGCGCGGGGGCGGCGACGGGGGCGACGAGATCCCCCTCTATGTGGGGGTGGGCCGCAAGCCGTGACGGACGGCTGTCCGGCGGATCGCGCTCCGCGTCGATCCGCCGGACGCTCATCCTGCGTACGGTTCTACGACAGCTGGGACTGCACCTGCGACGAGATCAGCTCCAGGTGGTCGAGGTCGTCCAGGTCGAGGACCTGGAGGTAGATGCGGCTCGCGCCGACCTCGGCGTAGCGGCCGATCTTGTCGACGACCTCGGCCGGGGAGCCGGCCAGGCCGTTGAGCTTCAGCTCGTCGACCTCGCGGCCGATCGCGGCAGCCCGGCGGGCGACCTCCTGGTCGTCCCGGCCGACGCACACGACGAGGGCGTTGGAGTAGGTCAGGTCGTCGCCCTTGCGGCCGGCCTCCTCGGCGGCGGCGCGCACCCGGCCGAACTGGCGCTCGCTGTCCTCGACGGAGGCGAACGGCATGTTGAACTCGTCGGCGTACTTGGCGGCCAGCCGCGGGGTGCGGGTCGGGCCGTGGCCGCCGACGAGCACGGGGATCTTCTCCTGCGCGGGCTTGGGCAGTGCGGGAGAGTCCGTGAGGTCGTAGTAGGTGCCGTGGAAGTCGTAGGTCTTGCCGAGCTCCGTCGACCACAGGCCCGTGACGATCTCCAGCTGTTCCTCGAGGCGGGCGAACTTCTCCTTGGGGAACGGAATGCCGTAGGCCATGTGCTCTTCCTCGAACCAGCCCGTGCCGAGGCCGAGTTCGATCCGGCCGCCGGACATCTGGTCGACCTGCGCGACCTGGATGGCGAGCACGCCGGGGAGGCGGAACGTGCCGGCGGTCATCAGGGTGCCGAGCCGGATGCGCTTGGTCTCGCGGGCGAGTCCGGCCAGCGTGATCCAGGCGTCGGTGGGACCGGGCAGGCCGTCCACGGAGCCCATGCGGAGGTAGTGGTCGGAACGGAAAAATGCGTCGAAGCCGAGCTCTTCCGTGGCCTTGGCCACGGTGAGCAAAGTGTCGTAGGTGGCCCCCTGCTGGGGCTCGGTGAAGATGCGAAGGTCCATGCTTCCCATCCTGCACGCCGGGTCGTGTGACGACGCGATCGGACCCCCGTGCCGACCGGTCCCCGGTCGGGTGAAATTACGTCAATACCGCTGGTCCCCGCGTGACCGGGCCAGTGACCGGCCCGTTGGTGATCGTTGGCTCGGGCGGAGCCGGAGCCCCCGGCTTCCGCACCGGCCGTGAGCGCCGGGGCGTCACCCGCGTCGGCCTCCCCGGGGGCCAGGGGCCGAGGAGGCCGTCATGTCCGAAGAGACCGTGCCGCAGCAGGGCGGGACCGGGCAGCCGAAAGGGCTGTTGCAGCAGATGGAGGAGCTGATGGCGGCGTTGAACGCGGACCTGTCGGCGCTGGACGCGGACCTGTCGGCGGCGGGTGACGCCGACCGGAGGCCGAGCGAGGAGGAGCAGGTCGGCCGAGATCCGCTCCCCGGGAGGCGGCCGTGGGCCGGTCTGCGGCGACCGAAGCCGGTCTCTGGCAGCCGAGGTCGTCTACGGCGGCCGGGGCCGGCAGGAGGTGGCCGACTGGTCTACGGCGGCCGGGGCCGGCAGGAGGTGGCCGGAGCCGGTCGGGGTGGCCGGAGCCGGTCGGGGTGGCCAGAGCCGGTCGGGGTGGCCAGAGCCGGATTCTGATAGCCGAGGCCGGTCCGTGGCGGCCAGAGCCGGCCTCTGGTAACCAGAGGCGGATCCCGGTGGCCGAAGCCGGTCCAACGTAGCCGAAGCCGATCCGTGACGGCCGAAGCCGGCCTTTGTGGGCCGGCCGGCGCGGGCAAGGCCCTCCTGGTCGCCGACTGGGCCGCCTGCCTGCGCGCCAGAACCGGTTCGCAGTGGCCGAAGCGGGTCCGCCATAGCCGAAGTCGGTCCGTGTCGGCCGAATCTGGCCTCTGGTAGCCAAAGACGGAACCCGGCGGCCGAAGCCGGTCCGTCATAGCCCAAGCCGGTCCGCCGCAGACGGAGCCGGTCCTTGGCGGCCCAAGCCCGCCCCTGGTGGCCGGAGGCGGTTCGCAGTGGCCGAAGCCGGCCTGTGGTAGCCGGACGCAGTCTCCGGCAGCCGGAGGCGTTTCGCGCTGGCCGCTACCCCGCCTCCCGCTCCGGTAACGCCTGTTCCCGGTCCGCGAGTCTGCGGAGCATTTCCAGGACGCGGTCCCGGGACTCGTCCGCCGCGTCGATGGCCTCCATGCACTGCCAGTACGTGCCCTCGTCGTCCGCGGCGCAGGCGAGGCCCACGAGGGCGATGCCGACCTCGCCGAGGAGGCCGCCGAGGTACATCAGGGTGTGGCGGGCGTCGCCCAGCTCGGTGAGCTGGCCCGCCCGCAGCTCACCGGGGGCCAGTTCGGGCGCGTCGAGGACACCGCAGCCGCGGCCCGCCAGCTCCGTCAATCCCAGCGCCTCGCCGCGCAGTTCGGGCGGGCCGGCGACTGCGAGGCGGCTTCCTATCGCCTGCGCGAGGGCCTGTGCCTGCCACACCTCGGCCAGGATCCCCGGCACGTCGCCGCCCGCGGCCAGGGACCGCCTGCTCGTCACGATGAGCCGCACCGCGTCCATGCGCTGCCCCCGTCCTGTCCGACGCGCTCCGCGCGTCCGTCCGCCCGACTCCCTTGTTCACTACCCAGAGTGAAGGGGTGTGAGACGAAAAGCCAGAGGAAGACGGAAATCTGCGGACAACAATTCGGATTCGGGCCACACTTTGGTTACGCAGCGTACAAGTGGACTGTGGGGCTCCTAGATCGGGAACCTCCGTTCGTTCCGGTCGATCTTCGCGTCCAGCGCGGCCAGCGGGTCGATGCCGAGCACCTCGCACAGCTGGAGCAGATACGCGAGCACGTCGGCGACCTCGTCCGTGACCCGGTCCGCGGTGTCCGGATCGGTCATGACACGGGCGGACTCCTCGGGCGTCAGCCACTGGAAGATCTCGACCAGTTCGGACGCCTCCACGCTCAGCGCGGCGACCAGGTTCTTGGGGGTGTGGTACGGCTGCCAGTTCCGCGCGGCCGCGAACTCGGCCAGCCGGCGTTGCAGTTTCGCCACGTCGAGAGGTTCTGTCACGGCTCCAGGTGTACCACCGTGACCCCGTCGGTCCCGGCGGCCCACGAGACGTCGCTCACCGCGCCGACCAGCCGGATGTGACCGCGCTCGCACATCCGGACCGCGAGCCGCAGCAGTTCCGGCCGCTGCCGTACGTCCAGGTTCCGGTCGAAGCCGTCGGCGAGGACGGTGAGCGTCTGGAGCGCGGCGGGCACCTCGCTGGCGGTGTCGACCTCCAGCACGCCGGGGCCGGTGAGCAGCACCAACGCCAAGGCGATGTACCGCAGTTCGCCGTCGCCGAGGCGCCGCAGCCCGGTCCGGACGCCGTCGCCCCGGTCGAGCACCGCCCGGACCGTCCCGTCGGCCGGCACCTCGGCGAGCACGTCCGCCACCGGCCCCGCGCAGCCGGCCCGTACCGCGGCGACGAACTGCGCGTGCCGGTGGCCGCACTCGGCGCGGGTGCGCAGCAGCACGTCGGCGAGGTTCCCGCAGTCGCTCAGGAGCCGCCCGGAGCCGGCCGGTACGAGGCCGCGCATCCGGCCGGGCTCGGGATCGCAGGCGAAGGCGGAGCGCAGGGCGACGACCATCTGCTCGGCGGCGGCCAGCACCCTGCGCTGCCCGGGTGTCCGGCCGGCCACGCGCAGCGGCAGCAGGGCGGTGCCGAGCCGGTCGTCCGGCAACGGGCCACGGGTCACCGGCGTCGGCCCGGCCGTGTGCCAGGCGGCCTGCACGGCCCGCTTCCCGGGGTCGCGCAAAGCGGTCTCCAGCAGCACCAGTCCGCCGGCCGTCAACCGCTCGCCCACGACCCGCAGTTGAGGCTCGGCCTGCACGGCGATATCGAGCCGGACCGGGCCGGCGGGCCCGTCGGCCGTGCAGCCGAAGCGGAAGCCGCGGCGGTGCTGTGCGTCGGGCCGGGCCCGCTCCGGGACACAGGCGGCGGGGTCCGGGAACGTCTCGCCGAGCGTGGCCCCTCCTCCGAGCCGGGCGAGCGCCTCGTACGCCCGCAGCGCGCTGGACTTGCCGCAGCCGCTGGGACCGGCGAGGAGGGTGAGCGGCCCGAGCGGGAGTGCGGCGCGACGGTGGCCGGCGAAGGCGGTGAGTCGCAACTCGGTGATGTGTGGCCGCACGAGGGAGGTGAGAGGAGCGGGGGGTGTGGGAGCGGGGGGCTGGGTCATGTCCGGACCGTAGGACTCCGCTCACGGGACGAACCGTTTCGTCTCCCAGGACTTCCTACGATCGGGCGACCCGGCCCTCAGGGGACATCACACCCCCGGCGACTCCACACCCCCGGCGACTCCACACCCCCGGCGACGTCACACCGAAGGCGGCATCACACCCCGGGAACCCCGATCCCCTCCATCAGCCCCGTCACCTCGGTCCCCGCGGGCGTCAGCAGGAACACGTTGCGGTCCACCCGGTGCATTCCGCTCGCCAGGCCGAAGACGACACCGGTGCTGAAGTCGAGGACGCGTTTGGCGACGTCCGTCTCCGCGCCGGTCAGGTCGAGCAGCACCGGCACACCGGCCATCAGGGTTTCGGCGACGTCACGGGCGTCGGCGAAGACGTTCACCCGCAGGACGACGAAGCGGCGTCGCGCCTCCGTCTCGGCCTCGGGTATGGAGCGGTGGCCGACGGACGACGGCCAGGCGTCCCGGCCCCGCAGCGGCACGACCTGGGCGAGCCCCTCCCACTGTTCGTCGGTGACATCGTGGCTGTTCACCGGCATGCTCCGTCCTGGCTCGCGCTGGCTGTCTCCATCGGCCAATTCTTGCGCACGGTCACCCGTTCGGCCCAACTGCGACACGCTCCGCCACCTGGATGCACCTCACAACGGCCGGAATGCGGCTGTGTGACGGGCGTAACTCCTCGTGATCAAGCAATGTGACACCTGCGTAACGGGACATTCGTACCGTCGGGGCATGACCACGACGCCACGGCCGCAGCAGGAGACGGATCAGGTGCGCACCGTCTGCTCGTACTGCGGAGTGGGCTGCGGTCTCGTGCTCGACGTCGGCATGGGGCCGGACGGGCGGCGCACGGTCCTGAAGGCGTCCGGCGACAAGGCGCACCCGGCGAACGCGGGCCGGCTGTGCACCAAGGGCGCGACCACCGCCGACATGCTCGCCGCGCCCGGGCGGCTGACCACCGCGCTGGTGCGGGACGACCGGGGCGAGGAGCCGGTGCCCTCGCCCGTCGCGGACGCGATCGCCGAGACCGCCGCGCGGCTGCGGGCGATCGTCGACGCGCACGGGCCGGATTCGGTCGCCTTCTACGTGTCCGGGCAGATGAGCCTGGAGGCGCAGTACCTGGCGAACAAGCTGGCCAAGGGGTTCGTGCGGACGAACGCGATCGAGTCGAACTCGCGGCTGTGCATGGCGAGCGCGGGCACCGGCTACAAGCTGTCGCTGGGCGCGGACGGGCCGCCCGGCTCGTACGAGGACTTCGATCAGGCGGACGTCTTCCTCGTCATCGGCTCGAACATGGCCGACTGCCATCCGATCCTCTTCCTGCGGATGATGGAGCGGGTCAAGGCCGGCGCCAGGCTGATCGTCGTCGATCCGCGGCGGACCGCGACCGCCGCCAAGGCCGATCTCTTCCTCCAGGTCCGGCCGGGCACCGACCTCGCGCTGCTGAACGGCCTGCTGCACCTGCTGCACGAGGAGGGGCACACCGACCCGGAGTTCGTCGCGGCCCACACCGAGGGCTGGGAGGACCTGCCCGCCTTCCTCGCCGACTACACCCCGACCGCGGTCGCGGAGATCACCGGGCTCGCCGAGGACGACATCCGCCGGGCCGCCCGGCTGATCGGCGAGGCCGGCCGGCAGTGGATGAGCTGCTGGACCATGGGTCTCAACCAGTCCACGCACGGCACCTGGAACACCAACGCCCTGGTCAACCTGCATCTGGCGACGGGTGCGATCTGCCGCCCGGGCGCCGGGCCGTTCTCGCTCACCGGGCAGCCCAACGCCATGGGCGGGCGCGAGATGGGCTACATGGGCCCGGGGCTGCCCGGGCAGCGGTCGGTGCTCGTGGACGAGGAGCGGGCGTTCGTCGAGGACGTGTGGGAGCTGCCGCCGGGGACGCTGCGGGCCGACGGGGTCGGGCAGGGCACCGTCGAGATGTTCCGGAAGATGGCCGACGGGGAGATCAAGGCCTGCTGGATCATCTGCACCAACCCCGTCGCCTCGGTCGCCAACCGCCGGACGGTCATCGAGGGCCTGGAGGCCGCCGAGTTCGTCGTCACGCAGGACGTGTTCGCGGACACCGAGACGAACGCGTACGCCGATGTCGTCCTGCCGGGCGCGATGTGGACCGAGGCGGAGGGCGTCTTCGTCAACAGCGAGCGCAACCTCACCCTGACCCGGGCCGCCGCGGACCCGCCCGGCGAGGCGATGGCCGACTGGCGGATCATCGCGGAGGTCGCGTGCGCGATGGGGTACGAGAAGGGGTTCTCGTACGACAGCGCCGAGCAGGTCTTCGAGGAGATCCGGCGGTTCCACAACCCGAAGACGCAGTGGGATCTGCGCGGCGTCTCCTACGAGCGGCTGCGGCGGACACCCGTGCAGTGGCCGGCGGCCCGGGAGGACGGTCCGGAGCGCAATCCCGTCCGGTACGTGGGTGACGACGGGCTGCGGTTCCCGACGGCGAGCGGTCGTGCCGTCTTCTTCGCCCGGCCCCATCTGCCCGCCGCCGAGATGCCCGACGACGACTATCCCTTCGTCCTCAACACCGGGCGGGTGCAGCACCAGTGGCACACGCTCACCAAGACCGGGAAGGTCGCCAAGCTCAACAAGCTGAACCCCGGGCCCTTCGTGGAGCTCCATCCGCGGGACGCCGACGCGCTCGGGGTCGCGCAGGGCGATCTGGTCGAGGTCGCCTCGCGGCGTGGGCGGGCCGTGCTGCCGGCGGTGGTGACGGACCGGGTGCGGCCCGGCTGCTGTTTCGCGCCGTTCCACTGGAACGACCTGTTCGGCGAGTACCTGAGCATCAACGCGGTGACGAGCGACGCGGTGGATCCGCTGTCGTTCCAGCCCGAGTTCAAGGTGTGCGCGGTGTCGCTGGCGAAGGTGGCGACGCCCGTGCGCGAGGCATCCGTGCGAGAGGCTTCCGTGCGAGAGGCGGCGAGCGCCGTACGCGAGGGACCGGCCGGGGCGCTGACGCCGACGGCCGTCACCCCCGCCGGGACCGACCCCTTCGGCCTCCAGCCCTCCCCTCCCCCGGTCCTGTCCGCCCAGGAACGCCAGTACCTCACCGGCTTCCTCGCCGGGCTGGGTTCGGGCGCCCCGGGCGTCCCGGTACTTCCGCCCGACGCGCCCTTCACCCCCGAGCACGCCCTGTGGGTCAACGGGGTCCTCGCCGGCATGTACTCCCGCTCGGCGTCACCGGCCGCCCCCGCGAGGGAGCCGGCCGGCCGTGAGGTCGTGGTGCTGTGGGCCTCGCAGACGGGGAACGCCGAGGAGTTCGCCGCCGCCACCGCCGAGCGGCTGACCGCGACCGGGCACCGTACGACCCTCGTCGGCATGGACGAGGCGGACGTCACCGCACTCGCCCGCACGGCGGACCTGCTCTTCATCACCAGCACCTTCGGGGACGGCGACGCGCCCGACAACGGCACCGGCCTGTGGGACGCGCTCTCCGGCGAAGGGGCCCCGCGGCTGGAGGGGGTGCGGTACGCCGTGCTCGCCTTCGGCGACTCCTCCTACGACGACTTCTGCGGGCACGGGCGCCGGCTGGACGCGCGGCTCGGCGAGCTGGGCGGGGTGCGGCTGGCCCCGCGCACGGACTGCGAGCCGGACTACGGGGACTCCGCGGGGGCCTGGCTCGACCACGTGCTCTCGGCGCTGGGCGGTCCGGCCACCGCCCCGGCCGACTCCCCGGCCTCGCGCCCTGACCCGGCACCGAGGCCGAACCCGAAGCCGAAGCCCGCCGCCACGATCGCCCGGCTCGTCGGCAACCGGCTGCTCAGCGGGCCGGGCGCGGTCAAGGAGGTCCGGCGGTTCACCTTCGACACCAGCGGGACGGACCTGGCGTACGAGGCCGGGGACGCGCTCGGCGTGCGGCCGGTCAACGCGCCGGACCTCGTGACGGAGTGGCTGGCGGTGACCGGGCTGGACGGCGGGACGGCCGTCGAGGTGGCCGGTGCCGGCCGGGTGCCGTTCGCCGAGGCGCTCGGCCGGCACCTCGACATCACGAGGATCACCCCGGACCTGCTGCGGTTCGTCGCCGAACGCGCCCGGGACAAGCACGAGTTGCGCAGGCTGCTGCGGCCCGACAACAAGGACGGGCTGGCGCAGTGGTGCTGGGGGCGGCAGGCCGTGGACGTGATCGCCGAGTTCGCGGTCCGGGCGAGCGCAGAGGAGTGGGCCGGGGTGCTGCGCAAGCTCCAGCCTCGGCTGTACTCCATATCGTCCAGCCCGCTGGTCGACCCGCATCAGGTGTCGCTGACGGTGTCCGTGGTGCGGTACGAGAACCTGCGGGGGCGTCAGCGCGGCGGGGTGTGCTCGCCGTTCCTCGCTGACGCCGGGGCGGACACCGAGGTGCCGGTGTTCGTGCAGCGTTCGCCGCACTTCCGGCCCCCGGCCGACGCGTCGACACCGATGATCATGGTCGGCCCGGGCACCGGCGTCGCGCCGTTCATCGGTTTCCTCCAGGAGCGGCGTGCTCTCGGGCACCGGGCGCCCAACTGGCTGTTCTTCGGTGAGCAGCACCGCGCGACGGACTTCTACTACGAGGACGAGCTGACGGCTCTGCTCGACGAGGGCACCCTCACCCGTCTGGACACCGCCTTCTCCCGCGACCAGCGCAACAAGGTGTACGTGCAGGACCGGATGCGCGAGCACGGGCCGGAGCTGTGGCACTGGCTGCGCGACGGCGCCCGCTTCTACGTCTGCGGCGACGCCTCCCGCATGGCCAAGGACGTGGACCGGGCCCTGCGGGACATCGCGGTGGCACACGGCGGGCTGAGCGAGGGGGAGGCCGCCGCGTACGTGAA
This sequence comes from Streptomyces sp. NPDC050416, assembly GCF_044458845.1. Classification (NCBI taxonomy): domain Bacteria; kingdom Bacillati; phylum Actinomycetota; class Actinomycetes; order Kitasatosporales; family Streptomycetaceae; genus Streptomyces; species Streptomyces sp. NPDC050416. Next base: position 443,828 of record NZ_JBITII010000007.1, read on the forward strand.
ACAACTGGCGGCGGACAAGCGGTACGCACGGGACGTGTACTGAGCGGGCGGCGGGTCCTCGACGGTTACTGAGCGCACGGCGGCTCCTTACTCGCCTCACACCCGCCTCTTCACCGCCGCCCGGGCCCCGCTCACCGGCGGCGATTAGCGTCCTGCGGCGTGTACTCGGCAGAAACCACCCTTCTGGTGCCCGGCTCGCGCACGCAGTCGGCGCCGGCCGGGCCGCCGTCCCCGGCCCAGTGGCACCGCGTCCTGACCCTGCTCGCCGACATCAGTCTGCTGATCGGCACCCGTGCGGTGTGGGCGACGGCGGCCGGTCACCGGCCGGCCGTGGCCGCGGTGATCTCGGTCTGCTACGCCTCGATCCTGGCGTGCGGGGTGCTGGCCCTGACCGTCCGCCGGGAACGGTCGCTGACGCGGGTGGACCTGTGCGTACTGGTCACGGGCGTGACGCTCGCCCTGTGCGCGTGGATCATGCTCCACCACGGCTCCGACGAGGCGCTGCTCACCACCCAGGCGGCGCGGGAAGTGGCCGCGGGGCACCCGGTGTACGGGCAGCCGTGGCGCTGGCTCTTCGGCCACGGCGTGGCCCTCACACCGACGGTGACCGGCGGCTACGACCTCACCTACGGGTATCCGCCGCTGGCCCCGCTGCTGGCCGTGCCGCTGCTGTGGCTGGGGCACGGCGGTACTCCGGCGACGGCGGTGAGCACGGGCGCGCTGGTCACCGGCACGGTCGTGCTGTGGCGGATGCTGCCGGCGCCGTGGCGGTCGGCGGCGACCATGGTGTGCCTGGGTTTCGGGATGCTGCCGTCGTACGCGCGGCTCGGCTACCCGGCGATCGTGGCCTTGGCCCTGCTGGTGCCGGTGGTGGTGCGCTGGCCGCGTATCGGGGCGGGCGGGCGGCTCGGGGCGGCGGGGCTGGCGCGGGCCGCGTGTCTGGGGGCGGCGTGCGCGGCACAGCAACTCCCCTGGTTCCTGGCGCCGTTCCTGCTGGCGGGGCTCTACGCCGTGCGGCGCGGGGAGCTGGGCGGCCGGGCCGCGGCGCTGGTGGTGCTGCGGTTCTCGGGGGCCGCGGCGACCATGTGGCTGCTGATCAACACCTACTTCGTCGTCAGCGAGCCTGGCCCCTGGCTGACGGGGATCGCCCTGCCGCTGACGCAGGGCGCCGTGCTGCACGGGCAGGGCGTGGTCGGCATCTCGCTGTACCTGACGAACGGCAGCGACCGTCTCGACTGGTACTCCTCCGCGAGCCTGCTGCTGCTCGCCGGCCTGCTCGTGCTGTTCGTGCTCTTCGTACGGCGCCTGGGGCCGGCCGCGACCGTCCTGCCCTGGTGCGCCTTCTACCTGGCGACCCGCTCGCAGGACGGCTACTACCTGCTGATGACGCCGCTGTGGCTGGCGGCGGCCGTGACCGCTCCCGCGTCGGCGTTCACCGGGGCGTGGCAGCCCCGGGTGCGCCTGCTGTCCGGGCCGCGGCGCCGCCCGGCCCGGATCGCCCTGGCGGCGCTGCTGCTCATGCCCGCACTGGGCGGCGCGGCCGTCGCGGCGACGGGCACACCGCCCCTGCGCATGCGGGTCGTCGCGGCCCGCCACCTCACCGCGGCGACCGTCTCCCGCCTGACCCTGCAGGTCAGCAACACGGACGACACGGCCCTCGCCCCGCACTTCACCCTGACCATGGGCCAGGGCATGGACCCGTACTGGCGGATCGTCCGGGGCCCGCGCACCCTGCCCGCGCATGCCACCGCCCGCTACGAACTCCGGCCGCCCTCGGGCCGGTTCACGCTGCCCCGGCCGGGTGCCCGGATCCGCCTGCGCGCGTTCACGGCCTCGCCGCAGACCCTGTCGAGCGCGGATGTGCAGCAGGCGCTGCGCCGGTCGGGCTGACACCGCCCGGGGGCCGGGTCAGCCGGTGGTCCGGACGAAGCGCAGGGCGGCGGTGACCGTGGTCCGGCCGCGGATCATGCCCAGTTGGTTCCAGCCCATGCCGAACTGGTCCCGGTCCACGCTGAACTCCGTCTCCAGCGTGAGTCCCGTGGCGCTCCCGTCCGTCAGGCGGGCGGTGAGCGACAGCGGCCCGCTGACGCCGCGCACGGTGAGCTGGCCGACGACGTGCACCTGGTCGCCGTCGCGCAGCTCGGCGCTGCGGGCCACGAAGGTGATCTCGGGGTGGTGGTCGGCGTCGAAGAAGTCGGCGGACCTGAGGTGCGTGTCGCGCTTGGCGTTCTTGGTGTCGAGGGAGGCCACGTCGAAGGTCAGGGTGCCGACGGCGGATCCGTCGGGCCTGACCTCACCGGAACCGCCGATCGCGCCGAAGGTGCCCTTCACGGTGACCAGACCCCACATGGTCTTGTGCTGGATGCCCACGGTCGAGGCGGTCGTGTCGAGCTGCCACAGTCCGGTTTCCACGGCGACGGTCATGATCTTTCTCCACTCGGGTCGGCTTGCCAAACGCGTCTCGTCCAAATTTGGATGACTGCACGCTAGTGGCTCGTCCAAAATTGAACAAGCCCTGTTCCAAATTTGGACAACAGGTAGGCTGGACGCATGGCCGACCCCGAGGAGCACCCCGCCGAGCTGCCTGAATGCCCGTTCACCGAGGGCAGCGGGCTGCTGCCGGCCGAACTGCGCGCCTGGATGCTGGTGCTCGCCGCGACCGGGGCGGTGGAACAGCGGCTGCGCTCGGTCGTGAAGGAGAAGCTGGACGTCTCGCACGACGAGTTCCTGATCCTGTGCCTGCTCGCGGAGCAGCCCGAGGGCGGGCTGCGCATGACGCGCGTCGCGGAGCTGCTGGGCCGTCCGAAGACCCGCCTCACCTACCAGATCGCCTGCCTCCAGCACGCCGGCCTCGTCACCCGCAGGTCGGTGTGCGGCGACAAGCGCGGCGTCGAGGTCACCCTCACCGACAAGGCCCGCCGCCTCCTGACCGAGGCCTCCGGCCCGCTCGCCGGGACGGTGACGCAGTCCCTCGCCCGTTTCATGGGCCCGGACCAGCGGGAAGCGCTGCGCGCGCTGGTGCCGGACCTCGCCGAGGACTGCCGCACGGAGTCCCGCCCGGGCTGAGGCTTTCTCTACACCGTCGTAGAGTCCGGGAACACGGGCGCGACGACGAGCGTTGACCCGGAGACACACCACGCATAAGGAGCCACTTCTTGTCCGCCAGACCGACGGACCCTCCGGGGCACAGTCCCCGACCACCCCGCCACGACATCAGTGATCGCGGCACACGGCGGGTTGGTGTTCGATGAGTGCCGCGAACGCCCTGCTGGGCCTGCTCGCCGTGTTCGTGCTGACCGCCGGCACCGGCTATTTCGTCGCCCAGGAATTCGCCTACGTCTCCGCCGACCGGCTCACCCTCGCGCGCGAGGCCGAAGCCGGGGACAACAAGGCCGCCCGTGCCCTGCGGGTGCTGGAGCGGCTGTCGTTCATGCTGTCGGGCGCGCAGCTCGGCATCACCGTCACCGGCCTGGTCGTCGGCTTCATCGCCGAACCCTCGGTGTCCGCGCTGCTCAAGCCGGCCCTGTCCCGGCTCGGCCTGCCCGACGCGGCCGTGAGCGGCGTCTCCGTGACGCTGGCCTTCGTCCTGGCCACGGTCGTGCAGATGGTGCTGGGCGAGCTGGCCCCGAAGAACCTCGCCATCGCCGTTCCGGAGCGGCTGGCCAAGGCCCTGGCCCCCTCGACGCTGGCGTATCTGAAGGTCGTCGGCCCTGTCGTGCGCGTCTTCGACAGCGCGGCGAACAAGCTGCTGCGCAAGGCCGGTATCGAGCCGGTCGAAGAGCTGCATCACGGCGCCACGCTGGAGGAGCTGGGCCATCTGATCGGCGAGTCGCACGAGCGGGGCGCCCTGCCCAAGGACACCGCCGCGCTGCTGGACCACGCGCTGGAGTTCTCCGAGCGGACCCTCGACGAGGTGATGGTGCCGCGCGCCGACGCCGTCTTCGTCCGCACGGACGCCGGCGCCGACGAGGCGGTCGGCCTGATCGCCGAGCACGGCCACTCCAACTACCCGGTCCTCGGCAACCACCCGGACGACATCGTGGGCGTGCTGGGCGTGCGCGAGCTGATGGCGCTGCCCGCCGCGCGCTTCGCCGGCGCGCGGGCCGGTGAGGTGGCGCGGCGGCCGCTGCTGCTGCCGGACACGCTCGGGCTGCCGGACGCGGTGACGCGGATGCGGGAGCAGGACGACGAGTTCGCGGTCGTCCTCGACGAGCACGGCGGCGTGGCGGGCATCGTCACGTACGAGGACATCGCCGAGGAGCTGGTCGGCGACATCGCCGACGAGTCCGACAAGGTCACCGTCCTCGCCGTCGCGGACGGCGACGGCTGGCTGGTGGACGCAGGCCGCCGGCTGGACGAGGTGGCCGAGGCCACCGGTGTCCGGCTGCCGGAGGACGACGACTACGACACCGTGGCCGGCCTGGTCGTGGACCGGCTCGGCCGCTTCCCGACCGTCGGCGACCGGGTCACGGTCGAACTGCCCGACGGCGCCCGCGCCGTGATCGACGTCCGCACGCTCGACCGGCATGTGGCCGACCGGGTCCGGATCAGCCCGGTCGTGCGGGCCGTGGAAGCCGAGGAGATCGCGTGAGTTTCCCGATGGCGGTCTTCGTGACCGTGCTGCTGCTGATCGGCAGCGGATTCTTCGTGGCGGCCGAGTTCGCGCTGGTCGCCGCCAAGCGGCACCGCATGGAGAAGGCGGCGGCCGAGGGGCGGCGCGGCGCCGGGGCGGCCCTGGCCGGCATGCGCGAGCTGTCGCTGATGCTGGCCGGCGCCCAACTGGGCATCACTGTGTGCACGCTGGGCCTGGGCTCGGTGTCCAAGCCGGCGATCTCGCATGAACTCGACCCGCTGCTGCACACGCTGGGCCTGCCCGGTGCCGTGAGCTACGGCGTGGCGTTCGCCGTGGCCATGGTCGTGGTGGTGTTCCTGCACATGGTGGTCGGTGAGATGGCCCCCAAATCGTGGGCGATCGCCCACCCCGAGCGTTCGGCGATGCTGCTCTCCCCGCCGTTCCGGGCCGTGGTGCGGGCCGTACGGCCGCTGATCCGGCTGCTCAACGCCGTGAGCAACGCGCTGGTACGGCTGTGCCGGGTGGCCCCGCGCGACGAACTGGCCTCGGTGCACAACCGGGAGCAGCTCACGCACCTGGTGGCGGAGTCCGAGCGGCTGGGCCTGATCAGCGCGACCGACTCGGAGCTGCTGACCCGCTCGCTGACCGAGCCGGAGACGCCGGTCGCGGCGCTGCGGATCCCGGCCGCGGAGCTCACCTGGATCGAGGGCGGCACGGACGTCGAGGCACTGCTGCGACTGGCCGCCGCGCACGACCGCACCCGGCTGCTGGTCCGGGAGAACGGCACCGTCCTCGGCTCGGTCCACGCCCGTGACGCCCTGGTCGCCCGGGCCCGGGGGCGGGCCACGACCGCCCGGGAACTGGCCCGTCCGGTGCCCGAGCTGACGGAGGCCACCACGCTCGCCGACGCGATCGAGGTGCTGCGCCGCCGCCGGTCCTCCCTGGCCGTGGTCCGTGACACCGCGGGCCGGCTCACCGGCCTGGTCACCCTGGACGATCTGCTGGCCCGGCTCATGCAGCCGGCCGCGGCGGCCTGACGGAGCGGAAGCCGAACCTCCAGCCAATCTGCACACCCTGCGCCAGGACGCCGTGGGACGGCACGCCGGGCGCCAAGTCCATGTCGCGGCAGGGGCACTTGGCGCCGAAGTGCCCGCTTCGGGAATCGGGGCGCAATACCCGTGCGGTCGGCAGGGCGACGGAGTGTGTGAAGAAGTGGGCGCATTTCGTGTGCCCACGGTCATGACCGTGAAGACGGTCACCGAAAGGCCCGGTGTGATGCCGGGAGTTGGCTGGAACTTTTCTCCCGCGGGGTGCTTTGATCCTGCCCACGGCGGAGCCACCGGTGCGGAATCTCGGTTCTGGATCCGGCGACCCCCCACGCGCGCCGCCATTGCGAGACATTCACGCGAAGGGAAACACCTCCAATGAACCTCACCTCTCGGGTCGACATCGCCGAGCTGTCCGACGCCGACCTGGAGAACATCTCCGGCGGCATGGCGGGCGGTGCCTCCGCGAGCCTCGTGGGCGGCCTGTCCACCGGCCTGGTCGGGCCCCTGACCGCCGAGCTCTGCGGCAGCCTCCAGGGATCCCTGTCGCCGGAGGGCGGGGCGGCTTCCGGCAGCGCGGGCATTCACACGACGTCGCTCTGACGACTTCCGCGTGATGGGCCCCGGGACGCGATTCCCGGGGCCCTTCGCCGTGCCCGGGGCTTTTCCTCACGGTCTCAAAGTTGGGGAATTCGCGAAGCTCGTGACGGAATTCTGGACACGACGGGGGTGGGTAACACCGCGGCACGGCATGGCGCAGACTTACACGGGCCCCTCAGACCCGGCCGCAAAGCGATAGGACAGACCTGTGAAACCCGACTCGACCCGGACCGAAGAACTCCCGATCTACGAAAGCCTCATACGCGAACGCGGTGACGTCGTCGAGGAGGCTCGCGTCGTCGCCGAAGAGACACAGCACCAGATGACGCAGGCCCTGAACGGGCACGCCCCGGTGCAGCAGGAAGCCGCCACCCAGCAGTAGGCGTCACCCGCGGGCATCGCCCGGCCGCGGGACCGCGTTCCCCCTGCCGAAGGCCCACGCCATTCCCGGTTCGGTCACACAGCGGAAGACACGCCGCACGGACGGCGTGCACAGCGCCGTGACCACCACGGCCGCGACCAGCGTGGCGGCGAGCGCGCCCACAGGCCCGTGGACCCAGGCCGGCTCGTACCAGCCCCCGTACTCGGCGGCCTGCGCGACGAAACCGTGCAGCAGATAGCCGGACAGTGTGCCCGCGCCCAGGGCGGTGAACCACGTCCGGCGCCCGGGCACCCAGGCGAGGAAGCAGGTGACCAGGACGGCCGAGCAGCCGAAGGCCGCCAGCGTCATCACGGGCCCGTACCAGGACGGGGCCGCCAGTTCCCGGGCGCTGTCGGCGTGGAAGAACCAGGCGTAGTTCATCCGCGGCACCACCCAGTACGCCACCCCCAGGGCGCATCCGGCCACGGGCACGGCGAGGATCCGCGCCCCGCGCCGGCGCACCAGCCGGAAGTGCTCCGGCCGCAGCAGCAGGCCGAGCACGAAGTACGGCAGGAACTGGAGGGTGCGCTGGAGGTCGAGGTCGTGGCCGACGGACGGTGAGAGCGTCGCCAGCATCGCGACGGCGAGGGCCGTCGGCAGCGGCCACCGCACATGCCGCCACACCGGCGTCGTCAGCCGCCAGACGAACAACGCCGCCAGGAACCAGGTCAGATACAGCGGGTCCAGCAGGCTGACCGGGCGGTCGGGGTCCTGGCTGGTCCACCGGGTGAACAGGGTGTACGCCGTCTCGAACACCACGTACGGCACGGCGACACCGGTGACCAGGCGTTTGAGGCGCCCCGGGCTTCCGTCGAAGGTGCGCGAGAAGTAGCCGGAGATGACGATGAACGCCGGCATGTGGAACGCGTAGACGACCATGTAGAGCGCGGTGACGGCCCTGCTGTCCGGCCGCAGCGGCTCCCAGGCGTGTCCCGCGGCCACCAGCACGATCGCCAGGTACTTGGCGTTGTCGAAGAACGCGTCCCGCTGCCTCGCCGGGCGGGCCGCCGCGCCCTGTTCCGTTCCCCTCGGCGCCCGGGTCTCCCCGGCCACCGGGCGGGCCGTCGTCACCGTGTCACTCACGGGCCCTCCCGGAACAACGCGAAGCGGCTGTGCCTCTTCCTGCTCGGGATAAGGGGGTGGCGTCTGCGCAGAACATCGCCCGCACCCTAATCACAGGGCCGTGCCCCGGTTCAACTCGTAACGGGGGTGACTCGCTTCGGTTCATGCCCGGGTGTACGTGCCCGGACGGGCGATCGTCTCCGCCAGGGCGACGGTGAAAGGGTGCCGTGGCTCGGTCAGGATCCGCCGGGACGGGCCCTGTTCGACGATCTCGCCGGCGTCGAGTACGGCGATGCGGTGGGCGGCCGACGCCGTGTCCAGGTCGTGGGTGATGAGGACGAGGGCGAGGCCGTCGCGGTCGCGGACCAGTGCGGCGAGCAGGTCGAGGATGGCCCGGCGGGTGGCGGTGTCGAGGCCGGAGGTGATCTCGTCGCAGACCAGGACGCGGGGGTGGGCGAGGAGGGCGCGGGCGAGGGCGGCGCGCTGGAGTTCGCCGCCGGAGAGTGCGCCGGGGCGGCGGCGGGCCAGTTCCTCCGGCAGGCCGAGGCGGCCCAGGGTGGCCGACGCCTCGTCCGTCGCCGCCCGTTCGCCGGCGCCCCGCAGCCGCACCGCCGTGCGAGCCACCTGGGGCAGGACGGGCCGGTGCTCGTCGAAGGCGGCGCGGGCGTCCTGGAAGACGTACTGCACCGCGGCGAGCCGGTCACGGCCGCGGTGGCGCAGGCTGCGCGGGAGCGGCGTGCCGTCGAGCAGGATCTCGCCGTCGTGGTCGCGGTGGAGGCCGGCGAGGCAGCGGGCGAGCGTGGTCTTGCCGCTGCCGGAGCGGCCGACCACGGCCAGGCACTCGCCGGGGTGGAGCGCGAGGTGCGGGACGCGCAGGACGGTGTTCCCGCGGTCGTACACGGCGGTCAGGTCCCGTACCTCCAGGGCGGGTTGACGGGCGCCGCCGCTCACCGCGCCCTGTGGCTGCGCCCGCTGCGCGTCGAGCAGCCGGCGGGTCCACTCGTGGCGGGGCGCCGCCCACAGCCGCGCCACGGGCCCCGACTCCACGACCCGTCCCGCGCGCATGACGAGGACCTCGTCGGCGAGCGCGCGGACGACGTCCAGGTCGTGGCTGAGCAGGAGGACCGCGATGCCGCGGGCGGCGACCGCCGCGAGCTGGTCGGTGATGCGGCGCTTGGTCAGCGCGTCCTGGCCGGTGGTGGGTTCGTCGGCGACGATGACACGCGCGCCGAGCAGCAGGGCCTGGGCGAGGACGACGCGTTGCTGCTGGCCGCCGGAGAGCTGGTGCGGGTAGCGGCGCAACAGGGCTTCGGCGTCCGGGAGCTGGGCGTCGGACAGGGCCCGCAGGACCAGTTCGCGGGCCGCGCTGCGGCGTTCGCGGCGGGGCAGGTGGCGTACCCGGGGGCGGGTGATGTCGTCGAGCAGGGCGCTGACGCGGCGGGCCGGGTTGAGGACGGCGGCGGGATGCTGGGGCACGTACCCGACCGGGCCGTCCGCGGGCCGGCGCACCTCCCCCGTGACCCGGGCACCGGCCGGGTACTCCCCCAGCAGTGCCAGGCCGGTGGTGGTCTTGCCGCTGCCGGAGGCGCCGACCAGGGCGGTCACGCGGCCGGGGAGCACGCGCAGGTTCACGCCGTCGACGATCGCGCGGCCGTCGATCTCGACGCGCAGGTCGCGGATCTCGGCGACGATGTCAGCCGCTTCCGTCTCTTGGTTCACGCGCGCCGTCCTTTCCGTCCGTTGCTCTTCTCCAGCGCGGCGTCGAAGAGCAGGTTGATGCCCGTCGTGAGGGCGACGATCAGCAGGGCGGGCACGACCACGGCCCAGGGCTGGACGAAGAGGCCGGTGCGGTTGCGGTCGACCATGACCGCCCAGTCGGCGGCGTCCGGGGCGACACCGACACCGAGGAACGCGGCCGTCGACACCAGGTACAGCACACCGGTCAGCCGGATGCCGGCGTCGGCGGCCAGGGTGCGCAGGGCCGAACGGCCGACGTAGCCGACGGCGACCCGCCACCACGTCTCGCCCTGCATGCGCAGCGCCTCCACCGCGGGCCGGGCCGCCGCCTCGGCCGCCGCGGCCCGGACGATCCGGGCGGCGTCGGGCACGTTCACCAGCGCGACCAGCAGCGCGAGCCCGGCGGCACCCGGCGAGAACACGGACGCCACCAGCAGGACCAGCAGCAGCGACGGTACGGCGAGCAGCACGTCGAGGGGCCGCATCAGCAGCTCCTCCAGGCGCCGGGCGTGGGTGACCGCGCTGACGAGTCCGACCGGCAGCGCGACCAGGTAGGCCAGGGCCGTCGCGGCGAGCGCCGTCAGCACGACCGTACGGCCGCCGTGCAGCACTTGCCGCCAGACGTCCCGGCCCACGAAGTCGGTGCCGAGCCAGTGGCCGTCACCGAGGGCGAAGGAGGGGGCGCGGGGGCCGGGTTCACCGGCGAACAGGGGGCCCAGGAGGGCGAGGAGCAGCGGGACCGCGACGACGGCGAGGCCGAGGAGGAACCGGCGTGTCACGCCGCCACCCCCGCCCGGGGCGTCAGCCGGTACGCCACCAGGTCCGCGCCCAGATTCAGTACGACGGTCAGCACGCCGAACACCACCGCCAGCCCCTGCACGACCGGCACATCGCGCTCGGCGACGGCGTTGAGGAGGACCGTGCCGAGGCCGGGGATGACGAACAGCGCCTCCACGACGATGACCCCGCACAGCAGCCAGTCGACGGTACGGGCGAGTTGCTGGGCGGCCGGGGCGAGGGCGTTGGGCAGGGCGTGGGTGTAGCGGACGCGGGCGCCGGGGACGCCGTAGCGGCGGGCGTGGGCGGCGTAGGGCGAGGCGAGTGCGTCGACCATGCCGGCGCGGACCAGGCGGGAGAGGGAGCAGACCGGGCGGGAGAGCAGGACCAGCACGGGGAGGACGAGCACGGCCGGGTGGCCGAGCAGGTCGGTGCCGTAGCCCACAGCGGTGGGCGGCAGCCAGGCCAGTTTCAGCGCGAACACGGTCACCAGCAGCACGCCGAGGGCGAACTCGGGTACGGCGTACACGGCGAGCGTGGCGCAGCTGACCAGCCGGTCGATCAGCCGCCCCTCGTGACGGGCGGCGAGCACACCTAGCCCGAAGCCGAGCGGGACGAGCAGGGCCAGGGTGAGCGCGGCCAGCAGCAGGCTCGGGCCGAAGCCGTCGGCGATGTACCGGGCCACCGGGCGGCCGGAGGTCAGGGACGTGCCGAAGTCGCCGTGCAGCAGGCCCGTGGCCCAGTCCGCGAGACGTTCGTGGGCGGGCCGGTCCAGGTCCATGGTCTCGCGGATCGCGGCGATGCGCGCCGGGTCGGGCTGGTCGCCCGCGAGGGCCACCGCCGCGTCGCCCGGCAGCGCCTCGGTGAGCGCGAAGACCAGCAGCACGACCGCCACGGTCTGCGCGGCACCGAGGAGCAGCCGCCGGGCGACGAAGGAGCGCAGACCGCTCACGCCAGCCACACCTTGTCGAAGCGGGCCCAGTCGAGGGTGTTGGCGGGCGCCTTGGTCTCGACTCCCTTGACGTTGCGGGCCGTTCCGAGGATCCAGTCGGCGAAGCCCCAGATGAGGAAGCCGCCCTCGGTGTACAGGCGGCGCTGCATCCGCTCGTAGACGGCGGCTCGTTCGGTCTTGTCGCGGGTGGACTGGGCCTGCTGGTAGAGGGCGTCGAAGTCCTTGTGCTGCCACTTGGTGGCGTTGGTGGTGGAGCCGGTGAGCAGCCGCTGGGAGATGTGGGCCTCGATGGGCATGGCGCCGGAGCGGTAGCAGCACAGGGTGCCGCCGTCGAGGATGTCGCTCCAGTAGGAGTCCTTGCTGCCCATCTTCACGTCGATGGTGACACCGGCCTTGGCGGCCTGGTCGCGGAAGATGCTCGCGGCCTCGGTGAAACCGGCGGCGACGGCGGAGGTGTCCAGGGTGACCTTCAGTTTTTCGGCACCCGCCTGCTTCAGCAGGCGACGGGCGCGGTCCAGGTCCTGCTCGCGCTGGGGCAGGCCGTCGGCGTAGTACTCGTAGCCCTTGCCGAACAGGTCGTTGCCGACTTCGCCCGCGCCGGACAGGGCGCCGTCGACGAGTTCCTTCCGGTCGGCGATGAGGAAGAACGCCTCGCGCACCCGCTTGTCGTCGAAGGGCGGCCGGTCGGTCTTCATGCAGAAGGCCTGCATGGCGCTGTTGCGCAGCCGGACGATCTCGATCCGGCCCCGGCCCTCGTGGGCGCGGGCGGTGGTGGGGTTGAGCTCGTGGGCGTACTCGACCTGGCCGGCGAGGAGTGCGTTGACGCGCGCGGACTCCTCGTTGGCGACGACGAACTCGATCTCGTCGAGGTGCGGGGCGCCGTCCCAGTAGTTCTCGTGGCGGCGGAAGACGGCGGAGCGGCCGGGCGCGAAGGAGACGAAGCGGAAGGGGCCGGAGCCGACCGGCTTCTTGTCGAAGTCGGTGCCGGTGGCGTTCTCGGGGACGATGTACGCGCCGAACGCGGCCAGTACGTTGGGGAATTCGGCCGTGGGGCGCTTGAGGACGAACTCGACGGTCCGTTCGCCGGTGGCGCGGCTGGCGTCGAGGTCGATGGGTTCCAGGGACGCCTTGGCGCGGAACGCCTGCTCGGGGTCGGCGATGCGGCGGTAGCTGTAGAGGACGTCCTTGGCGGTGACCGGCCTGCCGTCGTGGAAGGCGGCCTCGCGCAGGGTGACCTGCCAGCGGTCGAGGCTCTTGTTCGACTCCCACTTCGCGGCGAGGCGGGGCTGGGCTGAGAGGTCGGCGCCGTAGTCGGCGAGCTTGTCGTAGAGGGCCTTGGCGCGGGCGACGTCGGCGAACAGGTTGGCCAGGTGCGGGTCGAGGGTCTCGCTCGCGCCGCCTCCGGCGAAGGCGGCGCGCAGCCGTCCGCCGCGCTTCGGGGTTCCGCCGCTGCCGCTGTCCGCCTTGCCGTCGGTGCCGCCGCCGCAGCCGGTGAGGGCGAGGGCGGCGACGCCGGTGCCGGCGGCGAGGAAGCCGCGGCGGCGCAGGCCGGGGAAGCGTTCGTCGTTCATGACTGGTCCTTCGGGTCAGAGGGTGCGAAGACGTGCGACGACGTGCAGCCGGTCGGCGTCCGTGGTCGTGCCGGGCGACTCGCCCTGCCGCCAAGGGGGTTCGGTGCGCGGGCCGGGGCCGTCGTGGAGTTCGAGCACCTCGAAGCCGTGCGTGGCGAGGAAGTGCCGCAGCTCCTGCGGGAACAGCAGCCGCCAGGCGGAGCGCTGTTCGACGGGCGGGGATCCGTCGTCGGTGCTCCAGACGCGGGTGCGGCGCAGGAGCTGGGCGGTCCGGTCCACCGTCAGCGTGGTGGTGGATCGGTAGGTCCTGCCCTGCCAGGTGAACGCGTTGACGGCGGAGCGGTCGAGCAGGTCGGTGCGGCCCAGGAAGTAGGCGCCGTTGCGCATCTCCGCGACGAGCAGGCCGCCCGGAGCGAGTGCTGTGCGGCAGGAGGCGAGGAAGCCGTCGAGCTGGTCGTTGGTGTGGCAGTACAGCAGGGAGCTGTCCAGGCAGACGACGGCGTCGAAGCGGCCGAGGTCGAAGCCCTGCAGGTCGGCCCGGACGTACTGGGGACCGGGGTGGTGGGCGCGGGCGTGGCTGAGCATCGTCTCGGAGAGGTCGGCGCCGGTCACGGTCCGGCCGGCCGCGTGCAGGGCGGCGGCGTCGCGGCCGGTTCCGCACCCCATGTCGAGCACGCGCGGCCCGGCCCCGTGGCGGCGCAGGCAGTCCTCCGTCCACCGTGCGGCGAGGCGCTCGGTGTCGGGGAAACGGGCCTCGTACAGGGCGGGGTTGTCGGTGAGGAGGTTGCCGCTGGTCACGGCCTGGTTCACCGGGGTCACGCCTTGCTCCTCTCCCCCGCCGGGGCGGGGACGCCCGGGGCCGGGCTCGCGGGCAGGGCGCCGAGCCGGTGCAGCCACGCCACGCCGAGCGCGGAGGCCAGGCCGAGGAGGGCGCAGCACAGCCAGGGCAGCCACGCGGCGCCCTGTTCGCCGGTGTCCATGGCCCAGCCGACGGCGGTGTTGCCGAGGGCGGCGGCGACGCCGGAGACGACGTAGAAGATGCCGAAGTAGGTGCCGGTGAGTCCGGGGCGGCCGAAGCCGGGGATCAGCTCCATCACGAACGGCTGGGCGACCATGAGGCCGATGGAGAGCAGCAGGGCGCCCGCCAGGAGGGGCAGAACGCCCGGCACGAGGGCCGGCGGCAGGAAGGACAGCCCCGTCACGGCGAGCCCGACGGCGACCCAACGCCCCCTGCTGCCACGGGTCTTGAGACTCCTGGTGATCCTCAGTTGCAGCGCCAGGTTGGCCACCGTGCCGACGAGGAAGACGATGCCCGCCGCGCCGTCCCAGCCGGTGGCTTCCCTGGCCCTGTCCGGCAGCAGGAGGTACAGCTGGTTCTCCAGGGTGAACATGCCGACCATGGCGAGCGCGAAGGCCAGGAACGCCCGGTTGCCGAGCACCTCGCGCCAGTCCCCGAGGACACCGCCGCCGCTGGGCTCCGTCTTCCGCGCGGGCAGGACGAGGGCCTGCGCCACGGTGAGGACGGCGAAGATGCCGGCGGCGGTGAGCGCGGAGGTGCGGAAGTCGACGAGCAGCAGGGCGCTGCCCAGCAGCGGGCCGATCAGGGCGCCGGTGGTGGCGAAGACGTTGAACAGGGCGAACGCCTCTGCCTTGTTCTCCCCCGCCTCCTGGGCGAGATAGGCGCGCACGGCCGGGTTGAACAGGGCCCCGGCGACTCCGCTGAGCACGGAGGCGGCGAGCAGCACCGCCAGTCCGTCGCCGAGCGCGAACAGCGCGAATCCGAGGGTGCGCAGGGCGCACCCGGCGATGATGACGCCGCGCGCGCCGAGCCGGTCCGAGGCGGAACCGCCGATGATGAACAAGCCTTGCTGGCTGAGGTTGCGCACGCCCAGGACGATGCCGACGACCGCCGCCGACAGGCCCAGGTTCTCGGTGAGGTGGGTGGCGAGGTAGGGGATGAGCAGGTAGAAGCCGGTGTTGACGCCGAGCTGGTTGACCAGCAGGAGCCGCACGGCGAGGGGGAAGCGCCTCATCTCATGCCACGTCTTCACGGACCGCCACCTCCTCGACGCCCAGGCCGGGACGGTCGGCAGCGCGTACGACGCCGTCGGCGCCGCCGATGCCGGTCCACGGGTCGCGGGCGAGCAGCAGATGCCCGTCGAGGTCGGCCCAGCGTGCCCGGTCGGCCAGGTGGACGGCGGGGGCGAGGCCGAGGCTGCTGGCGGTGAGGCAGCCCAGCATGAGGGCGGTGCCGCTGCCCTCGACGGCCTCGGCGATGCGCAGGGCCGCGTGCACGCCGCCGCACTTGGGGAGCTTGACGTTGACGCCCTGGACCCGTCCGGCGAGGCGGCGGACGTCCTCCAGGCCGACGGCGTCCTCGTCGGCGATGACGGGCAGCGGTGCGCGTTGCGCGAGGGCGGCCAGGGCGTCCGGGTCGCCGGGGGCGACGGGCTGCTCGACGGCCTCCACGCCGAGGTCGGCGAAGCGCGTCAGCAGGGCGTCCGCCTGCGCCACGGACCAGGCGCCGTTGGGGTCGAGGAGCAGCCGGGCCCGGGGCGCGGCATCACGGATGACGCGGACGCGCTCGATGTCGTCCTCGGGGTCGGGGGCGCCCGCCTTGACCTTGAGGACCTCGAAGCCGCTCGCGGTGAGCCGCCGGGCCTGGGCGGCCGCATGGCCGGGGGACGTGATGCCGATGGTGCGGGCGGTGGCGGCGACGGGCGGTGGGGCGGCTCCGAGGAGGCGGTGCACGGGGACGCCCGCGCGCTTGCCGGCCAGGTCGAGCAGCGCCGACTCGACGGCGGCGGTGACGGCGGGCGGCACGTCACCGTCGAGCCACTCCCCCGCCCGCAGGGCGTCCAGGGCACTCTCCGGATCGGAAAAACGGCTCAGGTCCACGGCCGTGAGGAGCCGCAGCAGCGTCTCGGTGCCGAGTCCGTAGTACACGCTGGTGACGGCCTCGCCGTGACCGTGCAGTCCGTCGTGCTCGACGGTCAGCCACACGGCGTCGCGCGCGGCCATGGTGGAACGGGAGATGCGCAGCGGCTCGGCGAGTACGAGGCGTACGGTGCGCAGGCTGGACTTCACGGGCTCTCTTCCTGGAGGGCAGGGGCCTGGAGGGCAGGGGCGGTGAGCGGGTCGCTGACGCGGGTGCAGCGGGCCCAGCCGGCCGCCTCCGCCGCGTGCGGGTGCGGGATCTCGACGGGCCGGGTGGCCGCGGCGGCCGGGTCGAGGCCGTGGGCGGTGGTGAAGTCGTCGTCGTAGACCGTGCCGAGGTAGCGGTGCGGGCCGTCGGGGAAGACGGTGGCGACGACCGCCCCGGGGTGGACGCGGGCGGCCCAGGCGGCGACCCGGGCGGCGGCGCCGGTGCTCCAGCCGCCGCTGACGAAGGCGCCGCGCGCCAGCCTGCGGCAGCTGTCGACGGCCTCGGCGGGGCCGATCCAGTGGACCTCGTCGAAGGCGTCGTAGGCGACGTTGCGCGGGTGGATGCTGCTGCCCAGGCCGCGCATCAGCCGGGGCCGGGCGGGCTGGCCGAAGATGGTGGAGCCGGTGGCATCGACGCCGATGAGCCGCAGGGCGGGCCAGTGCCGCCGCAGCGGGCCGATGATGCCGGCGCTGTGGCCGCCGGTGCCGACGCTGCACACCAGGATGTCCAGGTGATCGAGTTGGACGGCGAGTTCGGCCGCCAGGGAGGCGTAGCCGGCGGTGTTGTCGGGGTTGTTGTACTGGTCGGGCCAGTAGGCGCCGGGCAGTTCGGCGAGCAGTTCCCGCAGCCGGACCAGGCGCGCGGCCTGCCAGCCTCCCCGCGGCGCCGGCCGGTCCACGACCTCCAGCCGCACTCCATGGGCGCGCAGCAACTGTCGCATGGACGGCTCCAGTTCACTGTCGCCGACCAGCACGACGGGGTGGCCGAGGGCCTGCCCGGCGAAGGCGAGCCCGATGCCGAGCGTGCCGGAGGTGGACTCCACCACCGGGGCACCGGGCAGCAGTTCGCCGCGGTCGCGGGCGCCCAGCAGCATGGACACGGCGGCGCGTGCCTTCATCCCGCCCGCCGCCAGCCCTTCGAGCTTGGCCCAGA
Organism: Streptomyces sp. NPDC050416; assembly: GCF_044458845.1. Lineage (NCBI taxonomy): Bacteria > Bacillati > Actinomycetota > Actinomycetes > Kitasatosporales > Streptomycetaceae > Streptomyces > Streptomyces sp. NPDC050416. The sequence continues at coordinate 460,645 of NZ_JBITII010000007.1, forward strand.
AACCGGGGTGCGGGCCCGGCAGGTCGGCGGTGATGCGGGCCAGAGGGGTACGGCCGACCAGGGAGAGCAGTTCCCGTCGCGCGGCGGGCCGGTGCGCGGTGACGGTCATCGCCCGCCTCCCGGGCAGCAGCCGTCATAGCGGTGCAGGACACCGGGGCCGCCGTCGAGCCAGAAGAACGGGTACGGCTCCGCGCACACCCCGCTGACGCCGTGCCCGAGGAAGCGGGGCAGCACGGCGCTCCCCGTCTGGGCGAACATCACCAGCTGCTTGCCGTGCGCCAGTGCGTGCCGCCGCAGCGGTTCGAAGGTGCCGTTGCCCAGGGTCATGCCGGAGACGAGCAGCGCGTCACAGGAGCCGGCCGCGGCGAGCGCGTCGGTGACGACCGGCTCGCCCCACTCGGTCTCACCGCCCTTGAGATCGCAGGGGACGTAGCGCAGGCCGCGTGAACGCAGCGCCTCCAGGAGGGAGTTGACGACGCCCACCACGAGCACCGTGGCGCCGGGAGGCAGGTCGAGCAGGGCGACGACGGCCTGGGCGCGGGCCCGGGACTTCTCCAGCGACGACCCGGCGAGCAGTGGCAGGGTCCTGGCCCCCTGGGCGGGAGTGTGCGGCAGGACGTGCATCAGGTAGGCGTCGAGGGCCGCCACCCGCACCGGCGGCAGCGGGTGCTCCAGCAGTCGCGCCACGTCCGCGCCCACGCAGTCCTCGACGGCGCTGTCCGGGAGCGTCCCGGGCTCGACCGCGCAGGAGCCGACGGCCTCGGCCAGGCGCAGGCTGAGCACCTCGTTGCGGTAGCCGGTGCCGCGCCCGTCGTGCCGTACGGCCTGCCGGGTGGTGAAGGCGACGGAGATGCGCTGGGTGGCCGGGTCGGGGCCGAGGGCGCCCGCGCGCACCCGGGCCACAAGGTCGTCGTACGAGACGCCACTGGTCGCGGTGGTCATCGGATCACCAGCCCGGCGCGCAGCCCGTCCAGCAGGCTCTCGACGCGCTCGCGGGCCCCGAGCCCGTCGGCGTCGCCGGCCATGACGTGTCCGAGGTACTCGTTGTTGCTGCCCGCCGCCTTCACGGCCCTGCCGGGCTCGGCGAGTTGGGCCTCCAGCACACCGGGCAGGTCCCGTACGCCGCTGCCGTCCAGCGCTTCGAGGGTGCCGGAGGCCTCCGGCACCAGGAAGCCGATCGCGGCGCTGCGCAGACCGGTGTCGACGCGCCGCAGGTCGGGGGCGCGGCCCAGGGCGACGTCCACGAAGGCGGCGGCGAGGTCGATTCCGGTGACGTGGCGTATGAGTTCGGTGATGCGGTTCCCGGCGGGCCGGGGGTTGACCTCGACCACGCGCGGACCGGCGGAGGTGAGCTTGATCTCCGTGTGCGCCACGACCCCGTCGGTCAGGGCGAGGGCCTTGAGTGCGGCCAGGGCGGTGTGTTCGGCGGCCTCGGTGTCGCCGGGCGGCAGGGCGGCGGGGAACATGTGGCCGGTCTCGACGAAGGCGGGTGCGCCGCCGACGCTCTTGTCGGTCACGCCCACCACGTGGACCGCGCCGGCGTGCGACACCGTCTCGACGCTGACCTCGGGGCCGTCCAGCAGCTCCTCCAGCAGCACCACGGGCGTCCGCCGCTGTCCGCGCGCGTTGACCGGGAAGTCGGCCAGGGCCCGGCAGGCGGCGGCGAGTTGGGTCTCGTCGTCCACCCGTCGCACGTACATGCCCGCGCACAGGTCGACGGGCTTGACGACGAGCGGGTAGCCGATCTCCCGCGCGGCCCGCGCGATGTCGGCCCACTCCTCGCGCACGGCGAAGCGCGGTCCGGGCACCCCGGCGTCGTCGAGGACGCGGCGGGTGGCGTCCTTGCGGCAGGCGTTCTCCACGGCCTCGGGACCTGGGCCGGGCAGACCGAGGCGCCCCGCGATCCGGGCCACCGTCGGCAGGTAGTAGTCGCAGGAGGTCACGACCCCGTCGAAGCCGAGGACCCCGTGCAGCCGCTCGACCTCGGGCAGCAGTGCCTCGATGTCGTTGGTGTCGGCGGTGATGACGTTGCGGGCGCCGAGCAGCGGATGGGCCGTCCCCTCGGGCGCCGAGCGCAGGTAGTGGTGCAAGTCGCGGGTGAGGAACGTGAACGCGTGCCCGTTCTCCCGGATCGCCCGCGGCAGCAGTCTGCTCATGGACCCGACCCAGCTCTCGACCACCAACAGATGAGCCACAACTCCCCTTTCAAGGCTGTGAGTTCACGGCGCGCGGGCAGCCCGGCGAGCCCTCCGGGGAGGGTGCCGGGTGGTCCCGCGAGAGACGTTATCGATAATCATTTTCATTGTCACCTGGTTGGGCGAAGATCTTCTGGAGACTCCCTTGACCCGTTCCGCACGCCGCACCGCGTTCTTGTGCGCCCTCGCGGCCGCCACCGCGCTGCTCCCCGCCGCCCCGGTCCAGGCCGCCGAAGCGCTCTCCCCACTCCGCTTCACCTCCTGCCCCGACTCCGTCCCCCGGCCGGCCGCACCGGAGCGCGTCGAGTGCGGGCGGCTGAGCGTGCCGCTCGACCGGCACCGCCCCTCGGGGCCGCGCATCGAGGTGGCGGTGTCCCGGGTCCGCGCCTCGGGCACGCCCGCCGAACGGCGCGGCATCCTGCTGGTCAACCCGGGCGGCCCGGGCGGCTCAGGGCTCCCCTACGCGGTCACCAAGCGGGCGAAGCTCCCCGAGAGCGTGCGGCGTGCGTACGACGTCGTCGGGTTCGACCCGCGCGGCGTCGGGCGGAGCACCCCCGTCACGTGCGGTCCGATGGGCGGCCTCTTCGACAGTCCGGGCGGCGACCCGGTGCCGGCGGGAGCCAGGGCGGAGCGCACGTACCTGTCCGTCCCTGCGCGCCCTGGCCGACGACTGCGCCAGGCACGCGGGCCGCCTGCTGCCGTACCTGTCCACCGAGCAGACGGCGTACGACATGGACGCGATACGCGCGGTCCTCGGCGAACCGCGGACGAGCTTCCTCGGCGTCTCCTACGGCAGCTGCCTCGGCGCCGCCTACACGGCCCGCTTCCCGTACCGCGTCGGTCGTATGGTGCTCGACAGCGTGGTCGGCTCCGGCGACTGGTACGACTTCGAGGTGCTCCAGAGCCGCGCCCTGGTGCGGCAGCGCGGCACCTTCCTCACCTGGACGGCCGCCCACGCCGGGCGCTTCGGCCTGGGCGGGACACCGGCCGCGGTACGGGACTCGCATCTGCGCGTACGCCGGGAGCTCGCCGCGCGGCCGGTGGCGGGCTTCGGCCCGGCGGAGTTCGACCGTGCCGTGTACCTGGCCCTGGGCCGCACGGAACGCTGGGCGAGCCTCGCGGACGGGCTGCGCGGTTTTCTGACCGACGGCGACCCGGACGGCCTGCGCCCGGACGGCGCCTTCGACAGCCCCGACTCCCGCAACTACGAGGCGGCCAACCGCGTCGTCACGTGCGCCGATGGCCCTGCGCCCAGCCCCCGGGACATCGTCGCGGACATCCGCCGCACCCGCCGCCTCGATCCGCAGCCGGTGCTGACGGGCATGGAGGCGAGCACCTGCGCCTACTGGTACCACCGGCCCGGCCACCGCACGCCGCTCGGCAGCCCGGACGCGCCGCCGGTCCTCCTCGTCGCCTCCGCGCACGACCCCGTCACGCCGATCGAGGGCGCCCACCGCCTCCAGCCCCCGCTGCCCGGCTCACGCCTGGTCACCTTGGACGACGACTACTCCCACGGCGTGTTCGCCAGCCGCGGCAACGCGTGCGTGGACGACACCGTGGCGGCCTACCTGGTGCGCGCAGAAGTGCCGTCGGCGAACGTCCGCTGCATGGGCCCCGGACTGCCTACGGCCGAGTAGAGCCGGTCTCAGCTCTCCTTCCACACCAGCACGGTCAGCACAGCGCTCGCGACGGTGACCGGGACGGCCGCCTGGTTCAGCAGCCGTATTCGCATGCTCCGGCCGGACGGGAGCCGCTTCGTCAGGGGCACGACCGCGAAGGTGCCGCCGCCGGTCCCGACGATCTCGTGGATCGGGTGGTCGGCGCGGTGCTGGTCGCCCTGGTACTCCGACATGCGCGCCTGGACGACCGCGCCCGCCGGCAGGCCGTCGATGTGCAGGCTGACGCTGCCGCTGAAACGGGCCGGGCCACGGGCGAAGACGCTCCCGCCGGTGGCGTGGTCGCCGGTCTCGTCGGCCCACTCCGTGGCGAACTCGACCGAGTCCCAGGCACCGGGCGCGAGCCGATAGCCCTGGGAGACACCGAGGTTGACGTACTGGGGCATGGGGTCCTCTCCTTCCCACAGGCCCGCCGGGAGGGCCAGGGCGTCGGCGACGTCACGGCGGAAGCCGGCCATGTCGAATCCGCGCGGGTCGACCTTCCAGTCGCTCCACTCCAGGTGACCGATCGCGCTCTTGGGGCCCCAGCCGTGCGCGCGGCAGATCGCGGCGGTGGCCTTGACGATGGCGAGGTACTGCACACTCGGCCACGGGTCCTTGCCGTCGCCCCTGTTCTCGCATTCCCAGCCGTAGAAACGGGCGTTGCCGTCGACCGCGCCGGCGGAGCCGTCGTGCTCGTGCGTCGCGGGCGGGTACGTGCCGTACGACTCGCCGATGACGGCATTGAGCACGTCGCCGTCGCCGCCGCCGGCGTGGTTGGCCCGGCCGTTGCCGGTCAGGTGGACGACGCCGTCCTTGGTGATGCATCCGGTGGCGAGCGGACCGGGCAGGGCGCTGTGGCCGTGGTAGATCAGGTCGACGACGGCCGTGCCGGGGCCGGTGACGGTGTGATGGATCATCACACCGTGCACGGGGCCCCACGGGCCCTTGTGGTTGCGGTTGTTGGTGCGCCATCCGCCGACCTCGTGAACGGCGCAGCCCTCGGCCTTCAGCGCGGCGACGAGCCGGGCGGCGGTGAGCGGGGTGGCCATGAGTCAGTCCTCCGTTCCGGCGCGTGCGTGCCGGTCTGAAGACGGTGCTGAAGACGGTGCGATCGCTGTGCGGGGCGTGCCCGGCCGGGAGCGGGGTCTGTCTGCGGTGCGGGTGTGTCTGCGGTGCGCTTCCGTCCCCGCGGTGCGGGTCCGCGGTGCGGGTCCGGCGGATCGTTTCGCCGGAGCTGCCGCGCGGACGCCGCCAGGCCCTCACCATTCTCGCGCCGCTCGCGGCGTCGCTCACCTCGCCGTACGCCACGTCCGCAAAATCGGCGGGATTACGACGCTGCGGCACCAGGAGGGCGGGGGCGCTGTCAGTGGCCCGGCATAGGGTCCGCTGCCATGAGCATCCCCGCCGTCGAGGAGTCCTGGGCCCGGGTCGACGCCTGGCTGGCCCGGCACGCTCCCCTCTCCCACGCCGCGCTGCGCCCACCCGCGTCGCAGGCCGGCATCGAGGACGCGGAGCGCACGCTCGGCGTGCCGTTCCACCCTGATCTGGTGGCCTCGCTGCGGTGCCACAACGGGGTGGAACCCGACGACGGCGCAGTTCAGTTGGCGTCCTGCGGCCCGCTGTGCGGTGTCGCGGACATCGTGCGGGACACGACCTTCCTGCGGAGTCTCGGGGTGGCCGAGGCCGGGCTGCCCCTGACCCTGGGCATCGGCCGGCGGGCCTCGGACGGCCTGTTCCTCGTCTGCCGCCCCGGGCCCCACTACGGACAGGTGGGCCGCCGCTTCGACGACGAGAAGCGCTCCTTCGCACACTGGCCCTCGCTGCGTCATGTTCTGGCCGACCTCGCGGACGCCCTGGAGGGCGGTCGCCCGTTCCTCGACCGCGTCCCCGTGGCCGTGGCCGGAAAGCTGGGGTGGGAGGAGGAGCGGACCGTGCCCGCCGAGGCGGTCTCCGCACTGGCGTGGGCCGCCGCGCTCGCCGAGCCGGAGTCGGACCCGCCGGCCCTCCAGCGCCCGGTCTTCCCGGACGCCGCCGGTGGTCCCCCGCCGTCACCCCGGCAGGAAGGGGCGCAGCGGCTCTTCTTCGTCCGCACCCACCGGCCGAGGCCCGCCCCGCTGCCGGACCAGCCGGACGTCGCGTTCGCCGCCGGTCTGACGCCGGCCGAGATGCTGCGCCGGCTCGGCGCGGTCCCCGCCACCGTACGGCCGCGCGACCGCCGGCAGGCCCAGCGGGCGGCGCAGTCCCCGTGGGCCGCGCACCGGCCCCTGATCCGGGCGGGCGAGGCAGGCGGCTGGGCGTACGCCACGCTGGAGGGCGGCCCCGCGCAGTTCGCCCGGCCGGAGGTGCTGCGCGCCCTGTCCGCCGGCACCCGCGCGGCGGTCCTGACCCGGCACGGCCCGGAGGTCGTGCTCACCTTCGCCGAGGACGGCGTGCCGTGTCCTCAGGAGGACACCCGGCGCGTCATGTCGCCGCGCGAGGGCAACAGCGCCGGCGGACCGCATGCGCGGCGGCTCGGCGTGGACCTCTGGCCCGGCTCGACCACCGCGTACACCCGCTTACTGGCCGTACTGCGACAGGACTTCGGCATCGCCTACGACCCGGAGGAGGAGGGCCCGGCGGAGCTGACCAGTGCCCTGCTGCTCCCCCTGCTGGACGACCTCCCCGGGGCGGAGGACTGCGGATTCCCCTCCCAGGTACGGCAGTTGGATCTGGCCGGCCTCGTGGAGCCCACACCGCCGCAGCGCCTGCGCGCCGCCCTCGCGGCCCAACTGTCGCGCCTGGCATCGGAGACGCGTCTCGACACCTACCCGGAGGTGGTGGAGGCCCTCGACCGGATCCACCGCGGCCTGCCCGTCGCCTGCGACCCGGACGGTCCCCTGGACTCGCGCATGCGCACCCTTGCAGCAGAGGCCCGTGCGACCCGGCGGCTCCTGGCGGACGGCGACAGCGCCCCCGTCTCCCCCAAGGACCTCACCGCGTGGGACGCACGCGCCGCGGCGGCCCACGCACTGCGGGAGTTCCTCCACCTCCCCCTCCCGGTGGCCGCGGCGACGATCCTCGACCAGCGCGTCTCCCTCCACTGGCACGAGGAACTCACCACCGGCCTGGACAGCGCGTGACGCACCGGGCGTCTCGCAGGGACGTACTCAGAGGTCACGGACCCGCGCGTGCAGGTGCGCTTCCAGGGGGAACTCCGGTGGCGCGGCGGCCACGAGCGAGGACAGCTCATAGCCGCACTTCCGCGCGACGCGGCACGAGGCGGTGTTGTCCGCCTGGTGCAGGAGCTCCAGCCGGGTCAGACCGTCGCCGGCGAAGGCGTCAAAGGCCCATTCCGTCAGCGCCTCCAGGGCCCGGGGAGCCACGCCCCGGCCGCGTGCGTGCGCCGCGGTCCAGTAGCCGACCTCTGCCGACGAGGCGCCGGGCATGACGTTCTTGAGCACCGCGTGCCCCACCAGCGCGTCTTCGCCGGCGTCCCCCTGGATCTCCGAGACGGCGAACGCGAACCGGTCCCCTGCGTCCCAGCCGCGTTGCTGATCCTGGATCCACCGTGCCGCACTGCCACGGTCGTGGACGCCCGCACTCACCCAGCGCCGCATGGCCTCGTCCCGGTACAGGCCCACGAGGACCGCGGCGTCGGCCGGCCTCCAGGGACGCAGGAGGAGAGCAGGCGCCGATGCCGTGGCCGCGATGGTCAATCGTGTGATGATCCCATCCATCAGGCGAGAGTACGCGGGCCGGTTCGGCACAAAGGCCGTTCGGTGCAAAGGCCGTTCGATACAAAGGCCGTTCGGCACAAAGGCCGTTCGGGCCGGAGACGGGCATCATGCGGAGATGTCTGATGCCACGGAGCAACCGCTCGCCGTCGATCATCGCGGCAACGCCCTGACCGCCTTCGTCCGCCGGGCGGAGGAACGACCGCCCGGTGACGCGCCCCTGCCGCTCGCCCTGGTGGCCCTCTGGCGCGGTGATCGCGTCCTGATGGTGTTCGACCGCTTCCGGCAGGGCTGGGAGCTGCCCGGCGGACTGATCGAGCCGGGCGAGTCACCCCGCCAGGGGGCCGAGCGTGAACTGCTGGAGGAAGCGGGGCAGACACCCGCGGAGCCGCTCCGGTTCGTCGGATACCCGCGCTTCGCGCTCGCGCCGGACCAGCGTGTCGAATACGGCGCGCTGTTCTCCGGGCGTTGCGCCGAGGTCGCGGCGTTCGAGCCGAACGAGGAGATCGAGGCCATCTGCTGGTGGGACCTGCGCGAGGCCCTGCCGGGTCGCGTGCACGCCCTGGACGCCTGCCTCGCCCGGCTCACACACGGACTCCACCGCCCCCTGTGACGCTTCTCGCGCCTGTGCCCGAGAAACGGGACACCACTCGTTCGCATGGACCGCTCGGCCGTTTGGCCCAAAGAAGGCCCACGTCGGACGGCTGTTGCGGATCAGCGGGACTAGTTTCCGCCGGGTTGGGTTACGCACTGCCGATCGAGGAACTCATGGCGACACATACCGAACCGGTCGCTCCGGTACCGGCGGCGGAGCGCCGCGGTCCGGGCCAGGTGATCGTCTCCTGGCTGACGACGACGGACCACAAGAAGATCGGGCACCTGTACCTGATCACATCGTTCGCCTTCTTCCTGATCGCCGGGGCGCTGGCGATGGCCATCCGGACGGAGCTGGCCCGGCCGGGGATCCAGTGGCTGTCCCACGAGCAGTACAACCAGGCGTTCACCATGCACGGCACGATCATGCTGCTGCTGTTCGCGACGCCGACGTTCGCCGGGTTCGCCAACGCGGTGATGCCGCTGCAGATCGGCTCCCCGGACGTGGCGTTCCCGCGGCTGAACATGTTCTCGTACTGGCTGTTCCTCTTCGGCGGCCTGATCGTGCTCGGCAGTCTCCTCACCCCGCAGGGCGCGGCGGACTTCGGCTGGACCGCCTACACCCCGCTGAGCGGCGGGGAACGCACCCCCCAGGTCGGCGGGGACCTGTGGCTGATGGGCCTGGCCCTGTCCGGGTTCGGCACCATCCTCGGCGCCGTCAACTTCATCACCACGATCATCTGCATGCGCGCCCCCGGCATGACCATGTTCCGCATGCCGATCTTCACCTGGAACGTGCTGCTCACCTCGGTGCTGGTGCTGCTGGCGTTCCCGGTGCTGGCCGCCGCGCTGCTGGTGCTGGAGGCCGACCGCCGTTTCGGGGCGCAGGTGTTCAACGCGGAGAACGGCGGCGCGATCCTCTGGCAGCATCTGTTCTGGTTCTTCGGCCACCCCGAGGTGTACATCCTGGCCCTGCCGTTCTTCGGCGTGATCAGCGAGATCATCCCCGTCTTCGCCCGTAAGCCGATCTTCGGTTACACGGGCCTGATCGGCGCCACGATCGCCATCGCCGGGCTGTCCGTGACGGTGTGGGCGCACCACATGTTCGCCACCGGCGCGGTGCTGCTGCCGTTCTTCTCCTTCATGACGTATCTGATCGCCGTGCCGACGGGGGTGAAGTTCTTCAACTGGATCGGCACCATGTGGAAGGGCTCGCTGTCCTTCGAGGCGCCGATGCTGTGGGCGGCCGGGTTCCTGGTCACGTTCCTCTTCGGCGGTCTGACCGGGGTCATCCTCGGCTCGCCGCCCCTGGACTGGCACGTGACCGACTCCTACTTCGTGGTCGCGCACTTCCACTACGTGCTCTTCGGCACGATCGTGTTCGCGATGTTCGGCGGCTTCAGCTTCTGGTGGCCGAAGATGACCGGCACGATGCTGGACAACCGCGTCGAGAAGGTCCACTTCTGGACGCTGTTCGTCGGCTTCCACACGACGTTCCTGGTGCAGCACTGGCTGGGCGCCGAGGGCATGCCCCGCCGGTACGCCGACTACCTGGCCGCGGACGGCTTCACCTGGCTGAACACCGTCTCGTCGATCGGCGCGTTCCTGCTGGGGCTGTCCACGCTGCCGTTCCTGTACAACGTGTGGAAGACCTCCCAGCAGGGCAAGCGGGTCGAGGTCAACGACCCCTGGGGCTACGGGCGTTCCCTGGAGTGGGCGACCTCGTGTCCGCCCCCGCGGCACAACTTCGTCACCCTGCCGCGGATCCGCTCCGAGTCCCCCGCCTTCGACCTGCACCATCCCGACGTGGCCCAGCTGGACGAGGCGGAGAACACCGGCCGACGCGATGTCGTCGAGCCGGGCGGGCACCACGGCCGGCGGACGTGAGACGCGGCGGCCGTGAGGTGCAGTACGGCACCCCGCGGCACGTGCTGGCCGACGAGGCCGAGGGCTATCTCCTCGCGCACGCCCATCTCGATCAGGCACGGCGCGAGGCGGAAGAACTCTGCGCGGGGATGCCGTGGCTGACCACCGCCCAGGCCGAGGAGCTCACCGGCCACTACGTCCGCCGGCGTCTGGACGTCACCCGTCAGCTGCTGCACGCCACGGTCCGGCGGGCCGAGGAGCTGCGGCAGGAGTACGAGAGCCGCTACGCGGACCTCCGGCACGCCCTGCTGCGCCGCCACGCCGCCTGTGCCTGCGCCCTCCTCGCCGGCGCGGGCACAGTGAGCGCCCTGGCGGTCCTCCTCACCCGCTGACCAGTTCGTGTTCCGGTGCCGGCTGCCGCGCCGGGACGGCCTTCGTCTCCCACTGGCCGGTGGTCCGTACGTAGCCGTAGATCACCGAGGCCATCGCCAGGAGGAGCAGCGGCCCGAACAGCCACGGACGCGCGGCCATCTCCATCGGCAGATAGCGATAGGACAGCAGCATCGCCGTGAAGACGGCCACTCCGTAGGTGACCAGCTGGATTCCGGAGCGGTCCCAGCCGCGTTCGAGCGAGCGCAGGGCCGCCTCGATCGTGATCGTGAACACCACGCCGGCGACGAGGTCCACGCCGTAGTGGTAGCCGAATCCCAGCGTGGCGGTCAGCGTGGCGATCAGCCAGAACGTGCCCGCGTGGCGCAGCACGCGTGGGCCCCTGCGGGAATGGATGAAGATCGCGACGGCCCATGCCGTGTGCAGGCTGGGCATGCAGTTGCGGGGGGTGATCCCGTCGTACAGCACCTCGTGCGGGACGACGTCGGTCGGTGGCGGCAGGTCCGGCCACAGGTTGGCCACCGCCCACTGCAGGCCGCCGGTGCCGGAGGCGCCCGGGCCGTAGGCGAAGACCGGGCCGACGACCGGGAAGATCATGTAGATGCCAGGCCCGAGGAGGCCGATGACGAGGAAGGTCCGCACCAGGTGGTGGCGCGGGAAGCGGCGCTCGGCGGCCACGTTGCGCAGTTGGTAGAGCGCGACGACGACGGCGGCCACCGCCAGTTGGCCGTAGACGGTTTCGAGGGCGATGGCACCGGCCTCGCCGGTGGCCTTGACGATCCGGCCCACCAGCCACGACGGGTTGCCCAGTGCGTGGTCGGCGGTCGCCACGTACGGGTCGAGCACCATCGGGCGGGTCTTCGAGGTGATGATCAGCCAGGTGTCACCGGCCTTACGGCCGGCCACCAGCAGCAGGCCCAGCCCGACGCCCTTCAGCATCAGGACGCGTTCCGGGCCGGTGCGGCGCGTCACCGCGAAGACCCCGCATCCCAGAATCACCCACAACGCGCCGTTGCCGAAGGGATGGGCGTCCCCCAGCTCGGCGCCGACCGCCCAGCGCACCACCAGGAAGACGGCGTCGATGCCGAGTGCGAAGCCGAAGGCGATGAACCGCTGCCGCCGGGTGAGGACCACCATGGTCAGCGCCATGGCGGCGTACAGCAGGAAGCCCGACTTGGGGGCGACGATCACCTCCTGCACCTGGCACGTGATCGGCCCGGGCACGCCGAGGCGGCGCGCGGCGATCTCCAGCGCCATGAGAAAACCGAGGGCCACCACACCTGCTGTGGCCCACAGCATCGTCCGGGTTCGAGGCCGGGCGGTGAACGTGATTCCGCGTCTTATTCGCGAGAAAATCCGCGTTGTTATAGATATCAATTGTTTTATTCGATTTGCCAGTTGTAAGGAGGTGGATCGTCACATGACCGAACATGCTATAGGAGCGATGCACCCGCGGTCCGGTAGTCATGAAGATCCCGGTGGATCGGGCCGGTGATGCCGCTCAGCGGCCGGCCCGTGCCGTGGTTGGCCCGGGCGATGATCTCCGCGGTGATGGAGACGGCCGTCTCCTCGGGCGTGCGGGCTCCGAGGTCGAGGCCGATCGGGGAGCGCAGGCGGGCCACGTGGTCGTCCGGGACGCCCTCCTCGCGCAGCAGCCGCAGGCGCTCGGCGTGGGTGCGCCGGGAGCCCATGGCCCCCACGTAGGCGACGGGCAGGCCGAGTGCCAGGCGCAGCAGGGGGATGTCGAACTTGGCGTCGTGCGTGAGGACGCAGACGGCGGTGCGCTCGTCCACCTCGGTGTGTTCCAGGTAGCGGTGCGGCCAGTCGACCACCACCTCGTCCGCGTGCGGGAAGCGTGCGGTCGTGGCGAAGACGGGGCGGGCGTCGCAGACGGTGACGTGGTAGCCGAGGAAGCGGCCGGCCCGGCTCAGGGCGGCGGCGAAGTCGACGGCGCCGAAGACCAGCAGGCGGGGCGGGGACGCATGGACGTGGACGAGGACGGACAGCCGTTCGGGGCAGCCGTCCGCCTCCCCGCCGATGTCGGCGCGGGCGGTGCGGCCGGTCCGCAGCAGGGCCCTGGCGTGTTCGGCGACGGCCCGGTTCACCGGGCCGTCGCCCACCCGTCCGTGGGCGGCATGGTCATCGCCGAGCACGCTCAGAGTGGAGCCGAGGAGGTGTTCCGGGCCGTCCACGACCTGCGCCACGGCGACCGGCCGCCCTCGAGCGATCTCGGAGAGGGCGGTGAGCAGGTGCGGCCGGCCCGCGGGGTCGATGCGCTGGACGACGACGTCGAGTTCGCCGCCGCAGGTCAGGCCGACGGCGAAGGCGTCGTCGTCGGAGTAACCGAACCAGGCCCGCCGCGGGGCGCCCCGGTCGCGGAGCACCTGTCGGCACAGCTCGTAGACCGCGCCCTCGACGCAGCCGCCGGAGATGCTGCCGACGGCGTTGCCGTCCTCGTCCACCGCGACCGACGTACCGGTCGGCAGCGGGGCGCTGCCGTGCACGCCGACGACGGTGGCGAGGGCGAAGGGGCGGGCCTCGCGGCACCAGCGGTGCAGCGTGTCCGCGATGTTCAGCATGGCGGTCCTCCACAGCGGGACCAGGATCGGAAGGTGAGCGGGCCGCCGCCACGACGCCGGGGAAACGTCACGCGGCGGCGGCCCGGAACCGGAACCGGAACCGGAGCAGGCCCCGGTCCCGGTCGGCCCGGGGTGCCCGGGTCAGAGCAACGCCTCGGCCGTGATGGGCAGTTCGCGGACGCGGCGGCCGGTGGCGTTGAAGACCGCGTTGGCGATGGCGGGCGCCACCCCGATCATCACGAGCTCTCCGAGGCCCTTGACGCCGAGCGGGTCGGCCTCGCGGTCCTCGCCGTCCAGGTAGATCGCCTTGAGGTCGGGGACGTCGGCGTTGACGGGCACGAGGTAGTCGGCGAGGTTGGCGTTGACGATCCGGCCGTCGCGGTGATCGGTGACGGTGTGCTCCAGCAGGGCCGTGCCGATGCCGCCGACCATGCCGCCGAGGGCCTGGCTGTCGGCGAGCTTGGGGCTGATGATGCGGCCCGCGTCGTACACGCCGAGCACCCGCCGCACCCGCACCAGGCCCAGGGTCGCGTCGACGGCCACTTCGGCGAAGGTCGCGTTGTAGCCGTAGAAGGAGTGCCGCTCCGGACCCGACGGCGGGGCGAAGGAGCCGTCCGCTTCCAGGTGGGTGCGGTCGTTGCGGGCCAACAGCCGCCGGTAGGTCTCCCCGCGCGCGGGATCGTTCTTCACGTGCAGTCGGCCGTTGCGTACCACGACGTCGTCGGCCGCCACCCCGTACAGCGGCGACTCGCGGTCCCCGACGGCCAGTGCGATCGCCTGACGGCGGACCTTGTTGCAGGCGTCGAGGGTGGCGGAGCCGACGCTGGCCATGGTCATCGAGCCGCCGTGCGGCGGGGTCGGCGGGTAGAGGGAGTCCCCCAGCCGGAAGGTGACCGTGCGCACGGTCAGCCCGAGGGCGTCGGCGGCGACCTGGGTCTGGGAGGTGTACGTCCCCGGGCCCATGTCGGTGGCGGCGGCCTCGACCAGCGCGGTGCCGTCGGCGTCCAGGCGGGCCCGGGCCTGGGCGGGCATGCGCGCGGTGTCGTAGACGCCGGCGGCCATGCCCAGGCCGATCAGCCAGTCGCCGTCGCGCGTGGAGCGGGGCCTGGGGTCGCGGCGGTCCCAGCCGAACTCGCGGGCGCCGACGCTGTAGCACTCGCGCAGCCGGCGGGTGGAGAACGGCAGCCCCGACGACTCGTCCTCCGCCGGCTCGTTGCGCCGGCGCAGCTCGATCGGGTCGACGCCGAGCTTGTGGGCGAGTTCGTCCATGGCCGACTCGATGACGAAGGACGCCGTCTGGAAGCCGGGGCCGCGCATGTACAGCGGCGTGGGCAGGTCCAGCGGCACCGTCCGGTACGCCTGGCTCACGTGGGGCATGCTGTAGAGCATCTGCCCGGCCGCCAGGATCGCCTCGGTGAACTTCTCGTACGACGAGGTCTCGGCGTGCAGGTCGTGGACCGCGGCGGTCAGCCGGCCGCGCAGGTCGCTGCCCAGCCGGAGGCGGTAGTCGTAGGAGGGCCGGTAACCGGTGCCGAGGTACATCTGCTTGCGGCTGAGGACCAGCTTGACCGGACGCCGGGTCTCGCGGGCGGCCAGCGCGGCGACGACCACGTGCGGCCAGCAGCGCAGTGCCGTGCCGAAGCCTCCGCCGACGAACGGTGAGATGACGCGCACCGAGTCCGTCTCCAGACCGAACACCGCGGCGAGTTCGGCCTGGGTGCCCACCACCCACTGGGTCTTGTCCCACACGGTGAGCTTGTCGCCGTTCCAGCGGGCGATGGTGGCGTGCGGCTCCATCGGGTTGTGGTGGTTGCGAGCCGTGCGGTACGTGAGGTCCAGCCGCACGGCCGCCGTGCGCAGGGCCGCTTCGGCGTCGCCGCGCGCGTACCGGGTCGGCTCGTCCGGCTCGGCCTCGGTGAGGTCGGTCGAGGGCTGTTCGGCGTCGTAGCCGACCTCGACCAGGCTCGCACCGTGCTGGGCGGCCTCCAGGGTGGTGGCCACCACGACGGCGACCGGCTGGCCGTGGAAGCGGACGCGGTCGTCCTGGAAGACGCGCAGTCGCCGCCCCTCCGGAGGGTTGTTGGACCCGGGGTTGTCGCGGTACGGCAGCTTCGGCGCGTTGCCGTGGTGGATCACCTTGAGCACGCCCTGCTGGGCTTCGGCCGCGCGGGTGTCGATGCCGGTGATGCGGCCACGGCCGACGCTCGCATCGACGATCACGGCGTGCACGGCTCCGTGGACGTCGTGCTCGGCGGCGTACAAGGCCTGGCCCGTGACCTTCAGCCGGCCGTCCACCCGGGACAGCGGCGCGCCCACGGCTGCCTGCGGCTGGGGGCTCACTTGGTACCTCCTACGACACGCAGCTGGCGTTCGACGGTGCGCTTGAGCAGCTCGGCCTTGAACCGGTTGTGCTGCAGAGGACGGGCGCCGTCCGCCGCTTTCGCGGCAGCGGCCGACCAGAGGGCCCTGGAGGGGCGTTCACCGACGAGGTGGTGCTCGACGGCGGGCAGCTTCCAGGGCACGGTGCCCACTCCCCCGGCGGCGACCTTGGCCTCGCGGATCACCCCGCCGCGTATGTGCAGCGCGACGGCCGCCGCCGTCAGGGCGAACTCGTACGACTGCCGGTCGCGGACCTTCAGATAGCCGGACCTGAGCGGGCGCGGGAGGGCGGGTATCTCCACGCCGACGATCAACTCGCCGTTTTTCAGGGCATGTTCGCGATCCGGCGTGCGGCCCGGACGCAACAGGAAGTCGACGAAGGGGACCTGGCGTGCCCCGTCCGGGCCCAGCAGGTGCACCCGGGCCTCCAGGGCGGCGAAGGCCACGGCGACGTCGGAGGGGTGGGTGGCCACGCAGGCGTCGGAGGTCCCGAGGATGGCGTGGGTGCGGTTGTGGCCGTGCAGGGCGGCGCAACCGGAGCCGGGCTCACGCTTGTTGCAGGCGGCGGTCACGTCGCGGAAGTACGTGCACCGGGTGCGCTGCATGATGTTGCCGCCGATGGTCGCCATGTTCCGCAGCTGCGCCGACGCGCTCAGCTCCAGCGCCTCGGAGACGACGGGGTACAGGGTGCGCACCTTGTTGTGGGCCGCGGCCTCGGCCATGGTCACCAGGGCGCCGATGCGCAGGCCCCCGCGCTCGGTGACGGTGATGTCGTGCAGCGGAAGACCGCTGATGTCGACGAGGGTTCCTGGGCGTTCGACGGTCTCGCGCATGAGGTCGACCAGGGTGGTGCCCCCGGCGATGTAACGTCCGCCGCGGCGACCGGCGTTGAGGGCCTCACGGGTGTCGGAGACGCGGGTGTAGGAGAAGGGATGCATGGCGGCCGTTCCTCACTTCCGGCCCGCGGTCTGCTCCACCGCGCGCACGATCTTGACGTAGCAGCCGCAGCGGCAGATGTTGCCGCTCATCCACTCCCGTATCTCCTCCGGCGAGCCGGTGTGGCCCTCCTGGATGCAGCCGACGCCGGAGACGATCTGCCCTGGCGTGCAGTAGCCGCACTGGAAGGCGTCCTCGTCGATGAACGCCTGCTGCAACGGGTGCAGCCGGTCGCCCTCGGCCAGGCCCTCGATGGTGGTGACCTCGGCGCCCTCCAGCCGGACGGCCAGCGTCAGGCAGGAGTTGACGCGGTGGCCGTCGACCAGCACCGTGCACGCGCCGCAGGCTCCGGCGTTGCAGCCCTTCTTGGAGCCGGTCAGGCCCAAGTGCTCGCGCAGCAGGTCCAGCAGCGAGGTCCGGTTGTCGACCGTCACGGTGCGGCGGGTGCCGTTGACGGTCAGAGAAACCCGGCTGGACGGCGGTGCCTCGGCGGCGGTGGCCTCTTCCGGGCCCGTGAGGAACGTCCCCCCGGCCACGACGGCACCGCCGACCGCGGCACTGGTGGCGATGAAGGTGCGCCGGGTGGGCGCCGGGGAGGACTCGCCGGCTCCGGTGGGGGGTGGAACGGCGGACTCGGGGAGTTCAGTTGACATACGTACGCCTTCGTATCGCGGACGGATCGGCGGTACACAACAGCGGGACGGGAGACGGGATCGTCGTCACCACGAGAGGGGAGGGAGCAACCGCGCGCCTCGGCGGCGGCGACTGGTCATGCGGGGAGTCTGGCACCACCGGCAGCGCTGGTGACAGGGAGACTTTTCTCCCCCTTTACGTGGGGGCTGTGCCTAGCGGGCGACGTAGCCGCCGTCGACGGGGAGGGCGACGCCGAGGACGAAGCTCGCTCCGGGGCTGCACAGCCACAGGACCGCCTGGGCGATTTCCTCGGCCGTACCGAGGCGGTTGATCGGCTGGTTGGCCTCGGCCTCCGCCCGGTCGAGCTCTCCCTTGGCGATCATGTCGCTGACCATGGGGGTGTCGATGGTGCCGGGGCAGACGGCGTTGACGCGGATGCCGCGCGGGGCGTATTCGAGGGCGGCGCTGCTGGTCAGGCCGATGACGCCGTGCTTGGAGGCGTGGTACGAGGCACGGCCGGGGAGGCCGACCAGACCGCCGAGCGAGGAGCAGTTGACGATGGCGCCGCTGCCCTGGGCGCGCATGTGCCGCAGCTCGTGCTTCATACAGGCCCATACGCCGCGGAGGTTGATGGCGTTGACCCGGTCGAAGCGTTCGGCGGGTTCGTCGGCGGCGTCGCTGGGCGGGATCTGGATGCCCGCGTTGTTGTACGCCATGTCGAGACGGCCGAAGGTCTCGACCGTGCGGTCGACGGCTGCGGCGACCTGGTCCTCGTCGCTGACGTCGCAGGTGAGGGCGAGGGCTCGGTGGCCGGCGTCGGTGAGTTCCTTCACGGCGGCGTTCAGGGCCGCTTCGTCGATGTCGGTGAGGGCGACGGCGGCTCCGGACGCGGCGAACGCGCGGGCGGTCGCCAGGCCCATACCGGCGCCGGCGCCGGTGACGAGGGCGACCTGGCCGGTGAAGTCGTATGTGGGATTCATCTCGTGGTCTCCATTCGAGTGCGGACTCCGCGATGGGCGTGGGCCCGGGTCAGTACTGCGAGGGCGCCCGCGTGGGCTCGTCGCGGTGCCGTGGCGTGGATGCGCGGCTCCGGGCCACGATCCGGCCCTTGCCGGATGGGCCGTGGACGGCGAGGGCGATCAGGGGCAGCAGGGTGAGGGCGGCGATGACGGTGCCGACCAGGGGCGGGCCGGTCAGGCCCAGGGAGGAGTCCAGGGCCTGACCCGCGATCACCGAACCGGCGGCGATGCCGGTGTTGAAGGCGGAGGTGGTCAGAGAGGAGGTGAGGGTGGGGGCGTCACCGGCGAAGCGCATGGCGAGGGCGGTGACGACCGGGTTGACCGTGAAGCCGGTCAGGCCCATGAGGAAGACCAGGAAGGTCGCTGTCACCGGGTTGCCGGACAGCGGGATCATCAGGAACAGGACCAGGGCCGTGGCCGCGGCGGCCGTGAGGGTGGTGACCATCGGACGCCGGTCGCCCAGGCGGCCGCCCGTGGTGGTGCCGCCCAGGGCGCCGACGCCGAAGGCGATGAGGACGAGCGGTACGGCGCCTGCGGGAACGCCCGCCCGGTCGGTCAGCAGCGGCGTGACGTAGGTGTACGTCGCCAGGACGCCGCCCATGATCAGCATCGCGGCGGCGAGCGCCAGCCACAGGCGGCCGTGTCGCAGCGCCCGGACCTCGGCCCGGACGGACACCTCGACGCGCCGCTCCCGGTCCGGGATGAAGCGGCCGATGAACACGGCGGCGAGCCCGGAGAGGGCGGCCAGGGCCCAGAAGGGGCCGCGCCAGCCGGTGAGCTGGCCGGCGAAGGAGCCGATCGGCACCCCGACGACGTTGGCCAGGGTCAGGCCGCCGATCATGACGCCGGTGGCGCGGGTGGCGTTGTGCGGGCCCGCGGCGGTGGTGGCGACGACGAAGCCGACGGCCCAGAACGCTCCGGTGGCCAGGGCCGTGACGACTCGGGCCGCGAGGACGACCGTGAAGGACGTGCTGAGGGCGGCGACCAGGTGTCCGAGGCAGAACACCGACAGCGCCAGGATCAGCGTCCGGCGCTGCGGCAGCCGCAGGGTCGCCAGGGCCATGGCCGGCGAACCGACGATCATGCCGGTGGCGAAGGCGGTGATCAGCAGGCCGGCGTGGGAGACGCTGACTCCGAGGTCACCGGCCAGCTCCGGCAGCAGACCGGCGACGACGAACTCGGTGGTCCCCATCAGGAACGTGCCGGCGGCGAGCACCCAGACGACGAAGGGGAGCTTGCCGGGGGTGGTCCCGGACGCGGAAGGCATACGTGTGGTGACTCCTTGCGTGGACATCGTCGTGCGATGGCGCCCCCTGAGGGGCGGGCGGTGTGGGGGCGGGTCAGGGCGCGGCTTCGATGGTGATCTCGTCGGCGGTGGCGAGCTGCTCGATGCCGCCGTCGGCCATGCGCCCGAGCGGGACCAGGCCGGTCGCGTAGGGGGCGTCGCGGTAGTAGGTGGCGAGCTGGTTCCAGGGCGCGTAGTACGCCAGGTCACCGGCCTTGGGGTCGGCGCCTTCCGGCGCGCCGGACGTGGTCAGCTTCCGGGGCAGGTCGGCGATCTTCTCGGCCTGGTGGAAGTCGCGCAGGGGCAGGGTGAGGGGGAGCCGGGCGGCGAAGTCGCGGGCGGTGGCGCTGTCGTTCAGGGTGGCGGCGATGCGGTGGCCGTTGAGGGTGAGCCGGATGTTCATGGCGGCTGTCCTGCCGGGTGAGGTGGTGGCGGCCGGGGTTGTCGAGGCCTGCGGCCGGGCGGGCTCGGAGGGAGAGGAGGACGGGGAGCCGCTGGTGCAGGCGGTCGCGACCAGCAGCAGAGCGGTGGCCGGGGCCACGCGGGCGAGAGTGCGAAGGGGCGCGGGGTTCACGGGGTCGTCCTAGTCGGGCAGGGGCTCGGAGTAGTGCCGGAAGCCGTCCCGCCGCTGGTGGATGTCGTACAGCCGCTGCGCCAGCGCGTCGGGGCTGCTGTGCTCGGCGTCGGGCCGGATGGCTCCGGGGATGATCAGCTGGGCGGCGTGGATGTTCTCTTCGGCGAGCACGTCGTGCAGCGTGCGGGCGTAGGCGCTCTCGGCGGCGAAGGCGATCGAGGTGCCGGCGACCTTCGGGTTGGGGCGTACGGCGCTGGAGCCGTTGACGAACAGCAGCGTGCCGCGGCCGAGGGCGCGCATGCCGGGCAGGACGGCGTTCACGCAGGTGACGGGGCCCTTAACGGAGAAGGCGAGCGGGGCGTCGAGGTCGTCGGCGCTCGTGTCGAGGACCGGTTTCATGAAGTCGGCGTGCGGCACCGGGCTGTACTGGAGGATCTCGACGGGCCCCAGGTCGGCCGCAGCCGTGTGCAGGGCCGTGGTCAGGGACCCGGTGTCGAGGACGTCGGCGGTGAAACCGCGGGCCTGGATGTCGTCACGGGCGAGGTCGGCCGTCAGTTCGTCCAGCTTCTGCGTGTTGCGGGCGATGAGGGCGACGGCGTGGCCGGCCGCTCCGAAGCGGCGGGCGGTGGCCAGCCCGAGGCCGGGCCCGGCGCCGACGAGGGCGAAGGTCGTCATGGTGGGTCCTTGCGTGAGGGGGTGGTTCGGGAACCGGGTCCGGGTCCGGGTCAGGGGCCGGAGCGAGGTCAGGATCCGGAGCCGGGTCAGGGGGCGGGGCCGGGTCAGGGGCCGGGTCAGGGTCAGGGTCCGGGTCCGGGGCAAGGTCCGGACCCGGGTCAGGGCCCGGGGCCGGGTCAGGGGCCGGGTCAGGGTCAGGGTCCGGGTCCGGGTCAGGGGCAGGGTCCGGGTCAGGGGCAGGGTCCGGGTCCGGGTCCGGGTCAGGGGCAGGGTCAGGGCCCGGGGCCGGAACCGGGTCAGGGCCCGGGGCCGCGCTGCCTGACCGCGGGCCCCGGGGCCCGCGGTCAGGGCGTCGGCACCTTTCGGTCAGGGCTTGAGGAGCGCCTTGATCGCGCGGCGTTCGTCCATCGCCCTGTAGCCCTCGGCGACCTGGTCGAGGGGCAGGGTGAGGTCGAAGACCTTGCCCGGGTCGATCCGGCCGGACAGGACGCGGTCGATCAGGTCGGGCAGGTAGCGGCGGACGGGGGCGGGGCCGCCGCGCAGGCCGACGTGGGAGAAGAACAGCTCCTCGCCGTCGAGGGCCACCTCGTGCGGGACGCCGACGAAGCCGACGTTGCCGCCGGGGCGGGCGGAGTGCAGGGCCTGGCGCATGGACTCGGCGGTGCCGACGCACTCCAGCACGGAGTCCGCGCCGATGCCGCCGGTGAGGTCCTTGACGCGGGCGATGCCTTCGTCGCCGCGTTCGCCGACGATGTCGGTGGCGCCGAACTCGAGGGCGAGCTTCTGGCGCGACTCGTGCCGGCTCATCGCGATGATCCTCTCGGCGCCGAGTTCGCGCGCGGCGATGACGCCGCACAGGCCGACCGCCCCGTCGCCGACCACGACGGCCGTGGAGCCGGGCTTCACCTCGGCGGCGAGGGCGGCGTACCAGCCGGTGCCCATCACGTCGGAGACGGCGAGCAGGCTCGGCACGAACCGGCCGTCCGGGTGCTCGTCGGTGGCGACGAGGGTGCCGTGGGTGTTGGGGATGCGCACGTAGTCGGCCTGGCAGGTGCTCATGAACTCGCGGTGCAGGCAGGAGGATTGCCAGCCGTTCAGGCAGTTCGCGCAGGTGTTGTCCGAGGTGGCGAAGGAGCCGACGACGAACTGGCCCGGCTTGACGTTGGTGACCTCGCTGCCCGCCTCCTCGACGATGCCGACGTACTCGTGCCCCATCGGGTGCGGGTCGCCGATGGGTTCCGCGCCGCGGTAGGGCCACAGGTCCGAGCCGCACACGCAGGTGGCGACCGTGCGGATCACCGCGTCGGTCGGGTGGAGGATCTTCGGGTCGTCGAGGTTCTCGAAGCGCACGTCGCCGGGGGCGTAGATGACTGCTCCGCGCATGGGTGCTTCCTTCGTGCGAGGGTGGGTGTGCCTCAGCCGTGGTCGGAATCGGCTGGATCGATATCGAGCCTCACACGCGGGAGCAGGTGCGAAAAGCGGAGGAATTCATCCTGGGAAGGGAACATCCTGGGAGGGATTTCTCCCCCCTTTCCCGGGTGGAATCGGTGTCATGCTGGGAAGCATGACCGTCAACGTTCCCCTCAATGAGCTGGGAGAATTCCTCAAGAAGCGCCGCTCGGAGCTGAGCCCGCGCACGGTCGGACTGCCCGAGACCGGCAAACCCCGCCGGGTGGAGGGGCTGCGCCGGGAGGAGGTCGCCCAGCTGGCCAGCATCAGCACCGACTACTACACGCGTCTGGAACAGGGCCGCATGCAGGCGTCGGCACCCGTGCTGGACGTCCTCGCCCGGGTGCTCCACCTGGACGACGACGAGCGCGGCTACCTCTTCCAGCTCGCCGGAAAGACCACCACCCGCACCCGGCGCCGCGGCCGGCAGAAGGTCCAGCCGCAGCTTCAGCGGGTCCTGGACGACCTCACCGCCACCCCCGCCATCGTGCAGGGCCGGCGCGGGGACATCCTGGCCTGGAACGCGCTGGCCGCCGCCCTGGTCACCGACTTCTCCCGCATCCCGGAAAAGCACCGCAACTACCCGCGGATCATCTTCACCGATCCGGCCATGCGCACCCTGTACGCCGACTGGGAGACGTCCGCGCACATCGCCGTCGCCCAACTGCGCATGGAGGCCGCGAAGTATCCGGAAGACCCGCGCCTGATCGAGCTGGTCGGTGAACTGTCCCTGCGCGACAAGCAGTTCGCCCGCTGGTGGGGCGATCACCACGTCGCCGCCCGCACCGTGGGCACGAAGACCCTCAACCATCCGGTCGTCGGCGAACTCGTCCTGGACTGGGACACCCTCACCGCCAACACCGACCCCGACCAGCACCTCACCGTCTGGACAGCCGCCCCCGGCTCCCCCACCCACGAACGGCTGCGCATCCTCGCCTCCTGGGCCGCCGACCAGAACCTGCCGGCCTCCTCCCCCCTCACCTGACCGCCGCAGGCCACCCCCGACGAAATCAGTCTCAAAGCTTGCGCACAATTTGCACACATCCCCTCTACATACTGATCTCGATGGTCTAGATTGACCGTGCTTCGGATGTTCGAACACGAGGCGACCGTTAATGATCTATAGGTCCGGAGCTGCGGAAAGCCGACGGTCGCGTCCCCACCACCAGACATGGTGGTGATCAATTTCTTGGAGCCCGGGAGGGTGCCTTGGGTGCGGGGAGCACCCGGGGTTCGGGGTGCTCAAGTAGCGCGCGATGTGGGAGGCGGGGGCCTCCCGAGGCGAGGAACAGTGCGAGGCGAACGCGTCGAGTTACTGGCGACTTGGGGGGTTCTGTGCAACAGGGGGAACTTGTCGACCCTTTTCCGTCGGCACGGGGGCAGCTGGCGAACGGGGCGATCAGCCCGCAGGCGATCGACTGGGAACAGCGGTACCGCCGTACTGTGATCATCAGCGACACCGTGGCCACCGCCTTCGTGGTGGCGGCGATCGGCAACTTCTTCGGGGCCCGGGACGCGGCCAACTGGCATGAGAAGTGGGGCATTCTCGCGTTCGGCACCGAGTTGCTGGTGCTGGGGGCGCTCGCGGTGAGCCGGGCCTGGGCACCGGCCGTACTCGGCCAGGGCGCCGAGGAGTTCCGCCGGCTCGGACGCTCGCTGTTCACGGCGACCGTCGTCCTGGCGCTCGGCGGGATCGCCCTCACCTCGCGCAACATCAAGCTCTGGATCTTCGTCGCGATCCCCGCGATCGCGCTGGTCACCATGACCGCGCGGTATTTGCTGCGCCTCTCGCTGCACAAACAGCGCAAGGAAGGCCGGTGTCTGAGACCGGTGCTCGCCGCCGGGAGCCCGGCCACCGTGCGCGACCTGATCGCCCGGACCCGCAAGTTCCCGCACCTCGGCTGGCGGGTGGACGCGGTGTGCACGACGGACGGTCTCGGGCTCGACGGTGACCACCTGGACGGAGTGCCGGTCGTCGGCCGGCTGGCGGACGTCGCGGGCCACGTCCGCCGCGACGGCTACCGCGTCGTCGCGGTCACACCGGATCCGCACTGGTCACCGGACCGGCTGCAACGGCTGGCGTGGAATCTCGAAGGCAGCGACGCCGAGATGGTCGTGGCTCCCGTGCTGATGGAGGTGGCCGGCCCGCGGCTGCACGTCGACGCGGTGCTCGGGATACCGCTGCTGCGGGTCAGCATGCCCACCTTCACCGGGGGCCGCCGGGCGGTCAAAGGGGTCGTCGACCGAGTAGGCGCAACGTTTCTGCTGATGCTGTTCGCGCCGCTGATGGTGTTCGTCGCGCTGCTCGTGATGGTGGACAGCCGGGGCGGGGCGTTCTACCGCCAGCGCAGGGTCGGCAAGGACGGCCGCGAGTTCACCATTCTCAAGTTCCGCACGATGGTCGCCGGGGCTCACCGGTCACGGGCCGAGCTGGCCGACCGCAACGAGGGCGCGGGCCTGCTGTTCAAGCTCCGCCGGGATCCGCGGGTGACCCGGGTGGGAGCGGTGCTGCGCCGGTACTCGCTCGACGAGCTCCCGCAGCTCTTCAACGTGCTCACCGGATCGATGTCGCTCGTCGGTCCGCGGCCTCCGCTGCCGGAGGAGTGCGCCGCGTACGCCCCGGACATCCGGCGGCGGCTGCTGGTCAAGCCCGGACTCACCGGTCTGTGGCAGATCAGCGGACGCAGTGACCTGTCGTGGGAGGAGGCGGTCCGGCTGGACCTGCGCTACGTGGAGGACTGGTCGCTCGCCCTGGACACGGTGATCTTGTGGAAGACGCTGCGTGCGGTGCTCCACGGGCAGGGCGCCTACTGATGTGGGGAGGTCGGTGTCCGGAGGGGACGCGGACCGCAGGCCGAAAGGGCCTGCTCGGGGGGACAGCAGGCCACAAGGGCCTGCCTGGGGGGAGGGACGGGTCATGAGGGTCAGCGTTTTCGGGCTCGGCTACGTGGGCTGCGTGTCGGCCGCGTGCCTGGCCAGCATGGGTCACGAGGTCATCGGGGTGGACGTCAACCAGGTGAAGGTCGACCTGGTCAACGACGGCAAGGCCCCGGTGGTCGAGGAGCGGATCGGCGAGCTCACCGCCGAGGTCGTGCGCAGTGGAGCGTTGCGCGCCACCGGCGACGTCCGTGAGGCGGTCATGGGCAGCGAGGTGTCGCTGGTCTGCGTGGGCACGCCGTCGGAGCCCAACGGCAGCCTGTGCACGACGTACTTGGAGCGGGTCACCGAGCAGATCGGCGCCGCGCTGGCCGAGCGGGGCGGGCGGCACACGGTGGTGTTCCGCAGCACCATGCTCCCGGGCACCTGCCTGAACCTGCTGGTGCCGATCCTGGAGAAGTACGTCGGCGGCACGGCCGGGGTGGACATCGGGGTCGCGGTCAACCCGGAGTTCCTGCGCGAGGGCACGAGCGTGCGGGACTTCTTCGACCCGCCCAAGACGGTCATCGGCGAGCTCGACCCGGCCAGCGGCGACGCGGTGACGGCGCTGTACGAGGGCTTGCCCGGCGAGGTGTTCCGGGTGCCGGTCCCGACGGCCGAGGCGATCAAGTACGCGGACAACGCGTTCCACGGACTCAAGATCGGCTTCGCGAACGAGCTGGGCGCGGTGTGCCAGGCGCTCGGGGTGGACTCGCACCAGGTGATGGACGTGTTCCTCGCCGACCGCAAGCTGAACATCAGCCCCGCCTATCTGCGGCCCGGCTTCGCCTTCGGCGGCTCCTGCCTGCCCAAGGACCTGCGCAGCCTCGTCCACGCTGCGCAGCGGGCCGACGTCTCGGTGCCCATCCTCGCCCACGTGCTGCCTTCCAACTCCGACCATCTGCAGCGCGCGGTGGACCTGGTCGAGCGCACCGGAAAGCGCCGCATCGGCATGTTCGGGCTGTCCTTCAAGCCCGGCACCGACGACCTGCGCGAGAGCCCGCTCGTCGAGCTGGCGGAGAGGCTCTTCGGCAAGGGGTACGACCTGCGGATCTACGACGCCAACGTGAACCTCTCCCGGCTGATCGGCGCGAACCGCGAGTACATCGAGAACCGGCTGCCGCACCTCGCGCAGCTGCTCGCGGCGTCCGTGGACGAGGTGCTCGACCACGCCGAGGTGTGCCTGGTCGGGACCAGGGATCCGGCCGTGCTGGCGGCACTGCCCCACAGCGAGGGCCCGGTGCTCGTCGATCTCGTCCACCTTCCCGACGCCGATGCGCGCCGGGCCGAACCGGGGTATGTGGGCCTTGCTTGGTGACAGATCTTTCGACGACACGGCCGCGGGCGGCCGGCCCGGCCGGCGCGCGCTGATCCTGGTGGAGAACCTGTCGGTGCCGTTCGACCGGCGGGTGTGGCAGGAGTGCACGACGCTGCGCGACGCGGGCTGGACGGTGCACGTCATCTGTCCGCAGGGGAGCAAGCGCGACACGGAGCCGGAGGCGGTGATCGACGGGGTGCGGATCCACCGCTACCCGTTGCGCGCGGCCACCGGAGGGCCGGCCGGCTACCTGAAGGAGTACGGAACGGCGCTGTGGCACACGGCCCGGCTGGCCCGCAAGGTCGGCCCCGTCGACGTGGTCCACGCCTGCAACCCGCCCGACCTGCTGTTCCTTCCGGCGCTGTGGCTGAAGCGGCGCGGGGCGCGGTTCGTCTTCGACCAGCACGACCTGGTACCCGAGCTGTACCTCTCCCGGTTCGGCCGCGGCGAGGACCTGCTCTACCGCGCCGTGTGCGCGCTGGAACGGCGGACCTACCGGGCCGCGGACATCGTCCTCGCCACGAACGAGAGCTACCGGGACGTCGCGCTGCGCCGTGGCGGCCGGCGGCCCGAGGACGTCTTCGTGGTGCGCAGCGCACCGGCTGTCGACCGGTTCCAGCCGGTGCCGCCCGAGCCGGAGTTGAAGCGCGGTAAGCCCCATCTGCTGTGCTACCTCGGCGTGATGGGCCCGCAGGACGGTGTCGACTACGCCCTGCGCGCCCTGGCGAAACTGCGCGACGAGCTCGGGCGGACCGACTGGCATGCCGTGTTCGTCGGCTCCGGCGACGCCTTCGACGCGATGGTGGAGCTGTCCCGGCGGCTCGGGCTCGCCGAGCAGGTGCAGTTCACGGGGCGCATTCCGGACGCCGATCTGGTGCGTTACCTGTCCACCGCGGACGTGTGCCTCTCCCCCGACCCGCGCAATCCGCTCAACGACGTGTCGACCATGAACAAGGTCCTGGAGTACATGGCGATGGGCCGGCCGATCGTCTCGTTCGACCTGAAGGAGGCGCGGGTCTCCGCCGGTGACGCCGCCGTCTACGCACCCGCCGACGACGAGGCGGAGTTCGCCGGGCTCATCGCCATGCTGCTGGACGACCCGGAGAAGCGGGCCCGGATGGGCAAGATCGGCCAGGAGCGGATCAGCGGACCGCTGTCCTGGCGGAACTCGCAGGAATCGCTGCTCGCCGCCTACGCCGCCGCCTGCCGTGACCGCACCGCGGCGTCGGCGGGCCACCCGGTCCGCACAGGGAAGAGGCAGCGCCGTTGAGCGATGACACGATACGCCTGGTCACGATCGGGCGGATTCTCCGCCGGCGCGGGCGGCTTCTCGCCGTCCTCGCCGTGGTGGGCGCCCTCGTCGGCTACGGCGCCTCGGTGGTGTTCCCGCCGCGGTACACGACGTCGGCGTCGGTGCTGCTGCCGGGGCAGTGGGAGGAGCGCGAGCTGCTCACCCAGGCGGAGATCGCGACCAGTTCGGTGGTGGTCGACCGCGCGGCCGCCGCACTCGGCTGGCCCGGGGTCGGCGGCGGCGAGCTGCGGGACCGGGTGAGCGCCGAGACCGCCGACGGGAACATCATCGAGATCTCGGGCACGGCCGACACCCCGGAGCGTGCGCAGCGGCTCTCCGACCAGGTGGCCGAGCAGTTCGTCACCTTCGCCGCGCGCCTCGCCGGCGACAACCCCGACCCCGAAGCGGCGGACGCGCCCGAGGAACTGCGCAAGACGGTGGTGCGGACCGACCGCCGCATCACCGACCTGGCCGAGGCGGCCGACCCGGGGCGGACCGTGGAGAGCGTGCAGGCCCGCACCGAGCTCGAGAAGCTGCGTGCCGCGCTGCTGGACGCCATGAAGAAGCTGGACGAGGCCGACCCGGCGACCGGCAAGGCCGGCATGGTCGTCATGGGACCGGCGGCCCGGCCGACCGGCGAGGCGGCGCCGACGAGGGTGCAACTCGTCGTCGCCGGGGCGCTGCTGTTCTTCCTCCTCGCGGTCGTCGGCCATCTCACGGCCGCACGGATGAGCCGCCGGCTGCGCACCGCACCGGAGATCGCCGCGGCGCTGGACTCCGCCCTGCTCGGCACCGTCGACGTACCTGATGAACAGCCCGCGCACCGGCCCAAGGGCAGCGGCCCGCGGGCCCGGATCCGCCGGCTGCTGGGCCTCGACACCCGGTGGGACGTACCGCCCCCGCAGCCGTCCGGCGGCGAGGCCGGCCGGCGGATCCGGTACCGGCGGGTGTGGGCCCGCCTCCGGGACCAGCTGCCGGACGCGCGGCGGCTGCTGGTCGTCGTACCGGACGGCGACGAGGTCGCCGTCCGGGCCGCCGGGCAGCTCGTCGCCGAGGCCGGGAGCGAACCTTCCCCCGGCTCCTCGGACAGGGGATACGCCGTGCCGCGGGTGGTGGGGGTTTCGGTGCCCGGGCCGCTGGTGCCGGACCGCGGCACCGAGTCCGGTGCCCTGGTGGTGCTCAGCGCGGGCAGCTGGACCGCGGGGGAGCTCGCCGGCGTCGCCGAGGCGTGTGCGGACGCGGGGCACGAGGTCGTCGGCGTCGTCGTCGCCGGCACGACCCGGGACCGCACGACGCGGTCTGCCGGCCGTGCTTCGGACGAGGCCGCGCCGGAGCTCGCGGTCCGCGGCCACGTGACGGGAGGTGCACGGTGACCACGAGCGAGACTTCGGAACCGGCGGCCGCCGCTCCGCTGCTGGATCTGCAGGCGCTGGTGGTGGCGGTGCGCAGACGCCGCCGCCTGTGGTGCTCCCTGGCGCTGCTGGGGCTGCTGATCGGCGCGGCCGTGGCGGTCCTGCTGCCGCCGCCGCCGAGCGCGGTGGCCAAGGTGCTGGTCGCGCACAAGGAGGACCAGCCGAACGACACCGGGACGCTGATCCGCACCGAT
Source organism: Streptomyces sp. NPDC050416 (assembly GCF_044458845.1). Classification (NCBI taxonomy): domain Bacteria; kingdom Bacillati; phylum Actinomycetota; class Actinomycetes; order Kitasatosporales; family Streptomycetaceae; genus Streptomyces; species Streptomyces sp. NPDC050416. The sequence goes on from NZ_JBITII010000007.1 coordinate 489,721, forward strand.
GTGGAGCTGCTGCACACCACGCGGATCGCCGGCAAGGCCCTGCGGGCCCTCGAGTCCCCGGAGAGTCCGGAGGACTTCATGCGGGACTACCGGGGCACCGGCCTTTCCAACAACGTGCTGCAGATCGATGTGACGGGTGACAGCGACGCGGAAGCGGTGGCCCGGGCCGGGGCGCTGGCCGACGCGTTCGTCGCGGACCATGTGCGGCGGATGCGGGAGACCGCGAAGGCCGAGTCCAAGGCCCTTCTCGACCAGCGTGACCGCATGCGGAAGGAACTCGCCGGGGTCAACAAGGCGATCGGGGACGGACCGCCGGAGAGCAGCCCGGAGGCGTCGGCGAGCATGGAGTCGCTCTTCGCCCGCCGGGCCGAACTCACCTCGCGGATCGCCGACTTCGACCAGCGCGCCGAGGAGGCCCGCGTCGGCACGCCCCAACTCGTCACCGGCACGCAGATCGTGGACGCCCCGCGCGCGGTCCGGCACTCCCTGCCCAAGGCCGCTGTCACCGACGCCGCGATCGGACTCGTCCTCGGGCTCGTCCTCGGGCTCGCGGTGGCCGCTGTCGGCTCGGTGGTGGCGGACCGCCCCGTGCTGCGCCGGGACATCGCGGCGAACCTGGGCGCCTCGGTCATCGCGGAGCTGCCCCGCGCCCCCCGCCTGCCGGCGAGGCTGTGGCGGCGCCGGAGGACCCGGGCGGCACGCGAACACCTCACCACCTTCCTGGCCCGCACCGTGCGCGGCTCCGCGGAACCGGTGTCCCTGCTGGAACTGGGCTGTGCGCGCACCACGAGCGTCATCGCCGTGGACCTCGCCAGGGCACTGGCGGCCGAGGGGCCGGTGGTCGTCATCGACGGCCTGCCCCACCCGCAGCTAGCCCGCCGCCGCCCGAAGCCGGGAGACCCCGCCGTGGTCGGGGGCGAGCGTGCCGAGGCCGTACCGGACCAGGAGCTGGGCCTCGGCGTCGGCTCGGTGGCGCCCGGCACGGCGTGGACCGACCTGCGGTACCTCGGCACCCGGACCGTGCTCGTCGTGCGTGCCGGGCACGGCAGCGCCGCCTGGCTGCACACCGTGGCGCGGCAGCTCGCGGACCAGCGCATCGCGGTGATCGGCGTGGTGCTGATCGACCCCGATCCGCAGGACCGTACCGACGGCACGCTGTGGGACGGGCTGCACACCGCGCTGCGCGGCCGCGGCGAGCGGCCGGCCCGGCGGAACGGTGGGGGTACCTCCCACGCCGTTCAGGCAGTCGGGGAGGGCCGGCGGCGGACGGAGCGGCTGCCGATGTGGGCGGCGGGGGTCCCGGACAGCAACCAGGAGGCGCGGTAGCACATGTGTGGCATCGCAGGCACGTACCGATGGCCCGACGGGAAGGCCGTGACCGACCGGCTCACCCATGCCCTCGCCCACCGCGGTCCCGACGGGGCTGGCCGCTACGGCCACCCCGCCGGTGACGGCGACGTGCAGCTCGGGCACCGCCGGCTGGCCATCATCGACCTGTCCGAGACCGGCGCCCAGCCGATGGTCTCGGACGGCCTCGCCCTGACGTACAACGGCGAGCTGTACAACGCGCCCGAGCTGCGGGCCGAGCTGGCCGCCGCCGGGGTGCGCTTCCGCGGTAGCTCCGACACCGAGGTGCTGCTGGAGGCCTGGCGGCGCTGGGGCACCGACTGCCTGCCGCGGCTGCGGGGCATGTTCGCGTTCGGGATCTTCGACGAGCGCACCGGGGAACTGGTGCTGGCCCGGGACCAGTTGGGCATCAAGCCACTGTTCCTGCTCCGGCGCGGCGAGGGGCTGGTGTTCGCCTCGGAACTCAAGGCGCTCGCCGCCGTCACCGGCGGGACGCTCCAGGTGGACCATGCGGCGCTGGTGGCCTCGCTGCTGTACTACTGGGTGCCCGACTCGCGCTGCGCGTTCCGCGAGGCGGAGAAGCTGCCGCCGGGCAGCTGGCTGCGGTGCCGGCCCGACGGCCGGGTGGAGCGGGGCCGGTACTGGAACCTGAAGGACGTCGCCGCCGAGGGCCGGGAGCGGGCGCTGGCCGGCGAGCTGCCGGACATCGCGGCCGTCGTCGAGGAGTCCACCCGGCGTCACCTGCTCTCGGACGTCCCCGTGGCGACCTTCCTGTCCGGTGGTCTCGACTCCAGCTATCTGACCGCGCTGGCGGCCCGCGACCGGCCCGGGATCTCCGCCTACACGATCGGGTTCCGCGCCGAGGACGCCAGGTTCGAGGCGATGCCGGACGACCTGCGCTACGCCCGCCAGGTGGCCGAGCAATTCGGCGTGGACCTGCGGGAGATCGAGATCGCTCCGAACGTGCTCGACCTGCTGCCGCAGATGACGTACCACCTGGACGAGCCGATCGGTGACCCCGCCGCGATCAACACGTACCTGATCTGCTCGGCCGCCCGGGAGGCCGGGGTCAAGGTGATGCTCTCGGGGATGGGCGCCGACGAGCTGTTCGCCGGGTACCGCAAGCACCTGGCCAATCTGCTGGCGCTGCGCTACCAGCGTGTGCCGCGGCCCCTGCGGCGCGGGGTGTCCGCGGCGGTGGACCGGCTGCCGGTCGCCACGTCCCGCCGGGGGTACCGCTCGGTGCGCTTCGCGAAGCGGTTCCTGTCCTTCGCCGGTCTTCCGGAGGAGACCGCGTTCCGGCGCAGCTACACCATGTACGACCAGGCCGAGTTGCTCGCCCTGCTCGACCCTGACCTGGCCGGGACGGTCGACGACGTGCTGACCGAACATGCGGACACCTACGAGGACAACGACCTCGACGACTTCGTCAACCGCATGTGCCTGACCGACGCCCGGATGTTCCTGCCGGGCCTGAACCTCGCCTACACGGACCGCTCCAGCATGGCCGCGTCGACCGAGGTGCGGGTGCCGTACGTTGACATCGAGGTGGTCAGGGCGGCGTTCGCCGTGCCCGGTGACCGCAAGATCGTCGGACGGCAGGGCAAGGCCGTCCTCAAGGAGGCGGCCGTCTCGGTCCTGCCCCGGGAGATCGTGTACCGGCCCAAGGGGCTGTTCAGTGCCCCGCTGCGCGCCTGGATGAGCCGGGATCTGGCGCCGCTGGTGCGCGAGGTGGTGAACGACGGCCTGCTCGTCCGTTCCGGGTTCCTGCGCCGTGACGCGCTGGCGCGGATGGTCGCCGAGGACGCGGCCGGACAGCGGGACTTCTCCAAGCATCTGTGGCATGTGCTGACGCTCGAGTACTGGTACCGGGGCGCGACTTCTGGGGAGTTTGAGTGAAACAGGTTGTGCAGAACTACAAGAGCGGCGAACTGGCGCTGCTCGACGTGCCGGTGCCGGGGTGCAAGCCGGACGGCGTGCTGGTCCGCAGCGCCTACTCGCTGATCTCCACCGGGACCGAGCTCATGAAGGTGTCCGAGGCCGGCATGTCGATGCTGGGCAAGGCCCGCTCCCGGCCGGACCAGGTGGCCAAGGTCGTGCAGAGCGTGGCCACCAACGGGGTGCCCGCCACCTACCGCAAGGTGATGGGCAAGCTGGACTCCTACACGCCGCTGGGCTATTCGCTGTGCGGGGTGGTCGAGCAGGTCGGCGCCGGGATCGACGACGTGAAGGTCGGCGACCTCGTGGCCTGCGCCGGCAACGAGCACGCGTTGCACGCCGAACTGAACTGGGTGCCGAAGAACCTGTACGCCCCGGTGCCGGACGGCCTCGCGCCGCGGCACGCGGCCTTCGGCACCGTCGGGTCGATCGCGCTGCAGGGCGTCCGCCAGGGCGAGTCACAGCTCGGCGAAGTGGCTCTCGTCATCGGCCTCGGGCTGATCGGGCAGCTGGTGGTGCAGCTGCTGGCCGCCTCGGGAGTCCGCGTCATCGGGGCCGACCCCGACCCGGTGCGCTGCGAGCTCGCCGAACGCCTCGGCGCGGCGGCCTGCGGCGATCCCGCCTCCGCAGCCGTGGAGACGGCGGTCGCCGAACTGACCGGCGGCCACGGCGTGGACCAGGTGTATCTGGCCGCCGGCGGCGGCAGCAACCAGCCCGTCGAACTCGCCGCCCGGCTGAGCCGGGACCGCGGCCGGGTCGTCGACATCGGCAAGTGCCGCCTGGACCTGCCGTGGAACGCGTACTACGAGAAGGAGCTCGACGTCCGGTTCTCCCGCAGCTACGGCCCCGGGCGCTACGACCCGGAGTACGAGCTGGAGGGGCGCGACTACCCGATCGGCTACGTGCGCTGGACCGAGCGCCGCAACCTTGCCTGCTTCCTCGATCTCCTCGCCCGCGGCCGCGTCGACGTGGAGCCCCTGATCTCCCGCATCGCCGACTTCGACGACGCCGTCGAGACGTACCGGAGCCTGAAGGACGGCGAACTGAAGGCCGTCGCGGTGCTGTTCCGGTACCCCGACCGGGCACCGGAGGCGCCGGCCCCCGCGGTGGCCGTGCCCGCGGTGTCCACTGGAGGCAGGAAGCCGAGTCCGGCCCGGGCCCCCAAGACGCCGGTGCGCCTCGCGTTCGTCGGCGCGGGAAACTACGCGACGTCGATGCTGCTGCCGCACCTGGCGCAGCGCGACGGCGTCGAGCTGTCGACCGTCGTCACCACGACGGCGCTGTCCGGGGCCAACGCGCAGCGGAAGTTCGGCTTCGCCGGGGCGACCACCGACCTCGACGCCGTGCTCGGCGACACGTCCGTCGACGCGGTGTTCGTCGTCACCCGGCACAGCTCGCACGCCGAACTGACCCGGAAGGCGCTGCTGGCCGGCAAGGCGGTGTTCGTGGAGAAGCCCCTGGCCCTCACCGAGGAGGAGCTGGCCGGTGTGCTCGCGGCGGTGGAGGAGTCCGGCAACGACCGGCTGCAGGTGGGCTTCAACCGCCGGTTCGCGCCGCTGTTGCAGGAGGCCAGGAAGCGGTTCGGCCCTCTGACCGGTCCGGCGAGCCTGCGCTACCTGGTCAACGCGGGCCGGCTGGACCACGGCAGCTGGTACCTGCAGCAGGGCACCGAGGGCTCGCGGTTCGCCGGTGAGGGCGGGCACTTCATCGACACGGCGAGCTGGCTGCTCGATGCCGACCCCGTCTCCGTGTACGCGACCGGCACGCCCGGCAACGAGGACCTGCAGGTCGTGCTGCGCTACCCGGGCGGGTCCACCGCCACCATCAGCTACGTCACCACCGGCTCGCCCGGCTTCCCCAAGGAGACGCTGGACCTGGTCGCGGACGGCAAGGTGCTGCGGCTCGACGACTTCGTCCGGGCCTCGGTCTACGGGGGCCGCAAGAAGTGGGTCAGTTCACGCCTTCCCAAGGCCCGGGACAAGGGCCAGAACGCCGAACTGGCCGCTTTCGTCAAGGCCGTGCGGACCGGCGGGCCGATGCCGGTGCCGCTTCAGTCACTGGTCGCCACCACGGCGGCCACCCTCGCCGTGCGGGCCGGCCTGGCCGGCGGCGCGCCGGTGACGCTGGAGAGCGCGCGATGACCATGAGCGCGGGCTGGTACCTGCGGCGGCTGTCCCGGATGGGGCCGCGGGAGGTCGGCGGCCGGGTGGGCGACGCGGTGCGCAGGCGGCGGTGGCGGCCGGCGCGGCCGACGTGCCCGAGCGTGACCGGCGCCCGGTTCACCGCGGCCCTGCCCGCCGGGGCGATCGCCGCGATCCCCCCGGACGCCGCGAAACGGCTCGTCGCCGAGGCGGACCGGCTGATGGCCGGGCACGCCGAGTTCTTCGGGGTGGTCCGCGACGACCTGGTCCACCCGGACTGGTGGTACGACCCGAAGACCGGGCGCCGGCCTCCGTGGGGTTACGCCTTCGACGTGCCGTACCGGGACGAGGACACGGTCGGGGACATCAAGCAGATCTGGGAGCTGTCCCGGCACCAGTACCTCACCCGGCTCGCCGCCGCCTACGCGGTCACGGGCGACGAGCGGTACGCCGAGCGCGTGGCCGAGCACCTGCGGTCGTGGTGGGCGGCCAACGCGCCGCTGCGCGGCGTGCACTGGACCAGCGGCATCGAGCTGGGGATCCGGCTGCTGTCGTGGGTGTGGATCCGCCGGCTGCTCGACGGCTGGCCGGGCGCGGCCGGGCTGTTCGAGGACAACCCGGTGGCGCTGAACCAGATCTGGCACCATCAGCGCTGGCTGGCCGCCTTCCCCAGCCGGGGCTCGTCGGCGAACAACCACGTCATCGCCGAGGCCGCCGGTCAGTTCGCGGCGGCCTGCGCGTTCGGGTGGTTCCCCGCCTCGGCGCGCTGGCGGGCCGACGCGCTGCGGACGCTGGAGCGGCACCTGCGCGCCAACACCTTCGGCTCCGGACTCAACCGCGAGCTGGCCACCGAGTACCACGGACTGGTGCTGGAGCTCGGCCTGGCCGCGGTGGCCGAGGCGGATGCCCGGGGCGTGCCGGTCCCCGCGTCGGTCCGGCTGGTGCTGCTGCGGATGACGGACGCGCTCGCCGCCGTCGTGGACAGCCGGCTGCGGCCGCCGCGCCAGGGGGACGCGGACGACGGTCACGGTCTGGTCGTGGACGGCGCGGGCACCGACCGCTGGGCCTCGCTGCTGGCCACCGGGGACGCGGTGTTCGGCCGGCTCGCCTGGTGGCCGGAGGTGACCGGCACCGATGTGCGCACCCCGCTGCTGGCCGCGCTCGTCAAGCCCACCGAACTGTCCGTGACCCGCCCGGCGAGCCGGCCGGCCCACTTCGCGGACGCCGGCATGACCATCCTGCGCGGTCCGGGTGAGATCTGGTGCCGCTGCGACGGTGGTCCTCACGGGTTCCTGTCCATCGCCGCGCACGCCCACGCGGACGCGCTGTCCGTGGAGGTCCGGCACGACGGGGTCGACGTGCTCGCCGACCCGGGGACGTACTGCTACCACGGGCAGCCCGAGTGGCGGCAGTACTTCCGGTCGACCCTCGGCCACAACACCCTGCAGCTGGACGGCGGCGACCAGTCCGTCTCCGGCGGCCCGTTCCTGTGGACCCGGCATGCAAAGACCCGCGTCCTGGTCGCGGACACCTCCGGTGAGGGGGTGGCCCGCTGGTGCGCCGAGCACGACGGTTACCGGCCCTCCGTGCACCGCCGCCGGGTGGAACTGACGGCCGCGAGCCGGGAGTTGCGGGTGGTCGACGAGGTCCGCGGCCCACACGGCCCGCGCCGGGAGGTGCGCCTGGCGTTCCACCTCGGCCCGGCGATCACCGCGGACCTGGTGGGGAACCGGGCACAGCTCTCCTGGACCCGGGACGGCGAGGACCGCTCCGCGGTGCTCGACCTGCCCGGGCAGCTGACCTGGCGGGCGCATCGCGGCGAGACCGGCCCGCCGCTGGGCTGGTACTCCGCCGGCTTCGGACGCAAGGAACCCACCACCACGCTGGTCGGCACGGGTTTCGCCGACGGCGCGGAGGACTTCACCACCCTGCTCAGGTTCTGCGGCTAGGGGGCTTCTGATGGATCTCCGTGGAAGAAGGAGCGGCGTTCGGTGCGTGCTCTCGGCGTGCCGGGCGGAAGGCCTCGTAGCGGAGCTACTAGGCCTTTTGCCCGGTGCGGCGAGAGTGCGTGCCGGGCGTCGCGACGCCGCGGAGATCCGTCAGAAGCCCCCTAGGGGCGGGCGCGTGGGGATCAGGAGACGGCACAGGGTGTTGGCGGCGGGGCCGCTGGCGGTGGCTCTGCTGTCCGCGACCGGCTGTACGAGCGCGCCGAGCGCCGGGGCGGAGCCGACGGTTGCGCCGTCCGCGTCCGGGTCCGTCGCCGTGGCCCGGGTGTGCGCCAAGCCCGCGGCCGGGCCGGTGAGGGCGCCGGCGGGCGCGGTGACGGTCGACCCCGCGAAGGCCGGTGACCTGGCCGCGAAGACCAAGAGCAGTCCCCCGCACACCACGTTCTGGCTCCGGCCGGGCAAGCACCGGCTCGACCCGGACCGCTACGCCCAGGTCGTCCCCAAGGAGGGCAACCGCTACCTCGGTGCGCCGGGCGCGGTGCTCGACGGCGGGAAGAAGAACCAGTACGCGTTCGGCGGCACCGCCCGCGACGTGGCCATCCGCCACCTGACCGTGCAGCGTTTCGTCGCGCCTCATGACGAGGGCGTGGTCAACCACGACTCGGCCGACGGATGGGTGATCGAGCACGCGACGATCCAGCACAACTCCGGCGCCGGGCTGATGGCCGGTGCCCGCCAGCGGGTCCGTGCCAGCTGCCTGCGCGGCAACGGCCAGTACGGCATGAACGCGTACAAGGGCAAGGGCCGGCTCAGCGGCCTGGTGGTCGAGGGCAACGAGATCACGGGCAACAACACCGGCGACTGGGAACGGCGGCGGCCGGGCTGCGGCTGCACCGGGGGCGTCAAGTTCTGGGCCGTCGACGGTGCCGACGTACGCGGCAACTGGGTGCACGGCAACCGCGGCGCCGGGTTGTGGGCGGACACCAACAACAACGACTTCCGCATCGAGAGCAACGTGCTGGAGGCCAACGACGGCGCCGCGCTGATCTACGAGACCAGCTACAACGCGGTCATCCGGAAGAACACGATCCGGCGGAACAACTGGGTCGAGGGCCGCAAGGCGGCCGACCGCGGCGACAGCTTCCCGTTCGCGACCGTCTACCTGTCCGAGTCCGGCGGCGAACCACGGGTCCGGGCCCGCACGGACAGGATCGAGATCGCGCGGAACGTGCTGGAGGACAACTGGTCAGGAATCACGCTGTGGGAGAACGCCGACCGGTTCTGCAACAGCCCGGCCAACACCTCCTCCGGTGACTGCACGTTGCTGGTGCGGGACACCGACCGCTGTGCGCGGCCGGCGATCGCGACCGCGCCGCTCTACGCCGACTGCCGCTGGAAGACCCAGCGGGTGGACATCCACCACAACCGCTTCGTGCTGGACCCGTCCGTCGTCAAGTGCGCGGTGAAGTGCGGCCGTATGGCGGTCCTGGCCAACTACGGCACCTATCCGGACTGGTCGCCGTACCAGGGCGAGCGGGTGGCCGAGGCGATCACCCGCAAGCAGCACAACCGCTGGCACGACAACGTCTACGTCGGGCCCTGGACCTTCGTCGCCCACGACCCGAGCCGGGAGCTCGACTCCGGGCAGTGGCAGGGCATGCCGTACCGGCAGGACGCGGGCAGCACCTTCCGCGCACAGGACGGTGGTTGAGATGGCCGCGGACCACACGCCGAAGATCGTCGGGACAGTCTGGGGGCTGCTGGTCCTCAACACGCTCGGCTCCGCCGGGGCGAAGACCATCGTCCCGCTGCCCCGCTCCCTCATCCAGATGGTCACCATGGGCGCGCTGGTCGCCGCGTTCGCGCTGGCGCTCGCGCTCAATCTCCGGCTGCGCATCCGGCCCAGCGCCTTCCTGCTGCTGCTCACACTGCTGCTGGTGCCGAGCGTGATCTCCAGCGCGGACCTGGAGTCCGGGTTCGGTGCGCTGTTCCGCTGCGCCCGGCTGGCCCTCTTCGTAGGCACGCTGTGGCTGCTCAGCCGCTGGTGGGACGGCGGCCTGACCTTCGTCCGGCACCACATCCGGATGTACTTCGCGGTGCTCGGGTCGGTGGCCGCCGGCCTGGTGATCTCACCGGGCGCGGCCCTGCCCGATCTCTACGGCGGGCGGCTGGTCGGCGCGTTGTGGCCGCTCACCCCGCCGCAGATCGGACAGTACGCGGCGGTGATCATCGGGCTCACCGTGCTGCTCGTCCTGGGCCGCCGGACCGACCGGGGCAGCGCGGCCGTGGTCATCGTGCCGTCCCTCGTCCTGCTGGCGTTGACCCACACCCGGACGGCCACGCTCGGCCTGCTCATCGGGCTGGCGCTGGCGATCGGCTCGCTCGTCCTGACCAGCGCCGCCGCCCGCCGGTTCTTCGCCTGGTCGGTGCTGTGCGCCACGGTCGCCGCGGTGGCGTTCAGCTCCGCGCTGCGGGCGTGGTTCCTGCGCGGGCAGAGCCAGGAGAACTTCTCCAACCTCACCGGCCGGGCCAAGGTCTGGGACGCCCTGCTGGCAGCACCCCGGACGACCTCGGAGCACCTGTTCGGCGCGGGCCTGGGCGACAAGTCGTTCGGCGGGCTGCCGATCGACAACAGCTGGCTGGCCGTCTACCAGGAGCAGGGGATGACCGGCGTCGCGCTCGTGGCGGCGGTCGTCGTCGTGCTGGGCGGCGTGGCGTTGCTGCGGCCGCCGTCGCTGTCGAGGGCCTGCGCGATCTTCCTGATCAGCTACTGCGCGATCGCGTCGTACACCGAGGCCGGGCTCGGCGACGCCTCGCCGTATCTGCTGCACCTGGCCGTGGCCGCCTCACTGCTGGCGGCACCCGCGGCCCCTCCCCCGTCGGCGCCCGAAGTCCCTCGCCGACGCGTCCCGCTGCGATCCCGGAGAACGGAGGTGACCTGAGCATGCACGTCCTCGTGGTGCACAACCGCTACGCCTCGGCGCAGCCGAGCGGGGAGAACAAGGTCGTCGACCAGGAGGTGGCGCTGCTCCGCGGAGCCGGCCACCGGGTCGAGGTGTTCGAGCGGCGCAGCGACGACATCGCCGCCCGGTCCCTGCTGGGCAAGGCCGCGCTGCCGCTGCTGGTGCCGTGGAACCCGGCGGTCCGCGCGGAACTCGCCGCCCGGCTGCGCTCCGAGCGGCCGGACGTGGTGCACGTCCACAACGTCTTCCCGCTCCTGTCGCCCGCGGTGCTGGCCGCCTGCGCCGACGCCGGCGTGCCCGCCGTCGCCACGCTGCACAACTACACCCAGGTCTGCCCGCCCGGCACGCTCCAGCGGGAGGGCCGGCCGTGCACCGAGTGCGTCGGGGCGACGCCGCTGCCCGCCGTCCGGCACGGCTGCTACCGGAACTCGCGGCTGGCGACGGTGCCGCTCGCGGTCAGCCTGTCGGTCAACCGGCGGCGGTGGTGGTCCGGCGTGGAGCGGTTCCTCTGCATCTCCGCGGCGCAGCGCGACGTTCTGGTGCGGGCCGGTATGCCGGCCGAGCGGCTGGCGGTGAAGCACAACTTCGTGCCCGAGCCGGACACCCGTCGAGCGGACGCCGGTGAGCATCTGCTCTACCTCGGCCGGCTCGCGGAGGCCAAGGGCGTGCGGCTGCTCATGGCCGCGTGGGACGAGATCGCCGCGGGCGGGGGTGTGGGGGTGCCGCTGGTGATCGCCGGCACGGGGCCGCTGGAGCGGGAGGTGACCACCTGGGCGGCGGGCCGGGACGACGTGCGTTACGTCGGCCTGCTGGACCCGGCGGAGTGCCGGAAGGCCGTCGCGCGGTCGGTCGCCGTGGTGGCCCCCTCGACGTGGCTGGAGGCGTTCGGCCTGGTGGTCGTGGAGGCGATGGCGGCCGGGGTCCCGGTCGTCGCCGCCGGTCACGGCGCCTTCGTCGAACTCGTCGAGGACGGCGTGACCGGGCTGCTGCACCGGCCGGGCGAGCCCGCCTCGCTCGCGTCGTGCATGGGCCGGATCACGGCCGGGGCGGCCCGCAACCGGGAGATGGGCGAGGCGGCCCGGCGCCGCTACGAGCAGGACTTCAGCCCGTCCGTCGGGCTGGAGCGCCTGATCGAGGAGTACCGCACCGCGATCGCGGGTCGGAATCAATGGGGGACGGAATCAATGGGGGGCAGTAGATGACACGATGCCGACTCTGCGGCTCGGCGGCGCTGGCGAGCGTCGTCGACCTGGGCGCGACACCACCGTGCGAGAGCTTTCTCGCCGCGGACCAACTGGACCGGCCGGAGCCCGCGTACCCGCTGCACCTGCGGGTGTGCACCGACTGCTGGCTGGCGCAGATCCCGCCGCTGATCACGCCGGAGGAGACGTTCAAGGAGTACGCGTACTTCTCCTCGTACTCGACCTCGTGGGTGGAGCACGCGCGCACGTTCGTCGCCGACGCCGTACAGCGGGTGGGACTCGGCACCGACGGCTCCGACGCCTTCGTGGTCGAGGTCGCGAGCAACGACGGATATCTGCTGAAGCACGTGGTGGACCGGGGGATCCGCTGCCTCGGCATCGAGCCGTCGGTCAACGTCGGGGCCGCGGCGCGCGAGGCGGGCGTGCCCACGCTCACGGAGTTCCTGAGCCCGGACACCGGCTCCGCCGTCCGCGCCGAGCACGGCCCGGCGGACCTGGTCGTGGCCAACAACGTGTACGCGCACATCCCCGACGTGGTCGGCTTCACCCAGGGACTGCGCGCCATGGTCGCCGACGACGGCTGGGTCTCCATCGAGGTGCAGCACCTGCTGACCCTGATCGAGGAGAACCAGTACGACACGATCTACCACGAACACTTCCAGTACTACACCGTCGCGTCCGCGACCCGGGCCCTGGCGAGCGGCGGACTCGCGCTCGTGGACGTCGAGTTGCTGCCCACGCACGGCGGCTCCGTCCGGCTGTGGGCCCGGCCGGCCGAGGCGGCGGGCGAGCCTACGCAGCGGGTGGCCGACGTGCTGGCCCGGGAGAAGGCCGCCGGGTTGCAGGAGCTGTCCGGGTACACCGAGTTCTCCGCCCGGGTGGCCAAGGTGCGCCGCGACCTGCTCAAGTTCCTCATCGAGGCGGCCGAGCGCGGCGAGACGGTCGTCGGCTACGGCGCCCCGGGCAAGGGCAACACCCTGCTCAACCACTGCGGCATCAGGCCCGACCTGCTCCCGTACACGGTCGACCGCAACCCCTACAAGCACGGCAGGTTCACCCCGGGAACCCGCATCCCGGTCCTGCCGCCCGATCAGATCGCCGCCGACAGGCCGGACTACGTCCTCGTCCTGCCGTGGAACCTGCGGGCCGAACTGGTCGAGCAGCTGTCCTTCGTGCACGAGTGGGGCGGCCGGCTGGTGTTTCCCATACCGGAACTGAGCATTGTCGAGGTCAAGGCATGAAGGTCGTTCTGTTCTGCGGCGGTTACGGGATGCGGATGCGCAATGGCGCCTCCGACGACGTGCCCAAGCCGATGGCGATGGTCGGCCCCAGGCCGCTGATCTGGCATGTCATGCGCTACTACGCGCACTTCGGGCACACCGAGTTCATCCTGTGCCTCGGGTACGGGGCGCACCACATCAAGGACTTCTTCCTCAACTACGAGGAGACGACGTCCAACGACTTCGTACTGCGCGGCGGGCGGACCGAGCTGCTGTCCACCGACATCTCGGACTGGACGATCACCTTCGCGCAGACCGGCATCGAGTCGCCGATCGGGGAGCGGCTGCGCCGGGTGCGGCACCACCTGGACGGCGACGAGATGTTCCTCGCCAACTACGCCGACGTGCTCACCGACGCCCCGCTGCCGGAGATGATCGACCGGTTCGCCCGGCGCGACGCGGGTGCGTCGATGATGGTGGTGCCGCCGCAGTCGTCGTTCCACTGCGTGGAGCTGGGCGAGGACGGCCTGGTGGGGGGCATCACCGCGGTGAGCGAACTGCCGCTGTGGGAGAACGGCGGCTACTTCGTGCTCCGCCAGGAGGTCTTCGACCACATACCGGAGGGCGGGGACCTGGTCGCCGACGGCTGCGCCCAACTGGCCAAGCGCGGCCGGCTGGTGGCGCACCAGCACCGCGGCTTCTGGAAGCCGACCGACACCGTGAAGGAACGGGCCGCGCTCGACGAGGCCTACGCCCGGGGCGACCGCCCGTGGGCCGTGTGGGAAAAGGACAGCGCGGCGGTGAGCGCGTGATCCGGCTCGGGGCCGGACCCCTGGACCGGATCGTCGCGGTGGGCGCGCACTGCGACGACATCGCCATCGGCGCCGGCGGCACGCTGCTGACGCTGTGCCGGGCGCGGCCGGGTGTCCGCGTCGACGCGCTGGTGCTCTCCGGCGGCGGCAGCGAACGCGAGCAGGAGGAACAGGCCGCGCTCGCCGCCTTCTGCCCGGGCGCCGACCTGCGGCTGACCGTGCACAAGCTGCCGGACGGCCGGCTTCCGGCGCACTGGGAGGAGGCCAAGGCAGCGGTCGAGGAACTGCGCGCGCAGACGGAGCCGGACCTCGTGCTGGCCCCCCGCACCGACGACGCGCACCAGGACCACCGCGGCCTGGCGCGGCTGATCCCGACCGCGTTCCGCGACCACCTCGTGCTCGGCTACGAGATCGTCAAGTGGGACGGCGATCTCGGCCGTCCGGCGGCCTACCAGCCGCTGTCGCCGGAGATCGCCGAACAGAAGGTGCGGCTGCTGCAGGAGCACTACCCCTCGCAGCGCCACCGGCCCTGGTACGACCGGGAGGCCTTCCTGGGCCTCGCCCGGATCCGCGGCATCGAATGCCACGAGCGCTACGCCGAGGCGTTCGCCGTCACCAAACTCGTTCTCGATCTGGGGGATTGAACCTTGCGCGTACTGCTCACCGGACACCAGGGCTACCTGGGCACCGTGATGGCCCCGGTCCTCACGGCCGCCGGACACGAAGTCGTCGGCCTCGACGCCGGCCTGTTCGCCGACTGCGTCCTCGGCCCGACGCCCGCCGACCCGCGGGGGCACCGGGTCGACCTGCGGGACGTCACAGCGGAACACGTGGCCGGCGTCGACGCCGTGATCCACCTGGCCGCCCTCTCCAACGACCCGCTGGGATCGCTGGCGCCGGAGCTCACCTACGACATCAACCACCACGCGTCCGTGCGGCTGGCCCGGCTGGCCCGTGACGCCGGAGTGCGGCGCTTCCTGTACGCGTCGACCTGCTCGGTCTACGGCGCCGCCGGCGGCGAGGACCTGGTGGGCGAGGACGCCCCGCTGCGCCCGGTGACGCCGTACGCGGAGTCCAAGGTGCGGGTGGAGGACGACCTGCACGCGCTGGCCGACGGCGACTTCACCCCCGTGTTCATGCGCAACGCCACCGCCTTCGGCTACTCGCCCCGGCTGCGCGCCGACATCGTGCTCAACAACCTGGTGGGCCACGCGCTCCTGTCCGGCGAGGTGCTGGTGCTCTCCGACGGCACCCCGTGGCGCCCGCTGGTGCACGCCGCCGACATCGCCCGGGCCTTCACGGCCGCGCTGACGGCGCCGCGGGAAGCCGTGCACGACCGGGCGTTCAACATCGGCAGCGAGGCCAACAACGTCACGGTCGCCGAGATCGCCGGGCAGGTCGCCGAGGCGGTACCCGGCTCGAAGGTGGTGATCACCGGGGAGACCGGGGCCGATCCGCGGTCGTACCGGGTGGACTTCTCCCGGTTCCGCGCGGCGATACCCGGCTTCGACTGCGAGTGGACGGTGAAGCGGGGCGCGCTCGAACTCGCCGACACCTACCGGACACACGGGCTGACCCGCGAGGACTTCGACCGGCGCTTCACCCGCCTCGCCGTGCTGCGCGCCGCATCCGACGCCGGCGCCGTCGACGACACCCTGCGGTGGCGCCCGTGACCGAGAACGGCGAGGAGATGTACGCGCTGGTGGAGCGGCTGTACCCGCTGTGCCGGAGCATCACCGGCGACGGTGTGCGCGCCACCCTGGACATCGTCGGGGAGCACATCCCGCTGCAAGTCCACGAGGTGCCGACCGGGACCCAGGTGCTCGACTGGACCGTGCCGCAGGAGTGGAACATCCGCGACGCGTACATCGCCGACACCGCCGGCCACCGGGTCGTGGACTTCGCCGCGTCCAGCCTCCACGTCCTCGGCTACAGCGTGCCGGTGTCGGCGACCCTGCCGCTGGCCGAGCTGCGGGAACACCTGCACACCCTGCCGGAGCACCCGAGCTGGGTGCCGTACCGCACCAGCTACTACAAGCCGGAGTGGGGGTTCTGCCTGGCCCAGGAGACCCTGGACGCGATGCCCGACGGCGCGTACGAGGTGCGCATCGACTCCACCCTCGCCGACGGCCACCTCACCTACGCCGAGCACGTGGTCCCGGGGCAGGTCCCCGACGAGGTGATCGTCTCCTGCCACGTCTGCCACCCGTCGCTGGCCAACGACAACCTGGCCGGCATCGCGGTGGCGACGTTCCTGGCCCGGGAGCTGGCGGAGCGGACCCCGTACTACACCTACCGGTTCCTCTTCGCGCCCGGCACCATCGGGGCGATCACCTGGCTCGCCCGCAACGCGGAGCGGGTGGAACGGGTCAAGCACGGGCTGGTGCTGGCCTGCGCCGGCGACCCGGGCCGGCTGACGTACAAGCGGAGCAGGCGCGGCGACGCCGAGATCGACCGTGTGCTGCGGCACGTGCTGGCCGCCTCCGAACGCCCGCACCACATCACCGAGTTCACTCCGTACGGCTACGACGAGCGGCAGTTCTGCTCACCCGGATTCGATCTGGGCGTGGGCTCGCTCACCCGGACCCCGTACGCCGGCTACCCCGAGTACCACACCTCGGCGGACAACCTGGACTTCGTCTCCCCGGAGGCGATGGCGGACACCCTCGCCGTCTGCCGTGAGGCGTTCGCCGTCCTCGACCGCAACCGGAGGTACCTCAACCTCAGCCCCTACGGCGAACCGCAGCTGGGCCGCCGTGGGCTGTACGACGCGCTCGGCGGCCGCAGCGACACCAAGCAGGCCCAGATGGCCATGCTCTGGGTGCTCAACCTCTCCGACGGCGAGCACAGTCTGCTGGACGTCGCCGAGCGGTCCGGGCTGCCGTTCGACACCGTCGCCGCCGCGGCCGACGCCCTGCGCGGCGCCGGACTGATCAAGGCATGACGCCGATGACCACCGGCGGGGAGACGACGACACCGGCCGGGTCCGCCCGGCGGGCCCTCGTCGGCCGGCTGTCCTGGGGACTGGCCGACCAGGCGGCCTCCAGCGTGACCAACTTCGCGGTGGGCGTCTACGTGGCACGCTCGCTCGGGCTGGCCGCGTTCGGCGTGTTCAGCCTGGCCTGGGTGACCTACGGCGTGGTGCTCAGCGTCTCCCGCGGGCTGGCCACCGACCCGCTCGTGGTGCGCTTCAGCGGCGTGCCGGACGCCTCCTGGCGCGGGGCGGTGGCCCGGTCGTCGGGTACCGCCCTCGGTGTCGGTGCCGCCATCGGCGCGGCGTGTGTGGTGGCCGGGCCGGCTCTCGGCGGCAGCGTGGGGTCCGCGTTCACCTGCCTCGGCGTCATGCTGCCGGGGCTCCTGCTGCAGGACGCCTGGCGGTACGCGTTCTTCGCCGCCGGCACCGGGCGGAAGGCGTTCGTCAACGACGTCGTGTGGGGCGTCGCGCTCGTCCCGGCCATGGTGGTGGCCGCCCGCGTCGGCAGCGTGGCCGCTTTCGTGCTCGCCTGGGGCGCCTCCGCCGCGGTGGCCGCGGTGTACGGCTGCTTCCAGGCCGGCATCCGGCCGCGGCCGGCCGGAGCGCGCGCGTGGCTTCGCGAGCAGCGCGATCTCAGCTACCGGTACCTGGTCGAGAACGTCGGCGTCAGCGGCGCGAGTCAGCTGCGGGCGTACGGGCTCGGCGCGATCGTCGGCGTCGGCGCGGTGGGTGCGGTCCGGGGCGCGGAGCTGCTGCTCGGCCCGTTCCTCGCCGTGCTGATGGGGCTTTCGCTGGTCACCGTCGCGGAGGCGGCACGGGTGCTGCGGCGGGCCCCGCACCGGCTGGCCAGGTTCTGCCTCCTGCTCGGCGGCGGGCAGGCCGCCGCCGCACTGCTGTGGGGCACGGCACTGCTGCTGATGCCGGACCGGCTCGGCGAGCTCGTGCTCGGCGACGTCTGGAGCTCTGCCGCGGAGCTCATCGTGCCGGCCACGCTCGGCGTCGCGGGCGCCGGCCTCGGCACCGGCGCGGCGGCCGGGCTGCGCGCGCTCGGCGCGGCCCGGCGCAGCCTGCGCAGCCAGCTGTTCGCCTCCGCCTGTTACGTCATCGGCGGGCTCGGCGGGGCGGCCCTGGCCGGCACGGTCGGCTCGGCCTGGGGCGTCGCCGCCGCGACCGTCTGCAGCTCGGCCGTGTGGTGGCTGCACCTGCGCTCCGCCCTGCGCGAGCGCCACCAAGACCTTTCCCGTGAAGTGAGGACGCCATGACCGCCCGACCCCGGCTGAGCATCGGCCTGCCCGTCTACAACGGCGAGGAGTACCTCGCCGAGGCGCTCGACGCCCTGCTCGGCCAGACCTACGAGGACTTCGAACTGGTCATCTCCGACAACGCCTCGACCGACGGCACTGAGGACACCTGCCGCACGTACGCCGCGCAGGACTCCCGTATCCGGTACATCCGCCTCTCGCGGAACATCGGCGCCGCGCCGAACCACAACTACGTGTTCACCGAGTGCCGCGGCGAGCTGTTCAAGTGGGCCTCGCACGACGACCTGTACGCCCGGGACCTGCTGCGGCGCTGTGTGGAGGCCCTGGACGAGCGGCCGGACGTGATCCTGGCGCACTCCGGCCAGGCGGTCATCGACGGCGACGGCCAGGTGAAGGTCCCCTACGAGTACGGGCTCGCCACCGACTCGCCGCACGCGCCGGAGCGCTTCCGCAGCCTGCTGTTCGAGCCCGGCGGCGACGACTTCTACGGGGTGATGCGGGCCGACGTGCTGCGCCGCGTGAAACCGCACGACAGCTACCACCACGCGGACCGCACGTTCGTCGCCGAGATCACCCTGCACGGGCCCTTCCACCAGGTGCCGGAACTGCTGTACTTCCGCCGCGACCACCCCACCCGCGCCGAGCGGGCGAACCCGTCCAAGCGCTCCCGGTGCGTCAACCTGGACCCGCGCCGGGCCGGCCCGCTGCACCCGACGCCCCGGCTGCTCGCCGAGTACGTCCTGGGCTTCGCCTCGGCGATCCGGCGGGCGCCGTTGTCCCCGGCGGACCGGCGCGCCTGCTACCGCCACCTGGCCGCGTGGCTGACCAGCCGGGTCCGGCCGGGAGCCGGGGAGCGGGTCGAGGACCGCGCCCCGGTCGACCCGGGCCGGCTCACGGTCTCCGTCGACGCCCTCGTCGCCGGCCGTGAGGGGAGGCAGGCGTGACCCCCGCCCGCATCGGGGTGTTCGGCCTGCTGGGCTCCGGCAACCTCGGCAACGACGGGTCGCTCGAAGCCGTGCTCGGACACCTCCGCGCCGAGCACCCGGAGGCGGTCGTGGACGCCCTCTGCGGCGGCCCCGAGGTCGTCACGGCCCGGTACGGCATCCCCGCGACGCGGCTGCACTGGTACCGCGGGGAGTACCGGACCGCCTCGCGTGCCGGCGCGATCGCGGCGAAGGGCCTGGGCAAACTCGTCGACGCCTTCCGCACCGCCGCCTGGGTACGCCGGCACGACGCGGTGATCGTGCCGGGCATGGGCGTCCTGGAGGCCACGCTGCCGCTGCGGCCGTGGGGCTTTCCGTACTCGCTGTTCCTGCTCTGCGCGTCCGGCCGGCTGCTGCGCACCCGGGTCGCCCTGGTCGGCGTCGGCGCCGCCCCGATCGGCGACCGGCCGACCCGGGCCCTGGTGCGCTGGTCGGCGCGGCTGGCCGCGTACCGCTCGTACCGGGACGACCAGTCCCGCGACGCGATGCGGACGATGGGCGTGGACACCGCGCGCGACGAGGTCTACCCGGACCTCGCGTTCGCCCTGCCGACGCCGCGGACGAACGCGCCCTCCGACCCCCCGGACTCACCGGGCCGGGTCTGCGTCGGCGTCATGGCGTTCCACGGCGGCAACGACGATCGCGCCCGGGCCGAGGAGATCCACCGGCGCTACCTCGACGGGGTGACGCGCTTCGTCCGCGCACTGGTGGAGGACGGCAGGCCGGTCCGGCTGCTCACCGGTGACGTGTGCGACGCGCCGGTGGTCGCGGCGATCCTCGACGCGGTGGACTCGCCGCTGGTCACCGCTGCCGAGGCGGCCTCGCTGGCCGACCTGATGGCGGAGACGGCGGCTGCCGACGCCGTGGTGGCGACCCGGTACCACAACCTGGTCTGCGCCCTGAAGGCCGGCACACCGACGCTCGCCCTCAGCTACGCGGCGAAGAGCGACGCGCTCATGGCCCGGATGGGGCTGGACACGTTCTGCCACCCGGCGCGCGAGGTCGACGCCGACCGGCTGCTCGACCAGTTCCGGGCGCTGGAGAAGCGATCGGCCGAGCTGCGACGAACCCTCACCGAGCGGAGCCAGGTCGCCACCCGGCAACTCGCCGACCAGTTCACCGCCCTGACCACGGCCCTGTTCCCGGCGGCCGACCACACCCACACCCCCATGTATCGGGAGGCTCGATGAAGGCGACCGAAGTCCCGCAGATCGCCGGCGCGTACCTGTTCGAGCCGACGCCGTACGCCGACGAGCGCGGCTTCTTCTGCCGCACCTTCGACGCCGACGTGGTCCGCTCCGTCGGCCTCGACCCGGGCGCCTTCGTCCAGGACAGCCTGTCCCGCTCGGTCCGGGGCGTGCTGCGCGGCCTGCACCTGCGCTCCGGCGCCGGCGAGGCCAAGCTGGTGCGGTGCTCGTACGGCAAGGTCTTCGACGTCGTCGTGGACCTGCGGACGGACTCGCCGACCTACCTGGGCCGGGCCTTCTTCGAACTGTCCGGCGACACCCAGACGACCCTCTACATCCCGGCGGGGTGCGCGCACGGCTTCCAGGCGCTGACCGAAACCGCCGACACCTCGTACCGGATCGACCGCCCGCACGATCCGGCCGAGGACGTGACGATCGCCCACGACGACCCGGAGCTCGCCATCCCCTGGCCGCTGCCGGTCACATCGATGTCCCAGCGGGACCGGCAGGCGCCGAGCCTCGCCGAGGTCCTGAAGCAACTGGAAAGCTGAGGTCCACGTGGACACCGAACACACCGCGGAGACCGAGGAGTTCGCCCTGCCCCGGTCGCGCAGGGCGAACGAGCGGCTGCACGCCATGATCCCCGGGGGCGCCCACACCTACGCCAAGGGCGACGACCAGTACCCCGAGCACCTGGCCCCGGTCATCAGCCACGGCCACGGTGCCCACGTGTGGGACATCGACGGCAACCGCTACATCGAGTACGGCTCCGGCCTGCGCTCGGTCAGCCTCGGCCACGCCCACCCCCGCGTGATCGAGGCGGTGCGGCGGGAACTCGACCGCGGCTCCAACTTCGTCCGCCCGTCCATCGTCGAGGCCGAGGCCGCGGAACGCTTCCTGGCCACGGTGCCGACCGCCGAGATGGTGAAGTTCGCGAAGAACGGCTCCGACGCCACCACCGCTGCCGTACGCCTCGCCCGCGCCGCCACCGGGCGCCCCCGAGTGGCCCTCTGCGCCGACCATCCGTTCTTCTCCGTCGACGACTGGTTCATCGGCACCACGCCGATGTCCGCCGGCATCCCGGCGTCGACCACCGACCTCACCGTGTCGTTCCCCTACGGAGACCTGGCCGCCACGGAGGAACTGCTCACCCGCCACCAGGACGAGATCGCCTGCCTGATCCTCGAACCCGCCACCCACTCCGAGCCGCCGCCCGGGTACCTCGCCGGCCTGCGCGAGCTGGCCGACCGGCACGGCTGCGTGCTGATCTTCGACGAGATGATCACCGGCTTCCGCTGGTCCGAGGCGGGCGCCCAGGGCCTGTACGGCGTCGTCCCCGACCTGTCCACGTTCGGCAAGGCGCTGGGCAACGGCTTCGCCGTCTCCGCGCTGGCCGGGCGCCGCGACCTGATGGAACTCGGCGGCCTGCGGCACTCCGGCGAGCGGGTGTTCCTGCTGTCCACCACGCACGGCGCGGAAACGCACTCCCTGGCAGCCGCGATGGCCGTGCAGGCCACTTACTCCGAGGAGGCCATCACCGCGCGGCTGCACACCCTCGGCGAGCGGCTGGCCGCCGGGGTCCGCGCCGCCGCGGCCGGCATGGGCGTCGGCGACCACATAGTGGTCCGGGGCCGGGCCAGCAACCTGGTCTTCGCCACCCTCGACGAGAACGGGCAGCCGTCGCAGCGGTACCGCACCCTGTTCCTGCACCGGCTCCTCGCGGGCGGGGTGCTCGCCCCGTCGTTCGTGGTGAGCAGCGCGCTCAGCGACGCCGACATTGACCACACCGTCGACGTTGTGGCGCAGGCGTGTGCGGTGTACCGCAAGGCCCTGGACGCCGCCGACCCCACTCCGTGGCTGGGCGGACGCCCGGTGAAGCCGGTATTCCGCCGCCTGGCATGACGTGACGTGACGTGACGTCAGCGAGGCCACAGCCGACGGGTGTCGGCCACCTGATCGACCAGCCATGCGGTCGCCGGTACCACCGCCAGCGCGGTGCACCAGCCGCCCAGGACGTCGGTCGGGTAGTGCGCGCCCAGGGCGACCTGCGCCCAGCCCATGGCGGCCCCGGCGACCAGCGCCGCGGCGAGCACGAGCAGCGTGCCGGCCGTCCTGCCGAGACGAAACCGACCGGCCGCCAACAGCGCCACCACGACGGCGAACGCGGTGAGGAAGGCGGTGTGCCCGCTCGGGTAGGACAGGTTGCCGTCGCCGTGGATGGTGCGCCCCACCAGAGGCTTGAGCGACGTGGCCGCCCCCACGCTCATACCGGCGCCGCCCACGACGAGCACCGCCGCGCGAGGCCACCGCACCAGCAGGCACCCCGCCACGACGGCCAGGACCACAGCCGCCGCTCCCACGGGCTCCCCCAGGAAGTCCGTGCCCAGAGCGACGTACCGCCAGGGCGGCCCCACACTGTCCGCCGTCGGCCGGACGACCCACCTGTCCACCCTGCCGGGCTCGCTGTGCCCGGCGACCAGGACCCCGAGCACGACGACGACCGGCGCGGCGAGGGCCGCGACGATCCCGAGCGACGCGCGCAGCGCCGGGGGCAGCACCGCGGGCTTGCGCGGCGGTGGTTCGTGTCGCAGTCCCATGTCTCCCGCCGCCACCGCGCTGCCGCGCCCCCGCGCCAGTCCCTGCTTGCCACTCTAACCAGCAATGCGGTCGCGTAGCTTCGCGGTCCCGAGCCCGGGACGAGCGTGTGGCCCGAGCACAGACCGGTTTCAGCCCCGCGGGTGCGAGGGCTCCGGTGAACCGTCGTTACGGTGAAGGCCGCCTTCGCCCACGACGCGGATACCCGTCTTCTCCCCCGGGCGAACGGTCAGGGGGCCCGCGACCCGGATGCCGACGGGGGTGTCGTGGCCTTCGACGGTCACGGTGACCATGGCGTCGTGGCCGTAGTACGAGACGTCGGTCACCGTGCCCCTGACCGTGCCCTCGGAGTCCACGTCGGTCAGGAGGAGCTGTTCCGGCCGGAGCAGGACCGTGCCGGCGCGCAGGCCGGCAGGAGGGTCGGCGAGTGGCACGGCGCCCAGGGCCGTCACGGCCATGCCGTCGTCGTCGACGGCGCCGCGGAGCAGGACGGCGTCGCCGACGAAGTCGGCGATCCAGGGGTCCGCGGGACGGCCGTAGAGATTCTGCGGGGTGTCGCACTGGGCGACCCGGCCGTCCCGTACGACGGCGACGAGGTCCGCGGTGGACAGGGCCTCCTGCTGGTCGTGGGTGACGAGGACCGCCGTGGCGCCGGTCGCCCGCAACGCGGCCCGTACGTCCGACCGCACTCCCGTCCGCAGCGCACTGTCCAGGGCGTTGAACGGCTCGTCCAGGAGCACGAGTTGGGGGCGAGGGGCGAGCGCGCGGGCGAGGGCGACGCGTTGTTGCTGGCCGCCGGAGAGTTCGTGCGGCATGCGGTCGCCGTGTCCGGCGAGGCCGACCAGGTCCAGCATCTCCTCGGTGCGGCGTCGTCGTTCGGCCCGGTCGGTGCCGGTCAGCCCGAAGGCGACGTTGCGGGCGACGTTCAGGTGCGGGAAGAGGGCGCCCTCCTGGGGCACGATGCCGATGCGGCGGCGCTCCGGCGGCAGGTGGACGCCCGGGCCGACGAGGGTGCGGTCGCCGAGGCGGACGGTGCCCGCGTCGGCGTCCAGGAATCCGGCGACGATCCGCAGCAGGGTGGTCTTGCCGCAGCCGGAGGGGCCCAGGACGGCGGCCAACGCGCCTGCGCGGACGGTGAGTGCGAGCCCGCGCAGGACCGGCTCCCCGGCTCCGTAGGACTTGGTGAGCCCTTCGACGTGCAGTTCGTTCATGTCCGGTGCCTGCCTAGGAGGTACGAGGGGACGGCGGCCAGCAGGATCAGCGCGGCAGCATAGGGGGCGGCGGCCGCGAAGGATCCCGCGCCGGTCTCCGTCCACAGCCGGGTGGCGAGGGTGTCCATGCCGGTGGGGCGCAGCAGGAGGGTCGCGGGGAGTTCCTTCATGCAGACCACGAAGGTGAGCGCGGCGCCGGCGGCCACGCCGGGTGCGGCCAGTGGCACGGTGACCTCGCGCAGCACCTGCCACGGCCGTCGTCCCAGTGAGCGGGCCACGTCCTCCAGGACGGGCGGCGCCTGGAGAACGGCCGCCCGGGTGGCGGCCACCGCGACCGGCAGGAACAGGACCGCGTACGCGCCGACCAGCAGCGGGAGTTGCTGGTAGAGCGGGTAGGCGTAGCGCACGGCGAAGAAGACCAGCGCGAGGGCGACCGTGATGCCGGGCAGCGCGTGGCCGGCGTAGGCCGCCTGTTCCAGCAGCCCTGCGCCGCGCCCCCGGTGCCGGGCGGCGATCACCCCGACCGGCAGGGCGAGGAACGTGGTGAGACCCGCCCCCGCCGCCGCGACCCCGAACGTGGCCCACGCGGTCTGAGCGAGCCCGCCCAGGTCCCAGGTGGCCGAGCTGCCGACGGCCAGCCAGTACCCGAGGGTGCCCAGCGGGAAGGCGACGGCGACGGCCGTCACCGTGCCGCACCACAGCAGGGCGAAGGGCCGCCACCGGCCGAGGGCGACCGGAACGGCCGGGCGGGCGGTGCCCGTTCCGGTCCTGGCGTGGCCGGCCCGGCCCCGCGTGCGGGCTTCGGCAGCGACCAGCGCGATCGTCATCGCCACGAGGACGACGCTGAGCGCGGCGGCCGGAGTGCGGTCGAACGAGGCGCGGTAGGAGGTGTGGATGGCGCGGGTGAAGGTGTCGTACCGCATCAGGGAGACCGCGCCGAAGTCGGAGAGCACGTACAGCGCGACGAGGAGGGCTCCGCCCGCCGCGGCCGGTCGCAGCTGCGGCAGGGTGACGCGGAGGAACGTGCCGAGCGGGCCGTGGCCGAGGGAGCGCGCGGCCTCCTCCTGCGCCGGGTCGATGCCTCGCAGGGCCGCGGCTGCCGGCAGATACACGTACGGGAAGCTGACCAGCGTGAGCGCGAGGGCGGCGCCGCCGAAACCGGCCAGGTCCGGTTCGGCCGACAGCCAGGCGAAGGCGGCGACATAGCTGGGCACGGCGAGCGGCAGCGTGGCCAGCACCGACCATGCGCGGCCGCCGGGCAGTCGCGTGCGGACGGTGAGCCAGGCCAGTGAGACACCCAGGACCAGACAGGCGGTCACCACCACGGCGGTCAGGCCGAGGCTGCGTCCGAGGAGGTCCACGGTGCGTTGGTCGGCGACGACGTCCCAGGCGAACGCGGGGCCGCGTTCCAGGGCGCGGACGGCGAGGTAGCCGAGTGGCAGCAGGGCGAACAAGGCGGCCACGCAGGCTGGGACGAGCAGGATCAGGGGCGGTCTGCGACCGGCCGTGACGAATCGTCCCGCCAGGCGCCTCGATCGTCCGCGACCCCTGTCCGGCCCGTGTTCGGGCTCGCGCCCGACCGGGGCGGCGAGGGCTCCGGTCGGGCGTGCGGAGGACGGCGATGTCTGCACGGCAGGCTAGACCAGTCCGGCTTCCTGGAGCATGGCCAGCGTCTCCTGCAGGGACTCCAGCTTGCCGAGGTCGATGTCGGGGGACTCCAGGGAATCGAACGGCGGCAGGCCCTCGACCTTGCTGGTGACCCCCGCGGCCAACGGGTACTCCTTGGTCTCGTCGGCGAAGTAGGTCTGCGCCTCCTTCGACAGCAGGTAGTCCACCGCCTTCTGGGCGGTCGCGCTCTGCCCGCTGTCCTTGAGGATGCCGGCGCCGGCGACGTTGATCAGCGCGCCGGGGTCCTTGCCGGGCAGGAACTTGAGCTCGGCGTCGACCTCGTCCTCGCCCTTCTCGGCGACCCGCTCGTACCAGTAGTAGTGGTTGACCAGGCCGAGCTCGACCTCGCCGGCCTCGACCGCGTCCAGGGTCGCCAGGTTGTGGGCGTACGTCCTGGCACCGTTCGCCTTCAGGTCCTCGAGCCACTTGCGGGTGATGTCGTCGCCCTTCAAGACCCGCATGCCGGTGACGAACGCCTGGAAGGAGGCATTGGTGGGCGCGAAGCCGACCTTGCCCTTCCACTCCGGCTTGACGACGTCGAAGACACTGTCCGGAACCTTGCCCTCGGTCACCTTGTCCGGGTTGTACGCGATGACGCGGACGCGCCCTGAGAGGCCGACCCAGTCGCCGCCGGCGCCGCGGTAGGCGTCGTCCACCGCGTCGAGAGTGGTCTGCGGGAGCTTCTGCAGCATGCCTTCCTTGGACAGGGCGCCCAGCGCGCCGGCGTCCTGGGAGAAGAACAGCCCGGCCTTGGTGCGGTCGCCCTCCTCCAGGATCTGGGCGGCGAGTTCCGCGCTGTCGCCGTAACGCACCTCGACCTCGGTACCGACAGCCTCCTCCAACTTGTCCAGAAGTGGCTTGACCAGCTTCTCGTTGCGGCCGGAGTAGATGACGAGGGAGGAGTCCCCGCTCTGGCTTTCGGTGTCCTTGTCCTCGGAACCGCATGCGGCGAGGGCGGGAAGCAGTAGACCGGCCGTGACCAGCGCGGTGATCTGACGAGCCGTGGGGCGTCGCATGGTGTGTGCCTTCCTGCGGGGCTCGCCTGCACGCCGCCGGTGCTGTCGGTGGAGAGCGAGGGGCGAAGCGATCCTGTGACTTTTCTGTGGCTTGTTTTCGACCATGCTATGAATAAGGTAAACCTTGCCTAACAGTCAAGGGTTGCTAAAGCGGACGTTGCCGCGGAAAGGGCGCGCCCCGTGATCCACTCCTCCGTGCCCCTCCCGGCTCCGCGCCCGGTTCCCCGTCCGACCGGCCCCTCCGGGGCCACCGTCCACCCGGCTACGCCCGCCCTGCCGCTCCCGCAGCCGAATGCTGTGCCGTTCGCACGCGAACTCGCGGCACACGGTGACCGCATCGCGCTCATCACGCCAGAGGGCCAGGTGGCGTATCGCGAGTTGGCCGAGCGGGTGGCCCTCACCGCCGAGCGCCTCGGGCCCGTACGGCGGCTGGTGCTGCTGGCCGGTGCCAACCGCACCGACGCGCTCGTCACACACCTGGCCGCCCTGTCCGCCGGCCACCCCGTCCTGCTCGTCCCGGGCGACAGCGAGAGCACGATCCGCTCCTTGACCGAGGCGTACGCCCCCGACGTCGTGGCCCGCCCGCACACCGACGGGACCTGGACCCTCGACGAACGGCACCCCACGAGCGCCCACACCCTCCACCCGGACCTGGCCCTGCTGCTGAGCACCTCCGGCTCGACCGGCTCACCCAAGCTGGTACGGCTCTCCCACGACAACCTCCAGGCCAACGCCGAATCCATCGCCACCTACCTCGGCATCGACGACACCGACCGGGCCGCCACCACGCTGCCCATGCACTACTGCTACGGCCTGTCCGTCATCCACAGCCACCTGCTGCGCGGCGCCGGGCTCGTCCTCACCGAACGGTCGGTGTCCGACGCCGCCTTCTGGGACGAGTTCCGCGCCGCCCGCGGCACCTCGCTGGCAGGGGTGCCGTACACCTTCGACCTGCTCGACCGGGTCGAGTTCACACGTATGCACCTGCCGCACCTGCGCCGCGTCACCCAGGCCGGGGGGCGGCTCGCGCCGGAACTCGTCGCCCGGTACGCCGAGTTGGGCCGCCGTTCGGGCTGGCAGCTGTTCGTGATGTACGGCCAGACCGAGGCAACGGCCCGCATGGCCTACCTCCCGCCCCAGCTCGCCGCCGAACGCCCCGAGGTCATCGGTGTGCCGATACCCGGCGGTTCGTTCCGGCTGGACCCCGTCGACGGACACGGTCCGCGTGCCGGGGAACTGGTCTACTCGGGGCCGAACGTGATGCTCGGTTACGCCGAGAGCCCGGCCGACCTCTCCCTCGGCCGCACCGTCGAGGAGCTGCGCACCGGGGACCTCGCCCGCCGCGCTTCCGATGGGCTGTACGAGATCATCGGCCGCCGCAGCCGCTTCGTGAAGATCCTCGGCCTGCGGATCGACCCGCAGCGCATCGAGACCCTGTTGGAGGCACACGGCGTCACCGCGTACTGCGCGGGGGACGGTGAGACCCTGGCCGTGACCGCGCTCGGGGACGCGAGCGCGCAAGGCCGTATCCGCGGGCTGATTGCGCAGGAGTGCGGGCTCCCGCCCCACGCCGTACGGGTCCGCGCCCTGGCCGAGCTCCCCCGCCTGGCCTCGGGCAAGCCCGACTACGAGGCCGTACGACAACTGACACGCCCTTCCGCGCAGGCGGCGCCCGACCCCGCTGAGGACCTGGTCTGCCTCTACGCGGAGATCCTCGACCGCGTCGACGTCACCGAGGACAGCAGCTTCGTCAGCCTGGGCGGCGACTCCCTGTCCTACGTCGAGATGTCCCTGCGCCTGGAGGAGGCGCTCGGCCACCTGCCCACCGACTGGCACACGAGAACGATCCGCGAGCTGCGCCCCCTGACCGCGCCCGTGGCCCAAAGGCCGGACCAACGGGACGGGTCGGTGCCGCGGCGGGAGCGGGGAATCCGAAGCGCACTGCGCACCTGTACCAGCCCCGACTCCTGGCGAACCCGCCGCACCCTGGAAACCGGCGTCGTCCTGCGTGCCGCCGGAATCGTCCTCATCGTCGGCTCACACATCCGGATCTTCGACATCAAGGGCTTCGCCCACATCCTCCTCGGCGTGGCGGGCTACAACTTCGCCCGCTTCCTCCTGACAGACGCCACACGCCGCGAGCGCATACGCCGCCTGTGGCGCAGCATCGCCCGCATAGCCGTGCCGAGCATGGTGTGGATCACCGGCGCCGTGCTCCTGACCGACTTCTACGACCCCGCCAACGCCCTGCTGCTCAACACCCTCCTCGACCAGGGGAACGATCGCTTCGACTGGGCCTACTGGTTCGTGGAGGCCCTCGTCTACTTCCTGATCGCCCTGACTCTCCTCATGGCCGTACCGCTGCTGGACCGGCTGGAGCGACGGTACGCGTTCGGCGTGCCGCTGGCCCTCATGGCCATCGGCCTGGTCGGCCGCTACGACCTGCTCGGCCTGGCGTCCGTCCGACCCCAGCTGAGCCCCTCAGTGGTCTTCTGGCTCTTCGCACTGGGGTGGGCGGCCGCCCGGGCGGACACCGTGCGGCAGCGGGCGCTGCTGACCGCGGCGCTGCTGCTCACCGTGCCCGGCCTGTTCGAGGACCAGCCCCTGCGCACGGCCCTCGTGATCGCCGGGCTGGGGCTGCTGATCTGGGTGCCGACCCTGCCCAGCCTCGGCCCGCTCAGCACGCTCGCGGGCGTTCTGGCCAGCAGTTCCCTGTACATCTACCTGACGCACTACCAGGTCTACCCCTACCTCCAGGAGGACTTCCCGGTCACCGCTCTGTTCGCCTCCCTGATGATCGGCGTGGGCTACGCGACGGTCGTGACCCGGACTGCGCGGACGATCCGGTGGCTGTGACCACGACCCTCCGCCACGCACTTCAGCCTCTCGGACACCGACTGACCGCGACCGCCGGCACCACGGCCGAGCTGCTGGCCGTGCGGGACCAAGTCGCTCACGGACCTCTTCGACGGGCGTTGGCAGCTGCTTGTCCACCACTTCATTTTCGGTCCGCCGTACGAGGCCGGATGCACGGTCTGCCCATCGATCGCGGACACCCTCGCGCCCAATGTCGGTCCACCTCAAGGCCCGCGAGTCGGACGGCAGTGTCTACCGGACCTACGTCACCACCGCGCGGCCTCGAACCCGCCATGGCCAACTGCGGCGTCCTCGACCGGGCAGCGCTGGGCCGCCACGAGGAGGTCGAGCAGATCCACTGGCTGCGCCGCCACGACGATTGTCCTCGGCCGTCGGGAAGCCGGCGTGAACAGGTCAGCACGCCGTGCGCCGCCGAATACCCGTACGCGGTATCCGGCGGTCGCCGGCCTGCCGGAGGCGCTCCCCTTCGCCCGCCGGATGAGGACACGCCGCCTTTGGCACCTCTCCGTCGTACGCCACCTTCCCGCCACCGTTGACCAGTGTGATGGGGGTCTGTCAAACGAACGGCCCTGGCTCACATTCGGTGGTGGGGAGTCGTGAGGGTCGTTGACACTCACGTGAAGGATGTCAACGAGCTTGTGTGGACGGTGTTTTCGGGTCTTCCCCCGCTGGTCATAGAGGATGTGGCCGACGAGGGCGAGCGGATCGTGGTGCGGGCACGGACTCCGCGGGACACCGCGGTCTGCCCGGTGTGCGGGGCCTCGTCGGGACGGGTGCACGGCTATCACTGGCGGACGGTGGCCGACGTGCCGGTCGACGGGCGACGGGTGGTGGTCCGTGTGCGGGTGCGGCGCTTGGTGTGTCCCACGCGCGGCTGCCGGCAGACCTTCCGCGAGCAGGTGCCCGGTGTGCTGGAGCGTTACCAGCGACGCACGGCCCGTCTGACCAGGCAAGTCAAGGACGTGGTCAAAGAGTTAGCGGGCCGGGCGGGATCACGTCTGCTCGCGACACTCGCGGTGGGCCTGTCCCGTCACACGGCCCTGCGCGCTGTGCTGCGCATCCTGTTGCCGACCGGGCGGACGCCCCGCGTCATCGGCGTCGACGACTTCGCTCTGCGCCGGCGGCACCGCTATGCCACCGTGGTGATCGACGCCGAGACCCATGAGCGGATCGACGTACTGCCCGACCGCACCGCCGACACGCTGGAAGCGTGGCTGCGCGAGCATCCGGGCGTCGAGGTCGTGTGCCGCGACGGCTCAGCCACCTACGCCGAGGCCATCCGCCGCGCCCTGCCCGACGCGGTGCAGGTCGCGGACAGGCGGCACCTGTGGCACAACCTGTGTGAAGCCGCCCTGAGCGAGGTGAAGGCACACAGCACCTGCTGGGCCGCCGTGCTGGACGCACCCAGCTACCACGGGCCCCGCGCGCAGACGACCCTGGAACGCTGGCACCAAGTCCACGGCTGTCGGCGTACACGTGAACGTGGCTCTGGCAAGATTTTCACAGGCGGAGACCATCTCGATACGGCGGTGGGCCCGTCCGCGTAGCGGGCAGCCTGTGACTGTGTTCTCTTGAACTAACCTTCCCGTTTCGGTTGGGGTGGCTGAGCTGGGCTGATCACGGGGGGCCGCCATTTTGGTTGCTGGTCGAGGGGCGGGCATGGCTGGGGCCCGACGCTGGGGTCGGGTGCTCCGGGGTTCCTCGGGTCGCGGATGGGCAGGGACAGTGCTGCGGGTCAGGTGGCTGGCCGGGGCAGGGCAGAAATGGATCCTCCCATCTCATCCACCTCAGCCTCGCCGAGATCCGACGCCTGATCGCCCGTCTCACCGACCGCTGCCCGACCCCGGTCGACGACATTCTGCACTCACGCTGGCGACGACGACGCCGGCACAAAGCCCGCATCAGCCACTACGAACGACGCGGACACAACCCCTGAAAACTGGCCAACACTCAGAACAAGCACCGTTGCAGCATTAGAAGCTTTGAGAGCTGTCAGGGCCTGCCCTGCGCATACCTGCATTCGGGGCTGCGGTTACGCATTTCGTTCCACGAGAAAACGCATCAATGACAGCAGGTCATTGAACGCCCAGGCATCCGCTCCCACCTGTTCGAGGCAGTCCTGAGCGGCCTGACGCAGACGGGTGGCCTCCGCCTCAGCCCATGCCCTCCCACCGGCCTCCTCGACCCACTGTGTCGCCTTGGCCACGTCTTCGCTGGTGAGAGGGTCGGCACTGCGGTACAGGGCGGCCAGGCTGCGCGACGCATCGGTTCCTGCCTCCAACGCGGCGACAACGGGGAGGCTCTTCTTTCGCGATGCCACATCCGCGCCGACAGGCTTCCCGGTCACACGAGGGTCTCCCCACACGCCGAGAATGTCATCAACCAGCTGGAACAGCATGCCCAGATGACCACCGTAGGCGCGCATGACAGCCGCGGCTTCGGCGTCCGCTCCTGCTGTGAGCGCACCGAGTTCACAAGCGGCGGCGATCAACGCGCTGGTTTTGCCCGACACCATGGCGCTGGTCTCAGCGAGAGTCACCTCGACGCGGTCCTCGAACGCGAGGTCCATTGCTTGCCCGACGCAAAGATCGTGGACGGCTTGCGCCAGGATCTTCACCAATCGCCCTGGGTCGTCACAGCCCGAGGATGCGAGCAGCCGGTATGCCTCAGCGACGAGCAGGTCGCCTGCCAGTACGGCCTTCGAGGTCCCGAACAAGGACCATGCTGTCGGCCGGTGACGGCGGACCGTGCCCTTGTCCATCACATCGTCATGGAGGAGGGAGAAGTCATGGACCAACTCGACCGCCACAGCGACAGGGATGGCGGACTTCACCGCGGCCTCGCCGCCTATCGCGCGAGCACAGGCGATGGCAAGGGCCGGCCTGATGTATTTTCCCGTTTGTTCGCACGGCCGACCGTTCGCGTCCCACCAGCCAATGTGATAGCCGACTATGTGGCTGGTTTCTTCCGGCAGGGCGGCTATGGTGGCGCGATGCAGGGGGGAGATCAGCTCACGCGCCTCGGCCATCATCTCCAGTGCTTCGCGTTGCGCGGAAATACTGTTCACGTTGATTCTCTCATCCCCTACTTCGGACGTGAGGACGTGCCCTCGACAGCCGGTGAACAAAGGAGATCACCTTGTTGTTTGCCTTGTCGCCGCGCGCAATGCTCACCCGGAGCGGCGACTTTACCGGACTAGTTGCCCGCGTGAGTTTTGACCGTCTGGTGACGGTATTGGGGACCGTATCAGCCCGGCTTGACAGAGACAAGATAAACAAGTGTCAACTGCACGTCATATGAAGCCGATTCAGGCCGTGACCGCAAGCGGTCAGAGGGCTATCGAATATGCACTGGGAGTCGCGCGTCGTCATGCGGCCACTTCGCATGGCCAGTAGCCGCTGATGGAGTGACGTGGGGATCGCTGACGACGGCGTCCTCATCCGGGGTCAAGGCTCCCCGAGGCAGCCGGTGCGCCGTGGGGGTGCGGCGGGACAGAGCATGGCAGACCGGGTCGGACAGGACCATGCAGGCCGTCGCGACGTAAACCAACCGTGGCCGAGATCACGGGGAAACCGCGTGTACAGCCGGGCTGACGGTGTGACATGTTGTGGCCCGCAGGGCGGCTACCGCAGAGTAGCTTCGGGGGGTGCAGGAATGAGCCGCATACCGGTGATGAAGTTGTGCTCGACTGCTGCGAGTTCGTCCACGTCCCACATGCCAGGCGCAGTGGATGATGAGGCCGTCGTGAGGTGCGAACCACCGGATCAGAGCACGGATGGCCTCGACGAGCGGGCCGGCGCGGCCGGTCTGCTGCTCACACCCGCCGCTCGAGCGGCGGCTTCAGCTCCTCTCACAACGGCTCGGTCGCAGTCCGCACCCGTCGGCGACGATCACAGCCATCCGCAGTTCAACACACCGTCATCGCAGCTGAAGTCATCAAACTGGTTCTGAACCGCATTGCGCGTGAAAGCACGGGGGACATGATCAACGCACAGCGAGAATTACGTGCAACGACTGAGGCCGATGAGCCGATTAGGCGACTGCTCCGACTCATCGAACTACAGGAACAGTCTATAGCATCGTGCTCGGAATATACCCGGTCACTGCAGAAGCAGGTTTCCGCACTGGCGTCGTGCATGTGGCCTCCCCTGCACCAGGCATCAGAACAGGAGATCGTGAAGGATGCCGATCGGATAGCAGAAATCCAGGACAGCATCGTCGAGCTGCCCGCTGAAGAAATCATGCTGTTGCGGCCCGCCTTTGGATCGCCAGACGATATGAACCGGGACTTGGAAAGTTTCCAGTCCGCCCGGACCCGCGGGATAACGGTCCGATGCATTCAGCAGCAACTGCACACCAGTCTGCGATTCCGTTCGTACCTCCGACAGCTCACATCACTGGGCTGCCAAGTACGCACGTCACCTCTGATCCCTTTCCAGGCCACCGTAGTCGATGACACTTTATCGTTTATCTCGACAGACGTCGACGGGCCGCCGGAAAAGATGCTGCTGGTCACGAATCCACATCTTGTCGGGTGTATGCGTCGCGTCTTCGAGTTCTGCTGGGACGCTGCCAGCGATTCCGCTGCGCAACCGACGCTGGGGATCTGTGGCTCCGGGCATCCCGAGGCCGACGTGAGCCGGCCACGCGTACCCGATCTGGCACCAGACCAGCTGACGGTGCTGCGTCTTTGGGCCAGTGGTCGACCTGATACCGCCATCGCGCGAGAACTGAAGGTTTCACCCAGAACGCTTCGCAGGACCATCGCGACGCTGATGCGACGACTCGGCGTCAGTACCAGATTCGAAGCGGGAATGGTCGCCGCACGTTCGGGTCTTCTCAATTGACCGGTTCGTCCGCTGATCGGTAACGAGCGGACGCACCCGCCGCGGCGACGCCCCGGCTCAATGCAGTCCTGGGCGCCGCCGCGGCCGACCGAACGGTCAACCGGCGACTTCACTCCCGCAGACGAAGCCGCTCGAGCACACCGCGCGCCAGACGCGGAGACCACCAGTTCCAGGTTCCCGCGATGCGCATGAACGCCGGTACAAGAACGACACGAACCAGCGTTGCGTCCACAAGGACAGCCAGCGCAAGTCCGAGACCGAGCATCCGCATGAGGGAGACGCCGCTGGTGGCCATGCCGGCGAATACGACGGCCATCATCACCGCGGCTGCCGTCACCACCCGGCCGGACCGTGCCAGACCGACCGCCACCGCGGTGTCGTTGTCGGCCCTGGTGCGTCCTGACTTCTCCCACTCCTCGCTGAA
This sequence comes from Streptomyces sp. NPDC050416, assembly GCF_044458845.1. Lineage (NCBI taxonomy): Bacteria > Bacillati > Actinomycetota > Actinomycetes > Kitasatosporales > Streptomycetaceae > Streptomyces > Streptomyces sp. NPDC050416. Next base: position 524,334 of record NZ_JBITII010000007.1, read on the forward strand.
CCGGGCAAGCAGGAACACTTCATAGTCCATGGAGAGCCCGAACGCGATGCAGAACAACAACACCGGAACCGTGGCGGTGGTGTAGCCCGTACTCGTCGTGCCGAGAGCGCCGAGATGACCGTCCTGGAAGATCCAGACCATCGCACCGAAGCTCGCGGTCAGCGAAAGCGCGTTGAGAACGAGGGCTTTCAGCGGCATCACGACGCTACCGGTGAGCAGCAGCAACAGCACGAAGGTGGTGACGGCGATCCAGGCCAGTGCCTTGGGTATGCCCCGGGCGATACTCGTGGAGGTGTCACGGGTCTGCGGACCCAAGCCGTCGAACAGAGTGTGGCCCGGGGCGGGAACCATACGCAACGCATCCAATTGCCGTGCCGCAGCGGAGGAGTACGGGTTCAGCGGAGTCTGCACCGTCAGGTAGGCCACGCTCCCCTTCGTCGCTGCCGGCGCGCCCGGACCCACACGCTGTCCGTCGCTGTACGTAGCAGCCGGAGCGACGACGGAGCTCACGGATTCGACGCGCGACAGGGCCGTGGCGTAGGACTCGACCTTGGCCGGATCGCCGATCCCCTCCACGACGATCCGCACCGTGCCCACGACATTCTCGTCGAATCCGTCCCGGATCGTGTCGCCCACCTGGTGCGACTGCGCGCTGACCGGGAGGACTCGGTCGTCGGGGAGGCCGAGCCGCAAACCGAAGACCGGTGCAAGGGAAACCAACAACACAGCGAGGACGGGCAGGGCGAACACGATCGGCCGGCGCTGCACCGACACCGCCACCCTGTGGAGCCACGAGGATTCGACCGCCTCCGTCTCACGCAGCGGCTTGCGGTTGATCCGGGTGCCCAGAAGGCTCAGCAACGCGGGAACCACGGTCAACGTCAGCACGATCGAGAGAGCGACCACCGCCGCGCCGGCGTACCCGATCGACTTCAGGAAGTAGATGGGGAAGAACGTCATTCCGATCAACGCGATACCGACGACCAGCCCGGAGTACACAACCGCCCGACCACCGCGCCGCAGCGCGATCGCGATGGCCTCCTGCTGTCCGCTGCCCTGGGCGATTTCTTCGCGAAACCGTCCGATGATGAGCAGCGAGTAGTCGATCGCCAGCGCCAGGCCGAGCCCGGTCGTGATGTTCATCGCGAACACCGACAGGTCGGTCACCAGCGTCAGCAGATACAGCACCGCCGTGGTGCAGACGATGGCGATGATTCCGACCACCAGCGGGATCGCGGCCGCCACCCAGCTGCGCAGGAACCAGACCAGCAGGAGGAATGTCAGCACGATCGCGACCGATTCGGCCACGCCGAGGTCACGCGCAGAGGTCGTGGCTATCTCCGAGAAGGCCATGGCCTGACCGCCCGCGGTGACGGTGACCCCGTCGGCTTCACCGGTGTAACGGTCGGACAGGGCCTTGGCGGTTTTCTGCGCGGCGTTGTCGTCGCCCTTCAGCGTGGCGACCACGAGCCCCGCGTGGCCGTCGCGGCTGATCAGGTGCGCACCGCCCTGCGGCCCGGTCCACGGGGAAACGACCGTCTGCACGCGCGAGTCGTCTCGCATTCCAGCGACGATGTCCTTGGCCCGGGCCGTGGCCTTGGCATCCGTGGCGCCCGAAGCGGATTCAATCGCGAAAAGGAACTGTGCGCCGGACAGGCCGAATTCGTCGGCAAGTACGTTCGCAGCACGGGTGGATTCCGCGCCAGGGTCCTGGAATCCGCCGGCCAACAGCCGATCGGGGACCTTCGATCCGAGCCCACCGCACAGGACGAAGGCCAGGAGGACCAGCGCCAGTACGCGTTTCGGGGCGCGTATGGCGAATCCTGCCAGACGGTTGATCATTTCTCCTCTTTCGAATCCCTGCCGGCTGCGGACCGGTAGGCGCAGTGTTGCGGCAATGCGGCGATCAGAAGCGTGCCTCGGCTCGCATCGGCATACGAGTCGGCTGGATGAATGCGCCGATCGCAACCTCCTTCACCTTGCTGCCGGGAATCGTCCGGAATCGCCAGCGCGCCGCGATGGTCGCGATCTGCAGCGTGATCTGCGTGAGCGCGAAGACGTTTCCCGGGCACTGACGCGCTCCCATGCCGAAGGGGATGTAGGTGTCGGGTGACACGCGTGCCCTGTTCTGCGGCAGCCACCGATCCGGGTCGAACCGCATCGGATCGGGGTGGAAGGCCGGATCGCGGTGTACGGCGATCGGGCAGGCGAAGAGCAACACCCCGCCGGGGATCTCGACGTCACCGAGGGTCGTCGGCTCGGTGATCTGCCGAAGCGTCAACCAGGGCGAGTACTTCCGCAAAGACTCCGACACCACACGCTTGGTGACATCCAGCCGCTCCAGATCAGCGAACTCGGCCGGTCGCCCGTTGGTGAGCACTGCGTCCAGCTCGGCATGCAGCGCCGCCTCCACGTTCGGGTTGGCACTGAGTTCGTGGAAGATCCAGGCGAGTGTGGCCGCCGCCGCCTGGGTGCCGGCGACGAGGAAATTGAGCAGCTCGTCGTGCACCTGAGTGTCGCTGAGCATGGCGCCTGACTCGTCATCACGGGCTTGCAGCAGGGCGCCCAGCAGATCCCTCGGATCCTGCTCGGGATCGGCGGCCAGCTCCGCTCGTCGACTCGTGATGATGTTGCGGGTCACGGCTTTCAACTCGGCGAGCATCACCTCGAACCGGCGATTGGACGGCAGTGGCAGGCGGTCCGTCCAGGCCGGCCGGGTGCCTCGTCGCACGAGCAGCGTCATCACCGGCGGCAACAACCGGTGAATGTGCCCGGCCGTCTCAGCGCCGAGCGTGCCCTGGAACAGCGTCGCCGCCATGGTCCGCACGGCCAGCTCGTGCATCTCCTCGTTGAGGAGGATCTCTTGGCCGTCCCGCCAGGACTGCGAGCACTCGGCTCCCTGCCGTGCCATGACCGACGCGTAGTGGGCGATGCGGGCTTTGGCGAACGCCGGCGCGATCAGCCGGCGTTCCTGGCGATGCCTCTGCCCCTGCAGGACGATCACGCCCTCGCCGGTCAGCACCCTGGTGCGTTCGACCAGGACACCCTGATCGGAATGGGTGACGAAGGCCTTGCGTATCAGTCCGGGCTCGGTCACGACGTACCCGACGTACCCGCCGATCTTGATCCGCACCACCGGCCCGAGCGCTGACAGTGTCGACAGAAACTGGTGCGGGCGCCGTGCGAGGCGCAGCGCGTGGCCGAGCAACGGCAGGCTCCCCGGAGCGGTGGGAGCGCTGCGCGAGGCCTGCCGTTCATTGATTGCCGTCACAGTGCGGATCTCCATCTGGTCGTGCCAGGACGAGCCCGAGATGTCCTCCCGGCGCTCAGGTACGGTGCTGGCGTTCGTGTGTGCTCCAGACCCTCATCGGCGGCCGGAGCCGTACCCTCACGACAGGAGAATCGCCGCGGTCAAACCGAGCATCCCGACATCGATGCACCGGAAACCGAACTTCATGGCTTTCCGGACCTGGCCTTTGACATTCCCTTGGTAATGCTGCACAGCGTGCATCACGACCACGGGCAGCAGCAGTGGCGCGGTCAGCGGGTTCAGGTCTCCCACCGTGAACAGGAGCACCGTGAGCACGATGCTGTAGCCGTACAGGAGCCAGATGACCACCTGGAACGTCTGTGGATTCAGCACGACGGCCAGCGTCCGGCGATGCGCGGCCCCGTCTCCGGCGCGGTCGGCCACGTTGCCGTACGAGACCGGCATCAGGAACCAACTGCCGGTGAGCAGCCCGATCAGGACCGCGGTGCTGGTCACGGTATGCGCGATCATCAGGTACGGGATGACCGTGACGACGACCGTGAGGCCGGAGATGAACAGCTCCAGCCCGCCGGGAACGTAGCTGAACTTCAGACCGCCGGAGTACTGCAGCGCGATACCGATCACGACTGCCCAGACCGCCAGTGCCAGCAGGACATTGATTCCCAACGACAGCGCCGTGGTGACGACGGCGAGGGTGGCGACCGTGACGACAGTGACCACGAACCCAACCGCCTGCCGCACCGTCAGCAGCCCCGCGACCAGGGGCTTGCGAATCATGGTCGGATAGTCGGCCGCGCCATAGTTCGCTATGTCGCAACCGTCCCGGAAGCCCATGATGTCGTCCATCGCACATGCCGAGCTCTGGATCGACAGCAACAGCAGCGGAACCAGCACCAGCGCCGGTATCGCACCGTGCAGGGACACCGAATCGGAGTACAGCAGCGCGAGAAGAATGATCCAGTGGTACAACCGATGGTAGACACGCAGCTTTCCAAGCTGCACATAGGTCGTCCATTTCGGCGCGGGTCGGGCAGGGTTCGCTGCTTCGGTAGAGACAGTCACGACACCACTCACTTCGGGCTTGCCGGAGATCCGGAAACATCGGCAATTCGGGCGGCGAGCACCGAGCGACGGATCTTCCCGGTCGCCGTCTTCGGCAGACTCGCGAAATCAACCACTACGGGGAAGTCAAATCCCGACAGATCCGCGACCGCTTCCCGCCACGCGTTCTCGTCGAAGACGCCCTCCCGGGTCGCCGCTACGGGCACGATCCGGCCGTTCCGCTCGAGCACGACGACCTCGAGCAGCCACGGCATCCGTTCCAGCAACAGGTCTTCCACGGCGATCGAGCTCGGCACCGTACTCACGCGGTCCACTTGGCGATCGATCAGCGTGAGCCGGCCGAAACGGTCCTTCTCGCCCCAGTCACCGGTGTCCCACCACCCGCCGTCGCTGCGCCCGGCGCGCGCGGCCTCCGGTCGATTCAGGTAGGTGGAGAACAGCGCCTTGGTGCGCACCTGAATGCGCCCCGGCGTACCCGCGGACACCTTGGCTCCGTCGGCGTCGACGATCCGGATCCGGGTGACACCGGGAACTCCCCGGCCCACGGGATGGCCCTTCATCCTTCTGCCGAGATCACTGCGCTTATGGCTCCGGCTGAACCCCTTCACGTGCATACGAGCCGAGATGGCGCCCAGTTCGGACTGGCCGTACAACTCGAAGAAGGCAGCGAACTTTCGACCGCTGCCGCGCAGAAAGCGCTGCACGGTGGCCGGATGCAGCACGTCGAACGTGGCGTAGAACCATCTGACCGATCGGAACACGCCCGCGTCGGCCAGGTCCTCCCACACCATGTACGTGTTCGGAACCGTCTCCAGGAACGTCGGGCGCCACGTCCCCACGATGCGGCTGACGGTCACCGGATCCGTGCCGGCCAGCAGAATCAACGGAGAATTCCTCCGCAGCGAGAACAGCAGGGCGACCACCGTGGCGCCGTGCGAGGGCGACAGGGCGAAAACGGAGTAACCCTTCATGCGGAAGACTCGGTGCCCCAGCGCACGCAGATAGCCGTGATAGTCGATCACAGCTCTCGTGTACTCGACGAGCTTGGGCACACCGGTCGTTCCCGACGTGTGCGTGACCACGTACGGCGCCGAACCCGGCAGCGCCACGGCAGGGGCCGTCCGCGGAGACATGGTCGCCATCCGCCCGGCCTGCACCGACCAGTCGTCCAGCCGCCGACCGTCCCCGACAGCGGCATACGACGCGACACGTGTGCCCGTGGTGATCACCCGGTCGACGCCCGTGGTCGGTGCCAGCATGTGCCCGACTGTTTCGGCATCCAGGGTCGGGCTGATCAGGATCGGGACCGCACCCACCGCAGACAGACCGGAGACCACCACCAGCACATCCACAACGGAGTCGAGCCAAACCACGCACCGGTCACCGACGCCGACGCCTTCGGACTCGAACAGCGTCGCCGCCCGTGCCGCCGCATCGGCGATGTCGCTCGGGGCGATCTTGTCGTCCGCCGCCGTCACCGCGATCGGCTGGTGGTCGACGATCCACGGCTCCGCGTCCCGCCGCACTGCCATCAGCTCGTCGAAGAGCAGACGATGATTGCGCGCCATGATCCCTCCCATGCATCGTTGTTCTCGGAGTCCGCGGTTCGGGGAAGAGCCGGAGACCGTTGATCCGGCGCAGCCGTACGCGTCGGCCGAGCCTTCAGGTACCGGATCGGTGTTCCATCGAGACGTCAGCGAACTGGTGCGTTTCCGGGCGCTGCGTTCTTGGCGCCGCGAACCCACTGGAACGAGCCCTTGCGACGGACGTGGACGTCGGTGAGCCCATGTGCCGCGAACATGCCGGGGAGTTCGTCGTCGTCGAAGTAATGGACTCCACCACCCGGCAGCGCCGACATCAGCTTGGCCGGACCGTGCTTGGTGCTGGGGATCATCACCGTGAGGACGCCGCCCGGCCGCAGCACACGGACCATCTCCGCGAGCGCGGCAGCACGATCCGCGACCAGTTGCAGCACGGCGGTGGAGACCACGCCGTCGACGCAGCCGTCGTCGAAGGGCAGCCGGCCCGCGTCGGCGAGCAGGAACCCGACCCGGGAGTCCGTGCACGCTCTGGCCGCCCTGGCCAGCATCGGCGCGGAGATGTCGACGCCCAGGACGACGACATCACCTCCGGCGCTGTCGGCCAGGACTCCGGTGACATGCCCCAGCCCGGACCCGACATCGAGGATCACGCCCTTGGACGGCAGCACCAGCCACTCGGTCGGAGTCCGGGATCCCTTGAGCACTGCCCGCACCAGCGCCTGGGCGAATCGATAGAAACCCGCGCCGGCCTTGGAGGCCCAGAACGCCTGGATTCCTGTGCTTTCCGCGTCGGCGATGCTGCCGGGTGGTTGCCGAAGGGTATCGAGGTAGCCGTCCTGGACGAGCGGATCGATCCCCCGCACGGCGAGCAGCTCGGTCGCGCGTCGCAGTGCGGGAGGAAGGTCGGTTCGCACGGTCATGACGCCACGGTCGTGGAGAGGGCTGCCCGGTCGATCTTGCCGAGCTTGGTCCGCGGGATGGCGTCCACGATCCACAGCCGGTCCGGCATCTTGTGCCGCGCAAGCGACGTGCGCAGGGCGGCCTTCAACCCCTCCAGATCGATCGGAGCGTCCGGATCGGCCGACACCACACAGGCACCGATCGCCTCACCGAGCACCTGGTCGGGGACGGGGAAGATCGCGGCGTCGGCCACGGCCGGCAGCGCCCCCAGGGCCGTCTCGACCTCGACGCAGGAAACCTTCAGACCGCCCCGGTTGACGAGTTCCTTGGTCCGACCGCGAACGTGCAGCCGGCCCTCGTCGTCGATGATCCCGAGGTCACCGGTGTGGTACCACCCGTCGACACCCACGCTCTCCTGTCCCCAGTAACGCACCGGGACCTTCGCGCGGTACACGATCTCGCCGAGCACGCCGCTGGCCACGGACCCCGTACCGTCGAGCGCGGCGATCTCCACGTGTCCGTCGGCCGGAGTGCCCGCCGGCCCGTCCATCGGCCGGCGACCGACCGAACCGGCCTCGATGTCGGCGCGGTCGGTGGTGAAGGTGTAGAAGCCTTCCGAGCAGCCGTAAATGAACAGCATCTCGACACCGAGGACGGCGTACACCTGCTCCAACAGCGCCGCGGGCAGCGGTGATGCAGCCGAGACCCCCCACCGCAGCGAGGACACGTCATGGCGCTCGCCGTCCAGACGGTCGAGCATCATCCTGAGATGGGCCGGAGTCCCGGGCAGCACCGTGACCCGCTCCGCCGTCACCAGATCCAACGCACCGCTCGGGGAGAACCGGTCCATGACGACCAGACGGCCACCGCTGGCCAGTCCCATCAGCGTCATCTTGAGGCCGAAGCCGTGGGCCATCGGCGGGTAGATCAGCCAGACGTCGTCGCTGTTCGGCCGCATCGCTTCCAGGAAGGCCGCGGTCTTGGACCACAGCGCCCGGCAGGTCTCGACCACCAGCTTCGGCTGGCCCGTCGTACCGGAGGTCATCAGCAGCAGCGCGATCCCGAGATCGTCGATGCCGGTGTAGTCACGCGGCGTGTCCGGCAGATCGGCCGAGTCGTCCAGCAGGTCGGCGAAGGTCGTTCCCACCGGCTCATCAGTGCCTCGCACGATCGTGTGAATCTTCGGAAACGCCTCATGCACCGTGCGCAGCGGTTCCATGCCGTCGTCGGCTCCGGCCCGCGGCTGGTACAGCAGGGCGACGGCATCGGTGCGATCGACCAGCGACACCAGCTCGGGTCCGGTCAGATCGTGGTCGACACCGACGAATACGATCCGCGAGATCCACGCCGCCACCATGGAAATCAGGTATTCCGGGGAATTGGGCAGCTGGCAGACGACACGGTCCTCGGCCTGGATGCCGAGCCTCTGATAGGCCGCAGCCATGCGCTCGACACGGTCCCAGAACTCACGGTAGGTCAGAGACTGGCCCTCGAAGGTGAGGGCAGGCTGGTCGGCCCGCTCCTGGCATACGGCGTGCAGCGTCGCGATCAGTTCGTTCACAGGTTGCTCCTCGATATCGATGTGTTGACTCACCGACTGGCGTCGATCACTCGAACACCCACGGCGCTACCGGTGCCTGCCCGCCGTCTTCGAAGGGCTCGAACAAAGGCGCAAGACGCTCGTCATGAACCAGCGCATCAAGGTCACAAAGGACCTCGGCAGCTGGAATACCGGCCTCGACCAGGACCTTCTCCCAGTGCGCGGCCGGAGCCTCACGGAATCGCTCCGAAAGCCTCTCGTCGTTCCCGTCGTACAGCGGCATCCCCAGCACTTCGCCCAGAACGCGGCGGTCGGCACCCTCGGCAAGGGTGATCGCCAGGTAGCCATCGGCGGTTTCCAGTGGCTCATCCAGGAGGTCCCATCGCGGACGGCCCGCTGTCCGCCGCGACGCCTCACGATGGGAACCGACCTGGGACTGCAGGGCCATCGACCCGCACAGCAGCGACGTCTCGGACTTCCAGCCATGGTTCCGGCGCTCGCGCTGGAGGAGACCAGCCAGAACACCTTCACAGGTCACCAGGGCGCCAAAGATGTCGCAGAGCAACACACGGGTGGTTCGCGGCCGTTGGAGGTGCGGCGTATTCGTGTCAGCCAACCCTGTGTAGGCCTGCACCATGAACTCTGTACCGAGCACATGGTCCCGGTCGACGAGGGGAGCCCAACCGGATGCCTCGGCGAACACCAGTCCGGGCTGAACACGCGCCAGTTCTTCCGCGGTGAGCCCCCATTCCACGGCCTTACCGGGGCGCCAGTTGTGGAGGAACACATCGGATTCCGCGATCATCTCGCGGAGTTGGTCACGCCCTTCCGGGCGCGCGACATCGACAGCTACCCGTCCCTTGCCGCGATGGTAATAGGCCCCCATGCCTCCGATGTCGCCCTGCGGCGGTTCGATCCAGGTGACCTCGGCACCGAGCATGCGCAGCAGGAGCCCGGCCAGTGGGCCCTGAACGCGGGTCGTGGCCTCCACGACCCGCATACCGCTCAGCGGGAGGGGATGTGCATCGCCCGGCCGGCTCGCGGGTGCCGACGCTGAGCGTTCCCGGCCCTGTGCTGCCAAAGGCGTCAACCTGGGATGACCGGCCGACCAGCCAGGCCCAGCGGATACTTCCGCATACGTCCGCAACGGCGCCAAGCTCAGCCGGAACTCGTCGGCTGCCGCGCGTATCCGAGACCACTGTGCGGACGACGCTGCGATGTGCAGGTCGCCAGGAAGTACGCAGTGCCCCTTGACATATCGATACTGAAAAATGGGCCAGGACCGACCCAGAACGGCGCCGTCCACGCCCAGGCTCCGCCAGAAGCCGGCCCAGCGGTCGTGATCGAACGTCTCGATCTCGAACAGTTGGCCATCCGCGCTGGCAAACGGCGGCGGGGAGCCGTTGCCGCGCATCGAGGGCGCCCAGTCCTCCGGTGATGTGGCCTCACCGATGTACTGACCGGCCAGAATTGTCGCCGCCCGCAGCACGGACGTCCGCACCGTCTCGATGTCGATTCCACGAGAACGGCCGATCTCGGCAGCCAAGGCACCGTGCCCCGCCAGCAGACCACATGCGGCGGAGGCCACATCCAGGCCGAAACGGCGAGGGCGGCCGGCCTCCGCGCCATTCACGAACATCAGCCCAGAAAGCGCCTGCATCACGGCTTCGCTTGCTGGACTTGCCGAGGGTATTCGTGATCCGCCGTACCACGATATGTCCACGCTTTCCAGCAGCGGACTCGCCGATTGCTCTGCGGAAGCGGCCAACCAGGGTGCAACGCGAATATCGAGCACTTCCTGGGCGAGGTCCATCTCATTCATCCTTTGACCATCGAAGACACGCCTGCCCTGCGTTCGAGGGAGCAATTTTTCGCCCCCCCTTGGAACTCCTGATCAGCGAAAAAGAATTTAGCAGTAGCCGACGATGACAGGGAGCCGACAGGTATCGCGTAGATGGCTGGGTGGGGCCATGACCGCCTTCGGCCACACCAGAGGGCCTCGCGGTCTCCTTGGTCACAGCCCCATCTGGGTCAGCACGGCATCGCCCAGCGCGGTGCCGCGACGCCCGAGGTCGAAGGGCAGGTCGAAGTGGTCGCGCCCGGCCACAGTCAGATCGACGAGTCGCAGGCCGCGGTGCGTCAGCGCGTTCACGAAGTCGACGTGCTGCCGGGCGTACTCGGCGGTCTCAGCGGCACCCCTCGCGACGATGACCTTCGACGTGGCAAGCGGGAGATGGTGGATGGGGCTGTTGGCGGCCGCCGCGCATCCGTCCATGCGCACCTTGTCGTTGACGTAACTCAACCGCACCGGCTCAAGGTCGTAGACGCCGCTGAGCAGCACTGCCCCGGCGACGTCCCAGGGCTCCTCCGCGGCGGCGCACAGCGCCATCGCCACAAGATGCGCTCCCGCCGAACTGCCGCCCGCGAAAAGGAGATCGCGCCGGGTACCCAGCTCCGCGGCGTGGGACGATATCCACCCCAGGGCCCGCCGTATTGATGTGACCATTGATCCGATGCCGTGGTCCGGTGCGAGGCCGTAGCCGACGGCAATGAATCCCGCACCCTGCTCCACCAGGTCGGGAGCAGCGAACGCGGACGCCTCCTTGTTCATCTCCTGCCAGTGACCACCATGTACGAAAACGAACAGCGGGGCCTGGGGACGTCGCGGCGGATAAAAGTCCAGCAACTCCGCCGCGCCGGGCCCGTAGCGAACGTCAAGCCGGTGGTCAAGGATTTCCCTGGCCCGGTCGCTGTCTGTCTCATAACGTGTAAGATGCGCGGGGAATTGCGGCGCGCAGGAACTCGGGGAATACTCCCGGTCGAGTTCCTCCTGGGTCATGTCGCCATAGACATACATCTCGTTCTCCTCATCGACTGAAAGAGGTAGCCCATGCCTACCGCAAGGGATGCCAAGAATCTCGACATGGCAGATCCGCTGTATTCGAGGCGGGAAAAGTTTCTGCTGCCGGAAGAGATCGTCTACTTGGATGGGAACTCACTGGGGGCACTGTCCGGCCGCGTCCCGGCCACGTTGGAGACGGTGGTTCGCGACCAGTGGGGCGATCACCTGATCACGGCATGGACCGAGGACGACTGGTGGGGCGCACCGCTGCGGATCGGCGATCGCATCGGCCGCTTGCTCGGAGCCGCACCCGGTCAGATCGTGGTGGGCGAGTCGACCTCTGTTCAGACGTTCAACGCCTTGGTCGGAGCTGCGCGGCTGCGACCCGGGCGCAGGCTGTTGGTCACGGATCCGGACCACTTCCCTACCAACCGATACCTGGCGGAGTCGGTGGCCCGCCTGTGCGGGCTGGATGTCGTCGCTGTTCCGGTGCCCGACGCGCACGGCTTCCTGCGGGAGCAGGGCGAGCAGGTGGCTGTCGTCTCCTACGGAGCCGTGGACTTCCGCACCGGACGGTTGTGGGACATGGCAGAGGTCACCGCCGCCGCTCACGCCGCGGACGCCGTGGTGGTGTGGGACCTGTGCCATGCTGCGGGCGCGCTGCCTGTAGCGCTGGACGACCAGGGCGTCGACATCGCCGTGGGCTGTACGTACAAGTTCCTGTCCGGCGGTCCTGGCTCCCCCGCGTTCATCTATGTGGCGCGCGGGCATCACGACACCTTCGAGCCGCCGCTCACTGGTTGGCATGGGCACGCCCGACCGTTTCATATGGAGCAGGGCTTCGAGCCGGCGCCCGGCATCTCGCGGACCAGAATCGGTACACCCCCGGTGCTCTCTCTTCTCGCTCTCGAAGCGGCCCTGGAGGTCTTCGACGGCGTCGAGATGGCCGAGATACGTGCCAAGAGTCTGTCGCTCGGCGACTTCTTGATCGAATGCTTCGACCAACACCTGGCGTCCTTGGGCTTCGAGCTGGTGACTCCGAGGGAAGGCGCCCTGCGGGGCAGCCAGGTGACGTTGGCTCACCCGGACGCCCACGCGCTGATGAGGGCCTTGATCGCCAGAGGAGTCATCGGGGACGTGCGGCCCCCGAACATGCTGCGCTTCGGCTACAACGCGCTGTACGTCTCCCACGCCGACATCCACCGAGCGGTGACGACGTTGCGCGATATCGCGCTCTCCGGTGAACACCACGACCCCCGATTCACGACCCCGACGCTGATCACCTGACAGGCGCACGATGCTGGGTTCGGACGGCCCCGCCCGAACCCGGCACCGCTGTCGGGGGCCCAGACCTCAGCCCTTGTAGGCCTCGATGACTCCATGAGGTGTCCAGGAGTCGATCGTGATCCTGTTGATCCCGGAGAACCCGCAGTGCCGCAGCCACTCCTCGTAGTCCCGCCATGGATAGAGGGTGCTGCCGCGGAAAGGCAACGTGGAGAAATAGACGCTGTCCAGTCCGGCATACAGCGGACCGGTGCCGTCGTCGTCGGAGAAGGCATTGAAGATGAGCACACGCTGCCCGTCGGCCATCGCGTCGAAAGCTTTGCCGAGCAGAGCCTTGTTCTGCTCCGGAGTCCAGATCACCAGTTGGTGCGCGAACAGAACGCAGTCATAGCCGGTCGGATAGGCATCGTCGAACAGGTCCGCCGCATGGGTGTCGATGCGATCGGCCAGGCCATGCTGGGCGATCTTCTCCTTGGCGACGTCGAGTGCGCTGGGTCGGTCCAGAACGGTGATGCGCAGATGCTCGTGGGCCGAGGCGAGGGCGATCGCGTTGACCGCGTCCCCACCGCCCACATCGAGCACCCGCTGGACCTGTGAGTAGTCCACGCCTTCGAGCAGCACCGGGTTCGACAGGGTCGACCAGGAGTTCATGCACCGGTAGAACAGCTGCTCCAGGCCCTCGGTGTTGGCCAGGCGGGTGTAGAGGTCCTGTGTGTCGCCGGGGAAGTGGCGAATGCCGATGTTCTCACCCGTGCGCAGGGACTCCGCGTAGTCCATGGCCGGCAGGTAAGCGATCTTGGCTTGGAACTCCACGATGTCCCGCAGCACCGGCCAGCTGCCTTCGCGGAACGCTTCCTCCACGATGGCGCAGTTTCGGTAGCCGTCCGGGCCCTTTGTCGTGAGACCGAGCGACGTCGTCCCCAGCAGCAGTACCTGGGCCGAGTGCGTGCTCAGGCCGGTACCGGCCGCGATGGACTCCGCGGAGGCGCCCGGTGCGCTGTGCAGATACTCGAAGAGCCCGAGCTCGCACGCCGCGTTGAGTTGCTGGAACGCGGCATGTCCGAACAGGATGGGCACCAGTCCGCGCATCGTCAGGGTAGGGGCGGTGGTCACGACAGCCCTCCAATCTGAATGGGTGGGATCGGGAGTCAGAGGAGTGTGCGGACAGTCCACAGTTCGGGAAAGAAGCGGTGCTCGTTCACCGACCGAAGCCAGTCCAGGCCCGCCGTGCCGCCCGTTCCCGGCTTGCTGCCGAGCATGCGTTCCACCACCAGGAGATGCGTGGCGCGCCAGTGGGAGAACTGATATGACACCTCGGTCAGCAGCTCCGCGACTCGATGGGCCTGCCTCCAGCGAGTCGGCTCCTGGTAGACGCCGAGCCACGCCTGTTCCACAGCCGGGCTGGGCGTGTACGGCGCTCCGGGCTCACGCTCGTAGACGCCTCGTGGAATCGTGGCTCCCATGCGGACCAGTAGGCTCAGCGCTTCGTCGTAGAGACTCGGGGCATACCACGCCTTTTTGAGTTCCGGATAGAGGTCCATGTAGCGGGAACACTGCGCCACGGTCCGAGGGTCCTTGTTGCCGAGTGCGAACTCCAGCGCCCGATACATGAAGGACTGAGTGCCGGATGCCTCGCCGAGGATGTCACGGAACGCAAGGAACTCATCTGGCGACATCGCCGTCATCGTGTCCCATACGTTCACCAGCAGCCGCTGGACGCGCACGGCACGCGACAGGCTCTCGCACGCCTGGTCGACCTGGCTCTCCCGAAGCTGTTCGCGAGCCTGATCCACCTCCACGAGTACAGCCCGGAACAGCAGTTCCTTGACATGGCTGATGAGCAGGAACGTCAGTTCCCGCGGAGAGTCGGATCGCGGTTGCTGCAATTCGTGCAACCTGTCCATGTGGGCGTAGGTGACGTAGGGGGGTGCGCCCTCACTGCCGTTCTGCTGGATTGGACAGGAACTCGGCTGCTCCATGCGGGTTTCTTTCTCCATGGGCCAGGCTCTGATGGACGCTTGTGACGTCACCTGATGCGGTCGGTGTTCAGCGAGTCAGTGCATCGCTGGTGAGGTCCACCGGCCAGTCGAGCACGCGCGGCTTGGAACATTCTGACGAAATCAGGGGCGATGCGGTCCGGCTTCTCGTAATGCCGTCCATGGCGCCGCTCGTATTCTGCGAACCAGACGTCGTCGGCGTGCAGGAAGAGTATGTCGTGCAAAGCCATGTTCCGTACCGCGAACAGCGGTACCGGCGACCTGTTGACGGGGAATCCGCTGTTGCGCGCTGCGGGCTCTTCGCAGGTCGGGTGGAACTGTCCCAGCATGAGACCCCTGGCTACGACGCGGTCCTTGGTGAGTTCGTGTGCCTTGTCGATCAACCAGTAAGCATCGCGGGGCAGATCCGGCACGGCTACCAGCAGCGAGTGGAGGTTGGAGTTCCGCGAGTCCCACTCGTGGGTGGCGAAATATTCAACCGCGTTGTCGACGGTGTCCACCATGTGCGAGAGGCCGAACTCCGGTCGCCATTCCGCCGTATAGAGCACGAGACAGCCGGCTCTCCGAGAGGGCTCGACGAACGGACACACAGGACCGCTGCGACCGAGCTCCGCATGGGGCTTGGTTATGTAGCCCGTCAGCCAGTCATCAATCAGCTTGGTTATCTCTGCGGCTGGTTCTGTCAGCCTAACGTCAATGTCCGGCACTGTATCGCTTTCAAGTCGTGTAGGGCGGTCCGGGTCCTCCTGTGGGGGACTTCCCGTAAAGGTGCTCAATAGGCAGAAGGAGGGGCGGCGCGTGCTTGCGTGAAGTCGTAGGGTTCGCCGCTTCATGGACGTGGTCTGGTTTCCGTGCAATGCCCCAGGGCCACGTTCCACGGTTTCCGATAGGTGGCCGCAGTTCAGGTATGACTTTGCCAGATGCCGCCCATGGGGAATAGCTCCGTTATGACCGACGGCGGCCATGGCCACCTACGGACACACGGGCGCCGCGGCGTCGTTTCGGGATGCCGGGACCGCGATTGACCGAGTGATGAACCGCTCAGTAACCTCTGGCGGATGACCGCCCCGGCCCCCGAACGGCGACGGGCTCCGAAGATGAGCCCGCAGCTGCGCCGCCAGATGATCGTCCGATCCGCCCTCGCACTGATCGCGGAGCACGGCCTGGCAGTGACCACTCGTCAGGTAGCCCGCACCGCCGGCATCAGCGAAGCGACGATCTTTCAGGTCTTCGCCGACAAGCACGAGTTGCTCAACGCCTGCATGGCCGAGGCCGCGCGCTCCGACGATGTCCTGCGCGAGCTTGCCGACATTCCTTTGGACGCCTCAGTGACAGCGCGTCTCCTCGCGGCTGCCGAAGCGCTGGAGACGTACCTGACGCGCATGGGTACGGTGGTCTCTTACCTGGAGGCGGTAGGGCACACCAGGGCGCGGCGCGAGTCCACCGCCTCCCCCGCTGGAATGCGGGAGGTCCGCGAGGCCGTCGAGTCCGTCGTCGCCTCCCTGGCGGCCCTGCTGGCCCCCGAGGAGGACTCCCTGCGGCTGCCCCCGCTGCAGATAGCCCAGGCCTACTTCGATCTGCTGTTCGCCCGCTCCCGGGAACTCGACCGCCCGCTGCGCGACTCGCAACTGCCGGACCTCGTGCAGCTGCTCGTTCACGGCGCTCTCGTCGCCGGTTCGCCCCGTCGATGACATGCGACGCCGGTCCGGCAGGGCCGAACCATGGGTTGCCTCAGCGACGCAGATCACCAACCGCGTGCCTTCATGGAGTCTGCGGCCCTGGGTAATGTCAGCCTCACAACCCAAAGTTACCGCTTAGTAGATCTCGAACTCTCGCTCTCGCAGGCCCGAGGAGCCCTCATGCAACTCACCGCGATCATCGTGTCGCTGGTGCTCGCCATGGTCGGTGTCGCACTGTTCGGCCGAGCCATCGCGCAAATCTACCGCTTCGTGAAACTCGGCCAG
Organism: Streptomyces sp. NPDC050416; assembly: GCF_044458845.1. Lineage (NCBI taxonomy): Bacteria > Bacillati > Actinomycetota > Actinomycetes > Kitasatosporales > Streptomycetaceae > Streptomyces > Streptomyces sp. NPDC050416. The sequence goes on from NZ_JBITII010000007.1 coordinate 540,735, forward strand.
CCGGTCCCCGCCGGACTGCGGACCAACGATCCGGTCGCGCGGACGCTCACCGTGGTCCGGGAGTTCCTCGGCCACACCCGAATGAACAGGTGGGGGATCATCGGCATCGCCCACTGGTTCGTCGCCGTCGCCTTCTTCAGCCTGCTTCTCACGCTCGCCAACGCCTTCGGGCAGCTCTTCCAGGCCGACTGGATGTTGCCGGTCATCGGCGGGTGGCTGCCGTACGAGCTGGTGGTCGAGCTGTTCGGCGCGACGATGACCCTGGGGATCCTCACCCTCATCGTGATCCGGCTGCTCAGCCTGCCCTCTCGGGCCGGTCGCAAGTCCCGGTTCGCCGGCTCCAAGGCCTGGCAGGCGTACTTCGTGGAGTACGTCATCCTCACCATCGGCCTGGCCATCCTCACCCTGCGCGGCCTGGAGGGGGTGCTGCACCACGTCGAGGCCTACGATCCGGCGTACTTCGCGTCGTATCCCCTCGTGCTGGCCTTCAAAGGGCTGAGCACTAGCGCCCTGCAGAACCTCGTCTACCTGACGGCCGTGATCAAGATCAGCGCATCCTTCATCTGGATGATCACGATCTCGCTCAACACCAACATGGGTGTCGCCTGGCACCGCTTCCTGGCGTTCCCGAACATCTGGTTCAAGCGCGAGGCGTCGGGCGGGACGGCGCTGGGCGCGCTCCAGCCCATGACCTCCGGCGGCGAGCCGATCGACTTCACCGACCCGGGCGAGGACGACGTCTTCGGCGTGTCCCAGGTGGAGCAGTTCTCCTGGAAGGGCTTGCTGGACTTCTCCACCTGCACCGAGTGCGGCCGCTGCCAGTCGCAGTGCCCGGCGTGGAACACGGGCAAGCCGCTCTCCCCCAAGCTGCTGATCATGTCTCTGCGGGACCACGCCCACGCCAAGGCGCCCTACCTGCTGGCCGGCGGCGGCAAGACGATGGAGGGCGAGGAGAAGGCGTCCGAGGAGGCCCTCAAGGACGTCCCGGCGTCGGCGCTGGCCGAGGCCGAGCGCCCCCTGGTCGGCACGCTGGAGGACAACGGCGTCATCGACCCGGACGTCCTGTGGTCCTGCACCACCTGCGGCGCCTGCGTCGAGCAGTGCCCGGTGGACATCGAGCACGTCGACCACATCGTCGACATGCGCCGCTACCAGGTGATGATCGAGTCCGCGTTCCC
>NZ_JBITII010000008.1:0-192212 GCF_044458845.1 Streptomyces sp. NPDC050416
CACCCAAAACCCCCCACCCTGGCCCCCTTTTTCTCCTGGGGGGGTGGGGCCCCCCCCCCCCCCCCGGGGCCCCCCCCGGGGGTTTTGGGGGGGGGGGGGGGGGGGGGTTTTTCCCCCCCAACCCCCCCCCCCCACCCGCGTCACCGCCTAACCGATGCCACGCCACCCCTCGGGATCGACCCCACCCGGCACCGGGGCCGCCTCGTCGTACGGCTGCCGCGTGAACACGAAGGAGCCGAGGTCCAGGTGGCTCACGGACCCGTCCGGTCGCCGTACGGCCTGCAGAAGCTCTCCCGCGTAGTAGCCCTCCAGCCCGGTCCAGGTGCCGTCGCCGTTCGGGCGGAACCGCGAGCGGCGTCCATTGCCGGACAGCGGCTCCAGCGAGGCGAGCCCGTCGGCCGTGAGCCGCAGGGCGAAGGCGTACGTTCCCCAGTACCACTGCCCCGTGAGCTCCAGCACCGACGGGTCGACCTCCCGCAGTGGCCTCCACGGAGCGGGGATGCGCGGCTCCGCCTTGGCGACGATACGGACGAGATCGGCGCAGACGCCGGACACCAGAGGGCCCGAGGTGCAGTTGGCCAGCACGACCGCCGCTACGTCGTCCTCCACACTGATGCTCACACTCGCCAGGAAACCCGGCAGGGACCCGCTGTGTCCCACGAGCAGCCGGCCGTGGCGGCTCTGCACCTGCATGCCGAGGCCGTAGGCGTCACCGGACGTCAGGTCCGCGGCTTCCGGCGGCGCCGCAGGAGTCCGCATCTCCCGCAGGGACTCGGCGCTCAGCACACTCTCGTCGCCCCTCACCAGGAAGGCCGCGAACCGGGCCAGGTCTGCCGTGGTCGACCAGAGTTGACCGGCGGGTGCCATACGGCCGAGGTCCTCGGCGGGCTCGGGCAGCAGCACGTCGGCCCAGGGGTGCACGGCCCAGCCACCCGCGTGCGGGGCCTCGGGTCGCACACCGGTCCGGTCGAGCCCCAGTGGTTCGAGCACTTCACGCCGTAGTGCCTCCTCCCAGGAGATCCCCCGCAGCTCCTCCACGAGCGCGCCCAGCAGTGTGTAGCCGGGGTTCGAGTAGTGGTGCCGCCGGCCGACGGGGTGCAGAAGAGGCTGCTCGCCGAGCACATCGGACAGTTCCGGCCGCAGGGATCCGGGCGTGCGCTCCCACCACGGCCCGGGCGACTCGGCCGCCAACCCGCCCGTGTGTGCCAGCAGTTCGGCGATCGTGGCCTCGCCCGCGCCGGTACCCGGCACGTACTTCTCCAGCGGATCCCCGAGCCCGAGCAGCCCCTCGTCCCGCAGACGCATCACCAGAACGGCGGTGAAGGTCTTGGTGATCGAGCCGATGCGGTACTGGACGTGCTCGTCGGGCTCTTCACCGGCCACCGATGTCCGGGCGCCGTGCCACACCGCGCGCCCGTCCCGGACGACGGCTGCGACCAGCGACGGCGCCCGTCCCTCGGCCTGTGCCACGGCGATCCGGTGCAGCAGCGCACGGCGCGTGGCGGGAAGCAGCTCTTCCTGATGTGTCGTCATGGCCTCAGTTCACCTGGCCCGGCCCGGCAAGTCGACCTTATTTCGCCGCCGGTACCTGATCAGGTCTGCGCCGGTACCGGATCAGGTCTGCGCCATGTCCACGAACCGCGAGTAGTGCCCCTGGAAGGCGACCGTGATCGTCGCCGTCGGGCCGTTTCGGTGCTTGGCCACGATCAGGTCGGCCTCGCCCGCGCGCGGCGACTCCTTCTCGTAGGCGTCCTCGCGGTGCAGCAGGATGACCATGTCGGCGTCCTGCTCGATGGAACCGGACTCACGCAGGTCGGAGACCATCGGCTTCTTGTCCGTGCGCTGCTCGGGACCACGGTTCAGCTGGGAGAGCGCGATGACCGGGATCTCCAGCTCCTTGGCCAGCAGCTTGAGATTACGGGACATGTCCGAGACCTCCTGCTGACGGCTCTCGGCACGCTTGGAACCCCCGGACTGCATCAGCTGGAGGTAGTCGATGACCACCAGCCGGAGGTCGTTGCGCTGCTTGAGGCGGCGGCACTTGGCGCGGATCTCCATCATCGACAGGTTCGGGGAGTCGTCGATGTAGAGCGGGGCCGCCGAGACGTCCGGCATCCGCCGGGCCAGGCGTGTCCAGTCCTCGTCCGTCATCGTGCCGGACCGCATGTGGTGCAGGGCGACCCGCGCCTCGGCGGACAGCAGACGCATCGCGATCTCGTTGCGCCCCATTTCGAGCGAGAAGATCACGCTCGGCAGGTTGTTCTTGATCGAGGCCGCCCGCGCGAAGTCCAGCGCGAGCGTCGACTTACCCATGGCGGGACGCGCGGCGATGACGATCATCTGGCCCGGGTGCAGCCCATTGGTGAGCGAGTCGAAGTCCGTGAACCCCGTGGGCACGCCGGTCATCTCGCCGCTGCGCGAGCCGATCGCCTCGATCTCGTCGAGCGCGCCCTCCATGATGTCGCCGAGCGGCAGATAGTCCTCGCTGGTGCGCTGCTCGGTGACCGCGTAGACCTCCGCCTGGGCGCGGTTGACGATCTCGTCGACGTCGTCGTCGGCCGCGTATCCCATCTGCGTGATGCGCGTACCCGCCTCGACCAGGCGGCGCAGCACCGCCCGCTCGTGGACGATCTCCGCGTAGTAGGCGGCGTTGGCGGCCGTCGGCACCGTCTGGACGAGGGTGTGCAGATACGAGGCCCCGCCGACCTTGTTGATCTCACCGCGCTTGGTCAGCTCGGCCGCGATCGTGATGGGGTCGGCCGGCTCGCCCTTGGCGTAGACGTCGAGGACGGCCTGGTAGATCGTCTCGTGGGCCGGCTTGTAGAAGTCGTGCCCCTTGAGGATCTCGACGACATCGGCGATGGCGTCCTTGGAGAGCAGCATGCCGCCGAGGACGGACTGCTCGGCCTCGATGTCCTGCGGCGGTACCCGCTCGAACGCCGGGGCGGCACCGCCGTCCCATGCCCCGTTGTCCCCGCCGCGCTCGTGTTGCTCGTCGCGGCCTCGGGACCCCTCGCCACGTCGGCGGGAGGCGGGCAGACGATCACTGGGACCGCTGTCGGCCCACGGGTCGTCCAAGGGCTCGGAAATGCTCACCGAGCCACCTCCTCCCGTCCGCCGCAGCAGACCTCGCCGTGCCCCTCTTTTCTACGGCACGGCACTGACAAATGAGACGCCCAACTCCGGTTGACCAACGCCGGTTTTGTGACGTTTTGAAAACCGGCAGACGGAGCGGGCGCCGGACCACGTTAGGCCTGTCGGCACCGTCAGCCAATCTGGTTATCCACAGGCCATGTGGACGACGGCCCAGATGCTGTGGAGAACTCCTCAAAACCTGTGCACGACCCGGTGGACAGGCCTGTGAACAAGCTTCGACCTGCCCGGAAGAGAGGGCTCTGAACTGCGGCTTTGCCGTCCACCGGCTGTGCAGAAGAAAAACTTCCCCAACCGGTGCAAGATCACTTCGAACAGTGCACAGCAGTGCGCACCTCCGGACGGAGAGTAAGGGACGCAAGGCCATTGCATCTCTTACCTGTGGACGATTAGATTGGTGCACATGACACAGGCCCCCGCGCGCCGCACCACCGGCCGCAGACAGCACGACCGAGAGATCGTCGCTCTGGCCGTGCCGGCCTTCGGCTCCCTCGTCGCCGAGCCCCTCTTCCTCATGGCCGACACCGCCATCGTGGGCCATCTGGGTACGGCCCAACTCGCCGGCCTCGGCGTCGCCTCGGCCCTGTTGATGACCGCCGTCAGTGTCTTCGTCTTCCTCGCTTACGCCACGACAGCGGCGGTCGCCCGTCGCGTCGGCGCGGGCGACCTCCAGGCCGCCATCCGCCAGGGCATGGACGGCATCTGGCTGGCCCTGTTCCTCGGTGCTGCCGTCGTCGCAGTCACCCTGCCGACGGCGTCCGGCGTCGTCGATCTCTTCGGTGCTTCGGACGCTGCGGCTCCCTACGCGACCACCTACCTGCGCATCTCCGCGCTCGGCATACCGGCCATGCTCGTCGTCCTCGCCGCGACCGGTGTTCTGCGCGGTCTGCAGGACACCAAAACCCCTCTCTATGTGGCCGTCGCCGGCTTCGTCGCCAACGGCGCCCTCAACGCGGGGCTCGTCTACGGCGCCGACCTGGGGATCGCCGGCTCCGCCTGGGGCACCGTCATCGCCCAGTGGGGCATGGCCGTCGTCTACCTCGCCGTAGTCCTGCGCGGGGCACGCAAGCACGGTGCCTCGCTGCGCCCGGACGCAGCCGGGATCAGGGCCTCCGCACAGGCCGGTGTGCCCCTGCTGGTTCGTACGCTCTCCCTGCGGGCGATCCTGATGATCGCCACGGCGGTGGCCGCCCGTCTCGGGGATGCCGACATCGCCGCACACCAGATCATCCTGTCCCTGTGGAGCCTGCTCGCCTTCGCCCTCGACGCCATCGCCATCGCGGGGCAAGCCATCATCGGCCGCTATCTGGGAGCCGGTGACGCACAAGGGGCTCGCGAGGCCTGCCGTCGCATGGTCGAGTGGGGGATCGCCGTCGGGGTCGTCCTCGGCATCCTCGTCGTCATCACCCGACCGGCATTCCTGCCCCTGTTCACCAGTGACTCGGCGGTCAAGGACGCGGCGCTGCCCGCCCTGCTGATCGTCGCCCTCTCGCAGCCGATCTCGGGGATCGTCTTCGTCCTGGACGGGGTCCTGATGGGCGCCGGCGACGGCCCCTACCTGGCCTGGGCGATGCTGATCACTCTGGCGGTGTTCACCCCGGTCGCCCTGCTGGTGCCGGTACTCGGCGGAGGACTCACCGCCCTCTGGGCCACCATGACGCTGATGATGACCGTGCGGATGCTGACGCTGTGGCTCCGAACCCGCTCCGGCCGTTGGATCGTGACGGGCGCGACCCGCTGACCGCCGGGTTGGGCCCACGCTGACCCTGTTTCACGTGAAACACGGTGTTTCACGTGAAACGACGATGGGGGGCCGCACCCTTCGGGGTGCGGCCCCCCATCGCTCACTACTTCAGCGAGCGCGGCACTCAGGCCGCGACGACCTCGATGTTGACCTTGGCGGCAACCTCGGGGTGCAGACGCACGGACGTCTCGTGAGCGCCCAGCGTCTTGATCGGCGAGCCCAGCTCGATGCGGCGCTTGTCGACCTCGGGGCCACCGGAAGCCTTGATCGCGGAAGCGATGTCGGCCGGGGTGACGGAACCGAAGAGACGACCGGCGTCGCCGGAGCGGACCGCCAGGCGGACCTTGACGCCCTCGAGCTGGGCCTTCACCTGGTTGGCCTGCTCGATGGTCTGGATCTCGTGGATCTTGCGAGCACGACGGATCTGCTCGACGTCCTTCTCGCCACCCTTGGTCCAGCGGATAGCGAACTTCCGCGGGATCAGGTAGTTGCGAGCGTAACCGTCCTTGACGTCGACGACGTCGCCCGCGGCACCGAGGCCGGAGACCTCGTGGGTGAGGATGATCTTCATGTGTCGGTCACCCTTCCCTTATCGCGCGGTGGAGGTGTAGGGCAGCAGCGCCATCTCACGGCTGTTCTTCACGGCCGTGGCGACGTCACGCTGGTGCTGCGTGCAGTTGCCGGTCACGCGGCGGGCACGGATCTTGCCACGGTCGGAAATGAACTTCCGCAGCATGTTCGTGTCCTTGTAGTCCACGTACGTGACCTTGTCCTTGCAGAATGCGCAGACCTTCTTCTTCGGCTTGCGCACAGGCGGCTTCGCCATGGTGTATCTCCTGTGTGATCAAGAAGTTGGGGTACGAACCCGCCCTAGAAGGGGGGCTCGTCCGAGTAGCCGCCGCCACCGCCACCGGTGCCGCCGGAGCCACCGCCCCAGCCGCCACCGGCGCCCTGGTTGCCACCGGCGGGAGCGCCGGTCGCCCACGGGTCGTCGGCGGGAGCGCCGCCGCCCTGCTGGCCGCCACCGGGGCCGCCGCCCCAGCCGCCACCACCCTGGCCGCCACCGCCACCGCCACCGCCGCCGTAGCCGCCCTGGCCACCGCGGCCGGTGGTCTTGGTGACCTTGGCCGTGGCGTTGCGCAGGCTGGCGCCGACTTCCTCGACGTCCAGCTCATAGACCGTGCGCTTGACGCCCTCACGGTCCTCGTAGGACCGCTGCTTCAGCCGGCCCTGCACGATGACGCGCATGCCTCGCTGGAGCGACTCGGCGACGTTCTCCGCCGCCTGACGCCAGACCGAGCAGGTCAGGAACAGGCTCTCGCCGTCCTTCCACTCGTTCGTCTGGCGGTCGAAGGTGCGGGGAGTGGACGCGACACGGAACTTCGCGACGGCCGCACCGGAGGGGGTGAAGCGCAGCTCGGGGTCGTCGACAAGATTGCCGACCACCGTGATGACGGTCTCGCCTGCCATGGGGGAACCTCTCGGCGGGTTTGCTCTGGCTGCTTGCTACTCGAATCCCGGAATCAGCTGAGCGGGTGAGCTCAGTGGGTCTCGGGACGGAGGACCTTGGTCCGGAGGACCGACTCGTTCAGGTTCATCTGGCGGTCGAGCTCCTTGACGACCGCAGGCTCAGCCTGAAGGTCGATGACCGAGTAGATGCCCTCGGGCTTCTTCTTGATCTCGTACGCGAGACGACGACGGCCCCAGGTGTCGACCTTCTCGACCTTTCCGCCGCCGTCACGGACGACAGAGAGGAAGTTCTCGATCAGCGGGGAGACAGCGCGCTCCTCGACGTCGGGGTCGAGGATGACCATCACCTCGTAGTGACGCATGTGGAACCCACCTCCTTTGGACTCAGCGGCCACGGTCGTTCCGTGGCAGGAGGGTTGTGATGCGTAGCAACGGTATCGGCCACCACTGACAGTCGGGGGTTCTGTCGAGAAGCCCCCGTCGTGACATGGGCAGACACCGGTGCGGACGGTACAGACTACCCGCACAGTGGCTTCCGGTTGAAATCCGGCCGCGGGGGCAGCCAATCTGTACACATCGGGTGTGTATGGCGCTACGATGCGCCGACTTTCGCAGGAGGTGCCCTATGGCACAGGCATTGCGACCCAACACCGCCGGCGGCCTCTTCGCCACGGACGGCAAGCCCCACCCCCTCCAGGACGCCCTGCTCGCGGTGACCCTGGTGCTGGGCATCACGTCGTTCATCACGGCCCTCGTCGACGAGGACCTGCATCTGCTGAGCTCCTGGACCGGCCTGGTGGGCATCATCACCGGCGCGTACGGCCAGTGGGTCTCGGAGACGACCAGGGAGCGCTTCGGCCTGATCCTCGGCCTCGGTGCCGCGGGGGTCGGCTTCTTCCTGGGTATGGCGCACGGCGGTCTCTTCGGCGGTCTCATCGACTGACGCCAGGGACATCCCCTCCTGAACATCGGGTGACGCCCCGGCCGCTCACGGGCCGGGGCGAAGGTTCCGTACGCCCAACCGGCGCGCATCCAAGGCGCAGTAGGCTTCGCGCGAGAGCCGGAGCCCCTGACCCCATGGGGACACACCAGCCCGAGGAGCGCCCCGAAATGAGCCTGACCCTGAGGACCATCAGTCGAGAGCAGCATCTGGCCTACATCCAGAGCCTGCCGTCGGCGAGCCACATGCAGGTCCCGGCCTGGGCTGACGTCAAGGCGGAGTGGCGCTCCGAGAACCTCGGGTGGTTCGACGACAGGACGGGCGAGCTGGTCGGTGCCGGCCTGGTTCTCTACCGGCAGCTTCCCAAGATCAAGCGCTACCTCGCCTACCTGCCCGAGGGACCGGTCATCAACTGGTTCGCGCCGAATCTGCAGGACTGGATCGAGCCGATGCTGGCGCACCTGAAGCAGCAGGGCGCCTTCTCGGTGAAGATGGGCCCGCCGGTGGTCATCCGGCGCTGGGAGGCCACCTCCATCAAGGCGGGCATCCAGAACCCCGACGTGAAGCGGCTGCGCGATATCGAGGCCGACCACATCGAGCCGCGCGCCTTCGAGGTCGCCGACAAACTGCGCCGCATGGGGTGGCAGCAGGGCGAGGACGGCGGCGCCGGCTTCGGCGACGTCCAGCCCCGCTATGTCTTCCAGGTGCCGCTGGCCAACCGCTCCCTGGAAGAGGTCCACAAGAACTTCAACCAGCTGTGGCGCCGTAACATCAAGAAGGCCGAGAAGGCCGGCGTCGAGGTCGTCCAGGGCGGCTACCAGGACCTCGAGGAATGGCAGCGGCTGTACGAGATCACGGCCGTGCGCGACCACTTCCGGCCGCGCCCGCTGTCGTACTTCCAGCGCATGTGGACGGCCCTCAACAGCGAGGACCCCAACCGCATGCGGCTGTACTTCGCCCGGCACAACGGCGTGAACCTGTCGGCGGCGACGATGCTGATCGTCGGCGGGCACGTCTGGTACTCCTACGGCGCCTCCGACAACATCGGCCGTGAGGTCCGGCCCTCGAACGCGATGCAGTGGCGGATGCTGCGCGACGCCTACGCGCTCGGCGCCACCGTGTACGACCTGCGCGGCATCTCCGACTCGCTGGACGAGACCGACCACCTCTTCGGCCTGATCCAGTTCAAGGTGGGCACGGGCGGCCAGGCCGCCGAGTACCTCGGCGAGTGGGACTTCCCACTGAACAAGCTGTTGCACAAGGCGCTCGACATCTACATGTCGCGCCGCTGATGTCCCGTTCAGTGCTTCTATACCTCTGACACGCTCCACCGTCTGACACGCGGCACCCTCTGACACACGGCAACCACAGATTCACGGCAACCACGAGAAAGGTTCCAGGTCCGGCCATGGCGCTCACGCTCTACGTCGACACCGCGCGCTGGCGGGCGCACCACAAGCACGTGCAGGAGCAGTTCCCCGGCCTCGTGCCGGTCTGCAAGGGCAACGGCTACGGCTTCGGGCACGAGCGGCTGGCGGAGGAGGCCACACGGCTGGGCTCGGACGTCCTCGCCGTCGGCACGACGTACGAGGCCGCCCGGATCAAGGACTGGTTCGGCGGTGACCTGCTGGTGCTGACGCCGTACCGGCGCGGCGAGGAGCCCGTGCCCCTGCCGGACCGGGTCATCCGCTCCGTCTCGTCGATAGACGGCGTGTACGGCCTGGTCGGTGCCCGTGTGGTGATCGAGGTGATGTCCTCGATGAAGCGGCACGGCATCGGCGAGCAGGATCTGGCCCAGCTGCACGCCGCCATCGAGAACGTCCGCCTGGAAGGCTTCGCGATCCACCTGCCGCTGGACCGCACCGACGGCTCGGACGCGGTCGAGGAAGTCATCGGCTGGATGGACCGGCTGCGCGCCGCCCGGCTGCCTCTGCACACCATGTTCGTCAGCCACCTCAAGGCCGAGGAACTCATCCGGCTCCAGCAGCAGTTCCCGCAGACCCGGTTCCGTGCCCGCATCGGCACGCGGCTGTGGCTGGGGGACCACGAGGCCACCGAGTACCGCGGCGCGGTCCTGGACGTCACGCGTGTGGCCAAGGGCGAGCGCTTCGGCTACCGGCAGCAGAAGGCGGCCTCCGACGGCTTCCTGGTGGTCGTGGCGGGCGGTACGTCGCACGGGGTGGGCCTGGAGGCCCCCAAGGCGCTGCACGGCGTCATGCCGCGTGCCAAGGGCGTCGCCCGGGCCGGCCTCGCGACGGTCAACCGGAACCTTTCTCCGTTCGTCTGGGGCGGCAAGCAGCGCTGGTTCGCCGAACCGCCGCACATGCAGGTCTCGATCCTGTTCGTGCCCGCGGACGCGCCGGAGCCGAAGGTCGGCGAGGAACTCGTGGCCCATCTGCGGCACACCACCACGCAGTTCGACCGGATCGTGGACCGCTGACCGGCACCCGCACCGACGGACCCAGCACAGCAAGAAGGCCGTACACGGGAAACCGTGTACGGCCTTCGCATCGTTCGTACGGCCTTCGCACGGGTTCGCTCAGAGCGAACCGCCCGGTGCGCCGTGCCTGCCCCACTCGACCTGCGGCCCGTCGAACTGAGCGGCCGCGTGCCGGGCGGGACGTGCCGCGGGCCCGAGGACGAAGACGTCCTTCGCGCCGTCGAGCACCCCGCCCGACGGATCGTCGTCCCCGGACCGGCGAACGGGATCCCGCTCCGGCAGGAAGATGTCGCGCACGATCATGACGCACAGATACAGCGTCCCCAGCAGGTGCAGGCCGATGGCCCAGTGGTAGCCGTCGGTGGGCAGCCCCTTGTGGGCGTCCCCGCTGGTCGTGTACGCGAGGTACAGCCAGATCCCCAGGAAGTACGCCACCTCGCAGGCCTGCCAGATCAGGAAGTCCCGCCACTTCGGCCGGGCCAGGGCGGCCAGGGGCACCAGCCACAGGACGTACTGCGGCGAGTAGACCTTGTTGGTGAGGATGAACGCCGCGACGATCAGGAAGGCCAGCTGGGCGAGCCGTGGGCGGCGTGGTGCGGTCAGCGCGAGCACGGCGACTCCCGCGCAGCACACCAGCATCAGCAGCGTGGCGAGCGTGTTGACGGTGTCGGTGCTGAGTGGGTCGTCCGAGTTCTGCGCCATGATCAGCCAGAAGGAGCCGAAGTCGACGCCCCGTTCCTGGCTGAACGTGTAGAACTTCGACCAGCCCTCGAACGCGAAGAGCATCACCGGCCCGTTCACGACGACCCAGGCGACGGCCGCGCCGCCCAGAGCCGTCCCGAACTCACGCCACTTGCCCGCCCGCCAGCAGAGCACCAGCAGTGGCCCGAGGATCAGGAACGGATAGAGCTTGGCGGCCGTGGCGAGTCCCAGGAGGACGCCGAAGGCGAGGGAGCGGCCGCGCGACCACATGAGCATCGCCGCGGCCGTCAGGGCGACCGCCAGCAGGTCCCAGTTGATGGTCGCCGTCAGGGCGAAGGCGGGTGCCAGGGCGATCAGCAGGCCGTCCCAGGGACGCCGGGCGTGGGTACGCGTCACACAGACGGCGATGACCGACGCGCAGATCATCAGCATCCCGGCGTTGACCATCCAGTACCACTGCTCCTGGGCCTGGATGGTGCCGCTGCCGGGCGTGAGCCAGGAGGCGACCTGCATGAAGACACCGGTGAGCACCGGGTACTCCAGGTACTGCATGTCACCGGGGAGCTTGTCGAAGTACGGCACGAGCCCGTCGGCGAAGCCGCGCCCCTGGTAGAGGTGCGGGATGTCCGAGTAGCACGCGTGCGTGTACTGGGAGCTGGCACCGAAGAACCAGGCGCCGTTGTAGCAGGGTGCTTTCTGGACCAGACCGAGGGCGAACATGCCGATCGCCACCAGCGCGATCACCCGTACGGGAGTCCACCAGGACACCCCGAGCACAGCACGCCGCCCGAGCGGTCCGCCGATCAGCTCGCTGCCGGCCGCAGCGACCTTGTCCTCGTGGGTCGGCCGCACCGGGTCCGGCTCGTGGACGCTCGCTTGCGTCGATTCTGCACTGGCCATGCCGCACATCCTGCCGTACGTGTCCATCAATACGCCGAGGGCCGCCGCACCGGGTAGGTGCGGCGGCCCGTGTTTCACGTGAAACGTCTTCACGTTTCACGTGAAACACCCATGCCGGGCGATCAGCCGGCTATCCGGCGGGGCCTCCGAAGATGCCGCCGTTGCCGTTTCCTCTGCTGTTGCCGCCGTCCAGATTCGTGTCGGTCGGCGTAGGCTCGGGGCTCACTCCTCCATCCGTGCCCCCGTTGTCCGCGCCACCGTTCTGCCCGCCACTGTCGCTCTCGCACCCGAAGAACCCACAAGTGTCGCTCGGCGAGGGCGACGGAGAGGTCGGGGTCTCGCTGGGCGTAGCGCTCGGCGACTCGGTCACGGTCTCGCTGGGCGTGACGCTCGGCGTCGGGGTCGGCGACGGAGCGCCCACCTCGTGCTGGATCTCACCGATCCTCTCCGCCTCCGGGAAGCCGAGGTCGGGCTCGCCCTTCAGTGCGGCCTTCATGTACTCGGTCCACACCTGGGTGGGAGTGTCACCACCGTGGATGGACTCCTCACCCGCCGTGCCGTTCATGGAGAGCAGCTTGGCGCTCTTGGGATCCTCACGGAACATCGCGACCGAGGTCGACAGCTGCTGGGTGTAACCGACGAACCAGGCCGACTTGTTCTCGTCCGTGGTACCGGTCTTACCGGCCGCCGTACGGCCCAGGGCCAGGGCGTTCTTACCCGTACCGTTCTGAATGACGTTTTCCAGAGTGTCCGTGACGTTGTTGGCCACGTTCTCGGGCATCGCCTGCGTGATGCGCGGCTTGTCGAAGCCTTCGATTTCCTTCCCGTTGAACTTGACGCTGGTCACGGAGTACGGGGAGGCCTGCTTGCCGGCGGCGGCGAACGTCGCGTAGGCGTCGGCCATGCGGATCGCACTGGGAGTCGACGTACCGAGCGCGAACGACGGGTTGAGGGTCGCGAAACTGGCGTCCAGGATGCCGGACTTCTCGGCCACGTCCCGCACATTCCTCATCCCGACGTCCATGCCGAGCTGGACGAACGGGGTGTTGACGGACTGCTCCATCGCCTTGCGCAAGGTGATGTAGCCCCAGGGGTGGTCGCTCTCGTTCTCCTGGAAGAACGGTGTGTTGTCCTTCTTCAGGACGTAGGAGCCGTCGTTGTTCCTGACCTTGAGGTGGTCGTTGCCGTTGTACTTGCTCAGCGGCGAGAGGGGCCCGTCGCTCCGGTAGGTGCCGTGCTCCATGGCGGCGGCGAGCACGAACGGCTTCCACGTCGAACCGACCGGGACACCCGAGGTGTCCGCGTTGTTGTTGAAGTGGCCGTTCTCGTACCCCGCACCACCGTAGAGGGCGACGATCGCGCCGTCCTTGGGCTTCACCGACGCCGCGCCGAACTGGACGTGCTTGTCCAGCTCACGCTTCTCCGGGTTCAGCTTTTCCTTCTCGACCTTCTTCACGGCCTTGGCCAGCGCCTCGACCTTGTTCTTCTCGAAGGTCGTCTTGATCTGGTAGCCGCCCTGGTCGAACTGCTGCTCCGTGATGTTGGAGTGGTTCAGGACGTACTTCTTGGCCGTGTCCACCAGGTAGCTGATCTGGCCGCTCATGCCCTTGGTCGCCTTGCGGCCCTGGGGCATGGGGTACTCCTTGATCGCCTCCTGGTACTGGGTGTCCGTGAGCTTCTTGTCGTTGTGCATCTGCTCGAGGATCCACCCCCAGCGCTGCTTGGAGCGCTTGGTGTTGGCCTCTCTCGATGCCGCGGTGTCGAGGCTCGCGTTACCCGCAGGGTCGTAGTACGTCGGGCCCTTGAGCAGCGCGGCGAGGAAGGCGCACTCACTCGGCGTGAGCTTTTCCGCATCCTTGCCGTAGTAGGTCTGGGCGGCGGCCTGAATGCCGTAGGCGCCACGCCCGTAGTACGAGGTATTGAGGTACCCCTGGAGAATCTCGTCCTTCGTGAGCTTCGTGCCCACCTTGATCGAGATGAACATCTCCTTGAACTTACGGGTGATCGTCTGTTCCTGGCTCAGGTAGGTGTTCTTGACGAACTGCTGGGTGATCGTCGAGCCGCCCTGGGTGTCGCCGCCCCGGGCCATGTTGGCCAGGGCCCGGGCGATGCCCATCGGGTCGACGCCCGAGTCCTTGTAGAAGGTCTTGTTCTCGGCCGAGATCACCGCCTGCTGCATGGCCTTGGGGATCCGCTCGATCCCGACGTTCTGCCGGTTCTGGCCGCTACCCGTCGCGACCATCTGCTGGCCGTTGGACCAGTAGTAGACGTTGTTCTGCGACAGCGCCGCCGCGTTCTCCTCGTTCGGGACACCGACCATCGCGTACCCGATGCCCGCCACGGCCACCAGGCTGCCGAAGAAGCCGATGCACAGGCCGGAGACGAGCCTCCAGGACGGCAGCCAGCGCTGCCAGCCGTACTTGCCGGCCCGCGGATAGTCGATCAGCCGCTTCTTGTCGGAGTAGGCAGGCGCACGCCCCCTGCCTCGCCCGGGCCCGGCCGGACCGCCGGGAGCGGCACGCCGGCCGCCACGGGTCGGCTCTGCCGCTCTGCGTCGGCCGCCTCCGGTGCTTCTCTGCGCCGCACGCCGGGCCTCGGCCCGACCGCCGTACGGACGCTCCTCACCCCCCGAGCCGTAGGAGTCCGACCCATAGGAGTCGGACGGAGACCCGGTGGCGCCTCGCGGGGCCGCACGGCGGCCGGGGGACGAGCCGGACTGGCCGCGTCGGGCCGCGGCACGTCCGCCTCCCTGCGGCTGCGGCGGTTTGCGACGGTGCTCGCTCATCGAACGACTACTCCTCGGGCAGGCGCACCCCTGCGCGCCTGGAAACGGCGGCTAGTTTCCGGTCCCCCCGAAGTACGGATGCGGTCGGCTCCGCATTCATCGGTCCCGCATGCACCCGTACTACACCGAAGACGACGACGCCCTCAGGCGTCACTTGGTTCCCGGTGATGTGCATGGCGCACAGACTACGCACCGCCAAAACCTGCCGAGGCCTGAAGTTCACCTCAAATCAGGCAACTCGTGTCTGATGAATCGGTGATGTGATCCCGTTCACCGCATCCCCCCTTGTCGCATCCGGAAGGCCGTTCTATCGTCGTGATGTATCGAGTCGATACATCAGCGCGACACATCGGGCCGACACATCGGCCCGAGACATCAGCCCGAGCCATCGGGTACCGCGGCAGAGAGGAGGCGACGATGAGCCGGCGTTCCGGGATCCTCGAGTTCGCCGTACTCGGCCTCCTCCGCGAATCTCCGATGCATGGCTATGAGCTGCGCAAACGACTCAACACATCACTGGGTGTGTTCCGTGCGTTCAGCTACGGGACGCTGTACCCCTGCCTCAAGACGCTGGTCGCCAACGGCTGGCTGATCGAGGAGCCGGGGAACGACACCGAGGCCGCTCCCCTCACCGGCCGCCGCGCCAAGATCGTCTACCGGTTGACGGCGGAGGGTAAGGAGCACTTCGAGCAGTTGCTCTCGCAGACCGGGCCCGAGGCGTACGAGGACGAGACATTCGCCGCCCGTTTCGCTTTCTTCGGGCAAACCTCACGCGATGTACGCATGCGCGTGCTGGAGGGCCGCCGCAGCCGGCTGGAGGAGCGCCTGGAGAAGATGCGGCTCTCCCTGGCCCGGACCCGGGAGCGCCTCGACGACTACACGCTTGAGCTCCAGCGCCACGGGATGGAGTCCGTGGAGCGCGAAGTGCGCTGGCTGAACGAGCTCATCGAGAGCGAGCGGGCGGGACGGGACCTGAAGGGTTCCGCCTCGGGGGAGCCCGGTTCGCGTGACACCACATCTGGAGCGTCGGGCGGCCTGCCCCGGACCGGGGGCGACCCCCGTCCGGATACGCCCGACGACACCGCCACGTGAGAGCCCGCCCAGGGCCTCACTCGTACACACAGGGAGCAACCGGAATGGGTTCGGTTCGCGTAGCCATCGTCGGTGTGGGCAACTGCGCCGCATCGCTGGTGCAGGGAGTCGAGTACTACAAGGACGCCGACCCGGCGTCCAAGGTGCCGGGCCTGATGCACGTCCAGTTCGGCGACTACCACGTCCGCGACGTCGAGTTCGTCGCCGCGTTCGACGTGGACGCCAAGAAGGTCGGCCTCGACCTGGCGGACGCCATCGGCGCCTCCGAGAACAACACCATCAAGATCTGCGACGTACCCAGCACCGGTGTGACGGTCCAGCGCGGCCACACGCTCGACGGCCTCGGCAAGTACTACCGCGAGACCATCGAGGAGTCCGCCGAGGAGCCGGTCGACGTCGTCCAGGTCCTCAAGGACAAGCAGGTCGACGTCCTCGTCTGCTACCTCCCCGTCGGCTCCGAGGACGCGGCGAAGTTCTACGCCCAGTGCGCCATCGACGCCAAGGTCGCCTTCGTCAACGCCCTTCCGGTCTTCATCGCCGGCACCAAGGAGTGGGCGGACAAGTTCACCGAGGCGGGCGTCCCGATCGTCGGCGACGACATCAAGTCCCAGGTCGGCGCCACCATCACGCACCGCGTCATGGCGAAGCTGTTCGAGGACCGGGGCGTGGTCCTGGACCGCACGATGCAGCTGAACGTCGGCGGCAACATGGACTTCAAGAACATGCTGGAACGCGACCGCCTGGAGTCGAAGAAGATCTCCAAGACGCAGGCCGTCACCTCCCAGATCCGCGACCGCGACATGGGTGCGGACAACGTCCACATCGGCCCGTCCGACTACGTGGCCTGGCTCGATGACCGCAAGTGGGCGTACGTCCGCCTGGAGGGCCGCGCGTTCGGTGACGTCCCGCTGAACCTGGAGTACAAGCTCGAGGTCTGGGACTCCCCGAACTCCGCCGGCGTCATCATCGACGCCCTGCGCGCCGCGAAGATCGCCAAGGACCGCGGTATCGGCGGCCCCGTGCTCTCCGCATCGAGCTACTTCATGAAGTCCCCGCCCATCCAGTACTACGACGACGAGGCCCGCGAGAACGTCGAGAAGTTCATCAAGGGTGAGGTCGAGCGCTGAGGCGCCGCAACCAGTCGCTCCTGCCAGGGCTGTGAGGGTCCCCGGGTCGTACGACCCGGGGACCCTCTCCGTATGTGAGGCTGTGCCCCATGGCCGTCGTCCGTGACCTGCGTGTCCTGTTGCGTTTCCAGGGCTTCAGGCGCCTGCTCGGCGTGCGCCTGCTCTCCCAGGGCGCCGACGGCGTCTACCAGGTCGCACTCGCCGCGTACGTGGTCTTCTCGCCGGAGAAGCAGACCTCGGCAGCCGCGGTCGCCTCCGCCATGGCGGTGCTGCTGCTCCCGTACTCCCTCGTCGGCCCCTTCGCCGGTGTCCTGCTGGACCGCTGGCGGCGCCGTCAGGTCCTGCTGTACGGCAGCCTGCTGCGCGCACTGCTGGCTTCGGCCACGGCCCTGCTGATACTCAGTCCTGCCCCGGACTGGCTCTTCTACGTCTCCGCCCTGTGCGTCACCGCCGTGAACCGTTTCGTCCTCGCCGGGCTGTCCGCCGCCCTGCCCCGAGTGGTCGACGCCGAGCGCCTGGTCATCGCCAACTCCCTTTCCCCGACCGCGGGAACGCTGGCGGCGACCGCGGGCGGCGGTCTCGCCTTCGGCGTCCGCCTGGTGGTGGCGGACTCCGACGCCGCCGTGGTGCTCGTGGGAGCCGTGCTGTATCTGTGCGCCGCCCTGGCGTCGCTCAGCATGGCGCGGGAACTCCTCGGCCCCGACCGGAGCTTGGTACGCGTGCGGATCGGGACGGCTCTCACGGGCACCGCTCGCGATCTGGCGGCGGGCGTACGCCACTTGGCCGCACCGCAGCGTCGGGAAGCGGCCTGCGCGCTCGTGGCCATGTCGCTGATGCGCTTCTGCTACGGCGCCCTGCTGGTGATGCTGCTGATGCTCTGCCGGTACGCGCTCAGCACGACCACGGACGACGGACTCGCCCTGCTGGGGCTGGCGTTGGGCTTCTCCGGCGCCGGCTTCTTCGCGGCGGCCGTGGTGACGCCCTGGACCGCGGGGCGGCTCGGGCCTGGCCGCTGGATCGTCGTGTGCGCGGGGGCCGCGGCGCTGCTGGAGCCCGCTCTCGGGCTGCCGTTCGCCGCTGCCCCTCTGCTGGCCGCGGCGTTCCTCCTGGGCCTGACCACCCAGGGGGCGAAGATCGCCACGGACACGATCGTCCAGTCCTCCGTCGAGGACGGCTTCCGTGGCCGGATCTTCTCGGTCTACGACGTCCTTTTCAACGTCGCTTTCGTCGGCGCCGCCGCCATCGCGGCCCTGATGCTGCCGCCGGACGGCCGATCCGTGCCGCTGGTGATCACGATCGCCGTTATCTACGCGGCGGTAGCTATGACTATGGGTCGGTTTGACCGCCAGTAAGTGTCACATCAATGACACAGAGCCACGTCCGGCTACTGCGGTGCCAGTGGGGACCGCTACCTTACGTGGGTCTTATCTCGCGACATGTTCGCGTCACTCCACCATGTTCTAGGGGGACCCCCAAGTGACTACTCCGCCGCCCCAGGGCAACCCGTTCGCGCAGGGTCAGCCCCCGCAGGCCCCGTACCCGCCGCAGGGCGGCTACCCCCAGCAGCCCGGCCAGCCCGGCTTCCCGCCTCAGGGGGCGGCTCCGTACGCTCCGGTTCCGCCGCAGCCGACCGGCCGCAAGCTCAGCTTCAAGACCATCAAGAACATCGCCATCGTCATCGCGGTGGCGGGCATTGCCATCGGCGGCTACATAACGAGCCGGGACGACGCCAAGACGGCGGCCGTCGGCGACTGCATGCACCGCGGTAGCACCAACGACGACAACCCGGACCTCGAAGTCGTCGAGTGCAGCGATGCGAAGGCTCAGTACGTGGTGCTGGCCAAGATCGAGGGCTCATACCTCACCCAGACTCTGGCGTCGAGCAAGTGCGAGGCCGAGGCCAAGGACTTCCAGTACACGTACACCGAGAGCGGTGACAGCAAGGACTTCCTGCTCTGCCTGAAGGACAAGAAGTAAGGCAGACACAGCGAGGGGCGGTGTTTCACGTGAAACACCGCCCCTCGGTCCGTCTCCCGGGGTCATGTTTCACGTGAAACATGACCCCGTTTCACGGCCTCAGCTCTCCTGCTCGGCCCACCACTCCTTGAGCGCTGCCACCGCGGAGTCGTGCTCCATCGGCCCGTTCTCCAGGCGCAGCTCCAGCATGTGCTGGTACGCGCGGCCGATGACCGGGCCGGGTCCGACGCCGAGGATCTCCATGATCTGGTTGCCGTCGAGGTCGGGACGGATCGAGTCCAGCTCCTCCTGCTCCTGAAGCTTGGCGATCCGCTCCTCCAGACCGTCGTACGCGCGTGACAGGGCCGCCGCCTTGCGCTTGTTGCGCGTGGTGCAGTCCGAGCGGGTCAGCTTGTGGAGGCGGTCGAGAAGCGGACCGGCGTCACGGACGTAGCGGCGGACCGCCGAGTCCGTCCACTCGCCGGTGCCATAGCCATGGAACCGCAGGTGGAGTTCGACCAGACGTGAGACGTCCTTCACCAGCTCGTTGGAGTACTTCAACGCCGTCATGCGCTTCTTGGTCATCTTCGCCCCGACCACCTCGTGGTGGTGGAACGAGACCCGGCCGTCCTTCTCGAAGCGACGCGTACGGGGCTTGCCGATGTCGTGCAGCAGGGCGGCCAGGCGGAGAGTCAGGTCGGGACCGTCGTCCTCCAGCGCCATCGCCTGCTCCAGGACGATCAGCGAGTGGTCGTAGACGTCCTTGTGCCGGTGGTGCTCGTCACGCTCCAGGCGCAGGGCCGGCAGCTCGGGCAGCACGCGGTCGGCGAGGCCCGTGTCGACGAGCAGCGTCAGGCCCTTGCGGGGGTGCGGCGAAAGGACCAGCTTGTTCAGCTCGTCCCGCACCCGCTCGGCCGAGACGATCTCGATACGCCCGGCCATCTCCTTCATCGCCGCGACGACCTCGGGGGCGATCTCGAAGTCGAGCTGAGCCGCGAAGCGCGCGGCCCGCATCATCCGCAGGGGATCGTCGGAGAAGGACTCCTCCGGCGTGCCAGGAGTACGCAGCACACGGGACGCGAGGTCCTGGAGCCCGCCGTGCGGATCGATGAACTCCTTCTCCGGCAGCGCGACGGCCATCGCGTTCACCGTGAAGTCACGGCGGACGAGGTCCTCCTCGATGGAGTCGCCGTACGACACCTCGGGCTTGCGCGAGGTCCGGTCGTACGCCTCCGACCGGTAGGTGGTCACCTCGATCTGAAAGCGTCGATCAGCGTCTCCGACGCGGGCATCCTTCTGCACTCCGACAGTGCCGAAGGCGATCCCGACCTCCCAGACGGCGTCCGCCCACGGGCGCACGATCTTGAGCACGTCCTGGGGGCGAGCATCGGTCGTGAAATCCAGATCGTTGCCGAGCCGGCCCAGCAGCGCGTCCCGGACCGAGCCGCCGACCAGGGCAAGTGAGAACCCGGCCTCCCGGAAGCGGCGGGCGAGGTCGTCGGCGACAGGAGCGACCCGCAGCAGTTCACTCACCGCGCGGTGCTGCACCTGGCTCAGGGCACTGGGCATTTCTTCGTTGGCGTTCGGCACAACAGAAGAGGGTACGTGGCCCGGGCGCCCCCGACCTCACCGTATGACGCATGCAGACACGTCCCTCCATACGCGCACAAGGGATGCTCTTGAGAAGGAGACAACCGCTCTCCGTCATACAGCGACATACCGGACACCTCGGCGCCGGGCCGCGATCTTGTGGAACGGACCGCGGCACTTCCCCTCAGCGCGCATCGTTACCATGCGTGGACGCACATTCCGACGACCACTGACGACGACGAGGGACGGGCGAGCGCGTGGCCGAGGCGGCAGACTTCCAGGGGACCAGTGCCTCACCTGCCCGCCGGTGGCTGCGGCGCACCGGGGCACTGCTCGCCGGTGCGCCCCTGCTGGCCGGACTCCTCCAGTTGCCCGCTGCGACGCCGGCGGACGCGGCCGGGCAGGAGTCCCTCCAGGCCGCCTCCGGCACGAGCGGCTCGGTGTCCGTCGCGGTCGACTCACTCAGCCCCAGCGCCCCCACCGAGGGGGACACGGTGAACGTGACAGGCACGGTGACCAACAACGGCAAGCAGCCGGTCACCGACGCCCACGTCGACCTGCGGGTGGGGCCCTCGCTCGACACCCGCTCCGCCGTCGACGGCCTGGCCAAGAAGAGCGACGACGTCCAGGGCCCCGCCGGCGAGCCAGTCGGCGCCAAGTACACCGAGAAGTTCCCCAAGCTCACCCCCGGAGTGGCGGAGCCCTTCAACATCTCCGTGCCGGTCGACGAGCTGGACCTCGGCCAGGACGGCGTCTACCAGCTGGCCGTCGCGCTCTCCGGTGAGACCGCCGCGCAGCCCTGGGACCAGGTTCTCGGCGTCCAGCGCACGTTCCTGCCGTGGCAGCCGGAGGAGGCCGGCACGAAGACGAAGACCACGTTCCTGTGGCCGCTCGTCTCCGACGTCCACATGACGGCCGAGACGGGGTCAAACGAGCAGCAGACGCCGGTCTTCAGCAACGACGACCTCGCCGAGGAGATCGCCCCCGGCGGGCGCCTCGACCAGATGGTGTCACTGGGCAAAGGCCTCGACATCACATGGGTGATCGACCCGGACCTGCTGGCGTCCGTCGACGCGATGACGAGGAACTACGAGGTCAGGGGCGAGGACGGCGCCACGACCCCCGGCAGGAACCAGGCGGCCGCCAAGCAGTGGCTCGCCGAGCTCCAGCAGGCGGTGGCGGGCAAGGAGGTCGTCGCTCTGCCGTTCGGCGATCCGGACCTGGCCTCCCTCGCCCACAACGGCACGGCCGTCACGGGCTCGCTGAGCCACCTCAAGGAGGCCACCGACGCCGTCGACAACACGGTGCAGACGATCCTCCACGTGAAACCGTCCAAGGACTTCGCGTGGCCCGTCGACGGCGCCGTCGACCCGTCGATCATGAAGGTCGCGACCTCGGCGGGCGCCGACAAGGTGATCGCCCGCAGCGACAGCCTCCAGGACAACCTGTCGTACACGCCCTCCGCGGCCCGGCCCATCGGCGGCGGCACCACAGCGGTCGTCGCGGACTCCAGGATGTCCACGGCGTTCCAGGGCAACCTGACGACGGCCTCCGCGTCCACACTCGCCGTGCAGCGCTTCCTGGCTCAGAGCCTGACGCTCGGCCTCCAGACCGGCAAGCAGCGCAGCGTCGTCGTCGCCCCGCAGCGCATGCCCTCCGTGAACCAGGCGCAGGCGATGGCCGAGGCGCTGGGAGTCCTTCAAGGCGGGAACTGGTCCGAGTCGCAGGACCTCACGGCCGCCGCGAAGGCCAAGCCGGACCCGTCGGCCAACAGGAAGGTGCCGCCCGCCTCCGCATACCCCTCCTCGCTGCGCAAGCAGGAGCTGCCGCGGGCCGCCTTCGAGCAGATCGCGAGGACGCAGGACAATCTCGGCAACTTCAAGGTGATCCTCACCGACGAGTCCCGGGTGGTCACTCCCTTCGGGCGGGCCATGAACCGCGAGATGTCCACGTCGTGGCGTGGCCGGGGCGTCGCGGCGGTGGGATACCGCGACGACGTCGAGTCCTACCTCGGCGGACTGATCGGCGGGGTCAAGCTGATCGATAAGTCGGAGACCAAGCTCTCCGGCCGCAGCGCGACGATCCCGGTGACCGTCCAGAACAACCTGGTCCAGGGCGTCGAGCACCTGGAGCTGCGGCTCACGTCGCAGAACCCGACGCGACTCAAGATCGGCGGCTACGCCTACGACGAACAGCGGGTCGCCGTGAACGGCGGGCACAGCCAGTCGGTGAAGTTCACCACGTCCGCCAACGCCAACGGCCGGGCGAAGGTGGAGGCCCAGCTGTACACGGAGGACGGCCAGAAGTACGGCGAGCCCGTCACCTTCGACGTGAAGGTCACCGAGGTCACGCCCACCGTGATGCTGGTCATCGGCGGTGGCGTCCTGCTCCTGGTCCTCGCCGGCTTCCGTATGTACACCCAGCGCAAGCGCGCCGCCGCTCGCGAGGCCGCCGAGGACGCCGCCGCGGAGGCGGACGACGACGTCGACAGCCCGATCGGCGCTCCGCAGAACCCGGAGGCCCCCGGCGACCGTCTCAACGAGGAGTCCGAGACCGGCTCCCGGGCAGACGCCCCGCAGCAGCCGAGTGACCCGGCCCCGGACACCGCAGCGGAAAGCGCCGACCCGCCCGGCACGGGTGAGAGAGTGGACCGTTGAGATGTCGTGGCCGGTGGGCCCGGGACGATGAGGTGGGGTAACCATGAACGCGCCGTACGACGGTGACCACGGCCGTGGCGTGGGCAGCTCGGGCCACCCCGAGTCGGGCGGGCCCGAGGGCTCGCCGCCCGAGCACGGCCAGGTGCCGCCGCAGCCGCCCGCGGACATGTACCTCCAGGACGCCTACGGCCAGGACCCCTACCGGGCACAGGACCTCTCCGCCCAGGACCCGGTCGCCGAAGCGCGCTACGACCGGGCCGCGCATCCTCCGCCTCCTGAGGGCACGTACCAGCCGCAGCAGCAGTTGTACGCCCAGCCGCCGCAGTCGCCGTACGCGCCCGACCCCCGGGTGTGGGCCCAGACGCCTCCGCCGGAGCCGGAGGGCCCGACCAGGCACCTGCCGTACGGCGACGACGCCCGGACCACCCAGTTCGTGGGCGTGGACGACCTCGTCTCCCAGGCGGGCGAGCCGCGCCAGGAGCCGGACGCGTTCGCGCATCTCTTCCGGGACCAGCAGCAGGGCAGCGGCCACCCGTCCTACGAGTCGCCGTCGGTCCCCGGCCCGTCACCGGCCCCGGGCCAGATGGCGCAGGGGCAATACGCGGCACAGGAGCAGTACGCGGCACAGGGGCAGTACGCGGCGGGCCAGTACCCGGCACCCGGCGAGACCGCGGCGACGCCGGCGGTGGACGACACCCCCGCCCCGGAGGCCGCTGCCTCGCCCGCTCCGAAGAAGGGCGGCCGCGCCGCGGGCCTGATGAAGTCCAGCGCCGTGATGGCCGCGGGCACGATGGTCTCCCGTCTCACCGGCTTCATTCGCTCCGCGCTGATCGTGTCGGCCCTCGGCGTCGGTCTCCTCGGTGACACCTTCCAGGTCGCCTACCAGCTGCCGACGATGATCTACATCCTCACGGTCGGCGGCGGTCTCAACTCCGTCTTCGTGCCTCAACTCGTGCGCGCCATGAAGGAGGACGAGGACGGCGGCGAGGCGTACGCCAACCGCCTGCTGACCCTCGTCATGGTGTCGCTCGGCACGCTCACCGCACTCTCGATCTTCGGCGCGCCACTGCTGATCCGCATGCTGTCCGACCCGGTCGCCAGCGACCCGGCGGCGAACCAGGTCGGCATCACCTTCGTCCAGTACTTCCTGCCCTCGATCTTCTTCATGGGCGTCCACGTGGTGATGGGACAGATCCTCAACGCCCGCGGGAAGTTCGGCGCGATGATGTGGACCCCGGTCCTGAACAACATCGTCATCATCGTGACGCTGGGCATGTTCATCTACGTCTACGGCACCGCCGCCGAGTCCGGGATGAAGGTCACGAACATCCCGCCGGAGGGCCAGCGCCTGCTCGGTATCGGCGTCCTGCTCGGCCTCGTGGTCCAGGCGCTGGCGATGATCCCCTACCTGCGCGAGACCGGCTTCCGGCTGCGGCTGCGCTTCGACTGGAAGGGTCAGGGCCTCGGCAAGGCCATCACGCTCGCCAAGTGGACGGTCCTGTTCGTCCTCGCCAACCAGGCGGGCGCCATGATCGTCATCCAGCTGTCCACCGCGGCGGGCAAGGCCTCACCGGTCGATGGCACCGGTTTCGCCGCCTACGCCAACGCCCAGCTGATCTGGGGCCTGCCGCAGGCCATCATCACGGTCTCCCTCATGGCCGCCCTGCTGCCGCGCCTGTCGCGCTCGGCGGCCGAGGGCGACGGCGGTGCCGTCCGCGACGACATCTCCCAGGGCCTGCGCAACACGGCGGTCGCCATCGTGCCGACCGCGTTCGGTTTCCTCTCCCTCGGCATCCCCATGTGCACGCTGATGTTCGGCTCCTCCGGCACCAGCGAGGCCACCAACATGGGCTTCATGCTGATGGCATTCGGTCTCGGCCTGATTCCGTACTCCGTGCAGTACGTCGTCCTGCGCGCCTTCTACGCCTACGAGGACACCCGAACTCCCTTCTACAACACGGTCATCGTGGCCGCGGTCAACGCGGGCGCCTCGGCGGTCTGCTACTTCGTCATCCCGTCGCGCTGGGCCGTCGTCGGTATGGCCGCCTCGTACGGCCTGGCCTACGCGATCGGCGTCGGCGTCGCCTGGCGCCGGCTGCGCAAGCGGCTCGGCGGGGACCTCGACGGCGCCCGTGTCCTGCGGACTTACGCCCGGCTGTGCATCGCGTCGGTCCCGGCCGCCCTGCTCAGCGGCGCGGCCTGCTACGGCATCGGCCGCACGCTCGGCCAGGGCGTCGTGGGCTCGCTCGCCGCCGTACTGGCCGGAGGCGCCGTTCTACTCGTGATCTTCTTCGTCGCCGCCCGCCGCATGCGCATCGAGGAACTCAACTCGCTGGTCGGCATGGTCCGCGGACGCCTGGGACGCTGAGTCGGGGGTGGGCGCACAACCATCGTCAGCCACCGCGTGTCGTGCATAGCGGCGGACTGTGGGCACAATTGGTTTCGGCGTCGAACGGCGCGCAACGGATGCCGGGCGGCGCGCAATGGATGGGGAGGCAGGAACGACGGTGGCGGAACGGAGTACGGCTGCCGTCGACGTGGCAGACAACAGCGGCGAGTCGTCGCTGACCGCACAGGCGGACCAGTCCACGGCCGACGGGGTGGCCAAGAACCGGGAGCGGGACACGGACAGCGACGAGGTACAGGAGAGCACCCGGGCCGACGGTCCAGGGAAGACCTCGCCGCCTGAACTGCACAGTGGTCACAAACTCGCCAGACGCTACCGCCTCGAGGAGTGCGTTACCCGTCTGGACGGTTTCAGCAGTTGGCGTGCCGTGGACGAGAAGCTCCGCCGTGCCGTCGGCGTGCACATCCTGCCCGCGGACCACTCACGGGCCCGGTCCGTCCTGGCCGCCGCCCGCTCCTCCGCCCTGCTGGGCGACCCGCGCTTCGTCCAGGTGCTGGACGCGGTGGAGGAGAACGACCTCGTCTACGTCGTCCACGAGTGGCTTCCGGACGCGACCGAACTGACCACGCTCCTCGCCGCCGGGCCGCTGGAGCCGTACGACGCCTACCAGATGATCAGCCAGGTCTCCTCCGCCATGGCCGCCGCCCATCGCGAGGGCCTCGCCCATCTGCGGCTGAACCCCAACGCCGTCCTGCGTGCCTCGACCGGCCAGTGGCGCATCCGGGGGCTCGCGGTGAACGCCGCGCTGCGGGGCGTCGCGTCCGACACCCCGCAGCGCACCGACACCGAGGCGATCGGCGCCCTGCTGTACGCGGCGCTCACCCAGCGCTGGCCGTACGAGAGCGATGCCTACGGGCTGTCCGGCCTGCCGAAGGACATCGGCCTGATCGCGCCCGACCAGGTGCGTGCCGGCGTGCACCGCGGCCTCTCCGAACTCTCCATGCGCGCGCTCGCCAACGACGGCGCCACCGCCTCCCGCCACGAGTCGCCGTGCACCACCCCGGAGGAGCTGGTGAAGGCGATCGGCGAGATGCCCCGCATCCGCCCGCCGGAGCCGGCGTTCACCGCCCCGCCCGAGTACCAGCGCACGTCGTATCAGCAGGGCACGTACGGCCGCCAGGCCCCACGCCCCGGTGCCACCCAGCCGGTCCTGACCCCGCCGCCCCCGTTGCAGAGCCGCACGGGCAAGGCCCTGAAGTGGGCCGTGTCCGCACTCCTGATCGCCGCGCTGGGCCTCGGCAGCTGGCAGCTGGCGGACGCCCTCATGGACCAGGGCGGCAAGAGTGACGACCCGGGCAAGACGCAGAACAACGACGGCGGCGACAAGAACAAGAACCGCCCGGCACCCAAGCCGATCGCCATCAAGGGCGCCGAGGAGTACGTCGCCAAGGGCGACGCCCAGCACCCCAACGACGTCACCAAGACCTACGACGGCGACCCGTCCACGGCCTGGCGCACCAACAGCTACCTGGACGGCCCGAAGATGGTGATAAAGCCCGGTGTCGGCATCGTCTACGACCTCGGGTCCGAGAAGGAAGTCTCGGCCGCGACGCTCTCGCTGCGGTACGGCAGCGACCACACCACGGTGGAGCTGTACGCGACCGACACCCTCGGTTCGTCCACGCCACTGAGTGCCATGAAGAAGCTGGGCACGGCCACGACGAGCAGCACCTCCGCGAAGGTGACCGTCGACAAGCCGGTGAAGAGCCGGTACCTCCTGGTGTGGCTCACGGCCCTGCCGTACTCCGGCGACGACCCCACCAACTTCAGCAACAAGGGCTACAAGCAGGCCATCACCGAAGTGAAGTTCACGGGCTGAGAGCCGGCCGAGGGGAAGGGGGTTCGATGGCGGACCGCGCCGAGCACAGCGGTGCAAGTGATCAGGACCTCCTCGCCCGGCATGTCGAGGGCGACCCCGACGCCTTCGGTGAGATCGTGCGGCGGCACCGCGATCGGCTCTGGGCCGTCGCCCTGCGGACGCTGGGAGACCGCGAGGAGGCCGCTGACGCGGTGCAGGACGCCCTCGTCTCCGCCTACCGGGCCGCCCACACCTTCCGGGGCCAGTCGGCCGTCACGACGTGGCTGCACAGGATCACGGTGAACGCCTGCCTGGACCGCGCCCGCAAGGTCGCCTCCCGGAAGACCTCTCCCGTCGACGACACCGAGCGCCTGGAGCAGCTGCTGGAGCCGCACGAGTCGGCTTCGGCGCCCGCTGAGCGGAATGATCTCCACCGGCAGCTCATCGAAGCGCTGGGAACCCTGCCGGCCGACCAGCGAGCGGCGCTCGTCCTGGTGGACATGCAGGGCTACCCGGTCGCCGAGGCGGCCCGCATCCTCGACGTGCCGACCGGCACCGTGAAGAGCCGGTGTGCGCGCGGGAGAGCGAGACTCCTGCCCCTGCTCACCCACCTACGGCCGGACAGCACCGGTGGGAGCGAGAAGCCTGGCAGGGAAGGGAACCGGACGCAGGGGCCAGCCGTCCCACCCGCAGCGGGACCGCACCGAGCGGAACCACCGGACGCAGGACCGAGCGACCCAGCGGCAGTGAAGGGCGGAGGTGGACGAGCGTGACGTCGACGACAGACATGGCCGGGCACCCGGACGTCGCGGAGATCTCCGACCTCACCGAGGGTCTCCTCCCACCGTCCCGGAGCACCGACGTGCGCCGGCATCTGGACGGGTGCGAGTTCTGCGCGGACGTCTACGCCTCTCTGGAGGAGATCCGCGGGCTGCTCGGCACGCTGCCGGGCCCACCGCGCATGCCCGCCGATGTCGCAGGCCGCATCGATGCCGCCCTCGCCGCCGAGGCCCTGCTGAACGCCAAGGGGCCGGAGACCGCAGAGCACCAGACGCCGGTGAGCACGCCCCATGCCACGTCCGAGAGCGGCAGCGGTGCGCATGTTTCACGTGAAACATCGACTCCCGCCGACCGCCCCGCCGGACGCCCCCGCTCTGCCACCACCGGCCCGGGCCGCAAGGACCGAACACGGAACGGGCGCCGAAGGATCGCCGTTCTGGGGACCGTCTTCACCGTCGCCGTCCTGGGGCTGGGCTCAGTCCTGCTGTCGTCACTCGACGACGGCACACCCTCGCGTGACACGGCGGGCGGACCGCAGACCGCCCCTGCGGACACCTTCTCCGAGGGGAAGCTCGAGAAGCAGGTCACCGATCTCCTGGCGGACCAGCAGGGCAAGGAGGGCGGCGGCTCCCGCACCCCCTTCGGCGCGAAGACTGCCGAACCCCACCATCCTCGGGTCTTCCGGGAGCCCGCCGTGCCCGCCTGCGTCCGCGACGGCATCGGGCGCAAGGACGCGGCCCTCGCTGTCGAGAACGGCAGGTATCAGGGGAAGAAGGCCATGCTGGTGCTGCTCCCCGACGCATCCGACGCCACTCGGGTCACCGCCTATATCGTCGACGCGACCTGTGTGGATCATGCCTCGGCCAACGCCGAGGGCAAGGTCCTTCTTCAGCGCTCGTACCCGTCCGCCTGAAGCGCGCCTTCGTCTTCACTCTGCGCGGTACCCGCCCCGGGGCCGCATCTCCGTGTGCCCGGACACAGCGGGAATGCTCGCCCCTTAGGATCCGTTGGGTGGGGTGAGAGTTCCGAGAGGAGCTCCCACCGGTCGAACGACGCAGTCCAGAGACGAGGAATCAAGCCGTGAGCGACGTCCGTAACGTGATCATCATCGGCTCCGGGCCCGCCGGCTATACGGCGGCGCTCTACACCGCACGCGCGTCGCTGAAGCCACTGGTGTTCGAGGGCGCCGTCACCGCCGGCGGTGCGCTCATGAACACCACCGACGTCGAGAACTTCCCGGGCTTCCAGGACGGCATCATGGGCCCCGAGCTCATGGACAACATGCGCGCCCAGGCGGAGCGCTTCGGCGCCGAGCTCGTCCCGGACGACATCGTCGCCGTCGACCTGACCGCTGAGATCAAGACCGTCACGGACACGGCGGGTACCGTCCACCGCGCCAAGGCTGTCATCGTCGCCACCGGCTCGCAGCACCGCAAGCTCGGTCTGCCGAACGAGGACGCTCTCTCCGGCCGTGGAGTCTCCTGGTGCGCCACCTGTGACGGGTTCTTCTTCAAGGACCAGGACATCGCCGTGATCGGTGGTGGCGACACCGCCATGGAGGAGGCCACCTTCCTCTCGCGGTTCGCCAAGTCCGTGACCGTCGTCCACCGCCGCGACACCCTGCGCGCCTCCAAGGCCATGCAGGAGCGTGCCTTCGCCGACCCGAAGATCACGTTCGTGTGGGACAGCGAGGTCGCCGAGATCCAGGGCGACCAGAAGCTCTCTGGTCTGAAGCTGCGCAACCTCAAGACCGGCGAGCTCTCGGACCTGCCGGTGACCGGTCTGTTCATCGCGATCGGCCACGACCCTCGCACCGAGCTCTTCAAGGGTCAGCTCGACCTGGACGACGAGGGCTACCTGAAGGTGGCCGCGCCGTCGACGCGCACCAACCTGACCGGTGTCTTCGCCGCCGGCGACGTGGTCGACCACACCTACCGTCAAGCGATCACCGCGGCGGGGACCGGCTGCTCCGCTGCTCTCGACGCCGAGCGCTACCTCGCCGCCCTCGCGGACGAGGAGCAGCCCGAACCCGAGAAGACCACCGTCTGACCTCTCCCTACCCGCCCCACGCACCAACCAGTTAAGGAGCCCGCCGTGGCCGGCACCCTGAAGAATGTGACCGACGACTCCTTCGAGCAGGACGTCCTCAAGAACGACAAGCCCGTTCTGGTGGACTTCTGGGCCGCCTGGTGCGGTCCGTGCCGTCAGATCGCGCCGTCCCTCGAGGCGATCGCCTCCGAGTACGGCGACAAGATCGAGGTCGTCAAGCTGAACATCGACGAGAACCCGGGTACGGCCGCCAAGTACGGCGTCATGTCCATCCCGACCCTGAACGTCTACCAGGGTGGCGAGGTCGCCAAGACCATCGTGGGCGCCAAGCCGAAGGCCGCGATCGTTCGCGACCTCGAGGAGTTCATCGCCGAGTGAACCGGCGGAGCCGTCGGAGCGACGGTGCATGTTTCACGTGAAACACGAATGGGCCAACCCGGAAGGGTTGGCCCATTCGTTTGAGTACCTGCCGCCACAGCGGCCGCCGAATACCGCCCTACAGCGGCCGCAGCGCCGGCTCCTTCTGCACGGCTCCCAGGAGCCGGTCCAGGGCCATCTCGACGTCTTCCTTCCAGGAGAGCGTCGACCGCAGTTCCAGCCTCAACCGGGGATAGGTGGGGTGCTGCCGAACCGTCTTGAAGCCCACCGCCAGGAGGTGATCGGCGGGCAGCACACAGGCCGGTTCCTTCCAGCGCGCATCCCCGAACGCCTCGATCGCTTTGAACCCCCGCCGCAGCAGGTCCTTGGCGACCGTCTGGACCATAACCCGGCCGAGCCCCTGCCCCTGGTACCCCGGCACGATGAACGCGGTCATCAGCTGAACCGCGTCGGGGGAGACGGGACTCGTGGGGAACGCCGTGGAGCGCGGGACATAGGCGGGGGGCGCATAGAGCACGAAGCCCACGGGCACGTCGTCGACGTACACGACTCGGCCGCAGGAGCCCCAGTCCAGCAGAACGGCCGAGATCCAGGCTTCCTTCTCCAGTGCGGACTCGCCCGCCTTTACCGCGGCCTCACCGCTGACCGGGTCGAGCTCCCAGAAGACACACGACCGACAGCGTTGGGGGAGGTCCTGAAGGTTGTCCAACGTGAGCGGTACGAGCCGGCGACCCATGAAGGCTGATCCTCGCTTCCTTCGCCTGCCGCGTCGCGGGCGGCTGTGAGAGCGCTCCGTTCCCTGAGGAGACTGCCGATGAACCCACCGACCGCCCCCAGCCCCAAACCGGCGCTCACCAGTCCGGTGCGGCTCATCGTTCGCATGGCCCCTGCCTTCCTCTCAGAGGTACTGCCGGGTGGTTGCGCCGTATCCGAACGCATCGTATCCACGATGCGATTCCATCGATACCGCCAGAAAGGAAAGAGCGAGCCACGTTCCGGCACACACCGGACATGGCCCGCTCTGTCATCCACAACAGCGGCTCCCGCCGGAGGCTCAGGACTCGCTCTCCTCGGAGTCGCCCTCCAGCAGGCTCTTCTGCAGAACCGGTCCCTCGCCGGGAGCGAGTGAACCGAGGATCCGCTCAAGGTCCTCCATGGAGGCGAACTCGACGGTGATCTTCCCCTTCTTCTGGCCCAGGTCGACCTTCACCCGCGTCTCGAAGCGGTCCGAGAGCCGTGTGGCGAGCTCGGACAGCGCGGGAGAGACACGAGCACCGGCACGCGGGCCCTTGGGCCGCTGGGCCTTCTGGGGACGCGAGCCCATCAGGGTCACGATCTCCTCGACGGCCCGCACCGACAGCCCCTCGGCCACGATGCGGTGAGCAAGCCGGTCCTGCTCCTCCGAGTCCTCGACGGACAGCAGGGCCCGAGCGTGACCGGCGGAGAGCACTCCGGCGGCGACCCGACGCTGCACCGCCGGAGAGAGCTTCAGCAGGCGCAAGGTGTTGGAGACCTGTGGGCGGGATCGGCCGATGCGGTCCGCCAGCTGGTCGTGCGTGCAGTTGAAGTCCCGCAGCAACTGGTCGTAGGCGGCTGCCTCTTCCAGCGGGTTCAGCTGGGCTCGGTGCAGGTTCTCCAGCAGAGCGTCCAGGAGGAGCTTCTCGTCCTCCGTGGCGCGCACGATCGCCGGGATCGCCTCCAGCCCCGCCTCGCGGCAGGCCCTCCAACGGCGCTCGCCCATGATGAGCTCGTAGCGGGCGGGACCCACTTGCCGTACAACCACCGGCTGGAGGAGTCCCACTTCCTTGATGGAGGTGATGAGCTCGGCCAGCGCATCCTCGTCGAAGACCTCACGCGGCTGCCGCGGGTTCGGCGTGATGGAGTCGAGGGGAATCTCGGCGAAGTGCGCACCGATGGGCGCCGCAGGCGTGGCGGGAGCACTGGGCTGCGCCGGTTCCTCTGTTTCACGTGAAACGTTCGGCAGGGTCGCCACCTTCGCTGCGGCCACCCCACGGTCGTTCGGCAGCACGGGTACTGCCGCGGGGGACGTGGAAACGGCACTCCCTGCCGCAGCCTGGGCTACCGACTTCTCCGTCGGCGCAGCAGGGATCAGTGCGCCGAGACCACGGCCCAGCCCCCTCCGTCGCTCGCTCACTGAATGCCCTCCACCATGCTCGGGTCGTTCTGCTGTGCGCCGATATGGGCGTGCGTCGCGTCATAGCTGATGCCGACACCCTTCAGCGCGATCTCTCGTGCCGCCTCTAGATAAGAGAGGGCACCACTCGAACCAGGATCGTAAGTCAGGACCGTCTGCCCATAACTCGGCGCCTCGGAGATACGGACGGACCTGGGAATGCTCGTCCGCAGCACCTCGTCGCCGAAGTGGGTGCGCACCTCTTCCGCGACCTGGGACGCGAGTCGCGTCCGGCCGTCGTACATGGTGAGGAGGATGGTCGACACATGCAGGGTGGGGTTGAGATGCCCCCGCACCAGGTCGACGTTACGCAACAGCTGACCCAGACCCTCCAGCGCGTAGTACTCGCATTGGATCGGGATCAGAACCTCCTGGCCCGCCACCAACGCATTGACCGTCAGAAGGCCGAGCGAAGGCGGACAGTCGATGAGGATGTAGTCCAGTGGCTGTTCGTACGCCTGGATGGCGCGCTGCAGCCGGCTCTCTCGTGCCACCAGGGACACCAGCTCGATCTCCGCACCGGCGAGATCGATCGTGGCAGGGGCACAGAAGAGACCCTCGACATCGGGGACCGGCTGGACGACCTCGGAGAGCGGTTTACTCTCCACCAACACGTCGTAGATGGACGGGACTTCGGCGTGATGGTCAATGCCCAGCGCGGTGGACGCATTGCCCTGTGGGTCGAGGTCGACCACCAGAACCCGGCCACCGTGCAGGGCCAGCGACGCGGCAAGGTTGACGGTCGTCGTCGTCTTGCCCACACCGCCCTTCTGGTTGGCGACCACCATGATGCGGGTTTGCTCGGGCCGTGGCAGGCCCTCGCCAGCGCGGCCTAGAGCCTCCACCGCCAGTTGGGCAGCACGACCGATGGGAGTGTCGTCCATCGGAGGCGGTGTTTCACGTGAAACATCCGCCCCCATCGACTCGGTACGGGGACCGGGGACCGGATCGGTCATCGGTCCCGCGATGTTGGCGTCGGACCGCAAGGATTCACTCTCCTCGACTTCAGGCTCGCAATGAACAGAGCCTCCCATGTCTTCGGGGTCGTGAACCAGTGAGGCCTTCCGTTCTGTGGAGAAATCCACCTCTGTGGACAACTCAGTTCCCTCATCGAGTGACCCGAGAGGCTTACGGTCGCGGGGTTCGGCCGCAGCGCGGCCACGACTGATGATGCCGTGCAGCAGTGAGCGACGTTTCACGTGAAACACGATGCACAGTCGCCGTGGCCCAACTGCCGCGACACTCCGGCTTGCGTACGTTTGGCGGCTTGTGTGGAGTACGTCTCGTCCTCAGGACGGATCAGCGTCGTCGGACGGGATCGCCGTTCCCCTCAGGTTCACCGTTCCCCGCGGGGATCAGCGTCGCCGACGAGCCCGCCCCGTGCGAGCCGCCTTGGCTCGCTTCGCCGCGAAGCGCACCCCACCGGGACTCTCCCCGACCTCCACCCGTACGACTGTGGACATCGGATCCACCACGCCCTCACCGACATGCAGGATGGACGTCTCCACCGCACCCAGCTTGCTCAGGGCCGCCGACGCGCTCTTCAACTCCTCCTCGGCGGCGTCACCCTTGAGCGCGAGCATCTCCCCGTACGGCCGCAGCAGAGGGATGCCCCATGTGGCGAGGCGGTCGAGGGGCGCGACGGCTCGGGCCGTCACGACGTGGACGGGCTGGATCTTGCCCATGACCTCCTCGGCCCGGCCGCGCACGACGGTCACATGATCCAGGCCGAGCAGTTCCACGACCTCGGAGAGGAAGTTGGTGCGCCGCAGCAGTGGCTCCAGCAGCGTGATCTTCAG
The DNA here is from genome assembly GCF_044458845.1 of Streptomyces sp. NPDC050416. Lineage (NCBI taxonomy): Bacteria > Bacillati > Actinomycetota > Actinomycetes > Kitasatosporales > Streptomycetaceae > Streptomyces > Streptomyces sp. NPDC050416. The sequence continues at coordinate 33,962 of NZ_JBITII010000008.1, forward strand.
GTCCTCCCGGACCAGTGCCAGCGGGATCCCGGGGAGGCCGGCGCCCGAGCCGACATCGCACACCGTCACGCCCTCGGGCACGACCTCCGAGAGCACCGCGCAGTTCAGCAGGTGCCGCTCCCACAGGCGGGGCACTTCACGCGGGCCGATGAGACCGCGCTGCACGCCCGCCTCAGCGAGCAGCTCGGCGTACCGCACCGCATCCGCGAAGCGATCACCGAACACCTCGCGCGCCTGCTCGGGCGCGGGGGGAAGCTCCGCTGCCTCCGTCACGGGGGACCGTCCTTCCGTACCGCGTCAGCGCGCACCCGCGCCGACACCAGAACCACCAGAACTATCAGGCTGACAAAGTTCGGCCCCGCCTGCGCAACAGACGGGGCCGGGGAACGTAGAGGCCGATCAGGCGGGAAGCACGACGACGAAGCGCTCCGGCTCCTCGCCCTCGGACTCGCTGCGCAGGCCCGCGGCCTTGACCGCGTCGTGCACGACCTTGCGCTCGAACGGCGTCATCGGGTCCAGCTTCACGGCCTCACCGCTGCTCTTGACCTCGGCCGCGGCCTTGGCGCCCAGCTCCGAGAGCTCGGAGCGCTTCTGAGCGCGGTATCCCGCGATGTCGAGCATCAGCCGGCTGCGGTCACCGGTTTCACGGTGCACGGCCAGACGGGTGAGCTCCTGGAGCGCCTCCAGCACCTCGCCGTCCCGGCCGACCAGCTTCTGCAGGTCGCGGCTGCCCGTGTCGCTGATGATCGAGACAGAGGCACGATCGGCCTCGACGTCCATGTCGATGTCGCCGTCGAGGTCGGCGATGTCGAGCAGACCCTCCAGGTAGTCCGCCGCGATCTCGCCCTCCTGCTCCAGGCGGGTCAGGGTGTCTGCACCCTCGGCAGCGGCGGAGGTGGTGCCTTCCGTCACGGGATGGACTCCTTCTTACTTCTTGGACGGGGACTTGGGCCGCTGCGGGCCCTTGCGCTGTCCGGACTGGGCCTTGCTGCGGGTACCGCTGCCGGACTTCGCGCCGCCCTTCTTGGCAGCGGGGGCGGGCTTGGCGTCCTCGGGCGCGTCGGACTTGGTGAGCGACGTCTTCTGCTCGGACTCCTCGGCCGCCTTGGCGGCAGCGGACTGGCGCTGTGCCTTGGTCTGCCGCTTGGGCTGCTGACGCTTCGGCGTGCCGGTGGTCGGCGTACCGTCCTCGGCCTCGACAGCGGCAACGGTGTCGCTCTTGATCACGGTGCCGTCGGTCTGAGCGGCGAGGCCGGCCTTGCTGAGGCCGTTGATGAACTTGCGCTCGAACTCGTTACGGTCGCGTCCCTTGGCGACGATCGCCTTCACGATGACCTTGTCACGCCGCCGGCTGACCTTGCCGTGCGTCGTGACGTGCTTGTGCAGGCGCTCCAGGTACGCGGCCTGGGCCTTGGAACCCGGGGTCGGGTTGTTGTGGATGACGTACATCTGCTGGCCCATGGTCCACACGTTGGTGGTCAGCCAGTAGACGAGGACACCGACCGGGAAGTTGATGCCGAAGACGGCGAACATGACGGGGAAGACGTACATCAGCATCTTCTGCTGCTGCATGAACGGGGTCTTCACCGTGGTGTCGACGTTCTTCGTCATCAGCTGGCGCTGGGTGAAGAACTGCGACGCCGACATCAGGACGATCATGATGGCGGTGACCACGCGGACGTCGGTGAGGGAGGCACCGAGTGCTTCCACCTTCGACGCGCTGTCGGTGAACTTCACCGCCAGCGGCGCACCGACGATGTGCGCCTTCTGCGCGCTCTCCAGAAGACTGGTGTTGATCACGCCGATGGTGTCGTTCGACGCGATGCTGTTGAGCACGTGGTACAGGGCGAAGAAGAACGGGGACTGCGCCAGGATGGGAAGGCACGAGGAGAGCGGGTTGGTGCCCGTCTCCTTGTACAGCTTCATCATCTCTTCGGACTGACGCTGCTTGTCGTTCTTGTAGCGCTCCTGGATCTTCTTCATCTCGGGCTGGAGCGTCTGCATGGCCCGGGTCGCCTTGATCTGCTTCACGAAGAGCGGGATCAGGCAGATACGGATCAGGATCACCAGGGACACGATCGACAGGCCCCAGGCCCAGCCGGTGTCGGGGCCGAAGATGGCGCCGTACACCGAGTGGAACTGGACGATGACCCAGGAGACGGGTGTGGTGATGAAGCTGAAGAGGCTGGCAATCGTGTCCACTAATCATGCTCCTTGGGCATGGGACGGTGTCTCTGCGGCCGGGCTCGAAGGACTCGGGGGACTTGTGGGAGAAGTCTGTCCTTCGATGGCCGGGTCGGCGGCGGAGGGCCCGCCCTTGCGTGCACGCCACGCGTTACGCAGCATTTCGTGCCACCGCGGGCGCTTGCGCGGCGGGACATGGTCCACACCACCCAGCGACCACGGGTTGCACCGCAGGATGCGCCAGGCCGTGAGTGCCGTTCCCTTGATGGCACCGTGCCGGTCGATGGCCGTGAAGCCATAGTGGGAGCACGACGGGTAGTACTTGCAGACCGGCCCGAGCAGCGGACTGATCGTCCACTGGTAGAGCTTGATCAGAGCAAGCAGCGGGTACTTCATCGCGCGCCCCCTCCCAGCAGCCGCTGGAGGGCGGCGTCCAGGTCTCGGGCCAGCTGTGCATGGTCGGCGTCGCCCGCACCGGGCAGTGCTCGTACCACTACCAGGCTACCGGGGGGCAGCTGGGCGACTCGGTCGCGCATCAGGTGGCGAAGCCTGCGCTTGACTTTGTTGCGTACGACCGCACCACCCACGGCTTTGCTCACGACGAAACCCGCACGCGTCGGGGGAGCGCTCTCCCCAGGCGCATGCGGGTCCGTGGCACCGCTACGAAGGTGGACGACGAGGTTCGGGCGTCCAGCCCGACGTCCTCGCCGTACCGCGGTCGCGAAGTCCTCGCGCCGCCTCAGCCGGTTCTCGGTGGGCAGCACGACGTCATGACCTGATCAGAATCAGGCGGACAGGTTGGCGCGACCCTTGCTGCGACGGTTCGCGAGAATCGCGCGACCGGCACGGGTACGCATCCGCAGGCGGAAGCCGTGGGTCTTCGCGCGACGACGGTTGTTCGGCTGGAAGGTGCGCTTGCTCACTCGGGGGCTCCAGAAGAAATCGGTAGTTGCGGGGTGCCGTCCTGGCTGTCACCGTGCGCCCACGAGTAGCTCGCAGTTACGCCCGAGTGCACCGCTGACCGATCACCCAAATGATCTGTGCCCATCGGAGGCAGGCGGCAGCAGCCATCGACAACTCGACCTGGTTACGGTACGCGCGGCTACGCCATCCGGTCAAACCAGCAGCTGCCCGCAGACACTTGTCCACAGGCTGGGGACAACAACTTGAACCGCAGTGGCCGCCCTGACTACCGTGACGGAACTCCGATTCGTTCCCTTATCCCTGCCCCACCCGATTTACATCCCGAGCCGTCCCAGAACCACACGTTCGTGGGACCTGTGAGAGAGCGTGCCCTGTGGCTGACGTACCTGCCGATCTTGCCGCAGTGTGGCCACGCGTATTGGAGCAGCTCCTCGGGGAGGGCCGCGGCCAGGGCGTCGAGTCCAAGGACGAGCACTGGATCCGGCGCTGCCAGCCGCTCGCGCTGGTCGCGGACACGGCCCTGCTCGCCGTACCGAACGAATTCGCGAAAGGCGTACTCGAGGGCCGCCTTGCGCCCGTCGTCAGCGAGACCCTGAGCCGCGAGTGCGGCCGCCCGATCCGGATCGCGATCACCGTCGACGACTCCGCGGGCGAGCCCCCGGCCACACCGGCGCCCCAGCCCCGTCCCCAGTCGCGCTACGAGGAACCCGAGATTCCGGCCGCGCGCCAGGACCGCGACGGTTACGAGGGGTACGGCCGCCACCGCGCCGACCAGCTGCCGGAAACGGCCGGCGACCAGCTCCCGCCTACGCGCGGAGATCAACTTCCCACCCCTCGTCCCGCGTACCCGTCCGAGTACCAGCGCCCCGAGCCCGGCTCCTGGCCGCGGCCGACGCAGGACGAGTACAGCTGGCAGCAGCAGCGCCTCGGCTTCCCCGAACGTGACCCGTACGCGTCACCGAGCCAGGACGCCTATGGCTCCCAGGACGCCTATGGCCAGGACTCGTACGGATCTCGTGGGACCTCACAGGAGTCGTATGGATCCCATGGCCAGGGATCACACAGGTCACAGGGATCCCATGGGTCGCAGGACTCCTACGGCGCGTCCTCCCAGGACGCCTACGGCTCCCCGTCCCAGGACTACCGCCCGCAGTCCATGGAGCGCCCCTCCTACGACCAGCCGCGCTCCGACTACGAGAGGTCACGCCCCGACTACGACCAGCGCGATCCGGTCCGCCGGGAGCTGCCCGAGCCGCCGGCCGGCTCGGGCCACGTGCACCGCGGCGGCCCCGTCGGCCCGAACCTGCCCACGACCGGTGCGCCCGGCCCGCTGGCCGCGCAGCCCGCGCCGGCGACCGGCCCGGGGGAGCCCACCGCGCGCCTGAACCCGAAGTACCTCTTCGACACGTTCGTCATCGGCGCCTCCAACCGCTTCGCGCACGCCGCCGCGGTCGCCGTCGCCGAGGCACCGGCGAAGGCGTACAACCCCCTGTTCATCTACGGGGAGTCCGGGCTCGGCAAGACGCACCTGCTGCACGCGATCGGGCACTACGCGCGCAGCCTCTACCCGGGCACGCGGGTGCGGTACGTGAGCTCGGAGGAGTTCACCAACGAGTTCATCAACTCCATCCGCGACGGCAAGGGCGACAGCTTCCGCAAGCGCTACCGCGAGATGGACATCCTGCTCGTCGACGACATCCAGTTCCTGGCGGACAAGGAGTCGACGCAGGAGGAGTTCTTCCACACCTTCAACACGCTCCACAACGCCAACAAGCAGATCGTGCTGTCCTCCGACCGGCCGCCCAAGCAGCTGGTCACTCTGGAGGACCGACTGCGGAACCGTTTCGAGTGGGGTCTGATCACCGACGTGCAGCCGCCCGAACTGGAGACGCGGATCGCGATCCTCCGCAAGAAGGCGGTGCAGGAGCAGCTGAACGCGCCGCCGGAGGTGCTGGAGTTCATCGCGTCCCGGATCTCGCGCAACATCCGCGAGCTGGAGGGCGCGCTGATCCGGGTCACGGCGTTCGCCTCGCTCAACCGGCAGCCGGTCGACCTCGGCCTGACGGAGATCGTCCTCAAGGACCTGATCCCCGGCGGCGAGGACTCCGCGCCCGAGATCACGTCCACGGCGATCATGGGCGCGACGGCGGACTACTTCGGGCTGACCGTCGAGGACCTGTGCGGCACCTCGCGCGGCCGCGCCCTCGTCACCGCCCGGCAGATCGCCATGTACCTGTGCCGTGAGCTCACGGACCTGTCGCTGCCGAAGATCGGCGCGCTGTTCGGCGGCCGTGACCACACGACGGTCATGCACGCCGACCGCAAGATCCGCAATCTGATGGCCGAGCGCCGCTCGATCTACAACCAGGTCACCGAGCTGACCAACCGCATCAAGAACGGCTGACAGGCCGGTCGTACGACGCCGAAGGGCGCTCCCGGAGCAGGTTTCCGGGGGCGCCCTTCGGCGTGACGGCGGCACGGCCGTCGTCATGCCACGGCCGACCTCGTCACGCCGAAGCCGGCCGTCGTCCCGCTGTCGGCCGCCGGCTGTTCGAATACCTGCGGGGTTACGGCCGCTCTCCACAGATTCGGTGACTTTTTCCCGTCCACACCCTGGGGACCGGGAAGTTGTCCAGACTGTGTCCACAGAGGCCTCGAGTGAAGGACCATCAGACCAGCTCAGTGGCATGTGGATTCGTGGACGAACGATCTCCACAGGCTGTGGACAACGCGGGGATCCACAGGCTGTGCATCGAGTTGTCCACCGGCAACCCACAGGTTGAGGCCGGTTGTCCCCAGCGATCCCCAGCTTCTCCACATCGCTGTCCACTGTTCGGCAACGCGACGCGCCTCCTCACCGGGTCGAGTGAAAGGCGTCACACGAAGGTGCCGGGTTGGGCTGTGGGAAAGCCGGGTAAAACTGGGGACGGCGCTGGGGAGAACTCGCCTCCCCCTGTGCACGGGGTGTGCAGAACTTTCCGTTCTCCACAGAGACCCCTGGTTGTCCACCGCCGTCACCCACAGGGCCAGTGGACAAAATTCCCGCTTTGAGCTGGGCAAACGTGGTTATCCACGGTATCCACAGGCCCTACTACTACTCCCGACTAGAGAGAGCTGGGAATTCGTTTCGAAGCGGGTCCTGTGCACAACTCGCTCTCCGGCGCCCGACTGCCCCTCGTCACGACTTGACCCCGAGAGGCACCTACTGTCAGTGCGGTGCGTCAGACTGGTCCCCGGTGTCCTCCCCATCCCAGGGACCGTCGACACCGACACAGACGACGAGGGCCAGGCAGAGCGAGAAGCGCCGGCAACAGCAGGAGGCGGCAACAGTGAAGATCCGGGTGGAACGCGACGTACTCGCGGAGGCAGTGGCCTGGGCGGCACGCAGCCTCCCGGCCCGTCCGCCGGCGCCTGTGCTCGCCGGCCTGCTGCTGAAGGCCGAGGACGGCCAGCTGAGCCTGTCCAGCTTCGACTACGAGGTCTCCGCGCGGGTCTCCGTGGAGGCCGAGGTCGAGGAAGAGGGCACGGTGCTCGTCTCCGGCCGCCTCCTCGCGGACATCTGCCGCGCTCTCCCCAACCGTCCGGTGGAGATCTCCACAGACGGTGTACGGGCGACGGTGGTCTGCGGCTCCTCCCGGTTCACACTCCACACCCTGCCTGTGGAGGAGTACCCGGCCCTGCCGCAGATGCCGAACGCGACGGGCACCGTCCCCGGCGAGGTCTTCGCCTCCGCGGCCGCCCAGGTCGCCATCGCGGCCGGCCGTGACGACACGCTGCCCGTCCTCACCGGCGTCCGCATCGAGATCGAGGGCGACACGGTCACGCTGGCGTCCACCGACCGCTACCGCTTCGCGGTCCGCGAGTTCCTGTGGAAGCCGGAGAACCCGGAGGCCTCCGCGGTCGCCCTGGTGCCCGCCAAGACGCTCCTGGACACCGCCAAGGCCCTCACGAGTGGCGACCAGGTCATCCTGGCGCTGTCCGGTTCGGGCTCGGGCGAGGGCCTGATCGGCTTCGAGGGCGCCGGCCGCCGTACGACGACCCGCCTGCTGGAGGGCGACCTCCCGAAGTACCGCACGCTGTTCCCGACGGAGTTCAACAGCGTCGCCGTGATCGAGACCGCCCCCTTCGTCGAGGCCGTCAAGCGTGTGGCCCTGGTCGCCGAGCGGAACACCCCGGTGCGCCTCAGCTTCGAGCAGGGCGTGCTCATCCTGGAGGCCGGCTCCAGCGACGACGCACAGGCTGTGGAAAGGGTCGACGCCCAGCTCGAGGGCGACGACATCTCGATCGCCTTCAACCCGACGTTCCTGCTGGACGGCCTGAGCGCCATCGACTCCCCGGTCGCCCAGCTGTCCTTCACGACGTCCACGAAGCCCGCGCTGCTCAGCGGCAAGCCGGCGCTGGACGCCGAGGCGGACGAGGCCTACAAGTACCTGATCATGCCGGTGCGGCTCAGCGGTTGAGTTCCGACCGGTTGTCCACAGGCTGGGGGCAAACCCGCAGGTGAGGGCCTACGACTGAGCGCGTATGCCCACAGATGTGCGCGAGCGTCCGGGTTTAGGCTCGGCGCGGTACGAAAGTGCCGCAACGCCACATCGGACACCTGCAAAGCTAAGGAACACAACTGATGGAGCTCGGTCTCGTCGGCCTCGGCAAGATGGGCGGCAACATGCGCGAGCGGATCCGCCGCGCGGGCCACACCGTCTTCGGATACGACCGCAACCAGGACCTCGCCGATGTCCACAGCCTGCCGGAGCTTGTGGGCAAGCTCAGCGGCCCGCGTGTGGTCTGGGTGATGGTCCCGGCCGGCGAGGCCACGCAGTCCACCATCGACGAGCTCGCCGAACTGCTGGAGCCCGGTGACGTCGTCGTGGACGGCGGCAACTCCCGCTGGACGGACGACGAGAAGCACGCCGAGGAGCTGGCCGCCAAGGGCATCGGCTTCGTCGACTGCGGTGTCTCCGGCGGCGTCTGGGGCCTGGAGAACGGCTACGCGCTGATGTACGGCGGTGACGCGGAGAACGTCGCCAAGGTGCAGCCGGTCTTCGACGCCCTCAAGCCGGAGGGCGACTTCGGCGCGGTGCACGCGGGCAAGGTCGGCGCGGGCCACTTCGCGAAGATGGTCCACAACGGCATCGAGTACGCGATGATGCAGGCTTATGCCGAGGGCTGGGAGCTGCTGGAGAAGGTCGACTCCGTGACCGACGTCCGGGAGGTCTTCCGCTCCTGGCAGGAGGGCACGGTCATCCGCTCCTGGCTGCTGGACCTCGCGGTCAACGCGCTCGACGAGGACGAGCACCTGGACAAGCTCCGGGGTTATGCACAGGACTCCGGTGAGGGACGCTGGACTGTGGAAGCCGCCATCGACCACGCGGTGCCGCTGCCGGCGATCACCGCGTCGCTGTTCGCGCGGTTCGCCTCCCGTCAGGAGGACTCGCCCCAGATGAAGATGATCGCGGCGCTGCGGAACCAGTTCGGCGGCCACGCGGTCGAGAAGAAGTAACCGAGCACCGAGGGAGATCGGCGAAACGACCATGCACGTCACGCATCTGTCGCTGGCCGACTTCCGTTCGTATCCCCGGGTCGAGGTCCCGCTCGACCCGGGGGTGACGGCCTTCGTCGGCCCGAACGGGCAGGGCAAGACCAACCTCGTCGAGGCCGTCGGCTATCTCGCCACCCTCGGCAGCCACCGCGTCTCCTCCGACGCCCCCCTGGTCCGCATGGGCGCCGAGCGCGCGATCATCCGGGCCCAGGTGCGGCAGGGCGAGCGGCAGCAGCTGGTCGAGCTGGAGCTGAACCCGGGGCGCGCCAACCGGGCCCGTATCAACCGCTCCTCGCAGGTCAAGCCGCGTGACGTGCTGGGGATCGTACGGACCGTGCTGTTCGCCCCGGAGGATCTCGCCCTGGTCAAGGGCGACCCCGGTGAGCGGCGCCGCTTCCTCGACGAGCTGATCACCGCCCGGTCCCCGCGCATGGCCGGAGTCCGCTCCGACTACGACCGGGTCCTCAAGCAGCGCAACACGCTTCTCAAGTCGGCCGCGCTGGCCCGTCGGCACGGCGGCCGCAGCATGGACATGTCGACGCTCGACATCTGGGACCAGCATCTCGCGCGCGCGGGCGCCGAGTTGCTCGCCCAGCGTCTGGATCTGATCGCCGCCGTGCAGCCGCTCGCCGACAAGGCGTACGAGCAGCTCGCCCCCGGTGGCGGCCCGGTCGCCCTGGAGTACAAGCCGTCCGCGCCCGGCGAGGCGCACACCCGCGAGGATCTGTTCGAGCAGCTGATGGCCGCGCTCGCCGAGGCTCGCAAGCAGGAGATCGAGCGGGGCGTCACCCTGGTCGGCCCGCACCGGGACGACCTGCTGCTCAAGCTCGGCCAGCTGCCCGCCAAGGGCTACGCCTCCCACGGCGAGTCCTGGTCCTACGCGCTGGCGCTGCGCCTGGCCTCGTACGACCTGCTCAGAGCCGAGGGCAACGAGCCGGTGCTGGTGCTCGACGACGTCTTCGCCGAGCTGGACACCCGCCGCCGTGAGCGACTCGCCGAGCTCGTGGCGCCCGGCGAGCAGGTCCTGGTGACGGCCGCGGTCGACGACGACGTACCGCATGTGCTGTCCGGGGTGCGGTTCGCCGTGTCCGAGGGGGCGGTGGAGCGCGTATGACGGAGAACACACCGGAGAACGCACCCGACAGCGCACTGGGGAACACGCCGGAGAGTCCGTCTGGGAAGCCGCCCGGGCCCCGGCCTCCCGAGCCGTCCGGCGTGGACCTGGCGCGCGTGGCGCTCCGTGCCGCCAAGGAAGCCGCACGCGCGCGTGGGGACGCGGCGCAGCAGAAGAAGCAGGCGCGCCGCGGTGGACTGCGCTCCGGCGCGCGCGCCGACGGCCGCGACCCCATGGCGCTCGGCTCCGCGATCAACCGGCTGATCACCGAGCGCGGCTGGGAGGCCCCGGCCGCGGTGGGCGGGGTGATGGGCCGCTGGCCGCAGATCGTCGGCGAGGACGTGGCCAAGCACTGCGTGCCGGAGAGATACGACGAGGACGAGCACGTCCTGTCCGTGCGCTGCGACTCGACGGCCTGGGCGACGAACCTCCGGCTGCTCGCCCCGACCCTGGTCGCACGCCTCAACGAGGACCTGGGGCACGGCACGGTGAAGATGATCAAGGTGCAGGGCCCCGGCGGGCCCAACCGCCGCTACGGCCCGTTGCGCGCCCCCGGGAGCACCGGCCCGGGCGACACATACGGCTGACGGGGCCCCTGTCCCGAAGCTGGCGTCCCCTCCCGGAGGCTCTCCGAGCACCGGCCCGGGCGGACACGTACGGCTGACAGGCCCCCTGTCCCGAAGCTGACGGGATCCCCTCCCCGAGGCTCTCCGAGCGCCCGGCAAGGGCCGTGCGGGAGGCCCTGCGGGGGCCCGATCGGCACCCGTTTCCCGCCAATCCACAGCACGTGACTGACATCACAAAAATGGGCGCCGACGGTCCGTCCGGAGCCCCGGCGCCCCTCTCTCCGCACCACCGCACACGGTTGCGAATCGCGACCTGACTCCGAAGTAGCCAAGGGCTGACGGCCGGAAGCGCTGAGTGCCTCCGTGAGCCTCTTGGAGCCCCCATCCGCATATCGGGAGTCGGGGAAGACCGGTTGAGGGCGGCACATGCGGACTCAGGTACCGGCAAACCCCCATCAGTGTCAGTGCTACCGGTAGACTGGAAGCAATCCCGCCCCAATCGTGGGGACCGTCCGGGAAAAGCTGAGCAACGCTGATCAAGGCTTACCAACGCAACATGCCGCAGCCGCTCCGGCAACCCGCCGACGAGCCTGGCTCGTGCTGTGCCAGAAAGGGCGCTTCGTGGCCGATTCCGGCAACCCCAACGAGAACATCCCGTCCACCGAGGCCCCGGCCGGAGTCGCCGAGGCCTCCGTAACGGCGTCGTACGACGCCAGTGCCATCACCGTCCTCGAGGGTCTGGACGCGGTCCGCAAGCGACCCGGCATGTACATCGGCTCGACCGGTGAGCGAGGACTGCACCACCTCGTGTACGAGGTCGTCGACAACTCGGTCGACGAGGCGCTGGCCGGCCACGCGGACACCATCGACGTGACGATCCTCCCCGACGGCGGCGTCCGGGTCGTCGACAACGGCCGTGGCATCCCGGTGGGCATCGTCGCCTCCGAGGGCAAGCCGGCCCTTGAGGTCGTGCTGACCGTGCTGCACGCGGGCGGCAAGTTCGGCGGCGGCGGTTACGCGGTCTCCGGCGGTCTGCACGGCGTGGGTGTCTCCGTCGTGAACGCGCTGTCCTCGAAGGTCGCCGTCGAGGTCAAGACCGACGGCTACCGCTGGACGCAGGACTACAAGATGGGCGTCCCCACGGCGCCGCTCGCCAAGCACGAGGCCACCGAGGAGACCGGCACCTCGGTCACCTTCTGGGCCGACCCGGACATCTTCGAGACCACGGACTACTCCTTCGAGACGCTCTCGCGGCGCTTCCAGGAGATGGCGTTCCTCAACAAGGGCCTGCGCATCAATCTCACCGACGAGCGTGAGTCCGCGAAGGCCACCTCCGGTGCGGACGAGGCGGGCGCGGACGAGACCGCCGACGTCAAGACGGTCAAGTACCACTACGAGGGCGGCATCGTCGACTTCGTGAAGTACCTCAACTCCCGCAAGGGCGAGGCGGTTCACCCCACCGTCATCGACCTGGAGGCCGAGGACAAGGACAGGCAGCTGTCCCTCGAAGTCGCCATGCAGTGGAACAGCGGCTACACGGAGGGCGTGTACTCCTTCGCCAACATCATCCACACCCACGAGGGCGGTACGCACGAAGAGGGCTTCCGGGCCGCGCTGACCTCGCTCATCAACAAGTACGCGCGTGACAAGCGACTGCTGCGCGAGAAGGACGACAACCTCACCGGTGACGACATCCGCGAGGGTCTGACCGCGATCATCTCGGTCAAGCTGGGCGAGCCCCAGTTCGAGGGCCAGACGAAGACCAAGTTGGGCAACACCGAGGTCAAGACCTTCGTCCAGAGGGTCGTCTACGAGCACCTGAACGACTGGCTGGACCGCAACCCGAACGAGGCCGCGGACATCATCCGCAAGGGCATCGCGGCGGCCACCGCGCGCGTGGCTGCCCGCAAGGCCCGCGACCTGACGCGCCGTAAGGGCCTGCTGGAGACGGCGTCCCTGCCGGGCAAGCTCTCCGACTGCCAGTCGAACGACCCGACCAAGTGCGAGATCTTCATCGTCGAGGGTGACTCCGCCGGCGGCTCGGCCAAGTCCGGCCGCAACCCGCAGTACCAGGCGATCCTCCCGATCCGCGGCAAGATCCTCAACGTCGAGAAGGCGCGCATCGACCGGATCCTGCAGAACCAGGAGATCCAGGCGATGATCTCCGCGTTCGGCACGGGTGTGCACGAGGACTTCGACATCGAGAGGCTCCGCTATCACAAGATCATCTTGATGGCGGACGCGGACGTCGACGGCCAGCACATCAACACCCTGCTGCTGACCTTCCTGTTCCGCTTCATGCGGCCCCTGGTCGAGGCCGGGCACGTGTACCTCTCCCGTCCGCCGCTCTACAAGATCAAGTGGGGCAAGGACGACTTCGAGTACGCCTACTCCGACCGCGAGCGCGACGCCCTCATCGAGATGGGGCGCCAGGCCGGCAAGCGCATCCGGGACGACTCGGTGCAGCGCTTCAAGGGTCTCGGCGAGATGAACGCCGAGGAACTGCGCATCACGACCATGGACCAGGAGCACCGCGTCCTCGGCCAGGTCACCCTCGACGACGCCGCCCAGGCCGACGACCTGTTCTCGGTCCTCATGGGTGAGGACGTCGAGGCCCGCCGCGCGTTCATCCAGCGCAACGCCAAGGACGTCCGCTTCCTCGACATCTGAGTCGGTCTCAGCTGACCGCACCAGGAAGGACCTTCACCAGCAATGACCGACGAGAACACTCCCGTGACGACGCCCGAGGGTGAAGCCCTGGCCATGCGCGTCGAGCCCGTCGGGCTCGAGACGGAGATGCAGCGCTCGTATCTCGACTACGCGATGTCCGTCATCGTCTCGCGTGCGCTGCCGGACGTCCGCGACGGCCTCAAGCCCGTCCACCGCCGCGTGCTGTACGCCATGTACGACGGCGGCTACCGCCCCGAGCGCGGCTTCTACAAGTGCGCCCGCGTCGTCGGCGACGTCATGGGCAACTACCACCCGCACGGCGACTCCTCCATCTACGACGCGCTCGTGCGTCTCGCCCAGTCCTGGTCGATGCGCATGCCGCTCGTCGACTCCAACGGCAACTTCGGCTCCCCGGGCAACGACCCGGCGGCGGCCATGCGGTACACCGAGTGCAAGATGGCGCCGCTGTCGATGGAGATGGTCCGTGACATCGACGAGGAGACCGTCGACTTCACGGACAACTACGACGGCCGCTCCCAGGAGCCGACCGTCCTGCCGGCCCGCTTCCCGAACCTGCTGATCAACGGCTCGGCCGGGATCGCGGTCGGCATGGCGACCAACATCCCGCCGCACAACCTGCGCGAGGTCGCCGCCGGTGCCCAGTGGTACCTGGAGAACCCCGAGGCGTCCCACGAGGAGCTCCTGGACGCGCTGATCGAGCGCATCAAGGGCCCGGACTTCCCGACCGGCGCGCTCGTCGTCGGCCGCAACGGCATCGAGGAGGCGTACCGCACCGGCCGCGGCTCCATCACCATGCGCGCGGTCGTCGAGGTCGAGGAGATCCAGAACCGCCAGTGCCTGGTGGTCACGGAACTGCCGTACCAGGTCAACCCGGACAACCTCGCCCAGAAGATTGCCGACCTGGTCAAGGACGGCAAGATCGGCGGCATCGCGGACGTCCGCGACGAGACGTCGTCCCGCACGGGCCAGCGGCTCGTCATCGTGCTCAAGAGGGACGCGGTCGCCAAGGTCGTCCTCAACAACCTCTACAAGCACACGGACCTGCAGACGAACTTCGGCGCCAACATGCTGGCGCTGGTGGACGGCGTGCCGCGCACGCTCTCGCTCGACGCGTTCATCCGCCACTGGGTGACGCACCAGATCGAGGTCATCGTCCGCCGTACCAAGTTCCGCCTGCGCAAGGCCGAGGAGCGGGCGCACATCCTGCGCGGTCTGCTGAAGGCCCTGGACGCCATCGACGAGGTCATCGCGCTGATCCGGCGCAGCGACACCGTCGAGATCGCGCGCGGGGGCCTGATGAGCCTTCTGGAGATCGACGAGATCCAGGCCAACGCCATCCTCGAGATGCAGCTGCGCCGACTGGCCGCCCTGGAGCGCCAGAAGATCGTCCAGGAGCACGACGAGCTCCAGGCGAAGATCACCGAGTACAACGAGATCCTGGCCTCCCCGGTCCGTCAGCGGGGCATCGTCAGCGCCGAGCTGGCCGCGATCGTCGAGAAGTACGGCGACGACCGCAAGACCAAGCTGATCCCGTACGAGGGCGACATGTCCATCGAGGACCTGATTGCCGAGGAGGACATCGTCGTCACGGTCACCCGGGGCGGCTACATCAAGCGCACCAAGACCGACGACTACCGCGCCCAGAAGCGCGGCGGCAAGGGCGTCCGCGGCACGAAGCTCAAGGAAGACGACATCGTCGACCACTTCTTCGTGTCCACGACGCACCACTGGCTGCTGTTCTTCACGAACAAGGGCCGCGTCTACCGCGTCAAGGGCTACGAGCTGCCCGACGCCGGCCGGGACGCGCGCGGCCAGCACGTCGCGAACCTGCTCGCCTTCCAGCCCGACGAGGCGATCGCCGAGATCCTGGCGATCCGCGACTACGAGGCGGTTCCTTACCTCGTTCTCGCCACCAAGGCCGGACTTGTGAAGAAGACGCCTCTGAAGGATTACGATTCGCCGCGTTCCGGCGGTGTGATCGCGATCAACCTCCGGTCGATGGAGGACGGTTCGGACGACGAACTGATCGGAGCGGAACTGGTCTCGGCCGACGATGATCTGCTTCTGATCAGCAAAAAGGCACAGTCGATCAGGTTCACCGCCTCGGACGAAACCCTGCGCCCCATGGGCCGCGCCACCTCGGGTGTCAAGGGCATGAGCTTCCGCGAGGGCGACGAGCTGCTCTCGATGAATGTTGTTCGACCGGGTACGTTCGTGTTCACTGCCACCGACGGCGGGTACGCGAAGCGGACCAACGTCGACGAGTACCGCGTCCAGGGCCGCGGCGGCCTCGGCATCAAGGCCGCCAAGATCGTGGAGGACCGTGGATCTCTCGTCGGCGCCCTGGTGGTCGAGGAGACCGACGAGATCCTCGCCATCACGCTGGGCGGCGGTGTGATTCGTACGCGAGTCAACGAGATCAGGGAAACCGGCCGTGACACCATGGGCGTCCAACTGATCAATCTGGGCAAGCGCGATGCCGTCGTGGGCATCGCACGCAACGCCGAGGCGGGACGCGAGGCGGAAGAGGTCGACGGCGACGTGGTCGTCGACGAGACCGCCGAAGGTGCCGCGACCGCCGGCACGGACGAGGGTGAGGCGCCCTCGGCCGAGTAGCACGAGGAGTGAGTCAGCGTGAGCGGAGCCACGGGCGCCGGACCGACCGGTACCCCGAAGGGTACGGATACGGACGACGGCGGCCGTGGCTCCGCCGCGCGTGCGGCTGATCCGCACACGACCAACCTGAAGGCGATCAAGTCCCCGACCAAGGACTCGTCCGACAGGCATGAATCACAGGGGGGAACTGTGACGGACACCAGAGGTCCGCAGACCCAGCAGAACACCGCTGGAGCGGGCCCGTCCGCATCCGGCGCCCAGCGGCAGCCCGAGCCGGCCGCGCAGACGGCTTCCCCCCTGCCGGGGGAACGGCATGCACAGCAGCAGGCGGGGCCGTACCACCCGCCGCAGGCCTACCCGGCGCAGGCCGCCGCGGGCGGAGCCGGTGCCGCCGCCGCTGCCGTACGGCGTCCGCGCACCGGTGCGCGCACCACGCCGCGTGTCCGCAAGGCCCGCCTGCGGGTGGCCAAGGCCGACCCGTGGTCGGTGATGAAGGTCAGCTTCTTGCTCTCCATCGCCCTGGGCATCTGCACGATCGTGGCGGCCGCGGTGCTGTGGATGGTGATGGACGCGATGGGCGTCTTCTCCACGGTCGGCGGCACGATCTCCGAGGCGACGGGCTCCAACGAGTCCAACGGCTTCGACCTCCAGGCCTTCCTGTCGCTGCCCAACGTCCTGATGTTCACGTCGGTCATCGCGGTCATCGACGTCGTTCTTGCGACGGCCCTCGCGACGCTCGGCGCGTTCATCTACAACCTGTCCGCGGGCTTCGTGGGCGGTGTGGAGCTGACGCTCGCCGAGGACGAGTAGCTCTCCCCGGCGGCGGCTGTCGGTGTCCCGACAACCGATTTTGGGACTGCCCATGTCGTGCGCTAATCTTCAGGGGTCAGCGCGCGGGACACACACCGCAGAGCGCGGCGGGGCTATAGCTCAGTTGGTTAGAGCGCATCCCTGATAAGGATGAGGCCACAGGTTCAAATCCTGTTAGCCCCACCAGCGAAAAGACCCCCGGTCCACAGGGCCGGGGGTCTTTTGGTACCAACGGTTTGACACACACCGCTCGTCGGCCGCCAGGTGAACGTCGCCCTCCCAGACGTAGAAGCCGTCGTCCAGCCGGAAGCTGAACAAATGACCACCTCCGAGCCCGAGTGCATCCTCGATGGCGGCTGGATCATCGACACGAACCTGAGGCCTCTGTGTGAATCGGTCGCAGAGTTCGCGGGATACGAGTTCAGTGAATCGGACTGGCAGGCTGTCGAAACGGCGCTGCCCGCGACGGACGTCGAACAGGCCACCTGGTACGACTATCCGATGTCGGGTCGGCTGCCCCTGACGCTGCTCGTCGCAGCCGACCCAGGGTCGTCCGTGGTCTTCATCAGAGTCGCAGGTGTTACCGACGGCCGCACCAGAGCACAGATCGAGGCGGCGCTACACATCTTCGCGACTTGGGAACTGGCCCGGCAGCCCCGCTAGGCCGTGTGTCCGGCGCTGATCACGGTGCTGACAGCAGCCGGCCCGCCCTACGCTTACCTCGCAGGTAATCGCGGCGTACGGAGCGCCTGGCTACGTTCAAGGCGTCGTACCGGAGCGAACGAAGGAAGCGGACGTGCCCGCATATGGCTTTGCGCACCTGCGTGACCGCCGTCATCACCCTGACATCCTTGAGTACTTGGAACGCATCCAGGACACTCTCGACCCCTTCCACGGCCGCTTCCTGATCCACGGCCCGCCGACCGAGGTGGTGGAGGGGAGCTGGCCGGGCAGCATGGTGCTGATCGAGTTCCCCGGCCTGGCCGAGGCCCGCGCCTGGTACGCGTCCCCCGCGTATCAGGAGATCCTGCGGCTGCGGACCGACCACATCGACGGGGACGTCGTGCTGGTCGAGGGCGTCGGTCCTGAGTACGACCCGCGTGAGCGTGCGGAGAAACTCAGGGATTCCTGAGGCCGCTGTGACGCCTGATGACGCTCCGGCGCTTCTTCAGTGAGGCCGGTCGGCCTCCCAGAGCATTCCCTTGGGGGGAACCTTGACGAGAAGCACCATGCCCAGACGCGTCCTGGCCCGGACGGTGGGCGTTGTCGCGGCGCTGGCCGTCGCGCTCGCGGTCGCGCCGCTGGCGGGCACCGCGCAGGCCTACGGCGCTGCGTCGGGAACGCTGAGCTTCAGCGGTGACGCGGGTGAGCCCATATCCGGCGGTCAGTCGTACGCGTACACGGCCGGAGCGGTCCAGATGTTCGACGTCCAGGGGAGCACGGACGGGAACAGCCTGACCGTCGCCGTGGACGCGGAGCCGGGCACGCTGTGGCGTCTCATCGTCGCCGCCCCCGATGGCCAGAAGCTGACCGAGGGCACGACGTACACCGGGGCGAAGCAGTGGCCCGACGCCCAGCCGGAGGATCCGGAACTGGTGTTCAGCGGGATCGACAACGGGACCGAGAAGGGGTGCAACACCAACTCCGGTTCCTTCACCGTCGAGCACATCGCCTTCGGCCCCTATGGCTACGTCAGCGAGCTCGATGCCACCTTCGAGCAGTACTGCAACGGCTCGGCGGTGCCTCTGCGCGGTGCGGTGCACGCGGTCATGCCCGAACCCCCGGCCGAACTCGCCATGGGGATGACCCTCGACCCCCAGGGCACGGCGGAGGTCCCCGAGGGGCGGATCACCGTCGGCGGCACCGTGACGTGCAACAAGCCCGCGAGCGTCTCGCTCGCCGGCCAGGTCTTCCAGATCCAGAAGAAGGGGACACCGGGCGCGTCCTACCAGACGACCGTGGCCTGCACGCCGGGCGCGCCCGTGCCGTGGTCGGTCAGCCTGACCAGCCAGGAGCCCGGCACCTCGTTCCAGCCCGGTAGCGCGACGATGCGCAGCAGGGCCCGGGCGGATGACCGGGACTACCCGGTGACGGTCGACACCGGACAGCAGGAGTCACAGATCACGCTCTCCAAGGGCTGATCGCCGTTGAAGAAGGCCCGGTGGCTCCTCGGAGCCGCCGGGCCTGTACGCGCGTCGCCGGGAGGTACAGGTGATATCAGCGCTGCAGGGGAGTGAGATGGTCCGCCGGGTCGCCGTCGGCGTCGGTGTCGTCGTCGGTGCAGTCGGAGGTGGGTGACGCCGTCGTGTCCGCGAGCGGGCGGTGGCGGCAGCTGGGGGACTTTCCGTGGGCCTCGGCGTGGATGCGCTGCTTCATCGTGGGGGGCAGGGCCTTGGCGTAGGACAAGGACCAGGGGGCGGTCGCCGCCGGTGCCGTCCGCTGCTGCGGGATGAGCGCGCTGTTGCGCTTCTGCTCGGCCTGCGGTACCGCCGCCGCGGCGGTCGTGGTGACGAATCCGAGCGCCGTGCACAGCGCGAGGAAGGCGGTGACGATGGCGGTCCACAGCTTCATGACCTTGTTCCGGGCCATAACCCCTCACTTTCGGGTTGGGCGATTTGCGTACTTTCCTCATGATGTGTATGGGGGGCGAGAAGTGGTGGACCGACGCCCGTGGCGCGTCGATGTTCAGATGAACACCACCCGGATGGACGCAAGAGGGGAGAAAAGCTGAGGAAGGAGGAGAAGAGCGGTCGAAGTAACCGTCCGTCGGCGTGTGATCACTCTCCGGCCGGATCGGTGGACTCCGCTTCTATCGCGGTTTCCCGGGCGGGAGTTGAGGTCCGGCTCAGGTCACCGATCGGTATCGGTCGGTGTGTATAGTCGGGCGCCAGAGGTCCCCTACGTCAAGGAAAGACGAGGTCGCGCGGTGAAGAAGCTTCTCCTGGTCGCACTGGCCGCCATCGGCGGGCTCCTCGTGTACCGCCAGATCCAGGCGGATCGCGCCGAGCAGGATCTGTGGACGGAGGCGACTGACTCCGTGCCCACGGGTTCGTGAGTCACGACATCCCAAAGCGAGTACACCCCGGCCGCCTCGCGGTCGGGGTTTCGTGTGTTCGGGCGGACGGCGGGGCGGTGGACGCGGCGGCGGGGCAGGATGGGCCACGGTTCCACGGTTGGTGGACGCACGGCGGTTCTGCGGTCCGGTGACGTGAGGGGTGGCGCGTGAGGGGACGGTGTTGTACGGCTTGGGGGCGTGCGGCGTGGGGGCGAGCGGGTGTGTTGCGCGGTCGTCACGGTCGGCGTCCGTCGGTGGTCGTGCGCCTGGGCGCCGTGGCGGTGGTGCTGGGGACGACGGCTGCCGTGGTGCCCGGACAGGCCGCCCTGGCCGCCGCCGGAGCGTCCGGTACGGCCCAGTCGCCGAGCCCGTACGCCTTCGCCGGTGACGCCCGGAGCATCAAGGGGGCGAGGAGCACCGCCGACGCCGTGGCGCTGACGCCCGGCACGGTCTACAAGAGCTCCCTGCCGAGCAGCGGCAAGGTCAGCTACCGCCTCCAACTGGACGCCACGTCGAACGCGTACGTCTCCGTCACCGCCGTCCCCTCCCCCGGCAGCACCGTCTCGGTCATCGACGGGCTCAAGGTGTCCGTGGAGGACGACGACGGCACCCCCTGCTCCAGCGATGTCACGCCTTTCGGCGCCGCCCGCAGCCCGCACCCGATCGCGGCGTGGGGCCGGCGCGAGATCTCGCCCACCAAGCCGCTGTGCCGGGGGGCCGGGAACTACTACGTGTCCGTCGAGCGCGCCGACCCGAAGGGCGAGGGCTCCTCGCCCGACGCCTGGGACCTGGAACTCGTCGCCATGACGGAGCCCCGGACGGAGAAGACCGGGCCGACCAGCGCGCCCCAGGTGTGGAACTCCGCCTCGCCCCAGCCGCTCCAGGAGGAGGCCGAGGACCGCCGGGGCGGTGCGGGGTTCGCCGCGGCGACCCCGCTGGACCAGGGAGTCTGGCGGGACGACATCCGGCCCGGCCAGACCCTCTTCTACGAGGTGCCGGTCGACTGGGGCCAGCAGCTCCACATCACCGCCGACCTGGGCAGCACGGCCTCCGGCGGCACCGGCTACACGTCCGATGCGCTGGACCTGGCCCTGTACAACCCGGCGCGCGGCCCCGTCGCCGACGTGGGCGTCGGCTACAACGGCGGCCAGAAGTCCGGCAGCCTGCCTCCTTTGCCGCCGGTCGACCACGCCAACCGCTACGCCGTCATCAACCAGGTCGGTGCGATGCGCTTCGCCGGCTCCTACTACCTCGTCGCGCACCTCGCGGAGAGCGTCGCCGACAGCTTCGGGGACGGGCCGTTCCCGATGACCCTGCGGGTCCGGGTGAGCGGTCAGCCGCGCAGCGGTCCCGGCTACGTGGGGGAGTCCGAGCCGAAGGGCGTCTTCGAGGTCTCGGACGAGGACCGGGAGGCAGCGGCCGAAGGCGTGGCCGGGGGTGACGACACCGCGATGCGGGTCGTCGCCGTGGGCGGCATCGGCACCGGGAGCGCGCTCCTGGTGGGGCTCGGGGTGTGGACCGTGGTGGCTCGGCGCAGGAGCGCCGGGTGAGCGCCCGGGCTGATGTGGGCTGATGTCCGCGAGGGCTCAGATGCGGGTCAGGGCCCAGAACCCTACGGCGTAGCAGGCCAGGGCGAGGAGCAGAAGCGGGACTGCCACCTTGGCCGGCGGGCCGGGGCGGCGGGGACGGTGTGCCCGGTGCCGTGAAGTGCCCTGGCCGGACGGAGACCCTTGTCCGGGCGGCGGGGCTTGCGGGGTCGGGGTCTGCGTGGTGTACGGGGCCGTGGAGGTATGGGTGGGCTGCTGTGTCGCCGGGGGCAGCGGCTGGCTGGGGTAGCCCGCGTGGTGCGGGTACGCCGGCGGCGCCGGCTGTGACGGGGACACGGGGTGTGTGGCGTCGTAGGGGGAGTAGAGGGCGTGCTGGGGTGAGGCCTGCGCCTGTGCTTCTGCTCGTGCCTGTGCCTGTGCGTCATGGCCCGGCGTGGGGGAGCCGGTGCCCGTGGCCTGCGGCGGCGGCAGGTGGAAGCTGCCGGTGTCCGACATGGAGGACGGCTGGGCGTGAGCGGCCGGCGGGGCGGTGTCCTGGCCGGGGCCGGGCTGTACGGCCGCTGCGCCCGGGCCTTGCCGCGACGCCGACGCGTCCGTTCCCGAGGGGGCCGGGGCGTCCTGCCGGGACTGCTGCTCGTCAGCCGGACGGTACCGCTCCTCGTTCGTCGCCGGGCCGGCCGGTTCGTCCTCTCTCGGCGGCAGACCCCGCGCTCTCTCCAGCGGGCCGTCCGGCGCGAACCCCGGGGGCAGCGGGCCGAGTTGGTCGAAGATCTCGATCAGTTCATCGTCCGGCCCGGGCTCGGGCAGGAGCTCCGCGGCGGCGGCGAGCGCCTTGCGCGCCCCCGTGGCCGTACGGAACCGGGCCTGCGGGTCCGGCTGGAGCAGCATGGCCACCACCTGCCACAGCGGCTCCGGGATGCCCTTGGGCGCACCGGGAGTCCCGTGCTCGGCGAAGTACTGGATGAGCGCCTTGCTGTCCGGCTTGGCGCCCTCCAGCAGATACAGCGCGACCAGGCCTACGGCGAACAGGTCGGCGGGGAAGTCCGGTTCCGCGCCCATCATCTGCTCGGGCGCGAGATAACCGGGCGTCCCCACCACGAGGTTGGTCTCGGTCAGGCGGGGCTCGCCCAGCCGCATCGCGATGCCGAAGTCGGACAGCCGCAGCCGCGGCCGGCCCGTGCCGGTGGCTTCCAGCAGGATGTTGGCGGGTTTGACGTCACGGTGCACGACATCCTCCGCGTGGACCGCGGCCAGGCCCGCCAGCAGCTGGTCGAGCAGCGTGCAGACGAAGGCCGGCGGCAGGGGCCCGTAGTCCCCGACGAGGTGGACCAGTGAGCCGCCCGCGACCAGGTCCATGGTGAACAGGACCTTGTCGTCGTCGGCGGCCCAGCTGGTCGGAGCGAGCACATGGGGATGGTCGATCCGCAGCGCCTGCTCCCGGACGAAGCGCAGCAGCGAGTGCGCGTCGCTCTGGAGCAGGACCTTGGCGGCCACATAGCGGCGGCGGCGGTGGTCCCAGGCACGCCAGACGGCGCCGACCCCTCCGCGCCCGATCGGATCGACCAGTTCGTACCGGCCGGCGAACACCTCACCCATGGCTGTACGTCGCTCCTCCCCCTGTGGTCTCCCCCCTTGCTTCCCCCTCGACGAGCGTGACGACTCCCCGACGGGCGAAACGACTCCCAGCGCCCCCCATGACTCCCCCGATCGACTCCCCCGATGAGCGATACACGTCCCCCTCGCGTCGAACGGTCCCCCGTGCGGCCCACGCCCCCTCGTGTCCGCCCGTACCGTGACGCAGCCCCCGTCACCTCACCCGAAGCCCGGTGCCGAACCCCCTTCGGCGAACGGGCGACGGGGTCAGTTCTGGTGGGACTGGTAGTGCGCGACCGCGTCCGACGTGCGGCCGGCACCGTACACCCGGAGGAACTCGGCCAGCTCCGGGTGGGTCGGGGCGAGCGTCTCCGCGGCGTCGATGATGTCACCCGCCGCCGCCACCGAGCGCAGCAGCGACTGGATCTCCCGGACGACCCGCTTGACCGTGGGCGCCCCCGAACTGCTCGTCGTCTGTGTGGTGTTGCTGAGCACCGAGCCCCCCTGTGACTTCTTGATCTCCTCCATGCGCTCCGTGGCCTCGGCCGCGCTCACGCTGCCGTCCGCGACCTGCCCCGCCAGGTCCTGCAGCAGCTGCACCCGCTGTACCACAGCGGGATTGCCGATCTTCGCCCGCTGGCCGCTCATGAGCTGCGACAACATCGGTGCGGACAGTCCCAGAACCCCCGCCAGACGAGCCTGGTTGAGACCAAGATCGTCGATGAGCCTACGGAAGAGCGCCCCCAGCGGCTCCCCGTACCAGTTCCGCTGCAGTTCCCGCGCTCTTGCGGTGGCTTCCTGCTGTGCGGCGTCCATTGCGTCTCCCCATCGCTTCCCCAAGTACGGCGGTTCGCGGTAGCGAACCACGCCGAGCATCTTACGGAGAGTGGTCGGCGACGGGGACCCCCAATCCTTTTGCGGAATCATGGGGGTAACCCGGTACTCTGGTCTCCGACGCCCGCCGGGACAAGATTTTCTCCGGGCGGCGTTCCTCTTCCGGGGCCTTAGCTCAGTTGGTAGAGCGCTGTCTTTGCATGGCAGATGTCAGGGGTTCGACTCCCCTAGGCTCCACTCTCAAAGCCCTCCGAACTGCGGAAACGTGGTTCGGAGGGCTTTTGTTTCACGTGAAACAGCGCGGCGGGGCGGGAGACTCGCAGGCTCTGACGTCCGAGCCTCAAGCCTCCCGCCCCGCCGCGCTGTTGAATCCGGCGGCCGTCAGGAACGGTCGTCGGGCTTGGCGGCCTCGTCCTCGGCCTGCTTCGCCTCGACCTCCGGGTCCAGAACGGACTGGCCACTGCCGTCCACGGAGGACAGACGGCCCGACTCGGGAACCTCCGTCGCCGCGGGCGGCTCCACCAGCCAGTCCGGGTTGGCCTGCTTGTCCCACCACTTCCAGGCGGCGAAGGCACCGCCCGCGAGGGCGCCCAGAACGACCAGCGTCTTCATGGCCCGGCCGGCCCTCGCCCGCCGTTCCTGCCTGCGGATCAGCTTCTGGACCTCCTTCGACGAGATCTGACCGCGCAGCGCGGCCATCGCGGCCACACTCCGGGCGGCGGCCTCGCTCGTGACGGGCACGGCCGCGGCCATCGCCTGCTCGAGCCTCGGCCTGGAGTACTCCGCCGCCTGCCGGGCGGCCTTGCGCGTGCGGACGGCGGCCTCGTGGGCGGCCTGGTCGACCTTCGGCGGCACATGCGTGCGGGCCTGCTCCAGATACGGCTGCACATGGGCGCCGTACTGAACGCGCGCCTGCCCGGCGGCCTGCGTCACCTTGGGCGCTAGCCGTACGCGTGCCTCGTGTGCGTAGTGCGCGGCCCTGTCCTTGGCCGTGTCGGCGTAGGGCGCCACCACTTCCGCGGCGTGCAGCACGCTGTCCTTCGCCGAACCAGTCGCGGCGCGCACGCTGTCGATGCGGGTCACGGGTTCCTCCTCCTCGGTGGCGTACGGTATTTCGACTTTCCACCCTTTTACGGATCATGCCTCCCGGCGCACCGCCAAGCATGCGCGGGCGAGCATCCGGGTCACGGGAGCCGGCTCCGGGCCACCTCCGGTCGAGAACCGATCAAGAGCGGACCGAACACTGATCGGGAGCCGATCACCTGCAATAGCGGATGAATAGGGTTCAACAGGAGCTTGTCGTCGACAATGCCACGGATCGCCGCCGCGCGCCCCCGGCCCGGGACTACTCGACTGGTTTTCCGCAAGCGATCGCCCCGGTTTCCCTCCCATGAACCGAGGCCGGGCGACGCGGAGCGCCGTCCATGCGAGGATCAGGGAGTCACAGAAAGACAACGGAAGGCAGATCGTGGCTGAGCAGCTCTACGCCACCCTGAAGACCAATCACGGCGACATCGAAGTCCGGCTTCTGCCGAACCACGCCCCCAAGACGGTCAAGAACTTCGTCGAGCTCGCCCAGGGCGAGCGGGAGTGGACCCACCCGGAGACGGGTCAGAAGACCACGGACAGGCTCTACGACGGCACGGTCTTCCACCGGGTGATCAGTGGCTTCATGATCCAGGGCGGTGACCCGCTGGGCAACGGCACCGGCGGCCCCGGCTACCAGTTCGAGGACGAGTTCCACCCGGACCTGCGCTTCGACAAGCCCTACCTGCTGGCGATGGCCAACGCCGGCCCGGGCACCAACGGCTCGCAGTTCTTCATCACCGTCTCCCCGACGGCGTGGCTGAACCGCAAGCACACCATCTTCGGCGAGGTCACCGGCGCGGCCAGCCAGAAGGTCGTGGACACCATCGCCACGACCCAGACGAACCCGCGCACCGACCGCCCGCTCAACGACGTGGTCATCGAGTCGGTCGTCATCGAGAACCGCTGAGCCCCGCCGAGTGCCGAAGCCCTCGCAGGGAACCAATCGCCCCGCTCGTCCGTAAAGATGAGCGGGGCGGGCTTTTCTCTCACGACCAAGGGGATCCCATGGACGACCAGGCTGCGGGCAGCCCGCAGGACGCCCACAGCGTCCCCATGTGCTACCGCCACCCGGACCGCGAGACGGGCATCCGCTGCACCCGCTGCGAGCGCCCGATCTGCCCCGAGTGCATGGTCAACGCCTCCGTTGGCTTCCAGTGCCCCGCGTGCGTCCGCAGCGGCTCCGGCACTGGTCACGCGCCCACGGCCGCCATGCCCCGGACGATCGCCGGCGGCACCCTCCACGCCGACCCCCGCCTGCTGACCAAGATCCTCATCGGGATCAACCTGGCCGTCTTCATCGCCATCCAGACCCATGAGTCGCTCGCGACCGATCTCGCCCTGGTCGGCGCCTGGCCGCCCGCGCCCTTCACGCCCACCCAGGGAGTGGCGGGGGGCGAGTGGTACCGCATGGTGACGTCGATGTTCACGCACCAGGAGATCTGGCACATCGCGTTCAACATGCTCAGCCTCTGGTGGCTCGGCGGCCCGCTCGAAGCGGCCCTCGGCCGTGTGCGCTATCTCGCGCTCTACTTCATCTCCGGACTCGCGGGCAGCACCCTGGCCTATCTGCTGGCCTCCCCGAACACGGCGACGCTGGGTGCCTCCGGCGCGATCTTCGGCCTGTTCGGCGCCACGGCCGTGCTGATGCGCCAGCGCAATTACGACATGCGGCCGATCATCGCGCTGCTGGTGATCAACCTGATCTTCACCTTCAGCCCGGGCTTCAACATCTCCTGGCAGGCCCACATCGGCGGCCTCGTCGCCGGTGTCGTCGTCGGCTACGCCATGGTCCACGCCCCGCGTGAGCGACGTGCCCTGATCCAGTACGGCACATGTGCGCTGGTCCTGGCCGTGGTCATCCTGTTGACCCTGTTGAGGACGGCCCAGCTCAGCTGAGCGCGAGCGTTGTCCACAGCGGGTGGCGGATCTTGTGCATAGTGTGCGGGAACACCTGTGCCCCCTGACACCGACCCACGTTTCTGCAGGTCAGGCAGGGGGCGAACAAGCTTTCGAGTCGCGGTACTTCCGTCATACCGGCGTCAACGCTCAACGAGTTATCCACAGATCGTCGTTTCTTTTCCACCTGTGGAAAACCGCTGTGGATAACTCAGTGAACAACCTTGGGCAGAGCTGCGTTCACCTGCCGGTGGCCGCTACTTCCACTGGGTCGAGACACCGAATCCGGCGGCGATGAAGCCGAAGCCGACCACGATGTTCCAGTTGCCCAGCGAGTCGATGGGCAGCGACCCGTCGGTGACGTAGAAGACGACGATCCAGGCCAGGCCGATGAGGAACATGGCCAACATGACGGGCGCGACCCAGGCACGGCTGTTCAGCTTGATCGCGGTCGCCTGCTTCGCGGGCGGCGGCGTGTAGTCGGCCTTCTTGCGGATACGTGACTTCGGCACGAGGGTCTCTCCTGTCGATGCGCTGCGTGGCCGCGCAGGTAACTGGGTCGGTCTCGGGGCAGCGTAAGGGGACTCTGAGTGCTCCCCCGGGCGTCCGTTAGCGTAGTGCTTCCGTGGCGCCGAAGGAGATAAGGGTACGTTGAGCAATTCTGCCGACTCCCCCGGGACGGGATCCACCCCTGAGCGCGCGCGCCGTTTGCGGCCCGTGCGGATCCTCACGGCGGCCGTCTTCGCTCTCGCGGGACTCATTTTCTTCACCAGCTTCGACACCGCCAAGGGCACCGACATCCGCACGGACGCCTCGCTGCTGAAGCTGTCCGACCTCATCCAGGAGCGCAGCCGGGAGAACGGCGAGCTGGACGAGACCAACGGGACCCTGCGCAAGGAGATAGAGGCGCTCGCCGAGCGCGACGACGGCAGCACCAAGGCGGAGGACGACAAGCTCGCCGCCTTGGAGAAGCGCGCGGGCACGCAGAAGCTCAAGGGCGAGTCGCTCACGGTCACGCTCAACGACGCCCCGCCGGACGCCACCGCCAAGCTGCCCGGCTATCCCGAGCCGCAGCCCGACTACCTGGTCATCCACCAGCAGGACCTCCAGGCCGTGGTGAACGCGCTGTGGCAGGGCGGGGCCAAGGGCATCAAGGTCATGGACCAGCGGCTGATCTCCACCAGCGCCGTGCGCTGCGTGGGCAACACCCTGATCCTCCAGGGCCGCGTCTACTCACCGCCGTACAAGATCACGGCGGTCGGCGACCCGGACAAGCTCCAGAAGGCGCTCGCGGCGTCCCCGGCGATCCAGAACTACATGGTCTACGTCAACGTCTACGGGCTCGGCTGGAAAGTCGAGGAGAACGGGCCGGTGACTCTTCCCGGCTACTCGGGCACAGTGGATCTGCACTACGCGAAGCCTGTGGAGTAGCAGCCTGGCCGGGGAGCCGCCGGTGCGCGTGATCGTCAGGACCGTCAGCGAACTGTGCATCACCGTCGGCAGCGTGATCGTGCTGTTCGTGGTCTACGTGCTGTTCTGGACCGGCGTGAAGGCCGACGGCGTCATGGACGACCAGATCGAACTGCTCCAGGAGCAGTGGGCGAAGTCGAGCAAGCCCCCCGCGGCGGCCGGCTCCTCCCCCGCGAACACCGCGAACACCGCGGGCCCGCCGAAACCCGCGCCCTACGCCAAGGGCAAGCCCTTCGCGATCATGTACATCCCGCGTCTTGGTTTCACGTGGAACAAGCCGGTGCTCGAAGGCACGGCCACCGGCACCCTGAAGAAGGGCCTGGGCCACTACGCGGAGACCGCTCAGCTCGGTCAGAGGGGGAACTTCGCGGTCGCCGGCCACCGCCGCACCTACGGCGACCCCTTCAAGGACTTTCCCCAGCTGAGGCGGGGTGACGCCGTGGTGCTGACCGACGGCACGACCTGGTTCACGTATCGGATCGACAAAGGCCCGTACAAAACAGTGCCGTCCGACATCGAGGTGATCGATCCTGTCCCACGTACATCCGGGTACACGCGTTCGGGCCGCTATCTGACGCTGACCACGTGCGAACCGGAGTGGGGGCACAGTCATCGGCTGATCGTCTGGGCGCACCTGGACTCCACACAGCCTGTGGAGGCAGGGAAACCTGAGGCGCTGCGCCGTTAGTCTGGTGGCTGTACGGCGTGGGTCTGGTGCCGTGGTACGACGGAAGGGACGGCATGTACGGCTGGATCTGGCGGCATCTGCCGGGGAACACGTGGGTGAAGGCGCTGATCTCACTCGTCCTGGTCGTGGCCGTGGTCTACGTCCTCTTCCAGTACGTCTTCCCGTGGGCGGAACCGCTGCTGCCCTTCAACGATGTGACGGTGGACAACCAGTGAGCGCGCGCATTCTCGTCGTCGACAACTACGACAGCTTTGTCTTCAACCTGGTCCAGTACCTGTACCAGCTGGGCGCCGAGTGCGAGGTCCTGCGCAACGACGAGGTGTCGACGGCGCACGCCCAGGACGGCTTCGACGGTGTCCTGCTCTCCCCGGGCCCGGGCACCCCGGAGCAGGCGGGCGTCTGTGTCGACATGGTCCGGCACTGCGCCGCCACGGGCGTCCCGGTCTTCGGTGTCTGCCTCGGCATGCAGTCGATGCAGGTGGCGTACGGCGGGGTCGTGAACCGTGCGCCGGAGCTGCTGCACGGCAAGACCTCGCTGGTCGAGCACACCAGCCGGGGTGTCTTCGCGGGCCTGCCGTCGCCCTTCACGGCGACGCGCTACCACTCGCTGGCCGCCGAGCCCGCGACGGTGCCGGCCGAGCTGGAGGTCACGGCCCGGACGCACGACGGGATCGTCATGGGTCTGAGGCACCGCGAACTCCCGGTCGAGGGCGTGCAGTTCCACCCCGAGTCGGTACTGACCGAGCACGGGCACCGGATGCTCGCCAACTGGCTGGTGGAGTGCGGCGACCAGGGCGCGGTGGCGAGGTCGGCCGGGCTCGCCCCGGTGGTGGGCAGGGCCACGGCGTGACGGCGCTGCGCCCCGAGCGCGAGTCCGACACCTCGTACGGGCAGCAGTCGTACGGGGTGGCGGGTGCGTTCGAGGACTGGTCGGGTGGAGGAGCGTACGGGGCTTCTCCGCGGCCGGAACCGCAGCCGCAGCCGTCCTCGCCCGAGCCGTACCCGGCGTCCTACGAGCCCGTTCCGGACGAGCCGTATCTGCCTCCGGCCGACGAGGAGACGGTGGCGCTGCGGATACCGGATCCGCCACCGACCGCGGCCGGTGACCCCGTATCCGGCTCTCCGGGCTCTTCCGCGCCGCGGCACGGCGGACCCGCCCACGGCGGCCGTGCGGCCCGCAGGAAGGCCGCCAAGCGCCGTCACGGGCGTCATGGCGGCGCTTCGGAGGCCCGCCCGGCGCAGGGATCGACTCAGGAATCGGTTCAGGGCTCGGCACGGGGATCGGCGCGGGGCTCGGGGCGGGAGGAGCGGCGGGCGCCGCTGTCGCGCGTCGAGGCGCGGCGGCAGGCGCGGGCGCGCAAGCCGGGTCCGGCGGTGGTGGCCAGCCGGGCGATAGGTGAGGTGTTCATCACCACCGGTGTGCTGATGCTGCTGTTCGTCACGTACCAGCTGTGGTGGACGAACGTGCGGGCGCACGCGCAGGCCGGAAAGGAGGCCAGCAGCCTCCAGGACGACTGGGCGAACGGCAAGCGCAACCCGGGGGTCTTCGAGCCCGGGCAGGGCTTCGCCATCCTGCACATCCCGAAGCTGGACGTGGTGGTGCCGATCGCCGAGGGCACGAGCAGCAAGGGCGTGCTCGACCGGGGCATGGTCGGCCACTACGCCGAGGGCGCGCTGAAGACGGCGATGCCCGGCGACAAGACAGGGAACTTCGGGCTCGCGGGCCACCGCAACACCCATGGAGAACCGTTCCGATACATCAACAGGCTCACCAAGGGCGATCCGATCGTCGTGGAGACGCAGGACAAGTACTACGTCTACAAGATGGCGTCGATCCTGCCGGTCACGCCGCCCAGCAACACGAGCGTTCTGAACCCCGTCCCCCCGGGGTCGGGGTTCACCGAGCCCGGCCGTTACATCACGCTGACCACGTGCACGCCGGAGTTCACCAGCAAGTACCGGATGATCGTCTGGGGCAAGATGGTCGAGGAACGGCCGCGCAGCAAGGGCAAGCCGGATGCGCTCGTCAGTTAAGGGCAGATGACCAGTGGCAGCGACCACCGACACGGAGCACGAAGAGCACACCGGCGCGGGGGCGTCCCGGCCGTCCGCGGCCCGGCGCCGTCCCGGCCCGATCGCCATGGCGGTGAGCGTCTTCGGGGAACTCCTCATCACCGCGGGCCTGGTGCTGGGCCTGTTCGTCGCCTACTCGCTCTGGTGGACGAACGTGGTCGCCGACCGCGCGGCCGGGAAACAGGCGGACAAGGTCCGTGACGACTGGGCTCACGGCCGGGGCGGCCCCGGTGCGCTGGACACCAAGAACGGCATCGGGTTCCTGCACGTGCCGGCGATGAGGAACGGCGAGGTCCTGGTCGAGAAGGGCACGACGAACAAGATCCTCAACGACGGTGTCGCCGGGTACTACACCGATCCCGTCAAGGCTGTCCTGCCGATGTCGGGCAAGAAGGGCAACTTCTCCCTCGCGGCCCACCGGGACGGGCACGGCGCCAAGTTCCACAACATCGACAAGATCAGGATGGGCGATCCGATCGTCTTCGAGACGAAGGACAAGTGGTACGTCTACAAGGTCTACGACATCCTTCCCGAGACCTCGAAGTACAACGTGAAGGTCCTCTCGCAGGTCCCGAAGGAGTCCGGCAAGAAGAAGCCGGGCCACTACATCACGCTGACGACCTGCACGCCGGTCTACACGAGCACGTACCGGTACATCGTGTGGGGCGAGCTGGAGCGGGTGGAGAAGGTGAACGCGGACCGGACACCGCCGAAGGAACTGCGCTCCTAGCGCACCGCGGGACCGGCGACGCCGCCGCACGGCGGAGCGACGCCACCGCACGACAGAGCCCCGGCACCCTGTGGAGGGTGCCGGGGCTCTGTCGTCAGTCGGGTGCGACCTGGCGGTCAGACCCTGGCGGGTCAGTCCTCCTCGCGGCCGCTGATGCCGCCGAAGAGGCCGCCGTTGCCTCCGCCGCCGTTGTTGTTGCCGCCGTTGTTGCCCCCGAGGCCGACGGTCTGGAGAGTGATCGTCGTCCCCGCCGGGTCGTCGACCTCCTGGTTACCCTGCGGGTCCTGGCCGGCGACGATGGCGTTGTCGCTCTGGTCGCTGCCGCCCGCGAACTGGATGTTGGTGAAGCCGGCCGCCGCGAGGATCTGCTTGGCCTGGCCGACGTTCTGGCCGACGACCTGGGGCACGCGCGTCTTCTGCTGTTCCTTCTTCTTGCCGATCTGGATGTTCACCGACGAGTTCGGCTCGACCGACGTGCCGGCCTGCGGCGTGGTCTGGATGACCTTGCCGACCTGGTTGTCGTCGTCCGTCTCCACCTCGGTGCAGTTGCCGACCAGGTTGCTGGCCTGCATCTGCTGCTTGGCGGCGTCACAGCTCTGGCCGAGGACGTCCGGAACGGTGGACTTCTCCGCCTCCTTGGCGACGGTGAGGGTGATCGTGGAGCCCTTCTCCTGGTCCGTGTCGCCCTTGGGGTCCTGCTCGATGACCACGCCGGGGGTGCGGTCGGACTCCTCCGTCTTCTGATCGACCTGGAAGCCCTTGCCCTCGAGCATGGCCTCGGCCTTCTCGTAGGTCAGACCGGTCACGTCCGGGACCGTCACCTTCGGCGCCCCGGTCGACACCACCAGGGCGATGGTGTCGCCCTTCTGGACCTCTGCTTCGGCCTTCGGGTCCTGCGAGCAGATGTTGCCCTTGATCTGCTTTTCGCAGGGCTTCTTGGAGAAGGTCAGTTTCAGGTCGGCGTTGTCGGCCAGCTTCCGGGCGTTCTCCTGCGTCTCACCGACGAAGTTGGGCGCGGCGATGGTGTCGTCACCCACCCCTCCGTTGCCGCTGAACGCCCACCGCCCGATCAGGATCGCTCCGACCAGCACGAGGATGCCCGCCACGACCAGCAGGATCGTCGAGGTGTTGGACTTGCGCTGCTGCTGGCGGCGCCGGTCCGGGCGGTCGTCATAGCCGTAGCCGTCGTCGTCCGGGTTCATCGGGGGCAGCATCGACGTGGCGCCCGCGCCGGAGTCCGCGCGCAGGGCCGTCGTCGGCTGGTCGTCGGGGTAGCCGCCGTAGCCCACCGAGCCCATCGCGGCCGTGGCCGCGACCGGCTGGCCGTCGAGGCAGGCCTCGATGTCGGCGCGCATCTCGTCGGCCGACTGGTAGCGGTAGTCGGGGTCCTTGACCAGTGCCTTGAGGACGATCGCGTCCATCTCGGGCGTGATCTCGGGGTCGAAGACCGACGGGGCCTGGGCCTCTTCGCGCACGTGCTGGTACGCGACGGCGACCGGGGAGTCACCGACGAAGGGAGGCCGCACCGTCAGGAGCTCGTACAGCAGACAGCCGGTGGAGTAGAGGTCCGACCTCGCGTCGACCTGCTCGCCCTTCGCCTGCTCCGGCGAGAGGTACTGGGCGGTGCCGATGACGGCCGCCGTCTGCGTCATCGTCATGCCGGAGTCGCCCATGGCGCGGGCGATGCCGAAGTCCATCACCTTGACCTGGCCGTTGCGCGTCAGCATGACGTTCGCCGGCTTGATGTCGCGGTGGACGATGCCGTTGCGGTGGGCGTACTCCAGGCCCTGCAGGATGCCGATGGTCATTTCCATGGCGCGCTCGGGCAGGAGTTTGCGGCCGCTGTGCAGCAGTTCGCGGAGTGTCGAGCCGTCTACGTACTCCATGACGATGTACGGGATCGACACGTTGTCGATGTAGTCCTCGCCCGTGTCGTAGACCGCGACGATCGCGGGATGGTTGAGCGAGGCGGCCGACTGGGCCTCCCGGCGGAACCGGGCCTGGAAGGAAGGGTCACGCGCGAGATCCGCGCGCAGCGTCTTCACCGCCACGGTGCGGCCGAGGCGGGTGTCATGCGCGAGGTAGACCTCCGCCATGCCACCACGCCCGAGCACCTGGCCCAGTTCGTACCGGCCGCCGAGGCGACGCGGCTCTTCCATAGCTACCTACCAGCCCTCTCCGTCGGTCCCGACCGGAAGCTTGTACGGTCGGAGGCTGCCGTCCGGGCCTACCGTACCCGGCTCGCATTGTGTGACCTGGCCGAGCCCGTCAGCCGATACAGGACCGGTATCGCAACGTGCACCGTTGTGAAGCAGACGTGAGCGGAGTCACTGCTTGCTCTTGATGACCGCCTCCATCACGTTCCTCGCGATCGGCGCCGCGAGGCCGCCGCCGGAGATGTCGTCACGGACGGCGTTGTCGTCCTCGATCACGACCGCCACGGCGACCGGCGAGCTGCCGTCGTCGTCCTTGGCGTACGAGATGAACCAGGCGTAGGGGTTCTCGCTGTTGTCGACACCGTGCTGGGCGGTACCGGTCTTGCCGCCCACCTTGACGCCGGGGATCTTGGCGTTCGAGCCCGTGCCCTTCTCGACCACGGTCTCCATCATCGACTGGAGGATCTGGGCGTTCTCCGCCGACATCGGCTTGCTCAGCTCCTCCGGCTCGGTCTTCTCGATGGTGTCGACGTTCGGGGCCTGGAGTTCGTCGACCATGTACGGCTTCATCAGGGTGCCGTTGTTGGCGACGGCCGAGGCGACCATGGCCATCTGCAGCGGGGTGGCCGCGGTGTTGAACTGGCCGATGGAGGACAGCGCGGTCTGCGAGGGGTTCATGTTGTCGGAGAACACCGACGCGCTGGAGCGGACCGGGGTGAACTGCTCCTCGGTGAAGCCGAACTTCTTGGCCGCAGCCAGCATCTTCTCGTTGCCGAGGTCGGCGCCGATCTTGCCGAAGACGGTGTTGCAGGAGTACTGGAGCGCCACCCGCAGCGTCGCGTTCTTGCAGGGGATGTTGCCCTCGTTCTTCAGCTCCGTCGTGGTACCCGGCATGGTCCACGGCAGCGGCGTCTTGGTCTGCTGGTCCGCTTCCGTGTACAGCCCGTCCTCCAGGGCGGCGGCCGCGGTGAGGACCTTGAAGGTGGAGCCGGGCGGGTACGTCTCGCGCAGGGCCCGGTTGAGCATCGGGTCGTCCGGGTTGTTCTTCTTGTCCAGCTTCTTCCAGGCCTCGGCGTCCTTGGAACTGTTGCCGGCGATCGACGAGGGGTCGTACGACGGGAAGGACGCCAGCGCCAGGATCTTGCCGGTGGACGGCTCCAGCGCCACGACCGCGCCCTTGCCGCCCTGCTTCTCCAGGCCGTTGTATGCGGCCTTCTGCGCGGCGGCGTTGAGCGTCGTGACGACGTTGCCGCCCTCCTTCTTCTTGCCCGTCAGCATGTCGAGCGTGTTGCGGAAGAAGAGCCGGTCGTCGTTGCCGGTGAGGATGCCGTCCTCGAGGTTCTCCAGCTGGTTGGCGCCGAAGGCCTGTGAGACGAAGCCGGTGACGGGCGCCCACATGGGCCCGTCCTTGTAGGTGCGCTTGTACTTGAAGTCGCCCGACGTGGTCGTCGCGTGCCCGGTGATGGGGTCGCCGCCGACGATGATGTCGCCGCGCGGCGAGGCGTAACGCTCGATCGAGACGCGGCGGTTCTTGGTGTCGGTCCTCAGCTCGTCGGCCTTGACGTACTGGATCCAGTTGTCGCGGATCAGCAGGGCAAGGACGAGCAGGCCGCAGAAGATCGCGATTCGGCGCAGGGGCTTGTTCATGACGGGCGGACCACCTGAGTCATCTCGGCGTCGGGGTTACCGGCGGGAGCAGGAGCCGGGCGGCGGGCGGTGTCGCTGATGCGCAGCAGGATGCCGATCAAAGCCCAGTTGGCGATCACGGAGGAACCGCCGTAGGCCACGAACGGCAGCGTCATACCGGTCAGCGGGATGAGGCCCATGACACCGCCGGCCACGACGAAGACCTGGAGGCCGAAGGCGCCGGACAGGCCGATGGCCAGCAGCTTGCCGAACGGGTCGCGGGCCGCGAGCGCGGTGCGTACGCCCCTCTCGATGATCAGGCCGTAGAGCAGCAGGATCGCCATGACGCCCGCCAGGCCCAGCTCCTCGCCGAAGGTGGCGAGGATGAAGTCGGAGTTGGCGGCGAAGCCGATGAGGTCGGAGTTGCCCTGACCGAGGCCGGTGCCGAGCGTGCCGCCGGAGCCGAAGGTCCACAGGGCCTGCATCGCCTGCTCGGAGTGGACGACACCGTCCTGGACGCCGGCGCGGGAGAGCTCGAACTCGCGCATCGGGTCGAGCCAGGCTTGCACACGCGTCTGGATGTGCGGCTCGAAGCTCGCCACACCGACGGCGCCGACCGCGGACATCAGCAGACCGAAGACGATCCAGCTGGTCCGCTCGGTGGCGACGTACAGCATGATGACGAACATTCCGAAGAACAGCAGCGACGTTCCGAGGTCGGTCTCGAAGACAAGGACGAGGATCGAGATCACCCAGACGACGAGGATCGGACCCAGGTCGCGGCCGCGCGGCAGGTACAGGCCCATGAAGCGGCGGCTGGCCAGGGCCAGGGCATCTCTCTTGACCATCAGGTAGCCGGCGAAGAAGACCGCGAGGGCGATCTTCGCGAACTCGCCCGGCTGGAGCGTGCCGAGGCCGGGGATCTTGATCCAGATCTTGGCGCCGTAGACGTCCGCGCCGAGTCCGGGCACGAGCGGCAGGACCAGCAGGAACAGCGCACCGGCCATGGAGATGTACGTGTAGCGCTGCAGGACGCGGTGATCCTTGAGGAAGATCAGTACGACCACGAGCAGGGTGACACCCATGGCGGAGTACAGCAGCTGGCGAGGTGCCGCCTCGACGAACGATTTGCTCGCCTGGAGCTTCTCCGACTGGTCCAGCCGCCAGATGACGACCAGGCCGATCCCGTTCAGCAGCGTCGCCAGCGGCAGCATCAGCGGGTCCGCGTACGGTGCGAACTTCCGTACGACGAGATGGCCGACGCCCGCGAGCAGCCCGAGTCCGAGGCCGTAGCTCAACAGGCCCGGCGGTACCGAGTCGTTGATGGCCAGGCCGACGTTGGCATAGGCGAACACCGGGATGATGACGGCGAACACCAGCAGTGCCAGCTCGGTGTTGCGTCTGCTCGGTGCGCCGATCGCGCCGATCGTGGACGTGTGGTGCTGCGCCGAGTGCGACGTATTCGTACCGCTCATCGTGTAACAGGGCCTCTCACGGCTTGCCTACTGCTTACCGCACAGCGAGACGACCTTCTGCTCTTCCTCCGAGAGGCTGGGGCCGGGGCTGGGAGTAGGTGCGGTCGTGGACGGGTTCGGGGACTTCTCAGGCGTCGACGGCGAGCCCGACGGGTTCGGCGTCGGTGTGGCCTTGGACGTGAAGGAGGCGGGAGTGGTTCCCGTGGTGCCCCCGGCCTCGCCCTCGCCGGTCTTGGCGTTGTTCTGGCTCTCGGCTTCGCGCCGCTGCGCCTGCTTCTTGCACGCGGAGGCCTGCACCGACAGTTCCTGGATCTTCGCCTGGGCGTTCTTCAGCCCGCCCTCGGCGATGGTCGCCTTGACCAGCTTCTGCTGGTAGGGCGGCAGGTACTTGAGTTCGATCTCGGGGTGGTCCTTCTCGACCTTCGACAGCGACACCCACGCCAGGTCCTGGCTGATGCCCCGGTACAGCGCGACGTGTTCGTCCTCGGCGCCGACGTAGTACTGCGTCTGCGTCCAGCGCCAGCCGCCGTACAGGCCGCCGCCGATGACGGCCAGCGCGAGGACGCCGTAGAAGGATCTCTTCAGCCAGCGGCCCTTCCTGCGGGGCTTGACGAAGTCGTCGTCCCCGTAGTCCAGGCCGGCCGCCGGGATGTAGCCGGTGGTGTCGCCGGAGCCGGGCGGGCCGAACTCGCCGCCGCCGCCCTGGCCGTGCCCCTGGCGGCCCAGCCCGGAGGCGCGGCCGGCAGGGGTCTGCATGATGCCGTTGTCGTGCAGCTGGTGCTGGTTCTCGGCGACGGCGCCGACCACGACCGGGGTGTCGGACAGCTGCCCGGCGAGGGTGTCGCCGGTGTCGAGGTCGAGGACGTCGGCGACGATGACGGTGATGTTGTCCGGGCCGCCGCCGCGCAGAGCCAGCTCGATCAGGTTCTGGACGGTCTCCTGGGGGCCCTGGTAGCTGGCGAGGGTGTCTTCCAGCGTCTGGTGGGACACCACGCCGGACAGGCCGTCGGAGCAGATCAGGTAGCGGTCGCCGGCGCGGACCTCACGGATGGACAGGTCCGGTTCGACGTGGTCGCCGCTGCCGAGCGCGCGCATCAGGAGGGAGCGCTGCGGGTGGGTCGTGGCCTCTTCCTCGGTGATGCGGCCCTCGTCGACCAGGCGCTGCACCCAGGTGTGGTCCTGCGTGATCTGTGTCAGGACGCCGTCGCGCAGGAGGTACGCGCGCGAGTCGCCGACGTGCACCAGGCCGAGGCGCTGGCCGGTCCACAGCAGGGCGGTGAGGGTCGTCCCCATGCCCTCCAGCTGGGGGTCCTCCTCGACCATCGAGCGGAGCTGGTCGTTGGCGCGCTGTACGGCCGTGCCGAGCGAGGTGAGGATGTCGGAGCCGGGGACGTCGTCGTCGAGCGCGACGATCGTGGAGATGGCCTCGGAGGAGGCGACCTCGCCCGCGGCGGCGCCGCCCATGCCGTCGGCGATGGCGAGCAGGCGCGGGCCGGCGTATCCGGAGTCCTCGTTGCCCTCCCGGATCATCCCCTTGTGCGATCCGGCGGCGAAGCGCAGTGACAGACTCATGCGCACCTCGCCTGTCGGCTCCGGGTACAGCCGGTCGTGTCGAGCCACACTGCCCACCCTCCGGTCGGGAGCGCGCCGGGGCCCGGGGTGGGGCCCGCCGCTGCGTGCTCGCTCCGCTCGCTCATTGTCGTACTACTTCCGCAGCTCGATGACGGTCTTGCCGATGCGGATCGGCGCGCCCAGCGCAATCGGTGTGGGAGTCGTCAGCCGGTTCCGGTCCAGGTAGGTGCCGTTGGTGGAGCCGAGGTCCTCGACGATCCACTGGCCGTCGCGGTCCGGGTAGATCCTGGCATGGCGGCTGGAGGCGTAGTCGTCGTCCAGCACGATCGTCGAGTCGTGCGCCCGGCCCAGGGTGATGGTCTGGCCCTGGAGCGCGACCGTGGTGCCGGTGAGGGTGCCCTCGGTCACGACGAGCTTGGTGGGAGCGTTACGGCCGCGCCGGCCGCCGCCGGACTGCTGGCGCTGCTGCGGCGGGGCCTGGCGGGCGGCCTGCTGCTGCCGGCCGGCCTCCCGGCGCGATCCGCGCTGGGTGACGCGCGTACCGAACAGGTCGCTCCGGATGACCTGCACGGCCACGATCACGAACAGCCACAGTACGGCCAGGAAACCCAGCCGCATGACCGTGAGGGTCAGCTCTGACATTGCCCCCGCTTCACCCTTCGGCTTGCCGGTAAATGATGGTGGTACTGCCCACGACGATCCGCGAGCCGTCGCGGAGCGTAGCGCGGGTGGTGTGCTGCCCGTCCACCACGATGCCGTTGGTGGATCCGAGATCCTGGATCGTCGAGGGCGTTCCGGTCCGGATCTCGCAGTGCCGGCGGGAGACGCCGGGGTCGTCGATCCGCACGTCGGCGTCGGTGCTGCGGCCCAGCACCAGCGTCGGGCGGGAGATCTGATGGCGTGTGCCGTTGATCTCGATCCAGTGGCGCGTGCGTCCGCCGGCGGCCGGGGCGGCCGGGGGCCGCTGGGCGCTCGCGGCCGGCGGGTAGCCGTACCCGCCGGGGCGGCCGCCGGGCGGCGGCGCGGCCGGCATGGGAGGGGCGCCCGCGGGCGCGGCGGCCGGCGGATAGCCGTAGCCGCCGGGGCGTCCGGCGGGCGGGGCGGCGGGCGCGGCGGCGCCTGACGGGGCCTGGCTGCTGGAGGAGGCGAGCGTACGGCTGCGCACCCGGTACAGGCCGGTGTCCAGGTCCTCCGCCTTCTCCAGGTGCACCTTGATCGGGCCCATGAAGGTGTAGCGCTGCTGCTTGGCGTAGTCACGCACCATGCCGGCGAGCTCGTCGCCGAGCTGGCCGGAGTAGGGGCTGAGCCGCTCGAAGTCCGGCGTGCTCAGCTCCACGATGAAGTCGTTGGGCACGACCGTCCGGTCGCGGTTCCAGATGGTGGCGTTGTTGTCGCACTCGCGCTGGAGCGCGCCGGCGATCTCCACGGGCTGGACCTCGGACTTGAACACCTTGGCGAAGGTGCCGTTGACCAGACCTTCGAGACGCTGCTCGAACTTCTTCAGGACTCCCATGGGGCACCTCCTCCGTCGCTGCCGTCCTGTGTACTGCCCTGCGGGCCGCTTGCCTGGTACTGCTTACTGATCGTATCCACGCGCCGCTCGATCGGCTGGTTCCCCCTGTCAGCACGGCCGACGGATGTCGACGGATGACGAAGTTCCCTGTGGAGCTCCCCTTCGAACTCCTCCGGTGCCACGGCTGCCGCGCAACCGCTCTCACGTACTCCTGACAAGGATCGTAGAGGCGGCTGAAGACCAGTGTCCCGCACCCGGCTGTGGACCCCGACCCCCTCCTGGGGAGACAGGGGGTACCGGTACGAGGTTGATACGTGAAGCGTCAGGCGTTGATACGTGGCCGGGGCACCGAAGGTTCGGAGGCGGGTCTGCCTGCGGAAGAACGGATGTGAATCCACCCCGTCCCGCGTGCTAATGTTCTGGGTGTCGGAAGGCGCCGGGCCCCCCTGGGGCAGGAGCCCACGACACACCCAATGCGCGGGTGGCGGAATAGGCAGACGCGCTGGATTCAGGTTCCAGTGCCCGCAAGGGCGTGGGGGTTCAACTCCCCCCTCGCGCACCACGGAGCACCGACGAAAGTGCTCTAGCTGCACCGAGGAATGGGCGGCATCGCGATGGCGATGCCGCCCATTCCTATGTCTGCGGTGTGATGTCCGTCTCTGGGCACGGCGAAGCGGACCGTCGGTGGCTCAGAGCCGTCGGCGGTCCGCGTTCGTGTGTGGATCTTGCTTGAGCAGCTCTCGTGACTTGCCCTGTGTGAGGAAGGTCTCAGCACTGGGTGATGTGGCCCTTGGGGGTTCCCGTGCCCAGGGGCTCTGGTCCTGTGGTGGCGAGTGAGCCGTCGGCGGGGACGTTCGCCGCGGTGCGCGGACACCATCGGTTCCGGCAAGTGGCGGGGCCGCCCGCAGACCGGGAACTCAGGACGCCCGAGCCGGTTCCCCCGTCCTTCGGCCGGACCGTGCCCGAGGACAACGGCGACGCCGGCTTCTGGGACGTCCTCTGCGCCGACACCCGCGCCTGGCCGCGCGATCCGGAGCAGTACCGCAAGGACGCGATCCGGGACAAGGCCAGGTACCCGCTGTACGGCGACTTCGCCTCCCACATCAAGCCGTGCGCCTTCTGGAAGAAGAACGGCAGCGAGCCCGCCACCAGGATCGGTAACAAGGTGCGCGCGCTGATCCTCCAGAACGAGTGGGATTCCCAGACGCCGCTGACCAGCGGCCAGGGCCTGCGCCGCGCCATGAAGGGCTCGAGGATGGTCACGGTCGCCGGAGGTGCCGGACACGGCATCTACGGCACCAAGTCATGCGCCGACAAGACGGCCACCGCCTACCTGACCACCGGCAAGCTCCCCGCGAAGGACATGACCTGAAAGGCCGCTCCGGACGCAGGGGAACGCAACGCCCCCAACCGGCTGCCGGTCCCGACACCTCCGGGCATCCCGGGGATGGTCAGCCGTTTGTGATCGCCGGCCGTTCCCCTCTGTGTCGGCGCTGACCAGCGCATTCCGTCGGTGCCCCACCATGAGGTACCGACGAGACGGGTCTCTGAA
Organism: Streptomyces sp. NPDC050416; assembly: GCF_044458845.1. NCBI lineage: Bacteria > Bacillati > Actinomycetota > Actinomycetes > Kitasatosporales > Streptomycetaceae > Streptomyces > Streptomyces sp. NPDC050416. Next base: position 75,275 of record NZ_JBITII010000008.1, read on the forward strand.
GGTGACGGAAGCCACCACGGAGGCCCGTTTCTCGTTCCCTGATCGCTGTGGGGCATCACACAGACTTGGCTGACGAGCCCGCCACCCGGTCGGTCACCCAGCGGGTGATGTCCGGGGTGGGGCATCCGGGAGTGAAGATCGCGGCCACGCCCATCTCCCGGAGCAGCGGAATGTCGGCCTCGGGGATGATGCCGCCCCCGAACACCGTGATGTCGCGCGCGTCCGCTGCGTCGAGGAGTCCGAGGACCTCCGCGAAGAGCGTCATGTGGGCGCCGGAGAGCACCGAGAGACCGATGCCGTCGGCGTCTTCCTGGATCGCCGTGTCGACGATCTGGCGCGGGGTCTGGTGGAGCCCCGTGTAGACGACCTCGACACCCGCGTCCCGCAGGGCACGGGCGACGACCTTGGCTCCACGGTCGTGCCCGTCCAGGCCGGGCTTGGCGATCACGACACGGATCGGTGCGGTCATTGGTCCCCCTGTCGGGTGCGAATCCTCATGTGACGGGGACGTACGTGCCCCACACGTCGCGCAGCGCGTCGCAGACCTCGCCGACGGTGGCGCGGGCGCGCAGGGCGTCCCTCATCGGGTAGAGGAGGTTGTCGTCTCCATGGGCGGCCTTCCGCAGGGCTGTGAGGGCCGCGTCGACCGCCCGCTGGTCGCGCTCGGCGCGTAGTCCTGCCAGGCGTTCGGCTTGCTCGGCTTCGATGGCGGGGTCGACGCGCAGGGGTTCGTAGGGCTCTTCCTCGTCGAGCTGGAAGCGGTTGACGCCGACCACGACCCGCTCGCCGGAGTCGGTCTGCTGGGCGATGCGGTAGGCGCTGTGCTCGATCTCGTTCTTCTGGAAGCCGCGCTCGATGGCGCCGACCGCGCCGCCCAGCTCCTCCACCTTCGCCATCAGCCCCAGCACCGCCGCCTCCACGTCGTCGGTCATCTTCTCGATGACGTACGAGCCCGCGAACGGATCCACCGTGGCGGTCACGTCCGTCTCGTAGGCCAGGACCTGCTGGGTGCGCAGCGCCAGGCGGGCGGACTTGTCCGTGGGCAGGGCGATGGCCTCGTCGAAGGAGTTCGTGTGCAGCGACTGCGTGCCGCCCAGCACCGCGGCCAGGCCCTGCACCGCGACCCGGACCAGGTTCACCTCCGGCTGCTGTGCCGTCAGCTGCACCCCGGCCGTCTGGGTGTGGAAGCGCAGCATCAGCGACTTGGGACTGCGCGCGCCGAACTCCTCTCGCATCACCCGCGCCCAGATCCGCCGCGCGGCACGGAACTTGGCGACCTCCTCCAGGAGCGTCGTGCGCGCCACGAAGAAGAACGACAGGCGGGGTGCGAAGTCGTCGACGTCCATGCCGGCCGCGACCGCCGTGCGGACGTACTCGATGCCGTCGGCGAGGGTGAACGCGATCTCCTGCGCCGGGGAGGCTCCCGCCTCGGCCATGTGGTAGCCGGAGATCGAGATCGTGTTCCACCTGGGGATCTCGGCCCGGCAGTACTTGAAGATGTCGGCGGTCAGGCGCAGCGAGGGCTTCGGCGGGAAGATGTACGTCCCGCGGGCGATGTACTCCTTCAGCACGTCGTTCTGGATCGTGCCCGTCAACCGCTCCGCGGGCACCCCCTGTTCCTCGGCGACGAGTTGGTACATGAGCAGCAGCACAGCGGCCGGAGCGTTGATCGTCATCGTCGTGGAGACCTGGTCCAGCGGGATCCCGTCGAACAGCACCCGCATGTCGTCGATGGAGTCGATGGCGACGCCCACCTTGCCGACCTCGCCGTGCGCGAGCGGGGCGTCGGAGTCGTGGCCCATCTGGGTGGGCAGGTCGAAAGCGACCGACAGGCCCGTCGTGCCGTTGGCGATCAGCTGCCGGTACCGCGCGTTGGACTCCCTGGCCGTGCCGAAACCGGCGTACTGGCGCATCGTCCACGGCCGGCCGGTGTACATCGACGGATACACACCCCGGGTGAACGGGAACTTTCCCGGCTCCCCCAGCTTCTCCGCCGCATCCCAGCCTTGAAGGACCTCCGGCCCGTAGACCGGCTCGATGGGCAGTCCGGACTCCGACTCGCGCATGTCAGGACCGGACATCCAGGACGTACTTCCCCGTGGACGCCCGTGTCTCCAGCAGCTCGTGGGCGTGGGCCACGTCCTTCAGCGGCAGTACCTTCACGTCCACGCGGACGGTGCCCTTGGTGACCTCCGTCAACGCCTGTTCCAGGTGGGCGCGGAGCAGCTGCGGGGCTCGGCCCGCGACGCCGCCGAGGTTGTAGCCGACGAGCGAACTGTTGGTGTACCAGGGGTGGTTGCCCTCGAAGGTGACGTCCTCGGCCGCCGCGTTGCCGAAGATCACATGTCGTCCGAACGCCGCCAGCAGGCCGGTCACGGACGAGCGGAACGCGCCGCCGACGGAGTCCAGGACCAGGTCCGCGCCCGCTCCGCCGGTCCGCTCGGCCACTTCCCGCTCGATCCTGTCGTACGACACCACGCTGTCGTAGCCGAAACCGCCGGCGTATTCGGCCTTCACCGGAGAACTCGTCACGCCGATCACGGTGCCCGCGCCCAGCGACCGGGCCAGCTGGGCGGCGGCCGTGCCGACTCCGCCCGCGGCGGCGAGGACGACCACCGTCTCGCCCCGCGCGAGATGCCCGGCCGAGGTGAGCACGCCGAGGGCGGTGGTGACGTTGCACAGGGCGCCCGCCGCCAAGGCGCCGTCCAGCCCGGCGAGGTCGCCGTCCAGCCGTACGACGTGCTCCGCGCCGACGGCGACGACCTCGGCGTTGCCGCCGCCGCCCAGGGTGAGGGCGGCCACGCGGTCGCCGGGCCCGAAGCCGGTGACGCCGTCGCCCACGGCGCGTACGGTGCCGACCGCCTCCAAGCCGGGGCAGTGCGGCAGGTCGACCGGGAACTGGCCGCGCCGGAACATCACTTCGGCGAAGTTCACGCCCGCGTACTCGACGTCGATCGTGAGCTGCCCCGGCTGGGGCTCGGGCACGGCGACCTCGGCGACGTCCAGGACGGAGGGGCCGCCGAAGGACTCGAAGCGGACGGTACGCATAACGCTCCCGGAGGTCGTGGCGGCGGTGTCGGAGGGGTTCATCGGGGTCTCGGCGGGGTTCGTCATCGGATTCCCGTCTGGCTGAGGGTGGTGGTGGGGCCGTGCCCGGTGAGCAGTCGCGTGTCGTCCGGGCAGGTGGCTGCGATCATGCCGAGGGAGGCCCGCAGGCCGGCCGGGCTGGCGCCGGGTGCGTCCGCGCGCCCCGGGCCGGCGGCGAGCAGGGTGTCCCCGGTGGCCAGCAGCGGGACGTCGTCGCCGCCGAAGCGGAACATGACGGAGCCGCCGGTGTGGCCGGGTGTGTGCAGCACCGTCACCTCGGCCGCGGCGAAGGCCAGCTCCCCGCCCTGTTCCGGGAGTTCGCTCACCTCGTCGGGCTCCTGGTCGGGATGGCCGACGAGCAGTTCTCGAGGGAAGGAGTCCGGCAGGCCCTTGGCCGGGGCGCCGAACTGGTAGCGGTCGGCGGGATGGATCCAGGCCGGGACGCCGTAGTGCCGGGCGAGCGGTACCGCGTCCCAGGTGTGGTCCATGTGGCCGTGCGTGATGAGGATGGCCTCGGGTTCCAGACGGTGGGCGCGGACGGCCTCGCGGACCGCTTCGGCGGCGTCGTGCCCGGGGTCGACGATGAGGCAGGGATGTCCCGGGCCCGCGGCGACGAGATGGACGTTCGTGCCGAACTTGCCGGTGGTGGCGGACAGTACGAGCATGACCGCGACTCTGACGGAGTCCTCGGTCATATGTCAATTACCGATCGTGTAGCAGAACTCTGCCTCTCGTCTGACCTATAGTGCGAGTGGCATCGCCCGGTCGCGCGTGCCGTCGTCGTTCCAGCAGGGGGTTTGTACGTGAAGGCCGTCGCCATTCAGCGCTACGGAGGTCCGGAGGTCCTGGAGCTGATGGACCTCCCCGAACCGCGTCTCGGACCGGACGTCGTGCTCGTGCGCGTGAAGTACGCGGGTGTGAACCCGGCGGACTGGAAGATCCGGGAGGGCTACATCGACGACTGGTTCGAGTCGCACTTCCCCATGGTGATGGGCTGCGACCTGTCCGGGATCGTCGAGCGCACCGGCCTCGGGGTCACCGAGTTCTCCCCGGGGGACGAGGTCGTCGGCTACGTCCGCGCCGACCACATGCAGCGCGGCACGTACGGTGAACTGGTGGCCGCGCCCGTGCGGACCCTGGCGCGAAGGCCGCGCGCTCTCGACTGGCGGGCCGCGGCCGGCCTCCCCGCCGCCGGTCTCACCGCCTACCAGGCGCTGCGCCGCCATCTGCGGATCGCCGCCGGTGAGGTGCTGCTCGTCCACGCGGCGGCCGGCGGGGTCGGCTCACTCGCCGTCCAGATCGGCCGGGCCCTCGGCGCGCGCGTCCTCGGCACGGCGAGCGAGCGCAACCACGAGTTCCTGCGCTCGCTCGGCGCCGAGCCGGTGGCCTACGGCCCCGGGCTCGCCGACCGGGTGCGTGCCCTGGCCCCGGAGGGCGTCGACGCCGTCTTCGACCTCATGGGCGGTGACACCCTGTTCGGCTCCCCGGCCCTGCTGCGGCCGGGCGGGCGGCTCGCGTCCATCTCCGGTGACGTGACGCGGCTGGGCGGGCGCTACGTGTTCGTACGCCCCGATCCGGCCGACCTGGCCGAGCTGGTGGAGTTGGCGGACCGGGGTGCGGTGCGGGTCCACGTCAGCGCGGAGTTCCCGCTGGCCGACGCCGCCCGCGCCCATGAACTCGTGCAGACCGGCCATGTGCGCGGCAAGGTCGTCCTGGCGGTCGCGCCGGACTGATCCGGCGCGGGAGCGCATACGGAGCAGAGGTACGGGTAACAGGGCCGTCCCCGGTGGGGACGGCCCTTTCGCGTGTCCGGGGAGCCTGTGCCACGTCTCCAGCCAGTCTTGAGCGGCTCTCCACCCAGCCGCCCGCGAGCCGCCCGTCGGGCCCCTCGCCGTTCGCAGCCGAACCCACAGAGGCGGCTGTGAGGCTGATTCCGCGCCCCTCGGGGTGCCGCCGAAGCAGACCCACGGACGAACGGAACGGGGCATGACCATTGCTGAGCAGGAGCGGCCGGAAGCCGCTCCGGCCGCGGCCGAACTCGCCTACCAGCGTTCGATGGACCGCGTCCTGGTGCACCGCCGGGCCGTCATGGAGGTCTTCGTCACGGACGCGGTGCGGCTCGGCGAGGACACGTTCGCCGTGGCCGTCCAGGCGCCACGTGCGCACAGCTACTACAACGACCACACGCAGCGGCCCGCGCTGCTCGACCCACTGTTCCTGCTGGAGGCCGCCCGCCAAGCGGTCACCGTCGTGGCGCACCAGTGGCTGGGCGTCGCCTACGACACGTCCTTCCTGATCAGCGACTGGACCACCGAGTTCACGGACCTGGCCGCGCTGCGGGCCCGGGGCGACGCCCCGGACGAGCTCGTGATCGAGGTGGCCGCACGTGACCTCAGGCGGCGCGGCACCAGGCTGCTGGCCGCCACGCTGGAATGCGTGTTCGTCGTCGGCGGACGGCGGGCCGGGACGAGCGCCGTCGTGGCCGGATACCTCAGCCGGGACGGCTACACGGCGCACCGGGAGAAGAACAGAGGAAACGTTCCACCGTCCTCGTCCGACATGCCGCGCACCCGCGTGGGCACGCCTGTGGAGCCCGCTCTGGTCGGCCGCGAGCGGGCCGGGAACGTGGTGCTCACGGACCTGGAACGCCCAGGCGGCGGGATCGCTCTGCGGGCCACGCTCGACGTCCCGGTGCGGCACCCGGCCATGTACGACCACCCCTTGGACCATGTGCCCGCGATGGCGCTCATGGAGGCGGCCCGCCAGGCCGCGGTCCTCGCCGCCGGGGCGCCCGCCGAGCGGCGGTACGCCCGGGCCTTCGGCGCCACGTTCCACCGCTTCGTGGAACTGGACAGCCCGGTCACGGTCACCGTCACGCCCTCGGGCGACGCGCGCCGCACCGTCGACTTCCGTCAGGGAGGGGTGTCGGTCTGCACGGCCGAGATCACGGTCGCCGACCTCGCCGACCTCGCCGGGCCACCGGCCCCGGACACGGACGGCAGGTGACGGCCCGTGCGACTGGACTCACCGCTCGGGCTGACGGCGACCGCCTGGTACCCGGAGCACCGCCAGACGGCCGAGGAGGCCGTGGCCACCGGTGACATCGACGCCCGCACCGCCCGCGAACTCGGCTACACGGCCTTGCCGGTCAGCGAGGACACGGCACCGCCCGACATGGCCGTCGAGGCCGCGGCCCGGGCACTGGACGTCTCCGGCACCCAGGCCGACGACCTCTCGCTGGTGCTGCACGCGAGCGTCCACCACCAAGGCCACGACGCATGGTCGGCCCCGCACTACATCGCCCGGCGGCTCGGGGCCCACCAGGCCGTACCGATCGGGCTGCTCCAGCAGTGCAACGGCGGCGCCATCGGCATCGAGCTGGCCGCGAGCCGGCTCCAGGGCGACCCGGCCGCCGGGCCCGCGCTGGTCACGACCGCCGACCGGTTCCTGACGCCGAGCTGGCACCGCTGGCTCAGCGACTACGGCATGGCGGCCGGGGACGCGGCCACGGCGGTTCTCGTCCACCGGGTCGGCGGACCGGCCGTGGCAGGGCACTCCCGCACGCCGGACCTGCTGCTGCACTCCCTGGCCACCCGGGTCGCGGCCGAACTGGAGGTCATGCACCGCGGTGACGACGAGCTCAACGCGACGCCCATGGGCCACAGTTCGGTGATCGACGTGCGGCGTACCAAGCGGGCGTTCATCAAGACGTACGGCGTCGACTTCTTCCTCAAGACCGCGGCCGACCGCATCCGTGCCGTCGTCGAGGAAGCGCTGGCCGGTGCCGGACTCGCCGCCGACGACCCCCGGTTGCGCTACGCCGTGATCCCCCGGCTGGGGAGCAAGGCGATGGCGGAGGCGTACCTCCCGCCGCTGACGGAGGTCACCTCCGCGGAGGTGCTCGACCTCGGCCGGGCGACCGGGCACGTGGGGGCCGGCGACCTCAACGCCTCCCTCGCCGACCTGGCCCGCACGGACCTGCTGACGCCCGGGAGTTACGCGCTCGTGCTCAACGGCGGCGGCGGATTCACGTTCACCGCCGTCGTGGTCGGCAGGCACTGACCAGTCTCACCAGTCCCACATCACCATTCAATCCGTACAAGGAGAAACAGCCATGTCCGCACACCAGGACCGTCTCTTCCAGCTCGTCTCCGAGAAGCTCGGCGTGCTGCCCGAGGAGCTGAACACCAGCGCCACCTTCGACACTCTCGACCTGGATTCGCTTGCGCTGATCGAGCTCAGCGTCATCGTGCAGAAGGAGTTCGGCGTCCAGATCGACGAGACGGCACTGACCCCGGAGAACACCTTCGGCGACGTGCTCGCCATGATCGACACCAAGGCCGCGGTGGCCTGATGACCGGGACAGTGACGCAGCGCCCGGACGGGCGCACGAACCGCTTCGACGTGGCGGTCACCGGCGTCGGCCTGGTCACCCCGGCCGGGCTGGGCGTCGAGGCCAACGTCGAGCGGGTCTGGGCGGGGGAGTCCACGGCGGCCACCGACCCGGACCTCGCGGGTCTGCCCGTCGACTTCGCCTGCCGCGTACCCGGCTTCGACGCGGGTGCGCTGCTCGGGCGGCGCAGCGCCGTACGCATGGACCCGGTCAGCCACTTCGGCGTGGTGGCGGCCCGGCAGGCCGTCGAGGACGCCGGGCTAGACCCGGCGACCTGGGAAGGGCCCCGGGTCGGCGTGGTCGTCGGCACGTCGCTGGGCGGCTGGTCGACGGTCGAGCGGGAGCACGGCAAGCACCTGGCCGACGGCCAGGAGTTCGTGTCGCCGCTGCTGATGGTGATGGGCCCGGTCAACATGACCGCCGGGTACATCGCCATGGACCTCAAGGCCCTCGGCCCCAACCAGGTGGTGTCGACGGCCTGCGCGTCCGGCAACACGGCGATCGGGTACGCCCGCGCCCTGCTGGAGGCCGGCGTCTGCGACATCGTCCTGGCGGGCGGTGCCGAGGCGGCCATGTCCCGGACCGCGATGGCGAGCCTGGCCCGGGCCGGTGCGTTGTCCACGCGGGGCGACGACCCGGCGTCCGCGTCCCGTCCGTTCGACGCCGACCGGGACGGGTTCGTCGCGGGCGAGGGCGCGGCCATGCTGGTACTGGAGCGTGTCGAGGACGCGCGGGCGCGGGGCGCCCGTGTCCGGGCCAGGATTTCGGGGTTCGGCGCGTCTGCCGACGGCCATCACGCCTCGGCGCCCGATCCGACGGGCGGCGGGGCCGAGCGGGCCATCCGGGCTGCCCTCGCCGACGCCCTGGTCGACCCCTCCGAGGTGGACCACGTCAACGCGCACGGCACGTCCACGCCGCTGAACGACATCACCGAGGCCGGGGTCGTCCGCCGGGTCTTCGGCGAGAAGCCGGCCGTCACCTCCACCAAGGGCGTTGTCGGGCATCTGCTGGGCGCGGCCGGCGCGGCCGAGGCGGTGTACACGGTGCTCGCCGTCGAACGCCGCCTCGTCCCGCCGACCGCCAACCTGACCAGCCTCGACCCGGGCATCGGCGTGGACGTCGTGGCGAAGGAGGCCCGGCCGCTGGACATCGGCGCCGCGGTGAACGACTCCTTCGGCTTCGGCGGCCAGAACGCGGTGATCGTGGTGACGCCGGCATGACTTCGAACGCGGAGGGAGCACCGGGCTGGGGCCCGGACACACCTGGCACGGCCGGCTCGGCCAGCTCGGCCGGCTCGGCCAGCTCGGCCGGCTCGGCCGGCTCGGCCGGCACGGTCGGTTCGGCGGGCACCCCCGGCACCTCCGGCGCTTCTGGCTCGGTCAGCAATCCCGGCACCCCCGGCTCGGCGGGCTCCGCGGGCACCGCTGGTCCGCCGGGCTTTCCCGGTTCGGCGGGCACCCCCGGCACGGTTGGTTCGCCGGGCCGCCCGGGTTCGGCGGGCACCGCTGGTCCGCCGGGCTTTCCCGGTTCGGGCGGCTTCGTCAGGGGTGCGGGTGGGCCCGCGATTGGCGGCGCGTCCGGTGTGGCCGGTGGCCCGGTGGCCGTGGGGCGTTCCGTGCTCGTCACCGGGGGCAATCGCGGCATCGGGCTGGCCGTCGCGCGGGCGCTCGCCGCGCGTGGCGACCGGGTGGCGGTCACCTACCGCACCGGTGAGCCCCCGGCGGGGCTCCTCGGGGTGCGGTGCGATGTGACGGACGAGGCGCAGGTGGAGCGGGCTTTCAAGGAGGTCGCCGCCGCGCAGGGCGACGTCGAGGTGCTGGTGGCGAACGCCGGGATCACGCGGGACGGGCTGCTGCTGACCCTCGACGACGACGCGGTCGACGCCGTGCTCGACACCAACCTGAGGTCGGTCATCCGCCTGGCCCGGCACGCCTCCCGGGGCATGCTCGGCGGGCGGTGGGGCCGGATGGTGCTGGTGTCGTCCGCCGTCGCCTTCACCGGCTCGCCCGGACAGACCAACTACACCGCCGCGAAGGCCGGCCTCGTCGGGCTGGCCCGCTCGCTCGCCTGGGAGCTCGGCAGCCGCGGCATCACCGTCAACGTCGTGGCCCCCGGGCTCGTCGAGACGGACATGCTGCGCCAGGTACGCCCGGCCCGCCTCGACCAGTACCTGGCGATGACGCCGCTCGGCCGGGCCGGTACCGCCGAGGAGGTGGCCGCCGCCGTGCGGTTCCTCACCGGCGACGAGGCCTCGTACATCACCGGCGCCGTGCTGCCGGTCAGCGGTGGGCTCGGCATGGGTCACTGACGCCCCGTGCCGCACGCGACCACCACCCACGAGAAAGCACAGGAAAGGGAAACCATGCCAGTCGGTGTCCTGTCGATCGGCTCCTACACACCGGCCAAGGTCGTCGACAACCAGCAGATCAGCGCCTGGACGGGGATGCCCGAGTCCTGGGTGACCGAACGCACCGGAGTGCTCCAGCGGCGGTACGCCGAGCCGGGCACCACCACGTCCGACCTCGCCCTCCCCGCCGCCCGCGAGGCGCTCCGGGGCGTCTCCGGCGAGGTGCGCGAGCGGCTCGGCGCGCTGGTGGTGGCCACCAGCACCCCGGACGTGCCGCAGCCGTCCACGGCCGCGATCCTCCAGCACAAGCTGGGTCTCTCCACCCTGCCCGCCTTCGACATCAACGCCGTGTGCAGCGGTTTCCTCTACGGTCTCGCGGTTGCCGAGGGCCTGCTGAAGGCGGGCCGGCACGGCGAGCACGTGCTGCTTGTCGGGGCCGACATGTTCTCCACGATCATGGACAGGTCCGACCGGCGCACGGTGAGCCTGTTCGGTGACGGCGCGGGCGCCGTCCTGCTCGGCGAGGTGCCCGAGGGCTACGGCCTGCGGTCGGTGCAGCTGGTCACGGACGGCGAGTTCCACCACTACGTCGGCGTGGAGGCCGGCGGCACCCGGACGCCGCTCGACGCCGAGGCCCGCGAAGCCGGGCAGCACTTCTTCCGGATGGACGGACGCGCGGTGCGTGACTACGCGCTGTCGGTGCTGGCGAAACTGACCGCCGTGACGCTCGACGACTGTGGTCTGGCCCTGGAGGACGTCGACCGGTTCGTCTTCCACCAGGCGAACACCAGGCTCCTGGAGGCCTTCGTCGCGGACGCCGGGATCGACCCGGCGCGGGTCGCGTACACCGCGCCGCACCTGGGCAACACCGTCGCCGCCTCCGTGCCGCTCACCCTGCACGCCACCCACCGCGAACGGCCGCTGCGGCGCGGCGAGCGGGTGCTGCTGGCGTCGGTGGGCGGCGGCATGACCGCGGGCGCGGCGCTGCTGACCTGGTACTGACGCCCGTCCCGAGCCGCTGTCTCCGCGTTCCGCACCGGCACCGGCACATCGACCACACACGTACACCACACGCAGCATCGGAGGAGCCATGAGGCTCGACGGACAGACGGCCGTCATCACCGGGGGCACGCGAGGACTGGGCCGGGCGATCGCCGAGGCCTACCTCGCCGAGGGCGCCTCGGTCGTCGTCGCCGCACGCAACCCCTACGACATCAAGGAACTCGCCGACGACCACGGCGACCGGCTGCTCTACCACCACACGGACGTCACCGACGAGACCTCGGTGGAGGAGCTGATGGCCACCGCCGTCGAGACGTACGGGGGCGTCGACATCCTGGTCAACAACGCGGGGGTCAGCCGTGACGGCAAGATCTCCCGTCTCTCGATGGCCGACTGGAACACCACGCTGGCCACCAACCTGACCGGTGTCTTCCTCTGCACGCGCGCGGTGATCGGCCCGATGACCACCCGGCGCGAGGCGACGGGCGCCGGCGGCCGCATCATCAACGTGTCGTCCTGCGTGGCCGGCCGGGCCGCGATCGGCGCGTCCGCCTACAGCGCGAGCAAGGCCGCCGTGGAGATGTTCACCCGTACCTCGGCGGCCGAACTGGCCCCCAAGGGCATCACTGTCAACTGCCTGTCACCCGGCTACATCGATGAGGGCATGGGCAAGGAGCTGGCCGCCAACGAGCGCGCCTGGGAGAGTTACCGCGGCCGGCTCCTGTCCGGGCGGCTCGGCCGTCCCCAGGAGGTCGGTGCCACCGCCGTGTTCCTCGCCTCGCAGGACAGCTCGTACGTCAACGGCAGTGTGGTCGAGGTCAACGGGGGGCTGATGTGGGCGGCCTGACAGGGCGTGGGCCCGGGGCGCCCGTGCTGGTCGTCGGGGCCGGCCCGGTCGGTCTGGTCGTCGCCTGCGAGCTGCTGCAGCGGAACATCCCGGTCCGCGTCGTGGACGCCGGGCGCGGGCACTCGTCGCACTCCCGGGCGAACGTGATCTGGCCGCGCAACCTCGAACTGCTCGACCGGATCGGGGTGACCGACGACCTGCTGGGCATCGGCCACCGGCTGGCGGGCACGGCGTTCTACTCGCGCGGCCGCCGTCTGGCGACGGCCTGGATGAGCAGGCTGCCGGACTCGCCGTACCCGTTCGCGCTGACGCTCTCGCAGAACGACACCGAGCAGGTGCTGCGCCGGCGGCTCGCCGCGCTCGGCGGCACCCTGGAGGAGGGCGTCCGGCTCACCGCCCTGGACAACACCCCGGGCGGCCCGGTCGTCAAGCTGGAGCACGACGGCGGCCGGATCGAGGAGCTGGAGCCCGGCTGGCTGGTGGGCGCGGACGGAGCGCACAGCACCGTCCGCAAGGAACTGGGCATCGCCTACGACGGTCCGCCGGTCGACGTGTCGTTCGCCATCACCGACGCCCGGCTGACCACCACCCTCTCCGAGGACCTGTCGCACTACTGCTACGCGCCGAGCGGCGCCATGGTCCTGGGCCCGATGGGCGACGGCGTGCACCGCATCGCCCTGAACGTGCCGCACGACGCGTACGACGAGCACAACCCGCCGCCGCGCGAGATGTTCCAGCGGGTCGTCGACGACCGGGCGGCCGGCCGCAGCCGGGTCGAGGAACTGCTGTGGAGCGGCTCCTTCCGGGTGCGGGTCCGGATCGCCTCCAGCTTCCGCAGCGAACGCTGCTTCCTGGCCGGCGACGCCGCGCACGTGATCAGCCCGGCCGGTGGGCAGGGCATGAACACCGGGATGCAGGACGCGTTCAACCTGGCGTGGAAACTGTCGGGCGTCATCCGCGGGGAGTTCGGGGAGTCGATCCTGGACTCCTACGACACCGAGCGCCGGGCGGTCTCCCACGACGTGGCGCGCTCGACCGAGCTGCTGACCAAGGCGGGCCTGGTCAACTCCCCGGCGAAGGTCGCCCTCCGGGACGCGGCGTTCATGGCCGCCGACCGGACCGGTCTGTTCCAGCGCAAGCTGGCCCCGCAGCTCGGCCAGACGGCCGTGAGCTACGGCGGTGACCGCCATCCCCGGCTGCCGGTGATGGTCTCGGGCGGGACCGGCCCGGGCGGGGCGCCCCAGCGTCCCGGCAGCGGCGGCTGGCCTGCGATCGACCGGGACCGGCACACCGTGCTGCTGTGGCCCGGCGCGCGGACCCCGCCGCCGGACTGGCAGCGCACCCGCGACGGGATGCGGCGGGCGCTGCCCGAGGGCACGCCCGTGCTCGATCTGACCCGCGCGGTTCCCAAGGGCCTGGCCGCGGCGCTCGGTCCGCGACCGGCCGTGGCCGTGGTCCGTCCGGACGGCCATCTGCTGGCCCGGCTCGACCCCCGGCGGCCCCAGGAGACCACCCATCTGCTCACCCGAGCGGCCCACCTCAGGAGTCGGCCATGACCACTGCCCTGCCCCCGCTGACCACCGATCACTCCCGTCCCGTGGTGGCGTTCTTCGACGCCGACGAGACACTCATCGCCATGAAGACCCCGTTCTCGCTGCTGCGCCACCGGCTGCGGCGGCAGGGGGACGTGAGGGGCGCCGAGTACGAACGGCTGGTGGAGCCGCTGCGGCGGCTGGCGTCCATGGGCGTCACCCCCGTCGAGGTGGTGTCCAAGTTCTACGAGCTGCACACCGGCGTCCCCTGGGACGACGTGGTCGCCGAGGCGCGCGAGTGGTACGCCGAACTGCGCGAAGACGGGGCGCCGTTCATCGAGCCGACCGTTACCCGACTGCGCCGGCACCAGGAGGCGGGTCACCACACGGTGGTCATCTCCGGCTCCTGGCCCGCGACCCTGCACCCGATCACCGACGACCTCGGGGTCGACCTGGTCCTGTGCACCGAGCCGGAGCTGGACGCGGACCGGTGCATGACCGGAAGGATCCGGCACGCGATGTTCGGTCCGGCGAAGGCGGAGGCGGTCCGGCAGGCGCTGGAGAAGTTCGGCGCGGATCCGGCGGACTGCCATGCCTACGGGGACGACCCGGGGGACCTGACCATGCTCCGCATGGTGGGCCACCCGACCGTGGTCGGCGCCAACCCGAGGATGGCGGCCCACGCGGCGGAACACGGCTGGCCGGTCGTCCCGGCGACCCTCGTGACCGGCACCCGGCGCCAGCCGGTGTGACACACGACTGCGCCGTCCCGTGCCCGGTGAGGGCGCGGGGCGGGGGCCGGCGCTTCGAGGCGTACGCCGGATCGCAACCGGCCGGCGCACCACAACCGCGGCGCACACACCGCCGTCGCCGGGCACGGCCGGGCCGTAGGGCGCCGCTCCCCGCATGCGGCCGGGCTGTGGGGCGCCGTTCCCGTGTGGGGCCGGGCTGTGGGGCGCCGCTCCCCGCATGCGGCCGGGCTGTGGGGCGCCGTTCCCGTAGGGCGCCGCTCCCCGCATGCGGCCGGGCTGTGGGGCGCCGTTCCCGTGTGGGGCCGGGCCGTAGGGCGCCGCTCCCCGCATGCGGCCGGGCCGTATGGGCGCCCGCTCCCGCGTGGGGCCGGGCCGTGGGAGCGCCGCCCCCTCCGCGTGCGGTCGGGCCGTAGGATCCCCCGGCGTACCGTCGGCCGTAGGAGCAGGTCGGTGTGGCTCGGCCGTTGGCCCGGGGTGTCGCGGTGCTTCCCGCGGAGCGTCTAGCGTGCGCCGACCGCCTCCGGCAGCGCGGCCAGTTCCGCCAGGTCCTCGGGCGCCAGGGTCAGGGAACCGGCCGCCACGTTGTCCTCCAGGTAGCGGCGGGTCTTGGTGCCGGGGATGACGCCGACGTGGTCGCCCTGGGCCAGCACCCAGGCGATCGCGACCTGGGCCACCGTCGCGCCGAGCCGGTCGGCCACGGTCCGGACCTGGTCGACGATGGCCTGGTTGGCGCTGATGGCCTCGGGCTGGAACCGGGGGATCCGGTGCCGCCCGTCCACGTCCGGCAGGTCCTTCGGGCTGCTGATCAACCCGGACAGGAAGCCCCTGCCGAGCGGAGCGAACGCGATGAACGCGATGCCCTCACTCCCGCAGTACTTCACCACGCCGTTCGTGAGGGCGTCGCGGCTCCACAGGGAAAGTTCGCTCTGCACGGAGGCCACCGGGTGGACCGCCTGCGCCCGGCCGATCTCCTCCGCCGACGCCTCGGACAGGCCGAGCGCGCCGAGCTTGCCCTCCTTCACCAACTCCGCGAGCGCACCCCAGCTCTCCTCCACAGGCACCTCGGGGTCGATGCGGTGCAGCTGGTAGAGGTCCACATGGTCCACGCCGAGCCGCTTCAGGCTGGCGTCGACGGCGGCGCGCAGATACTCGGGCCGGCCGTCCCGGTGGCTGCGGTAGGTGGCGGGGTCGTCCACCACGAGCCCGCCCTTGGTGGCGAGCAGCGCCTTGTCGCGGTGTCCCCGCAGCGCCTTGCCGACCAGCAGTTCGTTGGTGAACGGGCCGTACTGGTCGGCCGTGTCGATCAGATCGGCGCCGATCTCCAGGGCATGCCGGATGACCCCGATGGACTCGCTCTCGTCCCGGCCCAGTTCGTCGTACCCCCACGACATGCCCATGCAGCCGAGGCCGACGGCCGCGAAGGTCCGCTGTGAGCCGCCCAGTTGGATTCTGCGCATCGCCGTGCGCACCGCCTTTCCCGCTCGCCCGTGTGCCGTACATGCCCGTCGATTGACAGGCCCTCATCTTTACACAGAACTCTGCCATACGACATTGACAGCAGCTGTGACCTGTCCCCTAATCTATGCCAGAGTTCTTACACATAGCTGACTACACCCAAGTGACAACGAACAGACAGAGGTGATCCTCCGTGTCCACCGGCAACCCGCGGGCCACGCTCGCCGCGGCGTGCGTCGTCGGCCCGCTCATGACCCTGGTGGTGACCGGCCCGTCCGTGGCCGTCCCCGACATCGGCGCCGATCTGCACAGCTCACTGGCCGCCGCCCAGTGGGTGGTCGACGGCTACATGCTGACCGCGTCCAGCAGCCTCGCGGCCATGGGCTCGCTCGCCGACCGCATCGGCCACCGCAGGATGTTCACCTGGGGCATGGCCTTCTTCGCCTTCTGGATGACCGTGTCCGGCCTCGCGAACAGCATCCTGCTGCTCGACGTCTCGCGCGCGATCGCCGGCTTCGGCAGCGGCGCGGCGCTCGCCTCCATCACCGCGATCCTGGCGCAGTCCTTCGACGGCACCGCCCGCGCGAAGGCGTTCGGCCTCTTCGGCACGTTCCTGGGAGCGGGCCTGGCGTTCGGGCCGATGTTCGGCGGCGTCCTGGTCAACCTGTGGGGCTGGCGTTCGGTCTTCCTCGTGCTGGCCGCGGTCTCCGCGCTCGTCCTGCTGAGCACTCCCCTGCTGCCCCGCTCGGAGCCCAACCGCGGGCCGCGCTTCGACTGGACCGGCACCTTCGCCTTCGGTTTCGGCGTCGCCCTGTTCGTGCTCGCCCTGGTGGAGGGGCCGGGCCGGGGCTGGACCGACCCGATCGTGCTCGGCTCGGCCGTCGGCTGCCTGATCCTGATGGTGGTCTTCGTGGCGGTGGAACGCCGCACCGAGCACCCGATGTTCGACCTGGGCCTGTTCGCCCGCCCGCAGTTCCTGGCCGTCTGCCTGGTGCCGCTGGTGCTGGCGTTCAGCTTCGTGGCACTCGTCATCGTGCTGCCGCCCTACCTGACCTCCACGAGCGGGATGTCGGCCGTCCGCATCGGCCTGGTCCTGCTGCTCCTGACGGGCCCGTCGCTGGTGATGCCCGCCGTCACGGGCGTGGTCGCACAGAAGGTCTCACAGCGCGCCCTGTTCGTCGTGCTGCTGTGCTTCTCCGCCGTCGGCGCCGCCTGGCTGACGATGGTGGAGCCGGGTGCCTCGACGGCCGCGCTGGCCGGCCCCCTGCTCTTCCTGGGCATCGGGTACGGCATCTCGCTCGGCATCCTGGACGGCGCGGCGGTCTCGGCCGTCGAGCCGGAGCGGATGGGCATGGCCGCGGGCATGTTCAACACGGTGCGGCTCGCCTCCGACGCCGTCTCCATGGCCGGACTGGGCACCCTCGTCACGGCACTCACCAAGAGCGCCCTCGACAGCGGTGCGGTGTCCGCGTACCCGGGCGGCGCCGAGGCGCTGACCTCGCGGGCGCTGCAGGGCGGTCTGACCGAGGCCGCCGAGTCACTGCCGGCCGGCGAGGTGCGGGACCGCGCGGTGACCGCGATGGCCGACGCGTACGCCACCGGTCTGCACACCACCATGTGGATCGTCGCGGCGGCGTGCGCGGTCAGCGCGGTCGTCGTCGGCAGCCTGCTCTCGGGAGGGAAGCCGTCCGGGGACGCGCCCACCGAAGCGTCCGGCGACCCGGCCTCGGCGTCGCCCGAGCCCGCCTCCGCGCACTGAGGGGCCGGTCATGACTCAGACCGCCCTGGGGCCCGTCGAGGTCCTGCCCCCCTATGTCGACCAGCAACTGGTGGAGCGACTCGGTATTGAGATCACCCACTGCGACCCCGATCTCGTGGTCGGCACCATGCCGGTGGCGGGCAACCGCCAGCCGATCGGCCTGCTGCACGGCGGGGCCAACGCGGTGCTCGCCGAGACGCTCGGTTCGCTCGCCGCCTGGGTGCACGCGGGAGCCGACCGGATCATCGTCGGCCAGGAGCTGTCCTGCACCCACCACGCCGCGGCCCGCTCGGGGAAGGTCACCGGCTCCTGCCGGCCGCTGCACCTGGGCACGCACACCGCCACCTACGAGATCGTCATCAGCGACGAACAGGGCCGGCGCACCTGCACCGCACGGCTGACCTGCGCGATCCCGGCCGTCCGGCGACGGAAGGCCCGGTGACCGAAACAGCCCCGGGGAAGGACCGCAGGCCGGCCCGGCGAAGGCAATGCACGACTACTGCTTCGTCCTCTGCCGTATGCAAGACTATTGACATGGCGAACACGACGACGGAGACGGTCGCCGCTGGCCGACTCGGGCACACGATCAAGCGGGCGGAACAGGCCCTCATCGCACGCAAGACGGAAGTGCTGCGGGAGTTCGGCCTGACGGTGCCCCAGTACTCGGTCCTGCTGCTGCTGTCGCTCTCCGACGGCATGTCCGCGGCGCAGCTCGCACGGGAGTGCATGGTGACGCCGCAGACGATGGCCACGGTCCTGACCAACCTGGAAAAGGCCGGTCTGGTGTTTCGTGAACCCTCGGAACTCCATCAGAAGGTCGTGGTCAACCGGGCGACCCGGGCGGGCCGCGCCATTGCCAAGAAAGCCGACAAGGCGGCCTTGCGGGTCGAAGGCTCATTGAGTGCCGAATTCACGCCGGAAGAGCTGGCCCACTTCGAAGAGTACCTGGAGCGGGCGATAGCGTTGCTGGGTTCTCTGGACTGATCCGGCGGGGCGCGCGCCCGTCATGAAGTTGCATACGGCACGGCCGGGATAACCACGGTGAATGACTCTGAGAGGCATTCACCGTGGTTCTTTTTTCGGGAAGTGTGAGGCACGTAACATGCACTGCTCCGGTGCGTAAACATTTGTGTCCGGTCCATGTTATAAGCGGATTCTGGCCACAACCCTGCTATGGTTGGCTGGTCACTCAGGGTAGGTGGTTGACGCCGATCCGGGGGGCAGAGGTTCGGCCATTCCGTCGCTGGACGGGATGGATGTACCAATAAGGGGGAATGGTGCAGATTCATGTCCTCGGCCCGATGACGGTCTTCGACGACGAGTCGGAGCCGATCGTTCTGGCGCCCAAGCCGCGTCGGCTTCTCGCCTTACTGGCCGTCAATGCAGATCGTGCGGTATCGGTCAACGCGCTCGTGCAGGAGTTGTGGGGGAGCAATCCGCCGCGCACCGCCACGGCCACGATCCAGACGTATATCGGCCAAGTCCGGCGGACCATCGCGGAAGCGCTCAGGAAGAGTGCCGGCGAGGTAGCCGACGAAATTCTCATAACCGAGGGCAGCAGTTATGTGCTGTCCACTTCGAGGGTCGCCCTCGACATCACGGAATACGAGCTGCTGGCCGAGGCCGGCAGTGCGGCCGTCCAGCGCGGTGAATTCGTGCGGGGGTCTGAGCTGCTGCATCAGGCGGTGGCGCTGTGGCGCGGTCCGGCGTTGGTCAACGTGGAGGCCGGTGAGCTGCTCGGCGCGCGGATCGTCCACCTGGACGAGTCGTTGCTGTGCACGCAGGAGCACCGGATCTACGCCGATCTCCAGCGCGGCGCGCACCACAGGCTGGTGCCGGAGCTCACCGAGCTCACCGCCCGCCACCCGCTGCACGAGAACTTCCACCGGCACCTGATGCTGGCGCTGTACCGGTGCGGGCGTCGGGCGGAGTCGCTCGCCGTCATGCGGCGGCTGCGCGCCCGCCTGGTGGAGGAACTGGGCCTTGAGCCCTCGCCGTTCCTGGTCCAGATGGAGCAGGACATCCTGCGCGGCGAGCCCTCCCTGGACCGGACGCGACCCAGACCGGTCGAGCAGTGCTCCGGGCGTCAGCAGGATCGGGTGGCGGTACGGAGCATGGTCCATCACCTCTCCAGGCCGACCATGCAGCCGGCCGGCTGAGCCGACAGGACACACCACCCGGGGCCGCGGGGCACACGCCCCCGCGGCCCCGGGAGCGTGCGGTACCGGCCTCTCCTCACCTGCTGCGGCGGCGTCGTGCCGGGACGGCGGCTGGCGCGCCGGGCCACCGCCGGTGGGAGTGCGGGGCCTCGCTTGTCTCGCCGGGTGGGCGGCCGTCCCGTACATCCGCCGGGTGGGCAGCAGGTGCCGGCGGTCGCTTGCCCGCTGGGGCGCCGGTGCCGCTGGTCCTTGCTTGTTCGTCGGGGTGCGGGTGTTCGGGCCGGTGGGGCGGAGCCCAGCCCGGCTCGCCCGCCGGGGCAGGCGGCGCTGGCGGCATACCGGCCCTGCGGGCGACGCGCGGTGGTCGGGCTCAGGCGCCGCTCACCAGGAGGCAGGACCAGGTGAAGCCCGCGCCGGCGCTCACCACCAGGGCGTAGTCGTCGGGGCCTAGCAGCCGGCGGGCGTGCAGTTCGGACAGGGTGGCCGCGGTGTCGCCGGCGCCGAGGTGACCGGTGTCGGCTCCGGGGCGCAGCAGCTCCGCGCCGGTGAGCTTCGTCAGCAGGGGCGCGTAGGCGAGGTCGACAGTCTTGCGGCCGAGGCGCGGGGCCACCACGTAACGCAGCGGGACGTCGCCAGTGGCCGTGAGCCCCACGCCCGCCAGGCAGGACTCCACCGCCGATCGCAGCGCACCGCTACTCGCCTCGGTGAACGTCTCCATGCCCTCCGCCTGGAGGTACGCCTTCTTGGTGCGGCGGATGTCGACCCGCGGGCCGAGCGAGCGGGCGGCCGGACTGAACGGGTCGTCCCCCCGGTGCATCCGCTCCAGCCGGGGCGCGGCCACCGTCGACAGGGAGTGCAGTACCAGGTCGGCCGGCCTGCCGCCCTCGCTCCCCGGCAGATGGTGCAGGACCAGGGCGGTGGCCCCGTCGCCGTACGCGATGCCGTAGTCCCCGCTCCACCGGTCGAAGCCCGGATCGAGGAAGGCGTCCGCGGTGGTCACCAGGGCGTGGCCGAGGCCGGGCTCGACGAACAGCCGAGCGGCGGCCAGCTCCACGGCCGCCGCACCGCCGTTGCACACCTGCTGGACGCCGACCGGCACGGCGGCGTCGGCGCCCAACTGGTCGGCGATGAAGTGCGTGGGCGACCACAGGTCGTGGCCCTGGTAGTGGATCGAGGCGTGGAGCAGGAGGCCCACGGCACGGGCGTCCACGCCCGCCGCCGCGAGCGCCCGGCGGCCCGCCTCGACCGCCATCTCGGGCGGCGCCTGGTCGGCCACCGGCAACGCGTCACAGCCCAGTTCGTCGACGGTCTCCTGGTCGACCAGCGCCAGCCCGACGGCCTCCGCCGCGCTCTGCCGCCCGGGGGGCAGCCAGAGCGAGGGGCCCGAGACGCCCAGCGGGCGGGGCAGCCGCATCACTCGCCCCCGCGGGCAGCGTACGCGCCGCTCGTGTCGCAGCCCGGGTCCGGGGCGGGCACGGTCGGGGAGGTGGCGTCCTTGGGGATGATGTCGACGACGTACAGCTCCACCGGTTCGGTGCCGTTGTTGATGCCCATGTGCACGGTGTCCGGGCCCACGGGCTCCACGAGCGACTCGCCGGGGCCGTACTCCCGCACCGAGCAGTCCGAGCCCTCGATGCGGGTGAAGGTGCCGGAGTCGATGACGGCGATCTCCTCGCCCACGTGGTAGTGCCAGCCCGTCGAGGCGCCCGGCTGCACCACCGCCTTGCGGTAGAGCACCTTGCGGTCGCCGTCGGCCTTGATCTTGAACGGCGCCGACGTGACGCCCTGGCTCAGGACGACCGCGCTCACCGGCGGCACCTCGGCCTGGGCGACGGGCTGGAGGACGAATCCGGCGCCGAGCGTCACCGCGGCGACGGCACCCACACTTGCGATCTTGCTCTTGCTGACCACGGTACGTATTCCTCCGCTCACGGGAACCGGCCTTCGCGGTCATGTGTATCAGAGCATTGTCACAGGATCGAGCCCTGTCTTGACTTCCCATACAGGGCTCTTGTGGTTCTCCAGTGGTTCTCGTGCGGTCCTCCTCAACCGGCCTCGACCAGCGAGATCCTGTCCTTGCGGGCGTCCCGGTCCAGCAGTTGCACGACCCGCTCGCGGGTGTCGGTACCGGCCTGCGCCGTGTGCAGCATCAGCCGGACGCCCGGCCGGTCGGGGATCTGCAGCACCGAGTGCTCGAAGATCAGGCAACCCGCCCGCGGATGGTCGATGGCCTTCACACCCCGGTTGGCCGCCGTGATCTCGTACCGCGACCACAGCTCGGCGAACTCCGCGCTCTCCTCGGTCAGCCGGTCCGAGATCCGGGCGAACTCCGGGTCGTCGGGGTAGCGGGCCGCGTCCCGGCGGAACTCGGACACCAGACCGGGGGCGATCTCCTCCCAATAACGGTGGCGGGCCCGGAAGGCGGGGTTGGTGAAGAAGGCCACCAGGCAGTTGGTGTCGCCCTCGCGGAACCCGAAGACCAGCTCCGCGGCCCGGTTGGTCCCCGCGATGTTCCAGCATCGGTCGATGACGTACGCCGGGCTCGGCATCCAGCCCTCCAGCAGGGCCGTCAGCTGCGCGGTGCCGGGGGAGTCGTCCGCCGTGCGCCGCGGTGGGTTCATGCCCACCAGCTGGTAGAGGTGGTCCCGCTCCACGGCGTCGAGGCGCAGCGTCCTGCAGATGGCGTCCAGGACCTGCTCCGACACCTTGATGTCCCGGCCCTGTTCGAGCCATGTGTACCAGGAGGCGCCGATGCCGGCGAGCATCGCGACCTCCTCCCGGCGCAGGCCCGGTGTGCGCCTGCGCGCTCCCGGCGGAAGCCCCACGTCCTCGGGCCTGAGACGCTCCCGGCGGGTGCGCAGGAACTGCCTGAGTTCCTCGCGTCGACGGGATTCCCGTACTGCGTTGAGGCTGGTGGTCATAAACCCAGGATAAGTACGGGCTCCCCGCGGCGGGTTGGGGATTGCGAGCCTCGACCCATGACTTCCGATGTCGTCAACTCGCCCGCCAAGGCGCGTTTCACCACGCGCCAGTGGCTCATCATCGCCCTGCTGTGCGGCGCGCAGTTCATGCTCGCCCTGGACTTCTCCATCCTCAGCGTCGCGCTCCCCGTCCTCGGCAAGGACCTCGGCTTCGCGCTGAGCGACCTCCAGTGGGTGGTCACCGCGTTCGCCCTGCCGTCCGGCGGCCTGCTGCTGCTCTTCGGCCGGGCCGCCGACCTCTACGGCCGCCGCAACTGGTTCATCGCCGGCATGGCCCTGTTCACGGTCGCCTCCCTGGCCGGCGGCCTGGCCCCCACGCCCGGGTTCCTGCTCGCCGCCCGCGCGGCCCAGGGCGTCGCGGCCGCCATGCTGACCCCGGCGGCGATGTCCCTGCTGACGACCAGCTTTCCGGAGGGCTCGCAGCGCGACCGCGCGCTCGGCATCAACGGCGCGCTGCTGTCGCTCGGTTTCCTGTCCGGCGTGGTGCTCGGCGGTGTCATCACCGACCTGACCAGCTGGCGCGTCACGCTCTTCATCAGCGTCCCGGTCGGCCTCGTCGCCTCGATCGCCGCCCCGGCCCTGATCAAGGAGAGCCGCAACGAGCAGACGCCGCGGCTGGACGTCCTCGGCGCGGTCACCGTCACCGGTGGCCTGCTGTCGGTCATCTACGGCATCACCTCGGCCGAGCGCAACGGCTGGGGCGCAGGCACGACCCTGTTCGCCCTCGCCGCCGGTGTGGTGCTCCTGATCGCTTTCTTCGCCGTCGAGTCGCGGGTCGCCGCACCGCTCGTCGACCTGAACGTGCTGCGCCGCCGTACCGTCAGCTGGGGCAACACCACCGGCCTGGTCACCTTCGCGATGATGACCGGCATGGTCTTCCTGCTCACGCTGTACATGCAGAAGGTGCGCGGGATGACGCCGCTGAACGCCGGGTTCACGTTCGCCGCGCTGGGCGTTGCGGCCGTCCTCGGCGGTGCCTTCGCGGCGCGGATCATCGGCGCCATCGGCGTCCACCGGGCACTGGTGTACGGCCTGGTGCTGCAGGCGGCGAGCACGGCCGCGCTCTTCTTCCTCGACACCGGCGACGCCGCCATGCCGCTGCTGCTGGTGGCCACCGCGACGGGCGGCTTCGGCCACCTCCTCGCGGTCGTCGGCTACATGATCACCGCGACCTCGGGCCTGCCGGACCACGAGCAGGGCCTGGCCACGGGCCTGGCCTACACCGGCCAGCAGCTCGGCGTCACCGTCGGCACGCCGGTCCTCGCCACGGTCGCCGCGGCCGGCATGGACGCCTCCGGCGGCAGCGGCCCCGCCGCGGTCCTGGACGGGGTGCGCGACGGCCTGCTGACCGCCGCGGGCGCGCTGCTCGTCGCGGGCCTGATCGCCATCGCGTTCCTGCGGCCCCGGCAGACCGCCCCGAGTCCCGCCCCGGTGCTCGACGAGCAGGTCACGGCCGACGCCCGCTGAGACGGAGAGGACATCGATCCCCATGCGCATGCGCTACCTGGGCCGCACCGGCCTGCAGGTCTCCGAGATCTGCCTCGGCACCATGACGTTCGGCGGCCGCCACGGCTTCCAGCACATGGGACAGCTCACGACCATCGAGGCCCGGCGGCTCGTCCACCTGAGCGTGGACGCGGGCGTCAACTTCTTCGACACCGCCGACATGTACTCCGCGGGCCAGGCGGAGGAGGTCCTCGGCGCGGCCCTCGGCAACCGGCGCGACGACGTGATCATCGCGACGAAGGTGCGCTGGCAGATGCCGGACGGCAGCAGCGGTCCGAACGACCGTGGACTGTCCCGGCACCACATCGTGCGCTCGGTCGAGGCCAGTCTGCGCCGCCTGGGCACCGACCACATCGACCTTTACCAGACGCACGGCTGGGACGGCCGCACCCCGTGGGAGGAGACCCTGCGGGCGCTGGACGACCTGGTGCGGTCCGGCAAGGTCCGCTACGTGGGTGCCTCGAACCTGACGTCCTGGCAGCTCACCCGGGCCCTGGCGGCCAGCGAGCGGCTGGGTCTGGAGCGGTTCGCCTCGCACCAGATCCAGTACAGCCTGGCCGCCCGCGAGGTCGAGTGGGAGCTGCTTCCCATGGCGGAGGCCGAGGGTGTGGGCGTCATGGTGTGGAGCCCGCTGGCCGGCGGTCTGCTCAGCGGCCACCAGGAGCGGGGCGCGACACCGCCGCCGGGCACACGGCGGGCGGTGGGCTGGTTCGAGCCGGTCGATCCCGAGCGCACGTTCGACACCATCGACGTGCTCCGCAAGATCGCAGAGGAGCGGGGGGTGACCCCGGCCCAGGTGGCGCTGCGCTGGGCGCTGGAGGGGCGCGGCGTCACATCGGTCGTCATCGGTGCCCGCAACGAACGCCAGCTCACCGACAACCTGGCCGCCACGGCCTGGTCGCTCACCCCCGAGGAGCGCGCCGCGCTCGACGAGGTCAGCGCCCCGCCGCTGCCGTACCCCTACTGGCACCAGGACTACTGCGACGCCGAACGCGTCAGGGAGCCCGGTGCGCAGTGACGGGTGCCGCTCCGGGCCGGCGAGGATGCCCTCAGTCCTCGTCGGCCCGGCCGTTCGACAGCGGCCGGCCGGAGGCGAAGCGCTCCCGGACGGCCGGCTCGTCGAGGAGGCGGGCCGGGTAGCCGGGGCCGGTGCGGGCGGTCATGTCCTGGTCGCGCAGGGGTTCGCCGCAGGCGGAGCAGACGACCCGGGCCTCGGTGTCGTGGCCGCAGGGCGTGTGGTGCAGGACGACCGGGGCGCCCTCGTCGCCGGCCAGCCAGCGGTCGCCCCAGGCGTTGATCGCGGCGAGGACGCCGAAGAAGTCACGGCCCTTCTCCGTCAGCAGGTACGCGTGGCGGACCGGGTCGCTCTGGTAGGCCTGCCGCCGCAGCAGGCCCTCGGCCTCCAGGCGCCGCAGCCGGTCGGTGAGGGTGTTGCGGGCGATGCCGAGCGAGCCGATGAAGCCGTCGAAGCGGGATTCGCCGTAGAAGACCTCGCGCAGCACCAGCAGGCTCCAGGCGTCGCCCAGGATGTCGGCGGTGCGGGCGATGGAGCAGGGCCAGGTGTCGAACGAGGTCCGTTTCACGGCTGCCAGGTTATCGATTTCGTCATGAGATGGACCCGCCCGTGGAGCGTCCGGTGCCTGTCACTCCCGTACGCCCGCCAGTTCCGCCGGGCGGCGGCGCAGGGCGAGGGCGGCCGGGACGAGTGCGGAGGTCACGGCGAGGAGGGCGCAGAGGGCCGTCGTCGTGCCGAGGGCCTGCCAGGGGAGTTCGATCGTGGCCGGGGCCGACAGCAGGCTGAGGGCGCTCGCCATGCCGGCCAGGTTGAGGGTGGCGACCAGGAGGCCGAGGAGGGCGCCGGCCGCCACGACCGTCAGGGCCTCGGCGCCGGTCAGCCGCAGGACCTGCCACCGGGTGGCGCCGGCCAGCCGCAGCACGGCCAGGTCGCGGGCCCGGTCCGACATCGCCATGACCATGGTGTTGGCCACCGAGATGCCCGTGTAAAGGAGGGCGATGCCCAGGACCAGGAGGAGGCCGAGGCGGGTGGTGCGGTTCGTCTCGGGGTGGGTGGCCCGGAGCCATTCCGCCCGCGTGAGGACCTGGCCGTTCCCGGGGCCGAGTGCCTGGTGCAGGGCGGTGGCGACGGTTCTCGGGTCGGCGTCGGCGGTCAGGGCCACGTCGATGCGGTCGACCGTGGCGCCCGGGGCGTTGCGCGGGGTGACGTAGACGCCGTGGTCGCCGGTGCCGGTGGGCATCACCGCGGCGATCCGCAGGGTGCGCGGTGTTCCGTCGCCGAGCCAGACCCGGACGCGGTCGCCCACGTGGTGCCGCTGCCACTCCTCGTTGACGATGATCGAGTCGTCGTCGAGGTCGCTCACCGCGCCGGTGGTCAGGGGCAGGCGGGTGGTGGCCGCGAGGGGGCCGGGCGCGGCGGCGCGGGCCTCGGAGCGGATGAGGGCCACGCCGTCCTCAAGGACGTGTACGGACGTGGAGGACGTCGGTGACATCTCCGTGCCCGGGATGGTGCGCAGTCTGCGCAGGGCGGCGTCGTCGAAGCCGGTGCCGGCCGGCGGGGTCAGGACGAAGGCGGCGGTGGTGCGCTCGCTCGTCTCGGTGGTCTGCGCCCGGTTCAGGGTCGCGGTGGCGCCGAGGAGTGAACCGGCGAGGGCGACGGTGACCAGGACGGGGGCCGCCAGGGCGGCGGTGCGGCGCATCCCGGCGGCGGTGTTCTCGCGGACAAGCAGGGCGCAGGGGCCCGGCAGCCACGTCAGCAGCCGGGTCAGGGGGCGCAGTGCGAGCGGGGAGAGCAGGGCGGCCGCGGTGATCAGCAGCATGGGGCGGCTGACGTAGCTCTTGCGGTGCAGCAGGTCGGACGGGTCGTCGGTCAGGGACAGGCCGAGGGTCACCGCGGCCGCCAGCAGCAGGGCTGTGCCGGACAGCAGGCGGCCCCGGGTGATGGTCCTGGTCTCCGCGGCGGCCTCGCGCAGCGCCTCGCTGGGGCCGGTGCGGCCGGCCCGCCAGGACGCCGCAGTCGCCCCGCACAGCGCGACGAGCAGGCCGGTCCAGAAGGCCGCGTGGTACGGCCAGGTGTGGTCGCCGATGGTGAACCAGGCCGGGGCGAGATCGTTGCCGACGACCCAGGCCGCGAGGCGGGGGGCCGCATGGGAGCCGAGCGCGCAGCCGGCCGCCGAGGCGAGGGTGCCGACGGCGAGGGCCTCGGTGAGGACGGTCCGGCGGATCTGGCCCGGGGTGGCCCCGGCGGTGCGCAGCAGGGCGAACTCCCGGCGCCGCTGGGCGACCGCGAAGGCGAAGGTCGACGCCACGACGAAGACCGACACGAAGGCGGTGACGCCGCCGGCGGTGCCGAACAGGGAGTTCATGGCCGTGAGCGCCTCGCCGTCCCGGCCGGGGTCGGCGTCGGCGAGGCGGCGCGCGGTCCCGGTGAGGACCTGGGCGCGGCCGCCCACCGCCTGCCGTACGGCCGCCGGATCAGCCTCGACAGCCACCTGGGTGACCTTGGGCGCGAGTTGGGCCGCACGGGCGTCGGTGAAGAACACGGCGTTCTCGAAGCCGCGTGAGGTGAGTGTGCCGACGACGCGTACCGGGCCCCGGTCGGTGTGCAGGCGCAGGCCGGGGCGGGCCCAGTCGCCGGTGACGGCGACCTCGCCGGCGGTGCGGGGTGCCCGTCCGGCGGCGAGGTCATAGGGGGCGAACGCGGCGGTGGACCAGGGGTGGCCGACCAGGTCCGAGGGAGCGGCCGGGGCGTGGACGGCGAAGGACCTGTCCGCCACGACCCGGCCCAGTCTCCGCAACGCCGCGACGGTCGCGGCGGGGACCGGGCGCGGGTGGGCGAGCCGGGACTCGCGGTCGCCGACCGGGGTCGGTACGCGCAGCACGTCCTGGCTCTTGACGACCACCGGGGCCGCCGCGAAGCGTTCGGGGGCGCGCTGCGGGGCGGTGGCCGACGAGGCCAAGGCCAGGCCCGTCACGGTCAGCAGCGCCACGCCCAGCGACAGCGCGACGAAGCTGCCGGTGAAGGTGGCCCAGCGGGTGCGCAGGGTGCGCAGGGCGGCGCTCAGCACGGCACGGCCTCCAGACGGGCCATGCGCGCGGCGACGGTGTCGGCGCTCGGAGCGGTCAACTCCCCGTGGACGCACCCATCGACGAGGAAGACCACGCGGTCGGCGTACGCGGCGGCCACCGGGTCGTGCGTGACCATGACGACCGTCTGGCCCTCGCGGTCGACCATGCCGCGCAGCAGCCCGAGCACCTCGCGGCCGGTCCGCGTGTCCAGGGCGCCGGTCGGTTCGTCGGCGAACAGCACCTCGGGGCGGGTGATCAACGCCCGGGCCAGGGCGACGCGTTGCTGCTGACCACCGGAGAGCCGGGACGGTCTGTGCCGGGCTCGTTCGGCGAGGCCGACCTGCTGGAGCGCCTGGCGCACCCGGGCCTTCGGGACGCGCCGGCCGGCCAGCCGCAGGGGCAGGGCGACGTTCTGCTCGGCGGTCAGCGAGGGCAGCAGGTTGAACGCCTGGAAGACGAACCCGACGCGCTCGCGGCGCAGCAGGGTCAGCCGGCGTTCGCTCAGCCCGGTCAGTTCGGAGCCGGCGAGGGTGACCGAGCCGGAGGTGGGCCGGTCCAGGCCGGCGGCGCACTGGAGCAGGGTCGACTTGCCCGAGCCGGAGGGGCCCATGACGGCGGTGAAGGTCCCGGCGGGGAACGCCAGGGAGACGCCGGCGAGGGCGGTCAGGGGTCCGTACGCCCTGGTGACGGAGTCCAGCCGGATGGCGTCGTGTGTCATGGGTTCCCCCTGGTGTCGGTGTCGCTTCCACGAAACCGGGCAGGGACGGGCCGGCGCAGTGCGGCAGGGCCTAGACCTGGGGTAGGGCCAGGCATACCCCCGGGCCTCCGCCTGGGCCCATGGCCGGGTCCGTGGCGGGCTTCTACGGTGATCCCCATGCAGCCTCGGAACGTGTGGCAGGCCATGGGCCGCCCCGGCTACCTGATGTCCGCGTGGCCGTGGCGCTCGGCCGCGTACCTGCTCACCGGTGCGGTGACCGGCGTCTTCGTGCTGGTGGGGATCGTGGCCTCGGCGGTGGTCGGGGGTGTGTTCGCGCTCGTTCTCGTGGGGCTGCCGCTGCTGCTGTGCACGGCCCTGGCGGGCATCCCGGTCGCCGCGGTGGAGCGGCACAGGCTGCGGCTCGTCGACCCGGACCCGGCGCCCGGGCAGCATGGGACGCCCGGCGAGCCGGGCCTGCGCGCGTGGCTGACGACCCGGCTGCGGGAGCGGGCCACGTGGCGCGAGCTCGGTCATGCCGTGCTGTTCGCGGGGCTGTTGTGGCCGGTCGACGCCCTTGCGCTGTGCGTCGCCGTGCTCTGCCCGCTGGCCGTGGCGCTCACGCCGCTGCTGATGGCCACCGTCGGTGACGGGCAGGAGGCGAAGGTCCTCAAGATGTGGACCGTGACCAGTTGGCCGGCGGCCTTCGGGTTCGCCGCTGCCGGACTGGTCCTGCTCGCCCCGGGCGCCTACCTGCTGGGCGTCGCCGCCGGTGCGCGGGCCGGGCTGGCACGGCTGCTGATCGCCCCGCGCGAGGCCGACCTGGGGGCCAGGATGGTCGAACTGGCCCGGTCCCGGGTGCGGTTGGTGGACGCCTTCGAGGCGGAACGGCGGCGGATCGAGCGGGATCTGCACGACGGGGCGCAGCAGCGGCTCGTCGCCCTGACGATGACGCTCGGCCTGGCCCGGCTGGACGCCCCGCCCGGACCCCTGGCCGACCAGCTCACCAAGGCCCATGAGCAGGCGGGCACGGCCCTCGCGGAACTGCGCGAACTCATCCACGGCATCCATCCCAAGGTCCTCGCCGACTACGGCCTCGAAGCCGCCGTCGCCGACGCCGCCGACCGCTCGGCCGTGCCCGTGGACGTCGACCTGGAGCTGCCCGGGCGGCTCTCCCAGGCCGTGGAGGCCGCCGCGTACTTCGTGGTGTGCGAGGCGCTCGCCAACGTGGGCAGGCACAGCGGGGCGAGCCGGGCGGAGGTGAGCGGGGCGCACCGCGACGGCCGGCTGGTCCTGCGGATCCGTGACGACGGGCGCGGTGGGGCGCGGGCCGGGGAGGGCAGCGGGCTGACCGGACTCGCCGACCGGGTGTCGGTGCTCGATGGCAGACTCTCCCTGTCCAGTCCGCCCGGCGGACCGACCCTGCTGCGTGTGGAGATCCCCTGTGGCCTTGCGAGTTGAGCGACCGCTGCGGGTGGTCCTGGCCGAGGACAGCGTGCTGCTGCGGGACGGGCTCGTCGGACTGCTCGAACGCTGCGGACACGAGGTGGTCGCGGCCGTGGGGGACGCCGAGGTGCTGATCGCGGCCGTCGCCGAGCACGCCCCGGACGTGGTGGTGACGGACGTGCGGATGCCGCCCGGCTTCCAGGACGAGGGCCTGCACGCGGCCGTACGGCTGCGCGGGGAGCGGCCCACGCTGCCCGTGCTGGTCCTCAGCCAGTACGTGCAGCGCCGGTACGCCGCCGAGCTGCTGGACTCCGGTGACGGCACCGGCGTGGGCTATCTGCTCAAGGACCGCGTCGGCCAGGTCGAGGAGTTCGTCGAGGCGCTCGGTGAGGTGGCCGACGGCGGCACGGTCGTCGACCCCGAGGTCGTACGGCAGCTGCTGCGCCGCCGCCGCGACCCGCTGGAGCGGCTCACCCCGCGTGAGCGGGAGGTGCTGGCGCTGATCGCGCAGGGCAGGTCCAACGGCGCGATCGCCCGCGAACTGGTGGTCTCCGAGGCGGCCGTCGGCAAGCACATCTCCGGCATCCTCACCAAGCTGGACCTGCCGCCGGCGGACGAGACCCATCGCCGGGTGCTGGCCGTGCTGGCGTATTTGCGGTCGTAGGCACGGCTCCGGGCTGCGCGGTGCTCGGCGTCGATGTCACCGCCGGGTGGGTCCGCGGCCCGGCGGAGCGGCGCGGCCGACCAAGGCCCCTCGCTCGTCGGCGCGTTGTGAAAAAACCAGCGAGTTGGTTTCATTGCGTCGCCATCAGAGCCCTCCAGGGGAGCCAGGGGTGACCAAACAGGACCGGGCCGTCCGGACCCGTCTCGCGCTGATCCGGTCGGCGGCCGAGCAGTTCGAGGCACGGGGATACGTCCGGGCCAGCCTCGCGGAGATCAGCGCGGGAGCCGGCGTCAGCTCCGGGGCGCTGCACTTCCACTTCGCGAACAAGGCCGCCGTCGCCGAAGCCGTCGAGCACGCGGCCGCCCGCGGGCTGCGCCGGATCGCGGCCCGGGCCCGCGACGGCGACGGGTGCGCCCTCCAGCGTCTCGTGGACGTCACGCACCACGTCGCACGGCTGCTGTGCGCCGACGTCGTGGTGCGTGCGGGGCTGCGGCTCAACGCCGACGCGGTCGCCGGGCGGGTGCGTGACCTGCGACGGGAGTGGCGGGAGTGCGTGCACGCGCTGCTGGCCGAGGCCGAGCGCAGGGGCGAACTCGCCGCCGGGATGCCGCCGCACCGCTCCTGCGCCGTCGTCCTCGCCGCCACGACCGGCATCGAGGTGCTGGCCCGGGAGGACTCCGGCTGGCTCGGCCGCCCCTCGCTGACGGACCTGTGGCGTCTGCTCCTGCCCTGTGTGGCCGCACCGCACCTGGCCGGTGCGCTGGACCCGGCCGGGACCGAGCCGGATTCCGGCCGGGCAGCGGAGGAGACCGGCGGGGCGTGGGAGGAGCCGGGCCGGGCGGGGCTCGCGCTGCGGTAGCGGGGCGTCGCCGGCCGCGGTTGGTCGGCGCCCGGCCGGGCTTCCCCTGGCCGACAGTGGGTGAAGTGGTGGCCAAAACAAACCGGATGCCAAGTTTTTTCGTCACCTGGATCGCACGATGGTTCCCCAGCCTCTGGACCGAGGAGCGATGAGTCATGGCACAACAGGCCTGCCCCTTCCTGGCGATCGACCCGTCCGGCCAGGACCTGTACGGCGAGATATCCCGGATCCGGGCCCGGGGACCGGCCGTGGAGGTGGAACTCCCCGGCGGCGTACGGGCGTGGTGGATCAACGGCCTGGAGCTGAACAAGCGGCTCCTGGCCGGCCCCGAGACGAGCAAGGACGCCTTCCAGCACTGGCCGGCCTGGATCAACGGGGACATCTCCCGCACCTGGCCGCTCGCGATCTGGGTGTCGGTGCGCAACATGGTCACGGCCTACGGCAGTGACCACAGCCGGCTGCGCAAACCGATGGCCGCCGCCTTCACCAAGCGCCGCGTCGACGCGCTGCTGCCGCGCGTCCAGGAGATCGTCGACCGGGCGCTGGACGGCCTGGAGCGGATCCCCGAGGGTGAAGTCGTCGACCTGCGGGCGGCGTTCGCGGCGCCTGTACCGCACGAGGTGGTGTGCGAACTCTTCGGCGTACCGCCGGGTGAGGACGGTCCGCGGGCGTCCCTCTACGGCATCATCAACCGCTTCTTCGACACGGCGATCACCCTGGAGGACGCCCAGGCCAACGGAGTCGAGCTGTACGGCACGCTGACCGCGTTCCTGCAGTACAAGCGCGAGCACCCGGCCGACGACCTGACGACGGCCCTCATGGCCGCGCACGACGACGGCAGCCTCAGCGAACAGGAGTTGATGGACAACCTGATCCTATTGCTCACCGCGGGCTTCGAGACGACCGTCAACCTCATCGACAACACCGTGCACAGCCTGCTCGCCCACCCCGACCAACTCGCACTCGTCCGCTCCGGGCAGGTGACCTGGGAGGACGCCATCGAGGAGTCGCTGCGCTTCGAGGCGCCCGGCGCCATGTCGGGGCTGCGGTACGCCGTCGAGGACATCGAGATCGAGCCGGGTCTGACGATTCCGAAGGGCGATCCGGTCGTGGTCTCGTTCGCCGGTGCCGGACGCGACCCCGAGCGGCACGGTCCGGACGCCGACCGGTTCGACGTCACCCGGTCCACCAGCCGCGACCACGTCTCCTTCGGCCACGGCGTGCACCACTGCCTGGGCCGGCCCCTGGCCATGGCCGAGGCGACGGTGGCCCTGACGTCCCTGTTCGACCGGTTCCCGCGGCTGGCCCTGGCCGATCCGTCCCGGCCTCCGCGGCGGCTGCGGTCCATCATCTCCACGGGGCACCAGGAGCTGCCCGTGTTGCTGCACGGCCGGTCCGGGAGCGCCGCACCGGACCCGGGTCCGCGTCCCGAGGAGGCGGAGGCGATCAGGAAGCTTTCCGGCCTCGCAGGAACGAGCGGTACCAGGGTGCCGCGCGACTGAATCCGGCCGCGAATCCCTCGCCGGGCGAGCAGTCCAGGTCCTTCCAGAAGGCGTCGTCCACGAACCAGTGGTCGACCGTGAGCATGCCGAGGTGATGGAGGGCGAGCGGCTTCCCGGCGGCCCGGTCCAGGGCGGTGGCGACGTCCACCGCCGCACCGCCGCCGGGCTCGTCCAGCAGGGTCCGCACGGCGCCGACCAACTCCGGGACGCTCACCGGCTCGGGATGATTGACGTGGTGCACACCGCCGTCGTGCGCCGGGGACAGGGCCGCGGCCACCGCCGCACGCCCCAGGGTGTCCACGTCGACCATCGACAGGAGCGCCGCCGGGCCGGTGAGGGTCGTCGCCGACAACTCGCCCAGCAGCCACGCCACTCCGGGGACGACCCACCGGTCGCCCTCGCCGTACACGAGGTGCGGGCGCAGCACCAGGCCGCCCGCGTCGAGGACGTGCCGTTCGGCGGCGGCCCGGGTGCGGCTGGTGGCCGACGCGGGCGCGATGGGCACGTCCCCGGGGCGGACACCGCGGAAGGGGCCCCGGCCGTACACGGCGGCCGTGCTCACGTACACGATCCGGCGCACCCCGGCGCGTACGGCCTCCTCGACCAGGGCCCGCGTGCCCAGGTCGTTGACGGCCTCGACGGTCACGGCGTCGCCGCCGATCCTCGTGGCGCAGTGCACCAGGACGTCGGCGCCCGCACAGACGCCGCGCAGCGAGAGCGGGTCGCCGAGGTCGCCCCGGACGGACTCGCCGGGGCCGGCTCCCGGTGGCGTACGGCGTGACAAGTGCCGTACGCGGACGCCGGGTTGCCGGCGGGCGACTGCGGCGACCCTGCTGCCGACGAAGCCGCTCGCGCCCGTGATGAGAAAGTCGACCGTCACGACAGGGACCGTACCCGGGCCGACTGCGCGCAGGTCAGCGTGGCGCTGAAGACGGACTCGCCGTCCTGCCGCCCCGAGACCCTTACGGTCGTCTCCCCCGGATCCCCCGGATTCCCCGGATCCCGGGGAATCTCGTCGAGCACCTCCGTCTCGATCCAGCACGGGGTGCGCAGTTCGGCGTACCGGGAGAAGGTCGCCGTCATCGAGCGGGGCAGGAAGGGCTGCCGGCCGGACGCGGCAGTCGCCGCCTGGCGGGCCGCCTCGAACAGGACCATGCCGGGCACGTGGTCGTTGGGCCGTGGGAAGAGCACCGGGTGGCCGGTGTCCACGCGCAGCTGCCAGACGCCGGGGCGGTCGGCGGGGGCGAGGACGACGTCCTCGGCACGGCAGCGGCCGGCGAGCGCCGGAGATATGCCCGGCAGCAGCGGCACCGGAGTGCCCAGTTCGGCCAACTGGTTGGCCCGCAGACGGCGGTAGGCGAGCGGCGAGGTGCAGCCGGTGCTGCCGGTGCCGCGGGCGACGAAGCGCCCCGCGCGGCGGAACTCCATCGTGGTCCGCATGCTGCTCAGGCCGCGACCGCGACGGCGTATCTCGGAGCACACGACGTCGACCTCGACCGGTTCGGCCGCGTCCGCCAGCAGGAGCGCGGACGGGTCGGTGTGGACCGTCAGGTCCCACATGACGAAGTGGGTGTCGGCGGGGGCGCCGAACTCGGCGTGCGCGAGCACCATCGAGGCCTGCCGCAACGTTTCGCCCACGACCATCGGGTCCTGGTGGCGGTCGTCCACGGGGCCGAAGAAGGCGTGGTCGGCCGGCCAGTGAGCGGTGAAACGGAAGCGGGTTTCGGAGATTCGGCGCCACCGGGCGGGGAAGACGTCTGCTTCGGTGGTGCGGTGGGCGAGTTCCTTGGTGACCGGGACGGTCTCGGGGACTCCGGGGGCGTCGGGGGGTTCTGTGCGGTCGGTGACCGCGGCGTGTGGCGCGTTCTCGACGGCCGCGGTGGTTCTGTTTGCCGGACGGCCCTCCTGTCCGGTCTGATCGTCCACGGGTGCGCTTAAAGGTTCTGACTGCGGCATGAGAACCCCCAGGATCGGCTGCCTGGCTGAAGTCGGCGACTGACTAAGATACGGACGAGCCGGTTTTTTTCAAAGGGTGGGCCAGACCGCCGGGACAGGCTCTCCGCGCCCCCGCTGCACAGCGATTTCACAGGAATCGACGGAGATCTGGAGGCACCCGATGGCGCGACAGGAGCGCGCGATCCGCACCCGGCGGACCATCCTCGAAGCGGCCGCGGCCGTCTTCGACGAACGCGGCTACACCTCGGCCACCATCGGGGAGATCCTGGACCGGGCGGGCGTCACCAAGGGCGCGCTGTACTTCCACTTCGGTTCCAAGGAGGAGCTGGCGCTGGGGGTGTTCGAGGAGCAGCTCGCGATCGCGCTCCCGCCGCAGTCCAGCAAGCTCCAGGAACTCGTCGACTCCGGTCTGGTGCTGGCCCGCCGGCTGCGGTCCGAACCGCTGGTCCGCGCCAGTGTGGGGCTCGCTCTCGACCAGGGGGCGATGGACCTCGACCGCACCCCGGCCTTCCGGATGTGGATCGACCAGAACGTGCAGATGCTGGCGGAGGCGAAGGCACAGGGCGAACTGCTGCCGCATGTCGACGTGGCCGAGACGGCGGAGCTGCTGGTCGGCAGCTTCTCGGGGGTGCAACTGCTGTCGCAGCTGCGCTGCCAGCGCCAGGATCTGGAGCGCCGCATCGTCGTGATGTTCGAACACTTCCTGCCGAGTATCGCCGTCCCCGCGGTGCTGGCCCGGCTCGACATCTCGACGGAGCGGGCCGAGCGGGTGCTGGCGCAGGGGCAGGTGGAGATGCCCGTGCAGGGGCGGGTACAGGTGCAGGTGCAGGAGCAGGTCCGGGAGCAGGTCCGGGAGCAGGCTGTGCCGACGCAGGTCTCGACGGGGGCCTAGGCGCGTCGCGGGGCGGGCGGGACTGCGCTGACATGCCCTGGGAGCCGGTGTGCCCTGCACGGGTTGTCCACAGCTGTGGAGTTGTCCACAGGGTCTGACGCGTTTCGGCCATCGGCTGTACGGTCGCACGAGTTGATGTTCGTGCGGGTGCGGGGGAGGCGGTCGGTGTGACCAGGGACGGTGCCGGAGCCGAAGGCGGGGCGGCGCAGGGGGCGACCCGTCGGCTGCCGCGGGTGCGCGGTTTCGCCGAGTGGCCCGCCGAGGGCTCACCCAAGGACGAGGGCAAAGCCCTGCGCCGGGGGATCCCGCGCAGCGCGCACGCCACGCTCGATCAGGACCCGTCCCGGCCCGACGCGGTGAGCGCGGTCGAGGAGTCGAACCGAGGCCGGCTCCCCGAGCTGACGCCGATCCGGGTCGGCCGCATGGCCGCCACCCCGTTCGCGTTCCTGCGCGGCGCCGCGGGCCTCATGGCCCACGACCTGGCGCGCACCCCCATGACTCGGATCCGGGCCCAGATCTGCGGCGACGCCCACGCGGCCAACTTCGGCCTGTACGGCGACGCGCGCGGCGGCCTGGTCATCGATCTGAACGACTTCGACGAGACGGTGCCCGGCCCCTGGGAGTGGGACGTGAAGCGCCTCGCGGCGTCCCTGGTGCTCGCGGGCCGGGAGGCCGGAGCGGACGAGGACAGGTGCCGCAAGGCGGCCTGTGACGCGGTGGGCGCCTACCGCCGCACCATGCGCCTGCTGGCCAGGCTCCCGGTGCTGGACGCGTGGAACGCCATCGCGGACGAGGAACTCGTCTCCCACACGGACGCCCATGACCTGATCGGCACGCTGGAGCGGGTCTCCGAGAAGGCCCGCCACAACACCAGCGGCCGCTTCGCGGCCAAGTCGACGGAGGCCACGCAGGACGGCGGGCGCCGCTTCGTCGACGCCCCGCCGGTGCTGCGGCGCGTCCCGGACGAGGAGGCCGCGGCGGTGGCGGTGTCCCTGGAGGAGTACGTCGGCACCCTGCCGGAGGACCGCCTGCCGCTCCTCGCCCGGCATGCGGTGCACGACGTGGCGTTCCGCGTCGTCGGCACCGGCAGTGTCGGCACCCGGTCCTACGTGGTGCTGCTCCTGGACCACCGGGGCGAGCCGCTGGTGCTCCAGGTGAAGGAGGCGCGGGCGTCGGCGCTGGTGCCGCATCTGGTGACGGCCGGTTTCGACGCGCCGGCGGCGGGCCACGAGGGCCGGCGGGTCGTGCTGGGGCAGAAGCGGATGCAGGTCGTCAGCGACATCCTGCTGGGCTGGACGACGGTCGACGGTCGCCCCTTCCAGGTCCGCCAGTTCCGCAACCGCAAGGGCAGCGTCGATCCGGCCGCCCTGGCCGCCGACCAGATAGACGACTACGGCCGGATGACCGGCGCCCTCCTGGCCCGCGCCCACGCCCACAGCGCCGACCCGCGCCTCATCGCCGGCTACTGCGGCAAGAGCGAGGAGCTGGACGAGGCGATCGCCGCGTTCGCCGTCGCCTATGCGGACCGTACGGAGGCGGACCACGCGGACCTGGTGGCGGCGGTGCGGGCAGGGAAGGTCGCCGCGGAGATGGGGGTGTGATCCCTGAGGAGCCTCGGGCGGGTGACGGTCCGCAGCGCAGCAGCGGTCGGGCCGTGGCCTACGCTGGTCGGGTGACGACCCCGGAAGCTGAGCAGGGTGGTGGCGGCGCCGGTGAGCAACGGGTGACGCCCGAAGGTGACGCGGCGCGTGCCGAGGGCGGCGAGCCTCGCCTCGAGGACGGCGCGGCGCAGAGCGAAGGCGAGGCGGCGCGGCCCGAGGCGCGGCTGGAGCGGGCCGTGCGGGCCGCCGAGCAGGCGCTGATCGAGTACGAGATCGCGGTGGAGACCTTCCGCGTCGAGATCGAGAACTTCTCCCGGCTGCACGAACAGAAGCTCGGCCCGCTGTACGCCCGGCTGGAGGAACTGGACGCCCGGATCCTCGAGGCCAGAGCCGCCCGCAGCGGCGACGCGGAGGACCGGCGCCGGGCGGAGGAGGCCCGGGCCAGGCTCGCGCCCATCCCCGGCGTCGAGGAGCTGCTGAACGGCTGGATGGACGACAGCGGCCTCTTCCCGGAGGCCGTGGCGATGCT
Organism: Streptomyces sp. NPDC050416; assembly: GCF_044458845.1. Taxonomy (NCBI): domain Bacteria; kingdom Bacillati; phylum Actinomycetota; class Actinomycetes; order Kitasatosporales; family Streptomycetaceae; genus Streptomyces; species Streptomyces sp. NPDC050416. Next base: position 113,321 of record NZ_JBITII010000008.1, read on the forward strand.
CACGGACCAGGCGGTCCGGCCCCCGCAGCGGGTCCGCCCCAGCGAGGAGGCCCGCAAGCTCTACCGCGAGCTGGCCCGCAAGGCCCACCCGGACCTGGCGCAGGAGGAGAAGGAACGCGAGCGGCGCGAGGAGTTCATCACCCGGGTGAACGCCGCCTACGCCCGGGGCGACGAGGCGGAGCTGCGCGAGCTCGCCGAGGAGTGGGCCAAGGGGCCCGAGCTGAAGCGGGGCCCGAGCCGCGCCGAGGAGCTCTACGCCCGCCTCGAATGGCTCGCCCAGCGCAAGGAGCTGCTCGCCCTGCTCGCCAAGGAGCTGGAGGAGAGCGCCATAGGCCACATGCTCCAGCTGGCCCCGGACGACCCGGACGGCCTTCTGGACGAGATCGGGCAGCAGCTGCTCACCCAGGTCACCGAGCGGGAGCGGGAGCTGGCGACGCTGCTCGCCGAGGGCTGAGCCGCGCTCCGGCCGGCCGGGCCCCCGTCGGGCCCCACTGCGGTCGGGCCGGGCGCCGGTTCGGGTAGCGTCGGAGGCATGAGTTTCGGAGCTGGTGTGCCCACGGTCGAGGTCGCGGACCTCAAGGACGGCGACTTCCTGCTGGACGTCCGGGAGGACGACGAGTGGAAGGCCGGTCACGCCGAAGGGGCGCTGCACATCCCCATCAGCGAGTTCGTCGCCCGCTACGGGGAGCTGACCGAGGCCGCCCCGCAGGACGGCCGGGTCCATGTGATCTGCCGTTCCGGCGGGCGTTCCGCCCAGGTCACGATGTACCTGGCCCAGCAGGGCGTCGACGCCGTGAACGTCGACGGCGGCATGCAGGTGTGGGAGGCGGCGGGCCGTCCCGTCGTGACGGACGACGGGCAGCCCGGGTTCGTCCTGTAGCGCCTGTATCGCCCTCGGGCGTCGGTCGCCGGTGGGGTCAGGCCAGCGGGTGGGCCGCCAGCAGGTCGCCCAGGGCCTCCTCGTGCGCCGCGGCTGGGCCGAGCGACAGTTCCAGGTGCTTGGCCCAGGCGTGGTACCGGTGCAGGGGGTAGTCGACGTCGGCGCCGAACCCTCCGTGCAGATGCTGCGCGGTCTGCACGACCCGGCGGACGCCCTCCGCCGCCCAGATCTTGGCGACGGCGACGTCACCGGCGGCGGGCAGCGCGCCCGGGGCCCCCGAGGCGATCCGCCACGCGGCCTGCCACAGCGTGGCCTCCATCGCGCGCAGGTCGATGTAGCGGTCGGCGGCCTGCACGGCGACGGCCTGGAAGGTCGCGATCGGGAAGCCGAACTGCTCCCGCTCGCTCGTGTACTGCGCGGTCATCCGCAGCACGCGCTCCCCGAGCCCGAGCGCCAGGGCACACGTCCCGGTGGCCAGCAGATCCCGCAGCCACTCCCATGCCCCATCGGCGTCGATCACGTCCCGGGCGGCGAGCCGCGCCGACTCCAGCCGCAGCTCACCGAGCCGCTCACCGCTCGTCGAGAACTGCTCGGCGAGGACGGCCCCCTCCTGGCCCCGGGGCACCAGGGCGAGCACGGTCCGGCCCGTTTCCGTGTGCGCGGGGACGACCGTGACGTCGGCGCCGTACGCCCACGGCACCGCCGTCTGCACTCCGTCCAGCACCCACGCCTCGCCGTCCCGCCGTGCGGTGACGGCCGGCTCGGCCGGGTCGTGGCCGGTGCGGCCGTGCGCGGCGACGGTCAGCACGAGCTCGCCCCGGCCCGCCCGGGCCGGCAGGGCGGCCTTGGCCTCCTCGCTGCCGTAGGCCTGGACGACGGCGGCTGCCGCGCTGTTCTCCAGCAGCGGCACCCTGGCCAGGACGCGCGCCGACTCCCGCAGCACCAGGCACAGCGCGATCGCGTCCAGGCCGGCCCCGCCGTGGTGCGCGTCCAGCAGCAGGCTCAGCAGATCGGCGTCGGCGAGCCTGGCCCACAGGGCGCGGTCGAAGGTGTCGGCGACGGCGCCCGGGGTGAGGGCGGGGCTGGGCACGGAGTCCGGCGCGCCCCCGGCGAACACGCCCTTCGCCGCCTCGGCCGCCGCCTCCTGCTCCTCGGTGAAGGTGAAGTCCACGGTGCCTGTCCTTCCGGCCGGTCCCTCGAGCTGACGGATGAGCTGACTGGAGCTGACGGAGCAGCAAGGTAGAACAGGTTCTAGAAGAAGGGAATGGGTGTGCGGGAGGGGGCCGTAGGGTGTCACTCCTGCGGGCGACCTGGCCGGGCGCCCTGTGGATAACCTGCGGGGGACCCCTGTGGACCAGAGGGATCACCGCTCATCGGTCGACGCGGGCGCCGTACGGTCGGCTTCCGGTCGACCCCCGGCCGACTTCGGGTCGGGTGCCGTGGTGTGGTGACGGCCACGGCCCGAACCGGCGCAAGAGGCTGTGCCCGGGTGGGCGGCCTGAGTACGGTGCCCGTGCCGACGTCGCGCAGCGGTGCGCGGGCGGTGCGACGCCCTCGCGACCGGGCGGACGACAACGACGGACCGGGATCGTGGACGGGGCTGAATGGACGCGTACGACGGAGGCTCGAACGCCCGGCACGGGCCGGACGGGCCGGAGGGGCCGGCCGGGCCGACCGCGCCGACCGCGCCGGGTGTTCCCGCCGAGTCGGGCGCGCCAGCGGCTTGGGGCACGCCGGCCGCTTCCGGTGCGCCCACCCCGTCCGTCGGGCTGGCCGAGGAGTCGCACCCGGCCGCCGAGCCGCACCTCGCCACCGAGCTGGACCCGGCCGCCGAGCCGGACCCGGCCACCAGCCCCCGCGCGGGCATCGCCGCGCTCTCCCTCCGCTACCAGATCGGTGTCGCCCTGGCGCTCGCGGTCGTCGCGGTCGGGGCCTGCGCGCACCTCGGGATGACGTTCCTGCACGTCGCGCCGCCGAACACCGTCACCCGGGAGCACGGCAAGGCCGTGGACGACTGGATCTATCCGGAGTTCGAGCAGAACTGGAAGCTCTTCGCGCCGAACCCGCTCCAGCAGAACATCTCCATCCAGGTCCGCGCCGAGGTCCGGGACGGTGAGGGCGGGACGCTGACCACCGGCTGGTACGACCTGTCCGCGGAGGACGGCCGGGCCATCGACGGCAACCTGCTGCCCAGCCACACCCAGCAGAACGAGCTGCGCCGGGCCTGGGACTTCTTCCTCGCGACACACGACGGCGAGAACCGCCCGGTGGGGCTGCGCGGCTCGCTCTCCGAGTCGTACCTGCGCCGGATCGTAGTGCTGCGCCTCGACCGCGACGACGCCGTGCGGGCCGCCACCGGGGGCCGTGGCGTCATCGAACGCGTCCAGGTCCGCTCCCGCACCAGCAACGTGCCCCCGCCCAAGTGGAGCCGGGAGAAGGTGTCCACGACGCCGGCCTACCGCGAGCTGCCGTGGTGGCCGGTGCCGGCGGACGAGGCCGGGGGTGGCGTGCGGTGAACCGCTTCTCCCTGGCCGTCTCGCGCGGTATCGCCCGGGTCACCGAGACCGCCCTCGGCCCGTACCAGACCGCCGTGATCCGTATCGGCTTCAGCGCGACCTGGCTGCTCTTCCTGCTGCGCGAGTTCCCCCACCGCCACGAGCTCTACGGTCCCGACGGGCCCTGGAGCTGGGGTCTTGCCGAGCAGCTGATCGGGACCAACCAGGCCTTCACCGCTCTCATGTGGTCGGACGGCGGGATCTGGTTCGAGACCGTCTACCTGCTCGCGATCCTCGCCAGTGCCCTGCTGATGCTGGGCTGGCGCACCCGCACGATGTCGGTGCTGTTCATGGTCGGCGTGCTGTCGCTCCAGAACCGCAGCGTCTTCATGGGCGACGGCGGCGACAACGTGCTGCACCTGATGTCGGTCTATCTGGTGTTCACGCGCTGCGCCCAGGTGTGGTCCCTGGACGCCCGGCGGGCCGCGCGGGCCCGGGCGGCACACGCGCGGGGCGAGCGGGTCACGGACCGGACCGGGCCTGCCCTGTGGGGTGGGCTGGGGTTCCTGCTGATCGTGGCGATGCTGTCCGGCCGGATGGAGGGTGAGCTGCTGATACCGGCGCTGCTGTGGACCGTGTGGGCGGCGCAGGCCCTGTGGTGGCTGACCGGGCGCCGCGCGAAGGCCGGTGAGCCGCGGATCATGCTCGACGTCGTCTCGAACGTCGTGCACAACGGCGCCCTGCTCGTGATCATGGCCGAGGCGTGCCTGATCTACGCGACGGCCGGCTGGTACAAGATCCAGGGTTCCCGCTGGCAGGACGGCACCGCCGTCTACTACCCGCTCCACCTGGAGTACTTCTCGCCCTGGCCCGGGCTCGCCGACCTGCTGACCGCCAGCGGCACGATGGTGATGCTCGTGACGTATGGGACGGTCCTCGTGCAGGTCGCCTTCCCGTTCACGCTGTTCAACCGGCGGGTGAAGAACGTCCTGCTGGCCGTCATGATCACCGAGCACGCCGTGATCGCCGTCGTCCTCGGACTGCCGTTCTTCTCGCTGGCGATGATCGCGGCGGACGCGGTGTTCCTGCCGACGGCCTTCCTGCGCCGCCTGGGCGGCCGGGCGGCACGCGCGCGTGACCGGCTGCTGCGGCGTGGCGGGCCCGCCCAGCCCTCCGAGCAGCACACTCACGATCGCCCGGAGGCCACGCACGTAGGCTTCGGGACATGACCGACCCCGTCACCGTCTGGCGCCGGCTCGCCGGCAGCACCGTCCTGCTCGACGGCTTCCACGCCCTCAAGCACGCCGTGCGGTTCGGTGCCGAGGTGCCGGTCGCGGTCACCGCCGACCGGGCGGCCACACTCGCCCTCGCCGACGAGCTGGCCCCAGACGTACGGGACGCGCTGGCCGGGCTGCTGACGGAGGTGCCGCACGAGACGTACGCGTCGTTCGTCCCGCGCCCGCACCCCACCGCCGTGGCCGCCCTGGCCGTACGGCCCTCCCGCGAGTCCAACCTCGAGAAGCTGGTGTACACGCCCCGCACGGCCCCCGTCGTCGTCCTCGACAACCCGCGCAACCTGGGCAACGCGGGCGCTGTGATCCGCCTGGCCGCCGGCTTCGGGGCGACGGGCGTGGTGACGACGGGGACGGTCGACCCCTGGCACCCCACGGTCGTACGCGGCGGGGCCGGGCTGCACTTCGCGACGGCGGTGGAACGGCTGGAGGTGTCCGACCTGCCGCCCGGCCCGCTGTTCGCGCTGGACCCGGAGGGCGACGACATCCGGGCCATGAAGCTCCCGGACGACGCCGTCCTCGCCTTCGGCTCCGAACGCACGGGCCTGTCACCGGAACTGCGCGCGCGTGCGGACCAGTTGCTGTCCCTGCCGATGCGCCCCCAGGTCAGCAGCTACAACCTGGCGACGAGCGTGGCGATGACCTTGTACCACTGGAGCTGCAACGTGCCCTAGGGGCGCGGGGAACTGCGCGACAAGCCACAACGCACCGACAGCCGCGCGATCACCGCACCCCCCGAGCTCCTAGGCTTCCCGCCGCACCTCGACCACACGGAACCGGTTGGCGACGAACGCCCCGTCACACAGCGCCGCACTCGCCGCCGGGTTTCCACCCGACCCGTGGAAGTCGGAGAACGCGGCCGTCTGGTTCACATACACCCCTCCCGTGAGGTTCAGCGACAACTGAGCCGCCTCCTCCAGGCACACCTCCCGCACGGCCTGCTCGACCTCCGGGTCCGTGGTGTACGCCCCGACGGTCATCGCGCCCTTCTCCCGGACGGTCCGCCGCAGCAACTCCGCCGCGTCCGCCGCCGAGTCGACCGCCACGGCGAAGGAGACCGGCCCGAAGCACTCGCTCATGTACGTGGCCTCCGCGTCCGGCTTGGCCCCGTCCAGCTTCACGATCACCGGCGTGCGGACGACCGCGCCGGGGAACTCCGGGTTGGTGATCTCCCGGGAGGCGAGGGCGACCTCGCCCAGCCCCGCCGCGGCCTCCAGCCGGGCCTTCACGTCCGGGTTGACGATCGCGCCCAGCAGCGCGTTCGCCCGGGCGTCGTCGCCCAGCAGCCCGTCGACCGCCCTGGCGAGATCCGCGACGACCTCGTCGTACGACTTGGGGCCCTGGTCCGTGGAGATGCCCTCGCGCGGGACGAGCAGGTTCTGCGGGGTGGTGCACATCTGGCCGCTGTACAGGGACAGCGAGAACGCCAGGTTGGAGAGCATGCCCTTGTAGTCGGACGTGGAGTGGACGACGACCGTGTTGACGCCGGCCTTCTCCGTGTAGACCTGCGCGTGGCGGGCGTTGGCCTCCAGCCAGTCGCCGAACGTCGTCGAGCCCGTGTAGTCGATGATCCGGATCTCGGGGCGCAGCGCGAGCGTCTTGGCGATGCCCTCGCCGGGGCGCTCGGCGGCCAGCGCGACCAGGTTCGGGTCGAAACCGGCCTCGGCGAGCACCTCGCGGGCGACCTGCACGGTGAGCGCGAGCGGCAGCACCGCGCGCGGGTGGGGCTTGACCAGGACCGCGTTGCCGGTGGCGAGGGAGGCGAACAGGCCCGGGTAGCCGTTCCACGTCGGGAAGGTGTTGCAGCCGATCACCAGGCCGATGCCGCGCGGGACGGGCGTGAACTGCTTGGTCATGGCCAGCGGGTCGCGCTTGCCCTGGGGCTTGGTCCACTCCGCCGTGTCGGGTGTGCGCACCTGCTCCACGTACGCGTACGCCACCGCTTCCAGGCCGCGGTCCTGCGCATGCGGCCCGCCCGCCTGGAACGCCATCATGAAGGCCTGGCCGGAGGTGTGCATGACCGCGTGCGCGAACTCGTGCGTCCGGTCGTTGATGCGCTTGAGGATCTCCAGGCAGACCACCGCGCGCTGCTCCGCGCCCGCGTCCCGCCAGGCCCGCTGCCCGGCCTTCATGGCGGGCAGCAGCACGTCGAGGTCCGCGTGCGGGTACGTCACGCCCAGCTCGATGCCGTACGGGGACGTCTCGCCGCCCACCCAGTCGTCCGTGCCCGGCTGGCCGAGGTCGAGGCGGCTGCCGAGCAGGGCGTCGAAGGCGGCCTTGCCCGCGGCCGCGTCCAGGCTGCCGTTTTCCCCGTAGGCCTTGGGGTGCTCGGGGTGCGGGGACCAGTACGCGCGCGTGCGGATCGCTTCCAGCGCCTGGTCGAGGGTGGACCGGTGCCGGGCGATCAGCTCGTGCGCCGAGAGTGCGGCGGTCATGGATGACCAACTCCTCGTCTCAAGAACTCCTCGTCGAGTTCATGACCTGGGCAGAAACCTGGGCAGGAACACTCGGACAGAGCTAGAGTAACCGAACGATCGGTCGGTTCAAGGGGGTCCGCCGCATCTGTGGAAAACCCCGTGCGGGAGGATCGCGCACATGACAGCACTGGACCTCAGCAGCCCCGTGGCCGTCGTCGGCACCGGCACCATGGGCCAGGGAATCGCCCAGGTCGCGCTGGTCGCGGGCCATCCCGTGCGGCTGTTCGACGCCCTTCCCGGGCGGGCGCGCGAGGCGGCCGACGCGATCGGGGCCCGCCTCGACCGGCTCGTGGAGAAGGACCGGCTCAGCGGGGCCGACCGGGACGCCGCCCGCGCCCGGCTGCTGCCCGCCGAGAGCCTCTCCGAGCTGGCGGACTGCGCCCTCGTCGTCGAGGCGATCCTGGAGCGACTGGACGTCAAGCAGGAGCTGTTCCGCGAGCTGGAGGGCATCGTCGACGACGACTGCCTGCTCGCCACCAACACCTCGTCCCTGTCCGTCACCGCCGTCGCCGGCGCCCTGCGCGTCCCCGGCCGCTTCGTGGGCCTGCACTTCTTCAACCCGGCGCCGCTGCTGCCGCTGGTCGAGGTCGTCTCCGGGTTCGCCACGGACGTCACGTACGCCACGCGCGCGTACGAGACCGCCCGCGCCTGGGGCAAGACGCCGGTCGCCTGCGCGGACACCCCAGGCTTCATCGTCAACCGCATCGCCCGGCCCTTCTACGCCGAGGCCTTCGCGGTCTACGAGGCGCAGGGCGCCGACCCGGCCACCATCGACGCCGTGCTGCGCGAGTCGGGCGGCTTCAGGATGGGCGCGTTCGAGCTGACCGACCTGATCGGCCAGGACGTCAACGAGGCCGTCACGCGGTCGGTCTGGGAGTCCTTCTTCCAGGACGTGCGCTTCACGCCGTCCCTCGCACAGCGACGCCTGGTCGAGTCCGGCCGGCTGGGCCGCAAGTCGGGCCACGGCTGGTACGACCACCGGGACGGCGCCGAGCGCCCGGAGCCGGACACGGCGGAGCAGCGGCAGCCGCCCGCGTACGTCGTCGCCGAGGGCGACCTGGGCCCGGCCGGTGACCTGCTTGCGCTGATCCGCGAGGCGGGCATCCCGGTCCGCGACGAGGAGGACGACAACGGCACCCGTCTGGTGCTGCCGGGCGGCGGCCAGCTCGCCCTCGCCGACGGACAGACCTCCGTGGAGTTCCGGGACGTCGTCTACTTCGACCTCGCCCTGGACTACCGCAAGGCCACCCGGATCGCCCTGTCCGCCTCCCAGGACACCGCCCCGCAGACCCTCGCCGAGGCCATCGGCCTGTTCCAGGCGCTCGGCAAGAAGGTCAGCGTCATCGGTGACGTGCCCGGCATGATCGTCGCCCGGACGGTCGCGCGGATCATCGACCTGGCGCACGACGCCGTCGCCAAGGGCGTGGCCACCGAGGAGGATGTCGACACCGCGATGCGCCTCGGCGTCAACTACCCCCTGGGCCCCTTCGAGTGGAGCCGCCGGCTCGGCCGCTCCTGGGCCTACGCCCTCCTCGACGACCTGCACCTGCGCGACCCCTCGGGGCGCTACGCGCCGTCCCTCGCGCTGTACCGCCACGCCCACGCCTCCGACAAGCGGGAGGGCACCGCCTCATGACCACCGCCAAGCGCGACACCTACACCCCGGACACGCTGCTGTCCGTCGCCGTCCGGGTGTTCAACGAGCGCGGCTACGACGGCACCTCCATGGAGCATCTCTCCAAGGCGGCCGGCATCTCCAAGTCGTCGATCTACCACCACGTCGCCGGCAAGGAGGAGCTGCTGCGCCGCGCCGTGAGCCGGGCCCTGGACGGCCTCTTCGGGATCCTCGACGAGGAGCACGCGCGCGTGGGGCGCGCCGCCGCGCGCCTGGAGTACGTCGTGCGGCGCATGGTCGAGGTGCTCATAGCCGAACTGCCCTATGTGACCCTCCTGCTGCGCGTGCGCGGCAACACGGACACCGAGCGGTGGGCCCTGGATCGCCGCCGCGACTTCGACCACCGGGTGGCCGACCTGCTCAAGGCCGCCGCCACGGACGGGGACGTGCGCGGCGACATAGAGGTCCGCCTGGTGACCCGGCTGGTCTTCGGCATGATCAACTCGATCGTGGAGTGGTACAAGCCGGGCGGGCGGGGCATGAACGAGCGCGAGGTGGCCGACGCGGTGGTGCGGCTGGCGTTCGGCGGCCTCCGCAAGAGCGCCTGACGGCGGCCCCCGCGTGAGTACCCGCACGTGGGCGGGATGAGTACGCGTGACGATGTCCCGGCAATTCGCCGGTGATGGGGTGGGGCGCATGCTCGGAAATGACGCGCCGCCCTCCCCCGCCGCCCACCGGACGTGGTGGCGGGCCCCGCTCGTGGCCACCTTGCTCGGTCTGCCGCTGCTCGCGCTGGAGTACCGCTGGTTCGCGTCCCAGGACGGCCCCGGTGCCTTCTCGGGCGTGCTGTTCTGGGCGGCCGGCCTGCTCGTGCTCGCCTGGGTGCTGCCGCATCGCCGGTCCCTGCGCGGACTGCGGCTGGCGGCGGCCGGCACCGGGCTCGGATGCGCGCTGCTCCCCGTGATGTTCGCGGTGCTGCTCGGCGTTGCGGTGGCCGCGAGCTGACGGGCGCGGCCCGGCCGTTCACCCCTGCGGCTCCAGGTCCTCCTCCTCGAACACCAGCAGCGTGCGCGTGCTGAGCACCTGCGGGATCGCCTGGAGCCGGGTCAGCACCAGCTCGCGCAGCGCCCGGTTGTCGGACACGTGCACCAGCAGCAGCACGTCGAAATCACCACCCACCAGGGCGATGTGCGAGGCGCCGGGCAGTTGTCTGAGCTCCTCGCGCACCGTGCGCCAGGAGTTCTGCACGATCTTCAAGGTGATGTAGGCGGATGTCCCCTGACCTGCCCGTTCATGGTTGACGCGGGCGCCGAAGCCGCGGATGACACCGTCCTCGACGAGCCGGTTGATGCGGGCGTAGGCGTTGGCGCGCGAGACGTGGACCCGCTCGGCGACCGACCGTATCGAGGCGCGGCCGTCCGCCTGGAGCATGCGCAGGATGTCCTGGTCGATGGCGTCGAGCGGACGCGGCGGCGGTGGCGGCAGGCTGCTGTCCTGGCTTTCGGCCATTCGTTCAGATGCCACCTGCGCCCGCCTCCCTAGCATGGACGTCCTGCGTCCATCTCAGGCTGTGGAGAACCGTTTGTCCACAGCCTGAGGCCACCCGTAGCCAAATTGTGCCGACGACCGAACAATCGGTAGGTGAGGCGCATCACAGCCGACGCGCCTGCAGGAAGCCGCTCCCACGAGGAGGTGCCGTCATGACGGTCATGGAGCAGCGGGGCGCGTACCGGCCGACCCCGCCGCCCGCCTGGCAGCCCCGCACGGACCCCGCGCCGCTGCTGCCCGACGCCGAGCCGTACCGCGTCCTCGGCACCGAGGCGGCCGCGAAGGCCGACCCCGAGCTGCTGCGCACGCTGTACGAGCAGCTGGTCCGCGGTCGCCGCTACAACGCCCAGGCCACCGCGCTCACCAAGCAGGGCCGCCTCGCGGTCTACCCCTCCACCACCGGCCAGGAGGCCTGCGAGATCGCCGCCGCGCTCGTGCTGGAGGAGCGGGACTGGCTCTTCCCCAGCTACCGCGACACGCTCGCCGTCGTGGCCCGCGGTGTGGACCCCGTCGAGGCGCTCACGCTGCTGCGCGGTGACTGGCACACCGGCTACGACCCGTACGAACACCGGGTCGCCCCCCTGTCCACCCCGCTCGCCACCCAGCTGCCGCACGCCGTGGGCCTCGCGCACGCCGCCCGCCTCAAGGGCGACGACGTCGTCGCGCTGGCCATGGTCGGCGACGGCGGCACCAGCGAGGGCGACTTCCACGAGGCGCTCAACTTCGCCGCCGTCTGGCAGGCCCCGGTGGTCTTCCTCGTCCAGAACAACGGCTTCGCGATCTCCGTCCCGCTCGCCAAGCAGACCGCGGCCCCGTCGCTGGCCCACAAGGCCGTCGGCTACGGCATGCCCGGCCGCCTGGTCGACGGCAACGACGCCGCCGCCGTGCACGAGGTGCTGAGCGACGCCGTGCGGCACGCCCGCGCGGGCGGCGGACCCACCCTCATCGAGGCCATCACCTACCGGGTCGACGCCCACACCAACGCCGACGACGCGACCCGCTACCGCGGCGACGCCGAGGTCGAGACCTGGCGCGAGCACGATCCGATCCAGCTGCTGGAGCGGGAGCTGACCGCCCGCGGCCTGCTCGACGAGGCCGGAAAGCAGGCCGCACGGGACGCCGCCGAGGCGATGGCCGCCTCCTTGCGCGCGCACATGAACCAGGACCCGGCGCTCGACCCCATGGACCTGTTCGCCCACGTCTACGCCGAGCCCACGCCCCAACTGCGCGACCAGCGGGAACAGTTGCGGGCCGAGCTGGAGGCCGAGGCCGAGTCGGAGGGGGACACGCACCGATGACCACCGTCGCCGTCAAGCCGGCCACCATGGCGCAGGCCCTCACGCGCGCGCTGCGCGACGCCATGGCCGCCGACCCCGCCGTGCATGTGATGGGCGAGGACGTCGGCACCCTCGGTGGCGTCTTCCGCGTCACCGACGGACTCGCCAAGGAGTTCGGCGAGGACCGCTGCACGGACACCCCGCTGGCCGAGGCCGGCATCCTCGGCACGGCCGTCGGCATGGCGATGTACGGCCTGCGCCCGGTCGTGGAGATGCAGTTCGACGCGTTCGCCTACCCGGCGTTCGAGCAGCTCATCTCGCACGTGTCCCGCATGCGCAACCGCACCCGCGGCAGGATGCCGCTCCCGATCACCATCCGCGTCCCCTACGGCGGCGGCATCGGTGGCGTCGAGCACCACAGCGACTCCTCCGAGGCGTACTACATGGCGACTCCGGGGCTCCATGTCGTCACGCCGGCCACCGTCGCCGACGCCTACGGGCTGCTGCGCGCCGCCATCGCCTCCGACGACCCGGTCGTCTTCCTGGAGCCGAAGCGGCTGTACTGGTCGAAGGACTCCTGGAACCCCGAGGAGCCGGCGCCCGTTGAACCGATCGGCCGCGCGGTGGTGCGGCGCTCGGGCCGGAGCGCCACGCTCATCACGTACGGGCCGTCCGTACCCGTCTGCATGGAGGCGGCCGAGGCGGCCCGGGCCGAGGGCTGGGACCTCGAAGTCGTCGACCTGCGCTCCCTGGTGCCGTTCGACGACGAGACGGTGTGCGCCTCGGTGCGGCGGACGGGACGCGCGGTCGTCGTCCACGAGTCGGGCTCCTTCGGCGGCCCGGGCGGGGAGATCGCGGCGCGGGTCACGGAGCGCTGCTTCCACCACCTGGAGGCGCCGGTGCTGCGCGTGGCCGGGTTCGACGTCCCGTATCCGCCGCCGATGCTGGAGCGCCACCACCTGCCCGGTGTGGACCGGATCCTGGACGCCGTGGGGCGTCTGCAATGGGAGGCCGAGAGCTGATGGCACAGGTGCTGGAGTTCAAGCTGCCCGACCTCGGTGAGGGGCTCACCGAGGCGGAGATCGTGCGCTGGCTGGTCGAGGTCGGCGACGTCGTCGCGATCGACCAGCCGGTCGTCGAGGTCGAGACGGCCAAGGCGATGGTCGAGGTGCCCTGCCCCTACGGCGGTGTGGTCACGGCCCGCTTCGGCGAGGAGGGCACGGAACTGCCCGTCGGGGCGCCGCTGATCACGGTGGCGGTGGGGGAGCGGCCGGCGTCCGGCGCCGGGGACGCAAGGTCCGCCGACGCCGAGGGGTCCGGGAACGTCCTGGTCGGATACGGCACGTCCGAGGCGCCCGCGCGGCGCCGCAGGGTGCGGCAGGGAAGGCCCTTGTCCGGTGCGTCCGCGGCGGGCTCCCGGGCGGTGACGACCGCGGGGCAGGGCGCCGGCCCGGCGGCGGTGAACGGGCAGGCGGGTGTCCCCGGGACCGAGGACGGCCCCGTCCCCGTGATCTCGCCCCTGGTCCGCCGGCTGGCCCGGCAGAACGGCCTCGACCTGCGGGAGCTGACCGGATCCGGCCCCGACGGGCTGATCCTTCGGGCGGACGTGGAGTACGCGCTGCGCGCCGCCGGCCAGGGCACTGCGGCCGCACCGTCGGCACAACCGCACCCGCACCCGCATCCGCGCGTGCCGCAGGCAGCGGGCACGGCACCCGCACCGCAGCCCACCGCGGCAACGGGCCACGGCGAGATCCGCACGCCGCTCAAGGGCATCCGGGGCGCCGTCGCCGACAAGCTGGCGCGCAGCCGCCGCGAGATCCCGGACGCCACCTGCTGGGTGGACGCCGACGCCACGGAGCTCATGCGGGCGCGCACGGCCATGAACGCGGCCGGCGGTCCCAAGATCTCTCTCCTCGCCCTGCTGGCCCGGATCTGCACGGCGGCCCTCGCCCGATTCCCCGAGCTCAACTCCACGGTGGACGCGGAGGCCAGGGAGGTCGTCCGGTTCGAGCACGTGCACCTGGGCTTCGCCGCGCAGACCGACCGGGGCCTCGTCGTCCCGGTCGTCCGGGACGCGCACGCGCGCGACGCCGAGTCGCTGACCGCGGAGTTCGCCCGGCTGACCGAGGCGGGCCGGACCGGGACGCTGACGCCCGCGGAACTCACCGGCGGGACCTTCACGTTGAACAACTACGGCGTCTTCGGCGTCGACGGCTCCACACCGATCATCAACCACCCGGAGGCGGCCATGCTCGGCGTCGGCCGCATCGTCCCCAAGCCGTGGGTGCACGAGGGCGAGCTGGCGGTGCGGCAGGTCGTCCAGCTCTCGCTCACCTTCGACCACCGGGTGTGCGACGGCGGCACGGCGGGCGGCTTCCTGCGCTATGTGGCGGACTGCGTGGAACAGCCGGCGGTACTGCTGCGGACGCTGTGATCTCCGGTCCGGCCCGGAAGGACGGACGCTGTGATCTATGGTCCCCGGGCCCGGAAGGACGGACGCTGTGATTCCTGTTCCGTCCGCGAGCCGGTGCCCGTGATCGTGTCCGTTCCCCCGCGTTCCTTGTGATCGCGGGGGAACGCATACTCGGGGTGTGACCGCCTACGAGTTCCCGGGTGAACCCGGCACCGGTTCCGCCCCCGGGCGGGGGCCGGTCCCCGCCGCGTACGACGCCGTCGTGCTCGCCGGTGGTGCCGCCCGGCGCCTCGGCGGCGCAGACAAACCCGGTGTGCGCGTGGGCGGCCGGGCCCTGCTCGACCGGGTGCTCGCCGCGTGCGCGGGCGCCCGCGCCACCGTCGTCGTCGCCGCGCCCCGGCCGACGGCCCGGCCCGTGACCTGGGCCCAGGAGGACCCGCCCGGCGGCGGCCCGCTCGCCGCGCTCGACGCCGGTCTCCGGCACACCACGGCGGAGCACGTCGTGGTGCTCTCCGCCGATCTGCCGTTCCTGCGGGAGCACACGGTCGACCGGCTCCTGAGCACGCTCCGGACGAGCGCTGCCGACGGCGTGCTGCTGACCGACCCCGAGGGCCGTGACCAGCCACTCGTGGCCGCCTACGACGCCTCTCGGCTGCGCGAGGGGCTCGCGCTCCTCTCCGGCCGGCACGACGGTCTCACCGGTCTCCCGCTGCGGCGGCTGATCGCCGCGCTGGACCTCACCCGCATCTCCGACCCCGTCGCGTCCTTCGACTGCGACACCTGGGACGACATCGCCACCGCCAGGGCACGTATCAGGGAGCATGGGCACGTGTTGGATGAATGGATTTCCGCAGTCAAGGACGAACTCGGGATCGACCTCGACGTCGACACCCGCGGCCTGCTCGACCTCGCCCGCGACGCCGCCCACGGTGTGGACCGGCCGGCGGCGCCGCTGACCACCTTCCTCGTCGGCTACGCGGCCGCACGGGCGGGCGGCGGCCCCGAGGCGGTCGCCGAGGCCGCCCGCAAGGCCGCGGCCCTCGCCGTCCGCTGGAAGGAGGAGAGCACTACGGAGCCCCAGCCGTCCGGCTCCCGGCCCGACGTCGCCCCCGACGCCACGCCCGACACCCGCCCGGACGCCGGATGACCCCGCACGGCACACGCGCCGGTGAGGACGCCGAGGACCTCGACGTCGAGGAGGTGCTCGCCCTCGTGAACAACAGCAACGATCTGCCCGGCCCCGCCGGACGAGGCGAGGCGGACAGCCGCCGCGCCTCCGGCCCGCCGGAGACCTCTCCCCGGCCGGACACCCGCCACCACGCCACCCCCTGGCCGGAGGCCCGGGCCACCGCCGAACGCGCCGCCCGGAGCCTCGCCCGGTCCACCCGCCGCCGGCCCGCCGCCGTGCCGCTCGAAGCCGCCCTCGGTCTCACCCTGGCCGCCCCCCTCGACGCCCTCACCGACCTCCCCTCCTTCGACACTTCCGCGATGGACGGCTGGGCGGTCGCCGGGCCCGCCCCCTGGGACGTCCGGGACGACGGCGTCCTGGCCGGGCACGCCACGCCCGGGCCCCTGACCGACGGCGAGGCCGTCCGGATCGCCACCGGCGCCCGCATCCCCCCGGACACCACCGCCGTTCTGCGCAGCGAGCACGGCCGCACCGACGACAAGGGCCGCCTGTACGCGACCAGGGACGTCGTCCCCGGCCAGGACATCCGCCCGCGCGGCCAGGAGTGCCGCAGCGGCGACCAGTTGCTCCCCGTCGGCGCCCTGGTGACCCCGGCCGTACTCGGGCTGGCCGCGGCGGCCGGGTACGACACCGTCAGCGTCGTCCCACGGCCTCGTGCCGAAGTCCTCGTCCTCGGCGACGAGTTGCTCACCGAGGGACGGCCGCACGACGGTCTGATCCGGGACGCGCTCGGCCCGATGCTGCCGCCCTGGCTGCGGGCGCTCGGCGCCGAGGTCGCCGCCGTACGACGGATCGGCGACGACGCCGACGCCCTGCACCGGGCGATCACCACGTCCGACGCCGATGTCGTCGTCACCACCGGCGGCACCGCCGCGGGACCCGTCGACCACGTCCACCCCACGCTGCGCCGCATCGGTGCCGAACTCCTCGTGGACGGCGTCAAGGTGCGCCCCGGCCACCCCATGCTGCTGGCCCGCATCACGGAGACCCAGCACCTCGTCGGCCTGCCGGGCAACCCGCTCGCCGCCGTCTCCGGGCTGCTGACGCTCGCCGAGCCGCTGCTGCGGACCCTCGCGGCCCGCGTGGCCCCGGAGCCGTACACGCTGCCGCTCAGGGACGCCGTGCACGGGCACCCGTACGACACCCGGCTCATCCCCGTCGTCCTGCGGGGTGACCAGGCCGTGCCGCTGCACTACAACGGACCGGCCATGCTGCGCGGCATCGCGGCGGCCGACGCCCTGGCCGTCGTGCCCCCGGGCGGTGCCGGCGCGGGGCAGGAGGCGGAACTGCTCGACCTGCCCTGGGCGTCCGGAGGAATCGGGGTGTGTTTCACGTGAAACTTCCGGGCCAGGACGCGATCGCCCGCCAGGCGGACGAGCATCTGGTGACCCATCGGGTGAAACTCCCGCGGAAAGTGGTGGAGCACCCGATCCGCCAGGTCGCCAAGAGGCTGTCCATGGCACTGGTGGTCCTCGTCGCGACCGCGCTGATCGTCTTCCTCGACCGCGACGGTTACAACGACAACGCGGGCGGCGGCCTCACCCTCCTCGACGCGTTCTACTACGCGACCGTCACCCTCTCCACCACCGGCTACGGCGACATCACCCCGGCCAGTGACACAGCCCGGCTCACGAACATCCTCATCGTCACGCCCCTGCGCGTGCTGTTCCTGATCATCCTGGTCGGCACCACCCTCGAAGCCCTCACCGAACGCACCCGGGAGGAGTGGCGACTGAACCGCTGGAGGTCCACGTTGCGCGATCACACCGTCGTCATCGGCTTCGGCACGAAGGGCAGGTCGGCGATCCGGACCGTCTGCGCGACGGGCCTGAAGAAGGAACAGGTCGTCGTGGTCGACCCCAGTTCCAAGGCGATCGACGCCGCGACCGCCGAGGGATACGTGGGCATCATCGGGGACGCGACGCGCAGTGAGGTGCTGAAGCGGGCCGAGGTGCACAAGGCGCGTCAGATCATCATCGCCACGCAGCGCGACGACACGGCGGTCCTGGTGGCGCTGACGGCCCGGCAGCTCAACCGCGGGGCGAACATCGTGGCCGCGGTGCGGGAGGAGGAGAACGCGCCCCTGCTGAAGCAGTCGGGTGCCGACGCGGTCATCACCAGCGCCAGCGCCGCCGGCCGTCTGCTCGGCCTGTCGGTGCTCAGCCCCTCCGCGGGCATGGTGATGGAGGACCTCATCCAGCAGGGCAGCGGGCTCGACATCGTCGAACGGCCGGTGGTCAAGGCCGAGGTGGGCAAGACCCCGCGGGAGATCACCGACCTGGTGGTGAGCGTCATACGCGGTCACCGGGTGCTCGGCTACGACGATCCGGCCGTCGGGACGCTGGAGCTGACGGACCGGCTCATCACGATCGTGCGGGCGACGCCCGGCTCACAGATCGCGCCCGACGTCCGCCCGTTGCCGCCGATGCCCCGCAGCTGACCGGCGGGACGAAGAGGCCGGCCGCCACGCACTCACTCCGTGCGCGACGACCGGCCACGTCCCTCCTCGGGCCTACTTCCGGTTGTACAGCCGCATCGTGATCGGCCCGAAGACCAGCACGAAAAGGCCGGCCCAGCCCAGCGACCAGGCGACCTCGGCGGTCGGCCAGTCGCCGCCCATCAGTCCGCGCACCGCCGACGCCAGATGGGTGATGGGGCTGTTGTTGACGAAGGCCTGGAGCCAGCCCGGCATGGTCTTCGGGTCGACGAAGACGTTGGACAGGAAGGTGAGCGGGAAGATCACCATCATGCTGACGCCCATCACCGACTTCTCGGTGCGCAGCATCAGCCCGAACATGGTCCAGATCCACGAGAAGGCGAACGAGAAGAGCACCAGCAGGGCGATCCCGGCGAGCACACCGCCGATCCCGCCGTCCGGCCGGTAGCCGAGGATGATGCCGACGGTGAGCATCACGACGGACGCGATCGTGTACCGCAGGGCGTCGCCGAGCAGATAGCCGACCATCGTCGAGGGCCGCCAGATCGGCAGGCTGCGGAACCGGTCGAAGACGCCCTTCTCGATGTCGGTGTTGACCGAGACGCCCGTGTACATCGTGATCATCACGACCGACATCACGAGGATGCCCGGCAGCAGGAACTGGATGTACTCCTTCGGCGAGCCGGCCAGCGCCCCGCCGAACAGGTACGTGTACATCAGCACCATCATGATCGGGAACGCCGTGACGTCGAAGAGCTGCTCCGGCACGTGCTTGATCTTGAGGATCGCCCGCCAGCCGAAGGTCATCGAGGTCGACCAGGCGCTGGGCCGGGGCGGACGCTCCTTGGAGACGAGCAGCGCGGCGAGGGATTCGGCGCTGACCGGGGCGAGTTCCTTGCTCTCGGTGGTCGTCGCGGTGCTCATGCCGCCACCTCGTCCTTCGGGTCGTCGGAGTGGTCGGAGGAGACGTGCGTGTCGTGCCCGGTGAGGGCGAGGAACACCTCGTCCAGGCTGGGCTGGCCCAGTGAGAAGTTGTCGACGGTGATCCCGGCGTGGGCCAGTTCGCTCAGCGCGCGGGACGCCTGCTGGGCGGCGTTGTCGGCGTTCGCCGCCGCACCGAGGCGGGCGGTCAGGGCCACCGGGTCGTGTTCCAGCTGCACCTGTGCGTCCAGGGTCCGGCGCAGCAGGTCCGCCGCCAGGTCCCGTCGGTCCGGATCCCTCAGCCGCAGATGGACGGATCCGGCGCCGACGGACGACTTCAGCTCGCCCTTGGTGCCCTCGGCGATCACCCGGCCGCGGTCGATGACGGCGATCCGGGACGCCAGCTGGTCGGCCTCGTCCAGATACTGCGTGGTCAGCAGCACGGTGGTGCCCTGGGCGACGACGGCCCGCACGATGTCCCACACCTGGTTGCGGCTGCGCGGGTCGAGGCCGGTGGTCGGCTCGTCGAGGAACAGCAGGTCGGGGGTGTTGAGGATGGACGCGGCGATGTCGATGCGGCGCCGCATGCCGCCCGAGTACTGCTTGACCTGCTTCCCGGCCGCCTCGGTGAGCCCGAAGGCCTCCAGGAGCTGGGCGGCGCGGTCCCGGGCGGCCTTCTTGTGGTGGCCGAGCAGCCGGCCCAGCAGGACCAGGTTCTCGGTGCCGGTGAGGTCCTCGTCCACCGACGCGTACTGGCCGGTGAGGCTGACCCGGCCGCGCACCTCGTCGGCCTCGCGGACGATGTCGTGGCCGAAGACATGGGCCTCGCCGCCGTCCGGCCGGAGCAGCGTGGCGAGCATCTTCACGGTGGTGGTCTTTCCGGCGCCGTTCGGGCCGAGGACACCGTAGACCGTGCCCGCGGGCACGGACAGGTCCACTCCGTCGACGGCCCTCGTCTCGCCGAAGGTTTTCACCAGGCCCGCGGTCTCGATCGCCAGGCCGGACGTCTGCGTGCTCATGTGTCGGGTCCTTCCGAGTACGTGGGCTACGCATGGGGAGACCTTCACCGTCGCGCAAACTCATCGGTCCAGCACATGGATTTCGGCCAGGACCGGACCATCGACGGAGGCGGAGCCGGCCCGGGGGCGGAGTGGAGTCGGTCCGGCGACCGAGGAGTACCGTCCCCTTCATGCATGCGATCACGATTCCCGAACCTGGTGGGCCCGAGGCGCTGGTCTGGGACGAGGTCCCGGATCCCGTGCCCGGCGAGGGCGAGGTCCTGGTCGAGGTGGCGGCCGGTGCCGTCAACCGGGCCGACATCCTGCAACGGCAGGGCTTCTACGACCCGCCGCCCGGTGCGTCGCCCTACCCCGGCCTGGAGTGCTCCGGGCGGATCGCCGAGATCGGACCCGGGGTCTCCGGCTGGAACGTGGGCGACGAGGTGTGCGCGCTGCTCTCCGGCGGCGGCTACGCCGAGAAGGTGGTCGTGCCCGCGGGACAGCTGCTGCCCGTGCCCGAGGGCATCGCACTGACGCGGTCCGCGGCCCTGCCCGAGGTGACCTGCACGGTCTGGTCGAACGTCTTCATGATCGCCCACCTGCGCCCGGGCGAGACGCTGCTCGTGCACGGCGGCTCCAGCGGCATCGGCACCATGGCGATCCAGCTGGCCAAGGCCGTCGGCGCGCGCGTGGCGGTCACGGCCGGTACGAAGGAGAAGCTGGACAGGTGCGCCGAACTGGGCGCCGACATCCTGGTCAACTACCGCGAGCAGGACTTCGTCGAGGAGGTCCGCAAGGCCACGGACGGCGCCGGTGCCGACGTCATCCTCGACAACATGGGCGCCAAGTACCTGGAGCGCAACGTCAAGACCCTCGCCGTGAACGGCCGGCTCGCGATCATCGGCATGCAGGGCGGCATCAAGGGCGAGCTGAACATCGGCGCCCTGCTCGCCAAGCGCGCCGCCATCAGCGCGACGTCCCTGCGCGCCCGGCCGCTGGAGGAGAAGGCGGCCATCGTCGCGGCCGTGCGGGAACACGTCTGGCCCCTGTTCGCCGGCGGCCATCTGCGCCCGGTCGTCGACCGCGAGCTCCCGATGCCGGAGGCGGCCGCCGCCCACCGGGTCGTGGAGGAGAGCGGCCACATCGGCAAGGTACTGCTGATCACCCCGCAGGGCGCTTGAGGCACCGGCGGACACACCCCGGCCGACAGGCTCGGGGTGTGTCCGCAAAGCCCCGCTTGCCCCGCGGGTCCTAGGGCCTGTCGTTTGGATCACGCCGCAGACGCGGGGTCGAGCAGAACCATCGCTTCCCTGCGACCTGATCCAAACGACAGACCTAGACCCGCCGCAGCCGCAGGGCGAAGAAGGCGAGTCCGAGGCCGAGGCCGATCAGCACCAGGCCGCTGCCCAGCGGCAGGATGCGCAGGACCGGTCCGACGGGGCGGTCGGCGCGCGCGGCGGCGGCCTCCCGTACGGGCTGCTCCGTCGGGTCGGAGGGCTCGGGGGCGGCTTCCCGGGACTCCTCGGGCACGGCGGTGGCCTCACCGGCGCCGCGCTCCTCCTCGGGGTCCTGCGGCCGTCCCGGCCGCTCCCGCCCCTCGCCGGCCCGGCTCCCGGCCCGCGAGGGCTCGCCTGCGGGGGACGGGGCGGAGGGAGCGGCGAGGGCGCCTCCACCCGGGTCGTCGTACGACGGGACGGACTGGACAGCTCCGTACGAGACGCCTGCCCCGTACGGTGAGACGACCGCACCCGCCCCCAGGGCGACCACCAGTCCCGTCGCCCGCAGTGCGCGTTGCCATGGAGTCACGTTGGTGACCCCCTCCCGCCGTGCCCGGTAGGGCAAGATCGGCAAGTTCGGTCAGATCGAGGCCATCAGCCTCACACCGCCCCACACGTCCGGCACTCCGGGTTCGGCCGACAGACGGAATCGCACCTGGCCGCCGCACCGACCCGGGAGCCGGATTCACCCTTTGGTGAGCAACCCCGGGCCCGGCCCGCACGTCTCCTCCAACACGGTGGATCAGCCTCCCGCGGGGGCACCACGAAGGTGAGGTGCAGGCGTGCGAGACAATGGCGGCATGGAGATGCCGAGGAACGAAAGGTCGCCGGAGAACCCGCAGATCCTGGTCGTGGGCCAGGACGGCATGGCGCTCAGCGGCGGCGGTGGTGACGAGGACTCCCGCGAGACCCCGGTCACGGAACAGGTGGAGCAGCCCGCGAAGGTCATGCGGATCGGCAGCATGATCAAGCAGCTTCTGGAGGAAGTGCGCGCGGCTCCCCTGGACGAGGCCAGCCGGGTCCGGCTCAAGGAGATCCACGCCAGCTCGGTGAAGGAGCTGGAGGACGGTCTGGCGCCCGAGCTGGTCGAGGAGCTGGAGCGGCTCTCGCTGCCCTTCACGGACGAGACGACCCCGAGCGACGCGGAGCTGCGCATCGCGCAGGCCCAGCTGGTCGGCTGGCTGGAGGGTCTCTTCCACGGGATCCAGACCACGCTGTTCGCCCAGCAGATGGCGGCCCGCGCCCAGCTGGAGCAGATGCGCCGCGCCCTCCCGCCGGGCGTCGGGCATGACGGCCTCGACGAGCAGCCTCCGGGCGGCCGTTCGGCCGGCCGCACGGGCGGGCCGTACCTGTAGCGCGACCGCGCACCGGCCATGCGAAAGGGCCCGGCAGCCTCGGCTGCCGGGCCCTTCGCGCGGGCGGGTCAGGCCGGCGGGTTGCCCGTGGAGACGCCGAGCACGATCTCGGGCATGCTCTTCGGGTCCACGTCGGTGTCGGCGGGCGGGAACTGGTTCATGACCGTGCCGTCGCCGTAGGTGTTCTCGTCGACGTTGTTGATCTTCTTTCCCCAGCCGGCCGCCTGGAGGCAGGCCTTGACCGAGGTGATGTCCTTGAACTTGAAGTTGGGCATCCGGATCTTGTCGGGGTCGTTGTACGACTCCTGCGGTTCCGTGCACATCTCCGTGTCGATCGTCTTCGCGGTGTCCGGCCCGCGGTAGCCCGGCTTCGTGGCGGCCGAGGCCGACGCACTCGCGCTGCTGCCCCCACCGCCCTGGTCGTCCTCGCCGCCGTTGTTCATCAGCAAGGCCGCGATCAGACCGCCGACCGCGACAACGGACACCACGATCGAGCCGATGATCACCGGCTTGTTGCTCTTGCCGCCGCCCGCGGAGACCTGCGCGGTCTGCGGCGAGAGGTTGTACGGAGGCGGGGTCGACGGACCCGGCTGCGGCGAGTACGCGGCGGGGGACAGCGTCTGGTAGCCGCCCTGCTGCGGGTAGCCGTAGGCCGGGGACGGCGCCGCCGGGGCGGGCGTGCCGTACGGGTTCGGGGGCGGGGTCGGCTGGTACGGCGTCTGCACCTGGCCCGACGGCGCCGGGGTCGCCTGGTCGACCGGCGGGAACACGGCCGAGCCGACGCCCGCGCCGCTCGGGGCCTGCGTGCCCGGCACGATGCTCGGCGGGGCGGCCTGGAAGGACGACGCCACGCGCAGGCACTCGTCACGCATGGCCTCGGCGCTGGGGAAGCGCTCGTTCGGGTTCTTCTTCAGCGCGCGGGCGATCAGCGCGTCCACCGCCGGGGGCAGCGCCCGGTTGACCGAGGACGGAACCGGCGGCTCCTCCTGGACGTGCGCATACGCTATGGCCAGCGGCGAGTCCGCGTCGAACGGCAGCCGCCCGGTGACCAGTTGGAACAGCATGATGCCGACCGAGTACAGGTCGGAGCGGGCGTCCACACCGCGGCCGAGGGCCTGTTCCGGCGAGAGGTACTGCGGGGTGCCGACGACCATGCCGGTCTGCGTCATCGACGTCACCCCGGACTGCATGGCGCGGGCGATGCCGAAGTCCATGACCTTGACCACGCCGCGCTTGGTCATCATCACGTTGCCCGGCTTGATGTCCCGGTGGACCAGCCCCATCTCGTGGCTGATCTCCAGCGCGGCGAGCACGTCCGCGGTGATCTTCAGCGCCTTGTCGGCGGGCATCGCGCCCTGCTGCCGCACGTCCTCGTCGAGCACCGAGCCGAGCGGGCGGCCCTCGACGTACTCCATGACGATGTACGGCGTCGTCATGCCGTCGAGGGTGTCCTCGCCGGTGTCGAAGACCGAGACGATGTTGGTGTGCGTGAGCTTGGCCACGGACTGGGCCTCGCGGCGGAAGCGCTCGCGGAAGGCCTGTTCCCGACCGAGATCGGTGTGAAGTGTCTTGATCGCGACCTGCCGGTCGAGCACGCTGTCGTACGCGAGGTGCACCGATGCCATGCCACCCTGGCCGAGCAGATCACGCAGCTGGTAGCGGCCATTGGCGAGCGCCCGCCCCGTGTGCTGGCCCTGTGCGCCGTCCTGGCTCATGTTCCGTTTCCCCCGTAGCCCTTGAGGCGCCGCCGACTGTCGCTGATCCGACGCTGATCCGCGCGATCCGCGTTGATCCAAACCGCCATTCCCGGCCAAGTCTGCCCCAGGGCACTGACACGTCAAGCTCGGTGCCCGTTCCGTGACCGTACGCGAAAGAAGCGTCGCGGAAGCGTTACAGGGGACGTCCCGCCGGTCCACAGAATTTGCACGACAGTACGGAGTAAAGGTTTCATGACCCGTCCGTCCCGTGCCGGTCCTGGCACCCCGTCTCGGACCGGCGGCTTGCGCGGAGGCTGTAGCGTGGCCGACGGAGACCGTAACAACACCGCGCGCACCGCGGGCAGAAACGACGGCGAGGACTGATGGCACAGCAGCAGCGCGCTCAGGGCCCGTCCGAACCCGAGGCGACTGGCGGCGGCATGTCGGACGCGCCGGAGTCCTGGGGTAACGGCGGGCTGGTCGGGGACGGCCGGTACCGGCTGACCCACAGACTCGGCCGGGGCGGCATGGCCGAGGTGTTCGCCGCCGAGGACGTCCGCCTCGGGCGCACCGTCGCTGTCAAGCTGCTCCGTTCCGACCTCGCCGAGGACCCGGTGTCCAAGGCGCGCTTCACGCGCGAGGCCCAGTCGGTCGCCGGTCTCAACCACCACGCGATCGTCGCCGTGTACGACTCCGGCGAGGATGTCGTCGGCGGCCAGTCCGTGCCCTACATCGTCATGGAGCTGGTCGAGGGCCGCACGATCCGCGACCTGCTGCTGAACGCCGAGGCGCCGGGCCCCGAGCAGGCCCTGATCATCGTCTCGGGCGTCCTGGAGGCGCTCGCCTATTCGCACCAGCACGGCATCGTGCACCGCGACATCAAGCCGGCCAACGTCATCATCACGCACAACGGCGCCGTGAAGGTGATGGACTTCGGCATCGCCCGCGCCCTGCACGGCGCGCAGTCGACGATGACGCAGACTGGCATGGTCATGGGC
The DNA here is from genome assembly GCF_044458845.1 of Streptomyces sp. NPDC050416. Classification (NCBI taxonomy): domain Bacteria; kingdom Bacillati; phylum Actinomycetota; class Actinomycetes; order Kitasatosporales; family Streptomycetaceae; genus Streptomyces; species Streptomyces sp. NPDC050416. The sequence goes on from NZ_JBITII010000008.1 coordinate 138,190, forward strand.
ACGCCGCAGTACCTGTCGCCCGAGCAGGCGCTCGGCAAGGCCGTCGACCACCGCTCCGACCTGTACGCGACGGGCTGTCTGCTCTACGAACTGCTCTCGCTGCGCCCGCCGTTCACCGGCGAGACCCCGCTGTCGGTGGTCTACCAGCACGTCCAGGACATCCCGACGCCTCCCTCCGAGGCCTCCGACGCCTGTCCGCCCGAGCTTGACGGCTTGGTCATGCGCTCCCTCGCCAAGGAGCCGGACGACCGTTTCCAGACGGCCGAGGAGATGCGCGGGCTGGTCCAGTACGCGCTCCAGATGCTCTACGACCAGGGCGGCCACACCGGCACCTGGAACACCGGCCCGGTCGACACGCACGACGGCCGCCACACCCCGTCGGGCGGTTTCGCCGGCACGGCCGTGATGGGCCACCCCGGGGACGCCTCCGGCACCGCGCAGATCCCGTCGCCGATCCTGCCCGCCGGCTACGGCGGCGGTGACGACGGCGGCTTCGAGGGCCACGGCAACAAGGGCGGCGGCCGCGGCAAGCTGTGGATCCTCGCCGTGCTCGCGGTGATCGCCGTCGCGGCGGGTGTCGCCCTGGCGCTGCAGAACACCGGCGACGGCAAGGGCGGTCGCGACGTCAAGGAGTCGCCGACCACCTCGCAGACGACCGAGAAGAAGACGCCCAGCGAGACGCCGAGCGACGAGGTGACCGACAAGCCGACCGACACGTCCACGGACGACGGCACCGGCACGAGCTCCGGCGGCGGCGAGTGGACGCCGTCGTACACCCCGTCCTACACGCCGTCGCAGAGCGCGCCCGAGACGCCCACCGGCCAGCCGTCGGACGCGCCGACCTCCGCGGAACCGACCGGCGGGGAGCCGACGGGCGAGCCGCCCTCGGACCCGGCGACGCCGCCGGATGACACGGGCGGCACCGACGCGGGCGGCGCGACCGGTGTCGCCGGAGGCGGCGCGGGCGGCGACGGCGGCTGACCCGCGGCCGGCTCCCCGAAGGGGAACGCCGGGACGAAACGGATGATCCACGCGCGCGTGGGACCCGGAAACGGGCTCCACGCGCGCGTGCTGTTTCGCCGCGCCGGAAAGTGGACTCTTCCCGTGACGTGGGTCACCGGGTTAACGTGCGGTTGCTCCGGCCTCCTGCAAGGCTGTGACCAGGGCCCCTTCCACACCTTCCCGATTTACTTGGATATCCAAGCAAAATCCCAGGTCAGAGGGGGTTTCACAGAAATGTGATGCACTGGGTAACGTGCCTTTTGCAGGGCGCTCGCCGGGGCACCTGTCACGCCTGTTCCCGGCCGAGTGGCACCCACCCCGTGCCCCGGTGGTCGAGAACAGGTGAGCCGCACTGGCCTACCGGCAACCCCGGGGGCCGGACCGACGGAGGAGCACACGTGACCGTGGAGAGCACTGCCGCGCGCACACCGCGACGCAGCGCCGGAAGCAAGGCCGGCACCACCGGCACCAAGCGCACCACCCGCACAACTGCCAAGAAGGACGCCGGCGCCGAGCCCCAGCTCGTGCAGCTCCTGACGCCCGAGGGCAAGCGGGTCAAGAACGCCGAGTACGACAAGTACGTCGCCGGTGTCACCCCGGAAGAGCTCCGCGGTCTGTACCGCGACATGGTGCTCACCCGCCGCTTCGACGCCGAGGCGACCTCCCTGCAGCGCCAGGGCGAGCTGGGCCTGTGGGCCTCGCTGCTCGGCCAGGAGGCCGCCCAGATCGGCTCCGGACGGGCCCTGCGCGACGATGACTACGTCTTCCCCACCTACCGCGAGCACGGTGTCGCCTGGTGCCGCGGCGTGGACCCGACCAACCTGCTCGGCATGTTCCGCGGCGTGAACAACGGCGGCTGGGACCCGAACGGCAACAACTTCCAGCTCTACACGATCGTCATCGGCTCCCAGACGCTGCACGCCACCGGCTACGCCATGGGCATCGCCAAGGACGGCGCGGACAGCGCGGTGATCGCCTACTTCGGCGACGGCGCCTCCAGCCAGGGCGACGTGGCCGAATCGTTCACCTTCTCCGCGGTCTACAACGCCCCCGTCGTGTTCTTCTGCCAGAACAACCAGTGGGCCATCTCCGAGCCGACCGAGAAGCAGTCCCGCGTGCCGATCTACCAGCGCGCGCAGGGCTTCGGCTTCCCGGGCGTCCGCGTGGACGGCAACGACGTGCTCGGCTGCCTCGCGGTCACCCGGTGGGCCCTGGAGCGGGCCCGCGCCGGCGAGGGCCCGACCCTCGTCGAGGCGTTCACCTACCGCATGGGCGCCCACACCACCTCCGACGACCCGACCCGGTACCGGGGCGACGAGGAGCGCCAGGCCTGGGAGGCCAAGGACCCGATCCTGCGCCTCCGCCGCTATCTGGAGGCCTCAAACCACGCGGACGAGGGATTCTTCGCGGAACTGGAGGCCGAGTCCGAGGCGTTGGGCAAACGAGTGCGCGAGGCGGTCCGTGCCATGCCGGACCCGGACCACTTCGCCATCTTCGAGAACGTCTATGCGGACGGACACGCGCTCGTCGACGAGGAGCGCGCCCAGTTCGCCGCGTACCAGGCGTCCTTCGCCGACGAGGGGGGTAACTGAGATGGCCGACAAGATGGCTCTGGCCAAGGCGATCAACGAGTCGCTGCGCCGCGCCCTGGACTCCGACCCCAAGGTCCTGATCATGGGCGAGGACGTCGGCAAGCTCGGCGGTGTCTTCCGTGTGACGGACGGCCTGCAGAAGGACTTCGGCGAGAGCCGCGTCATCGACACCCCGCTGGCCGAGTCGGGGATCGTCGGCACGGCCATCGGCCTGGCCCTGCGCGGTTACCGCCCGGTGGTGGAGATCCAGTTCGACGGCTTCGTCTTCCCGGCCTACGACCAGATCGTCACGCAGCTCGCCAAGATGCACGCCCGCTCGCTGGGCAAAGTCAAGCTCCCGGTCGTCGTGCGCATCCCCTACGGCGGCGGCATCGGCGCGGTGGAGCACCACTCGGAGTCCCCCGAGTCGCTGTTCGCGCATGTGGCGGGCCTGAAGGTGGTCAGCCCCTCGAACGCGTCGGACGCGTACTGGATGATGCAGCAGGCCATCCAGAGCGACGACCCGGTGATCTTCTTCGAGCCCAAGCGCCGCTACTGGGACAAGGGCGAGGTCAACCCGGAGGCGATCCCGGGCCCGCTGCACAAGGCCCAGGTGGTCCGCGAGGGCACCGACCTCACCCTCGCCGCCTACGGCCCGATGGTGAAGCTCTGCCAGGAGGTCGCCGACGCGGCCGCCGAGGAGGGCAGGAACCTGGAGGTTCTCGACCTGCGCTCGGTCTCCCCGATCGACTTCGACTCGATCCAGGCGTCGGTGGAGAAGACGCGCCGCCTGGTCGTCGTCCACGAGGCACCGGTGTTCTTCGGCTCGGGCGCGGAGATCGCCGCGCGGATCACGGAGCGCTGCTTCTACCACCTGGAGGCCCCGGTGCTCCGGGTCGGCGGCTACCACGCGCCGTACCCGCCGGCCCGCCTGGAGGAGGAGTACCTGCCGAACCTGGACCGGGTGCTGGATGCCGTCGACCGCTCGCTGGCGTACTGAGGAGAGGGTCGTGACGACGATGACGGAAGCGTCCGTGCGCGAGTTCAAGATGCCCGACGTGGGCGAGGGGCTCACGGAGGCGGAGATCCTCAAGTGGTACGTCCAGCCCGGTGACACGGTCACGGACGGCCAGGTGGTGTGCGAGGTCGAGACGGCGAAGGCGGCCGTCGAGCTGCCCATCCCGTACGACGGCGTGGTCCGGGCGCTGCACTTCCCGGAGGGCACCACGGTCGACGTGGGCACGGCGATCATCGCGGTCGACGTGAGCGGAGGGGCCGCCCCCGCGGCCGACCAGCCCGCGCCCGCCGCCGAGCAGCCTGCGGCCGGGCAGCCGGCAGCGCCCCGGTCGGCGGAGGAGCCGAAGGCGGAGGGCTCCGGCCGCCAGCCGGTCCTGGTCGGCTACGGGGTGGCGACGTCGTCCACCCGCCGCCGTCCTCGCAAGGGCCCCGAGGTCCCGGTGCAGCAGGCCTCGACGGCGATCCAGACGGAGCTGAACGGCCACGGGGCCGCGACCCCGGCCGCCCCCGCCGGCCTGGAACGTCCCCTCGCCAAGCCGCCGGTCCGCAAGCTGGCCAAGGACCTGGGCGTCGATCTGACGACGGTGGTCCCGACCGGCCCGGACGGCATCATCACCCGCGAGGACGTGCATGCGGCGGTGGCTCGAGCGCAGGCACCGCGGCAGGAGGCCCCCGTGGCTGCCGCCCCTGCGCCCGCGCCGGCAGCGGTGTCGTACGACACCGCCCGCGAGACCCGAATCCCGGTCAAGGGCGTCCGCAAGGCGACGGCGGCGGCGATGGTCGGCTCGGCGTTCACCGCGCCGCATGTCACGGAGTTCGTGACGGTCGACGTGACGCGCACGATGAAGCTGGTCGAGGAGCTGAAGCAGGACAAGGAGTTCGCGGGCCTGCGCGTGAACCCCCTCCTGCTGATCGCCAAGGCGCTGCTCGTCGCGATCAAGCGGAACCCGGACATCAACGCGTCCTGGGACGAGGCGGCCCAGGAGATCGTGGTCAAGCACTACGTGAACCTGGGCATCGCGGCCGCGACCCCGCGCGGCCTGATCGTGCCGAACATCAAGGACGCCCACGCCAAGACGCTGCCGCAGCTGGCCGAGTCGCTGGGCGAGCTGGTGTCGACCGCCAGGGACGGCAAGACGTCCCCGGCGGCCATGCAGGGCGGCACGGTGACGATCACCAACGTCGGCGTCTTCGGCGTCGACACGGGCACGCCGCTCCTCAACCCCGGCGAGTCCGCGATCCTCGCGGTCGGTGCGATCAAGCTCCAGCCGTGGGTCCACAAGGGCAAGGTGAAGCCCCGTCAGGTCACCACCCTGGCCCTGTCGTTCGACCACCGCCTGGTCGACGGGGAGCTGGGCTCGAAGGTCCTGGCGGACGTGGCGGCGATCCTGGAGCAGCCGAAGCGCCTGATCACCTGGGCGTGAGCCGGGCGCGGCGGCCCCCTGCCCACTGGGCGGGGGGCCGCCGCGGCGTATTGGGGGCCAGTGGGCTGTGCATTATGGCCCGAGCTGGACCTCGGGTCGGCAATGCGCCAGCAGGGGGCATCACGTCGGGTGGCTGGGTAACGGCTGCCGTATCGCCGAGGCCAGTTGGGTGACCTTCGGGTCATTCGCTCGTTCTTCTGGGGATCGGACGAACTATCGAGAGGGGGTGCCTTATGAGCCAAGGCGCCTTGGCCAAGCGTCAGTTCGGTCACCGTGCCCGGCTTGTGCTGTCGCCTGCCGAGGTGCCGGTGGCCGAGGCCCAGGCGCACGCGGCCCGCACGATGTGGAACCTGCTGCACGCCTGGTGGCAGATGATGCCGAAGGACAAGCGGACCCTTGCGCAGGCGGACGACGCGGTACGCCAGGCCCGCAAGGACCTCGACTTTCTCGCTGTCCTGCCCGCGCAGGCCGCGCAGGCGGTGCTGAAGACATACGTCCAGGCATGGAAGAACTGCTGGCAGGGACGGGCGGACGCCCCGAACTTCAAGGGCCGGTTCCGGTCCTTTATGAGCGTGGACATTCCGCAGGGCCGGGATCTGAACATCAAGCGCGTGCACCGCCGCTGGGGCATGGTCAATCTGCCCAGGATCGGCCGCATCCGGTTCCGCTGGACCAAAGACCTCCCCATCGGAAAGCACGCGAGCACCGAGAACCGGATCTCCGGAGCCCGGCTCATCAAGAATGCGCTCGGCTGGCACATCGCCTTCCGCGTGACGACTCTGGAACCCAAGCCCGAGCCCCACCGGGGCGGGGAAGTCGGCATCGACGTGGGCGTCACAGTCCCTCTCGCGGTCAAGTCGGCTCGGGGCACTGTCGAAGAGCCGGCTAGGAACGTCGCGCAGAAAGCCGGGCTGAACCGGTCCATCGCCGCCGAGGCGTGGGGCCGCACGGTCACGATGCTGACGTACAAGACCGCCCGGTACGGCGGCTCCCTGGTCAAGGTCCCTGGCCCTGGCACCTCCCAGCGCTGCTCAGCCTGCGGCGTCACCACTGCGGGCAGCCGGGAGTCTCAGGCCGTGTTCGTATGTAAGAACCCGGACTGCGGCTGGTCGGGCAACGCCGACCACAACGCGGCACGGAACATCCTGCACCTGTACCGGATCGGCCTCGTGGCCTTCCCGGCTGCTGGAAGAGCAGTCGTCAGGCGCGCTCGCCGCGTCAAGCCTCCCACCGTAAGGTAGGGCGGAATCTCCCCCGTTCAAGAGGGGAGAGAGCTTCAACAGACCGTCAACAGCGACCCGTGCCTCGGACTTCGACTACGTCGCCGGGCGCTGGAGCGCCGTCAGCGCACGGCTGCGTGACGAGCGAAAGGGGGCTCACCGCCATCCGCGGTGAGCCCCCTTCGTGGTGCCCGTCCTGCTTGCGCTACTTCGCGAAGCCGAAATTCATCAGCTTCGTGGCGTCCGACTTCCGCGTGTCCTTGTCGGTCGAGGCGAGGACCGTGCCGATGACCGTCTTGCCGTTGCGGGTGGCGGCGAAGACCAGGCAGAACCCGGCCTCCGGGCCGGAGCCGGTCTTCACACCGATCGCGCCCGAGTAGCTCGCGAGCAGCGGGTTGGTGTTCTCCCACGGGGCCATCGTCCGCGTGCCGCCGGACTTCGTGGTCGTCTTCGCCGTGTACTTCTTCGTCTTGACGACCGTGCGGAACATGGAGTTCTTCATCGCGCTGCTGGCGAGCTTCGTCAGATCGCGCGGTGTCGAGTAGTTGGCGCCCTTGCCGATGCCGTCGAACGAGTCGAAGTGGGTGTTCTTCAGACCCAGGTCCTTGGCGGTGGTGTTCATCTTGCCGATGAACGACTTCACGCGCGCCGCCCGCGTCGAGCCCGAGCCGAACTTGTCGGCGAGCGCGTACGCCGCGTCGCACCCGGACGGCAGCATCAGCCCGTACAGCAGCTGGCGGACGGTGACCTTGTCGCCGACGATCAGCTTGGCGTTCGACGCCCAGTTGTTGTCGACGATGTAGTCGCTGTACGCCTTCTGGATCGTGACCTTGCTGTCCAGGTTGAGCTTCGGCTGCTTCAGCACCACCAGGGCCGTCATGATCTTGGTGGTCGAGCCGGTGGAGCGGCGAGTGTCGGCCGCCTTGGTGTAGAGGGACTTGCCGGTCGCGTTGTTCATCACGTAACCGCCCTTGGCGGTGATCGTGGGCGCCGTGGCGGCCTGCGCCGGCGCGACGGTGAGGGCTCCGGTCGCGAGCATGGCGCCGGTGGTCACGGCGGCGGCCACGGCTCTGCGGAGGCGGGTGCCCTGAATGGCGGTTATCAAGTGAAGTACCCCGATTGCGTCGAATGCCCCAACGATGCGGCCGAGTTGAGGACGAGGGGAAAGGGGCCGCACGTGTCTCACTCGTAACTAGCACACGTGGTCGTGTCGTTGCCGAGCGGGACCCCCTCTTTGCCACAGATGTGTGACATTCAGGTCCGCATACTGGACGAATGCATCCATGCGTCCCTGTTGTATCTATGCTGTCGGCATGACCCTGGCCGTGAAGCAACCTCCCGCCGCCGACCGTGTCTACGCCCACGTAAAACAGGGCGTCCTGGAGCGCCGTTACGAGGGCGGGACCCTGCTCACCGAGGGCGAGCTCGCCGAGGCCGTCGGGGTCTCGCGCACGCCGGTGCGCGAGGCGCTGCTCCGGCTGGAGGCCGAGGGGCTGATCCGGCTCTACCCGAAGAAGGGCGCCCTCGTCCTGCCCGTCTCCGCCCAGGAGATCGCCGACGTCGTGGAGACACGGCTGCTCGTCGAGGAGCACGCGGCGCGCAAGGCCGTGCCCGCGCCCCCCGGGCTCATCGAGCGCCTGGAGGAGCTGCTGGCCCGGCAGAAGCGGCAGGCCGCCGAAGGAGATCTCGCCGGGGCCGCCGTCACCGACCGCTGCTTCCACGCCGAGATCGTCCGCAGCGGCGGCAACGAGATCCTCTCCCGGCTCTACGACCAGCTGCGCGACCGCCAGCTGCGGATGGGCGTCGCCGTCATGCACTCCCACCCCGACCGGATCGCCAAGACCCTCGCCGAGCACGAGGAGATCCTCGACGCGCTGCGCACCGGGGACGCCGAGGCGGCCGTCGGACTGGTCCACCGGCACATCGGCTGGTTCTCGCACCTGGCCCGGGGGGAGGTCCGATGAGCAGCACGACGCTGCCGGGCGACCCGCCGGGCGGCCGGCGCGCCCTGGCCGTCTGGGGCATCGGCGTCTCGGTCTACTTCGTCGCGGTCATCTTCCGCACGTCCCTGGGCGTCGCCGGCCTCGACGCGGCCGACCGCTTCCACGTCAACGCCTCCGCCCTGTCCACGTTCTCCATCCTCCAGCTGCTGGTCTACGCGGGCATGCAGATACCCGTCGGCCTGCTCGTCGACCGGCTCGGCACCAAGAAGGTGCTCGCCCTCGGGGCGGTGCTGTTCACGGCCGGGCAGCTGGGCTTCGCGTTCTCCCCCTCGTACGGCATGGCGCTCGCCTCCCGGGCGCTGCTCGGCTGCGGTGACGCGCTGACGTTCATCAGCGTGCTGCGGCTCGGCACGCGGTGGTTCCCCGCCCGGCGCGGTCCGCTCGTCGCCCAGTTCGCGGGGCTCGTGGGCATGGCGGGCAACCTCGTCTCCACGCTCGTCCTGGCCCGGCTGCTGCACGGCGTCGGCTGGACGCCGGCCTTCGCGGGCAGCGCGGTCGCCGGGGCCGTGGTGTTCGTCCTGGTGCTGCTGTTCCTGAAGGACCACCCGGAGGGCCACGAGCCGGAGCCGCTCCCGCACCAGGGCGCGGCCTACGTACGGCGGCAGATCGCCGCCGCCTGGCGGGAGCCGGGCACCCGGCTCGGACTGTGGGTGCACTTCACGACCCAGTTCCCGGCCATGGTGTTCCTGCTGCTGTGGGGCATGCCGTTCCTCGTCGAAGCACAGGGACTGTCCCGGGCCACGGCCGGCGAACTCCTCACCCTGGTCGTGCTGTCGAACATGGTCGTCGGCCTGTTCTACGGGCAGGTCGTCGCCCGGCACCACGGGGCGCGGCTGCCGCTCGCGCTCGGCACGGTCGGGACGACGGCGGCCCTGTGGGCGGCGACGCTGGCCTACCCGGCCCCGCACGCCCCGATGTGGCTGCTGATCGTGCTGTGCGCGGTGCTCGGGGCCTGCGGGCCCGCCTCGATGCTCGGCTTCGACTTCGCCCGCCCGGCGAACCCGCCCGAGCGGCAGGGCACGGCCTCCGGCATCACCAACATGGGCGGCTTTGTGGCCTCCATGACCACGCTGTTCGCGGTCGGGGTGCTGCTGGACGCCACCGGCGACGACTACACCGTGGCCTTCTCGGCGGTGTTCGTCCTCCAGGCGCTCGGGGTCACGCAGATCCTGCGGCTGCGCAAGCAGGCGGCCCGGCGCGAGCGGGAGCGGCTGGTGGCGAGCCGGGTGGAGACGGTGCACGTGCCGGCGTAGGTCAACGGGCCGCTACCGGTACGAGGGTGAGGTACGCCAGGCCGAGAACGCCGCGGTAGGTGAGCCAGGCGGCTCGGTGGCGGTCGGCGCGCTCCCGGGTCTCGGCGGCCTGGGGGTGGCCGGGGTGCCGGGCGAGCCACACCTCGGTGTCCGCGAGGTACGCCGACTCGAACTCCTCCCATTCGTCGAGGCTCGCGGTCTCCGTCCACTCCGGCCGGAACCCCGCGTCGACGGCCAGGGCGACGAGGGTGGCGAGGTCGGGGTGGTCGGTGGCCTTCGCCTCCGGCCACATGCGGGTCAGCTCGGCCTCGGTCGGGGTGCGCTGCCAGAAGCCTTCGCCGAGGAGGACACGGCCGTGGTCGGTGACGAGCCTGCGGAGTTCTGCGAGAGCTTGGGGCAGTCGGCTGCCGAGGGCTTGGCTCGCGCCTACGCACAGGACGAGGTCGGCGGGGCCGTGGGGGGTGCCGGTGGCGGACTCTTCGAGGAAAAGGACTCGGGTCGTGAGGCCCCGTGCCTCGGCTGCCTTCCGGCCTCGATCCAGGTCCTCGGTGTTGATGTCGATGCCGGTGCCGGTGGCGTCCGGGGTGGCGGCGAGGATGCGGAGCATGAGCTCGCCCCAGCCGCAGCCGATGTCCAGCACCGTAGTGGGGATGTGGCGGGTGAGGCGTTGTACGAGGGCGTCCGCCCGGGTCTCGGACAGCGGGCCGTGGAAGGTCAGCCGGGTGTGGCGGGGTGGGGTCATGCCGGGGACGCTACGGCGGGGGGTGGGGCGGCGGCACGGGGTTTTCCGGTGCTGGGTGCTGATGCCGGGGCCGGGTGGGTGCGCAGCCCGGCGGAGCGGGGTGCCGCTGCGCCCCAACGCGCCGCCCAGGCTGACCAGTCCGTTGTTCGACCGGCGCACCTGTCTTGCCTGTGCTCGCCTCCCGAGTCCCGTGGGCTTGTGCCATGCTGGCGAGGCAGGAGCAAGGGGGACGGGTCGGAGTGGCCAAGGGACGCGCGCTGGTGGTAGGGGTGGGCACCTTCCGTTCCGCTGTGGCTTCGGGGGACGAGCCTGCGATCGGCGGCGAGGCGTGGGGTGCGCTGGACTTCGTCCACAAGGTCCTTCCCGAGGTGCAACAAGCCCTGCAACACGTCGGATACACCGTCGACGTCGTGCGCGACCCCGACCTGACCGAGCTGAGGTCGGCGACTTCCCGCGCCTTGGACGGCGACCACAGAATCCTGCATGTCATGTCTCATGGAATGGCAGGACGGGGCCGTGACCCCAACCGGCTCGACATGATCGCGTCGGACTCGCGCACCGGCCTCGGTTCGAACGTCGCGGACTGGGTCTCTGCGGCGCAGGCGTCGGGAAAGCCGACGCTGTTTCTGCTCGACCTGTGCCGGTCCGGAGTCGCTGCCCGGCTCCCCTTCATGGTGCAGCTGGCCGGGCGGGACACGTACGCCTGGGTCATCGCGGCAGCCGGTGGTTCAGAAGACGCTTTCGATGGTCGATTCAGCCAAGCGGTGGCGGAAATACTGGAGGAGTCCTCGCGCACGGGCCTGGGGACCAGCCCAACCCAGCCATTCGTGTCCTTCTCCTTGTTGGCGAGGCGGATCGGCGAACGGCTCAGCCGCATGCCCGGATTGCCGCAAACCATTCATGCCACACCACTGGACCCCAGCCATCCGGAACCCGAACTGCCCTTTTTGCCCAATCCGCTGTATGTCTGGGACCCTTCGCTCGCCGCGCGCAGTGCTGTGGACGGTCCGCTGCGGGCCTTCGTGGACGAGCCGACCGCGCTGCGGCCGCAGGACTCAGCGCATTTCGCGAACAAGGCGGGCCGTCACTTCACCGGGCGGCGCAGCCAACTCGCACTCCTCGCTCCATGGCTCGACGGCGTTGGAACGGCCGGCCTCTGTCTGGTCACCGGGCAGCCGGGCACAGGTAAGTCGGCGTTGATCGGCGCAGTCGTCGGCGCGGCCCATCCCACACTGGTCGAGGCCGCTCCGCACATCCGCGCCCGCCTGCAGACCGATCCGGCCGGCTGCCCCTCCATCAACCGCTCCATGGCCGCGGTGCACGCACGGCAGCGGGAACTGGACGACCTGGTGACATCACTGGCCCGGCAGCTGCGTTTCGATCAGCCGTCCGATGGCTGGTCCCCGCAGGCACTCGTGGAAGCTGTCACCGCTTCCGACGTGCCGCCCACGGTTGTACTGGACGCTTTGGACGAGGCCATCGAGCCCGGGCGAGTCACGGACGAACTGCTGCTTCCGTTGGCCTGCTCGCGTCGACCGGACGGCGAGGCCATCTGCCGGCTGCTCGTCGGGGCGCGCCCGTGGGGAGAGTTCGCAGCGTTGCAGCGTGCCGCCGCGGACGGTGGTCTGCTGGTCGACCTGAACGTGGCCGATCCACTGGAACTACGACAGGACCTGCGCGACTACCTGGCCATTTCGCTCGCGGACATCGACGGCTACGCCTCCGGCCGCCATCGTGCGGCTCGCGAGCGACTCGCGACCGCGACCGCCGACAGTCTCATCGAAGCCTCGGACCAGGAGTGGGGGGCGTTCCTGGTCGCCAGCGTCTTCGTGCGCTACTTGGCCGCCGTGCCCACTCCTGCCACGGAATCCGAAGCTGAACTGCTTGGGCGGACGGTTCCCCATCACCTGCACGCCGTCTTCGACCTGGACCTGCGCGCCCGCCCGAACTCCACAGCCGCCCGGGCACTGCTGTCGGCCTTCGCCTTCGCCAAAGGTGACGGCATGCCGACCGAGCTGGCCATTCCGCTGGCCGAGTCGCTGGTCCCCGGCGTCACGAGCCCCGAACTGCAAGAAGCACTCAGCGACGTTCTGTTCTATCTACGCACCGATGTCGAACAGGACGGTACTGCCCTGTATCGACCATTTCACCAGGGGTTGGCCGACTATCTGGTGGCGGAGAGCAGGGACTCGACGGATGCCGTGCCAGTCGAGCGCCTGGTTCTCGACGTTCTTCTCAGCTGCGCCGGCCAGAAGTCGGGAACGTCCCTCGCAGCATGGTCGACGGCTCCGCCGTATCTGCTCCGGCACGCGGTCCAGCACGCGCGGGACTGCAATCGTCAGGACGAGCTCTTCACCGATGCCGAGTTCCTCGTCCATGCTGATCCGGCCAGTGTCATACCGGCCCTGGCCACGGCGGAGACAGACACCGGACGACTCGCTGTTGCCGTCTACCGTGCCTCTTCCGGTGCCCATCGCCATGCCGACGCCCGCGTTCGGCGACAGCTGCTCGCCATCGACGCGGCCCGATATGGCGATCGCGCCCTGCTCGGCCGGCTCAATTCCGGAGCGCCATCGGAGGCGTGGCTGCCCCGATGGGCGACCGGCTCCCAGGTCGACAGTGCCCTGCTCGACACTCTGACGGGGCACGCTGACGCGGTGACGAGTGTCGCGGTCACGGGCACGACGTCTGCGCAACGCGTCGCCGTGACCGCTGGGGATGACGGAACCATTCGGTTATGGGATCTCGCCTCGCGGCAGCTCCTGAAGACGCTGCGCTATGAACAAGCTGCCGGTATCACGGCCGTGCTCTGTCTGACAGCACCGGGAATGCACCACGTCGTCGCGGTAGACCAGGCAGATCGCCTTCAGGTCTGGGACACGGTCTCCGGCACGCTTGTCGACACACCTCACGACACGGGTCAGGAACGGATCCTGGGGTTGTCCGCCATGGAAGCGGACCACGGAGCAGTCATCGCGGCAGCGGGCGAAAGCAGTTTGGGCTTCTATGCCGTACGTCTTCGGAGCACCGGGCACAAAGTCTTCAAAATCGTGGAGCGTGACCTTGCTTGCACCGCGGTCTCCTGCACACGCCTGGGCGACCGCAGGGTTGTCGTGGTCGCCACGCGGAACTCCGGCATCCAAATCTGGGACGTCGACACAACTCAGTTGAGTGCAGCCCCCTTCGGTGTGCGACTCAGCGCCCCGACGGCGGTGGCCTGCACCGTTCTCGACCAGAGGCCGGTGGCCGTTGTCGCCACTCGGCAGTCGGGCATCTGGGTGTGGGATCTGACCAGCCGACAGGTTGTGGGCCGGCCCTTCGCCGACAAACTCGGCGCCGCCACGTCTGTGACCTGCACTGTGGTGAGGGGCCGCCCCGTAGCGGTGACCACCAGCGATGACGGCACTGTCAGACGATGGGATCTGCGGACACGGACCGCCATCGGTGACGCCTTCGTCGGTCACACCGACTGGGTCCGTGCTGCTGCCGTGACCACGGTTCGGGACACTGTCGTGCCCGGCTCCCCTGACGTCGATCAGTTGATTGCTCTCTCGGTGAGCGATGACAGCACGGTGCGGATATGGGACATGGCCCCACGGTCTCCCGTCGGACGCCCCGTCACGGGACACCGCTCCCCTGTCCAAGCGGTGGCTGCAACTGCCATCGGACAGAGGGTGATCGCCCTCACTGCGGCGGAGGACGACCCGGTACAGATGTGGGGCATGGAGCACGGAGATCACATGGGAGGGCTCGCCGGATATCCGGCGCGTGCTCTGATCTGCACGCGGCTCGGCAGGCTCCCCGCTCGAGTGGGCGAGGTCGCCGTGACCTCGGGGGCTTCCCGTGACATCTGGTACTGGAACTTGGCCACGCGTCGGCTGATGGGCCGAATGAGTATGCGACACGACCGCGCCACCACTGGTATGGCGGTGACCCGGATTCGCGAGCGAACCGTGCTGTTGAGCTGCACCCGTGGTGGCGAGATACGCGCATGGGACCTCGAGAACCGCGTGGCGTTGAGTCGTGCGGTCCCAGGCCACCGCGGTGCCGCCACGGGGTTGGCCCCTGTGGATGTGCACGGCCGACCGCATGCGGTCACCTGCGGCGACGACGGGACCGTCCGTCTGTGGGACCTGACCTTCCGTGTGCCGAGGCACGTGGCGGTCCTGCGAGGCCATACCGGCGGTGTCACCGGCGTGGCCTGCACCGAAGTCGGACGTCTCCCCGTCGCGGTCAGCACAGGTTACGACCGAACGGTCCGGGTGTGGGACCTCACCACCGGGCGCCAACTCGGAGATGCGCTCCGCGGCCACGAGGGTGGTGTTCTGGCCGTGGTGTGTGCGGTCGTACGAGGCCGGCCGGTCGCCCTCACCTCGGGCGAGGACAGCACCGTACGCCTGTGGGATCTTGAACATCGCACCGTGGAGATGCTGGCTCTGCCCATGCCGGCCAACGCACTGACCGTCGCGCCGGATGGTTCTCTGATCATCGGATGCGGCCCCGAAGTCATCGTCATGAAGCGGCGGGAGACCTGATGAAGCGCATCGTCGGCGTCCATGGAGTCGGGCAGCACAGGCCGGGTCTCCTCGTCCCTCGCGCGGCGAACGAGCTCGAAGAGGCATGGCTCAAGGCTCTCGCTCGCGGGGCTGCGTCTGCACAAGCGCCAGAGCTGTCGGTCGTCTACTACGCCGACCTGCTGCGCATACCGGGACGTCAAGGGGGAGCCTTGAGCCTGGACGACCTCGAGCCTGCGGAGGAGGAGCTGGTCCGGGAATGGCTGCGAGAACTGAACGTCCCCGCAGGTGTCTCGGCGGGACGGGCAACCGGTTTTCTTCGGCAGTCCTTGGCCTGGCTGGCCCGAAGCCGAGGCATAGGGGCTCCGGCAACCGAGTGGTTCGTGAGCACCTTCTTCCGAGAAGTACACACCTACCTTCAGGGCTTCGACGGCTCCGCACGCTTTCGGGTGCGGGCGAGGATCGCGGAGACAGTGGCGGCGCGACGCCCGGACATCGTCATAGCCCATTCACTCGGTTCCGTTGCCGCCTACGAGGCGTTGTGGGCCTATCCACACCTCAAGGTCGATCTGCTGATCACGCTGGGATCTCCGCTTGCCCTGCCCCATGCGGTCTTCGACCGTCTGGAACCAGGACCGGTCAACGGCAGGGGCCGGCGGCCCCCGGGCGTAAGGCGGTGGGTGAACCTCGCCGACGCCGGCGACCTCGTGGCGATCCCGCCCGGCGGAGTCGAGGCCATGTTCGATGGCGTCGACTCCGAGCGCTCCGGCACCGTGGCGATCCACACGTTCGACTTCCACCTCGTCGCCAACTATCTCGCGTCGTCAAGGGTGGCCGACCTGCTCGGCCCCGGCCCCACGTGAGTCGCGGGCAAGGGGCGAGCGAAACTCCTCACGCCCGCTGTTGCGGGCCGTCCCAGCCCCAGTTACGCCACCGAAGGGCATTACCGCGCGGACCCTGTCTCCTCAGCGCGATCACCTCCCGGCTGAGGCCCACCAGGATCGTGTCGGCAACGGCATCCAAGGCTTTGATCGTGCCTGGGAGGGACAGCCGGGTGACCGGCGACCAGCGGTCGACGTCCCACACGCGCATGTCGCCGTCACTGCTTCCGGTGATCGCTACGGCACTCCCCCCGAAATCGGTGCTCGCGGCCGCCCGCACGGCGTGGGCATGCCCCTCACCGAGCACACTGCTGCGGTCGGCGATGCTCCAGAATCGTATGGATCCGTCAAGGCCGCCGACGATGAGGGGATGGCTGCCCGACCGGGCACAGGCGAGCGCGCCCACCGGCGCACCATTGTCGAGGGGAGGCGCGAAGGGGAGACCGCTGACAAGGTGCCAGGACTTGATGACGCCATCGCGTCCTGCGGACACCGCGACAGGTTCTCCTTCCGCCGTTGTACAGGCCAGGGCGGCCACGGGACCTGGATGAGCACCGGTGATCCAAGCAATGGGTGCTCCTGAATCCAGCCAGTTGATGTGGACGCTGCCGTCAACACCGCCGGCCACGACGACGTGGCGGCCGCCCACCTGGGCGCAGGCGAGCTTGCGGACCGGAGCCGCGACCGAGATCACGCGGGCCGCCTCCTCGGTGGGTTCGAGGTCCCAGACGTCGAGCCGACCCGCGAACCCGCCACTCACGACGACACAACGGCCGTCGATGTGGGTGGACGCCAATGCCCGTACCGTTTCGGACCGCCGCTCCAACGGCCAGGGCCGCCTGCGCGTTCCATTGACTTGCCACAGGGCGACGCAGTTGTCGATGTCGGCGATCAGCGCCACGACATCACCGTCCTGCGCTGTCGCGATCAGCGACCGGACGGTCCCGCTCGGGGGCAGGGGTGCGACCCGGTAGGGCTGCCAGGACTCCTTGCCCATGGCGGATCGCAAGGACCGCAGGACTGTGGCGTCACCGCCCTGCGCCACCGTCATGGTCAGAAGGAAGCGACGAGCTTCAGGAGTACTGGGGCGCCTCCCTGCGAAGGCGTCCGCATAGATGGCGGTCATGCCTCTCGCAGTTCCGCCGAGGACATAGGGAAGTACCTGGTCCGGGTCCGCGTGGATCAGGAAATCCGTGTCTTCCAGCAGCGCCTTCACGATCTCGCCGTCAGCCGTTGCCGCGTGGCTGAGGACGTGTCGCAACACATAGGGGCCGGCGGTGGCCCACGAACGCGAACCGGTCAGCGCGTCGCTCCCCACCAAGCCGCTGTTCAGCAGGCGGTCGATGATGGCCGACGCGTCTGAGCACCGGGCCTCGGCGGATCCGGGCTCTGAGGCACCGCACAGGTAGTCGGCAAGCCCTTGATGGAAGAGGCGGTACAGGGAGGTACCGTCCGAGTCGACCGTCGTCCGCGTGTAGAACCGGCACTCGCTCACCAGCTTCTGGAGTCCCTCCACGGGTCCTCGGTGGAAGAGGGGTACCAGCACGGAGGCGACCTCCACGGGCATGCCGTCCCCCTGAGCGTGTGCCAACGCCGTGAGTACGGCACGCATCGCGCCGGGGTCGGCGCGCGAGGCCAGATCCAGTTCCAGGAGACCTGGAAGGTCTGTGGGTACCGAGTTGGCCAGGCGTGATGCCTCTTGTTCGGTCTTCGCGACCGGCAGCTTCTCCAGGGAGCGAGCGAAGATCGTGGCTACGAGGAAGGCACCGAAGGGTGCGTCGGCGGTTTCCCGAATCAGACGAGCAGCGACAACAGAGGCGAGCTTGTCGCGTACCGAACGAGCCGTCCTGGGCCGGTATGCCGGTAAGTCGGCGAATCTGCTGGCCAGGTGAGCAGTCAAGTCGGCCTGCAGTTCAGCGCTGCCCACCGCGCCGAGATCGATGAGTCCGTTGTGTGAAGCAGCCAGATCGTAGAGATCACGCAGGTTGGACCACGGCCGCATCCCGATGAGAAGCCAGCAGATGGGCTGGCCTTTGCGGGGGTGTTTCGGCCCGTACTTGGCTGTGGCGAGCTTCAGCAGTAGGTCCTTGGCGAGCGATGCGGAATCCACTGCCTCGTCCAAGGCGTCGAGCACGATCACCGGTCTTTCGCCGAGTTTCGAAAGCGCACTGATGAGCGCGTCCGCATTCCAGCCGTGGGGTGGTTCACTGAGTCTGAGCTGATCGGCGATGGAGGCGATGACCTCCCTGAGGCGGCGCTGGCGGGCGTGCACGGCAGCCATGTGCGAGACGACGGAAGGGCAACCGTCCGGTTCCTGAGCCTGCAGGCGCATGCGGACATACGGAATGACTTCGGCCAGTCGAGGGTGCGCGCTGCATACGACCGCGCCCAGGAGAGCCGACTTCCCGACGCCTGGGCTGCCTGTGACGACCGCCAGACCGTGCGACGTCTCGTCGTCGAGCCAGCCCGCCAGCTTCCGCAACTGTGGGCGGCGTCCGGCGAAGTGCGTTCCCGCACGGTCCACGAAATGCTCCGTGTCCGGGGCGCCCTGGTCCAGAAGGTCGTCCATGAAGGGGCGGATCGCCGCGGCAACGCTTTCCTTTGCCGCCTGCAGAGGGTCCTCCCGATAGTTCGGGTTCGGGAAGAACGGGAGGAGCGGATCGTCCAGACCTTGATCGAGCGGTGTGGCAACCACGGTCTGCGGGATTCCCGGCATCGCCTCGACTCGCTGACGGATACGCCGGGCCACCACGGAGAACGCGACGTAAGGGCGGGTCGTACTCGTGCCCAGCCCCGTCCGCGCGAGTTCGTCGAGGACCTCGGCAGTCGCCAGGCTGAATCGGCCGTCGTACGCCTCCTCGTCCGACGCCGCTGCCGCGATCACCCATGCATAGGTGTCGCGGCCGGCATGCTGCAGGAGGAAGGGAAGGCGGGCGGAACGTCCGGAGCGGCACAGATCCAGGAGAAAGAGAGTCGGGTAGCGCATCGTCTGCGCCGTGGACACCCATTCACTGACGTTGGTGCCCATACCGATCGTGGAACAGGACGGTACGGCGTCGACTCTCGTCGGATCACCCAGTCCGTCCGTGGCCCCGTGAGTGACGGCGTAGACCACCCGGCACACGCCGAGAGAAGTCTCGACGGCGTCGCGCATGGCCCGGACGTCGGGGTTTCTGTGGCAGTCGGCCTGGTATCCGAGCTGACGCAGGGACCGGGTGACCGATGGCAGCACCTCACCGACGAATTCGAGGGGATCCCAGCTTCCCGCACCGGGTGGCGGTTCTTCCCCCGGCTGCAGAGGCGATGCGAAGCGGCCGACCCCGAGCAGCAGTGCCCTCATGTCGTCCATCGCCCCTCCGAGCACTCCCGACCCCGCGCATGGCTGCCGCAGCAGCTGCCTAACGCGTCACCGTGAAGTTGTGCAGGATCGCCGCCGTCAGTTCCGGGTCGCCCTCCGTCTTCAACCTGTCCGTCACCGACTCCGGTGTCACGCGGCCGCAGGCCAGGCGGACGTATGTCTCCCAGTCGAGGGTGAGGGTGGCGGCGGGGCCGAGGGCGGGGGCCGTTTCGAGAGTGCCGCGGCCCTGGATGTCGACGCGGATCGTGCGCAGGAACTCGATGGGGCCGTGGACGTCGAAGACGACGGCCGAGCTGCGCGGTGCCTGCGCGTCCTCGGCGACCACGCGCGGGAGTTCGCCGAGCAGCACGTCGCGGGCGACATGCGCGCCGGGGGAGTCGAGGTTGCCGGGCCGGCCGAGAGCCGTGCGCAGGTCCTGCTCGTGCACCCACACGTCGAAGGCGTGCCGGCGCATGGACTCCTCGAGGGTCAGCTCCGTGCCGAGCGGGCCGCGGACCTTCGTGCCCGGGTCGCGCGAGTCGTTGCGCAGCTGGCGGTTGCGGCGGATGATCACGTACTCCAGCTCGGAGGTCATCTCCGGCGCCGTGTGGTGACGGCGGACGTCGACCTGCATCTCCATGTAGCGCTGGTGGTCGTTCGTCACGTGGAACAGGTCGCGCGGCAGCGTGTGGATGGGGCGCGGGTCGCCCAGCATCTCGCAGTCCAGGCCGATGACATGGGAGACCACGTCCCGCACCGACCACCCGGGGCACGGCGTCCGCCGGTTCCACTCGGCCTCCGCGAGCGGCTGGAGCAGCTCGGATATCGCTTCGATGGAGTGGGTCCAGGCGTCGGCGTAGGGCTGGAGGGTGGGATGCAGACTCACGGAACGGGACCCCTCGGCGGTCGGTGCACGGGCAGGTGGTGGCGGTTGCCAGTGGGAGGTGGCGGCTGTCGGTGGGTGTCTTGGCAGCTAAGTTACGCTGCTGTGAGGCACCCCGGCAGTGCTTTCGTGTGACGATCGTAGGCCCGTGGGGAACCCCTTGTTGGACGGGCCGAATGCCAGGACGGTGGTAGTGTGCGCGCCTCTGTGATCCAGATCGCCGTAGACGAGGGCGAATCGGTCGAATCACGCCGTCGGCGGGCGGCCTCGATGGTCCGGGATCAGGCCGGGGCCGATCTCGTCGTTCTGCCGGAGTTGTGGACCACGGGTGCCTTCGCCTACGAGGAGTTCGGGCAGGAGGCCGAGCCGCTCGAAGGGCCGACGTACGAGGCGATGGCGAAGGCCGCGAGCGACGCCGGCGCGTGGCTGCACGCCGGGTCCATTCCCGAGCGTGATCCGGACGGTCCCCTCTACAACACCTCCCTCGTCTTCTCCCCCTCCGGCGACCTCGCCGCCGTTTACCGCAAGATTCACCGCTTCGGCTTCGACAAGGGCGAGGCCGTGCTGATGGGCGCGGGTGCCGAGCTGGTGACGGTTCGTCTGCCGGCGACCACCCTGGGCCTCGGCACCTGTTACGACCTCCGTTTCCCCGAGCTCTTCCGCGGTCTCGTCGACGCCGGTGCCGAGACGCTCGTGGTCCCGGCGGGCTGGCCGGAGCGCCGCCGGTCCCACTGGACGCTGCTGGCTCAGGCGCGGGCGGTCGAGAACCAGTCGTTCGTCGTCGCGTGTGGAACGGCCGGGACGCACGCCGGAGTTCCCCAGGCCGGTCACTCGATCGTGGTCGACCCGTGGGGCGAGGTGCTGGCCGAGGCGGGCGCCGGCGAGGAGGTCCTGACGGTGGAGTTCGACCCCGGGAAGGTCGCCACCACCCGTGAGCAGTTCCCGGCGCTGAAGGACCGGGTGCTGGGGCTCCAGCCTCCCCGCAGGCCCTGAGGGCGCGCCCTCAGCCCTCCCGTTCCTTCTCCGCCAGGTGGATCACACACACGGCCACCGCGATCAGCAGCGCCGGATCCGCGTCCTCGCGGACGACGTCCACACCGTAGGTGTCCCGTACGGTCAGCCACCGCCGGGAGACCACCGCCAGCAGTTCCCCGTCGTACTCGACGGCGAACTCCCGGTCGAGGATCTTGCCGCTGACGTCCAGCTCGCTGCCGTCAGCCAGGGACACGCGGTAGTGGTTGCGCAGCAGGGAGAGCCGTTTGCGGCGGATCGTCGCCAGCGGCTCGCCGCCCCGCTGGAGCACCATCGTGTCGCGCAGGGCGAGCATCTTCTGGTGGATGTCGACGAGGACGCGCCCCTGGGTGTCCTTCAGCTCCCAGGTGTCCCGCAGGCGCAGGGCCTTGCCGTCGACGAGGAACACCTTGGAGCCGCGGTCGTCCTCGATCCAGTAGTCGTCGCCGAAGCCGAGGAGCCGGTCGTACACGAGGAATCTCATGACACCAGGGCTTCCCCGGCGCCGCTGCCGAAACGCCGCCGATAGGCCGACGGGCTGAGCCCGGTCACCCGCCGCAGCCGGTTGCGCAGGTTGGCGGCCGTGCCGAGCCCGCTGCGGGCCGCCACGACGTCCAGGCGTTCCTCGCCCCGCTCGATCAGCCGGCAGGCCAGCGCCACGCGCTCACCGGTCAGCCACGCGAGCGGTGTCGTCCCGAGCTGGGCGCGGAAGCGCCGGTGGAGGGTGGCGGGGCTGACACGCGCGCGTGCGGCCAGGTCCGCCACCGTCAGCGGCTCGCCCAGCCGCTCCTGCGCCCATTCCAGCAGGGGTGCCAGGGACTCGTCCCGTACGTCCGGGACCGGCCGCTCGACGAACTGCCGCTGCCCGCCGTCCCGGTGTGACGCGAACACCAGCCGCCGGGAGACGTGGTTGGCGATCTCGGCGCCGTGGTCACGGCGCCAGACGTACAGGCCGAGATCGAGTGCGGCCGCACTGCCGGCGGCGGTGAGGAGGTCGCCCTCGTCCACGAACAGCACGTCCGGCTCCAGCAGCACCTTCGGGTGCAGGCGGCGGAAGGAGTCGGCCCAGCGCCAGTGGGTCGCCGCCCGGCGTCCGTTCAGCAGTCCGGCCTCGGCGAGCGCGAAGGTGCCGGTGCAGAAGCTCATGACCCGGGCGCCACGCGCGTGTGCGCGCCGGATGGCGTCGAGCACGGCAGGGCCGCGCGGTACGACGTTGTCCGGCCGGCCGGGCACGACCAGCGTGTCCGCCCGGTCCACGGCGTCCAGGCCCCGGACGCCGGTGAGCGTGAAGAAGCCGTGGTTCATCCGGATCTCCGGCGCGGACGCGCACAGCGTCACCTCGTACAACGGCCCCGGCAGCCCCAGCTCGGGCCGGGGCAGCCCGAACAGTTCGGTGGCCACCCCGACCTCGAAGGGGTTGGTGCCCTCGTCGACGATCACGGCGACCTGGTGCGGGCGGTGCGAGGATCCTTGCGGCATGTGCGATTTCTAGCACTCGTGCGAGACCCACGGCACCCCTGAAGATCACCTCATGACCCAGGAACCCGTCTCCCTCGCCCACGCGCTGGCCTCCTTCTCCGAGCAGTGGAGCCCGCGCATCGTCACCGCCGTCAACGACTACGACGTCCGCGTCGCGAAGATCGAGGGCGAGCACGTCTGGCACGTCCACGACCACACCGACGAGTTCTTCCTCGTCCTCGACGGCGAACTCCACATCGGCCTGCGCGAGCCGGCCGGCGAGCGCACGGTCGTCCTGCCCAGGGGCAGCGTCTTCACCGTCCCGCGCGGTACCGAGCACAAGCCGTACGCCCCCGTGCCGACGGCGATCCTGATGTTCGAACCGACCGGCACCCTCACGGTCGGCGACCGCCACGACGACGTGCCCGGGCACGTGGACGCCACCACCGGCCACGCCCTGGACCGGCTGTCAGTGCCGGATGACACCCTGGACGCATGAACGACTCCGCACCCCGACGTGCCCGTGTCCGCGCCCCCGAGCTGACCGGCAAGGGCGGCTGGCTGAACACGGGCGGGCAGCAGTACACCCTCGCCGACCTGCGAGGACGCATCGTCGTCCTGGATTTCTGGACGTTCTGCTGCATCAACTGCCTGCATGTCCTGGACGAGCTGCGCGAGCTGGAGGAGAAGCACCGGGACACGGTCGTGGTGATCGGGGTGCACTCGCCGAAGTTCGTGCACGAGGCGGAGCACCAGGCGGTGGTGGACGCCGTCGAGCGGTACGGGGTGGAGCACCCGGTGCTCGACGACCCGGAGCTGGCCACGTGGAAGCAGTACGCCGTGCGGGCCTGGCCGACGCTCGTCGTGATCGACCCCGAGGGGTACGTCGTCGCCCAGCACGCCGGTGAGGGACATGTGCACGCCATCGAGCGGCTGGTGGCGGAGCTGGAGGCCGAGCACGAGGCCAAGGGGACGCTGCGACGGGGGGACGGACCGTACGTGCCGCCGGAGCCGGAGCCGACGGTGCTGCGGTTCCCGGGCAAGGCGCTGCTGCTGCCGTCCGGGAACTTCCTGGTGAGCGACACGACCCGGCATCAGCTCGTGGAGCTGGCGCAGGACGGGGAGTCGGTCGTCCGGCGGATCGGTTCCGGCACGCGCGGGTTCGCCGACGGACCGTCGGACACGGCCGCCTTCAACGAGCCGCAGGGGCTCGCCCTGCTCGACGACGGATCCGTGGTCGTCGCCGACACCGTCAACCACGCCCTGCGACGGCTGGACGTCACCACCGGTGACGTCACGACCCTCGCCGGTACGGGCAGGCAGTGGTGGCAGGGCTCACCCACCTCCGGTCCCGCCCGCGAGGTCGACCTGTCCTCCCCCTGGGATGTCGCCCTCTGGCAGGGCAAGGTCTGGATCGCCATGGCCGGCGTCCACCAGCTGTGGACGTACGACCCGGTCGAGGGCACGGTCGCGGTCGAGGCCGGGACGGCGAACGAGGGGCTGGTGGACGGCCCGGGGACCGAGGCCTGGTTCGCGCAGCCCTCCGGCCTCGCCGCCACGCCCGAGCGCCTCTGGCTCGCCGACTCCGAGACGTCCGCCCTGCGCTGGGTGGACCCGGACGGCTCCGTCCACACCATCGTCGGCACCGGCCTGTTCGACTTCGGCCACCGGGACGGCCCGGCCGGACAGGCCCTGCTCCAGCACCCGCTGGGCGTCACGGCCCTGCCGGACGGCTCGGTCGCGGTCAGCGACACCTACAACCACGCCCTGCGCCGCTACGACCCCGCGACCGGCGAGGTCACCACCCTGGCCACGGACCTGCGCGAGCCCAGCGACGCGGTGCTCGCCGGCGATGACATCGTGGTCGTGGAGTCGGCCCGGCACCGGCTGACCAGGCTGCGGCTGCCGGAGGAGGCGGTGAAGGTGCCCGAGGTCGCCCACCGCACGCAGCGCGAGGCGACCGAAGTCACCCCGGGGCGGCTCCGGTTGGACGTGATCTTCCAGGCCCCGGCGGGCCAGAAGCTCGACACCCGGTACGGCCCCTCCACGCGCCTGCTGGTCTCCTCCACCCCGCCGGAGCTGCTGCGCAGCGGCGAGGGCGCGGGGAGTGACCTCTCCCGCGCCCTCGAACTCGACCCCTCGGTGCCGGAGGGTGTGCTGCACGTCTCCGCGACGGCAGCCTCCTGCGACGACGACGCCGGCAACGAGTACCCGGCGTGTCACGTCCACCAGCAGGACTGGGGCATCCCCGTCCGCCTCACCGAGGCCGGGACGGACCGGCTTCCCCTGGTGCTGGCCGGGATGGACACGTGATACGGGCGGGGGTCACACCCCGTACCCGTCGCTGTAGCCGTCGCGCGTGTGGTGCCGTCCGTCGTCCACGACCGGCGTCGTGGGCGGCACCACCACGCGCCGCCGCCTGGCGATGCTGCTGAACGTCGTGACGCCGATCAGTCCGACGATCATCAGGATGATGCCGACGAGGTCGAGATTGACCCCCTGCATGTCCCAGTCGGTCGCGAACGTGAGGATGGCTCCCACGGCGATGAGGATGATGCATCCGCCGAGGCCCATGAGTGTCGCCTCCCTGTACGGTCCGGTCGTTCCGGTCCGCACACCGGGTACCCCCGAGGGGAACACCCATGCGGTGACGGCCTGTTCTACCTCTCGAGGAACGCCGTCAACGCGTTCGCGAGCAGGAACGGGTCGTCGGCGCCGCACAGTTCGCGCGCGCTGTGCATCGACAGGATGGCCACGCCGATGTCGACGGTCCTGATGCCGTGCCGGGCGGCGGTGATCGGGCCGATCGTGGTGCCGCAGGGCATGGAGTTGTTGGAGACGAAGGACTGGAAGGGCACGTCGGCCGCCTCGCAGGCCGCCGTGAACTCCGCGCGGCCCGAACCGTCCGTGGCGTAGCGGTTGTTGACGTTGACCTTGAGGATGGGGCCGCCGTTGACGCGCGGGTGGTGCGTCGGGTCGTGCCGCTCCGCGTAGTTGGGGTGGACGGCGTGGCCCGTGTCGGAGGACAGGCAGACCGTGCCGGCGAAGGCGCGGGCCCGGTCCTCGTAGGAGCCGCCGCGCGCGAACACCGAGCGTTCCAGCACGTTGCCGAGCAGCGGTCCGTCCGCGCCCGTGTCCGACTGGGAGCCGTTCTCCTCGTGGTCGAAGGCGGCCAGGACGGGGATGGACGCCGGCTGGGAGGCGCCGGAGGCCACGGCCGCGAGGGCCGCCGTGCCGGCGTGCACCGACAGCAGGTTGTCCATGCGGGGGCCGGCCAGCAGTTCGCGGTCGCGGCCCAGATAGGCGGGCGGTTCCACGGAGTGCGTCATCAGGTCCCAGCCGGTGACCTCGCCGGCCGGGATGCCGGCGTTCTCCTCGAGGAAGGCGATCAGGTCGCCGTCGCGCACGTCGTTGCCCAGGCCCCAGACCGGCTGCATGTGCCGCTGCTTGTCGAGCTTGAGGCCGTCCGCCGTCACCGAGCGGTCCAGGTGGATGGCGAGTTGCGGGACGCGCAGCAGCGGGCGGTCGACGTTGACCAGGCGCGTCGAGCCGTCACGCAGGGTCAGCCGGCCCGCGAGGCCCAGGTCGCGGTCCAGCCAGGAGTTGAGCAGCGGCCCGCCGTAGATCTCCACGGCCACCTGGCGCCAGCCGTGCGCCCCGCTGTCGGGGAGCGGCTTGACGCGCAGGTTGGGGGAGTCGGTGTGGGCGCCGACGATCCGGAACGGCGTGTGCGGCGCGGCGCCCTCCGGCACGTACCAGGCGACGATCGCACCGCCGCGCAGCACGTACTTGCCGCCCTTCGTCCCGTCCCAGGCGTCCGTCTCCGCGACCTGCCTGAAGCCTGCCTTCTCCAGCCGTTCGGCGGCTGTGGCCACGGCGTGGTACGGCGACGGGCTCGCCGCCAGGAAGGTCATGAGGTCGTCGGTGTGGCCGCGGTCGAAGCGGGCTGGTTCGCTCATGGGTTCACCTTAACGACGGACGAGGGCCCGTTCCCCTGGGAAGGGAACAGGCCCTCGAACGGAGGACGTGAGGATCAGAACGCGGCCTCGTCCAGTTCCATCAGGTCCAGCTCGACGCCCTCGGCGACCTTGCGGGCCAGGGTGACGCCCGGCAGGACGTTGGCGGCGAAGAACTTGGCCGCGGCGATCTTGCCCGTGTAGAAGGCCTTGTCCTTGGCGGAGGCGGTCTCCAGCTTCTCGGCGGCGATCGCGGCGCCCTTGAGCAGCAGGTAGCCGACGACGACGTCACCGGAGGCCATCAGCAGGCGGGTGGTGTTCAGCCCGACCTTGTAGATGTTCTTGACGTCCTGCTCGGTGGCCGCGAGGTCGGTGAGCATCAGGCCGACGATGGCCTCCAGCTCGACCGCGGCCTTGGCGAGGTGCTCGCGGGCCCCGGCCAGTTCCTCGCCGCCCGTGCCGAGGGCCAGGAACTTCTTGATGTCCTCGGCGAGGGAGTTCAGCGCGGCGCCCTGGTTGCGGACGATCTTCCGGAAGAAGAAGTCCTGGCCCTGGATCGCCGTGGTGCCCTCGTAGAGGGTGTCGATCTTGGAGTCCCGGATGTACTGCTCGATCGGGTACTCCTGCAGGAAGCCGGAGCCGCCGAAGGTCTGCAGCGACTGGGCGAGCTGCTCGTAGCCCTTCTCGGAGCCGTAGCCCTTGACGATCGGCAGGAGCAGGTCGTTCAGCGCGTGCTCGGTGGCGGCGTCCTCGCCGGCGGCCTCCTTGATCTGGATGGCGTCCTGGATCGAGGCGGTGTACATCACCAGGGCGCGCATGCCCTCCGCGTACGCCTTCTGCGTCATCAGCGAGCGGCGCACGTCCGGGTGGTGGGTGATGGTGACCTTGGGCGCGGTCTTGTCCATGAAGTTCGCGAGGTCGGGACCCTGGACGCGCTCCTTGGCGTACTCCAGCGCGTTCAGGTAGCCCGTGGACAGCGTGGAGATCGCCTTCGTGCCGACCATCATGCGGGCGAACTCGATGATGCGGAACATCTGGCGGATGCCGTCGTGCTTGTCGCCGATCAGCCAGCCCTTGGCGGGGTGCTGGTCGCCGAAGGTCATCTCGCACGTGTTGGAGGCCTTCAGGCCCATCTTGTGCTCGACGTTCGTGGCGTAGACGCCGTTGCGCTCGCCCAGCTCGCCGGTCTCGAAGTCGAAGAGGTACTTCGGGACGAGGAAGAGGGACAGGCCCTTGGTGCCCGGGCCGGCGCCCTCGGGACGCGCGAGCACGTAGTGGAGGATGTTCTCCGACATGTCGTGCTCACCGGAGGTGATGAAGCGCTTCACGCCCTCGATGTGCCAGGAGCCGTCCTCCTGCTGCACGGCCTTGGTGCGGCCGGCGCCCACGTCGGAGCCCGCGTCGGGCTCGGTGAGCACCATCGTGGAGCCCCACTGCTTCTCCGTGGCGATCTTGGCTATGTGCTTCTGGACCTCGTTGCCCTCCTCGAAGAGGATGCCGGCGAAGGCGGGGCCCGAGGAGTACATCCACACGGCCGGGTTGGCGCCCAGGATGAGTTCGGCGTACGCCCAGATCAGGGAGCGGGGCGCGGTGGTGCCGCCGATCTCCTCGGGCAGGCCGAGACGCCAGTACTCGGAGTCCATGAAGGCCTGGTAGCTCTTCTTGAAGGAGGCCGGGACCGGCGCGGTGTTGGTCTCCGGGTCGAAGACCGGCGGGTTGCGGTCGGCGTCGGCGAAGGACTCGGCCAGCTCGTTCTCCGAGAGGCGGGTCAGCTCCTCCAGGATGCTCTTCGCGGTCTCGACGTCCATCTCCTCGAACGGGCCGGTGCCGTACACCTTGTCGCGCCCGAGTACTTCGAAGAGGTTGAACTCGATGTCGCGGAGATTCGACTTGTAGTGCCCCATGGCGACGGCTCCCGGCTCCCTAGAGAGATCGGCGAGGCACTGGCTCCTCGCGCTAGTTCACGTACCAACAAGTAGCTACGATGATGCTACCCGCCAGTAATAAGGCGCAACCCCTTCCGGTCATCTGTGACAGGTCACACCGGAACGGTCAGGGCCGCGGCGTAGCCGTCGCCCGTACTGCCCTTCATCGCCGCCAGCTGCCGCTCGTGGCCGTCGCTGAAGATGCCGTCGTCCTCCAGGGAGAGGCCGCTCAGGTTCCGCACGCTCTCGCCGTAGCCGTCCGTGGCGTACACCGCGTCGCAGGCGGCCTTCGGGAAGGCGAGCTGCGAGGTGTTCGTGATCGACGTGGCCGCGGTGGCGTCGGCGAGGCTGCCGTAGACCTCGAAGTGGACGTGCGGCCAGCGGCCCGGGTAGCAGCCGGGGAAGATGCTGGTGAACGTGACCTGCCCCTTGTCGTCCGTCTCCTGGACGCCGCGCAGGTAGTTCTCCTCGGTGACGCCCTCGGAGTACAGGGAGTAGGCGCCGTCCCGGTCGCAGTGCCAGACGTAGACGGCGGCGCCCTGCTTCGGTGTACCGCAGCCGGAGGCCGCGTCCACCACCGTCAGCGTGATCGTCAGGGGGACGCCCCGGGCGGTGCCGCCGGCGGAGTCACCGAAGCTCCGCGTGATGTCGCCGCGGACGACCCCGCTCTCCTTCAGCACGTTCACGCCGTTCGAGCCGTCACCGGGGAAGGGCCCGGCCGTCTCCTCGGGGATCTCCGCGCACCCGGCGGCCGAAGCGGAGGAGGCCGACGGGGAGGAGGACGCCGTGGTCGTGTCGTCCGCCGTGCAGCCCACCAGCGGAATCAGGCTCGCGCCCGCCATCAGCCGGATCATCCGGCGGCGGGCGAGGACGGGCAGGTCATAGGACAGGCCCCTGTCGTGCTCGTGCGGGCCTTCGTCATGGGGTCCGGTCATGGTCCGACGCTACGAGCGCCGGGCGCGGCGATCCACAGAGCCGGCGCTGTCAACTCGCTGTCGGTTTTCCGGGCCTGCCGTACCGGCCCGATCGCCCGGCCGCGCTCGGTACTCTTGCGCTCATGTACGGCTACGACCAGACAGCGGGCCCGCAAGGGCAGTACGCCCCTCCGCAGCAGCCGATGTCCGGCGGGTACGGACAGCAGCCGCCGCTGTACCCCGAGCCGTCCCCGCCCTCCCTGACGGACGCGGTGCGCGCGTTCACGACCGGGCAGATGTCCGCCGAGGACTTCCAGCAGGTCTTCGCGACGTCGAAGGTCTACTGCCCGCGCGGTGACAACCCGGGTTTCCTCGCCCTGCACAACACCCAGCAGCCGGTGATCCCGATGTTCAGCACGCTCAAGGAGCTGCGCCGGTACGCGGGCAAGGAGTCCAAGTACTTCGTGATCACCGGCGCCGAGGTCCTGGACCTGCTGCCGACCGGCTACGGCTTCGTGCTGGACATGGAGGGCGAACACCGCATGGTGTTCGACGCGAAGGCCGTCGAGCAGATGGTCGAGTTCGCGATGCGCCGGATGTATGGCTAGACGCCATTGCTTCGCAGACGGCCAGGACCTGTGCCCTCACTTCGGCAGGCGCAGCGCCTGGCCGTCCAGGACGACTTCCAGGCCGTAGGCGAATTTCATGTCGCGCAGGGCGACGGGGTCGGTGGTGGCTTCCTCGACCTCCGCGTGCGGAATGGCCAGGTGGGTGTGGTCGGCCGCGGCCCGCTGGGCAGCGGGCATGAGGCGGGCGATGAAGTCCGCCTCGGTCTGACCGGACCGGGCGACCGTGGTGAGCCAGGCGGCCTCCGCGTTGCTCATGCCCATGACGTACGAGAAGACGGTCTCGATCGCACGGCTCGGTTCGGGGAACCCCGCCGCGGTGAACAGGGCCGCGAGGCGCTCGGAGAAGCTCATGTAGTTGGGCCCGAGATAGGCGAGCCCGGCCTGGCCCAGGACCAGGGTCAGCCAGGGGTGCCGTAGGGCCGTCGTACGAAGGACTCCGCGGCCTCGGTCACCGCCGCGCGCCAGTCAGGGCTGTCGGCCGGCGGGACGTGGATCTCGGCGGCGACCTCGTCCACCGCGAGTTCCATCAGCTCGTCCTTCGTGGCGACGTGCCGGATGCCGGCCGCGGTCGCCGCCCTGATGAGCACCATCCCGGAGGAGAAGGCGGGCGTCGGCTCGGCCCTCAACGACACCGTCCAGCAGTCCGGCACCGCCCTCGGCATCGCGATCCTCGGCTCGCTGCTCTCCGGTGGCTACACGGCCGAGATGCCGGCCGGCGCTCCCGGACAGGCCAGGGAGTCCATCGGCGGGGCTCTGGCGGTCTCGGGCGGCGACTGGGGTCTGGTGCGGACGGCCCGGGAGGCGTTCACGGCCTCGATGTCGACGACCTTCACGATCAGCGCGATCGGTGTCCTGGCCGCGGCGGTCGTGGCCACGGTGGTGATGCGGGACCGCAAGGCCGAGCCCGCTCCGGCCGGGAGCGAGGAGCCGGAGCTCGTCGCCTGGCGCGGTCCGTGAGAAAGACCGGCGCCCCCATCCGGGGAGCCGGTCTTTCGTCATGCCCTTGTCCCGTGGTCGCTGCGCCGTCGCCCGGGAATGCTCACCCGGTTTTCTCCGTTGGGGGTGGCAGGAAGTTCAACGCTCAACTAAACTGGGCGTACACGAGGAGGAACCGACATGCCTGCTGTGACCGTCGAGAACCCGCTGACGCTGCCCCGCGTGACCGCGCCTGCCGACGCCGTGGCACGTCCCGTGCTCGCCGTCACGACCGCCCCGAGCGGCTTCGAGGGTGAGGGCTTCCCGGTGCGCCGGGCGTTCGCGGGGATCAACTACCGCCATCTCGACCCGTTCATCATGATGGACCAGATGGGCGAGGTGGAGTACGCGCCGGGCGAGCCCAAGGGCACGCCGTGGCACCCGCACCGCGGCTTCGAGACCGTCACGTACATCATCGACGGGATCTTCGACCACCAGGACTCCAACGGCGGTGGCGGCACCATCACCAACGGGGACACCCAGTGGATGACCGCGGGCTCGGGTCTGCTGCACATCGAGGCGCCACCGGAGCATCTCGTCATGTCCGGCGGGCTCTTCCACGGTCTCCAGCTGTGGGTGAACCTCCCGGCCAAGGACAAGATGATGGCCCCGCGCTACCAGGACATCCGCGGCGGCTCGGTCCAGCTGCTCAGCACCCCCGACGGCGGCGCGCTGCTGCGGGTCATCGCCGGTGAGCTGGACGGGCACGCGGGTCCTGGCATCACCCACACCCCGATCACGATGATCCACGCGACCCTCGCCCCGGGTGCGGAGCTCACCCTGCCGTGGCGCGAGGACTTCAACGGCCTGGCGTACGTCCTGGCCGGGCGCGGCAGCGTGGGCACGGAGCGGCGCCCGGTCCACATGGGTCAGACCGCCGTCTTCGGCGCCGGTTCCTCGCTGACCGTCCGCGCGGACGAGAAGCAGGACTCCCACACGCCGGACCTGGAGGTCGTCCTGCTCGGCGGGCAGCCGATCCGCGAGCCGATGGCCCACTACGGCCCGTTCGTGATGAACACCAAGGACGAACTCATGCAGGCCTTCGAGGACTTCCAGAAGGGCAGGCTGGGGACGGTCCCGGCGGTACACGGCATGACCGCGAGCGGACCGCAGGACTGACGCCGGCGTCGGCTCCTGTAACGAGACAGCCCCGTCCGCAGCATGGACGGGGCTGTCCGTGTGCCCGGGCAGAGCCGGAGGGGCGCGCACCCGTGAAGCAGCCGATGCTCAGCCACCCGGGCGGATGTTCGCGTTGAGCCGGAAGAAATTGTCGGGGTCGTACTCGTTCTTGAGGGCGACCAGGCGGTCGTAGTTGTCGCCGTAGGCGGCCCGTACCCGGTCCTCGCCTTCCTCTCCGAGGTTGTTCACATACTCGGCCCCGACGGAGAAGCGGCTCATCTTGTCCCACCACTGCCGTGCCCATTCCCTCTGCACGTCGCGTTCCTGCGGATCCGTCCATACCGACGCGGCGAAGGTGTCGTATTGCGCGTTCCGGTGGTGGAAGGCCGTTTCCGCGGGCGGGATGCGGCTGACGGCGCCGCCGTACTGCTGGAAGACGATGAGGGACCTGGGCGAGGGAACACGGGAGAAGTGGTCCACGGTGGCCTCGATCGCGTCCTCCGGGATCTCCTCCAGGAAGTGGGACTTCCAGTAGTAATTCAGGCCGATCGGGAAGAAGGGGTCGCCGGCGGCCTGCAGCTGCGTGTACGGAACCGGCCCCACCTGGTCGGCGACGGGCGGGCCGAAACGCCGGAGCGGCTCCAGCACGCGCTCGCCCTGCTCCATCGGTCCGGCGTAGCAGACGGAGATGGCGAATACCGGGTCACCGTCGGGTGAGGTCAGGAAGAAGGCGTCAGCGCTCAGCTCGTCCGGGGCCGATCGTGAGTACTCGTAGTAGAAACCGAGGGCTTCCCGCGCCCGCGCCAGGGGATGGACGACGACACCTCCGAGCACCTCCGGACCCACCGGGTGGAGCGTGAACTCGAAGGAGGTCGCGACCCCGAAATTCGCGCCGGCCCCCCGCATGCCCCAGAAGAGATCGGGATTCACCGTGGTGCTGGCTGTCCGAGAACTGCCATCGGCGGTGATGACGTCGACGGACAGCAGGTTGTCGCAGGCGAGGCCGTAGGTCCGGGCGAGCCGGCCCACGCCGCCGCCGAGCGTGAGGCCGGCGACGCCGGTATGAGTGACGACGCCCGTGGTCGTGGCCAGGCCCGACACCTGTGTGGCACTGTCCAGTTCGCCCAGCGTGGCACCACCTTCCACCCGGGCTGTCCGGTTGCCGGTGTCGACCGCGACGCGGCGCATCGGTGAGAGATCGATCATCAGGCCGCCCACGCACACCGCTTTGCCCGCGATGTTGTGGCCGCCGCCACGCACGGAAACCAGCAGATCGTGTTCCCGTGCGAAGGCCACGGCCGCTGCGACATCGGTGCTCCCGGCGCAGCGGGCGATCAGCGCGGGCCGGTGGTCGATCATGCCGTTCCAGACCCTTCGGGCCTGGTCGTAGGGGTCATCACCGGGGAGGAGCAGTTCTCCGCGCAGGCTCTCCGCCAGTCCCCGAGCGACTGATTCCTCGAGCACGGCTCGTTCGCCCGTCCTCGTGGTTACTTCGAGCGGAGGCATGGCGCTCCTTCTTGGGTCGGCAGCGAACGGCACCCGTACCAGCCGACCAGGCCGCGACCCCCGACGCAGTTCGGACTCGTCCTTACGGGTGACGAGCGACGTGAATGTGAGCTGGTAACCGGGACAGCAGCGCTGACGCTCCGTCACCCGGGCGGGCTTCCCGACGGGACGGCCCGCCCCGGGAATGGTCGGGTGGAGGGGTGCAGGACTCCGAACCACCCGCTTCCGGACCCGAACCACCCGCTCTCGGACCCGGGCCGCTCCTCCCCGAGCCCCTCCGGCGGCTCGCCGCCTGGTGTGGGCTGCTGCTGCTCGTGTCCGGAGTCGTCTACGTCGGGATCCGGCTGTGCGACGAGTTCCGGACCGCGGTCGTGCCCGTGCTGCTCGCGCTGCTCGGGACCGCGCTGCTCGGGCCGTTGCACCGGCGGCTGGTGAAGGCCGGGGTGCAGCGGTCGGTCGCGGCCGGGCTCACCTGTGTCGCCGTCGTCGCCGTGGTCGGCGGGGCCGTGTACATCGTGGTCGCCGCGCTCATCGACACGGGCGACGAGATCGTCGCCTCGCTCAAGGACGCCGCGCGGGACATCTCCGACCACTTCGGGGCGGCCGGGACCTCGCTGGACGACCTGGCCTCCAACGCCCGTGAACTGCTCGGCAAGTTCGGCGGATCCGCCGCCTCCGGCGTGATCAGCGGGGTCAGCGTCGTCGGCGAGACCATCGCCATGGCCGTGCTCGCGCTGCTGCTCGTCTTCTTCTTCCTGCGCGACTCCGACAAGGCAGCCGGCACGCTGCGGGCCCTGTCCCCGCGTGGCTCGGCCGACACCCTGGAGGCCATGGCACGGCGGGCCTTCCACGCCGTCGAGGGCTTCATGCGCGGCACCACCTTCATCGCGCTCATCGACGCGCTCTGCATCACCGTCGGACTGCTCGTCCTCGACGTGCCCGGGGCGGCCGGGCTGGGGGCGCTGGTCTTCGTCGGGGCCTACATCCCCTACCTCGGAGCCTTCATCTCGGGAGCCGTGGCCGTGCTGGTCGCGCTCGCCGACCGGGGGTTCGCCATCGCGCTGTGGGTGCTCGGCGTGGTGCTCGCGGTGCAGGTGCTGGAAGGGCACGTGCTCCAGCCGTTGATCCAGAGCCGGACCGTGCAGATGCACCCGGCGGTGGTGATGGTGGCGATCACGGCCGGGGCGTCGGTCGCCGGAGTGCTCGGCATGCTGCTCGCCGTACCGCTCACCGCGGCCGCCTTCGGCGTCCTGCAGGAACTCCGCAGCCGCTACGGCGACCAGGAGCCGTCGGCGTCCGGGACGCCGTGACCCGCTACGGCGACCAGGAGCCGTCGCCCGAGCCGTCCACGGACTCGTAGAGCTCGAACCAGATGCTCTTGCCCTCGCCGCGCGGATCAACCCCCCAGGCGTGCGCGAGGAGTTCCATCAGCACCAAGCCGCGGCCGGAGGACGCCAGCTCCCCGGGTCTGCGCTTGTGCGGCAGATCGTCGCCGGTGTCGGTGACCTCGATCCGCAGCCGCCGCTCACCCACCGCGCCGGTGATCTCGGCGACGAGCAGCGCGTCGGAGTCGGTGTGCACGAGGACGTTCGTCAGCAGCTCGGACAGCAGCAGCACCGCCGAGTCGAGCTGGTCGGGGGAGGTCCAGTCGTGCAGCAGCTCGCGCAGCTGCTGCCGGGCCACCGCGACCCGCTCCGGCTCGGCCTGTGCGACCGTCAGCATCGTGCGCCGCACGGGGGCACGCACGAGCACGGTGTCGCCGCAGCCGCACCCTTCGTCCTCCCGGCTCAGCAGCAGCAGCGCGATGTCGTCCTCACGGCGGTCTATCAGCGGGCCGGTGGTGTGGTGCGACGACGGCCCGTGCACGGCCTGCACCAGGGTGTCGGCGAGTTCCTCCAGATCACCCTTGTGGTCCTCCAGGATGTCGCGCAGCCGCCGCCAGCCGGAGTCCAGGTCGTGGCCGCCGGTCTCGATCAGGCCGTCCGTGCAGATCAGCATGGTCTCGCCGGACTCCAGGGCGAGCCGGGTCGTGGGGTAGTCGGCGTCCGGGTCGATGCCCAGCGGCAGGCCCCCCGACGTCGGCCGCGTCAGCACCGTGCCGTCGGACATCCGGATCGCCGGGTCCGGATGCCCGGCCCGGGCGATGTCCAGCACGCCGTTCGCCGGATCGACCTCGACGTACACACAGGTCGCGAAGCGCGGGTCGGTGGGGTCCTCGTCGCTGATGCCGTGCAGGAAACGGGAGGCGCGGGAGAGGACGGCGTCGGGCCGGTGCCCCTCGGAGGCGTAGGCGCGCAGGGCGATGCGGAGCTGGCCCATCAGGCCCGCCGCCCGCACGTCATGCCCCTGCACGTCACCGATGACCAGCGCGAACCGTCCGCTCGGTAGCGGTATCACGTCGTACCAGTCGCCACCGACCTGGAGACCGCCGCCGGTGGGGACGTAGCGGGCGGCGACGCTCATGCCCGGGATGCGCTGCGGGCCGAGCCTCGGCAGCATCGTGCGCTGGAGCCCGTCGGTCAGCGCCCGCTCGCTCTCGGCCACGCCCGCCCGGGTCAGCGCCTGGGCCAGCATTCGCGCCACGGTGGCCAGCACGGACCGCTCGTCCGGGGTGAAGGCGACCGGATAGGTGAAGGCCGCCATCCACGCGCCCATCGTGCGGCCGGCCACGGTCAGCGGCAGGAACGCCCAGGACCGGCGGCCGAAGCGCTGGGCGAGCGGCCAGGTCAGCGGGTAGCGGGCCTTGTACTGCTCGGGGGAGGACAGGTACACCGCGCGGCCGGTGCGCACCACCTCGGCGGCCGGGTAGTCCGTGTCCAGCGCCATGTCGGAGAACGGGCTGTCGTCGCCCTGCTGCTGCCCGTGGTGCCCGATGATCGTCAGCCGGTCGCCCTCCACACCGAACACCGCCAGCCCGTCCGGCGAGAACCCGGGCATCGACAGATTGGCCGTGACCCGCAGGACCTCCTGCGTGGAGCGGGCCTCGGCCAGCGCCCGGCCCGCGTCCAGCAGGAACGCCTCCCGCGAGCGCCGCCAGTCACCGGTGACCGCGCTGCGCCCGGCCGGCGTGCCCGGCGTCGGCTCGGTGACCTCCTGGAGCGTGCCGATCAGCCGGTACGCCTTGCGGGCCCGGTCGAAGGACGGCTTGGAGCGGCTGCGGACGACCCGGACGATACGGCCCTGCTCGTCCATGACCCTGACCCGTACCTCGGCGAGGGTGCCCTCGGCGACGGCGAGCTGGACCACGCCGGTGATCTCGTTCCAGTCGACCGGGTGCAGCCGGGACCGGGCCTGGGCCTCCGTGAGGCTGACCTGCTCGGCGGGCAGCCCGAGCAACCGTGCCGCCTCGGCGTCGACCGTGACCAGCCCGGTGGCGGTGTCCCAGTGCCAGAGGCCGGTCGCGAGGGCTGCGAGAGCCTCCCCCACGGCGGGCAGGGGCTCGCCAGTGCGCATTGACCTACTTTAAGAAGACGCGCTCGAACGCTGCCACCGAAGAGTGAAGTGTGCTCGATCGTTAACTGAGGAGAGTCGATCTTCGCCTGGCCGGTACGCTGGGGACCAGTTTCACGTGAAACACAGACCCCGATCAGCGAAGACTGGATGAACGACGATGCATCGGTACAGGTCCCACACCTGCGGCGAGCTCCGCTCCTCTGACGTCGGCACCGACGTCCGGCTGAGTGGCTGGCTGCACAATCGGCGCGACCTGGGCGGCATCCTCTTCATCGATCTGCGCGACCACTACGGCATCACGCAGCTCGTGGCCCGTCCCGGCACCCCCGCCTACGAGGCCCTCGACAAGCTTTCCAAGGAATCGACCGTCCGGGTCGACGGCAAGGTCGTCTCCCGCGGTGCCGAGAACATCAACCCCGACCTGCCGACCGGTGAGATCGAGGTCGAGGTCGGCGAGGTCGAGCTGCTCGGCGCGGCCGCCCCGCTGCCGTTCACGATCAACACCGAGGACGGGGTCAACGAGGAGCGGCGCCTGGAGTACCGCTTCCTGGACCTGCGCCGCGAGCGCATGCACCGCAACATCATGCTGCGCACGGCGGTCATCTCGGCGATCCGCCACAAGATGACGACCCTCGGCTTCAACGAGATGGCGACACCGATCCTGTCCGCGACCTCCCCCGAGGGCGCCCGCGACTTCGTCGTCCCGTCCCGCCTGCACCCGGGCAAGTTCTACGCCCTCCCCCAGGCGCCCCAGCAGTTCAAGCAGCTGCTGATGATCTCCGGGTTCGACCGCTACTTCCAGATCGCGCCCTGCTTCCGTGACGAGGACGCGCGCGCCGACCGCTCGCCGGGCGAGTTCTACCAGCTCGACATCGAGATGAGCTTCGTCGAGCAGGAGGACGTCTTCCAGCCCGTCGAGAAGCTGATGACGGAGCTGTTCGAGGAGTTCGGCGGCGGCCGTCACGTCACCTCGCCGTTCCCGCGGATCCCGTTCCGTGAGGCCATGCTGAAGTACGGCTCCGACAAGCCCGACCTGCGCGCCCAGCTCGAACTCGTCGACATCACCGACATCTTCGAGGGCTCGGAGTTCAAGGCCTTCGCCGGCAAGCACGTCCGCGCCCTGCCGGTGCCGGACGTCTCCGCACAGCCCCGCAAGTTCTTCGACCAGCTCGGCGACTACGCCGTCTCGCAGGGCGCCAAGGGCCTGGCCTGGGTCCGCGTCGCCGAGGACGGTTCGCTGTCGGGCCCGATCGCGAAGTTCCTGACGGAGGACAACGTCGCGGAGCTCACCAAGCGGCTCTCCCTGGCCGCCGGTCACGCGGTGTTCTTCGGCGCGGGCGAGTTCGACGAGGTCTCCAAGATCATGGGCGCGGTGCGGGTGGAAGCCGCCAAGCGTGCCGGGCACTTCGAGGAGAACGTCTTCCGCTTCTGCTGGATCGTCGACTTCCCGATGTACGAGAGGGACGAGGAGACCGGCGCGATCGACTTCTCGCACAACCCCTTCTCCATGCCGCAGGGCGGTCTGGAGGCCCTGGAGACCCAGGACCCGCTGGACATCCTCGGCTGGCAGTACGACATCGTCTGC
Organism: Streptomyces sp. NPDC050416; assembly: GCF_044458845.1. Classification (NCBI taxonomy): domain Bacteria; kingdom Bacillati; phylum Actinomycetota; class Actinomycetes; order Kitasatosporales; family Streptomycetaceae; genus Streptomyces; species Streptomyces sp. NPDC050416. Next base: position 176,568 of record NZ_JBITII010000008.1, read on the forward strand.
AACGGCGTCGAGCTGTCCTCCGGCGCGATCCGGAACCACGAGCCGGAGATCATGCTCAAGGCCTTCGAGATCGCCGGGTACGACCGCGAGACGGTCGAGGAGAAGTTCGCCGGCATGCTGCGCGCCTTCCGCTTCGGCGCCCCGCCGCACGGCGGCATCGCCCCGGGCGTCGACCGCATCGTGATGCTGCTCGCCGACGAGCCCAACATCCGCGAGACCATCGCCTTCCCGCTCAACGGCAACGCCCAGGACCTGATGATGGGCGCGCCGACGGAGCTGGAGGAGGCACGGCTGAAGGAGCTGCACCTGTCGGTGCGCAAGCCGCAGCCGAAGTAGGCGACACAGAGGGAGTGGCTCGGAACCGGCGTCGGTTCCGAGCCACTTTCGTACCCGGGGCTCTTGCCCAGCTCTTGCTCAGTTCTTACCCAGGCTCCTGACAGACGGGCTCCCTAGCTTCCCTTCCCATGACGGGACAGGAAACGGCCCACGAGCCGAAACACAAAAGGGATCTGACACGCCGCAAGGTCGTCGCCGCGGGCGCCGGCGCGGTGGTGGCGGCGGGCGTCGGCGGTACGTTCGCGGCGGGCGCGTTCGCCGGGGAGGGGACGGAGGCCGCTCCGGCCAAGGCCAGCGGGAGTGCGGGCGAGGTCTGCTACAAGCTGACCTCCGAAACCACCGAGGGCCCCTACTACATCGACGCGGACAAGCTCCGCCGGGACATCACCGAGGACCAGGAGGGCATCCCGCTCACCCTGCGCCTCAAGGTGATCGACTCCGAGACCTGCAAGCCCCTCGCGAACGCCGCCGTCGACATCTGGCACTGCAACGCGCTGGGGGTCTACTCGGGGTACGAGTCGATGGGCAGCGGCGGGGGCGGAGGCGGCGGGGGCGGCACGCCGCCCTCGGGTACGCCGACCGGTACGCCCACGGGTGCGCCCCCGGACGGTGGCGGTGGCGGCGGGCACCAGGAGCCCACCGACGACGAGCGCTATCTGCGGGGCACCTGGCGGACGGACAAGCGGGGGTTCGTCGAGTTCCGTACGGTCTTCCCCGGCTGGTACCAGGGCCGCTGCGTGCACATCCACACCAAGGTGCATGTGAACGGCACCTGGACCGACGCCGGTTACGAGGGCGGCACGACCTGCCACACCGGTCAGCTCTTCTTCGACGAGGAGGCCGTGCTGGCCTCCGCCGAGGTCGAGCCCTACTCGACCAACACCACGACCCGCACGACCCTCGACGAGGACACCATCTACCCGGGCAACGGCACCCAGGGAGGGCTGCTGAAGCTCCAGTACCGGAAGAACGCCATCGCCAAGGGCGTGGTCGCCGGCCTCACCATGGGGGTCGATCCCACAGGCTGACGGACGTCTGACGGACGTGTGTGGGGCGGACGTGTGCGGTCGTCCGCCCCATATTCACAAACATGGACTTCTGCTCAACCCGTTGACCCGGAAGTTAAGCCTCCATAAAGTCCCTGCGAGAACGCGTATGTGACTGCTGTTCACGTACGTGCACATCGAGGGAGACGACGATGTCAGACGTCGCAACGGCCACACCCGAGGCCGAGCAGCGTGCGGTCGGCAAATTCCTGCGCCGCATGCTTCCGATCCTGGTCCTGATGCTGCTGGTCAACCAGATGGACCGGACGAACGTGGGGTTCGTCCAGAACGAACTGCGCGCCGATGTCGGGGTGAGCGCCACCGCCTACGGGCTCGGCGCGGGCCTGTTCTTCATCGGGTACGCCCTGTTCGAGGTGCCGAGCAACATGCTCCTGGAGCGGTTCGGGGCCCGGGTCTGGCTGACCCGGATCATGATCACCTGGGGTGCGGTGATCGTGGCGATGTGCTTCATCCACAACGTGTGGATGTTCTACGGGCTGCGCTTCCTGCTCGGTGTCGCGGAGGCCGGCTTCTTCCCCGGCGTACTCCTCTACTTCACCCAGTGGCTGCCGGACTCCAGCCGCGGCCGGGCCAGTGCGATCTTCCTGGGCGGATCGGCCACGGCGTACATCGTCACCGGCCCGATCACCGGCGCGCTGCTGGAGCTGCACGGCGCGGGCGGTGTCGCGGGCTGGCGGTGGATGTTCGCCCTGGAGGGTGCCTTCTCGATCCTGGTCGGCTTCATCGCCGGGTTCTTCCTCGTCTCCCGGATCCAGGACGCGAAGTGGCTGACGCAGGAGGAGAAGGACGCGCTGAGCGAGGCGGTGGCACGGGACAAGGAGGCCCGTGACCGGGCGCCGTCGGTGTCGCGGCTGAAGTTGATCTTCCACCCCCAGGTCGCCGTCCTGACCGTGGTCTTCTTCGCGATGGCGCTCACCGGCTACGCGATCACGTTCTGGCTGCCGAGCCTGGTGGAGGAGATCGGAGGGCTGTCCTCCTTCCAGGTCGGCCTGCTGTCGGCGATCCCCTGGATCTGCGCGGTGATCGCGATGTACACGATGGCCCACTTCACCGACCGGGCCCCCGACCGTCGCCCCTACCTGGCGATCGCCCTGGTCCTGTCGGCCACCGGCACGTTCCTCGCCACGCTCGGTTCGCCCTGGTTCGGCCTGGCCGCCCTCACCCTCGCCGCGGTCGGAGGCAAGTGCGCGGCCACGCTGTTCTGGCCGATGGCCCAGTCGGGCCTCGACCTGAAGATCGCCGCGCCGGGCCTGGCACTGGTCAACTCCATCGGAAACCTGGGCGGTTTCGTGTCCCCCACCCTCTTCGGCTACCTCAAGGACACGACGGGCAGCACGAACGGTGGTCTGTACACGCTGTCGGCGGCGTCGATCCTGGCGGTGGTGGGCGTGGCGTTCGTACGGCACACCCACAGGGGGCCGCAGGCGGGCGCCGGGGATCGTGCGGGGGTGACGGGGAAGACGGCGGTGAGCTGACCCGAGCCGACTCCGGACCGGGGCCCGCTCCTTGTCATGGGAGCGGGCCCCGGCCTCGTCGGGAGGTCATCACTCCTCGGCGAACAGATCCTCCACCGCCGTGGCCGTCAGGGAGCGGTCGAACCAGAGGGTGAGGGTGTCGAGGTCAGTGCAGGAGGTGATGCGGTCGCGGGTGGCCTCGGGGACGGGGATGCCGCGCTTCTCCAGCACGCGGAGGATGAGCGCCGTGCGATCTTCTGCCCTGCCCTCTGCCCTGCCCTCGGCCTTGCCCTCCAGGTACGTCTCCTCGAAGAGGGTTCCCCTGCCCGGGAAGTATGTGCCGACCATCGTCTCCAGCTCTCTCCATGTGTCCCGGACCGGAGTGTCCTCCAGCCCGACTTCAAGCCATTCACACCAGTACTTCGCTGTTGCCTTGTCGAACGACCGCATGCCGCGGGCCACCATGCCCAGTATGGCGGGGGCGTCTTCGCTGCCGCTATGCACGATGGCCGAGAACGTGGCCATCGCCGGTTCACGGGCGACCATGGACTCGTCGGTGATCAACGGTACGTTGTCCGGGCCGAGCACGAAGGGATGCGTGGCCTGCGTCGTCCAGCTGCCTACGCGGCACTCGAAGATCCCTTGCCACGGCTCCGGGCCGTCTGGGCTTCGACGGCGATGAGGAAGCTGTCCCCCTCGGACGGCTCGACTTTCAGCACCGTGTCCACACGGCGTTCCAGCGGCTTGATCTCTGTGGCGTCGGGGGTGAGCGCCTCGATAATTGCCTTCGCGGGCGGCGGTAGGCCCAGCGCCTCGAAGGCGGGGGTGAGAACCTCCGGATGGTCTTGGAAGATCCGGTGTGAGGTCTCATGGGTTGATGTGACCATGTGCGCAAGTTAGGCCCATCAGGGGGCGACGTACCCGGCGAACGAGCTTGCGTTCACTCTTTCGAGAGCGGCAAAAACGTTCACTTCATGGAGTGCTGCTACCTCGCCACGAACTGGGTCAGGATCGCCTGGACCTCGTAGATGTCGACTCCCTTGGTAAAGGTCTTCTCGATGGGGGTCGGGGTGCCGGAGATCCAGATCTTGAGTTCGGCGTCCAGGTCGAAGGTGCCGGCCGTCTCCACCGCGAAGTGGGTGATGCTGCGGTACGGGACTGAGTGGTACTCCACCTTCTTGCCCGTGATGCCCTGCTTGTCGATCAGGATCAGGCGGCGGTCGGTGAAGAGGATGGTGTCGCGGATGAGGAGGAACGCGGCGTGGACCTGTTCGCCGTGGCCGAGGAGGCGGGCGTAGTCGTGCTGGGCCGATGCCGGGTCGATGGTGTGTGCGTTGCCGAACAGTGCCATGGGAGTCCCCCGGGTGGGTGATGGCGGCCGGGTGGCCGGTCTCCCGCGATCTTCGCAAAGCACGGGGCCCGGGAGAAGGTTCTCGTTCTCCCGGGCCCCGTGCTGTAGCGAGCGTGTTACGCCGGTTACACCGTCGGCTTGTCCTCAAGGCGCGGGAAGAGGACCGCGCCCTTGGTGACCGTCGTGCCGGCCGGGAGCCTGCCCCAGTGGCCGGCCTCGCCGATCTTCTGGTCCGCGAGGGCGCCGAGGGAGGCCTCCGCGCCGAGCGAGTCCCAGAGCTTCTGGGAGGTGTCCGGCATGACCGGGTTCAACAGGACCGCCACCGCGCGGAGGGACTCCGCGGCCGTGTAGAGGATCGTGGCGAGGCGGGCCTTGGCCTCGTCGGAGCCCGCTGCGTCAGCAGCATGATCAGATGCAGCCTTCGCGACCTTCCAGGGCTCCTGCTCGGTGATGTAGCCGTTGACCTGCTTGACGAAGTCGAAGACCGCCAGGATGCCGCCCTGGAAGTCCAGCTCCTCGCCGATCCGGCGGTCCGCCTCCGCGACGGCCTTCGCCAGGCCCTCGTGGATCGCCTGCTCCGCCTCGCCGTCGGCCGCCGACGCCGGCAGCTCGCCGCCGAAGTACTTGCCGACCATCGCCGCGACGCGGGACGCGAGGTTGCCGTAGTCGTTCGCCAGCTCGCTGGTGTAGCGGGCGGAGAAGTCCTCCCAGGAGAAGGAGCCGTCCTGGCCGAAGGCGATCGCGCGCAGGAAGTACCAGCGGTACGCGTCCACGCCGAAGTGCGAGGTCAGGTCCTGGGGCTTGATGCCGGTCAGGTTCGACTTCGACATCTTCTCGCCGCCGACCATCAGCCAGCCGTTGGCCGCGATCTTGCCGGGGAGGGGGAGGCCCTGCGCCATCAGCATCGCCGGCCAGATCACGGCATGGAAGCGGAGGATGTCCTTGCCGACCAGGTGGACGTCGGCCGGGAAGGTCTCCTCGAACTTGGCCTGGTTCTCGTTGTAGCCGACCGCCGTGGCGTAGTTCAGCAGGGCGTCGACCCACACGTAGATCACGTGCTTGTCGTCCCACGGGACCGGGACGCCCCAGTCGAAGGTCGAGCGGGAGATGGAGAGGTCCTGCAGGCCCTGGCGCACGAAGTTCACGACCTCGTTGCGCGCGGACTCGGGCTGGATGAAGCCGGGGTTGGCCTCGTAGTGGGCGAGGAGCTTCTCGCCGTACTCGCTCAGCTTGAAGAAGTAGTTCTCCTCGCTGAGGATCTCGACCGGCTTCTTGTGAATCGGGCAGAGCTTCTGGCCCGCGAAGTCGCCCTCGCCGTCGAGGAGCTCACCCGGGAGCTTGTACTCCTCGCAGCCGACGCAGTACGGGCCCTCGTAGCCGCCCTTGTAGATCTCGCCCTTGTCGTACAGGTCCTGGACGAACTCCTGGACGCGGTCCGTGTGCCGCTTCTGCGTGGTGCGGATGAAGTCGTCGTTCGCGATCTCCAGGTGCTCCCAGAGAGGCTTCCACGCTTCGGTGACGAGTTTGTCGGCCCACGCCTGGGGGGTGACCCCGTTGGCCTCGGCCGTGCGCATGATCTTCTGACCGTGCTCGTCCGTGCCGGTGAGGTACCACACCTTCTCCCCGCGCTGGCGGTGCCAGCGGGTGAGCACGTCGCCTGCGACGGTCGTATAGGCGTGGCCCAGGTGAGGAGCGTCGTTCACGTAGTAGATGGGGGTCGAGACGTAGTACGCCTTCGCCCCCTGCTTCTCGGATCCAGTGGCCGCCATGGGCGAAATCCTACTGGTCCCCTGAAGGTCGACTCACACGTGTTTCGGGGGGTGGACGTGGACAGGGGCTCTGTCCACGTCCACCCCCCAGGGGGTTGTGCGGGTGAGTGCTACGGGCGCCAGTTCGCCAGTACGCCCTCGTAGAGCTCCTTGTCCGTGAGCTCGCGGGGGGTTTCGCCGACGAGGAAGTGGGACGTGTTCGGGGTCTTGAGCTTGCGGAGGTAGTCGAAGGCCTTGTTCTCCGGGTCGCCGAAGGCGACGAAGGAGAAGAAGACGGTGGGGTGCGTCTTGGCGGCCTCGGTGAGGGACTGGGTGGCGGGGGTCTTGGCGTCGGGGGCGCCGTCCGTCTGGAAGATCACCAAGGCGGGAGTGCCGGGGGTGCCGGGGATGGCTTGCTTGTCGTGGTGGGCGAGGACGGCTTCGACGGCTGCGTGGTAGCTGGTGCGGCCCATGCGGCCGAGGCCGGCGTGCAGCTCGTCGATCTTGTTCTCGTGGTCGGTGAGGGTGATTTCGCCGGTGCCGTCGAGTTCGGTGGAGAAGAAGAAGACCGGGACGGTGGCCTCGGGGTCGAGGTGGGCGGCGAGGGCGAGGGTCTGCTCGGCGAGGGCCTGGGCTGAGCCGTCCTTGTAGTACGGGCGCATGGAGGCGGAGCGGTCGAGGACGAGGTAGACCTTGGCGCGGGTGCCGGTGAGGTTGTGCTGCTTGAGGGTGGTGGTGGCGGCCCTGTAGGCGGTGGTGAGGCCTGGGGCGCGGGTCTTGAGGTGGGTGAGGGGGACGGCGGGGGTGAGGGTGACGTCCGGCTCGGCCTCGCCTTCGGCTTCGGCCGTGTCGTTCCCACCCGCACCACCCGTGCTGCTTTCGTTGTCGGGTGCGGGTGGCCCCTGTGGGGCGGACTCGCCGTCGGCGGCTGCGGGAGCGTCCACGGCCTCGGCCTTGGCCTCCGGCTCCGCCTTGGCCGCAGGCTTTGTCTTGGCCGGCGCGTCCTTCTCGGCCGGTGCGTCGGCTTCGGCCTTCGGCTCTGCCTTCCGCTTGGCTTCCGGCTTTGCTTTGGCCGGCGCGTCCTTCTCGGCCGGTGCGTCGGCTTCGGCCTTCGGCTCTGCCTTCCGCTTGGCTTCCGGCTTTGTCTTGTCCGGCGCGTCCTTCTCGGCCGGTGCGTCGGCTTCGGCCTTCGGCTCTGCCTTCCGCTTGGCTTCCGGCTTTGTCTTGTCCGGCGCGTCCTTCTCGGCCGGTGCGTCGGCATCGGCCTTCGGCTCTGCCTTCCCCTTGGCCGTCGGCTTTGCCTTCGCCGGTGCGTCCGGCTTGGCCGGCGGGGCTGTCTCCGCCGTCGGAGCCGCCTCGGTCGGCACGTCTGCCTTCGTCGTCGGCGTGCCGTCGGAGGGCACCTCGGGCTTGGGGTCGGGCGTCGACTTGGGCGCGGCCTCCGGAGCGGGCGTCGCCTTGGGCGCTGCCGTCGGCTCGGTCTCGGCCGTGGGGTCGGCATCTGCCGTGGGCTTGCTCTCGGCAGGCGGCTCGGAGTCGGCATCCGGAGCTGCTGGCGTCTCGGGCCGGGGCTCGGGCTCGGCGTCCGGCTTCGGGTCGGTGGCCGATGGCTGTGATGCGTCGGTCTCGGTCTCGGCCGCTGCCGTCGGCTCGGTCTGTGCCTGGGTCTCCGGGGTGCTGCCCTCGGGCGTTTCCGGTGCTGCCGGCTCGGGCATCTCGGGCATCGGGGACTCGGCGACGGGCGGCTGCTCCGTCTCGGTCGCCTTCTCCGCCGTGGCCTCGTCCGATGCCGTCTGCTCCTCGGTGACCGGCTTCTCTGCCGTGGCCCCTACCGTCGCCGTCGGCTCCTCGACCGCCGATTCGGCATCAGCCTCTGCCTCTGCCTCCGGCCCCTTGGCCACCGCGGCAGGCTTCTCCGCGACCGCCGGCTCCTCTGCAACCTGCGGCTTCTCCGCCGCCGGCTCCTCAACGAGCCCCAGCTCTTCCGTAGCCGTCGGCTTCTCGACAGCCCCCGGCGTCTCCACAACCCCCGGCTCCTCGACAACCCCCTGCTCCCCCTCCCCGGACCGCGCGGGCCTGGGGACCGTCACGCGGTCGAAGGCCAAGGAGACGAGGTCGTGTTCGTCTCGGGGTTCGGGGACGCCTGCCGTGGGGCCGGGCGTGGGTTCCGGGGAGGGGGACGGGACCTTCGGGTCCGTCGCGGGGGGCGTCGGGGTTTCGGGCGTCGTCGTCGTGGTCTGCGCCGCACCCTCCGCCTCGGCGGTCCGTGACTTGCGTGACCGTCCGAACGCGTTCCGCAAGAGAGTGAGAATGCCCATGTGCGCGCAACCCTTCGCGTGAGTTGAAGCCCGTCAATCCCTGGCCAGGACGGACACGTAAGGTTAGCGGCCCTCCTGGGTGATCTTGGGCAGGGTCGGGAGTGGGCCGTACGCGCTGTCAAGAGGGACATCCGGCCTGCGAAGGTGTCGCCGTGCTGAATCGCCGTAACTGCCGTAAGGGTGCCGCAGGTTCACCCGCTGTTCACCCCGGCGCCCGGCTGCCGCACATATGTGCCCCTACGGTCACGCTGACACCATGGGCATCCAAGGAGAGAGCAAAGTGCGCAAGCTGCTGCCGTTGATCGGAACGCCGTCCGGATCACACCCTGGCGGCCGGTCCGCCCTGACCTGTCGTTTCCGGTGTGGTGACGCCTGCTTCCACGAGGTGCCCAACACCAGCTCCAACGAGTACGTCGGCGATGTCATCGCCGGTGCGCTCAGCCGGCGGTCGATGATGCGGGCCGCCGCCGTGGTGACCGTGGCCGCGGCGGGCGCGGGAGCCGTGGGTGTCGCGCAGGCTCCGCAGGCCGGCGCCGCTCCGGCCGGCGCGAACGCGGCCGGTGCCGCCGCCGAGGGCGCCCGGCGGAAAAGCAAGGGCGCGCGCGGCCTGCGGTTCGCGCCCGTCGCGCCCAATACCGCCGACGCCGTGACCGTGCCGGAGGGGTACCGGCAGAATGTCGTCATCCGCTGGGGCGAGCCCATCCTGCGCGGTGCGCCCGCCTTCGATCCGGAGAAGCAGACCGCCAAGGCGCAGGCCGGGCAGTTCGGGTACAACTGCGACTTTCTCGCGCTGCTTCCGCTGCCGGGCGAGCGGAACAGGCAGCTGCTCGTCGCCAATCACGAGTACACCGACGAGGTGCTCATGTTCCGGGGGTATGACGCCGCCGATCCGACCCGGGAGCAGGTGGAGATCGCCTGGGCCGCGCACGGGCTGTCCGCCGTTGTCGTGGAGGGGGACCGGAAGACCGGGAAGCTGACCGCCGTTCCGCGACATCAGCTCAACCGGCGCGTCACCGCCACCACCGAGTTCCGGCTCACCGGGCCCGTCGCCGGGTCCGAGCTCGTGAAGACCTCCGCCGACCCGACCGGCACCAAGGTGCTCGGCACCCTCAACAACTGCTCGGGCGGCGTGACGCCGTGGGGTACGACCCTGCACGGCGAGGAGAACTTCAACCAGTACTTCGCCAACAGCAGCCGGGCGACCGACAAGCGGTACGGCATCGGGACCGGGGCCAGCGAGCGCAAGTGGGAACGGTTCGACAAGCGGTTCGACGTCGCACGGGAGCCGAACGAGGTGCACCGGTTCGGGTACGTCGTGGAGTTCGACCCGTACGACCCGAGTTCCACGCCGCGCAAGCACACCGCTCTCGGACGGTTCAAGCACGAGGCCGCGAACATCAGGATGACGGCGGACGGGCGGCCCGTCGTGTACACGGGTGACGACGAGCGGTTCGACTACTTCTACAAGTTCGTCGGCAGCAAGCGGATGCGGCACGGCAGCGGCAGGGCCGTGCGGGAGCACAATCTGTCCCTGCTGGACGAGGGGACGCTGTACGTCGCCAAGCTCACCGGTGACTCCCCCGCCCTCGAGATCGACGGCACGGGCAAGCTGCCGGGCGACGGCGAGTTCGACGGGAGCGGCGAGTGGATTCCGCTGGCCACCGCCACCGCCGACGGCGCGGTCTCGCACGTGGAGGGGATGAGCGCCGAGGAGGTGTTCGTCTTCACCCGTCTCGCCGGTGACAAGGTGGGCGCCACGAAGATGGACCGGCCCGAGGACATCGAGCCCAACCCCGTCACCGGCAAGGTGTACGTCGCCCTGACGAACAACTCCAACCGCGGTGTCGGCTCCAACGCCAAGGCGGACGAGGCCAATCCGCGCAACGCCAACAAGCACGGGCACGTCCTGGAGCTCACCGAGCGCTGGAACCGGCCCGAGAGCACGAGGTTCGCGTGGTCGCTGTTCCTCGTCGCCGGTGACCCGGACGACCCGGCGACTTACTTCGCCGGGTTCCCGAAGGACGGCGTCAGCCCGATCTCCTGCCCGGACAACGTCGCCTTCGACCCCTACGGCAACCTGTGGATCTCCACCGACGGCGCCCAGCTCGGCTCGCACGACGGCCTGTTCGGCGTGGCGACCCGGGGTGAGCGGCGCGGTGAGCTGAAGCAGTTCCTGACCGTGCCGACGGGGGCGGAGACCTGCGGTCCGATCATCCAGGACCGGCGTGTCCTGGTCGCCGTGCAGCACCCGGGCGAGATCGACGGCGCGTCCGTGGAGAAGCCGGCCAGCACCTGGCCCGACGGGCCCGGGAAGTACGTCCGGCCGGCGGTCGTGGCCGTGTGGCGTGCGGACGGTTGCGACATCGGCGTCTGACCGAGCCACGACAGCAGCAGGTAGGGGGTGCCCGTCGGCGCCCACTACCTGCTGCTGTCGTGCAGCGTCAGGTCCGTGACCACCGCCCGGTGGTCCGTGTCGGTCAGGTCCAGGACGCGCGTGCGGTCGGCCGCGAAGTCCTTCGACACCAGGACGTGGTCGATCTGCGTGCCGAACGTCGGGGCGGTCCGGGCCGGCCAGGTGGCCGTGCGGTCGGTGTCGTCCAGGCGGGCGGCGTCGCTCAGGCCGGTGTCGAGGATGCGGCGGAAGGCGGCGTGGTCCTGGGAGGCGTTGAAGTCGCCGGCCAGGACGAGGGGCGTGCCGGGGTCGGCGGCGGCCGCGTCGCGCAGGGCGTCCAGTTCCGTGCGCCACAGGTCCAGCCGGCCGGGCAGCGGGGGCATGGGGTGGGCGAGCTGGAGCCGTACGGGATGGCCGTCGACGTCGGCGACCGCCCCGGGCATGCCCATGGTGCCGGGGACGCCGTCGGTGGGCCGCAGCGGAAAGCGGCTGAGGATGACGGAGCCCTCGGAGCCGCCGCCCTCGACGGCCCGGCGGTGCGGATAGTCCTGCGCCAGGTCCTGCTTCAGGCGCGCGTCGCACGCGTACTCGCATTCCTCTACGAAGACGATGTCCGGTTTCTCGCGGCGGACGGCGGCGACGAGGGGCCCGGTGCCCTGCCCGAACTCGACGTTCGAGGTCAGCACGCGCAGGTCGGCGACCGGGCGGCCGACGGGGTCGCCGACCTTGCCGTACGGCTCGATGAACCAGGCCAGCAGACCGAGCAGGAGGACGCCCCAGACCGTCCCGAGCCACCACCGGGACAGCAGGGCGAGCAGCAGTGCCAGACCGGTGGGGGCGAGCAGCCAGGGGAGGAAGGCGAGGATCTGCGGGACGGGCGTGATGCCGTCGCTGTCGGCGGTCCGGAAGCCGACGGCCACGCTGACCCCGGCGAGCAGCAGGGCGGCGCACCAGGCGCCGGCCCGGCGTCGGGGCGGACGCTGGTCCGGCCCGACGGTGGCGGTCCACTCGGCAGCGGCGGTGTCCAAGGCCCGGCCTTCCGTTCGCGGGGTGGGATGCCCGCATCCTCCCTCAAGGATGCCCGCATCCTCCCTCAGAGACGGGGTGGGGCGGGGGAAGGTTGCCGGGCGTCGACGCGGGCCAGGAAGTCCCCGAGTGCCTGGTCGAACTCCGCGGGGCGTTCGAGGTTCGGCATGTGGGCCGCGCCCTCGATCACGTGCAGGGACGCGTCCGGGAGGGCCGCGTGCAGGGCGCGGGCGTCGGAGACGGGGGTATAGGTGTCGTCGGCTCCGACGACGACCAGTGCCGGGACGCCGACCTGGGTCAGCAGGGCGGTGTAGTCGGGGCGCCGGGCGCGGGCGCGCAGGGCCGCGGCGGCGCCTTCGGGGGAGGTGGCCGTCATCATGCGGTGGACGTGGGCCTTGACCTCGGCGGGGGCGGAGGGGGCGACCATCCGCTCCAGGACCTCGTCGGCGTAGCCGCGCATGCCCTCCCGCAGCAGGCGGTCCGCCATGGCGTCGCGGGTGCGGACGCCCTCCGGGGTCTCCGCCGCCGGGAAGGTGTCCGCGAGGACGAGTCCGCGGACGCGGCCGGGGAACTGCCGGTAGCAGTCCATCGCGATCTGGCCGCCCATGGACAGCCCGGCGAGGACGAAGGACTCCACGCCCAGCTCGTCCAGCAGGGCCTCGATGTCCCGGGCGAACTGCGCGAAGTCCGTCAGGGCCGGGGCGGTCGGGGAGGCGCCGTAGCCGCGCAGGTCGGGGGCGATGACGCGGCGGACCGCGGAGAAGGTGCGGAGCTGCGGGGCCCACATCGTGCGGTCGAAAGGGTGGCCGTGGACGAGAACCAGGGGGACAAGGGGGACAAGAGGCTGCCGAGGAAATGCGGGGCCTTTGTCCTCGTATGCGAGGAAGGGTGCCATGGGACGACCCTAGGCAGCTCCAACTACTCGGTGCAATAAGATCATTGCTCTCGGTGCAATCCAAGGGGGAGACCGATGGGGGAGACCGATGGGGGAGACCGATGGGTGACTACCGGCGTATCGCCGACAGGATCGCCGACGACATCGCCAGCGGGCGGCTGAAGCCCGGCCAGCGCCTGCCGCCGCAGCGGGCCTTCGCCCGGCGCCGGGGAATCGCCTCGTCGACGGCCGGGCGGGTGTACGGCGAACTCGTACGGCGCGGGCTGGTCGTCGGCGAGGTCGGGCGCGGCACTTTCGTACGGGCCGCCCCGGACGGGCCGGCGGAGCGGACGCTGGCCGAGCCCGGCCCGGGTGACGCCCCGGTCAACCTGGAGCTCAACTACCCGAGCGCGCCCGGCCAGCCGGAGCTCCTCGCCCCCGTCCTCGCGCCGCTGCTGCGTCCCGACGTGCTGGCCGAGGCGCTGCTGCCGGCCGCCGCCACCGGTACCGAGTCCGCCCGGGAGGCCGTGGCCACGCTCCTCGCCACCCCCGGCTGGCGCCCCGCCCCGGACCGGCTGCTGTTCACCGGCAACGCGCGGCAGGCCATCGCCGCCGTACTGGCCTCCCTGGTCCGGCCGGGCGGCCGGGTCGGCGTGGAGCAGCTGACGTATCCGCTGGTCAAGGAGATCGCGGCGCGGCTGGGCATCACCCTGGTGCCGCTGGCCGGTGACGCGGCCGGGCTGCTCCCGGAGGCCGTCGCCGCCGCGCACCGGAGCGCGCCGCTGTCCGCCCTGTACGTGCAGCCGACGCTGCACAACCCGACGTCCCTGACGACGAGCCGCCCTCGCCTGCTGCAGCTCGCCCGGCTGGTGCACGACCTGGACCTGCCGGTGGTGGAGGACCGCATCTGGTCCTTTCTGAGCGAGCCGGGGGATCCGCTGGCCGCTCACGCGCCCGCCCTCACCCATGTCGTCGACGGTCTCTCCAAGCGGGTCGCGCCGGGGCTCACCGTCGGTTTCCTCGTCGTGCCGCCGCACCGGGTCGGGGCCGTGGCCCATGCCGTGCGGTCGGGCGGGTGGAGCGCGGGGCGGTTCGCGCTGGAGGCGGCCGTGCGATGGGCCGGGGAGGGGATCGTGGCGCGGCTGGTGGCGGCCAAGCGGGCGGACGCGGCGCGCAGGCAGCGGATCCTCGCCGAGGAACTCGCGGGCTTCGCCGTGCGGTCCGAGCCGGGCGCCTACTTCGCCTGGTGGGAGCTGCCCGCCCCGTGGCGCGCGGACACCTTCACGGCGGCCGCCGCCGCGCACGGCATCGCCGTCACGCCAGGCCCCGCCTTCGCCGTCGCCCCCGGTCACACGCCCGACGCCGTCAGGCTCGGGCTCGGGTCGGTTCCGGAGCCGGTTCTGCGGCGGGCGCTGCGGACGCTCGCGCACGTCGCCGCGCGGCGAGCCGGGGACCGTACCGGCCCGTGAGCCACGAGCCGAGCGCCACGCTCAGGCCGAACACGAGCAGCAGCCAGGACACCGTCGACAGGGTGGCCGTCAGGGCGTCGTAAACCGCGCCGGCGGCCTTGCGGTGGAGCGTGTCGGGCAGGTCGGCGAGGGTGAGGCGGCGGCCGATCGCGACGGCCAGGACGAGCAGTCCGCCGCCCAGGGCCGTGCCGAGGCCGAGCGCGGTGACCGCGCGGCGGCGGCACGCGGCGAGGGCGGTCCCGGCCACGGCGCACACGGCGGCGGCGAGCGGCAGCCAGAAGGCGGCGGTGTCCAGCACGTGGTATCCCCTGCGCAGTCGGTCCGCGTCGTCGGCCGGGAGCACCGGGACCCGGGTGTGCCGGACCGGGATGCGGTGGGCGAACGGCACATGGTCGGCGGTGAGCCGGTGCTTGACCCGGGCGACGACCGGCGCGACGTCGACGGTGACGGCGGAGGTCCGGGTGCCGTCGTCGCGCAGGGCGCGCAGCACGGCGTCGTGGACGGCCCGGTTCGCCGCGTCCCACCCGGTGTGGAATGCCTCGGTGCGGGTGAAGGAGCGGGCCGCGTCGTGCACGAAGGAGCCGACCGTGCCGCGCGGCAGACCGGTGTCGAACTCGCGCCCGGCCTCCCGCATGATGCCGTCCCCGAGGGCGTCCGCGACCGCGCGCCGCACGTCCGGGTCGGCGGCGAGCGGCGCCATCGTACGGACGTAGCGGCCGGTGTCGGTCAGCCCGTGCGCCGCCCAGGAGGCGAGCGTCGCGAACGGCCCGAGCAGGCACGCGAGGACCAGCAGAACGGCCGACAGGGCGTTCCGTGGCCTCAGGGGCGCCTGCTGCTCCGGCACGCGCGCCGGTTCGCGCTCGGACACCCTTCCAGGCAAGGACCCACGGGCCCGGCCCGCGACCGGCGTGACTGCATTCGGTCCCGCAGGCCCAGCCGAACGTGTCGTGCCGGTGCGGAGTCAGTCGATACGCCGCCCGGCGGCGTCCTCGTGGGTGTAGTAGCGGTAGAACGTCGTCACGAAGACGCCCGCCCCGACCACCACCCCCATTCCGGTGGACTTCAGCACGGACCCGCCGGTCTGGCTGTAGAGGAAGCCGATCGCGCAGCCGGTGAAGGCGAACCAGAGCAGCGCGTGCGCTTCCCGCCGCAGCCGCGGGGCGATCTCCCACACGGCGGCGAACAGCACGGCGAACACGAGCGCGGTGACGAAGCCGAACAGCAGGTTCCAGCCGGTGATGGGCCCGGCGTCGCGCCGGTTGGCCGCGGCCCAGTAGCCGTAGACGAGCCCGAGGACGACGGGCACCGCGATCTTCGCCAACGCGTGGGTGCGCGGGCTGAAGAGATCGGGTGTACGGCGTCGCCTGGTCACCTTGCGTGAGGCGGGTGCCGCATGAGCCATGAGAGCACTCCTCTCTCCCTGCCCCTGCCTCCCAGGGCACACCGCCGGGAACGGGCTGGCAAGTCGGCGGACGCGACGCGCTGCCCCGGACCGGACGCGGCGCATGCGGCCCCGAGCTTCGCCGGGGCGTGAGGCGCCACCGGGGAGCATGGCCGGATCGACCCCGCACCGCCGGTCCAGCCTGCCTCGCCGCCTTCGTGGGGGACGG
>NZ_JBITII010000008.1:192306-369151 GCF_044458845.1 Streptomyces sp. NPDC050416
GGACGGCGGCATGTGCGGCATGGTGGTGGATGCGGTGTGCTGTCGGGACTGGATGGGGCGTATCGCCGGGGGGCTTGGCCCGGCTCGACCGGTACTGTCGGTCCGGCCTGCCTGGCCGCCTTCGTGGGGGACGGCGGCATGTGCGGCATGGTGGTGGATGCGGTGTGCTGTCGGGACTGGATGGGGCGTATCGCCGGGGGGCTTGGCCCGGCTCGACCGGTACTGCCGGTCCGGCCCGCCTGGCCGCCTTCGTGGGGGACGGCGGCATGTGCGGCATGGTGGTGGATGCGGTGTGCTGTCGGGACTGGATGGGGCGCATCGCCGGGGGGCTTGGCCCGGCTCGACCGGTACCGCCGGGACGGCGTGCGGCGGCAGGAGCGGGTGCGGGGCCGCGGGGGCGGCCTGGGTGCCGCTGCTCGTCGCCGTCGGGGTGGGCGACCACGACGCCACCGGCGACCTTCCGGCCCGGGACGGCACCGGGGCGCTCCACCGGCTCGCGGAGGAGGTGAACCGTGCTCGCCGGCGAGGCCACGCACCGTCGCCGAGGAGGGGGGCGAAGCCCCCGAAGGCGGACGTTTGCGGTGCTGGGGCCCCCCTTTGCAGCCGCAGCGGTTACGGTGCTGACGTACGTGATCGACAGGGGGAGGGACGAGATGCCCGGAACCGTGCTGCTGCTGGCGGCCTCGCCGGTGGGCAAGGGGCGCCTGGTCGACGCCGCGTCCGTGCTTCCCGTCCTGGCCGCCGTACCGCCCGGCGTGCTGGCCGGTACGGACACCGCGAACGTCGTCGAACTCGCCGACCCGCTGGAGCCGCAGGCCGTCCTCACCCGGCTGCGCGCCGCCGCGGCGGCCCCCGGCCCGCTGACCGTGTACGTCACCGGCCAGCTCCAGCTCGACCGCCGCCAGCGCCTGCCCCACCTGGCGCTGGCCCGCACCACCGCGTCCACCGCCCGCTACACCGCCTTCCCCTGGCACTGGTTCCGGGACGAACTGCGCCTCAGGCCGGCCGGCGCGACGACCCTCCTGCTCGACCTGCACGCGGACGCCGAGACCTGGGAGCTGCTGCGCGGCACCCCGCTGGACTCGGGCCGCGGCAACGCCGTGCACGGCCGCATCGCGCCCCCGCCGTCCAGACGCACGGTCGCGGCACCGGCGTACATGAAGGCCGTCGCGACGATCCTGCGCAGCGGGTTCCGGCCGCCGCTGGAGCAGTTGCACCAGCAGGCACTGGCCCGGATCGCACCGGAGAGCGCGGGCACGGACCTCGTGCTGAGCACCCCGGGCCCCGCGGCCGGTGACCCGCACGCCGCCATCACCGCCGCCGTCCAGTCAGGCCGCCACTCGGACGCCGACGCGCTCGCCGCCCGGCACGAGCAGGCGGCCGTCGCCGCTTACGGGCCGGCTTCCGAGGAGGCCCTGCACTGGGCGGAGGTCCGGGCCGACCTGGCGATGTTCGCCGGGGACGCGGGCCGCAGCTGTCACACCTGGCTGACGGTGGCGACCGTCCGCCTGAACGCCGGTCAGGCGCCGGACGCGCCCGCCGTCGAGGCCGCCGTCGACCGGGCCCACCACCAGTGGGGCCAGATCCGCGACCCCGCCCGAGCCCGCGAACTGGGCGCGGCGCTCGCCGAGTTGCGCGGCCGGGTCCCCGGGCGCCGCGAGGGGGCGCTCGACCATGTGCAGCGCCAGCTACGGCAGTTGCAGACCCCGGCCTGAACCGCGTGCGCCGTGTGCGCCTGGCGTGAAGGGGGCGTGTAATCGCTTGCCCAGGTCGCGTCACAGGTCTGCCGCCGAGGCCTCACCCGGTGTCATGATGTCGGGATGACAGAGGGGGACGAAGTGGCTGTCTTAGGCGTGCGCGTCCGGCTGGGCGCCGGCGGGACCGTGGACGATGTCAGAGCCCTGAAGACGTGGCTGGAGCGGGAAGAGCCACTCGCGGAACTGCTCTCCGAGAAGAAGCTGACCATAGAGGCGCAGACCAGCACGGACGGGACGAAGGGGCGGCTGGGGCCCGACCTCGAACTCGTCCTCAAAGTGCTCGGTGACGTCGTCACGATCGCGGCACTGACCGAGTACACCGCACGCGCGGTGAAGACCTGGACGAACAACCGCCGCAGGCTCCAGGGCGGCGATCCCCAGCCACAGATCCGCCCGCTGGACACCGACGGGGAGTAGACCGGTGACTCGCTTCGACCCGCGCGGCGAAGTGAACCGGGCGCTGCTGGTCGGTGTGTCCGAGTACGACCACACGGCACCGGATCCCCAGGGCGTCACCGGCCAGCTCCCCGCCGTGCGGCACAACCGGAGGACACTCGAGGACGCGCTGCACCGGGGCAACGTGTTCGGTGCGCACGAGGTGCGGGCGCTGGCCTCGCCGACGCCGGACGAGTTCACGGGGGCACTGCGCCGCGCCTGCCAGGACGCCAGGGGACTGCTGCTGCTCTACTTCGCCGGGCACGCCGTCACCTCCACCTCCGGCAACGAGCTGCACCTGCAGATGCGTACCGCCCGGGTGCTCACGGGCGACGGGCTGCCCGGCTCGGTGAGTTTCACCGAGGTGCTGGGCGAACTCGTCGAGAGCCGCGCCCGGCAGGTGGTGGTGATCCTCGACTGCTGCTACGCGGGCAACGCCGCGGGAATCTGGCACCGCTTCGACGATCCGAAGCGGAAGAAGCACAAGGTCCTGCTGCTGATGAGCGTGCAGCCCAACCGCTGCATCCTGGGCGGGGACGCCGACGCCCCGACGCCGTTCACCCGGGAACTCGTGCACGTCCTCGACGAGGGCGGGCAGGCCTGGCTCTCCGAGCTGTACGCCCGGGTGAAGCAGCGGATGGAGGAGGCGAAGTACAAGGCGGAGGACGACGACCCGCAGCGGCCGCAGGCACTGGCTCCCCCCTGGGACCCGGACACGGACGTGCTGCTGGCGGCGGGCCCGGTGATCAAGCGTCGGCAGGACCCCCCGGTCAGCCCCTGGGTCCTCTTGCTCCGGCGCACGATCGCCCGTGCCCGCAAGGCCCTCGAACGGTTCGGCCGCACCGGCCTGGCGATGGTGCTGGCGCTGCTCGCCACCGGCGCCGGCGGCTACGGCGTCCTGGTCCTGACCGGCGATTCCGGTCCGTGCAGCCCGGCGCTGGAGCTGCGTCTGCTCGTCGACCCCGATCTGGAGCAGTCGATGAAGGCGGCCGCGGACGCGTACGTCGCCTCGGACGCCAACACCACGGATGACGGCTGCCGGCGCAGCGGCGTCACCGTCTACAGCGCGGGCGCCGCCGGTGTGGTGACCGCGCTGGGCAAGCGGACCGACGCCTGGCAGCAGCCGCGCGACGACGACAACCCGCAGCGGGACATCGGCCCGCAGCCGGACGTGTGGATCCCCGGCACCCGCGCGGACGTCCGCCGGGTCACCGCGGCCTACCAGGACCGCGTCTTCGCCCGGCTGGAGCCGGACCCGCGGCCGTTCGCGTACTCGCCGGTCGTGCTGGCCGTCCCGGAGGGCCTGGAGGACGCCGTCGAGCGCACCGGGCAGTCGCTGTCGCAGCTGGTCACCGACCTCGAAAACGCGCCCGGCGAAGCAGAAGTGCACCGCCCCGACCCGGAGTTCGCCGACGCGGCGCTGCTGGCGACGACGGGCCTGTACCGCGGCGGAGCCGAAGCGCGCAGCGCGGAGCGGCGCCTCACTCAGTCCGGCCGGCCCGAGCCCTCCGCCGCCGGGCTGCTGTGCACGCTGCCCGACGTCGACGCCGTGGACGACCGCAGCGCGGCCCTGGTACCGGAGTTCCTGCTGCGCAGTGGCGTCGGCTGCCACCCGGCCACGCGCGCCCATCGTTCCGCCGCCTACCCCGACGACGTCCCCGGTCTGGAGCCGACGTTCGTGCGGGTGCGCTGGGAGGACGGCGAGCGGGACGCCGACGCGCGCGACGCCGAGGTGGCCCGCTTCCGCTCCTGGCTGACCGGCGACGAGGGCCGGCGGGTGTTCGGCGAGCAGGGCTTCAGGTCCGCGCACGGCGAGCGGCGCCTGCTCGATGCGAAGTCGGCCCCCGAGGGGCTGATCGACGAGGTCCGGCCGGCGGACTCCGCCGACCCGTCGGAGCTGGCCAAGGCGCTGGAGCGCTACGGCAACGCGCACGGCCCCGGCCGGGTCCTGTTCCTCCTGGACAGCTCCGGCTCGATGGCCGGCCTGTGGGACGGGCCCAGCGGCGGTCCCGGCATCATCGAGCAGACCCTGACCGGGCTCGGCGGGGAGGACGAGTACGGGGTGTGGGCCGTGCACGGCCTCAAGGCAGGCCGTACGCACAGCGACCTCCTGGGCTTCGGCACGCACGACCGCCCGGACGCCGAGCGGGCCCTGGACGCCGCCCGGGTGCGGAACGCGGAAGCCGATCCGTCCGCCGCCCTGCTGGACGCCATGGCGTTCATGCGGGAGCGCGCCGCCGGCGACGAGCGGCCGCAGCTGATCGTGTACCTCACCGACGGCGAGGACGACAACCGCCTGACCGGCGACGGACTGGAGAAGGTGGTCGACCGGGCCCGGACCGCCGGCGTGCCCGTGGCCATGGTGACCCTGAACAGCGGGGCCTGCGACCGGGACCGCCCCGGCACGCGGATCGCGGAGGCCGGCCGGGGCCGCTGCCTGGACGCCGGGGACGACCTCGTGCCCGCCCTGCGCGACGAGGTCGCCCGCACCGGAACGGGGGAGGAATGATGGCCCGACGCCTGAGAGCCGCCGCGCTGTCCCTGCTGTCGCTGCTGACGCTCGCGGCCTGCACGAGCGGTGGCGTGCAGCAGCAGCAGCCGCCGGGTGCCGACACCTCCCCCCGGATCGTGCTGGCCAGCGGCCAGGACGTCACCGGCAAGAACGGCATACGCCAGCAGCTCATCGACGCCTGGAACGCCCAGGAGGGCGAAGGCGGCTACCGGGCCCGCCTGGTGGAGCTGCCCGGCTCGGCCGACCAGCAGCGCAGCCAGCTGATCGGCGCCCTGCAGTCCGGCAGCGCCGAGTACGACGTGGTGAACCTGGACGTGACCTGGATCCCGGAGTTCGCCGACGCGGGCCTGATCCGCCCGCTGGGCGACACGGCCGTCAAGGACCCCGAGGACCTCATCCCGTCCGTGGACAGCACCGCGTACTGGGACGGCAAGCGGTACGCGGTCCCCTTCAACAGCGACGCCGGCCTGCTGTACTACCGCAAGGACCACCTGATGAAGGCCGGTACCTCCCGGACCGACCTCGACGAGAACGTCACCTGGGACGAACTCCGGGAACTGCTCGTCCCCCTCGACAGAGCCGAGATCAAGGGCCACGAGGCGGTGTGGAC
The DNA here is from genome assembly GCF_044458845.1 of Streptomyces sp. NPDC050416. NCBI lineage: Bacteria > Bacillati > Actinomycetota > Actinomycetes > Kitasatosporales > Streptomycetaceae > Streptomyces > Streptomyces sp. NPDC050416. The sequence goes on from NZ_JBITII010000008.1 coordinate 197,621, forward strand.
CACCCAGCTCGCCGCCTACGAGGGCCGTACGGTCAACGCGATCGAGGCCTTCGCCTCGGCCGAAGAGGGCTTTCGGCTGACCGACGACGACGGCGACTACGTCGCGACCGAGGAGCAGTTGACGGCGGGGGTGACCGAACTGCGCAAGCGCACGGAGCCGCCGTACCTCCTGGAGGGGGCCGCCGAGTCCCGCGAGGCCGAATCGCTCAGCGCCTTCGCCGAGGGCCGCACCACGTTCCTGCGGCACTGGCCGTACGTCTACCCCACCCTGCACGAGACCTTCGGGGCCGACCTCGGGGTGGCCCGGCTGCCCGGCACGTCCGTCCTCGGTGGCCAGAACCTGGCCGTCACCTCGTCCACCTCCGAGCAGCGCGCCGCGAAAGCCGCCGAACTGATCGCGTTCCTCACCGACCCCGACAGCGAACGCTGCCTGCTGCGCGCCGGGTTCGCCGCGACCCGCACCTCGGCCTACCGTGAGCCCGGCACCGCCCCGGAATGCGGGCACGCCCCCGCGTACGCCGAGGGCCCCTCGGCGTCGCCCGGCGGCGAGAACACCGCCCGCCTGGCCCCCGACCGGATGGCCGACGGCACCAGCTACTCCCGCGACATCCTGCTCCCGGCCCTGCGCGAGGCGGTACACCGCCCCCGCACTCCGCTCTACGGAGCGGTGACCCACACCATCACCACCGAACTCGACGCCCTGTACGGCCCGCCGAAAGGGCCGGGCGGAAGCCGGCCCGGTGACGCGGAGGTGGCGAAAAGCCTTGACGAGGCGTTGAGAGCGATTTTGCCCGGTTGAATCAACTTGCCCCATGACCGATGCGCTGGGGCGCGGTCCTCGGGATCGGCAGCGGCGCGGCGGGCCGCGATGATCGCGTCCTACAAGAGGAGAGCGGCGGTGGTGGCGGCACCGGTGTCGCACCCGCCGACCCGACCGTGAAGGTGGGGTACCGCGACATCAAGATGAAGGGCGTGACGTACAAGTGCACGGCGACCGGGGACTGACCGGCCGGCGCGGCCCGGGCCATGGAGAACGCCTGCTGTTCTCCCTGGCGCTGGTCGTGGTGAGCCTGCTGTGGATGACGCGTGACATGGCCACGTGGGCGACGGCGACCTGCGCGGTCGGTGCCGCCGGTGGGGCGGTCGGGATGTGTTGTTTCGGCTGGCGTTATATGCGCTCCCGCGAGAATTCGCAGTAGCTGAATCCGGTGGGTGAACTCGCTTGGCTTGCTGGATTCACCCACCGAATTCGCGGGCTGCGTCAGCGCGTGAAGACGAAGTACTTCCATGCGCCGTACGTCGTCGTGTTGACGTTGTCGCCCGACTTCGTGTCGATGTAGGACGAGCGGATGCGGAAACGCGGGCCGACGGGCGGCGTGCCGTCGAGCGTCACCGCGTCATTGCCGTAGCGGTCCAGGGCGAAGTAGTCCGTGGTCATGGTGCGCCACGCGCCGTCCGAGTACTGCTGAACCCGGAGCTGGTGCTTGCGGCCCGGGTACATCGACATCGTCGTGTTGTGGACCGGGTCCTTGGACTTCCGGAAGTAGTAGTACTTCTGCTTCCAGGCGGTCGCCGACTTGTAGTAGCCGCTCAGGGACGTCGAGATCTTGACCTTGGTGTAGGCCGAGTTGGTGACGGTCTTCGGCGCGTACCGCGTGTCCCCCGTGAACGTCGCGCTGACCTTCGTGTCACGGGTCAGGTGGACCGTCGCCGACAGGTCGCCGGCCGAGTCGACCTTGCCCTTCTTCACCAGCGTCTTCGGCTTGTCGGAGCCGTACGGGTCGGCCCAGATCTCGACCGTGCGGTTCTTGTACGTCGTGCCGAGGTGCGCCGTGAAGGTGACGTCACGGCCGTAGCCGTACACCTTGCCGTTGTTGTCCAGCGTCAGCGTGGTCGCCGTCTTCGTCACGGTCGTCGACGCCGAGGCCGTGGCGCCCGCGTGGTCGGCGTCACCCGCGTACGTGACCGTGTACGTCACCTTGCCACCGGCCGGCGGCTTGTCCGTGAAGGAGTACGAGCCGTCGGCGGCGACCGTCGCCGTGCCGAGCGGCTTGCCGGAGGGGGACTCGTCGTCGGTGCGGGTGACGGAGACCTTCGTGCCGGCCGGGAACGCCGCCGGCGAGGACAGCGTGCCGGTGAGGGTTAGGGACTTGGCGCGGGTGGCCGTGGCGGGGGCGGTCGCCGTGAGGGTCGTGGACGCCTTGGCGGGGGCGTCGAGGACCCGCAGTGAATAGACGTTGTCGTCGTTCTGCGAGATCGCGAACAGCCTGCTCGCGTCCGGCGCCCAGGCCAGGCCCGCCGACGCCAGGGTGTCGGCGCCGCTGCTGGTGCCGGTGTTGGGGAAGTCGTACTGCTTCAGCGGTATCGAGGTGCCCGGCTTGAAGACATGGACGTCCGGGTCGTACCAGGAGAACGTGCCCGCCGCGACGTCGCCGTTGGGGGCGATGTCCACCGCGTTGGGGTACGTGTTGGTGACGTACTTGCCGTCCGCCGACAGGTCCGTGAGCTTGTAGACCGGCTGGTAGTACGGGGCGCCGCTGGCCGTGACGACGTCCTTGCCGTCCGGCGTGACCGCGAGGTCCTGGAGGTTGCCGCCGCCCGTGTCGCCCGGGTCGCGTGCGTACGCGGTACGGGTCGCCGTGCCGGAGGAGACGTCGTACACGGCGAGCTCGACCGGGCTCTGGCCCGGCGAACCCGCGACGAGCGTGCCCGGGGCGCCCTGGGAGGCGTCCAGGATCGGTGCCTCGTAGAAGGTGCGGCTGGTGTCCTGGCCCAGGGTGACGCCCGAGCCGGCGGCGCTCGGGTCGAGCGAGCCGATGTTGCCCTCGCCACCGTCGCCGTAGCTGAACCACAGCCTGCCGCCCGCCAGGGCCACGTACGCCGGGCCGCCGCCCTGGCCCGTGGACCAGCGGCGGGTCTCGGTGGCCTTCGCCGTGTCGATCGCGACGACCGCGTCCCCGTCGTGCAGGGCCGCGTACAGCGTGCCCGAGTCGGGCGACAGCTCCAGGCCCTGGACGCCGGGCAGCGAGCCGACGGTGGCGACGACCTTGCCCGCGTAGTCGGTGACGACGACCTGGCCGGCCGTCGGATCGCTGATGAAGACGCGCTGGTGGACCCCGTCGACGACGATGTCGCCGGTCGACTTCACGGGCAGGAGCGCGCTGGAGTCGGCCGCCGCCGACCCGGCACCGGCCGCGACGAGCGTGACCGAGCCGAAGAGGACCGCGAGCGCCGTCGCGGTCGAGAGAGTGCGTCTGTGCACGGTTTTCGAACCCCCCGGTACGAAAGTGATCAGCAGGAAGAAGCGATCAGCCCGTGCAGGCTAGAACACCCCACTGACACACGGGAACCGGATATCAAGGCGTTGGCTTGAAGGGGTAGTCGGGGCGTGACGGCACCGTCGCGTCAGCGGCTGTCCGCGACCGTCCGGGGGCCCTGCTGGGGCTCCTCGGCTCTCGCCGGCCCCGCGTTCGCCGCCAGCAGTAGGGTCGCGACAGCGACGACGGCCGCGGCGAAACCTCTGGCGTACCGCTCGGCGGTGCGTGTGCGTTCGAGCACGGCGACCTCGCAACTGGGGCGGTGGCTGTGACAGCAGCGTGTTAAGCACGTTTAACTCTCGGTTTAACCTAGGGGCTGTCCGAGCCGAACGGCAAGAGGGGCAGGGGGAGTCGGCGTGGGGGAGCGTGACGATCCGGGGACCATCGGGCGCCGGGTGCAGCGATTGCGTGTCGAGCAGGGGCTGACCCAGCGGCAGTTGGCGGAACCCGTGTACACCCCCGCCTACATCTCCACCCTGGAGTCGGGCCGGGTGCGGCCCTCCGACGACGCCCTGCGGCATCTCGCCGGACGGCTCGGCGTCGCCTTCGACGAACTCGCCACCGGCCGTTCGGCCCGGCGCGTGACCGAGCTGCGGCTGCGGCTGACCGAGGCCCAGCGCGTCTTCGCCGTCGGTGAGGCCGAGGCGGCGGCGGAGCAGTACGCCGGGTTGCTCGTCGAGGCCGAGACGCAGGGGCTGGTGAGGGAACAGGCCGCCGCGCTGCTCGGGCTCGGCGAGTGCGCCCTGGAGACGGGCGAGCTCGTGGCGGGGCGGCAGTACTTCGAGCGGGCCGAGGAGTGCCTGGCAGGCGCGCCGCTGCCCGCACGCGTCCCGGCGCTGCGCGGGCGGGCCGTCGCGCACTATCTCGCCGGTGAACTCCGGTACGCCGTGTACCTGCTGGAGAGCACCCTCGACGAGCTGAATCGCGGCGGGCTGCACGATCCCGACGCGCTCCTGCTGCTGTACGCCAGCGCCATCGGGCCCTACATGGACATGGGCGCGCACGCCCGCGCCGCCCAGGCCGCCGAGTACGCCCTGGCGCTCGCCCCGCAATCCGGCGACCCGGCCCTGGTCGCGCGCATGCACCGGTCGGTCGCCCGCACCCTGGTCGCCGAGGGCCGTCTCGCCGAGGCCGACGCCTCGCTGGCCAAGGCAGCCGAGCTGTACCGGGGCCTGCAGATCCGCACCGAACTCGCCAACTGCCACTGGATGCGCGGCTACGTCTACGCGCAGGACGGCCAACTGGAGCGGGCGGAGAGCGAGTTGCGGGAGGCCCTCAGCATGCTGTCGGCCCAGCGCGCCGCGCTCTACAGCAGCCAGGTCGCCGTCGAGCTGGCCGACGTGCTGCACCGGCGCGGCAAGTCCGACGAGGCGGCGGCCCTGCTGCACGGTGTCCTCGACGACCTGTCCTCCGAGCGCGGCGCCGTCCACTCCGCCGCCGCGCACCGCCTCCTCGGCATCATCGCCGAGGACGCCCGCCGCACCGAGGACGCCGAGGAGCACTACGTCCGCGCCCTGAGCCTGCTGGAGCGGGCCGGCGCCGCGGGTGACCTGGCCGACGTGTGCCGCCTGCTGGGCGACCTGCTGCGCCGCACCGGGCGGGTGGAGGCCGCGCTGGACGCCTACCGGACGGGTCTCGGGCACCGTACGGCTCCCGGCACGACGACCCTGGGGCCCGCGCCCGCGCAGCCTCCGCTGTGAGGACACACGGGCCTCGCGCGCTCGTGCGGGTTAGCCTCCTCCCGGGACGCGAACGACCGGGGCGGGGCACGTGGAGAACCAACGGACAGTGGCCGACGGCATACGGCTGGGCCTGCGGGCCCTCGTGTACGCCGTCCTCGGCGGCGCCGCGCTGATCGCCATCGTGACGGTGGTGTCGGTACTCGGGCCGATGCTGGCGCTCGACCTGTACACCCCGCCGGTCGCGGCCTGGTGGACGGTGTTCACCGCGATCACCGTCCAGGGCGTGCCCTTCCTGCTGCTGGGCACGGTCGTGTCGGCGGCGATCGGCGCGTTCGTGCCCCAGCGGGTGTTCCAGCGGTTGCTGCCCCGCCGTACGGCCCTCGCCGTGCCGGTCGCGGGTGCGGCCGGGGTCGTGCTGCCCGGGTGCGAGTGCGCGTCCGTGCCGGTGGCGGGCAGCCTGATGCGGCGGGGTGTCGCCCCGGCGGCCGCCCTCGCCTTCCTGCTGTCCGCGCCCGCGATCAACCCCGTCGTCCTGGTGGCGACCTCCATCGCCTTCCCGGGGCAACCCGGGATGGTCCTCGGCCGGCTGGCCGCCTCGCTCGGCACGGCCGTGGTGATGGGCTGGCTGTGGGCGCGGTTCGGGCGGGAGGAGTGGCTGCGGCTGCCGAAGCGGGACACCGCGCACGGGCCGGAGGGCGGGCCGCGGGCCTTCGTCTCCGGTCTCCAGCACGACTTCCTGCACGCGGGCGGCTTCCTCGTGCTCGGCGCGGCTGCCGCGGCGACCTTCGCCAGCGTCGTACCGAGCTCGCTGCTGGGGGTGTTCACCGGGTCGGCCTGGCTGTCGGTGCTGCTGCTGGCCGTCCTGGCGGTCGTGCTGTGCGTGTGCAGTGAGGCCGACGCGTTCGTGGCGGCGTCGCTGAGCGGCTTCTCGCCCACCGCGCGGCTGGCGTTCATGGTGGTCGGGCCGATGGTCGACCTGAAACTGATCGCGCTGCAGACCGGCACGTTCGGCCGGTCCTTCGCGCTGCGGTTCTCCTCCGTGACCTGGCTGGTGGCCGTCGCCGGCAGCGTTCTGGTGGGGTGGTGGCTGCTGTGAGGCGGTACGGACCGGCCGTCCTGCTCGCGCTCGTCGGCGCGGCGATCCTGCGGGTGTCGCTCTTCAGCGACCTGTACCTGCGGTACGTGCAGCCCGCGCTGCGGCCGTATCTGGTGGTGTCGGGCGTGGTGCTCCTGCTGCTGGGCGTGGCGGTGGGGGTGCTGGTGCGGACTGCCGATGACGGGGAGGCGCAGGAGGACCTCGGGGCCCCCGCCGGGCACACCCACGCCCCCGCCGGCCCCCGCGTCGCCTGGTTCCTCACCCTCCCCGCCCTGGCCTTGCTGCTGTTCCCGCCCCCCGCCCTCGGCTCCTACAGCGCGCAGCGCGAGGCCGGCCGGCGTGCGGAGCGGGGCGTCGGCACCTTCCCGGCGCTGCCGGCCGGGAACCCGGTCGACCTCACCCTCGGGGAGTTCGGCTCCCGGGCGGTCTACGACAGCGACCGTTCCCTGACGGGACGCACGGTCCGGCTCACCGGCTTCGTCACCCGCGACGCCGACGGCACCTGGTACGTCACCCGCCTCATGGTCTCCTGCTGCGCCGCCGACGCCGGCTCGGCCAGGGCCGAGGTGCGCGGTGCCGCCGCCCCGCCCGTCGACACCTGGGTCACGGTCACCGGCACCTGGCACCCGGAGGGCGAGCCCGGCTCGGACGCCGCCTGGCCGCCGGCCCTCGACGCCACCTCCGTACAGCGGATACGGCAGCCGGACAACCCGTACGAGAAGCGCTGAGAAGCGCCGAGGGCCGGGCAGGGGCGGTGGCCCGGCGCCCGGGTTTCGCCCCACCCCCGACGGGTAGTCGGGCGACGACTCCGGGAAGGCTCGGTGCATGATCCGGGCGGGCGCCCGGTTCGGGTGCTGTGAGGCACCGGGCACGGCACCGGGTCGGCCGCTGAAGTCGGCCGGCCGGGCGGTAGCCGTACGCGACGGCCGCGCGGCCGTCGCGCCGCGGGTCGTCCCGGGCGGGTGGTTGTGCTCCGGCCCACTTCGCGTCCGCGGCAGGGCGCCCGGAAGAGCGTCGATGGTGAAGGCCGGTGATGAAGGAGGCGGTGATCGTGCGGCCCAGGGACGATCCCCGAGGAGTTCCCGGCGGCGACCCCGGTCCGCGTCGCACCGGGGGCGGCGACCTGGACTTGGACGGGATCCGGGCCGCCGATGTGATCGCCAGGGGTGTGCGCGGCGTTGAGCCCTCGAAGGTCCCGCGCCGGCTGTGCGAAGTGGCGGTGGAGCTGCTGCCGGTGACCGGCGCGAGCGTGTCGCTGCGCAGCGAGGGCATGCCCGTCCAGCTCAGCGCCAGCAGCGAGCGGGCCGCGCGCCTGGCGCAGCTGCAGGCCACGCTGGGCGACGGCCCCTGCCAGAGCGTGCTGGAGGAGGGGGCGCCCGTCTTCGCCTGCGATCTGACGACCGGCCGGGACGCGGGCCGCTGGCCGGTCTTCGCGCAGCAGGCGACGGAGGCCGGGGTACGGGCGGTGTACGCGGTGCCGCTGGGCAGCGACGCGGTGTGCGTGGGCACCCTCGACCTGTACCGCGACAGCCCCGGCGTGCTCACCGACCGTCAGTTGCACGTGGCCCGGCTGGTGGCCGGTGTCATGACGGTGGCCCTGATGGCACTGCCCCGCGAGTCCGAGGCCGAGCCGCGGGACGCGGAGCCCTGGCTGAGCGGGCTGGCCGCGGACCACGACGAGGTCTACCAGGCCGTCGGCATGATCATGGCGCAGCTCGGCGTCGGTGCCGACGACGCGCTGGCGCGGCTGCGCGGGGACGCCTTCGCGCGCGGCATCACGGCCGTCGACGTGGCCCGCGACGTGATCGCCCACCGCAGGCGTTTCGAGCGGTAGACCCGCTGCCGACCCACCGCCGGTTCAGATCTGTGCCCGCCCCTGCTTGGTGATCTCGGTCAGGCGCTGCGCCCCGAGTTCCACCGTCTGCTGCGTGACCTCCTCGTACACCTCGTCGAGGCCCGCGTTGGTGAGCGTGATCGCCTCCTCCCCGACGCGCACGGCCGCGAGGTCCATCGTCAGGTACGTCAGCTCCCCCTCCTCCGTCTCCCCGGCCAGGGTGACCCGCAGGGCCTGCCGGGCGTCCCCCACCGGCGGCAGCGGCAGGTCGCCGACCTGGACGGTCTGGACACCCCCGCGCGTGGTCGCCGCCGTGAACTCGCCGCACTTTCCCGGCAGCGACTTCAGCCAGGCCAGGGTGCGGTCGACGTCCGCCGGGGGATGCGCGGCGACCTGGTAGCGCACCTGGGCGTCGGTGTCGGCGTCGTCGAACGCGGCCGTCGCCCGCGGCCCGGCCGGGGTCCCGAAGAGTTCCTCCGTGTAGAGGGCGTCGAGCAGCCGCTGGCAGTCGCCGTCCTCCGTGGTCGCCTTGAGCAGCCCGTCCCGCCACGTCCTGGCACCCCGGGTCGGCCCCCAGGGCTCGCCCAGGTCGGCGTCGGTGATCAGCGCCGCCCGGGCCTGGGCCTCGGTGAGTCCGGCCCCGGAGCTCGCGGGCCGCTCGACGGCGGGTGACGCGCCGGTGTCGGTCGGGGAGGCGGAGAACCACCGTGGCCGCGGCTCGTCCTGGAGGGAGCAGGCGGCCGTGGCCAGCAGAGCGGTCACGGACAGCGCGCAGGCGAGGAGGGCGCGGGCACCTGGGCCACGTCGGCCGGCCGGAGGGTGGGGCATCGGAGGGCCTCCTGCGGGAGTTCATGGAGGTGCCTCCCGGCGGGGCGGGCTCTCCAAGATCGGGTACGTGCTCTTACGGCACCACCGCGACGGGCGGCACACCAGTGCGACGGGCTGTTCGGGTGAGGGAGGAGTACGCACTGCGGGCCATGGAAAAAGCCGTGGCCCCGCGCGCCACGCCCCTGTTACGGTCACGCCCATGAAGCGCGCCCAGCCGTTCCCGTCTCTCACGACGACGCCGGAGAGTGTCCCGGCGCGCTGACAGCTGACGCAGATGTCTTCAAGCCCCGGGGCGAGTGCCCCGGGGCTTCTTCGTGTGGTGCTCGCCTCGCCTCCGACCCGAGGAGCCCACCATGCACGACCACCGACGGCTCGGCCGTGAACTGAACCTCTTCGACACCGACCCGCTGATGGGCGCGGGGCTGCCGTACTGGCTGCCCGACGGCGCGATCGTGCGGCACACCCTGGAGGAGTACGTCCGCGAGGCGGAACAGCGGGCCGGCTACCGGCACGTGTACTCGCCCGTGCTCGGCAAACGCGAGCTGTACGAGATCTCCGGGCACTGGGACCACTACAGCGAGGACATGTTCCCGCCGATGGACCTCGGCTCGGAGCAGGTCCTGCTGCGCCCGAGCCTGTGCCCCCACCACGCGCTGATCTACCGCTCCCGCTCCCACAGCTACCGGGAACTGCCCCTGCGCATGGCTGAGTTGGGCGGCATGTACCGCTCGGAGCTGTCCGGCGTCCTCGGCGGTCTGACCCGGGTGCGCGCCATCACCCTCAACGACGCGCACATCTTCTGCACCCTGGAGCAGGCCGTCGACGAGGCCCGTGCCGCGCTGGAGCTGATCGGCCGGGCCTACGCGGACCTCGGCATCCGCGCGGTCCGCCACCGTCTCTCCCTGCCCGGCGAGGGCGGCAAGTACGTGGCGGACCCGGACCTGTGGCGGCGGGCCACCGCCCTGCTGCGCGAGGTCCTGGACGGCTCCGGCATCCCCTACGAGGCCGCCGAGGGCGAGGCGGCCTTCTACGGCCCGAAGATCGACGTGCAGATCGCCGACCCGGCCGGGCGGGAGTCCACCCTGTCCACCGTCCAGATCGACTTCCACCAGCCCGAACGCTTCGACCTGCACTACATCGGCGCCGACGGGGCCAGGCACCGCCCGGTCATGGTGCACCGCAGCGTCATCGGCAGTGTGGAGCGCGCGGTCGCCCACCTCGTCGAGGCCCACGGCGGGGCCTTCCCGCCGTGGCTGGCCCCGGTGCAGCTGGTGGTGCTCCCGGTGGGCGACGAACAGGCGGACCGTGCCCGTGAACTCGTGGGCCGTGCCCGGGAACTCGGCCTGCGCGCCGAGGTCTCCGGACGCGACCAGGGGACCCTGGCCGCCCGCATCCGCGCGGCCCGGCTGGTCCCGTACCAGGCGGTGATCGGCGGGCGGGAGGCCGAGGCGGACCAGGTGGCGCCGCGCCTGCGGGACGGGCGACGGCTGGGGGCCCTGCCCGCCGCCGCGTTCCTGCGGTGGGTCGCGGACCGGGTGGCGGCGCGCGGCACCGAGCTGTGGGAGGCGGCGTAGGGCGGGCTCCCCGTATGCGCAGGTGCCGCGGGCCCGTAGGGTCGCTCGTGCGGAACCCCGTGCCAGAACAGTGGAAGGAGCCACCGCCGTGACCGACGGTCAGCGTATTCCGGTGATCATCGACTGCGACACCGGCGTCGACGACGCCCTCGCCCTGCTGTTCGCCGTACGGCATCCGGGCCTCGACGTGCGGGCGATCACCTGCGTGGCCGGGAACACGGACGTGGACGGCGTGGTCCGCAACACCCTGACCGTGCTGGAGGTGGCCGGTGCCGGTGACATCCCCGTGGCCCGGGGCGCCGAGCGGCCGCTGATCGAGCCCGTGCGGACGGCCCGGCATGTGCACGGGCAGGACGGGATGGGGGACCTGGGGCTGCCCGCGCCGACCCGTGTGCCGGTGGACGTGGACGCGGTGACGCTGCTGCGGCGCGAGATCCTCGCCTCGCCGAGGCCGGTCACGCTGATCCCCATGGCGCCTCTGACGAACATCGCGCTGCTGCTGCGCACGCACCCCGAGGTGACCCGCAACATCGAGCGGATCGTGTTCATGGGCGGCGCGGTGGCGACCGGGAACGCCACGCCGGTCGCGGAGTTCAACGTGTGGCACGACCCGGAGGCGGCGGCCGTGCTGCTCACGGCGGGGGTGCCGATCACGATGTACGGGCTGGACGTGTTCAAGAAGGTCCTGGTCCCGGCGGGCGATGTGCAGCGCCTGCGGGCGGGCACGGACCCCAGCCTCCGCCTGGCCGGTGAACTCCTCGCCCACCGCGACCCGGCCACCTCCGGGGACCCCACCCCGACGGGCGGTCTCGGCGACGCGGGCGCGGTGTGCGCGGTGGTCGACCCGGGCGGCCTGACCACCGAGCGGCTGCCCGTCGAGGTCGCCCTGGCCCCCGGGCCCACCCGCGGCCAGACGATCGTCGACCGCCGCCCGGTCCCCGGCGAGTCCGAGATCCACGAGGGATCCCGCACCCAGCCCCTGGTGGACGTGGCCCTGGGCGTCGACGTGGAGCGGTACGTGAAGCTGTGGCTGACGACGGTGGAAGGGGCCTAGCACCGGTCCTGGCACCGGTGAAGCAGAAGGGCCCGGGACTGTCGAAGTCCCGGGCCCTCCACGATGTCAGGAACGCGCGCGCTTCCTGCGGGTCACGATCACCATGGCCGCGCCGCCCGCGAGGAGGACGCCCGCGCCGATGGCGATGGGTCCCGTGCTGCTGTCGGCGCCGGTCTCCGCGAGGTCGCCGCCGCCGTTCGGCTTCGGGGCCGGGGGCGTCGTCGACTCGGAGGCGGACGGGGTGGGGGTGTCCGTCTCCGTGGCCGGGGGCGACGAGGGCTCCGACGGCTCCGACGGCGCCGGGGGCGTCGTCTCCTCAGCCGGCTTCGAGGGGCTCGCGGGCGGGGTGGACGGGGGCTGCGACTGAGCCGGCGGAGGCGTGAGCTCGCACTCCTTCGTGCCGCCGTTCCAGGCCGCGATCAGCTTTTCCTTGATGACCGGGCGGTCGGGACCCTTGGGCAGCTCGCCGTGCTCGAAGCCGTCCTTCGCGTCGAGCTCGCCGTCGAACTTCGTCGCGCCCCGGTAGAGGTCGATCTGCCCGAAGCAGTCCTTGTCGGGGATGGCGATGTCGAGCGAGTCGGTGCCGCCCGGCTTGACCGTCACCGTGTCGAAGTCGACGAACACCTGCTCGCCGGAGGTCTCGAAGGTCGCGCCGTGCGCGAGGTAGGAGGCCAGGGAGGCCGTGCACGTCGTCGCGTCGCCGGCCGTGCGGACCTTGATGTGGACCTTGCCGTCCTCGGTGGGCTTCAGGTTCTGGTCGTCGACCTTCACCGAGTCGAAGAAGTTCGAGCCGTCGAGCGAGAACTGGCAGCGGTCGGTCCCGGTCTCGGTGCCCGCGCCGGTCCCGGGCTTGTAGGTGCCGCCGGACGACCAGCCGTCACCACCGGGGGTGCCGGTGGCGAACGCGGTGGTGGCGGAGGCGGCGCAGAGGGCGAGGGCCGCGGCGCCCGTTCCCAGCAGGCGGCGTGCGGTGACACGTCTCGCTATGGACATGGGTATCCCGTTTCTTGGCTGTGCCGGAACCCGGGTGGCGGCGTGCGGGCAGCGCGCGGCGCACGGCTGCCGGGGCCGCACCGTGGGGTGAGTGGTCGAAGAAACACTGGGCTCATTGGTCACATGCGCCTCAGTGCGCCCCCATCGTGGCCGTGCCGCAGCAAGCTGTCAACCTGCGGCTATGCCAAGGAAGTTGCGCCGCCATCACACTTTCATCACAGCAGGAATGGATCACTCCGATCAACGCGATGGTTCCTTTTTCCGGCATTCTGGACAGATTCAATGCTGTCGATGCTGTCGTCCGTATGCCGTGCGAAGGAGACCGCGTGACCGATCGCTCCACCCTCGACCTGTCGTCCCGGGACCCCGACTGGTGGCGCCAGGCCGTCGTCTACCAGGTCTATCCCCGCAGCTTCGCCGACGCCGACGGCGACGGCCTCGGCGACCTGCGCGGCATCACCCGCCGCCTCACCCACCTCGCCGCCCTGGGCGTGGACGCCCTGTGGCTGAGCCCGTTCTACCCGTCCGAGCTGGCCGACGGCGGCTACGACGTCGCCGACCCCCGGGACGTCGACCCGCGCCTTGGCACCCTCGACGACTTCGACGCCCTGGTCGCCGAGGCCCACCGGCTCGGTCTGAAGGTCATCGTCGACATCGTGCCCAACCACTCCTCGCACCAGCACGTCTGGTTCCAGGAGGCCCTGCGCTCCGGGCCCGGCTCGCCGGCCCGCGACCGGTACGTCTTCCGCGACGGCCGCGGCGAGCACGGCGAACTCCCGCCCACCGACTGGCAGTCCGTCTTCGGCGGCAGCGCCTGGAAACGGGTGCCCGACGGCCAGTGGTACCTGCACCTGTTCGCCCCCGAGCAGCCCGACCTCAACTGGGAGAACCAGGAGGTCCGCGCCGACTACCGCACCACCCTGCGCTTCTGGTCCGACCGCGGGGTCGACGGCTTCCGCGTCGACGTCGCCCACGCCCTCGTCAAGGACCTGAGCGAGCCGCTGCGCGACCTCGGCGCGCCCGAGCTGAGCCGCGAGGGCGCCCTCACCACGATGCCGCCCGGTACGCACCCGTTCTACGACCGCGACGACGTGCACGAGATCTACCGCGACTGGCGCAAGATCCTGGACGCCTACCGCCCGCCCCGCATGGCCATCGCCGAGGCGTGGGTGCCCGGCGCCCGGCGCGCGCTGTACGCCCGCCCCGACGAACTCGGCCAGGCCTTCAACTTCGAGTACCTGGAGGCCGGCTGGGACGCGGACGAACTGCGGCAGATCATCACCGACTCGCTCGCCACCGCCCACGCGGCCGGTGCCTCGGCCACCTGGGTCCTGTCCAACCACGACGTGATCCGCCACGCCTCCCGCCTGATGCTGCCGCCCGGCACCGACCTCAACGCCTGGCTGCTCTCCGGCGGCCACGCTCCGGCCGTCGACGAGGCGGCCGGGCTGCGCCGGGCCCGGGCGGCCACCCTGCTGATGCTGGCGCTGCCCGGCTCGGCGTACGTCTACCAGGGCGAGGAACTCGGCCTGCCCGAGGTCGCCGACCTGCCGACCGAAGTGCTCCAGGACCCGATCTGGGAACAGACGGGCCACGTCCGCAAGGGCCGCGACGGCTGCCGGGTGCCGCTGCCGTGGACGACGACCGGACCGTCCTACGGCTTCGGCCCGGGCGGCGCCTGGCTGCCGCAGCCGCCCGGCTTCGCCGCCCACGCCGTCGAGGCGCAGGACGGCGTCGAGGGCTCGACCCTGGAGCTGTACCGCACGGCCCTCCGGCTGCGCCGCAAACTGCTCGACGGGGAGGAGCTGACCTGGGCGGAGGACACCCCGGACGGGGTCCTCCAGTTCGACCGCGGCGAGGGCTGGCGCTGCGTGACGAACCTGTCCGGCACGGCGGTCCCGCTGCCGGCCGGTGAGGTGCTGCTGACCAGCGCCCCACTGGAGGACGGCCGGCTCGGGCCGGACACGACGGTGTGGCTCGGGCGTTGAGGGACGACCTCGGGCGTTGAGGGGTGTCCGCGCCCCGGCCCCGGGGCGACCCCCCGGGGCCGTACCACCCGCACGGCCCAGCAGCATGCGCCACCTGCGGGAACGCCCCGCGGGAATCGCTGGCAGAGTGCCGTCGACGTCCGCACAGGGAGCCCCGCCCGCCATGTACAGGTCCAGGAAGACAGCAGCCGTGGCGGGGGCCGTCGTCGCCGGGGTGCTCGCGTGCCCCGGCCCGTCGGCGGCGGCCCGGACGGTGAGCTGTGGGGTGCCGCGACCATCGCGCCCGGCCGCGAGGGCATCCTCGACGTCGCGAGTGCCCAGGGAGCGGCGCCGGGCGCCACGCTGTCGCTGACCGCGCCCCGGGGCACCCGTGTGACGGCCACGCCGCTCGACGCGCCCGGAACGCTGGGACGGGTCGCCGCCGACGGCCGCACCGCGACCTACACGGTCAGTGGCGAGGCGGCCGGACAGCCGTGGCAGGGCCGTACCTTCCCCTTCGTGCTCCCGGTCTCCGCCGACGCCGTGCCCGGCACGCGGCTGCGCGACTGCGTCCTGCGGATCACCGACGCGGCCGGAGTGCGGCGGGCGGCCGGCCGGTGTGCCGTGACGGTGGGCCTGGCCGGGCCGACGCTGACCCTCCCGCTGTCCGGCGTGACGCTGGACGTCCGGCCGCGGATCGCCGGTACGGCCCACCCCGGCGCCCGGGTCACCGTCCGCGACAAGGACGACCGGGAGGCCTGCGCGACAACCGCC
Source organism: Streptomyces sp. NPDC050416 (assembly GCF_044458845.1). Lineage (NCBI taxonomy): Bacteria > Bacillati > Actinomycetota > Actinomycetes > Kitasatosporales > Streptomycetaceae > Streptomyces > Streptomyces sp. NPDC050416. The sequence goes on from NZ_JBITII010000008.1 coordinate 212,740, forward strand.
GCCCCCCACGGCACCTGGGCCTGCACGCCGGGGGCGCGCTCCCGGAGGGCGCCAACCGGCTCCAGGCGGTCGCCACGCTGAACGGCGTGAGCGCCATGAGCGAGCAGATCGACATCTCGGTGGCGGACGCCGGCGCCGGTCAGTAGCGCACGGCCCGGGCCACCTCGGCCCTGACCTCCCCGGACAGGTCGTGGGTGCCGCGGGCGGTGGCCGTGGCGGAGTCACCCGCCTGCACGTGCTCCACCGTGACGATGACCGTGTCGGCCAGACGCCCCCCGGCATCGGTGAAATCGACCTGGACGGCGAATGAACGTTCCGAGTCGTCGGTGTTGGTGACGGTGACCTCGGCACGGGCCCGGCCGTCGGAGCCGACGACGGCCCGGCCGGCCTTCACATCGCCTTTGACGTCGATGCCGCCCCGGATGTCGTCCAGCCGCCGTCCGGCCTCCGCCGTGGCCGACTCCACCGCCTCGGAGGCCTGCGAGGCGAACGACTCGACCGCCGACTCCGCCTCCCGGGCGGCGTCCCCGGGGCTGTCGCCGCCGCAGCCGGTGAGCACGGCGGTCAGGGCGAGCGGCAGCACCGCCCCGCCCGTCGCCGTCGCCAGGCGTCTCATGGGCTTCATGTGTGGCCGAGGCCGCCGCCGCCGAAGGAGCCGCTGGATCCGGGCAGCCAGCGGCGGGGCTTCTGGTCCTTGCCCGTCCTGGTGCTCGCGTGGTGCAGCTCATGGGGCAGGAGCCGCTCGCCGTCGTTCGTCACGACCGGCATCTCGTCGGGCTCCCGCATCTCCCGCATCTCGCGGACCGGCCCACCGTCCGGGAGGTGCGGCTGCTCGTCCGGGGCGGGGTGGTGCGTGTCCTTGTCCATGACGCGCATCCCGACCAGCACGGCCCAGATCAGCGCCAGGGCGATGATCGCCCCGCCGACGAAGGCGATGGTCACGGCGACCGCGTGATCTGACGAAGCCGCCAGCACTTCATACGTTGCCGTAGTCATGCTCCGATTATCGCCGACGTAATGCGATAAAGCGCCCGCAATGTCCACAGCTGAGCATCTGTCCCGGTGGCGCGGGCAACCTTCGCGAGTGCTGTGACGACCTGCCGGTGATACCCCGTCCCCCCACACGAGGAGATCACCATGCGCAGACACCTCGCACGGCTGCTCACCGTGCTCGCCGTGCTGGCGGCGGCGCTCGTCACCCCCGGCATGGCCGGCGGCAAGGCGCAGGCCGCCGACGAGTGGAACCCGCCCGCCCGCCTCGTCCAGCCCCTGAACGAGGTGTGGAACCACGTCGAGTCGACCTACGGGAACCTGTACGGCTTCCGCAACTACGGCTGGGACCAGGTCATGGCCAACCGCGGCAGCGTCAACTACTGCGTCCGCTGGGAGTCCGACGCCCCCGTCAGCACCGCCCTGCGCGACCGGATCCACGCGGCGCTGAAGAAGCAGTTCGGCAAGTGGATGACGGCCATGACCGACAACGGCAAGGGCCACAACGCCTGGCCGTACCCCAACGTCTCCGTCAACATCGTCGGCTGGGCGGTGAAGAACCGCTCCACCCTCCAGTGGACCGACAACTCCGTCGACGTCTACACCGGCGTCCTCGACAGCGGCGGCGCCCCGCAGTGCGCCCCGGACTGCGGCCGCTTCTTCCACCAGGACGGTGACTACTCGAAGTGCCCGGGCGGCGCCGCCCGCCACTACGACCAGTCACTGTGGCTGACCAAGGGCTTCGGCGGCGGCGCGGGCGGTGACTGGGGCCAGCGCATGGGCCAGGAGTACTTCACCGGCGCCCTGAACCAGGAGGACATCCACATCTACCTGCACGAGGTCGGCCACACCTTCGGCCTCGACGACTTCTACGACTGGTCGCCGACCGGCCAGTGCTGCTTCCTGATGAAGGCGGGCAGCGCCACGCGGATCACGGAGTTCGACCAGTGGATGCTGCGTGACTTCTGGCGCCATCTGAAGAGCCGCTACGGCCTCTGACCCGTGCCGGGCGGTACGGGCGGCCCCCCGCTCCCGTGCCGCCCTCCGGGGTACGGTGGAGAGAACCGCGGGTATGCCGGAACCGGTGGCCGACGGTCTCCTGGCCACGCCCCCGTAGCAGCAGGAGCCCTGATGACGTCCGCCTCCTCGCCCCCGCCGCCCCTCCCGGCACCCTCCGAGGTCCGGCTGAGACTCGCGGCCCAGCCCCGCCTCGGCCGCACGGCCCGCCGTATCGACGGGGCGTGGTGGCCCCGCTCGTACGACCTGGCCGCCGAGCTGCCCGGGCTGCTGGCCGTGCTGCCGCGCGCCTGGGGCCGGGTCAGCAGCGTCCTGGTCCACGGGGAGACCTGGCTGCCCTGCCCGGAGCGGCTGGACGTCGCCGGCCGGGAGGTCCACGTGGGCCGCAGGGACGCGCCGGCCACCCCGGACACGGTCTGCCTGCTCACGCCCGGCCGGGGCCGATGGGACCTGCTGGTGGTGCCGCCCGAGACCACGGAGACGGAGGCGGTCGCACTCATGGAACAGGCTGTCACACAGGACGCCTGACGCCTCTGCCCTAGTGCGCGAGCAGCACCAGGGTCAGGGCGATCAGCGCCGGGACGGTCTGGACGAAGAGGATCTTCCGGCTGGCGGTGGCCGCGCCGTACGCCCCCGCGACCGCCACGCACACCAGGAAGAACACCGAGACCTGGAAGCCCACCGGGTCGGACGCCACCGCGCCCCAGAGCAGGCCGGCGGCGAGGAAGCCGTTGTAGAGGCCCTGGTTGGCGGCCAGGGCCTTCGTGCTCTCCGCGAACTCGGCGGTGGTGCCGAAGGCGCCGCGCGCCCGCGGCGTGGTCCACAGGAACATCTCCAGCACCAGGATGTAGGCGTGGAGGGCGGCGAGGGCCAGCACCGCGAGGGTGGCGAGAATCGACATGCGCCGCATCATCGCAGGCTCGCAGGGCCGGTCTCGTAGGGCCGTCCTGGCAGGGCCGTCCTGGCGGGGCCGGTCTCGTAGGGCCGTCCTGGCAGGGCCGGTCTCGCAGGGCCGCCCTCGCATGGCCGTCTCGTTACGGCCGTCCTCGCAGGGGCGTCTCGCAGGGCCGCCTCGCACGACCGTCCTCGCCGGGCCGCCCTCGTACGGCCGCCTCGCAGGGCCGTGTCCTCCGGCCGTCCTCGTTCGGGCCCGCCCGGGAGGCGGAGTGGGGCGCCGGGTGGGAGATTGCGGGCAGTGGAAGGCCGGGCCGGGCCGTCGCGTCCCCGCGTGTGCCGCTCGGGAGCCCGGCCCGGCCTTCCCGCCCGCCGGTGTCGTCGTCCCGGCGCGATGCGCATGAGTGAGCCTCCGGCCCGTCGTTCGGTGGCGACAGTGGCCGTTCGGCCGAGCAGCTCCTCGCCTCGTGTGACCCGAACGCCACGGCGGCCGACCACCACGTGAAGTCCGTTGAAATCAACGGTGGTTGTGGTCATTTCTGCCACCGTCAGGCCGATAAACGATCATCCCGTGGGTGGATGTAAGGCGCATCCGCTTCCCGTGACGATAACCCCGACCTTGTCGAACACCGAGGAAGGGGAAGGCCGTTGCGTATCGCCCGGCTTCTCGGAACCGTCCTGGGCACCACGTTGCTGACGACCACCGCCGTACTGACCGCACCCGCCCACGCCGGCCCGGCCGCGCCGCCCGCAGGGCCCGCGGACCGCACGTCGCTCGACAGAACCGCCCTGCGCGACTCGCTGGACGCCATCCACGAGGCGGGCATGTACGGCGTCTTCTCGTCCGTCAGGGACGGCCGCGAGCGGTGGACCGGAGCCTCCGGCGTCGCCGACGTGAAGACCGAACGCCCCGTCACCCCGGGCATGCGGCACCGCGTGGGCAGCATCAGCAAGACCTTCACCTCCGTCGCCCTGCTCCAGCAGGTGGAGCGCGGCCGCCTCCGCCTCGACGCGCCCGTCGGCGACTACCTGCCCGACCTGATACCCGGGGAGCGCGGCCGGCAGATCACCGTCCGTATGCTCCTGAACCACACCAGCCATATCGGCGACTACGTCGTGGGTGCCTTCCCCTCCCTCGCCGAGGGCTCGACCGCCAGCCTCGACGAGGAGCGCTTCCGCTCCATCCGCCCCGGGGAACTCGTCCGGCTGGGCCTGGCGGCCCCCGCCACCGGACGCCCGGGCGAGCTGCCCGGCTCGTACTCCAACACCAACTACGTCATCGCCGGGCTGCTCCTGGAGAAGATCACCGGCCAGGACGCCGAGAAGCACATCACCCGCAACGTCATCGACCGGGCCGGACTGCGCCACACGTCCTTCCCGCGCACCCCGTACATCAAGGGCCCGCACCCGCGGATGTACGAGTCGTTCTACGGCCTGATCGACCCGCCCCGCGACTACAGCGTCTACGACATGTCCTGGGCGTACACGGCGGGCGCGGTCGTCTCCACCACCGACGACCTGAACCGCTTCTACCGCGCCCTGCTCGGCGGGAAGCTGATCGGCAAGGCCGCCCTGGGCGAGATGACGCGCACGGTCCCGGTGAGCGGCCTCGACTACGGCCTCGGCATCTACGCGCTGGAACTGCCCGGCTGCGGCCGCTTCTGGGGCCACGACGGCGCGGTGTTCGGCGCCGGCATGACCGCGCTGTCCAGCCGGAACGGCAAGCGCCAGGTGGCTCTCGCGCAGAACCTGATGAAGTACCAGAGCCTCGACGAGAACGGCCGCCCGAAGGCGCACGCGATCGACAACGCCCTCTACGCGTACGTCGTCCGCGCCCTCTGCCCGGCCGGCTCGGGGAGCACTCCCGGGGCCGCTCCGGGGGCCGGTCTCGTGAGCCCGGAAGACGCCCGTGACGGGCTCAGCAAGCGGTTGCCCGGAATTGACCATTCTCAGTTGACCAGTGGCCTCAAGTTTGGTCAGCTGTCCCACTGATCGTGTTCGATTCTGATCGAGCGTTTCACGGCTCCCTGGGGAGGAGCTGGTGACAAGTGGGGGAGTTTCCTTGATGCATCACGGTTCCGTCGTGCTGCGCCGCGCCGGGTTCCGGCGCGGCGCGGCGGCCCTGGGCTTCGTGGCGTTGACCGCCGGTACCGCCCTGACGGGCGTGCCGGCCGCCACGGCCGCCGGCAGCGCGGTCCTCGCCGGGACGACGTGCACGCCGACGGAGGGCTTCTCCGGCTGCCGGCTGTTCGATCCGACCGGCGCCCGCGAGGAATTCCAGGTCCCGGCCGGCGTCACGGCGCTGGACGTGCGGGCCTGGGGCCAGGGCGGCGAGGGGACCCCCTTCGCCGGCGGCGGCGCGGGCGGCTACACCGCGGGCACGCTCAGCGTCACGCCCGGGGAGCGGCTTTCCCTCGCCGTCGGCGGACCCCGCTTCGGTGACGCGCTCGGCGGCGCGGGCGGCGACAAGCACGGCGCGGTCGGCGGCAACAGCAGCGGCGTCCGCACCGGCGACGGCGAGCCGCTGCTCATCGCCGCCGGTGGCGGCGGCGGTGGCTACGGCGGCACGGCCACCGGCCAGGGCGGCCCCGGTGGCGGCGAGCGCGGCCAGGACGACACCCAGTCCGAGCGCGGCGGCAAGGGCGCGGCCGGGACCACCGGCGGAACGGGCGGCGGCAACGGCTCCTCCGGCGCCGACGCGTCCGGGAGCGGCAAGGGCGGTGCGGGCGGCTCCGGTTCGGTTGGTGCGGGCGGAGGCGGCGGCGCCGGTTACGCGGGCGGCGGCGGTGGCGGCGGCACGGACGACGACCGGGGCGCGGTCGGCAGCGGTGCGGGCGGCAGCAGCTACGTCGACCCGGACCGGGTGACCGGCGCGCGGCTGCTCAGCGGCGAGCGCACGGTGGCCCCCGCCAAGACGGACCCCTTCTGGCAGCCCGCCGACGAGCGGGTGCGCGGCGGCATCGCCGAGGGCGGCGTGAACACCGCACGCTCCGGCGACGGGCGCATCGTGTTCCAGTGGAAGACCCCCGCGATCGCGGAGGTGACCCAGGCCTCCGGAGCCGGCCAGACCATCCAGCCGGGCGGCGGCGCGGACCCGGTGGCCGTGGTGGTCGAGGACAAGGCCGGCAACCCGGTCGAGAACGCCTCCGTCACCTTCACGGTCGAGGACCCGGACAAGCTCGGCGCCTCCTTCTTCGTCAAGGACGGCGCCGACACCACCGAGCTGGCCGTGCCGACCGACGCACGGGGCCGCGCCCGTTCCGCGCCGCTCCGGACGGGCCTCGGCAAGGAGGGCGAGTTCACGGTCCGCGCCGAGGCCGGCGGCGCCTCCACGGTCTTCACCGTGAAGGTGAGGAAGTCGGCCTACACGGTGAGCGTCGCGGGCGGTGACGACCAGCGCGCCGAACAGGGCGAGGCCTTCGAGGAGGCCCTCCAGGCCCGGGTGATCAGGTCGGGCGCCACGGCACCGGCCGGCACGGAGGTCGAGTTCCGGGTCGAGGACGACAGCGACGACGCCCCCCGCTTCGAGGACGGTGAGCGGGTCGTCCGCGTGGAGACCGACGACTCGGGCAAGGCCACGGCCCCGACCCTGACCGCCGGTGAGGGCACGGGCACGTACACGGTCGCCGCGTCGGTCGGCGACGCCATGGCCCAGTTCGCGGTCGAGGTCGTCGCCGGCGAGGCGTCCGGTTCGCCGTCCCCGAGCCCCTCCACCGACCCGAGCGCTTCGGCCGACCCGAGCCCGTCGCCCAGCTCGAGCGCGTCCGGCACGACCGGCGGCACCGGCTCCTCGACCACGGGCGGCACGTCGACGGACCTCGACAGCGGAAGCCTCGCCTCGACCGGCGCCGGCGGCATCGGCGTCCTCCTCGGGGCGGCCGCGGCCCTGGCCACGGCGGGCTTCGTGGCGTTCCGCTTCGGCCCGCGCCTGAAGCTCCGCTCGCGCGACAGCGCGTGACGCGGCGGGGATGCGGCGGTGACAGCGCCTTGACGCGACGTCACAGCACCTGACAGCACGTCACCGCGGCTGCCCGCACCCGATCACCGGGTGCGGGCAGCCGCCGTTCCGGCGGCGAAAGAGGCAGACGGTGAGAGAGGGGCGCGTTTTGCGGAACCTTTGCCCGGGGGTCGGGCGTTGATCCGGTGAGCGCGCGGGAGCGGGTTCGCGAGATGACTTCCGACGATTACCGAGGTGACTCCATGGCAGTCTGGGACAAGCTCAAGGACCAGGCCAAGGCTCTCCAGCAGAATCAGGGCGGGCGTGGCGCCACCGCCGGCCACAGCGGCGGGCCCAGCGGGGGGACGCGGTCCGGCGGTGGCAGCAAGGCCCAGTTGATCGGCGTGTTGAAGACGCAGCTCGGCTCGCTGAAGACCGAGCTGAAGAGCGGTGCGTACCGGGACGCGAGCATGGCGGTCTGCGCGCTGGTCGCGGCGGCCGACGGGCAGGTGGACCCGGCCGAGCGGCAGCAGGTCGAGTCGATGATCCTGAGCAACGACGTGCTGCAGAACTTCCCGCCGGAGCAGCTGCGGCAGCGTTTCAACAAGCACGTGGACCAGCTGACGATGAACTTCCAGCACGGCAAGGCCGAGGCCATGCAGGAGATCGCCAAGACCGCCAAGAAGCCCACGGAGGCCAGGGCCGTGATCCAGACCGGCATGGTCATCGCCGGTGCCGACGGCCACTTCTCCCAGGCCGAGGCGCAGGTCCTGCGCGAGGCCTGCGCGGCGCTGGGGCTGTCCCCGGCGGAGTTCCAGCTCTGAGTCCGGGCCCTGTGTTCCAGCTCTGATCAGCGACCCGGCTCACCGAACAGGCGGCGGCTCGGCCGGACCGGTCGTCCGCCGCCTGCCTTGGTGAGAGGAGCACCACGCATGTCCGTCGACGGGCCCGTCTCGTCCCGCCGCGCCGTGCTGGCCGCCGCGGCGTTACTTCCCCTGGCCGGCTGCGGCACGGGCGGCCGGGACACCGACCGCGCCGCCCGAGCCGCCACGACCACCCGGCCCGCCCCGGAGCGGAGCCGCCGCACCCCGGCCCCACCCGTCCACCGCCCACGCCTCGCGGACCTGGAGCGCGAGTACGGCGCCCGTGTCGGCGTCTACGCCCTCGCGACCGGCACCGGAGCCACGGCGGTCCACCGCGCCGACGAGCGCTTCGCGTTCTGCTCGGTCTTCAAGGCCCTGGCCGCGGCGGCGGTCCTGCACCACCGCTCCCTCGACGGCCTGGACCGGCGCGTCACCTACACGCGGGCGGACCTCAAGTCCACCTCGCCGATCACCGGACGGCACGTCGCGACCGGCATGACCCTGCGCGAACTCTGCGACGCCGCCGTCCGCTACAGCGACGGCACGGCCGGCAACCTGCTCATGCGCGACCTCGGCGGCCCCGCGAAGCTCACCGCCCATCTGCGCGGACTGGGCGACAGCGTCAGCCGCATGGACCACTACGAGCCAGAACTGCACGAGGTTCGGCCGGAGGACCCCAGCGACACCACCACCCCCCGCGCCGTCGCCACCGACTTCCGCGAGCTGCTCCTGAGCACCGCCCTGCCCGCCGGGGAACGCGCCCTGCTGACGGACTGGCTCTCGCACAACGCCACCGCGGTCGGCGCCCGGCGCATCCGGGCCGGGCTGCCCAAGGGCTGGCAGGTGGCCGACAAGACCGGCACGGGCAACTGGGGCAGGGCCAACGACATCGCGATCGTCCGCCCGCCCCGCACCGCCCCGCTCGTCCTGGCCGTCATGACCGACCGGCCCGGCTACGACACCGAACCCTCCGACACCCTGATCGCCGAAGCCACCGCACGTACCGTCACGGCCCTGGGGTTCTAGAGGCGCCCGGGCCCCCGGCCACCCGGGCCCCCGGTGGCCTATAACGGGGTCATGATCTACCACTCCGTACCGCTCACCGACTGGCAGGCCGCCCCCGGCGGGCCGTACGGACCCGCCTCCCTCGCCGAGGAGGGCTTCGTGCACTGCTCACCGGACGAGCCGACCACGCTCGCCGTCGTCAACGCCTTCTACCGGGACGCGCCCAGGCCCCTGCTGGTGCTCGCCCTCGACGAGACCCGCCTCACCGCACGGGTGGAGTGGGAGGCGGCGGACCCCGCCCCGCCGCCCGGCGTCGACGAGGGCACCCTCTTCCCGCACGTGTACGGCCCCCTCGACCGGGACGCCGTCGACCACGTCCTGGAGGTGCGGTGGGACGAGCAGGGCCGGGCCGTCGGGCTCGGGGACACGAACGGATGAGCAGTACGACAAGATGACCCGGTGAGCGAACAGGAACCACCCGTCACCGACAAGGCCCCCGCCCCCGCCCCCGCCCTGCGCCCGGTCCGTGGCGCGGCCCGCTGTGCCGTCGCCGCGCTCGGCCTCGCCGCGCTGGCCTGGGTGGTCCGGGCGGTCTGGCACATCCGGCTCGCCCTCACCGGGCAGCCGGCCTCCGGCCCGCCGGACCAGGGCGGCACCCACCGCCCGCTGACCGCCCTCGAGGACTCCTACCACCTGGTCAGCTCCGTGGGCGCCGCGGTCACGGTGGTCTGCGCGCTCGTGTTCCTGTCCTGGCTGGACCGCGTCCGGGACAACGCCCGTGCCCTGTCGGGCGCCGAGCCGCGGTACGCCTATCTCTGGCTGTTCCTGGGCTGGGTCGTCCCCGTGGTGAACCTGTGGATACCCCGGGGCATCGTCGCGGACGCCCACCGGTCCGTCTTCCCCGACCGGCCGCTGCCGGCCGTCGTGAACTGGTGGTGGGGCCTGTGGCTGGCCGGTCTGGCCGGGGGCATGGGTGTCCTCTACGCCGACTCCGCGGACGAGGTCATCGCCCGCGCCTACACCGACGTCCTGCCCCTGCTCGCCGCCGACGCGGTGATCGTGGCGGCGGCCGGGACCGCCACCCTGATGATCCGCACGCTCACCACGGCACAGCAGCAGCGCATGGACGAAGCCGCACGCCCCGCCGCCTGAGCGGCCCCTAACGTCCCCGGGGCCGGTACACCGACACCACGAACGAGGCGGTCACCCGCACCGGGATCGCCAACTCCCCGACGCGTCGCCGCAGTTCCGCGTCCCCGACGTGATGTGCGGTCGGACTCATCGCCACCAGGCCGGCGACGTCCTCGGCGCCGAGGCTCATGGCGTACTCCAGCGACTCGGCGCGCTCGTGCCGGAAGCGGTCCGCCAGAGTCCGGCGCAGCCGTTCCTCCTTCCTGGGGTCGACGTCCAGCAGCCCCACGGAGCTGCGCAGTTCGCGCAGATGCCGGTCGCTGGGGGTGACGACGAGCAGGGCGCCGTCCGGCCGCAGGACACGGTGGAACTCCGGCCCGTTGCGGGGCGCGAACACGTTGAGCACGAGGTGGGCGCAGCCGGAGCGGACCGGCCACGGCTGCCAGACGTCCCAGCCGACGGCCTCGCCGCGGGCGTGGGCGCGGGCCGCGGCGCGCAGGGCGTGCGCCGAGCTGTCCAGCCCGAGCCCCATGGCCCCGGGGAGCGCGTCCAGCACCGACGCGAGGTAGTGCCCGGTGCCCGCCCCGGCGTCCAGCACGACGGCGTCGGGCGGGGCGAGTTCGGTGGCGAGCCGCGCGAGGGTACGGGCGAGCGGGTCGTAGTGCCCGGCCCGGAGGAACGCGCCGCGGCACCTGACCATGTCGGCGGAGTCGGCGCTCGCGGCCCGCCGGTGGCCGGTCAGCAGACTGACGTAGCCGTGGCGGGCGATGTCGAAGGTGTGCCGGCCCGGGCACCGCAGCGCGCCGTCGGCGCGTTCCAGGCCCGAGGGGCACAGGGGGCAGGTCAGGAAGGTCAGCAGCCGGTCGGACGGGCGGTGTCGGCCGGTTCCGGCAGGGGTGGTCGGCATGGATGCTCCTCGACAGCCCGGCGGGACGAGGGGCCTCGGCCGAGCTGATGCAGGCGGTGAACGGGGAGTCGTCGGCGCCCGCGAGAACGGCGGGCACGCCGAGGACGGCGACGTGATCGGCTCACGTCGCCGTCCTCACCGCGGTGTCAGAGGAAGCAGTGCGGAATGCCGGTGCATGCCATACGGCCAGGCTACCGGCTGCCCCCGAACGTCACGACGAGCCGCCCGTCGGAGCCGAACGACCAGCGCAGGGCCCCGGCGTAGGAGGAGCAGCGGGAGCCGTTCGAGCCGGACCAGAACTGATTCGAGCTGTCGGAGTTTCCGATGATCCGGTCGTTCGACCCGCTGTTGCACGAGGTGTTGTTCCGGAACACCGACGTGCTGCCCGAGTCGAAGTTGAAGTTGCGCTGCTCGTTGCCGACGCTCACGTTGTCCGAGATCTGCATCGCGCCGGTGTTGCTGTTGTAGGTGAAGCCGTGCTTGCCGTTCTGGTAGGCGATGCTGCGCCGGACGACGTGGTTGACGCCGATGTCGTCGCCGCCGAGCTTGTAGCCGTTGCGGTCGCCGTTGCCGGCCTGGGAGCCGTCGCTGAGGGTGCCGTTGTCGTAGGCGAGGGAGTCCTCGATGGTCACGGCGCCGATGGGGCCGGTGTCCGTCTTGGTGTAGAGGTCGTAGCCGTCGTCGATGTTGTTGTGGGCGACGGTGTAGCGGAAGACGTTCCCGGGGCCGACGGTGAGCTTCGGGGCGAAGCCGTCGGCGTCCTCGCCGTCGGAGTCGACGTTGTCGTGCGACTCCGCGCTCAGGATCAGGTTGTTGGACGGCCACTGGTCCTTGGGCGTGCTGGACAGCGCCCGCGAGAGCTGGAGCCCCGAGTCGCGGTTGAAGCGGGTCACCGTGCGCTCGATGACGTTGTTGCTGCCGCTGAGGAAGATGCCGTTGTCACCGGCCCGTTCGACGACGATGCCCTTGACGTGCCAGTACGACGCGTTGACGGCGAGACCGCGGTTGGCCGGGTCCTCGGCCTGGGCGGAGAAGTTCAGCACGGGGGTCTCGCCCGGGTAGGCGAACAGTTCCGTGCGGTCGCCGGACGTGCCGTTCCTGCCCGCCGGGATGGTGACGGTCTGGGAGTAGCGGTACGTGCCGCCGCGCAGGTAGATCGTGCCGCCCGCGGAGACGCGGTTGATCGCCGAGGTGAGGGTCGTCGGGTTCGACTCCGTACCGGCCGCGCCGTCCGTGCCGCTCGGCGACACGTACAGGACCGGTCCGGTGGGCTGCGGGTCGCTGCCGCTGGTCTCGACGTCGACGTAGTCGATGTTGGGCAGGCCGGCGGAGGTGGTCGGGGCGAGCCGGACGGTGTTGCCGCCCGACCGCAGCGGCACGGTAAGCGTCTTGGTCGCCCAGGTGCTCCAGGCGCCGGTGCCCTCGAAGGACGCGGTGGTGGCCGTCGTGCCGTTGACCACGACGTTCGCGGCGCGTGCGGAGGTCGTGCCGTTGGCGAAGCGGACCTTCAGGGTGGCCGTGCCGGCGGTGGACGCGGTCACGGTGAACTGGGCGTACCCGCCGGTTCCGTTGTCACCGTTGCAGAAGCCGCTGCCGGAGTATCCGGCCCAGTTCGATTCGATGGCACCGGCGCAGACGGCCGGCGACGTCTCGGCCTCGTACCGGACGGTCGCCGCCTGTGCCGTGTTCCCGGACAGTGCGACGAGGCTGCCGGCCAGGAGGCCGACGGACGCGATCACTGGTCTCAGGTGCATCTTCGTCTCCAGAGGGTGAGAGCGGACGCAGGGGACTGGCTGGAGTAAGCGCTTTCTGGGAACGTAGAAGCCTGCCGTGAACGCGTCAATAGACGTGTACATGATTCTCATTCATATTCATGAACCTACGGTCATCCACCCTCTTAACTTCGACGGCTACCGTCCGCCCGTGAGCGAACTGTCGGCTGTGTACCTGCCGGAGCTGACCACCGGGCGGCTGCTGGGCTCCTGGCGGCTGGACGTGCCCGCGCTGCTGCTGGTCGTCCTCCTGGGCGCGCTCTACGGCCTCGGTGTCGCGCGCGTCCGCGGCCGGGGCGGTTCCTGGCCGCTCACGCGCCTCGCCGCCTTCGTCCTGCTCGGGCTGGGCACGATCGTCGTGGCCACGATGTCCGGGCTGGCCGTCTACGACCATGAACTGTTCTGGCCCGCCGCCGTGCAGAACGTCGCCCTCGACCTGCTCGCGCCGCTGGGCCTCGCCCTCGGTGACCCGCTGCGGCTCGCGGTCGAGGCGCTGCCGGAGGGCGGTGCGGACCGGGTGCGGCGGGTCATGACCGGCCGGCTGGTCGGAACGCTGACGTTCCCTCTGGTCAGCACGGTCCTGGTGCTGGCCACGGAGCTGACCGTCTACTTCACGCCGTACTTCGCCACCGCGCTGCGCGTCGGCTGGCTGCACGAGCTGATGTATCTCCATCTGCTGGCGGCCGGCTGCCTGTTCGTCCTGCCGGTGCTCACCCGCGAACAGGCCCTGCCCGCCTGGTGCACCCACCCCGTCCGGGCGGCCCTGGTCTTCCTGGACGGCATCGTCGACGCCCTCCCGGGGCTGGTGGTCATGACGCACGGCACCCTGATCGCGGGCGCCTGGTACCTGCACCACGCGCCGCCCTGGTCCCCCGACGTCCACCACGACCAGCAGGTCGGCGGCGGCGCCATGCTGGGCATCGCCGAACTGGCCGCCCTGCCCTTCCTGCTGACGATCCTCGCCCAGTGGTCCCGCGCCGAGCGCGCCCAGTCGGCGGCACTGGACCGCCGGCTGGACGGCGAACTCACCCCGGCTGCCCCGGAGTCCGGGGGCGGACCGGCTCCCGAACTCGTGCGCCCCTGGTGGGAGACCGAGAGGAGCGAGGTGGCGCAAAGGGTGCGACGCCAGGGGCACGGCGCCGGGCAGGCTGACCCGTACGGCGACCTATGACACCGTTCCTGAAGACTGAGCGGGAGTCAGTCCTGTTACCCCCTGGTGGCCGGCCTCTGATCCGTGTCCGGGTGAGCCGCCGACGGGACCGGCCGGGCCGGGGTCGGTGTCGACGACGTGGTGGGGGGCACGGCCGTCGGGCGGGCGGCGTCGCCCGGGGCGCCGGGGCGGGTCGTGGCCGGGGCCGGGGCCTCGGACGGAGACGCCGATGAAGGTGAAGGCGACGGCGTCGACGCCGGGGGAGAGGGATCCGGTGCCGTGCTCGCGGGGGGCGCCATCGGGACCGTCGGGGAGCGGGCGGGCTCCGAGGCCGTGAAGCGCAGGGGGAGGGCGATGAGGGCCGCCGCCGCGCAGCACAGGCCGGCCCCGGCCGCGACGCGCAGCACCCGCCGCCGGGTCGCCCTGCGGCGGACCACCTCGTACTGGCCGGGGGGCGCGCCCAGGTAGTCGGGGGAGGAGGGCCGCAGGATCACGGCGAGCGGGTCGTCGGGGCCGGACTCCCGGTCATCCGGATCGTCGTCAAGGCGTGTGGTCAAGGCTTCTCCTCAGGTGGACGCGGAGCAGTTCCCGGGCCGCGTGCAGGTCGGCCTTGACGGTTCCTTCCTTGCGCCCGGTCAGTACGGACACCTCCCGGATCGGCATGTCAGCGTAGTAGTGGAGGAGGATCGGGACGCGGAGTCGTTCCGGGAGCGACTGCACGAGCAGCCGCACCGACGGGTCGGCCTGCTCGGGGTGGGGCCGTACGGCGGCTTCCGAGGTGACGCGGTGCATGGCCCTGCGCTCGCGCTCCAGTTTGCGCCAGTGGTCCCGGACGAGGTTGGCCGCGGTGACGTAGAGGAAACCGCGGGGCTCCTCCACCTTCGTCCAGCGGGCCCAGAGCCGGGTGAACGCCTCCGAGGCGATCTCGTGCGCCGTCTCGTCGTCGTCGACGAGCCGGCGGCACCAGCCGGCCAGGCGCGGGTAGAGGGCGGCGAACAGCTCGGACGCGGCCGTCTCACGGGACCGTTTCAACGCTCTCCAGGGGTGGTGGTCTCGGTGCCGCTCAGCGCGGCGAACACGATCACGTTGTCCGCGTATCCGTCGCCGGTACGCGCTCCGCCGCACGTGATCAGCCGCAGCTCCGGGCGGTCCACGTCCCCGTAGACGTCGTCCACCGGGAAGCGGGTTCTGGGGACGGTCCGTACCTCCGTGACGGCGAACTCCGCCGCCGTGCCGTTCTCCAGGCGCGCCACGATCCGGTCGCCGCGGCGCAGCTCGGTGAGGCGGCGGAAGACGCCGTCGCCGTACCTGCCCACCGTGACGTGCCCGAGGATCACCGACGGGCCGGTCCGGCCCGGTGTCGGCGAGTGCCGGTACCAGCCCGCCCGGTCGTCCGCCGTCACCGGCGGCACCCGCACGGTGCCGTCCGGGGCCAGGCCCAGCCGGATGACCGGGGTGTCGACACCGATGACCGGGACCAGCAGCCGGACCGGGACCGAACGGGCCAGGGGGCGGGCCTGCTCGGCCGGGACGGTCCGGTGCGGGGACCGCGGCTGTGGTGCGGAGGTACCGGAGTCCGGCGCCGTCCCCGTGGTGCCCTGGCCCGCGCAGGCCGTGAGCAGGGTCGCCAGCGCCGCCGTGGTGAACGCGCGCCTGGAGAACGTGGTCATGCCCCGGTCGCCCGGCGACGCCGTACGACGACGAACGTCCCGCCGCCCAGGGCGAGCACCGCGGCGGCGCCCGCGCCGATTGCGATGCCGCCGATGCCGGAGTCCGAGGACGCCTCGGTCACACCGGTGTCGGGCGCGCCGCTCGGTACGACGGAGACCTGGTCGTCGCCATCGGCCGGTGCGGGGGCCGGCGCGGCGCTCTCCGCCGGGCGGGCGTCGCTCTGGCCGCGCGTCGGCTCGGCGGGGGCGGCCGTCGGTTCGGCGCTCTCCGCCGGCCCGGGGGTGGGCGCGGCGGCCGTCGGGACCGGGCTCGGGGTCGTCGCCTCGCTCGCGAACGCGGGGCCGGTGCCCAGGAGTACGGCGGTGCCCGCGAGGGCCAGGGCGGTGAGGACGGTTCGGCGCATGGGAACGCTCTCCTTCGTCGGTCCCGCCCGGTGGAGGGCGGGGTGCGTGACGGGTCGAGCGGAGAGACGAGGCGGCCGGGGGGCGGGTTGTAAAGAGATGGCAAAGCCCGTGAAGTCCCGACCCCGCGCGGGGTCCCGTCCGCGCCAGGTGACTGCTGATGCTCACCGACATCGCGAACGGGGGCTCCCCGCTTTCCCACGGGCCGCTTTCCCACGGGCCGCCTTCCCACGGGCCGCTTTCCTTCGGGCTGGGCCCGCGTGGTGGACATCGGGTCATGACGGCTCAACGGATCAAGGCCGGTGCAACAGGCCCCGTTCCATCGCCACCACCACCGCCCTCGTGCGGTCGTTGACGTCGAGCTTGGCGAACAGGCGGAGCAGATGGGTCTTCACCGTGGCCTCGGCGATGACGAGGCGGCGGCCGATCTCGGCGTTGGTGAGGCCGTCCGCGACCGCGTTCAGGACGTCCGCCTCCCGGGCGGTGAGCGGGATCTGAGCGGGCTGGCGCATGCGGGCGACCAGGCGTTCGGCGACCCGGGGCGCGAGCACCGTCTCCCCGCGTGCCGCCGCGTGGATCGCGTCGGCCAGTTGCTCACGGGTCGTGTCCTTGAGGAGGTAGCCGATCGCCCCGGCCTCCACCGCGCGCTCGATCTCCGCGTCCGTGTCGTACGTCGTCAGGATCAGCACCCGGGTGCGGGGGAAACGCGCCACGATCTCGGTCGTGGTGTCCACGCCGTCCAGGACCGGCATCCGCAGGTCGACCAGGGCGACATCGGGCTCGTGGCGCTCGACGAGGGCGAGGGCCGCGCGGCCGTCGCCGGCCTCGCCGACGATCTCTATGCCGGTCTCGGAGGCCAGGAGGGCCACCACTCCGGCCCGCATGACGGTGTGGTCGTCCACGACGACGATGCGCAGAGGGCTGTCCGTCATGCCGTCGCCCCGCTCTCCGAGGCGGTCGGCGGTATCAGCGCCAGCACCCGCGTCCCGTCGCCCACCGAACTCGTCACCGTCAGTCTCCCGCCCAGCTCCGCCAGCCGTTTGCGCATGCCGTCCAGGCCGAAGCCCGACGACGACTCCACCACGAACCCGGTCCCGTCGTCGGTGATCTCGAGCTCCACGCCGTACGGCTGCCGGGCCAGCACCACCCCGACCGTGGAGGCGCTGGCGTGCTTGCGCACGTTGGCCAGGGACTCCTGGGTGCAGCGCAGCAGCGCGATCCGGGTCTGCTGGTCGCACTCCAGATCCGCCAGCTCGGCCTCCACGGTCAGGCCCGTGTCCTCCGCGAAACGGTCCAGGGTCCGGCGCAGGGTCTGCGCCACCGAACCGGCGGCCGCCTGCCCCGGGCGCTGGGGCGAGCCCACCAGCTCCCGGGCCTCGGCGAGGTTCTCCCGGGCCGTCGACTCGATCGACCGCAACTGCTGGGCGCTGCGCGCCGGTTCGGAATCGAGCCCGGCCCGGGCCGCCTCGGCCAGCACGATGATCGAGGCGAAGCCCTGCGCGAGGGTGTCGTGAATCTCGCGTGCCATCCGCTCCCGCTCGTCCGCCGCGCCCTGCCGCTGGTGCGCCTCGGACAACTCGGCCTGCGCCTGCTCCAGTTCGGTGATCAGCCGCGCCCGCTCGGCGCTCTGCCCGACCACCGAATGGGCCCACAGTCCGATCAGCGCCCCCACGGCGACGACGAGCACCGTGGACACGAGCGTCTCGGTGAAGAACTCCACGGTCCAGCCGTCCTGCCGCAGCACGGTCGCGGCGAGCGTGGCGGCCGCGGCGAGCGCCAGGAACGTCATCGAGGCCTTCGGTGTCCGCCCGAACATCCAGTAGTGCGGCAGCGTCACCATGAACAGCGCCGCGTAGTTGCCCCGCAGATACGCCAGCCCACCGAGCGCGACCACCAGCACCGACAGATAGACGTGCGGCCGTACGACCGGATTGGCCGGGAACCGGTCCAGGACCGCGTACGACAGCATCACCACGCCCAGCAGGACCAGTGCCACGTACTTGCTCTCGCCGGGCCGGTCGATGGCGACGAGCCCGGCGGCCATCACGGCGAACAGCAGCCAGCACACCGTGTTCCAGCGGCGCAGTGACGTGGCCCAGAGGGCGTCGGGGGTGGCCCCGGCGAGAGCGGTCATGCCGGTCAACGTACGTCGACCGCCGGGCGGGAGGGAGACCTTTTCTCCGGGGCGGCCGCCGCCCTCCGCCCCGGGCGCGAGGGCCACCAACTCGCCTCGCCCAGCAGCAGCATCGCCGCCGGCAGCACCATCACCCGGACCACGAAGGCGTCGATCAGCACGGCCGCCGCCAGGACGAAGCCCATCTGCTTCATCTCGATGATGTGCAGGAAGACGAAGCTGGCGAACACCGTCGTCATCACCACCACCGCGCTGGTCACCACGCTCGCCGAGGAGCGGATCCCGTCCAGCACGGCCTGCCGCGTGGGCACGCCCGCGAGCGCCGCCTCCCGGATCCGGCTCACCACGAACACCTGGTAGTCCATCGACAGACCGAACAGGATCACGAAGAGGAACAGCGGCACCCGCGACCCGATCGACCCGGTGGACCGGAAGTCCAGCAGCCCCTCGGCCCACGTCCCCTGGAAGACCAGCACGAGCAGCCCGAGCGCCGCCGCCGCGGACAGCAGGTTCAGGGCGACGCCGAGCAGCCCGAGCACCACCGAACGGAAGGCGTACACGGTCATCGCGAACGACACCAGCAGCAACGCACCCAGCACCAGGGGCAGTTTGCCGTTCTGATGGGCGGGATAGTCGGCGTAGCGGGCGACGTCCCCGGACACGCCGTACTCGGCGCCGGTGATCCGGCCGACGGTCGCGGGCAGGAAGCCGTCCCGCAGCCGGTCCAGGGAGTCGTACGCCTCGTCGGAGTTGCCGAGGTACGGCACCCTCAGTTCGAGGGTGTGGGTGCGGTCGTCGGCTGAGGCGCGGACGCGCGAGGCGCCGCTGAACAGCGGGTCGGCCTCGGCCCGCCCGGCCACCTCGCGCAGCGCGTCGGAGACCTCCCCCGACCGCGAGGCGTCGGCCCGCACGACGACCTGGTGGGTCACCCGACGCTCCGGGAACGCCTCGTTGAGCCGGTCGTAGACCTGCATCGCGGGGATGTCCCGGGAGTGCGTGTCCCGGCTCATCTCGGTGATCTTCAGCCCGGCCAGCGGGACGACGAGGGCGAGGAGCGCGAGGACCGAGACGCACAGGGTCGCCAGGGGATGCCGGGCGGCGGGCCGCAGCAGAGCACTCCACGCCCGGCCGCCGCTGGTCCCGCCGCGTACCCGGCGTGCGGGCTTGCCGCGCTCGGCCCGCCGCAGTGCCCGGCGTTCCGCCCGCCGCCCCAGCCTGACGAGCAGCGCGGGCAGGGCCGTCAGCGAACTGGCCACCGAGACCAGGACGACCACGATGGTGCCGGTCGCGAGGGAGGAGAAGATCACGTCGGAGGCCAGGTACAGCGTCGCCGTGGAGGCCACCACCGCGAACCCGGAGACGACGACCGCCCGGCCCGAGGTCGCGGCGGCGAGCTCCACCAGCGCCTCCGAGGAGAGCCGCCCGCCGGAGCGGGCCCGTTCCTCCCGCTCCCGCTTGAGGTAGAAGAGCGTGTAGTCGACGCCGACCGCGAGGCCGATCATCAGGATGACGTTCGTGCCGACCCCGGCGTCGGGCGACACGTGCGAGACGACCATGGAGAGCCCGACCGCCGCCGCGATCGACGACAGCGCCAGCAGCAGCGGCACCCCGGCCATGGTCACCGACCCGAACACCACCAGCAGTGTCAGCAGGGTGACCGGCAGGGTGATCGCCTCGGACAGGGCCAGGTCGTCACTGCGCTGCTGGTCGACTCCCTTGCTGACGGAGGGACTTCCGGTCTCCTCCAGCAGCAACCCGGGGTGGCCCTTCTGCACCGCCGAGGTCTGCGCCACGAGCGCGTCGACCTTGTCCTTCGCGTCCCGCTCCTCGCCCTTCAGCGCCACCTCGACCATCAGGATCCGTCTGTCCTCGGACAGCAACGGGTCGGCCACGCCCGCCACATCGGGCAGCCGCCGCATCCGGTCGGTCAGATCGTCCGCGGCGGCCCGGGCGGCGCCCTCGTCGAGAGCACCGCCCGAGCGGGAGGAGATCAGCACCTGCTCGGCGGCCCTGCGCTCCAGATGCGCCTCGGCAGCCAGGGTTTCGGCACGGCCGGCCTCGCCGACCCGGTAGTCCGCCGTCTTCGCACTGTTCGTGCCGACGGCGCTGCCGGCTCCCAGACACAGGGCCACGAACACCAGCCAGCCGGCGATCGCCCGCCAGGGGTGCCGCGCACTCCAGCGCGCCACCCGCTCAGTTAATGAGTTCATGCCCAAAAGCCTGGCTGAGCTGGGCAGTTGCCGGACAGAGGCACTCGGTTGAACCTGCCGTCCACCGGCCGGTGGACGGCGGCCCTGGGGAAAACCCCACCTTCTCCCGGATCAGCTCGGGGCCAGGACGACCGCCTGGCCGCCCGCCGGGGCCATGGCCACGTCGAGCGTGTCGGCGGCGGTGACGGTCCGGGTGCCGACCACGACGGGGGTCCGGAACGGGCTGGTGCCCGGGGTGCCGTCGGCGTAGACCGTCGCCGTGTAGGTGCCGCTGCCGAGGAAGGACAGGGGCAGGGACAGCGTCCTGGACGATTCGTTCGTCATCGCGCCCAGGTACCAGGTGGGGCCGCTGCGGCGGGCGACCGCGATGTACTCGCCGATCGCCCCGGCCAGGGTGCGGCTCTCGTCCCAGGTCACCGGCACGGCGTTGAACCACGGCAGGCCGGGCCAGTTGGCCGGGTTGTCGTACTTGGACGGCTTGTCGTACCAGAAGAGGAAGTTGAGGGGCTGGTAGTAGACGGCGGCCATCGCCATCTGGTGGGCGTTGGTCGTCTTGTCTCGGGACTGGCCGTAGCAGATCGTGTAGTCCATCGGGCCGCCGATGTTGCGGGCGAACGGAAGCGTCACGTTGTGGGTGGCGGTCGGGAACTGCTCGTTGCCGCGCACGCCTTCCAGGCTGATCCAGTTCGGGTACGTCCGCTCGTAGCCGAAGGGCCGGACGTCGTCGTGCATGTCGATCAGCAGTCGGTACTTGGCGGCCGTCTTCGCCCAGTCGACGATTTGGTTGGTCATCGTCTGCGTGCCGTCGTTGATGAAGCCGAGCTTGACGCCCCGCACGCCCCAGCTCTTGTAGAGGCCGAAGAGGGAGTCGGCGTCGGTCAGCGCGAGCCGGTTGACGTAGAGGAAGACGCCGATGCCCTTGCTCGTGGCGTACGCGATGACCGACGGCAGGTCGATCGCGGCGATCGGCTTCGTCGCGTCCGGGGTGGTGAACTCCGGGCCGTACCAGCCGGCGTCGTACTCGATGTACTCCAGGCCGCGGACCACGGCGAAGTCGACGCCCGCCAGGCCGGCGGCGGTCGAGAGCTCGCAGCGGAAGACCTTGCCGGGCTTGATCCAGGAGGTGTCGGTCAGGGCGTTCGGCGGCGCCAGGTTGAGCACCAGCTCGGCGTTGTCGACGAGTTCGGCGTGGGTGGCCCCGATCACCACCGCGCGCCAGGGCGTGGCGAAGGGCGTGGTGACGGTGGAGGTCGTCTCCACCGGGCCGGTTCCGCGGGCGGTGTGCTCCATCAGGAAGGCGGCGAGGGTGTTGGGCTCACCGGCGACCGAACCCAGCATCAGTCGCGGGTAGTCGAGGCGCGAGGACTCGCAGACGCAGGCGATGAGCCCGCCGGTGAGGGTGGCGGTGAGGGGCAGGTCGGTGAGCGGGCCGTTGTCCGTGGTGGATGTGCCCGAGACGGGTATGGAGCCCGGCGCGACCGGCTCGTAGGCGTTCTCGTCGCGGGCGCTGTAGACGGTGGTGCCGTCGGGGAAGACGAACGTGGTCAGCTCGTCGGCGACGGTGGCGGTGCCCTCGCCGAGGAGGAGGTAGCGCAGGGCGACTCCGGTCCGGTACGCGCGGACCTGGACGCCGAAGCGGATGCCCGAGGCCCGGTCCTCCAGGTCCCAGCGCTGTTCCTGGTGGTGGTCGGTGACAGTCGCGTTGCGGCCGTAGACCGGGGTCCAGGTGGTGCGGTGGGTGCCGTACCGCTCCCGGACCACCCGGACGTCGGCGCCGAGGACGGTGCCGTCGCCGAGCCTGAGGCCCAGGGCCGAAGTGTCGAGCACCGTGCGGCCGTTGCGGCGGGCGGACCAGCGCAGGGCGCCGTCCACCAGGGACAGGGTGACGGCGGTGCCGCCCATCCGGGCGGTGACGCTCTCCGGGCGGCCCGGCTGGTCGTCCTCGGCCCAGGCGGGCCGGGTCGTGGCGATCCCGGCCGCGGCCAGCCCGGCGGTGACGGCCGCGCCCTTGAGCACGACCCGGCGGGAGGCGGCCGTCGGCTGACCGGCCGTTCTGTCCGCGGCGGGCTCTTCCCGGTCTCCAGAGGCTCTCATCGTGGGGACCTTCCCTTGCGGTAAGTGGTAGTAACCGGTTTCTGCGAGTGCAGTTCTACGTGCCCGCGCAAGAGGGGGTCAAGAGGCCGGAAGCACCGGAAACGCGCACACCCCGGGCCCGGGCCCGGTGAGGCCCGGCACCCGGGGTGCCGTAGTGGGGTTCTCGGTCGGTCAGCGCAGGGAACCGAGGCGGTCCAGGCGGTCGTTCACGCCATTGCGGAGCTCGCCGAGGGTCGTGCCCGGAGGGGCCACCTTCGGTGTGGCGGACGGCGGCTGGGTCTCGTCCGCGCAGGCCGTGCCGCGCGCCGGGACCGTCAGGTCCACCAGGTAGCCGGTGACGGCGTCCGTCGCGCAGACGCTGCGCCCGAAGGCGGTGTGGCCCTCGGCCTGGAAGGTGAGCAGCCGGCCATTGTCGAGCGTGCGGGACAGGGCCACCGCGTCCCGGTACGGGGTGTCCGGGTCACCGGTCGTGCCGAGCACCAGGATCGGCGCGGAGCCCCTCGCCCGGAAGGAACCGTCGTAGCGGCTGGGCTTCTCGCCGGTCCACTGGGCGCACGTGGTGGCGTGCTGGTGGTCGTAGAGCGGCGGGCCGTACGCCATGGCCGGGCCGAGCAGCGGAGCCAGCTGGGCGTTGGTGGTGACCTGCCGCTTCAGCAGGGCCGGGCTGCGCGGGTAGTCCTTGTCGACGCACTCGACGACGATGTTCGGGTTGAGGAAGTCGAAGCTGGCCGGGGACGGCGGCCGGAGCAGGAACGAGGTGGTGTCGCGCTGCTGGGCCTTGCGCAGGGCCTGGCCGAGGGAGGGCCAGATGACCTTGCCCTCGTTGATGTTGAACATCAGGCGGTAGACGACGGTGTAGCCGTTCGCCTGACCGCCGTTCGCGGTCGGTACGGGGTTGGCGTCGAGGTCGGCCTTGAGCTTCTCGAACGCGGCCCGGGGGTCGCCTTCCCCGAACCCGCACGTCTCCTGGTCCGCCTTGCACCAGTCGAGGAAGCGGCTCATCGCGCCGTCCAGGGCCAGGTACTGGGGCCGGTCGTAGGCGTACGGGTGGTTCGCGTAGTGCTCGGGGTCGTACGCGCCGTCGAGGACGAGGGCGCGCACCCGCTCGGGGAACATCGCGGCGTAGACGGTCCCGATGTAACTCCCGAACGACCGCCCGTAGTACGTCAGTTGGTCCTCGCCGAGGGCCTGACGGAGCAGGTCGATGTCACGGGCGACGTACCCGGTGCCCACGTACGGCGCCAGCTCGCCCGCGTTGTCCTTGCAGGCCTGGTCGAACGCGGCGCCCTGGCGGACGGCGGTCTCGTAGGCGTCCGGGCCGGGGGCGCCCTTGGCGGCGGTGATGGCCTGCGTGTACGTCGGGTCGTCCCAGCAGGTGACGGCCGAACTGCGCGCGACGCCGCGTACGTCGTATCCGAAGACGTCGAAGGAGTCGCGCAGGGCGGCGGGCAGGCCGGCGTAGTTGCCGCGCACGAAGTCCACGCCGGAGTTGCCGGGCCCGCCGGGCTGGAGGAAGAGCGTGCCCTTCTTCTTGGCCTGGTCCGGGGCCTTCTTGCGGATGACCGCCAGGGTGATGGTCTTGCCCTGCGGGTCGCGGTAGTCCAACGGCACGTCGGCGTTGGCGCATTCGAAGCCGCCCTGGCAGTCGGACCAGGACAGGGACGGCACGGCCGGCTGCCCGTCACCGGGTTCGGGCTGGGTGGCCATCGCCTGGGCGGCGGTTCCGGCGACGGCGAAGGAGACGGCGGCGGCGAGGGCGATCCTCAGACGCGGGAAGCGTCTGCCCGCGCGGGTGCCGGACCGTCTGGGTCCGTGAGCTTGCTCGGTCACTGTGGTGATTCCCCCTCGGGGCGCGGCGCGTGTGTCGTGGCGCACCCTGTGGTGCGGCTGGGTCGTTGAGGTTTCTAGCTCAACTGGAGGGGGAAGGGAACGGCGATCACCCGTGTGGCCCGCCTTCCACGTGATCTCCCCACTACCCGGCGGTAGTTGCGGTGCCGTTCACTTCCGGAACGGTGGAGGGTACGCGGTGCCGCGCGGCCTGGGATCGGCTTCGTAGTCTGAGGGCATCTCCGGTCAAGTGCCAGGCCCGGCCAGCCGGTTCACCCAAGCGAATTGCTCCCCCACCGAAGGACCGTCCAACGTGTCGCTGTCGAAAAACAGTCGTCTCAAAGTCGCCCTCCTGGCCGCCCTGGTCGCGGTCACCGGTCTGACCACGGCGGGACCCGCCCCAGCGGCACCGCCGGCGGTCACCGCAGCGGCCTCAGTGGCCTCCCAGGCGCAGGAGCCCGCCGTACCCACGGGCTTCATCGACCTGCCGACGGGCCCCCTCCGGCCCGAGGGAAGCCAGGAGGTCACGCTCACTTACCGCCACACCACGCAGACACCCACGACCGTCGCCCCCCAACTCCTGCTGACGTCCCCGGACACCGGGCCGTTCCTGTCACCGTCGGACGTCAGGGTGGAGCGGCGCACGGGGCATGGCTGCTGGGTGCCCGTGCGGCTGGGCAGCCAGACGGGGACGCTGTTCACGGATCTCGTGGGGGTGCGGCGGACGTTGGGGGCGGGGGAGACGCTCAGGGAGCGGTATCGGGTGACTGCGCTGAATCCGAAGGCTGGGGGGACGGTGGAGCCGAGGGTGGCGTTGTACGGCTGAGTCGGCGCTCTCGTCTCGCGCAGAAGAGGCTTCACCGGCCCCAACGCGGTGGGTAGGGATGCCGGTGGACGTGCCACAGCAGCACGACGGGGAGGGACGAAGTCGACTCCGTGGAGCGCGTTCGCTCCTCTGCCGGCGACGTCTGCGAGATTTCCTGATGTGTCGTGCCGCTGGGGCGGATCAGCGGCTGAAGGCGACGGATTCAGCGAGGTTCTTCTGGGTTTCGAGCACGGTGAGACGTTCGGTGAGTGCCGCGTGGATTGCGCTGTAGGTGTCGGAGCCGAGAGCCAGGCGCAGGGGCGGGCTCGGGTGGCGGGTGGTGTCGTAGATCGCGGCGGCGAGCTTGGCCGGGTCACCGGTGAAGACGTTCTCGTCTGCGGTTTCCAGGTAGCGCCGGGTCTGGCCGACGACGTTGTCGCGGTAGGCGGTCGTTTCGGTGGTGTATCGCAGGGCCGAAGCGAAGCCGGTGCGGGTGGCGCCGGGCTCGACCAGAGTGAAGTGGATGTTGAAGTCGGAGACCTCGCGGCTGACGCTCTCGGTGAAGCCCTCCAGCCCCCACTTGCCCGCGTGATAGGAGCTGTGAGTGGGGATGCCGACCTGGCCGCCCACGCTGGAGATCTGGATGATCCGGCCTCCGCCCTGCTCACGCATCGGTTGCAGGAAGGCACGGGTGATCATCATCGGCGCGAGCAGGAGCACCTCGATCTGGTCGCGAATCTGCTCGACGGTCATTTCCTCGGCGGCGCCCACAACCGCGTATCCGGCGTTGTTGACCACGATGTCCACCGGCCCGGACCGGAGAGTCCTGCCGACCACCTCGTCCACATCGGCCGGCCTCGTGAGGTCGAGGATCTCGACAGTCAGCCGGTCGCCGTGCGTCTCACGCAGGTCTTCCAGAGCTGCGGGGCGGCGGACCGTCGCCGTGACGCGGTCGCCGTTCTGGAGGGCGTGCTCGGTGAGATGGCGGCCCAGTCCACCGGAGGCTCCGGTGACGAACCAGTGACGTGAGGGCTTGTCGGAGGGGGCGGGCATGGGAGTCTCCTGGAGTAGTGTGATACCGGAACGCATTCCGCTTAAGAGTTAAGCGGAACGCATTCCGGAAAGCAACTGGAGACCGACCCCGAAGGAACCCGCATGTCCGCCACGCCCCGCCGCACCAGGAGTGACGCGCTGCAGAACCGGGAGCGCCTGCTGGAGGTCGCCGCGCAGGCCTTCGCCGAGCAGGGGCTGGACGCCGCGCCTGCCGCCATCGCCAAGCAGGCGGGCGTCGGTGTCGGCACGCTCTACCGGCACTTCCCGACTCGGGAAGTCCTCATCGACGCCGCCTACCGGCGCCAACTCACCCAGGTGTGCGAGAAGGTGAACGACCTCCTCACTCAGCACCCGGCCGCCGAGGCCACCCGGATGTGGATGGAACACTTCATCCACTACGCCACGGCAAAGAGCGGAATGTCCGAAGCCCTCAACGCGGTCATCGCCTCCGGCGTCGATCCATACTCCGACAGCCGTGCACTCCTTACCGACGCCGTGGCCACCCTCCT
Organism: Streptomyces sp. NPDC050416; assembly: GCF_044458845.1. Classification (NCBI taxonomy): domain Bacteria; kingdom Bacillati; phylum Actinomycetota; class Actinomycetes; order Kitasatosporales; family Streptomycetaceae; genus Streptomyces; species Streptomyces sp. NPDC050416. Next base: position 239,110 of record NZ_JBITII010000008.1, read on the forward strand.
CGCGGCCGGCGCCCGAGACGGAAGCCTGCGAACCGACGTCGCCCCCGACAATGTCCTACTTCTCATGGGTGGCATCGCCTATTCCGTGCAGCACGGCACCAAAGAGCAAGCCCGCCCGCTCGTCGACCTTTTCATGGACGCGCTGACCAAGGACTCGACCGCGAGCTGAGCCCAAGCCCCCGGACCAGCACGCCAACGCAAGCGAGCGCATTTCGTGGACGAGGCCTGAGTGTCCGGTCACTGCCCCCGGCGAGTTGGTCGACGCGGCCGACGCACAGGTCCGGCAATGCCGTGACCCTGGTGAGCAGCGAGGACGGACAGTGCTCGCCCTGTCCGTCCTCGATTCCGGGCGCGGGCATTCGCGTCGGGCCCCGGGAGGTGGTCACATCACGGCGTCGGTCTGAAGCGGGCCCGCGGCGATGCGCAGTGTGCGGACGCGGACCGGCTCCTCCTGATCGAGACAGAAGATGTGCGCCCGCGGTCCAGTACTCCAGGGTGTCGATGGCGTCCATGAACGTCAGGACCCAGTCGGGTACGGCCGGGCAGGGCGGCGAGGAAGGCGTCGATCTCGCCACACACACGACGCCGAACATCAGGCGCAGAGATCACGGACGCTGTCTCCGGCCGACAACTCGCTCGGCCGCATCCAGCGCCAGACCCCACGGGTACTGTTCCGGCTTCCCCTGGCCCGGCTGGTGGCCAGGATCCCCGGCATCCTCACCGTCAGCGTCGACGTGATGCTCGCCGAACCCCGCCGCTACTGGCTGGACCGGGACCTGACCTCAGGGCTCGGCGAGTTCCACGCGCCGGCGTTGCTGTGAACGCACCGCAGGGAAGAAACGGGACTGTCCGTGGAGAGTCGAGAGCCGAGGAGAGTGCGTCGCGCATGGCCGAACTCCATCCCCCCGTCGAGCCGTACGAGCACGGCATGCTCGACGTCGGCGACGGCAACCGCGTCTACTGGGAGAGCTGCGGGAACCCGGCCGGCAAGCCCGCCCTCGTCCTGCACGGCGGGCCCGGCTCCGGCGCGGGGCCGTTCTGGCGTCGGCTGTTCGACCCGGCGGCGTACCGCGTCGTGCTCTTCGACCAGCGCGGGTGCGGGCGGAGCACACCCGACGCCGCCGATCCGCGGACCTCGCTCGACACCAACACGACACCCCGTCTGATCGCCGACATCGAACTGCTCCGGCAGCACCTCGGCATCGGGGAATGGCTGCTCCTCGGCGGCTCCTGGGGCGTGACCCTCGCGCTGGCCTACGCCGAGCAGCACCCGGGGCGCGTATCCGAGCTGGTCCTCTTCAGCGTCACCAACACCACCCGCCGCGAGGTCGAGTGGGTCACGCGGGACATGGGGCGGATCTTCCCCGAGGAGTGGGCCCGGTTCCGTGACACCGTCCCCGAGGGCGAGCGCGACGGCAGCCTGGTGGACGCGTACGCCCGGATGCTCGCCGACCCGGATCCGGCCGTACGGGAGCGGGCCGCGCGGGAGTGGTGCCGGTGGGAGGACGTGCATGTGTCGACGCACCCCGGGCACCGGCCCGACCCCCGTTTCGAGGACCCGCGCTTCCGGCTGCGCTTCGCCCGCCTCGTCACGCACTACTGGCGGCACGCCGGTTTCCTGGAGGACGGGGCGCTGTTGCGCGACGCCGGAAAGCTCGCCGGCATCCCCGGCGTGCTGATCCACGGCCGGATGGACATCAGCGGCCCTCCGGACGTGGCGTGGCGGCTGGCCCAGGTGTGGCCGGACGCGGAACTCATGCTGATCGGCGCAGAGGGGCACGGGCTGTCGGGCGACGCCACGACGGAGGCCGTGCTGGCGGCGACGGACCGGTTCCGGCCGGTCCGCTTCGCATGAGAAAGACCCCCGCCTGAGTGACCTGTCACCTGCCCCCGGCCGACCGCTTGGCGCCGCACGTCGCCAGACTGCACCACCGGCGCCGCCCGCTCTCGTCGAGGAACAGCCAGCCGCAGTCCCGGCTGGGGCAGCCGCGGACGGTGAAGCGCCGCGGGTCGGAGAGCAGTTCCCCCGCGCTGCGGGCCACCGCGCAGACGGGCAGGCGCAGACCGGCCGACGGCGACGGCTGCCAGCGTCCGAGACCGTCCTGGCCCCGCGTGAAGACCGACAGCCGCGCGGCGTCCTCCACCGCCGCGGCCACCGCCTTGAACGCCCGGCCGTCCTGCGGATCCGTCAGACAGGCGTACAGGTCCGTACGCAACCGCCGGGCCTCGTCGAGGACGGTGGCGGCCTCGGCCGGCTGCCGCAGGGCCTGTTCCCGCAGCCGGGTGACCTGCCGGTCCTCGATCAGATCGAGGTGGCCGGCCCATACGGCGAGCGTGGCGTAGCCGCGCAGCCACTCCGACCCGGGCAGCGGCTCCCCGCCCCACCCGGCATAGGTGTTGCAGAACTCCAGCGCGGGGTGTCCGCTCGTACTCCACGGCAGCAACTGGTCACCGACCCGCACCGCGTAGACGGGCCCGGGGGGCCGGTCGAGCCGGGGGTCGGCGCCCAGGATGCGCTCGTGGAGCGTGCGCAGTTCCCGCCCGGGCTCGATGCCGAGTTCGTCCGCCAGCAGGTCGCGGGTGCGGTCGTACAACTGGAGCGCATCGGCCTGGCGGCCCGCCCGGTACAGGGCGGTCATCTGCGCGCCGACCAGCCGTTCCCGGCTCGGGTGCTCCACCAGCAGCGGCGTCAGATCCGCCACGACACGGTCGTGCAGACCCATGGCGAGCTGGGTCTCGGCTCGCCTCTCCACGGCGGACAGGCGCAGTTCGCCGAGCGTGCCGCCGAGGTGGGTGCGCAGCCGTTCGTCGGCCACGTCCGCGAGCAGCGGGCCGCGCCACAGCCCGAGGGCCTGGTCGTACAGGCGGATCCGCTCCGCGGGATCAGCGCAGTCCGCCGCCTGCCCGACGAGCCCGGCGAACTGCTGGGCGTCGATCGTATGAGGGCCCTGCTCCACGGCGTAACCGTCGTGCCGGGTCTCGACGGACACCCCATGCGGCCTGAGCGCGGCACGCAGGCGGCCGACGTAGGTGTGGACGGTGGCGCGGGCGGCGGCGGGCGGCTCGTCGTCCCACAGCAGGTCGATGAGGCGGTCCGTCGTGACCGCGCGGCCCGCGTGCAGCAGCAGGACCCCCAGCAGGCACCGCTCCTGGCGGCGGCTGCCCACCAGTACCTGCCGCCCCTCGTGGCGGGCGGCGAACGGACCGAGCAGTTGGAACTCCATGGCTGTCCGGCAGCCTAACGGGACGTCGATGGTCAGGCTTTGGTCAGAGGCCGGGAAGAGACTGGCGTACGCCCCTTCCTTCCACCTGTCTCTTCCCAGGGAGAACCATGCGCCGAACAGCTGTCACCACGCTGGCACTTGCCGCCGTGCTCGTCGGGACGCGGCCCGCGTCCGCGGAGCCGGCGCGGGGCTGGGAACCGGCGCCCTCCGCGCCGTGGGACGTCGGCGCCGGTGCGCGGTGCGACTTCCCCGTCCACGGCGAGCCCGTCGTCGACGAGGTGGTGCGGCGCGTGCTGAGCACCTACCCCGACGGCTCCGTGCGGCGGGTCGCGTACCGGGGCGACCTGGTCGTCCGCGTCACGAACACCGAGACCGGCTCCTCGTCCGACGCCGACGCGAGCGGCTCGGCCGTCGTCGAGTACCGGCCCGACGGCTCCCGGCTCTGGGCCGTGCACGGGCCGGTGCTCGTCGGGGTCGGCCAGGACCAGGGCAGTCTGCCGCGTGGGCTGTACCTCGTCGACGGCGTCTACACGATGGACATCAGCCCCACCGGATACAAGTCCGTACGACTCCTCCACGGGACGACGGACGACCTGTGCGCGCACATCGACTGAACGTTCCCCCCGCGGGCGTCGGCCCGGGTGACGGATCCCTCACCCCTCTCTCGCGCAAGGGAGTGGACCGACCGCCTCGCCCGGGCCGATCGTGGGCGGCATGGATGATCACCCAGTGGCACCAGTCGGTCCTGCCGGTCCGGGTACGGAAGCGGAGGAGGCCCGTCGATTCTGGGGACGGCTCGGGCTTCCCGGGCTGGTCGACGTGCACACCCACTTCATGCCCGAGCGGGTGCTGCACAAGGTGTGGGAGTACTTCGACGCGCTCGGGCCGATGACCGGCGGGCTGGAGTGGCCGATCACCTACCGGCAGGAGGAGACGGAACGGGCGGACATCCTCCGGGAGTTCGGGGTGCGGGCCTTCACCGCGATGCTGTATCCGCACAAGCCGGGCATGGCCCGCTGGCTGAACGGCTGGGCGGCCGACTTCGCCCGCCGCACCCCCGACTGTCTGCACACCGCGACCCTCTACCCCGAGCCGGGCGTCGAGGCGTACGTCCGGGAGGCCGTCGAGGCGGGCGCGCGGGTCTTCAAGGCGCATGTGCAGGTGGGGGCGTACGACCCCGCCGACGACCTCCTCCAGCCGGCCTGGGGACTGCTGGCCGAGGCCGGGATCCCGGTCGTGATCCACTGCGGCTCCGGCCCCGCCCCCGGCAAGCACACCGGCCCCGAGCCGATCACCCGGGTACTGGCGCGGCACCCCCGGCTGCGGCTGGTCGTCGCGCACCTGGGGATGCCCGAGTACGAGGAGTTCTTCGCCCTGGCCGAGCGGTACGGGGAGGTGCGGCTGGACACGACGATGGCGTTCACCGACTTCAGCGAAAGCCTCATGCCGTTCCCCCGCCGGGCCCTGCCCCGGCTGGCCGCGCTCGGCGACCGCGTCCTCCTCGGCTCCGACTTCCCCAACCTCCCCTACCCGTACGTGCACCAGCTCCACGCCCTGGAACGGCTGGACCTCGGAGACGACTGGCTGCGGGCGGTGTGCCACGACAACGCGGCGGAGTTGTTCGGGCTGTGAGTGCGTTCCGGAGCATGATGCGCGCCTGGATCCTGCCGATGCTGCTGGTGCTCTGCGGCTCAACCGTCGCGGCTGGCCTCATCTCAGCGGGCGACGGCGGCGTGGCCACAGCGGTCCTGCTCGTGTTCTTGGTGCCGGCGGGCGTGAACTCACCCCTGATGTTCCCGAGGTCGATCGGCGCGGTGGAGGCACAGCGCCGCAGCGCGGTCGACGGACGGCCGGTCGTGTACTGGCGGCCGGGCTGCGCTTACTGCATGCGGCTGCGCATCCGGCTGGGGCGCAGCGCCCGCCGGTTGCACTGGGTCGACATCTGGCGGGATCCGGCAGGGGCCGCAGCGGTGAGGGCGGCCAACGACGGCGACGAGACGGTGCCGACCGTCGTCGTGGCGGGCCGGCCGCACACCAACCCCGATCCTGTATGGGTGCGGGATCAGTTGTCCTCTTCCGCGTGATCTCAGGCGGGCGGGCCGTCAGAATGGTGCGATGGATCATCACTTCGTCGGCATACCGGAGTTGACCGGCGTTCCCCGTGTCGCGGTCGTCATCGACGTCATGCGCGCCTTCACCGTGGCCGCCTGGGCCTTCTCGCGTGGCGTCGAGAGGATCGTCCTGGCTTCATCGGAGAGTGAGGCACTCGCCTTGAAGGAGAGCCACCCGGGCTGGCTGGCGTTGAAGGACGGGCCTCCGGCTGCGGGCTTCGACGCGGTGAACTCGCCCGGCCTGCTCAGGTCGCGTGATTTCGCCGGTCGCACGCTGGTGCAGAAGACGACGGCGGGCACCGTGGGCGCCCTGGCCGTCGCGGACGCGCCGCTCGTCCTGTGCGCGAGCTTCGTGGTGGCCGGGGCGACCGCGCGGTTCCTGCGGGACGGGGATTCCTCTCCGGTGACGTTCGTGGTCACCGGTGAGGACGGCCAGGCCGACGAGGACCTGGCCTGCGCCGAATACATCGGCCGATCCATGGGCGGGGGCGAGGTCGAGGCGGCACCGTATCTCCAGCGCGCGCGGAATTCCCGTGCCGCGGCCGATCTCGCCGGCGGGCGGCGCAGCGGGTACCACCCGGACGATGTCGAACTCTGCCTGGAAGTCGACCGGTTCCCCTTCGCGATGGTGGCCCGGCGGGAGGAGTCTTTGATGGTGCTCCGTCCCCACGGAGTCGTCTGAGCGCCCTATACCCGGCTTCGAGACGACAAGGAGCACAGGATGACGACCCGTCTGGGGTCATCGAACGAGTTCTGCTGGATGGACCTCAAGACCCGCGACTCGGCCGGCACCGCCACCTTCTTCTCGAAGACGCTGGGCTGGCGCTTCGCCGTGGACGAGGAGGACTGGCGCAAGGCCATCAAGATCGCCGTCGACGGCCACCTGATCGGCGGCGTGAGTGACCTTGCGAATCCGGTCTACCCCCCTGCGACCCCCGCCCACATCGCCTACTACTTGTCGGTCGACGACGTCGATCGCCGTGCCGAAGCGGCGGTGGTGAACGGGGCTCGCCTTGTCGTGCCGCCCTTCGACGCGGGCGATCAGGGCCGCATGGCGACACTGATCGATCCGCTCGGTGCCGCCTTCTCGCTGTGGCAGCCCCGCCACTTCACCGGATGGACGTTTCCGCCCCACCTGGAGGGCGCTCCCCACCGCATGGTCCTGGCCTGCGATCAGCCCGAGAAAGCCCGGCACTTTTACGGGGAGACGACCGGCACCCCTCTGAACTGCGCCGATTTCATCGCCACACGCGAACCCAGCGCATCCGCCCCGCAGTGGGAACTCGCCGTCGAGGTCGGTGATCTCGACCGCGTCGTCGCCCGCGCACAGGACCACGGCCACGCCTCGGTCACCTGGTGTGGAGAGACCGGTCGTCGTGTGGTGCGGTTGAGCAGCCGGGAAGGACTGACATTCCAGGTTCACAGCCGCGTTCACCGATGAGCGGCCAGCACTGCCGCGAGGCCCTCTCGCAGATCCTTGACGAAATACTCGGGAACCTCCAGCGACGGGAAATGCCCCCCGTTTTCGGGCGTGCTCCATCGGACGATCTGCCGGTACCGCTCCTGCGCCCAGGGGCGCGGGCACTTCTCGACGTCGCGGGGATACATGGTGAGTGCTGAAGGGACGTCGACCCGGAGTTCGGGGTCCAGCGAGTTGTGGCTTTCGTAGTAGATGCGGGCCGCCGATGCGCCGGTCCGCGTCAGCCAGTACAGGGTGACGTCGTCGAGAACCCGGTCTATGGACAGAGTCTCGAACGGGCTGTCCTCGGTGTCCGACCACTCGGCGAACTTGTCGAGGATCCAGGCGAGAAGCCCGACCGGTGAGTCGACGAGCGAGTAGCCGATGGTCTGCGGCCGGGTCGCCTGCTGTTTCGCGTACGCCGCGCGGTGGCGCCAGAAGTCGCGGGTGTCCTCGGCCCACTCGCGCTCGACCGCCGTCAGCCCGTCCGTTGTCAACCCGGGCGGTCCCTCCGCGAACGTCGTGTGGATGCCGAGAACGTGCGCCGGGAACCTGCCGCCGAGAACCGTGGTGATATTGCCTCCCCAGTCACCGCCGTGGGCTGCGAACGTGCTGTAACCGAGCCGTCCCATCAGTTCCACCCAGGCGGCCGCGATCTTTTCGGTCCCCCACCCGGTGGTGGCCGGCTTGTCGCTGTAACCGAAGCCCGGCAGCGACGGGACCACGACGTGGAACGCCGGCGCGTCCGCGTCTTTCGGATCCGCCAGCTCGTCCACGACGTCGATGAACCGAACAACGCTGTCCGGCCAACCGTGCGTCAAGATCAGAGGAGTGGCATCCGCGCGCGGGGACCGGCGGTGCAGGAAGTGGATTCCCAGATCATCAATGGTCGTGCGGTACTGGCCGATCTGGTTGAGGCGCTCCTCGAACGACCGCCAGTCGTACCCGGTGCGCCAGTAGTTCACGACATCGACGACGTCGGCGAGCGGAACGCCCTGTTCCCAGCGGCGCGGGCCGGGCGAGGCGTCATGGACCGTCTCGGCCTCCGGTAGCCGCGCCGCGGCCAGTCGCGCGCGCAGATCGTCGAGGTCGGCGTCGGTCGCACGGGCTTCGAATGCTTGTACGTCGCTGGTTGGGCGGTGCATGAGACCTCCTGGCCATCGCGGAACCGGCTACGACCCGTCGAGTGAACCGGCTTAGACGGTTCTAACAGGCTTCCCTGCCGACCGCAACCAGCTAAGGTGGTTCCATGCCTTCTGGGTTTCCTGACTTCCGCCTCGGCAGCGTGCTGGCGACCAGCTTCACGGGGACTCTGTCGGAGCGTCACGGCGAGGCCGTGGAGCGCATACCCACGCCGCAGCGACTCGTCGACTGGCTGGCGGTGTACGGCCTCGCCGTGGACTCCTGCACCCCTGCCCAGCTCGACCTCGCCCGGGAACTGAGGGAGTCGATCCACGCCGCCGCGACTGCGGCCGCGCTCCAGGACGCCCTCCCCACGTCTGCTGTCCACGTCATCAACGACCGCAGCGCTCAGGGGCGGGCCGCGGCGATCCTGACGCCCGAGGGTGAGCGGCGATGGCAGCTCAGCTCGGCTTCCCGCGTGGAAGACGCCCTCGGCGTGATCGCCGCCGACGCGATCAGCATCATCGCGGGCGAACGCGACGGAAAACTGGCCTTGTGCGCGTCACCGACCTGCCGGGCCGCCTTCTTCGACACCAGCCAGAGCCGCACCCGTAAGTGGTGCGACATGAACACGTGCGGGAATCGTCAGAAGAAGGCGCGCTTCAACGCCAACCGGCGCAAGAACCCCAGCTCAGCCGAGTGATCGTCACCTCGGGGAGGCGGCCGGCCTGAGCAGCCGATCGACGTACGCGCTCGTCGTCACCCTGCTCGTACTCCCCGAGTCCCCGGCACCCCGGTGCTCTCCCGCCGCACCAACCGCGTGGGCACCAGCGTCGTCCCGTGTTCCTCCCCGTCCTGCCGCATCTTGCTCAGGACACCCTCCACGCACAGCCGTCCCACCTCGGCGAAGTCCTGGTGGATGGTGGTGAGGGGCGGGAGGAAGGACGCGGACTCGGGGATGTCGTCGAAGCCGATGACGCTGATGTCGCCGGGGACGCGCAGCCCGCGTTCGTGCAGGGCCCGGAGCAGGCCCAGGGCCATCTGGTCGTTGGCCGTGAACACCGCCGTGCAGTCCGGCTCGTCGGCCAGCCGCAGTCCGGCCCGGTAGCCCGACTCGGCCGACCAGTCGCCCCGGACCAGGGGCGGCGGGACGCGGCCGGCCGCGGTGAGCGTGTCGCGCCAGGCGTTGGCGCGGCGCTGCGCGGCGAAGGAGCCCTCCGGGCCGGCCAGGTGCCACACCGTCTCGTGGCCGAGGTCCAGCAGGTGCCGTACGGCGTCCCGCGCTCCGCCCGCCTGGTCGGTGTCGACCACGGTGTAGCGGTCACCGGCGTCCGAGTCGGCCACCACGACCTGCACACCGGGGGGCAGTGAGACCGTCGCCGCGTCCAGCAGATGGATCTCCATGATGACGATCACGGCGTCCACGGCGAGCTCGCCCAGGCGGGAGAAGGCGCCGTTCACCTCGTCCTGGGTGGGGACGGCGACGGGCAGCAGCGTGACGGCGTAGCCGTGCTGGGCCGCGGAGGTGGCGATGGCCTCCAGGGTGCGGATGTTGCCCATGGTGGAGAGGGAGAAGGTGATCACGCCGAGGGTGCGGAACTCGCCGCGCTTGAGCGCCCGTGCGGCGCTGTTGGGCCGGTAGCCCAGCTCCCGCATCGCGGCCAGGACCTGCCGGCGGGTGTCCTCGGTGACGCCCGGGAAGCCGTTGGAGACGCGGGAGACCGTCTGGGAGGAGACGCCGGCGAGCTGCGCGACGTCGGCCATGGAGGCGCCCTGGCGCGGACGGGCCGGACGCCTTCTCGTACGGCTCGTGCCCTGCGGTTCTCTCTCACCGTCCACTGTGCCCACCTGCCCCTCGCACCCCTCGCCGCGCAGCCGGCGCGATTTTCCGTCCGGAACGACTCCTTGACCCCTGAGATTCGGACAGTGTAGACATCCCGCCAGTGGATGTTTACGTAAACATTGCACACAGGCCCCGATCTCTGTGCCCCGCCGGGACGCGCGGACACAGAAGAGTTGGAGTACTCGGAATGGCACACCGCACCGGTAAGAGAAGGCTCCTCGGGGCCATCGGCATCACCGCCGTGGCGACCGGAACCATCCTGGCCACCAGCACCCTGCCCGCCGCGACCGCCGAGCCCGCCGCGCAGGCGGCCGGCGTCACCGTCCGCCCCGACCCCTCCTACAAGCACGAGAAGTTCGAGGGCTGGGGCACGAGCCTGGTCTGGTTCGCCAACGCCACCGGCGACTACCCGCCCGCAGTGCGCGAGAAGCTCTACAAGCTCCTCTTCGGCGACGAGGGCCTCGCCCTGAACATCGCCCGCTACAACATCGGCGGCGGCAACGCCCCGGACGTCAAGGACTACCTGCGGGCCGGCGGCGCGGTCGAGGGCTGGTGGAAGGCCCCGGCGGGCACCACCCGCGAGGACGTCGACTGGTGGGACGCGGACGACCCGGCGGACTGGAACAAGAACGCCGACAAGACACAGCGCTGGTGGGTCGACCGCATCAAGAAGGACATCACCCACTGGGAGACCTTCAGCAACTCCCCGCCCTGGTTCATGACCGAGAGCGGCTACGTCTCCGGCAACTTCGACGCGGGCAAGGACCAGTTGAAGCCGGAGTCCGTGGAGGACTTCGCCAAGTACCTGGTGGGCGCGACCGAGCGGCTGGAGAAGGCGCACGGCATCAAGGTCGACACGCTCGACCCGTTCAACGAGCCGAACACCGACTACTGGGGCACCAAACTCGGCCCCGACGGCCAGCCGACCGGCGGCCGCCAGGAGGGCGCCCACATGGGCCCCGAGCTCCAGCAGAAGGTGCTCCGTGCCCTGGCCCCGGTCCTGAAGAAGTCCAAGTCGGACGCGGAGATCTCCGCGATGGACGAGACCAACCCCGGCACGTTCGCCACCAACTGGAACTCCTACCCCCAGGAGGTCCGCGACCTGGTCGGCCAGATGAACGTCCACACCTACGGCACCGGCCAGCGCACCACCGTCCGCGACCTCGCCAAGGCCGCCGACAAGCCGCTGTGGATGAGCGAGGTCGAGGGCGACTGGGGCGACGGCCAGAGCTTCACGGACATGCGGCCCGGCCTCGGCCTCGCCCAGCGCATGGTCGACGACCTGCGCGAACTGGAGCCCAAGGCCTGGGTGTTCTGGCAGCCCGTCGAGGACTACGACAACATGAAACCGGGTGGGGAGTCCGCCAAGGGCGGCAACTGGGGAGAGATCCAGCTCCCCTTCAGCTGCACCTCGAAGGACACGCTGAAGTCCTGCCCGATCTACACGAACACCAAGTTCGACACGGCCCGCAACTTCACGCACTTCATCAAGCCCGGCGACCGGCTGATCAAGACGAACGACACGTCCAGCACCGCGGCGGTCTCCCGCAAGGGCGACGCGGCGACGGTCGTCCACGTCAACAGCGCCACCGAGTCCCGTGAGGTCACCCTCGACCTGTCGAAGTTCGGCCGGGTCTCCTCGCACGCCACCGTCACCCCGGTGGTGACCAGTGCCGACGGCAAGCTGGCGAAGCAGAAGGCGGTCCGGGTCTCCGGCAAGCAGGCCACGGTCACCGTGCCCGCCCAGTCGGTGACGTCCTTCCTCGTCAAGGGCGTCTCCGGCGTCGCGAAGGACGCGGCCGAGCTGCGCAAGGGCCACACCTACCGGCTGACCGGCGTCCAGAGCGGCAAGGACCTCACGATCGCCGGCAACGGCACGGGCCTGGTCATCAAGAGCGCCAACGCCGCCGACCCCAGCGGTCAGCAGTGGCGGGTGGAGCAGATCCGCGGCACGGACAACCGCAAGCGGTACGTCTTCACCGAGACCGCCTCGGACAAGCGCCTGGCCGTCCGGAACGGCGCCCTGGTCGCCGAGCCGGACGAGGGCCGCCGCGACGAGGCCACCGAGTGGATCATGTCCTCGACCGGAGACGGCACCTGGACCCTCGTCAACGCCGCCACCGGGCAACTCCCGGACGTCGGGGGCCAGTCCACGAACGAGGGCGCCTCGGTCGGCCTCTGGCAGCCGAACTCCGGCTCCAACCAGCGCTGGAAGGTGACGGACGTGACGGACACCCCCTAGCCCCGCGTCCCGCACGCTACGACGCCCCCGGCCTGCCGCACCGCTGGTGACGGCGGGGCCGGGGGCGTCGTGCCGAGGTCGCCCGGCTCGCACCGGTGCTCCGCCGGGTCGAGCAGGGCCGGTCGACCCTGATGTCGTGCCGGATCCGCAGGGTGCGCAGGGAGGTGGAGGGCCTCGGGGTCGTGCTCCTGGAGGCGGCCGCCGCCGGACTGCCGGTCGTCGTCGGCGACTCGGGCGAGGCGCCCTTGAGGGGCGTGGCTCCGGGTACCGCCGAACCCTCAGCCCCGCTCGGCCACGTCGATCATCCGCAGCGCGCGCGTCACGGAGCGGTCGCGGAGCGGGTCAGCGGCGGCGGCCTCGGGAAGGCCTGCCGCGGCGGGCGCGCGGGGTGGAACCCGTGCGGGTGGGGCCGCTCTCGGAGGGCGGTGGGGTGAGGACGACGGGTACGCCCGAGGGGGCCTGCGCGCCGGTGATGCGGGTCAGTTCCTCCGCGCCCGAGCGGACCCGGGTGACGCGCGGGGTGATCCCGGCGTCGGCCATCAGGCGGGCCGTCTCGCGGCGCTGGTGGGGCAGGACCAGCGTGACGACGGTGCCCGACTCGCCGGCCCGGGCGGTCCGGCCGCCCCGGTGCAGATAGTCCTTGTGGTCGGCGGGCGGATCCACGTTCACGACCAGGTCGAGGTTGTCGACGTGGATGCCGCGGGCGGCGACGTTGGTGGCCACCAGGACCGTGACCTCGCCGTCCTTGAACCGGGCCAGCGTGCGGGTGCGCTGCGACTGGGACTTCCCGCCGTGCAGGGCGGAGGCGCGCACCCCGACGGCCAGCAGCTTCTTGGCCAGCCGGTCGGCGGCGTGCTTGGTGTCCAGGAACATGATCACGCGGCCGTCGCGGGCGGCGATCTCCGTCGTGGTGGCGTGCTTGTCGTCGTCCTCCACGTGCAGCAGGTGGTGCTCCATCGTGGTGACCGCGCCGGCGGACGGGTCGACCGAGTGCACGACGGGGTCGTGGAGGTAGGTGCGGACCAGGCGGTCGACGTTGCGGTCCAGCGTGGCCGAGAACAGCAGCCGCTGGCCCCCGGGTTGCACCTGGTCGAGCAGGGCGGTCACCTGCGGCATGAAGCCCATGTCGGTCATCTGGTCGGCCTCGTCCAGCACCGTGACGGTGACACGGTCGAGTCGGCAGTCGCCGCGGTCTATGAGGTCCTTGAGCCGGCCGGGCGTCGCGACGACGACCTCGGCGCCGCCGCGCAGCGCGCTCGCCTGGCGGCCGATCGACATGCCGCCGACGACCGTGGTGAGCCGCAGGCGCAACGCCTGGGCGTAGGGGGTGAGCGCGTCGGTGACCTGCTGGGCCAGTTCCCTGGTGGGGGTGAGGACGAGGGCCAGCGGCTGCCGGGGCTCGGCCCGCTGCCCGTCGATGCGGGCCAGTACGGCGAGACCGAAGGCGAGCGTCTTGCCCGACCCGGTGCGCCCGCGGCCCAGCACGTCCCGGCCGGCCAGGGAGTTCGGCAGCGTCGCCGCCTGGATGGGGAACGGCACGGTCATGCCCTCGGCGCGCAGCGCGGTCAACAGCCGCTCGGGCAGGGCGAGTCCGGCGAAGTCGTCGACGGCGGGCAGCGCCGGCGTGAGGGTGGCGGGCGGCGCGAACTCCCCGCCGGGGGCGGTACGGCGCCGGGGGCCGCCGCGGCCCGCACCGGCCGTACGGGCGGAGACACTGCGGCCCGCCGCCTTACGGGAGTGGGGCGAGCCGTTGTTCTTGCGAGCGGTGCGATCCAAGGGGATCCTTCCTCGATGCGGCACACGTATCGGGGAATGCCCGGCGGCCGGAAGGGGCCGCACCAGGATTCGCAACACTGAGCCGGGTTTTGGATGAGAACGAGGCTGGGGCCCGCACCTCACGGTGCGGGCCCCGGTCACGTCGGACGCGTCAGCGTCAGGCAGGGACGATGTTCTCGGCCTGCGGGCCCTTCTGGCCCTGCGTGACGTCGAAGGTAACCTTCTGGCCTTCCTGAAGCTCGCGGAAGCCGGAGGTGGCGATGTTCGAGTAGTGGGCGAACACGTCAGGACCGCCACCCTCCTGCTCGATGAAGCCGAAGCCCTTTTCCGCGTTGAACCACTTCACAGTGCCAGATGCCATGCTGAATCTCCCTTAGGGGGACAAACCCGAGGCCCGCACTTTACGGACTCGGAGTTGCTGAAATGATCACCCTCGGAGAGATCCGAAAATCCTCGAAAACTAAAAAGAGTGCTCGTCGACAAAGGTCGATAGAGCACTCGAAGTCTCTGGGAACCAAAACTGCAACAACAACGACGGTAGCACAGGCCGCGCCGGATGGCCCGGGAATCTCGTACCCGAGGTGTACGGGAGGCCCGCTCGTACTGCGTGGCGAGTAGCCAGGATTGTCGGCAGCCGCACGACGACGGGACGGCCCGCGGCCGGAGAGCCTTGGCAGACGATCGACACCGGATGTGGAGACCTGCTGCCGTGGCGACTTTTCTGTATCGAGTGGGCCGACTGGCCCTTCCGGCGACGTTGGTACGTCGCCCTGGTCTGGGCGGCCGTGCTGGCCGCCGTCGGGCTCGGCGCCCTCAAGGCCCCGGGCGCCGCCGACGAGGGATTCTCGATGCCCGGCATCGAGTCCCAGAAGGCGTTCGACCTGATGGAACAGCGCTTCCCCGGGGCCACGGCCGACGGGGCGACCGCCCGGGTCGTGTTCATCGCGCCCGGCGGCGAGAGGGTGACCGCGGCCGACAACAAGCAGGCCATCGAGAAGGCCGTGATCGACCTCGGCGACGGCACGCAGGTCGCGAGCGCCGTCGACCCGTTCCAGGGGAAGACGATCAGCAGGGACGGCTCGACCGCCTTCGCGACCGTCACCTACAAGGTCGGGGCGGAGGAGCTCAGCGACGCCAGCCGGACCCATCTGGAGCGCGCCCTCGTCGAGGCGGGCGGCACCGCGCTGGAGGACAACACCGGGCCGGGCGGCTCGGCCGAGGTGATAGGCGTCACCATCGCCGTCCTCGTGCTGCTCGTCACCTTCGGCTCCCTGGCCGCCGCCGGGCTGCCCCTGCTGACCGCCCTCATCGGCGTCGGCGTCAGCATGGCCACGATCCTCACCCTGTCCCAGGCCCTCGGCCTGTCCACCACCACCGGCACCCTGGCGAAGGTGCCCGGCTGCGGGTGGGTGCGCTTCCGCCTGTCCCGCAAGGGCAAAGGCGCCTGCCTGCCCGCCGCGAAGACGTTCCGTGTCACCTTCCGTAACGGGCAGTGGCATATCGCGTTCGCCGTCCTCCCCGAGCCGCTCGACGTGCCCGGCGCGGGTGAGGTCATCGGCATCGACCGGGGTGTGAAGATCACCGCAGCCCTGTCCGACGGGCGGAAGCTGAACGGTCCGCAGCTCACCGTCAGGGAACGTGCCCGGATCCGCAAGCACCAGCGCCGGGCTGCTCGAGCCCCCAAGGGCGCCAGACTCAAGGCGCGCGAAGCTGACCGGCGTAAGGACTGGTGCGAGAAGACCAGCACCATGCTCGCCCGCGCCTATGGGCTGGTGCGGTTCGAGAAGCTGAACATCAAGAACATGACCCGCTCGGTGAAGGGGACGGTCGAGCAGCCCGGTAAGAGGGTCAGGCAGAAGGCCGGACTGAACCGGGTGATCCTCGCCCAGGGCTGGGGGCTGCTGCGGCAGCGTACGCAGGACAAGGCTCCGGGCCGGGTCGAGGACGTCCCCGCGCCCTTCACGTCTCTGCGGTGTTCCGCCTGTGGATGGATCGAGAAGAAGTCGCGCAAGAGCCAAGCCGACTTCGTCTGAGTGTCCTGCGGGTTCACCTGCAACGCTGATGAGAACGCAGCGAACAACGTCGCGGCAGGACAGGGCGGTTTCCCCCGCCCCCGGCGCTCAGCCGGTGCCGGAGGGGTGACAGCGGCCACCGGCCGTTCGAGCGCCCGTGAACCTCAACCCACCTGGGTTGGAATCCCCCTCTTTCAAGGGGGGAGGATGTCAACGGGCCATGACCGAGCTGAACGCCCGCGACCGTGCCCAACTGGTCGTCATCGCCTACCAGACGGGCCTGGTACGGGCGGCTCCGCCGACCGTGTGAAGGCTGCTGAGGCCGCCCGTGCGAGGGCTGTTACGGCCGCCCGTACACCGCCACCATGATGTTCTCCGCGACCTTGTTCATGTCCTGGCCCTTGGCGTCCGTGGAGTTGACGCTGTAGACGAGGGTGCGCGAGCCGTCGCGGGTGGAGGCGATGGCCGCGTTGTAGCCCCAGCGCCCGCCCGTCTTGCCCCACACCTCGCGGCCGCCGAGCACCTTCATCGACAGGCCGACGGAGTACGCGGCCGGCTCCCCAGTCCCGAAGTCGGTCACCCGCGGCAGCGTGAACATCTCCTCCAGGAGCGGTCCGCGCACGACGCGGCCCTGGAACAGGGCCTTGGTGAACCGTTCGAGATCCGCCGTCGTCGAGATGATGGCCCCGGCCGCCCAGCCGTCCGTGGACCCCCACACGGACACGTCGCGCAGCCCGGTCGTGCCGTCGTCCAGCCGCATGATCTGGTAACCGTGGTTGTGCCGGCCGGTGATGCGCGGGTTCTTCCCCGGCAGGTACGTGTCGTGCAGCCCGAGCGGGCGCAGGATCCGCCGGGCGACCTGACGCTCGTACGTGTCACCGGTGACGCGCTCGATCAGCAGGCCGGTGATCGTGTAGCCGATGTTGAGGTAGTGCTGCCGCCGGCCCGGCGCGAACTCGGGCTTCTTGGAGGTCGCCGAGCGGACCACGTCCCGGGGGTCGTGGACCCGGAAGCGGTCGGCGTACCACTCCTCGACCGTGGTGCCGGGGAAGTCGGAGGCCGGGATGCCGTGCGTGTGGTTCAGGAGCTGCCGGACGGTGACGTCCCCGTACGTCGCCGGGATCAGCTCGGGCAGGTAGGAGCGGGCGCTGCGGTCCAGGTCCAGTCGGCCCTCGGCGGCCAGTTGCAGGGCGACGGCCGCGGTGAAGACCTTGGTCACGGAACCGGCGCGGAAGCGGGCGCCCGGATCGGCGGGCCGGCCGGTGCGCAGATCGTGCACGCCCGAACTGCCCCGCCAGACGCCCTCGTCGCCTCCGACCCGCACGAGGGCGGCGGTCGCGTCGGCGCTGGGAAGGCCCGCGATGGCGGCGGCGAGTGCGGGGTTCCGGGGCTGGGCGGCCAGGTGGGCGGGGGCCCGGTCAGGAGGTGTGACGGCGGCGGCCGGGAGGGCGGACGGCACCGCCACGACGCCCGCGAGGAGTACGGCGGCCAGCAGGGAAGCGGTACGGGGCATGGTCAACTCCGTGGGTGTGAGCCGGTGTTGTGGGTACGGCTCCATCCTCGGGACCGGGGGTGCCGGGCGGATCGCCCGCGCAGGGGGTCTCGGAGGGTCAGTTCCTCGCCGACGCGGGGGAGGGGCCGGCCCGGTCCGCTCCCCCGGGCGGGGGATCCCCGGCCGCGACGAGCCCGGTCTCGTACGCGCAGATCACGGCCTGGATCCGGTCGCGCAGGCCCAGTTTGGCCAGCACGTTGCCGACGTGCGTCTTGACCGTGTGGTCGCTGACCACCAGCTCGGCGGCGATCTCGGCGTTGGACAGGCCGCGGGCGAGCAGCAGCAGCGTCTCGCGCTCCCGCCCGGTCAGCACGTCCAGCCGGGCGGCGGGCCGCGGGTGCCTGGTGGAGCGCGTGTACTGCTCCACCAGACGCCGGGCCACGGAGGGTGCGAGCAGCGCGTCCCCCCGGGCGACGACCCGTACCGCGTGCACGAGATCGTCCCGGCGGACGTCCTTGAGCAGGAAGCCGCTCGCGCCCGCGTGCAGTGCGTCGTACACGTACTCGTCGGAGTCGAACGTCGTGAGCATCACCGTGCGGCAGTCGCTCGCGGCGCTGATCGACCGGCAGGCCTCGATCCCGTCCATGCGCGGCATGCGCACGTCGAGCAGCGCCACATCGGGGGCATGCCGCCGCACCGCCTCGACGGCCTCGGCCCCGTCGCCCGCCTCCGCGACGACCTCGATGTCCGGCTGGACGTCCAGGATCAGCGCGAAGCCGCTGCGCACCAGCTCCTGGTCGTCGGCGACCACCACCCGGATCGTCACCGCCCGGCCTCCACCGCGGCCGCCACGGGAATCCGCACCCGCACCTCGAACCCCCGCCCGTCCGCTCCCCGCCCGGTCACCGCGCTCCCTCCGAGCGCCACCGCCCGCTCCCGGATCCCGACGAGCCCGTGCCCGCCCCGGCGACCGGCGCCCCCGGTCTGCGGCCCCCGCCCGTCATCGGTCACACACACCATCAAGTCGTCGTCCCCATAGGTCAGTTGTACGGTCACGGTACGGGCAGCGGCGTGCCGGACGGTATTGGTGAGGGCCTCCTGGACCACCCGGAAGACGGTCGTCCCGACCGCCCCCGGCACCGGCCGGACGGCCCCCGCGGTCCGGTACACCACATCCAGCCCGCTCCCGGCCCGCACCCGGTCGCACAGACCGGCCAACTCCGCGACTCCGGGCTGCGGTCCGCGCGGTCCGGTGCCATCGCTGTCGTCGTCACCCTCACGCAGCACCCCCAGCATCCGGCGCAACTGCGTCATGGCGTCCCGCCCGGTAGCGGAGATGGCGTCGAAGGCGGCCTCGGCCCGGTCCGGCGCGGCCCGCACGGCCACCGGCCCGGCTTCCGCCTGCACGATCATCAGGCTCACGGCGTGGGAGAGGATGTCGTGCATCTCCCTTGCGATCCGGGCCCGTTCGCGGGCGGCGACCTGCTCGGCCTCGACGCGGTGCGCCCGCTGACGGGCGTCCGTGAGCCGCCCGAAGACATAGGCGGCGGCGACCACGAAGACGGAGAAGGTCAGTTCCCGGGCCGACCGGGTGTTGAGCCACACGCCCGCCGGCACGGCGGCCAGCAACACGAGCCCGGTGACGAGCCGTTTGCGCGCGGGCGACAGTGCGGCAATGGTGTACACGACCACGAGCCCGGTGTACGGCAGCGGCTGCCCGGGCCCGTCCACGGTCAGCTGGTACAGCCCGTTGGCGGCCAGCACCGCGAACAGCACGGCGACGGGGGCGCGCCGCCGCCAGACCAGGGGCAGCACGGTGAGCGTGCTGAGCCCGTACGCGGCCCAGGTCGCCGGCGGCGCCCCGGCCGCACGCGGCACGACGAACGGCATGGTCATCGCGGTCTGGACCAGGAGCGCGACACCGATGTCGACGAGGAGCGGATTGGCCGCCCCCAGCTCCCGCCCGCGCTCCCACCACTCCCGTAAGCCCCCGCGTATGTCCATAGGGAGTACACGGTAACGACCCCCGGTGCGGCGCACCGGGAGTCCGGAAGGCGACCTGCCGACTAGCTCGTCCCGTCCTCCGCCCCGTACAGCCTGGCCGAGGCGTCGACATGGGCGAGGCGGCGCAGTGCGCTGAACACCGCCTCGCCCAGGACCGTGCCGATGACCACGCCCTCCACGATGTCCTCGACCGCGACCCGCCGGTCCACGTACGCGAGGTCGGCCCGGGCCACCTGTTCGGCGGCTTCGGCGTAGGTGTCGAGGAGTTCGGCGAAGGTTCCGTGGCCCAGCCGGGTCAGGGCGGCCAGGGCTCTGGAGAGGTCGGCGGCGGCGGGGTTCGAGGCGTGGGTGCGCCAGCCGCGTCGGGAGATGAGGTCGGACACCGTGGTGCGGGCGGCCGCCGCTTCGGCGTCGTCCTGGTCGGCGGGCGGGCCGCCCATGCGGTCGGCTGCCGCGCCGAGCACCTTGTGCAGGGGGCGGTCCGGGTCGTCGACGGCCGCCAGGACGTCCGCGATCTCCGCCACCTTCATGCCGCCGACGTCGAGCAGGGCGCGGATCAGCCGGAGCCGGCGTTCGTGTGTCTCGTCGTAACTCGCCTGGTTGCGGCTGGTCAGCTCGCCCCCGGGGAGCAGCCCTTCACGGACGTAGTACTTGATCGTCGGCACCGGCACCCCGGTCCTCCGGCTCAACTCTCCGATGCGCAACGCCGGTTCACTCCTCGAAATCCGCCCTGCCCGTGGGACCGGCCCTTGCCGACCCGGCTCCCATGATAGATAGTGGGGCTATCCGATAGCGGATAGTGCCGCTATCCATTAGTTGGTCATCTGACTCAGGAGTGGGCATGGAGTTCTTACGTACGTCCTGGCATCGGCCGCTGGTGGTGTTCTCGGCCGCGATGGCGGTCATGGCGGTCGTGTCCGCGGTGGGAATCGTGGTCGACGACCGTGTCCTCGTGGGGGCGCCGATCTGGGCCAAGCCGTTCAAGTTCGCGGTGTCGTTCGTGGCGTACTGCCTGTCGCTCGCCTGGATGCTGTCGCTGCTGCCCGGCCGGCGGCGCGTGGGCTGGTGGGCGGGGACCGTCGTCGCGCTGGCGAGCCTCGTCGAGATGGTGATCATCACCGGGCAGGTCGTCCGCGGCAAGCGCAGCCACTTCAACCACGAGACACCGTTCGACGAGGCCCTGTTCAACGCGATGGCCGTCACGGTCGTCGTCCTGTGGGCCGGCACGCTCGTCGTCGCCGTGCTGCTGCTGCGCGCCCGGATCGCCGACCGGGCATCCGCCTGGGCGATGCGCTCCGGGATCCTGCTGGCGCTGGCCGGGGCCGCCGTCGGCTTCCTGATGACCCAACCCGCGCCGGGGCAGGAGCGCGGCGTCTCCAAGGTGGTCGGCGCGCACAGCGTGGGCGTGCCGGACGGGGGTCCCTCGATGCCGCTGACCGGCTGGTCCACGACCGGCGGTGATCTGCGCATCCCGCACTTCTTCGGCATGCACGCCCTGCAACTCCTGCCGCTGCTCCTCATGGCGCTGACGGTCCTCGCACCGCGCTTCACCCGCCTCGCCGACGAGCGGATCCGGCTGCGTCTCGTCCTGCTCGCCTCGGGTGGGTACGCGGCCGTCTTCGCGCTGCTCCTCTGGCAGGCACTGCGCGGCCAGCCGCTGTTCCGCCCGGACGGGGTGACGCTGGGGGCGGCCGGGCTGGTCCTGCTCGCCGTAGTTCTCGGGGTGTACGGGGCTCTGCGGACGGGCCGGACCTCTCCTCCACACGGGGTGACGGACGCGACAGGCGTTCCCGCTTCGAAGGATCTCGTGTCATGACCGGATTCCTCTTCGAGCTCTCCTTCCTCCTGGCCGCACCGGTCTGGCTGCTCATGATCTTCGCGCCGGCGTGGGGGCCGACGGCTCGCATCGCCGGGTCGCCGCTGACCGTGCTGCCGGTGCTCTTCGTGTATGTCGCGCTCGCGGTACCGGTGTTCCCCGAGCTGTGGACCGCGGTCAGCAGCCCGGACCTCGGCAGCTTCCGCGAGCTGACGGCCCTCCCGGACGGGGCCGGTGCCGTCTGGGCGCAGGTCATCGCCTGGGATCTGCTGATCGGGCAGTGGATGTACCGGGAGGGCCGGCGGCTGGAGATCCCCGCCCTGCTGATGGGACCGCTGCTGGTCCTCACGATCCTGCTGTCGCCGTTCGGGCTGCTGGTGTTCCTGGGGGTGCGTGCGGTGTGGGTACAGAGGGCGAGGCCTTCCGCTGCCCCGAACAACGCGTCCGGGCGGACCTCTTCAGGTGCTCCGCGTCCCACGGCACCGCCATCACCGGCGGTGCCGTGGGACGCAGGTCGGCTCAGCCGAAGAGCGCGTCGTACACGTCGCTCTGCCAGTACGTGACGAAGTTGGCGCTGTTGAAGTACACGCCGCCGTCGGGCAGCTTCAGCGTCGCGCCCTTGCCGAGCGAGCCGTTCAGGTTCTTGTTCGAGAAGTCCACGCCCAGGGTCTTGGCGATGTGGCCCTCGTAGCCGTCAGGGCTGGAGGTCCCGATGCCGGCGTACCCGGACTCTCCGGGAGCCAGGGTCACCACGGCCTGGGGCTTGCTGGAGTCCAGCCACGGGACGGGAGCCTGGGCGCCGGCGCCGGCGGCGAGGTACGGCGCACCGTAGAGGTTGCAGGGCTTGGTGCCGGTGTTGGTGGCCGTCAGCAGCAGGGTGTTGATGGGCCGGGAGACCTTGTCGACGGTCAGCTTCGTGTTCGCCGCGGTGCAGTCGACGGTCGCGGCGGCCTTCTGCGGGGTGGCGGCGGAGGCCGTCTGGCCCGCGGCCTGGACACCGACGAGTGCGAAAGCGGCGGCGGCGACCAGGGAGGAGGCGGCCACACGGGTGGTGAAGCGCTGTGCGATACGCATGCGAGGAACTGCTTTCTCTGAGTGTCGAGTTTCCTCAGTTCCGAATTTCCGGAACGAGTTCCTCCGGTTAATGGGCGTCGACCGGACAGATGCGCGGCCGGAACCGGAAGGTGGGATCGGCGTCACCGCCCTCGAACGGGGCGGCGGGCTTCGATGACCCAAGCCTGTGCCACGTTCCGTCCCATCCGCCATTCCATTCGGATCTTTGGAACGCTGGAACGACAGCACCGGCTCTGACCAGGGGGAACGTCCCACCTGTGGGACGCCGAACGGGATGGAGGGCGGGTGTTGGAGGTGCTGACGGACCGGCATCGGACGGTTGTGCGACGATCCCCGCGTGAATGATCTACGCGTCCGCCCGGCCACCGAGGCCGATCTGCCCGTCCTCGTCCGCCTCCGCGACGACGCGGCTCGCTGGATGCCGGCCCGCGGCATCACCGGGCAGTGGCGGCCGGGGGAGTTGAGCGAGGAGCACTTCCGCCGGGT
Organism: Streptomyces sp. NPDC050416; assembly: GCF_044458845.1. Classification (NCBI taxonomy): domain Bacteria; kingdom Bacillati; phylum Actinomycetota; class Actinomycetes; order Kitasatosporales; family Streptomycetaceae; genus Streptomyces; species Streptomyces sp. NPDC050416. The sequence continues at coordinate 261,771 of NZ_JBITII010000008.1, forward strand.
CATGGCACACGGCGAGGTGTGGCTCGCGGAGGGCGGCGGGGGCGCCGGCGGAGCCTGGGAATTGTGGTGGGAGGGCGAGGACGCCTGGGGACCACAGCCGCCCGTGGCCGGGTACGTGCACCGGCTCATGGTGGACCGGGGCACCGCCCCGCCCGGGACAGGACGACGGCTGCTGGAGGCCGCGGAACGCCGGGTGGCCGAGGCCGGACGGACCCGGGTCCGTCTGGACTGCCTGGCGGGCAACGCACAGCTCAATGCCTACTACCGGGCAGCCGGTTACCGCGTCGTCGGCCACAAGGAGGGCAAGCCGCAGCCGGGCGGGGCGCCCAAGTCCTTCACGCTGCTGGAGTAGGAGCTGCTGGAGTAGGAGCTGATGGAGGAGGGACTGCCCGGCCCCACGGCCCCCCGGGGACCGCAGCCCGCAGCCGTTAGGGTGAACCGCGTGGAGCTCCTGCACCTGCGCTATTTCGTCGCCGTCGCCCAAGAACTGAACTTCTCCACCGCGGCCCGCAAACTGCACATGGCCGCTTCCCCGTTGAGCCGGCGGATCAAGGACCTCGAGAACGAACTCGGGCACCGGCTGTTCGACCGCGACACCCACCATGTGCGGCTCACCCCGGCCGGCAGCGCGCTGCTGCCGATCGCCCGCGGGGTCCTGGAGCAGGTCGACTCCATCCAGTGGCGACTGGACGAGACGACCCGGCCGCGGCGGACCACCCTGCTGCTCGGTGTCCCCAGCGGCATCCATCCGGACCTGCGCGCACGCATGGCCGCCCTCGCCGAGCGGGTCGGCGACCGGTTCGAGATCAAACGCTGGCCGGGCGGCACCGAGCGGCTGGTCGGCGCGGTGTGCGACGGCAGGCTGGCGCTGACCCTGGCCCGGCTTCCGGTCGGCGGCGACCCGGCCCTGGAACAGCTGCCGGTGATGTCGGAGCGCCTCGGCGCGGTCGTGCCCAGGGACCGGTTCGCGGGGCGGGAGTCGATCGCCCTGGCCGAACTGTCCGGACTCGCCTACGCGGGCTCGCCCACGGCCGTCACCAACGCCTATTTCCGCGGTCTCGACCAGCAACTGGCCGAACTCGGCATCAAGAAACGGATCGAAATCGGCAGCGCGACGTTCGAGGGAGTTTCCGAGATAGTGTCGAGCGGCCTGGCTTTTTCGATTTCCATGCTGGATTCACGGAGCCCCGTGCAGAATTACCGTCTCGACAATGTGGCCGTTCTGCCCTTCTCGGATTTCCACCCCCGGCTGGAGACCGGTCTGCTCTGGCGCAAGGACCGGGCGCACGGCGGTGACCTGGAGGAAGTCGCCGCCGCCGCCCGCGAGATCTTCGCCGAGCCGCTTCACACCTGACCCGCGAAAAGTATTCGCCAAAGGCGGTATGACCACTGCGGTCATGCCGCCTTTCGTCTATTGGTCACTCCGTTTGTTTCCGTTTCTCAGCTCCCCCTTGCTAACTTAGTTTCCAGATACACATACATGGCGAAGCGAGGAGTTGAAGGAAGAGCGATGACGGACATCACGGACACCGCCACCGGCCCCCTGGAAGGCATCCGCGTGATCGACCTGTCGACCGTGGTGATGGGCCCCTACGCGGCACAGATCCTCGGCGACCTGGGCGCCGACGTGATCAAGATCGAGTCGCCCGCCGACACCGTGCGCGTGGGCCACTACCGCACCACGCCGGGCATGACCCCGCTGAACCTCAACGTCAACCGCAACAAGCGCAGCGTGGCCCTCAACCTCAAGGACGACACCGACCGCGAGCGGGCGCTGAAGCTGATCGACACCGCGGACGTGCTGATCACCAACATGCGGCCGGGCGCACTGCACCGCCTGGGCCTGTCCTACGACGACATCGCCGCCCGCAACCCGGGCCTCGTCTACGCGCACGCCCAGGGCTTCCGCAGCGACTCGGACCGGGCGGGCAACGCCGCCTACGACGAGACCGTGCAGGCCGCGTCCGGCCTGGTCGACATCGCCGACCGGGCGCTGGGCGAGCCCGTCTACCTGCCGACCATCATCGGTGACAAGGTCTCCTCCCTGACCATCGCCTACAGCGTGCTCGCCGCCCTGCTGCACCGGAACAGGACCGGGCAGGGCCAGCTCGTCGAGATCCCGATGACGGACACCCTCATCGCGTTCAACCTGGTCGAGCACCTGGCGGGACACACCCACGTGCCCGAGACCGGCCCCACCGGCTTCGCCCTGTCGATGCTGAAGGGCCACAAGGCGGTGCGCACCAAGGACGGCCTGGCCTGCGTCATGCCGTACAACCCGCAGAACTACCGGGACTTCTTCACCGCCGCCGGCCGCCCCGACCTCGCCGAGGACCCGCGGGTGAACGGGGACGCCATCGACAGCGCCGACCACGAGGACCTGGCCGCGCTCCTGGAGACCTGCGCCTCCGCGCTGACCACCGACGAGTGGGCCGAGGTGTGCGCGAAGCACAGCATCCCGATGGCCCCCGTGCTGGAACTCGACCGCGCCCACGAGGACCCCTACGTACGAGACGGCCACCTCCTCGACACCGTCGAGCACCCGACCGAGGGCACCGTCCGCACCATTGGCATCCCGCTGCGCTTCTCCGCCACGCCCGGCTCGATCCGCCGCCTGGCGCCGGTCGCCGGCCAGGACACCGAGGACGTCCTCGCCGAGCTCGACACCGCGGCCAGCTGACCGTCCGACCGTCACAGGAGGACAGCCATGAGCACTCCCACCACCCCCGTCGTACGCACCGAACGCATCGGCTCCACCCTGCTGATCACCCTCGACCGCCCCGAGGCCCGCAACGCCGTGAACGCCGCGGTCGCCACCGGCCTGGCCGCCGCACTGGACGAACTGGAGGCCGACCCCGGGCTGCGGGCCGGTGTCCTGACCGGCGAGGGCGGCACGTTCAGCGCCGGCATGGACCTCAAGGCCGCGCTGCGCGGCGAGTCGCCCGAGGTCGAGGGCCGCGGCTTCGGCGGACTGACCGAGGCCGAACCGGCCAAGCCCCTGATCGCCGCCGTCGAGGGCTACGCCATGGGCGGCGGCTTCGAACTGGCCCTGGCCTGCGACCTGATCGTCGCTGCCGAGGACGCCCGGTTCGGGCTGCCCGAGGTCAAGCGCGGCCTGATCGCGGCGGGCGGCGGCGTGATCCGGCTGCCCAAGCGCATCCCGCACCACCTGGCCATGGAACTCCTGCTGACCGGCGACCCCGTCGACGGCCGCCGCGCCGGTGAACTGGGCCTGGCCAACCGGGTCACCGCCACCGGGCAGGCCGTCGCCGAGGCCCTTCGGCTGGCCGAACGGCTCGCGGAGAACGCGCCGCTGGCGCTCGCGGCCGTCAAGAGCGTCGTCCGCGCCGCCGACGGAGCGCCCGACGCCGACGCCTTCACCTTCCAGCGCGGGGAGATGAAGACCCTGATGGCCTCGGCGGACGTACGCGAGGGCATGACCGCCTTCGCCGAGCGCCGCCCCGCGCGGTGGACGGGACGGTGAGCCGCCATGCAGACCGAGGACGTACGACAGCACCTCACCACCCCGCTCACCAGCCCGGCCTACGCGCCGACCGTCCCGCGCTTCACCGACCGGGAGTACCTCAACGTCGTCTACCGCACCGACCCGGACGCGCTGCGGGCCGTCGTCCCCGAACCGCTGCGGATCGGTGAACCCCTGGTCCGGTTCGAGGTCATGAAAATGGGCGACGTCAGCGGCTACGGCCCCTACACCGAAGCCGGGCAGGCGATCCCCGTCGGCTTCGAGGGCGAGCAGGGCGAGTACCTGCACGCCATGTACCTCGACAACTTCCCGGCGACTGCCTCCGGCCGCGAGGTCTCCGCCTACCCGAAGGTGCTCGGCTCTCCGTCGCTCACCGTCGACTCCGGCGCGCTCGTCGGCACCCTCGACCACGGCAGCCTGCGGGTCGCCACCGCGACCATGGGCTACAAGCACCACGAGCTGGACCGGCGCGAGGCCGAGGCCCAGATCACCGTGCCGACCTTCATGCTCAAGACGATTCCCGGCTACGACGGGCTGCCCCGGGTGCAGGAACTCGTCCGCACGCGCATCACCGACGTCACCGTCAAGGAGGCGTGGACCGGGCCCGCCCGGCTCCAGCTCTTCGCGCACGTGCTCGCCCCGCTGGCCGACCTGCCGGTGCTGGAGGTCGTCTCAGCGAGCCACATCCTCACCGACCTGACGCTGTCCGGCGTCGAGCCGGTCCACGACTACCTGAAGGGAGCCGCGTCATGACCCGCGCCTTCCGTACGGCCGCGGTGATCGGCGCCGGGACCATCGGACTGTCCTGGACGGCCCTGTTCGCCGCGCACGGCCTGACCGTCCGGGTGAGCGACCCGCGACCGGACCTCGCCGAGGCCCTGGACGAGGCCCTCGCGCAGTCCGCCCCGCACCTGGCCGCCCGCGGCCTGGACGTGACGGACCTCGCCGGCCGGGTGCACATCGCCGCCGACGTCACCGAGGCGGTCCGGGACGCGGACGTCGTCCAGGAGAACGGCCCCGAGCGCGTCGAGTTCAAGCGGGACCTGTTCGCCGGCCTGGCCCGGGAGGCACCCGGCCACGCTCTGCTGTTCAGCTCCTCGTCGGCCACTCCCTCGACCGAGTTCACCAAGGATCTGGCGGACGAGGAGGCCGCCCGCGTCCTGATCGGCCACCCTTTCAACCCGCCGCACCTCATCCCGCTCGTCGAGGTCGTGCCCGGAGAACGCACCGGCGAGGACGCCGTGAAGGCCGCGGTGGACTTCTACACCTCGGTCGGCCGCACCCCGGTCGTCGAACGCAAGGAGATCCCCGGCTTCGTCGGCAACCGGCTCCAGAACGCGCTCACCCGCGAGGCCGTGTACCTCGTCGAGCAGGGCGTGGTGACGCCCGAGGAGCTCGATGCGGTGATGACCAACTCGCTGGGCCTGCGCTGGGCCACGGTCGGGCCGTTCCTCGGCTCCCACCTGGGCGGCGGACCCGGAGGCTACCGGCACATGGCCGAGCACATCGGCGCCTCGATGAAGCGAATGTGGGCGGACCTCGGCACCCCGTCGCAGCAGGAGGAGCAACAGGAACGGCTCATCGCAGCCGTGGAACAGGCCTACGGCTCCGCCCCGTACACGCAGCTCACCGAGACGCGCGACCGAAGGCAACTCGCAGTCCTGTCCGCCCTGGACAGCGCCGACAAGGAGGAGAACTGAGATGACCACCACGCTCGAAGACCAGCTCACCGCGGACTTCTACGCCTACGAGTCGCTGCTGCCCGACGAGGAGCGGGGGATCCTCCTCAAGGCCCGCACCCTCATGCGCGACGAGATCAAGCCGCTGGTCAACACCCACTGGGCGAAGGGCGAGTTCCCCCGGGAACTCGTCGGCATCTTCCGCGACAGCGGCCTCGCCGGCCTGCCCTACGAGGGCTACGGCGAGCACCGCCCCGCCGTCTCCAACCTGCTCAGCGGCATGCTGGCGATGGAACTGAGCCGCACCGACGCCTCGGTGGCCACCTTCTTCGGCGTCCACAACGGCCTCGCGATGTACTCCGTCCACTCCGGCGGTGACCAGGAGCAGCGCGACCGCTGGCTCCCGGCGATGGCCGCGATGGACAAGATCGGCGCGTTCGCCATGACCGAACCGCTGGGCGGCTCCGACGTCGCGGGCGGCATGCGCACCACGGCCGAGCGCGAGGGCGGCACCTGGGTCCTGAACGGCGCCAAGAAGTGGATCGGCAACGCGACCTTCGCCGACTACGTCGTGGTGTGGGCGCGGGATGTCGACGACAACCACGTCAAGGGCTTCGTCGTCGAGAAGGGCACGCCCGGCTTCGAACCGGCGAAGATCGAGGGCAAGATCGCCTTCCGGATCGTCGAGAACGCCGAGATCACCCTCACGGACGTCCGGGTGCCGGAGGCGAACCGCCTGCAGAACATCAACTCCTTCCGCGACGTCGCCGAGATCCTGCGCGCCACGCGCAGCGGAGTGGCCTGGCAGGCGCTGGGCGTCATGACCGGCGCCTACGAGCTGGCCCTCGACTACGCCCGGGAGCGCCGCCAGTTCGGCCGTCCGATCGGCGGTTTCCAGCTCGTCCAGGACCTGCTGGTCAAGAGCTTGGGCAACATCACCGCGTCGTGGGGCATGCTGGCGCAGCTCGCCCGGTTGCAGGACGCCGGTGTCTTCCGCGACGAACACTCCGCCCTGGCCAAGGCGTTCGTCACCGCGCGGATGCGGGAGGTCGTGGCCTGGAGCCGGGAGATCTTCGGCGGCAACGGAATCCTCCTGGACCACGACATCGCCCGCTTCTTCGCCGACGCCGAGGCGATCTACTCCTTCGAGGGCACCCGCGAGATGAACACCCTGATCGTCGGCAAGGCGATCACGGGCCAGAGCGCCTTCGTGTGACGCGGACCAGCCGGGTCCGGACGAAGCAACCCCAGGTCTTGGACCTGGGGTTTCGTCATGCTCGGCGGCGTCGCCCGACTGTCCGGTTCGAGCGTTTCCACTGAACAGCTGCGAGTGGGACCCTGACGAGCACCCTCGGGGAAGGAAGCACCGCATGATCGAGTGGAGGCCGCTGGGCACCGGAGCCAGGCCCGTTCCGAGGCCCGTGGCGACACCGCTGGTGTGGGCCGGGGCGTTCGGCGGCGCGCTGGTGCTGGTGGCAGTCCTCAACACCGTGGTGGGGACCGGCCGTCCGGGACTGGCCCTGCTCGCGCTGTCCCTGCTGGCCGCGGTACTCGGCCTGTGCGCACGCTTCACGGCGGCCCCCGGCACGGCCGTCCTGTGCTGGCTGTTCCTCAACGGCTTCGCCATCCCGCCCGCGGGCACCCTCACCTGGGCCGGCCACCGCGACACGACATGGCTGGCCTGCCTGCTCACCGCCACGCTCGTCGGCACGTCCCTGGCCCGCGTGGCCCACGCCCGCGCGGCCTACCGCCGCCTCGCACCCGCGCGGGGCGACGGACCGTACGGCTCCTGACCGTCCGGTTCCGCCGCCCACTCCTCGTTGTGGATCAGCGCGCCGGGCGCTGCCACCACGCGGCCGTCGCGTCGCGCAGGGTGTTGGTGCCGCAGTGCACCTCGCCCATGCCGAGGTGGTACGTGTACCAGTCGTCGATGTACGACACCTTCAGGCCGACCCGCTGGTAGGCGGCGTTGACGGCCTGCGTGAAGATGTCCTTGCCGCCGATGACGGGCCCCCACTGGCGCGGGGCGAGGTAGCGGTCGCGCCCCAGGAGCACGCCGTTGACCGCTCCGGGAACGTACGCGCTGGTCATCACCGTCGCCGCGGCCTTCGCACGCGAGCCGGCCGGGTTCTCGGCGAGCCACTTCTGCTGGCCGCGGTCCCCGAGGCTGTCCACGAGGTCGGAACCGGCACCCATGCGCGTCAGCCGCGGTACGGGAATCTCGTCGCCGTCGGCGGTCATGACCTCCGATTCGCGGGTGTACAGCGCGGGCACCCGCACGATCTCCCCGTCGGTGACGCCCGTCTCCCGCTTCAGGATCTCCAGGTTGGCCGCGATGCGCCGCGCGGCCATCTCGTTGTCGGCCACCAGATGCTTGGAAGCGAGCGCCTGGTCGATGGTCTCCTTGGGCGCCGGACTGTCACTGCGGCCCGGGACGGAGAACATCTTCGTCTTGCCGTGGCCGTCGCGCTTGGCGTCGCGCAGCAGCTTCAGCCCCGCCTGCGGGTCGGCGACGCCGAGGCGCCAGCCGCGCGGGGTGTCGGCGGGCAGGAACTGCACGAACTCGTCGACGTGCCCCACGCCCAGCCAGGAGGTGTCCAGCAGCAGCGGATCCTGCAGGCCCTGCGACTTGAGCATCGTCCGCATCACCTTGGACGGCCGCGCCCCGCTGTCCTTGCGCTCGCCCATGATGATCCGCCCGGCCGGGAAGGAGCGCCCGCCGTGCGCGTAGGGCGGGATGGTCTCCAGGTTCCCCATGGAGTTGAGCGACCAGTCGTCGGGTTCGGCCCGGTCGGTCACCTGCACCACACCGATGTCCCGGCCGCGCACCTTCTCGAACAGCTCACGGCCCGCGTCCCGGTCCGGCTGGGCCGACCGCAGCATCACGCGCATCACGTGCCGCTGACCGCCCGGCCCGGTCATGCTGACGTAGGCCGGTTCGACGAAGTCCTGGGCCCAGGGGTCGGCGTACTTCTTGAATTTCACCAGGGGCGCGGTGATTCCGGCCTTCTTGACTTCCTTGCCGAGCTCGGCGACGAACTTCTGCTGAAGACGGCTGTACGGGCCCTGGCCCTGGACCTCGGTCACCATCACCTGCTGGGTGTTCTGCAGGTGATGGTGGGTCAGCAGCGGCGCGACGCGCAGGGTCACGGAGTCGGAAGTGGACTTCTGCCCGGACGTCACCGTCAGCCGGACCACCGCACGGCCGTCCCACTTCGCGCTGTCCCGGACGACGTCGGTGCCCTCGACACCGAACTCCACACCGGACCTCAACTCGGCGGCGGACAGCCGGGTCTTGGACGTCACCAGGACCCACTTCCCGGAACGCTTGAGGAAGAGGTGCGTGTGCTTGCCACCCGTGGTGACCTTCAGGCTGCCCTTGGCGTCCTCACCCAGATCCGGCATCGGGACGGAACGGACCCGGGCGAGGTCGTCGGCGTCCGCGCTGCCGTTGACCTTCGTGTCGGAGCCGTCGTTGCACGCGGCCAGCTTGGCGTCGGACAGCGGTTTGCCACCGGGCCCGGTCACCGGGCACCGCTTGGTGTCGTCATCGAGATTGGGCAGATACACGGCTCCACGCTCGACGGACCAGCTGTTCTCACCGGCCTTGTCGCTGCCGCCCGTGACATCGACCCGTCCGTCACGGTTCACATCGGCCCGCAGATCGGCACGCCCGCCCGCATCGGCGGCGACGGCCGGCCCCGCCAGCACGGATCCCGCGGCGGCGAGAGCCAGCACGACGGACCCGGCCGGGTACAGGCGCAGGCGGGAAGGTCTACGTGTACGTATACGCGTACGTGAACGCACAGCATGTTCCTCTCGGTTGGGGGGTTCGCTGTGCAAGAGGAGGAACAGCGGCTGTGCGTTCACTGTGTGGCGGGAGTTACTCCACCGCCGATCACGTGGCCATGCGCGAGTTGGGGCGTGAGGCCGCCCTGAGCGCGGTCGACGATCGGCCGACCGCAACTCCTAACACCGACTCCGGGACTGACGACCTTGGAGCGGAAAACCGTCCTCATCGCCACCGGCGCCGCTCTCGCGGTGGCGGTCGGGATCGGCGGCACGGTTGTCCACCAGGAGGTCAACGAGCGCAACGAGGCGGCCACGACGTCGCACGCGTCACTGACCTACGAAGCGGACTTCTCCGACGACGCCAACCTGGCCGGCGCCGCCGAGGACCTCTTCTACGGCAAGGTCACCGCTCTCAAGGGCCAGAAGAACCTGGGCGTCGGTCCGGAGAGCCAGTACGCCGTCGAGGTCCAGCGCGTCTTCAAGGGCGATGTGACCGGCGTCGTCGTTGTCAACCAGCAGGGTGGCAAGGACGAGAACGGAGACATCGTCAACCTTCCCGAAGGCGATGCCTTGCTGGAGGTGGGCAAGAGGTATCTGTTCGCCACGAAGTACAACCGCGGCAGTCGGCCCTGGCCGTCACCCTCAGGGCTTCTCAGCCTGGTTGGGGCCGACGACGCACTGTTGACGCCCTCGTCCGCCAACCGATTGGTGGACGTCGATCTGGATCCGCCGTGGTCAGGAACACGGTCCCGCTGGCGCCACACCATCACAGCACTCCGAACCATGTAGCCGGCCAGAGCGACGAACCCAACACAGACCGAAATCCCCATGAGCTCCCCTGCCAACCCGGCTGTCCGCGTCGGAGGTGATCGCTATCGAGCGATCAGCCTGCGCTTTCACCAGCTGACACGCTCCTTCCCGGAAGAGCACGATGACCTGATGTGCGACTTCCTCGTGACGGCTCAAGGTGAGTCGGCGCGGATCGAGGTCATGGTGAGGACCTGGGACGGTGACGGCCTCGGCATTTTCCTGGCCGAGTTGGCTGAGGACTTTCGAGGTTGGAACGGCACCAGGACCTGGCGCTCTCTTGAGGACGACTTGACGCTGGCTGCCGAGCACGCAGGATCACACGTCCGATTGACATGGGGGTTGCACGTCCCTCTCCCCGACGGCGAGTGGCGTTTCGAAATGACGACCAGCCATGCTCCCGGAGAGGACATGCGCCGCCTTGCCATCGAGATGCGTACCTTCTTGGAGTCGGACCCGCTGGAGTGAGCGGAGACGCCTCGTCAGTCGTCTACGGCTGCCACAAGACGCCAAGCTGCCGATGTTTACTGAGGCAGAAGGCGCGTTTGGGAGGCGAGCTTGGGCGGGTCGCCGAGGAGGTCCCGGTCCCCCGCAAGGCGCTGCTCGAGCTGCCCGATCCGCCGCCGGCGTACGGACGTCAACACCCGTACCCACCCTCTCAGTCCAGCCGCTTCCCCATGCGCGCTGAAAACTTCTCCGTGTCCTTCGTGTGCCACCACTCGAACAGGTGGGTGCGCACAAGGAACCCGAGGTAATCCAGGGTGTCCTCGGAGAGGTCTCCGCTCACCAGGCTCGCTTCCTGCCCCTGGTAGTCGAGTGAGACTTCCCAGAGCTGCCCTGAGACGCTGATCCGGATTTTCAGAAGCAATTCAGGGGAGACGGATAGCACCTGCACCTCGAGGACTTCGAGAGAGGTTCCTCCTCCCTCGCTCTGCAGTCCTGAAAGTTTTCGGGTGAGTGCTTCCCTTACCTGCTCCGGGGTGGCCATACGGGTCCTCTCAGCACTTTGCCCCTGCGCTCGCCGAAGCCGCAGCTACGGTCGCGGTCGTGTACTCCACCGTGGCCGTAATGACTCCCTGGGGCGTCAGACCGCCCGGCTTACCTCCGAGGGGGCCCTTGTTGACGACCACCTTGAAGTTCTTCCTCGGCGGCTTCGAGGAGCAGCCGGTGCCCACCTTGTATCGGTAGTACACCCCGGGCGTCCGCTCGTAGCCGTTGAAGAGCGTGTCGCTGATCTTGTTCTTGAAGCTCGTGCTCCAGCGTCCGCGCTCAACTATGTGGTTGTAGCCCCACGTCTTCGTGCCGCAGCGCAGAGGCATCTTGCTCGGGCCGATCCAGAAGTTGTAGGCGACCTTCGAGTAGTGCTTCGACTTGCAGGGGTTGGACGCGCTCACCGCGGCTGCCGCGGGCATCTCGGTGGATGCGTTCGCGGGCGTGGGCGCGGCCAGCAGGACAGTGACTCCTGCTGCCGCGATGAACGTCGCGGTGGACTTGCGGAAATACGTAGCGCGCACGTCTTCTCTTTTCGATGCGGGGTGTGCCTGTGTGTCTCCTGTGGGCCTGCTTATGCTCCCCTTCCTGGATTTACGATTGCAAGGAACCTCGGCGTGACCATGTTCACGTTCTGGAGTGGAACCGATACGCTGCGCTGCTCATCTTGCTCGGAATGTCCTGTTCCCGTAGTGCAGCTACCAGTTGGCGTTCCAGGAGTGGGGGCGGCCGATGGCTGCGGCCCTGGTCGTCGGTGACCACTGCCGACGCGGCCACGGCGAGGCTGTTGGGGGTGGGGGCCTCGGGGTCGTCGTAGTACTCGGTACGGGTCACTGAGGTCCTTCCGTCGGCCGGGTCGTTTCCTGGAGTTGCGGCTGGGCCGTGTCACCAACCCGTCAGCAGCAGATGGTTGAGCAGCAGCGCGAGCACCGCCTGGGCCGTGAGCCACGCACGGGGATGAGGAAGCAACGCGCAGGACGGGAGGAGCCACACCGCGAAGGGGAGCCAGATGCGTTCCGTTTCCGCCTTGCTCATGCCGGACAGGTCGGCGATCAGCAGGGCGAGCAACGCGGCGGAGACGAGGAGTGCGAGGCGGGTCTCGGCAACCCGGTCGGGCGTGTCGGCGCGGTGGTGTCTGTCCGCCTGGCGGGGGAGGAGCATTCCCGCCGTCCCGCGCAGCACTCCGCCCGTCCGGCGCAGGCCCGCCGCCGTCGCTAGCCCCGTGATGAGCACCGTGCAGGCCAGATCGGCCCAGACCCAGTAGCCGTAGGGGCGGATGCCGCCCGCGCCCTGGTGGTAGCGCGTCACCAGCAGGCGGTACGCCTCCCACCAGTCGAACCCGGCGAGCGTGAACGCCGCCGGGACCACGGCCAGTCCGGCGAGCAGCGGCACCAGTAGGGCGGGGCGTCCGCGGACTCCGTGCCGGCCGAGCACCAGGACCGCCGCCGCGATCAGCGCGACGAGTGTGAGGCCGTAGGAGAGGTAGCAGGTCAGGCCGAACAGCAACCCCGACGCCCCGGCCCGCGACAGCGAGCGCCTCGTGACCGCCAGGGCCAGCAGCGCCACCGCCCACGCCGCCACCGCCGCGAAGTACGCGTCGGCCGAGGTGCCCATCCACACCGCCGCCGGGGCCAGGACGAGGAAAGGGGCCGCCCGGCGCGCGAGGGTCTCGTCGGCCAGGGCACGGATCGTGACGAGTACGGCGACGCAGGCCGTCGCCCCGACGGTGATGCACCACATGCCCGCCCAGCCGCCGCCCCGCAGCCCGACCCGGTCGAGCAGGACGAAGGTGAGCGTGGCCGCGGGCGGGTGGCCGGCGATGTGGGCGGGCCAGTTGTCGGGGGAGTCCAGGAGGATGTGCTGGGTGAAGTCGCGCAGGGCTGCCGGGATGTCGTGGAAGCGGTCGATGACCTGGAGGTACTCGTAGCGGGTGGTGAGCCGGCGCGCGATGCCCCGGTGCCAGCCGTCGATCAGGGCCAGGGAGAAGATCCATGCCGTGGCTGACCCCCAGGTCGCAGCGAGCAGAGTCCGCCAGGGGAGCCGGGCCGCGAGGCTGGGGCCGTACGCCACGGTGGCGATCGCCAGGAGTACGGCCGCCGGGGTGCCGGGGCCCAGGTGGGGGCCCCAGGACGCCAGCAGCGGGGGCCAGTCGACGAACAGCGTGCGGCTGGTGCCCTGGATGTGGCGGCCGACCAGGACGGCGGCCGTCACGAGCAGGGCAGCGGCCCCGACGGCGTACAGGTCACGGCGCATGTCAGGGCGGAGGGCACGGGGCAGGTCGTCGCGCGGGCCACGGCGCAGGTCGGGGCGGAGGGAGCGGGTCACAGCGGAACGCTAGGCCGACAGGGCGGGCGCGGACCGCCGTCCGGGCCGGACGTCAGCGTTTCGTCATGGGTCGCGCACCCTTTTCCGGGGTGTTCCGGGCCTACGGTCGGGCCATGCGAGACGACCCACGGCTTCCCTCCTCGCCCGGCTTCTGGCGCAGCCCCCTGCGCGGCCCCTGGCTCACCTCCGTGCTGGGCCTCGTCCTGCTCGCCGGCATCACCGTGCTGTTCGTGACCGGCCTGGTCTCGTACGCCGCCTACAACCCGGGCCTGTCGCCGGTGAACGACAAGACCCCGGACAAGGGGATCCTCGGCTTCTACCTCTTCTCCTGGCCGACGCACCCGCACTGGCTGTACCGGCTGAACCAGGGCGTCCACGTCACCCTCGGCATCACCCTGATCCCCGTCCTGCTCGCCAAGCTGTGGTCCGTGGTCCCGAGGCTGTTCGCGCTGCCCCCGGCCCGCTCCCTCGCGCACGCCCTCGAGCGCATTTCGCTGGTGCTGCTGGTCGGCGGTGCGCTGTTCGAGTTCGTGACCGGTGTGCTCAACGTCCAGCTCGACTACGTCTTCCCCGGCTCCTTCTACCCGCTGCACTTCTACGGAGCGTGGGTGTTCTTCGCCGCCTTCGTCGCCCACGCGCTGCTGAAGATGCCCACGGTGCTGCGCAATCTGCGGCACCTGCGGGAGGAGAAGGACGACCTCGTGACTCCCCGCCCCGCAGCGCCGACCGTCTCCCGTCGCGGCGCCCTGTGGTTCGTCGGGGGCGGCTCGCTGCTGCTGTTCGCGACGACGGTGGGACAGAACTTCGACGGGCTCCTGCGGCGCACCGCCCTCCTCGCACCGCACGGCGGCGGCGAACCCGGCAGCGGCCCGAACGGCTTCCAGATCAACAAGACCGCCGCCTACGCCGGGATCAGCACGGCCGAGACCGGTGAGGAGGCCTGGCGGCTCGTCATCACCGGGCCCGCGGGCACCGTCCGCCTCAGCCGCGCCCAGCTCGCCGGGCTCCCCCTGCACAGCTCGGCGTTGCCCATCGCCTGCGTGGAGGGCTGGTCGACGTCGGACCAGTGGTGGCGCGGCGTGCGGCTGCGCGATCTCGCGGCGCTCGTCGGCTACGACGCCGACGACCCGCCCGACGTGTTCGTCGAGTCCCTCCAGCGGCGCGGCGCCTTCCGCAGGGCCGCCCTGCGCGCCAACCAGGTGGCCGACCCGCGTTCCCTCCTCGCCCTGTACGTCAACGGCGAGGAGCTGTCCCCCGACCACGGCTACCCGGCACGGATCATCGTGCCCGCGGCACCCGGCGTGCTGAACACAAAGTGGGTGGCCCGGATGACGTTCGGAGACCTGTGATGCGCCGCCCGCCGCTGATGCCCCGCCTACCGCTGACGCGCCCCCCGAGACTGACGCGCCGCCCACGGCTCTCCGTAGGAAGCCCCTTCCAGCTCCTCCTGCTCGCCTGCTCGTTCGCGCTCGCCGCCTACGCGGGCGTACGGCTGCTCGCCGGTGACTGGTTCGGCGTGGCGCTGTGGTTCGTGGGTGCGGCGCTGCTGCACGACCTCGTGCTGCTGCCGTTGTACGCGGCCCTGGACCGGGCGGTCGTACGAGGGCTCGGCGCGCGCCGGGAGTGGGTGCCGTACGTGCGCGTCCCGGCGGCCCTCTCCGGCCTGCTGCTCCTCGTGTGGTTCCCGCTGATCAGCGGGATGGTGGAGGGGCGCTACCGGTCCGCCACCGGGCTGCCGGCGGACGTGTTCCTCGCCCGCTGGCTGCTGATCACCGCCGTCCTCTTCGGCGGCTCGGCGCTGCTGCTGGCGGTGCGGCTGCGGCGGGTGCGCAGGGCGGCGAAGCGGCGGCCGCCGGCCGTCCACTGACCGGCGCGCGTCCAGCCCCGGGCGTACCGGAGCAGGGCGGGTGTGCCGAGCCGCGCCCAGGGGAAGGGGTCGCCGGTGCCGCGTGCGTCCGTGCGGCCGACGACCCGCACCTGGGCGCGTTCGTCGATGTCCACCGGCGCGGTCTCGGCGATCAACAGGCCGCCGGGGCGCATGAGTCGGGCCACCCGGTCCAGCAGGGCGCGCGGGTCGCCGCCGATGCCGATGTTGCCGTCCATGAGCAGGACGGTGTCCCAGCGGCCCTCGCCGGGCAGCGGTTCGAACACCGAGCGCCGCAGCGCCTGGCCTCCCGTCCGTACGGTGTGGTCGACGGCGGCGACGCTGACGTCGACGCCGAGGACGGTCCGGCCCCGGGCGGCGAGTTCCGCCACGAGCCGCCCGGGCCCGCATCCCACGTCCAGCACGGTCCCCTCACACCGGTCCAGCACGCCCCGGTCCACCGCGTCGGCCCGGGCACACCAGCGCTCCACCTCCAGCGGCAGCAGCCAGCCGTCGGCCCGCCGCAAGAACAGCGGCCCGCGACCGGCACGCAGGGCGTCGGCGTAGGGGTCGGCGGCCGCCCAGGCGACGGCGGTGACGGGCGGGGCGCTCATCGGGGCCCGGCGGGGCGGGAGGCGGGCGCCGCAGACCGAGAAAGCCGCCCCGCGAACCCATCCGGGCGGGAGGCGGGCGCCGCGGACCGAGAAGGCCGCCCCGCGATCCCGTCCGGACGGGAGGCCGGCGCCGCACACCGGGCCAGCCGCTCCGCGAACCGCCCGGCCGGGGCCAGCGCGGCGACGGCGTGGGCGTCGGCCGCCGTGTCGACGTCGCGCAGGCGGGGCAGGTCGCGCACCCGCAGGCCCGCCGCGACGAGCCGGTCCCGTTGGACGGCCCCCGTCGTGGTGGTCGACATGGGCACGCCCCTCAGCAGGGCGGGGTCGGGGCGGGCCAGGCCGAGGGCCCAGAAGCCGCCGTCCTCGGCCGGGCCGAACCAGGCGTCACAGCCGGCGAAGTCCACGGTGAGCAGCTCCGGCGTCACCTGCGGGGTGTCCATGCCGATGAGCAGGGCCGGGCCGGCGCAGCGCGCGAAGGCGTGCGCCAGCCGTTCGTCGAGACCGCCCGCGCACTGCGGTACGACGTCGAAGCCGGGCGGCAGCCAGGGGCCGGGCTCGCCGTCGAGGACGAGGACCCTGCGGCCGGCCGGAGTCGCGGCTACCGCGTCCAGGGTGTCGGCGAGGGACGCCTCGGCGAGGGACGCGGCCTGACGGGGCGTGAACGGCGGGGTGAGCCGGGTCTTGACCCGGCCGGGGCGCGGCTCCTTGGCGATGACGAGGAGTGTGGTCACCGCGTGCCCCTCTCGACGGCCGGAGCCTCGACCGGAGCGCCGTCCGGCGCCTCGCCCAGCACCCGGCTCATGTCCCGTACGGCCTGCCAGGTGCCCCGCCATGTGCCTGTCACCTTCGAGGCCCCGGTACGCGGCAGATACGGCACGTCGTGCTCGGTGATCCGCCAGCCGGCGTCGGCCGCGCGCACCACCATCTGGAGCGGATAGCCGCTGCGCCGGTCGGTGAGGCCGAGGGCGAGCAGCGGCTCGCGGCGGGCGGCGCGCAGGGGACCGAGGTCGTGCAGCCGCAGCCCGGTGCGGCGGCGCAGCATCCGCGCGAGGGCGAGGTTCCCGGCCCGCGCGTGCGCGGGCCACGCGCCCCGGCCCTGCGGTCGCCGCCGCCCGAGGGCCAGGTCGGCCCCGCCGCCTCGCACCTCGCGCACGAAGGGCACGAGGAGCGACGGGTCGAGGGAGGCGTCGCAGTCGCAGAAGCACACCACGTCGGCGGTGGCGGCCGTCAGCCCCGCGTGGCAGGCGGCGCCGAAGCCCCGGCGCGGCTCGTGCACGACGGTCGCGCCGAGCGCGCGGGCGATCCGGGCCGAGCCGTCGGTGGAGCCGTTGTCGACGACGAGTGCGCGCCAGCCCGGCGGGATCCGTTCGAGCACCCAGGGCAGGGCCTCGGCCTCGTTCAGGCAGGGCAGCACCACGTCGACGTCGAAAGATGTCGTCGTCACGGTCTCACCCTACGAACGCGAAACGGGCATTCAGGACTTCGGCTCCTTACGAAACGCGGACGTCGGCGGCGAGGAGGCGCCCGGGCAGGCCGTCGCCGGCCGTCCGGTGCGACGCTGGAGCCATGCAACAGCCCCATCAGCACGAGGAGGGCCGCGGGGAGACCCCGGGCGGGCCCACGCGGGTCCTGGTCGTCGACGACGATCCGACCGTCGCCGAGGTCGTCGCCGGGTATCTGGACCGCGCCGGCTACGTCGTCGACCGCGCCGACGACGGCCCGGCCGCCCTCACCCGCGCCGCCGCCCACTGGCCGGACCTGGTCGTCCTCGACCTGATGCTGCCCGGGATGGACGGCCTGGAGGTGTGCCGGCGGATGCGCGGACAGGGGCCGGTCCCGGTCATCATGCTCACCGCCCGTGGTGACGAGGACGACCGCATCCTGGGCCTGGAAGTCGGCGCCGACGACTACGTCACCAAGCCCTTCAGCCCCCGCGAACTGGTGCTGCGCGTGGAGTCGGTGCTGCGCCGCAGCCGGCCCGCCGTCCCCGGGCACCGGCTGGGAGCGGCCGGTCTCACCGTCGACCCGGAAGCCCGCCGGGCCACCAAGAACGGCACCGAACTCGCCCTCACCCTCCGCGAGTTCGACCTGCTGTCCTTCTTCCTGCGCCACCCCGGGCGGGCCTTCGCCCGCGAGGATCTGATGCGCGAGGTGTGGGGGTGGGACTTCGGCGACCTGTCGACCGTCACGGTCCATGTCCGCCGTCTGCGCGGCAAGGTCGAGGACGACCCGGCCCGGCCGCGCCTGATCCAGACCGTGTGGGGCGTCGGCTACCGCTTCGACCCCACGGGACTTACGGGAGAGGAGGCCGGAGCGTGAACGACACCCTCCTCATCGCCGTGTACGCCTTCGCCGGTGCCGCGGTCACCGGCCTGGCCGGAGCCGGGGCGCTGCGTCTGATCCGGCGCCGCTCGCTGACCGCCTCGCTCGCCGTGGTCGCGGCGGTCGGGGTCGTCGCGATGCTCGCGGGCACGCTCGCCGTCGCCTGGGCGATGTTCCTGTCGCCGCACGACCTGTCCGTCGTCACGACCGTCGTCGCCATGGCGGCCGTCGTCTCCCTTGCCACGGCGTTGCTGCTGGGCCGCTGGGTCGTCGCCCGCAGCCGCGAACTGGCCGTGGCCGCACGCTCCTTCGGTGACGGCGGGGACTTCGCCGCCCCCGTCGGCCCGACGACCGCCGAACTCGACCACCTGAGCCGCGAACTGGCCGCCACCAGCGCCAGACTCGCCGAGTCCCGGGAGCGGGAACGCGCGCTGGAGGCCTCCCGGCGTGAGCTCGTCGCCTGGATCTCGCACGACCTGCGCACCCCGCTGGCCGGTCTGCGCGCCATGTCGGAGGCGCTGGAGGACGGCGTCGCCGCCGACCCCGGCCGCTATCTGAAGCAGATCCGCACCGAGGTCGAACGCCTCAACGACATGGTCGGCGACCTCTTCGAACTCTCCCGCATCCACGCCGGCGCGCTCGCCCTGGCCCCCAGCCGGATCTCCCTGTACGACCTGGTGGGCGACGCGCTGGCGGGAGCCGACCCGCTCGCCCGGGAGCACGGGGTGCGGCTGGTGGGCGGCTGTATCGAGCCGGTGCCGGTGGAGGTGGACGGCAAGGAGATGAGCCGGGTGCTGGGCAACCTGCTGGTCAACGCCATCCGCCGGACCCCGGCCGACGGCACGGTCGCCGTCACCGCGGAACGCTCCACCGAGGGCGTGGTGCTGTCCGTGACGGACGGCTGCGGCGGCATCCCCGACGACGACCTGCCCCGGGTCTTCGACACCGGCTGGCGCGGCACGCACGCCCGGACGCCCCCGGCCGGAGCGGGCCTTGGCCTCGCCATCGTCCGGGGGATCGTGGAGGCGCACCAGGGCCGGGCCACCGTACGGAACATCCCCGGCGGCTGCCGCTTCGAGGTGGTGCTGCCCGCCGCCGCTTCGTAACACGGGCAGCACCACCGGTCTTTCACGAGCCGGACACGCCGTCGGCGTCCCGCATCCCGGCCCGCGCGAACTCCGCCATGCCCTCCTCGAAGGCGACCCCCGGCTTCCAGCCCAGCGCCTCCCGCAGCCGCGCGGAGTCGGCGGTGATGTGCCGTACGTCCCCGAGCCGGTACTCGCCGGTGACGACGGGTTCGGGCCCGCCGTACGCGGCGGCCAGCGCCCGGGCCATCTCGCCGACGGTGTGCGGGTCGCCGCTGCCGGTGTTGTACGCCGTGAGCACGCCCGGGGCGGCCTCCGCTTCCAGGGCCGCCGCATCGGCCTCCGCCACGTCCCGGACGTGCACGAAGTCCCTGCGCTGCCGCCCGTCCTCGAACACGCGCGGTGCCTCGCCCCGGGCGAGCGCCGAGCGGAAGAAGGAGGCGACACCGGCGTACGGGGTGTCGCGGGGCATGCCGGGCCCGTACACGTTGTGGTAGCGCAGCGACACCGCCGACCCGTCCGTGCAGCGGGCCCAGGCGGCGGCCAGGTGCTCCTGGGCCAGCTTTGTGGTCGCGTACACGTTCCTCGGGTCGGCCGGGGCGTCCTCGCCGACCAGCCCGGGGACGAGGTCCGCCCCGCACACCGGGCACGGCGGCTCGAACCGGCCGGCGTCGAGATCGGTGACGGCACGCGGCCCGGGCCGGACGACCCCGTGCCGGGGGCACGCGTAGCGGCCCTCCCCGTAGACCACCATCGACCCGGCCAGCACGAGACGCCGTACCCCCGCCTCCGCCATGGCGGCGAGCAGCACGGCGGTGCCGAGGTCGTTGTGGGAGACGTACTCCGCCGCGTCGGCGACCCCGTCGCCGAGCCCGACCTTCGCGGCCTGGTGGCACACGGCGTCCACACCGGCCAGGGCACGGCCGACGGCGGCGGGGTCCCGCACGTCGTCGGCGGCGTCCTCCCGCACGTCGAACACGACCGCCTCGTGGCCGCGCTCCCGGAGGGCGGCGACCACATGGGACCCGATGAACCCGGCACCGCCGGTGACCAGTACGCGCATACGGCCACGCTAGGCCCGCGACCCCGCCGCACCACGGGAGCGCGCCCGCACGTCACGACTCCGTAAGGTCAGAAGGTTTCACGGTCACAGCGACGCGGTCTGCGAAGCCGTCGCCCACGCGAACCCGTCCGGGTCGGTGAAGGGCCCGGCGTCGCTGTTGACGGTGAGCCGGTGCGAGCCGGTGCCGTCGGGAGAGACGCCGACGAGCTTGGCCAGGCCCCGGCGCTTGTACAGCGCCAGCTTGACGGCGCCCGACCCGGTGTCGAACTCGACGTACTTGCTGCCGAAGCTCTTCGCGACGGGGAGGCCGTGCTCGACGTAGAACCGCTTGCTCCCGCCCATGTCCGCGACCCCCAGCAGGAGCACGATCTCGTCGATCCGCCGGGTGGCCGGGCCGGTGTCCTTCTTCGACGACGATGCGATCTGCCAGATCGTCCCGTCCGGTGCCTGTACGACGCCCCCGTAACCCCACAGCGACTTGGCGGCGGGCTTCAGCGTCGCGGCACCGGCGTCCACGGCGGCCTCGACGAGGGCGTTGACGTCGGCCGGCTGCGCCACCACGAGCGACAGCGTGAACCCGCGAAACCCGGCCGTCGGAGCCTCGGAGCCCCGCACGCGCACCTGTCTGTCCAGTCCGAACGTGCTGCTGTAGAAACGGCGGGCGGCGTCGGCGTCGTCCACTTCGAGGGTGATGGATTCGATGGAAGTCATGCCACCGACGCTAGGCCCGGCACACGACCCGCGCTTCTCGATTCCTGACCGACGGAGAGCGCCGAGGCCGCCCCCGGCTCACTTACCGGCTTGGGGGCCGTACCACTGGAGGGCCTGGCCGGTGACGGCGGCGATGCACTCGAAGTCCCGATCACGGTGTAGGAGTGTCAGTCCTTGCAGCTCCGCTGTGGCGGCCACCACGAGGTCGACGGCTCCGGCGCTGCGGTGCTGTCCGCGCTCGGTAAGGATCTCCTGGACCTGCCAGGCACGGTCGTGGGCGCGGTCGTCCACGGGCACCCAGCCGAAGAGCAGGCGCATGTCCGCGATGCCCCGTGTGCGGTCGGCGGCGGAGCGAGCGCTGTAGAAGAACTCCAGCTCGGTGATGGGGCACGTGGCGATGAGACCGGCCGCCGCTGCCTGGTCCCATCCATACTGCTCCGCGTCACCGCGCAGCAGGTGGGCGAGTGCGCTGGTGTCGATCAGGAACTGCGCGGCGTTCACCGGCGGTAGTTTCCCTTGTCCTCGAAAATGTCCAGGTCGAAGGCGCCTTCCTCCGCCGCCGCCCGCAGCCGGGTGAGGGCCAGCGCCCGGCGTCGGTTCTCGAGCACTTCTCGCAGGGCGGTGTTGACTGTTTCCTTCTTGGTGCTGGTTCCGAGAGCCTTGGCCACGTCTGCCACCAGCTGGTCATCCAGGTCGATCACGGTCCGACTCATCGAATGCACCTCCACGGATATCATCGATACCCATGAATATATCTCCCCTCGCGCAGCGGCGCACCTAGCCGGACCCCGCTCGGGATTTGCTCGACGAGGATCCTGTGCTGATGAGAAGAAGAGGAAAGAGGAAACCTCTGATCAGTCATGCCCGAAGTCGCGATCGCGTGCCAGACTCGTCCCTGTACTTGATCGCGCGAGGGCGCAACTGGCCTGTACAGGTTGCTGAGTGAGGTGACGATGGACGTTCCCTTAGGTCTGGTGCGGAACTGCGTCGGCTGCGGAAAGATGCGGGCCGGACGCTGGAGTACGTTGCCCGGAGGGTGAACTACAGCAAAGGGCACCTGAGCAAGGTCGAGCGGGGCGACAAGAAGCCCACTGAGGCACTGGCTCGCCGGTGCGACGCCCTCTTCCGTACCGGTGGGCGTCTGGAGCGCCTGCTGCGTTTGACCACAGCGTATAAGCGGGCCAGGTGTGGTGAATTCCGCTGTCGGGTGCGCAAGGAAGGAGGTGTCTGTGGGGTGGGTCTCCGCGACTTGATGCGTGCTCTCGGCATTCAGGACGTCCGGGTGCGATATGACGGCTTCGAAGCGGGAGCCCGACTCGCTGACGGTGGAAGCCCACCGGTCTAGACAATAAGGAACTCAGCGGGCCGCGGACCGCCGTCGTCAGCGCACGGGCCGCCGCCCCGCGCGCCGGGACACCCGTACCGCGAAGAAGATCACGTCGACGGCGAACACCACGATGCCGATGGCCAGGAGATAGCCCAGGCCGTCCGCTGCCACACCGATGATTCCCAGGGCGACGGCCACGAGGACGATCAGAAGGAAGAGCGCCATCACCACGGACCACCTCTCCTGTGCCACGTGCCCGCCGGTCAGCCGCGGGCGAGCCGGCGTTCGCCCCCCGTCCCCGCCCGGTACGTCATGCCGTAGTGCTGGAAGATCTCCGCCTCCCGCTCGGCCGGAAGGATGTCGTCCGTCCCGATCGAGGGGGCCTTGCGCACCTGTCCCCTGGCATAGGGCACCTTGACGTAGTCCGGTCCGAGAACGGCGTCGTCGAGAGGGACGAAGACCAGGCGCCGGCGGCTGGGCAGCCCGGTCCGGACGGTGGCCACGGCGGGTTCGTCGGTGGCGGTGTCCACGTAGACCGCTTCGAGCACACCGATCTTGTGCCGCTTCGGGTCGACCACCTCGTGGTCGCGCCATTCGCGGATGTCGGCTGACCGGATCATGGCCGCACCCCCTGTCTGGTTCGCCCAATTCACCCTACTCCCGCCCGGGCCGGAGTACGGTGGGGAGGACGAGGACTTTCCGTATGCCGGAATTCTGACGGGTTCCGGACAGTGCACGCCATCCGTCCTCGCATGGGCAGCCCGTGATCCCGGCCGCGCATCCGCACACAGGCCGAGGAGCCACACATGCCATCGCCGCACAGCCCGACCACGCCCCGGGCGGCCCCGCCGGACCCCGCCCCGTCGCCCCAGGGCTACGACGGAACGTCCCCCTTCCCGCCGGACGGCCCGGCGCCCGCCCGCGACGGCGGTGAGCGGCTGTACGTCGCGGTGACCGGGGTGATCGTCGTCCTGCCGTTCGTGGCGATCGGACTCGCCGGCTGGCTGCTGTGGGGGAGTCTCATCCATCCCGCCGACATCGTGCTCGCCCTCGTCCTGTACACGATCACGGGCCTGGGCGTCACCGTCGGCTTCCACCGCGGCCTCACCCACGGCGGCTACCGGGCCGACCGCCCCGTGCGCATCGCACTCGCGGTGGCGGGCTCGATGAGCTTCCAGGGCGACGTCATCGGCTGGGTCGCCACCCACCGCCGCCACCACGCCTTCACCGACCGGCCGGGGGACCCGCACTCCCCGTACCGCTACGGCACGCATCTGCGCGGCCAGTTGCGCGGGCTGCTGCACGCGCACGTCGGCTGGCTGTTCCGCAACGACCGCACTCCCGCCGACCGGTACGCCCCCGACCTCCTCGCCGACCGCGACATCCGTGCCGTCGCCCGCGCCTTCCCGGCCCTGTCCGTCCTCACGCTCGCCCTGCCGTTCGGGCTGGGCTGGGCCATCGGCGGCACGTGGCTGTACGGCGTGACGGCCCTGCTGTGGGCGGGACTCGTGCGCATCGCGCTGCTGCACCACGTCACCTGGAGCGTGAACTCCCTCTGCCACCTGATCGGTGAGCGCCCGTTCCGCACCCGCCGCCACGACCGGGCCACCAACCTGTGGCCGCTCGCCCTGCTCTCGTTCGGCGAGAGCTGGCACAACCTCCACCACGCCGACCCCACCAGCGCCCGCCACGGCGTCGACCGCGGCCAGGTGGACCCCTCCGCCGCCGTCATCCGCCTCCTCGAACGCATCGGCTGGGTGCACGACGTGCGCTGGCCGACCGCGGAACGGGTCGCGGCCCGACGCGTCTGACACCGTCCATCCCGACCCCTCATGACCGTCGGCAGGAGCCCTCATGACCGCCCCGCCACAGCCCCCGCTTCCCTCCCACCCGGTCCTCCGGCTGCGTCTCGCGCCCCGCAGCGCCATGCCCCGGCCCATCGACGGGGCGTGGTGGCCCCGCTCCTACGACCTGCTCGCGGAACTCCCGTCGCTGCTCGCCGGGTTGCCCCGGGCGTGGGGTCACATCACCAGCGTCACCGTCAACGGGGCGACGTGGTCCACGGGACCCGGCCGGATGCTCGTCTTCAACCAGGTCGTGGGCCTGCACAGGGCCCTCGCGGCGTCCGCCCCGCACACCGCTGTCCTGCTCGCCCCCGGCCGGGGCCGCTGGGACCTGCTGGTCGTGCCGCCGGACACGACCGGGGAGGCCGCGGAACCGCTGATGGCGGCCGCCGCGAGCGACCCCGTGTGACCACAGCGGCCGGGCACCGTCTCACGCGCGACGGCGGCTGTCCTCCATGGACCGGCTGCTCTCCAGCCAGGACCGGGCGGGCTCTGCCGGGCGGCTGGTGTCCACGGTGAGGTCGAGGCGGGTTCCTCCGTCGGGGCCCGCGGGGTAGCTGCGCTGCTCGGTGGCGGCGAAGCAGTGGCGGAGGATCTCCGCGACCCGACGGGCGACCTCGGGCGAGGCGGCGACGATGCGGACCTCGGCGTGCCCGTCCGAGGGTGGTTCCGTGGACTGCATGGCGACCTCGGAGTTCGATGTCCCGGTGGGAGACGGGCCGGATCTGTCACTCTACTCCGGGCTCCGCGGGTTCTCCGGGCGCCGGCGGCCCGGGAGTACCGTTGAGCGAGGAAGCCACTCGGTTTCCGGATGCCCGCAGGACCTCCGGGCAGGGCAGGCAGGCGAGAGCGATGTCCGAACCCGACTCCCCGCGTGTGACCAGGCTCCTGCCGGACGCCGTCCACCAGGCCGTACGGCCCGGCACGGCCGTCGTACGGCTGGAGACGACACACGACCGGCAGGGCGTGCTCGACGGGGCGTGGTGGCCGCGCTCGCGTGACATCGCCGCCGAGCTCCCCGGCCTGATCACCGCACTGACCGAGTACCTCGGGCCCGTCACCCGGGTCGGCCTGGACGTCGGTGCCTGGGACGAACTGCCGACGCGGATCACCGTCGACGACCGTGTCGTCCATATCGACTCCTCCCCGGTCGGCGACGACACCGTCCTCATCACCCGGGGCGGGCAGGACCTCTTCTCCCTCCTCGTGGTCCCGCCGCACGCGACGCCCGACGCCGCGCGCGCCGCCATGGCCGAGGCCGTCCGCGCCGGCAGCGTGACGCAGGCCGAACAGATCCTCATCGATACAGGTACCGCACACCCGAACTGATGTCCCGTCCGAGGAGTACGGTGGAGACACCGAGGGCATTTCGCGCACCGGCTTCCAGGCCCGTGGCGTTTTCGGCGATCGAATATGCCGGGCCGGCCGGGGCCGGCCCGGGGCAGGGTTCGCGCCATGACTGCGACCGTTTCCCACCCCCTGACAGCCGAAGCCGATGACCGGTTCTCCTCGTCCGCTCCGCGTCTGTCGCTCGCGCCCGTAGGTCCCGCACCGCCGCTGCTGGACGGCGCCTGGTGGCCCCGCTCCCGCGATCTCGGGGCCGAACTCCCCGCCCTGATCGCCGTCTTGGACCCGCTCTGGGGGCGGATCACCCGGGTCACCGTAAATCCCACCCACTGGCCGGCCGTTCCCCGCAAGGTGCCCGTCGCCGGGCACGTGGTGAAGGTGGGCTGGTTCCTGGCCGAGCAGGACCCGCACGAACTGCTGCTGCTCTCGTACCGCACGGGCCGCTGGAACCTCCTGGTGATCCCTCCGCAGACGCCTCCCGAGTCGGCCGCCCGCCTGATGACCGCCGCGAGCGACCCACTGGGCACGGCGACCGCGAGCCGGTTGATGGAGGCGGAGGCGCGCGTGCGGACGGCGTACGAGGACGAACGGGCCGTGGAGGCGGTCTGGGACTCCGAAGGAGGACACGAGGCCCGCGCCCCGGCCGTACGTCCGAGGAGCCCGGCCGTGACCGCCGCGGCGGTGCCGCCGCAGCCGATGGGACGGTGAGAACCGTGGAGACATTCGTGACCGTGGCCGCGATCCTGGGGATGATCGCGCTCGGCGTGTTCCTCATCCACCAGCTGAACTCCCAGCACAGCGACCGCATCGCCGCCTTCCACTACGGCCGCTCCGGGTTGCCCGTCTCGGGACCGGCACCGGCGGCCGGTCGGAAGACCCGGGGCCGGTTCTCCCGGATCGGCACCCGACGGCCTGGCTGACGCTCTACGCCTGACCCGGACGGGAAGCCACTGCCTCGCGCATGCGGAACTCGCTCGGACTGATGCCGTGTTCCCGCTTGAACGCGGCGCTGAAGGCGAAGGCGTTGGCGAACCCGACACGGTCCGCCACCACGGCGAGCGTCACGTCGGGTTCGCGCAACAGGTCGGCGGCCAGGGCGAGGCGATGTTCCCGCAGGTACGTCATGGGCGGCCGGCCGACCAGGGCGGTGAAGCGCCGCGCGAGGCCGGCCCGGGAGGCCCCGGTCCTCGCCGCCAGGGCCGGCAGCGTCCAGGGGCGGGCCGGGTCGCTGTGCAGCATGCGCAGGGCGGGGCCGACCACGGGGTCGCCGTGGGCCCGGTACCAGGCGGGGACCTCGGCGCCGGGGCGGGTGAACCAGGCGCGCAGGGCGGTGATGAGCATCAGGTCCAGCGTCCGGTCCAGGAGGAGCTGCTGCCCGGGTTCCTCGCGGGCGATCTCCTCGAAGATCGTCCGGCCGACCGGGCAGGCGCCCACGTCCGCCGGGATGACCGCGAGGGACGGGAGCGCGGCGAGCAGCCGGCCCGGCGTGCCGCTGTCCACGGTGCAGAGCCCGCTGAGCAGGAGCGTGCCGTCACCCCCTGCCGCGTCCCAGGCTCCGGCGTCCGGAACGCGGTGGCGGGCCGGTTCCCCACCCTGCGGGGAGGTGCGGTGGCCGACGTGCCGGACCACCACGTCCGGTGCGGTGCCGGGGTCGTCCGCGATCACGTACGGCGTGCCGCCGCACAGCACCGCGACGTCTCCGGTGCCGATCCGGACCGGGTCGCCGCTCTGGGGGGTGATCCAGGCGGAGCCGCGCGCGAGCACCGCGAGGGCCAGCGGCGAGCCGTCCTCGAAGCGTGCCGCCCAGGAGCCGGTCAGGGACGACTGGTGGAAGACGGCGCCACGGGTGCGCACCCCGTTCAGCAGGTCCGTCAGGGGATCCGTGCTGGTCAGCCCCATGGGATCCATGCCGGTCAGCGTAGACGAACGGATATGGACGTGAGTCCGCACGGCATGTCCGAGGCGGGCGGCGGCTGGTTCGCTGGAGGCCATGAGCGACGAGATGATCCTGGTGACAGGGGCCACGGGCAAGACCGGCCGCCGCGTGGCGCGGCTGCTGGGGGAGCGGGGGGTGCCGGTGCGCGCGGTGTCCCGTTCGGCCACGCCGTCCTTCGACTGGGCGGACCGCGCCACCTGGGAGGCGGCGCTGCGCGGGGCGACGGGGGTGTACGTCGTCCACCCCGGCCTGGGCAGTCGGCAGGCCGCCGACGATGTCGCCGCGTTCGCCCGGCGGGCCGCGGCTGCCGGAGTCCGGCACGCCGTGCTGCTGTCCACACCCTCCGGCGCCTGGGACCCTGCCGGGGAGCATGTCCTGGCGGCGGAGCGGGCGCTGGAGGACGCGGGCCCGGACTGGACCGTGCTGCGGGTGCGGTGGTTCTTCCAGAACTTCAGCGAGGACTTCCTGTACGACCCGGTGCTCAGCGGCGAGGTGCGGCTGCCGGCCGGGGACGGCAAGGAGGCGTTCGTCGACGCGGAGGACATCGCCGAGGTGGCGGTCACCGCCCTGACGGAGGCCGGCCACGCCGGGAGGCACTACGAACTCAGCGGCCCCCGCCTGATGACCTTCGGGGACGCCGTCGCGGAGATCGCCCGGGCCACCGGCCGCGACCTGAGCTACGTCCCGCTCGCACCGGAGGCGTACGAGAGGGAGCAGCGGGCGCAGGGTGTGCCCGAGGAGTGGGTGCGACTGACGGTGGGCCTGTACGACCACGTCCGTTCAGGCGGCCTGGCCTCGCTCGGCGACGGTGTCCGGCAAGCTTTGGGCCGGGCTCCCCGGGACTTCTCCGAGTACGCCGGCACCACCGCCCGGCAAGGCCTCTGGAACCCCTGACCTTCCCTGGCCGGGACTCCTCACCCGTCCGGGTGATCAGCCGGATTCGGCCACGGAACCTTCGGGCGTGTCGTGCCCGGCGCGGCGACGGTACTCGGCGTTGATGCGCTGGGCTTCCTCGAGCTGGTCCTCGAGGATGACGATGCGGCAGGCGGCCTCGATCGGGGTGCCCCGGTCGACGAGCTCGCGGGCGCGCGCGGCGATGCGCAGCTGGTAGCGGGAGTACCGGCGGTGTCCGCCCTCCGAGCGCAGCGGAGTGATCAGACGGGCCTCACCGATGGCCCGGAGGAAGGCCGGGGTGGTGCCGAGCATCTCGGCGGCCCGCCCCATCGTGTACGCGGGGTAGTCGTCGTCGTCCAGACGATCGCTGAGCGGGGTATCTGCTGTCATGTCACCTCGTAGTGCAACGCACGCGTCGAGGGGCCCTGGTGCCGTACGGCACCAGGGCCCCGAAGGAAATTGAACACCATCTGTCGGCCCTAATGCTGCGCCGACCTTCTGTTTCCGCTACCGGCCCTGCAGGAGGGGGGATGCGGGGATCGCGGCTGCGTGACCGGGGACCACCTTCCAATCCGGGGTCTTGCGGTACCCGGCCGAGCGCTGCTCGGGCCGGGCGATCCTGATGGCGTCTGCTCCTCCGTCCTTCTTCGATCAGTGATCCGTGTCAACGAGAAAAAGGCTAACTGCGACGGAGCTCAATGTCTACTCTGACAAGAGTAGATTTTCGTTCGCTGTAGGCGCACATTGCCGATGGCCCGCAAGGAGGCGGGACGACGACGAGGGCCCTGCCGACGCGCGTCGGCAGGGCCCTCATCGGGATCGGGGTGGGCGGTGGTCCGCCCGTCGTCACGCGTCCAGGGGTGCGGCGCCGAGCAGTGCCGACGCGGTCTGGAGCGGGGTGGCGACGCGCACGGGCGCGGCCTCGGGGTGGGCGTGGCAGGTGAAGCCGAGGCGGGTCATGGCCCGGACGACCTCGGCGGCGGTGAAGTCGCGGGGGTCCTGCCGGGTGAGGACCTGCCCCACCTGCTTGACGGGGTAGCGGCGGCGGCCGATGGTCACGGACTCACCCGTGACGAGCTCGGGCGTGATGCCCTTCATGGAGGCCAGCACCCCGTTCTTGGTCAGGTCGAACGGGTATCGGGCGATGACACAGCGCATGATGCCCCTCAGGGAGAAGGAGGACGGGCTGACCGGGTGAGGCGGATCAGCTGGAGAGGGCGAGGACGCCCGGGGTCCGGTCGTGCTCCCGCAGGGCGGCGATCCGGGAGACGGGGGAGGCGAACGGTCCGCCGAGGACGTCCCGCAGCCGGGTCCGGTCCGTGTACGTGGCGCTGCCGCGGTGCACGGCGAGTTCGGCCCGGGTGACCGAGCCCGTGCACTGGTCGTCCGCGTCGCACAGCAGGAGGTGGTCGACCCGGGCACCGGCCATGACGGACAGGGCGACCTCGACGGTCATGTCGTCCCGGACCCGGGGGCCGGATCCGTTGATGCCGTCGCTCACGGTCACGGAGCAGGGGTCCGCCTGCCGGTGCTGCGTCTGAACCGGTGTCAAAGCTGCCTCCTCGGAGATGGGTGAGCTGCCGGCCCGACTGCCGGCCCGACTGCCGGCCCGACTGCCGGTCCGACTGCCGGTCGACGTCACTAGGCCGCCGGGTTGTAGGCGGGCCGCTGCGCGGTGCGCCGCCCCGCCTGCCCGGTGGGGCGCCCCCGGGAGGGGCGGCGGCCCCGGGAGGAGGGGGCTCCGGAGGACGTGCCGCGGCGGGGATGTGCCGGGGCCGGCGCGGTGATGACGACCGGGACACCGGACGGGGTCTGGGCGCCCGTGATCCGGCTCAGCTCCGCTTCACCCGAACGCACCGGCGTGACCTGGGGGGTGATGGCGGCCGAGGCCATCAGCCGGGTCATGCCGCGGCGCTGGCCGGGTGTCACGAGGGTGACGACGCTGCCGGACTCGCCGGCGCGGGCGGTACGGCCGCCGCGGTGCAGGTAGTCCTTGTGGTCGGTGGGCGGATCCACGTTGACGACCAGGTCGAGGTTGTCGACGTGGATGCCGCGGGCCGCGACGTTGGTCGCCACGAGCACCGTCACATGGCCGGTCTTGAACTGGGCGAGGGTCCGCGTGCGCTGGGGCTGGGACTTGCCGCCGTGCAGAGCCGCGGCGCGGACGCCGCTGCTCAGCAGGTGCTCGGTCAGCCGGTCCACGGCGCGCTTGGTGTCCAGGAACATGATCACCCGGCCGTCCCGCGCCGCGATCTCGGTCGTCGTGCGGTGCTTGTCCGCTTCGTGCACGTGCAGCACGTGGTGCTCCATCGTGGTGACCGCACCGGCGGACGGGTCGACGGAGTGGACGACGGGGTCCGTCAGGTAGGTGCGGACCAGGCGGTCGACGTTGCGGTCCAGGGTGGCGGAGAAGAGCATTCGCTGTCCCTCGGGGCGCACCTGGTCGAGCAGGGCCGTGACCTGCGGCATGAAGCCCATGTCGGCCATCTGGTCGGCCTCGTCGAGGACGGTGATGGTGACGTCGTCCAGCCGGCAGTCGCCGCGGTCGATGAGGTCCTTCAGCCGTCCCGGTGTCGCGACGACGACCTCCGCACCGGACCGCAGCGCACCGGCCTGCCTGCCGATCGACATGCCGCCGACCACGGTGGCCAGCTTCAGCCGCACGGAGCGGGCGTACGGGGTGAGCGCGTCGGTCACCTGCTGGGCGAGCTCGCGAGTGGGGACGAGGACCAGGGCGAGCGGCTGCCGGGGGGCCGCGCGCCGGCCGGCGGTACGGGCCAGCAGCGCGAGGCCGAAGGCGAGGGTCTTGCCCGACCCGGTGCGGCCGCGGCCGAGGACGTCACGTCCGGCGAGCGAGTTCGGCAGGGTCGCCCCCTGGATGGGGAACGGCACGGTCACGCCCTCGTGGCCGAGCGCGGCCAGCAGCGGCGCCGGCAGGGCGAGGTCGGCGAACGCCTCGACGGCGGGCAGCGCCGGAGTGGTCGTCACCGGCAGCGCGAACTCCCCCTGGGGAGCGGCCGGCCGGCGGTCGTAGCCCTTGGAGCGCCGCGGCGCCCCCGAGCCCTTGGCGGCAGCGCCCCGGGAGCGGTCGTAGGTACGGGGCGTGCGGGTGGTGCGTGCGCGGTTCAAGCGGAACCTTCCTCGATGTGAGCTGGTAGGCACGTATCAAGGAATTTCCGCAGCAAAACGAACGGCGCAGAGAATCGCGAGAACGAGCCTGAGAGGGTGGGCGCGGCGTGCTTGTCACGCGCCCGGAAAAGCAGCGAGCTGGGGCCCGCACCCCAAGGTGCGGGCCCCAGCTGCGAAATATGCGTTGCTGCCGCGATGTCAGGCGGGAACGATGTTCTCGGCCGTCGGGCCCTTCTGGCCCTGGGCGATGTCGAAGGACACCTTCTGGCCTTCCAGCAGCTCACGGAAGCCCTGGGCAGCGATGTTCGAGTAGTGGGCGAAGACGTCGGCGCCGCCGCCGTCCTGCTCGATGAAGCCGAAGCCCTTTTCCGCGTTGAACCACTTCACGGTGCCAGTAGCCATGTTAATTCTCCTTCGGAGACGATGTTCGGAATTCGCCCTGTGCGAATTCCGCGTCGCCGTGCTGATTACCCCGTAGGAAAATGAACCTTCTGGCAACCACACCTGCAACTGAGATCGACAGTAGCATGGCGCGACCGGCCCTGTACGGAGCACTAATTCCGGCCCGTCAGGCGATCGAGGAATACTCGCCGGGGGCCGCGCAAATTTCTCATCTCGCAAAAACAGATATTGGCTCAGCGGGGCTGCACTGTTCCTGCCACCGCCTCCGCCCGCAATGCCATGACCTCCTCCGATGACCCACGCGCCGCGGCCGTCGCCGTCAGCGCAGGGGACACCGGCGGACGTGCCGGGACCCCCTGATCGCGAGGAAGGTCACATCGGCATGCGGGTGACGGGGCGGTCGGGCCGGGCGGCGTCAGTCGAGGGCGGCGAGGTGATCGGCGTCGCCGCCGCGCCACTCGACGAGGAAGATGGTCGCGTCGTCGGTCGTCGTGCCGCCGCGTTCGTGTTTCAGGGTGTGCGAGAGCGCCCGCACCACAGCCCGGACCTCGGTGCGCTCGCGCAGGATCCGGTTGGTCCATTCGATGAGCTGCTCCTCACCGAACTGGTCCCCGCCGGCCTGGTGCTCCTCGAACAGGCCGTCGGTGAAGCACAGCACCCGGTCCCCGGGACGCAGCATCCGCTCGCTGACCACCGGTTCCTCACCGCCGAAGCCGACCGGCAGCGTGGTCGGGCTGTCCAGCCGGTCCACCACGGCACGGTCACGGATCAGGAACGGGGCCGGGTGCCCGGCGTTGACCCAGTGCAGCCGGCCCGTGGCGATGTTCAGCACCATCATCTGCGCGGTGACGAAGTGGTCGTGGCCGAACTGCTCGTTGATGGCCCGGTCCATGAACGCGTACACCTGCGACAGATCGGTATGGACCCGTCGCGTGTGCCGGTACGCGCCGACGGCCACCGTCGCCATGGTCGCCGCGTCGAGCCCGTGGCCCATCGCATCGAGCATGGCCATGTGCAGGATGTCGCCGTTGAGGGCGTAGTCGAAGCTGTCGCCGGCCACGTCGTAGGCGAGCTCCAAGATCCCGGCCACCTCGACCTACGGAACGGTCATCGACAGAGGGGGCAGCAACGACCACTGGATCTCCGCCGCCACGCTCATCGGAGCGCTGCGGCGGGCTTGGAAGAACCGGTCGGTGTAGGCGTCCTTGGTGACGATCATGTCCGCGACCAGACCGGCGAGCCGGCGGAGCAACCGCCGGTCGTCGTCCACGCTGTCCAGGGTGACGGCCATCACCCCGATCTGGTCGCTGCCGTCCAGCAGCGGCAGGTACATCCGCACGCGGCCGTCCTGCGCCGCCTGCACCGTTCTGCGGCTGAGGAACGCCTCACCGGCGGGGGAGTCCTCGACCGGTTCTGGGCCGCCGACCTTCAGTCTGCGGCCCGGCAGCGGCACGAGCCGCCCCGGCGAAGCTGAACGCGACGCGCGTCCTCGGGTGCCCGGGCGGCATCTCGTAGGCCCGGTCCAGCAGCACCCCGAGCAGCCGCTCGCCGAACCCCTCGGACCGGTCTCGCCGACGTCATCACGACTGCCCGACGCTGAGCGGCTCGGGCCTGCGAGGTACTCCGGGGCGGGCCGTCCTGGGCTGGTGATCGCGTCACGCGACGTCGACTCCGTGAGCGCGAGCGAGGCCGTCGAGGCCGTCCGCCCAACCCTGGCCGAGGGCCCGCAGCTTCCATGCGGGGCGGCCGTCGACGGTGTGCCGGTACAACTCGACGACGACCATGGCTCGGATGTCCGGATCAGTGGCGGGCAGGAAGGTCCATGCGGCCCCGGTCACGCAGTCCAGGTACAGCGCGTCGTGCGCGAGGGAGGCGCAGGTCAGCCCCGTTTCGACGTCCATGTTGACGGCGACGGCGACGCGGCTCACTCGCTGGGGCAGGGCGTCCAGGTGGACGGTGGCGCGTTCGACGGCGTGCGGGCCTTCCTGCTGCTTGCCCAGGAGCCGGGCGGCGCCGTCGGCGGCAACGGGCTGGTTGTGGAAGACGAAGTCCTCGTCACCCGCCACTCGGCCTTCGTCATCCGTGAGGAAGAGAGTGAGGTCCGCGTCCGCCCCGGCGAAGCTGAACGCGACGCGCGTCCTCGGGTGCCCGTCAGGGCGTGGACTCGATCGCCTGGCGCGTCCAGCGGCCGTAGGCGACGAAATCGAGGCGCTGGGTGTCGGGCAGGCGGGTCAGCACGGCGTGGTCTTTCGGTATCTCTCTCAGCCGGCGCTATGGGCGGTCCACGTGATGTGCGGGGGCTCGACGCGGCCGCACCGGGGACCGCCCTGCGCGTCGGTCAGGCCGAGGTGTCCGATCAGCAGTCCGTCGCGTGCCGCGGTGGCGAGTACGTCGGCGGGGACGGCGTCGAGCATCAGCTTGGCGCGGCGGAACATCGTGAAGGTGCCCGAGCCGTCGACCGTGCCCCAGGACAGGTAGACGAACCGCCGGCCCAGACGGTCCTGCACATAGGGGCCCTTGATCTCGGTGCCGGTCGGTGACGTGCTCGTGGTGCACTCCAGGGTCCAGGTCGCGGACGGTGCGTCGCCGGGCTGTGGCGCGAGGAGTTCGGCCGGACGGTCGCGGCGTTGCACGGCGACGTGGAGGTTGCCGTAGGCGGGGACCCTGCCGTCGGTTGAGGCGGGGCCGGTGAGGCCGGGCAGGTCGACGGCGTCGATGCGGATGTGCATGGTGGCCATCATCGCGCTCATCGGCCTGCCATCGTCCCCGGCCCTTCCCGCGGCTCAGTGGTCGTCGCGGATCGTAGTCGCGATGCCGTTGCTGATGACGACCTCGGCGCTGACGCCCTTCTTGGCGGCCGTCTCCAGTTCCGCCTCGGTGCACTCGGTGCCGCCCTGGCCGCCCTCGCCCGTGTTCGCGTCACCGCAGATGTCGCCGTAGCCCCAGATCTTCGTGTCCTCGGCGACGAAGAACTGCTGCTCGGTGCCCTTCAGGTCGGAGACCGTGTACTTGCCCGGCGCCAGGTAGGAGACGTTGCCGAACCAGGTCCCGTTGACGCCCTTGCCCTTGTTGATGCCCTCGATGACCGTCGAGTCCGAGTCCCGCTGAGCGGCGCGCCGCTCGGTCACCAGGGTCGCGATGCCGTTCGTCATCTCCACGTCGGCGCTCACGGCGGCCTTCTTCGTGGCGGCCTCCAGCTGGTCCAGCGTGCAGGGCGCGTCCACCTTGGACCCCGCGTCGCCGCATATTGCGCCGGCCCCGTAGACCTCGGTGTCGTCGGCGACCAGGAACTGGAGCCCTTGGCGTCGCTGGAGCTCTTGGAGTTCCTGGAGTTCCTGGAGTTCTTGGCGTCCGAGGCCTTTTCGGCGACCGCCGCCGTGCCCGTTCCGCTGTTGCCCGACGAGCTGTCGGCCGTGCTGTTCTGGCATGCCGTCATCAGCAGCCCGGCGGTGATCGCGGCGGTGGCGACGCCGGCCTTGCGGAGGTGGCGGTTCTTCACGGGAAATTCCTTCCGAGTCGGGGTGGAGCAGGTCTGTGCTGACTAGGAGGAGCCCCGCAGCCCCCGGGTCGCGCCCGTCGTGCCTTCAGGACACCGCCATGGCACGGCCGTGATACGGCAACACACCGGCTGTGGACGGTGGTTCGCCGACGCGCCGCCTTGCCTCACGGGGCTCACCACTGTGACTTCGGCGCGGTCTCTTCAAGCCCGCGGAGGTTCCGGGAGAGGCAGCTGAATAAGATGTGCACTTATGTCGAACCCTGATGAGCTGCTCGTCGCCATCTCCGCCGCGGTTGAGTCCGAGCGAAGCAATCAGATGTCACTGACCGTGGTCGTCGGCGGCGCCGTCATCACCGGCCGGCTGGCTCCCGAGGCCGTGTGGCGCGAGCGGGTGGCGGACGTCCTGAAGGACTCGGAGCGGCTCGGCCCGTTCGCCGACGTCTTCGCTCACGGCCCGGGCGAGGACCGGCCCGGCCGCGACGAGGCTCCCACACACCTGCACTTCCATCTCGCACGGATCCTGCAGGGCAGCCTCGGCATCCCCGAGACGGGCGGTATGTACCGAGTCGCGATCAAGGACGTCAGCGCCTGGACCGTGGGCGACTTCAGCTACATCGACCGCTGAGTCGTCGGCCGCCGAGTCACGGAACCCCCCGGGGGCGTGAGCGCCCGGGGCCGCACCGGGCATGATCGGTGGAGTTCGGCAGGGCGGCCGACGGCGCCGCGCTGACCGAGGCGCTCGTCAGGCGTTACCCCGACCACGGCATGCTGATCGCCGCGCAGATCGGGGCGAAGGTCGCCAAGGGCGAGATGAAGTGGGGCTGAGTCTCATGACCTGCGAGCACCCCGACTTCGCGACCTCCACGGCGCCGGGTCCGCCGCCAGTACCTGGCCTCCGCGGCCGGCGACCTGGAGGCCCTGCGCGCCACCCTCGCCCCGGACGTCGAGTGGACGGAGATGGCCGGCTTCCCCCTCGCCGGCACCTACCGCACGCCCGACGGCGTCACCGCCAACGTGATGGAGAAGCTCGGCCAGGACTGGGACGGCTGGACCGCGCACGACGACACGTATGTCGTCGACGGGGAGAACGTCGTCGTCCTGGCCCGCTGCACCGCGGCCAACAAGGCCACCGGCAAGCCGGTCGACGTGCGCGTCGCGCATCACTTCGTGGTCCGCGGCGGCCTCATCGTCCGCTTCGAGCGGTTCGCCGACACCGCCCTCGTCCGCGACGCCATGCGGGGGTAGGCACAGCGCCGCGGTGCGGGACGGCCGTGTCAGTGCCGCGTGGGTGCCAGGTCGGTGTTCATGACCTGACGGGCCAGCTTCGGCCGTTCCCTGATCAGGTCGCTCGCGATCGGGTCGTGGAAGTACTTCTTGTACAGCCTGACGTAGGTGCCGTCGTCGATCATCGCGTCGATCTGGGCGTCGAGGTCCTTCAGGAGCTTCGGATCGCCGTCCTTGCGCAAGGGGAAGGCGCTGCCCTGGAGGCTGTCCACTTCGACGGCGATGCGTATGGGCTGTTTCCGGGCGTACTCGTCGGCGTCGGCGCCGCCGAGGACGATGGCCTCGACCCCTCCGGAAAGCAGCTGTGCGATGAGCGCGGTCTGGTCCTTGAACTGCACCAGGCGGGCGCCGGACATCTCGTGGTTGACGAAGGTCTCCTGGACGGATCCGCTGACGGCGCCCACCCGCTTGCCGTCGAAGTCCGGCAGCTTGGTCTGCTTGCCGTCCTTGAGCGTCACGACGTCGGTGAAGCCCCAGTAGTACGGGGTGGTGAAGGCGACCTGCTTCTTGCGTTCGGCGGTGGCGCCGACGCCGGCCACGCCGATGTCGTACTGACCGGCCGAGAGCCCGGCGAGGATGCCCTGGAGGTTCGTGGTCTTGTACTGGACCTTCAGGCCGAGACGCTCCGCGGCCTCGTTCATCAGGTCGACGGCGAATCCGCTGGGCTTGCCGGAGGCGTCGGTGACCGCGAAGGGGGGCTGCTCGGCCTGGGTGCCGGCGGTGATCACACCGTTGTGGACCAGCTTGTACCGGGCGGCCGCGGAACCCGCCGCCTCGCTGTCCCCGCCGCAGGCGGTGAGCGAGAGGACCAGGGTGGTGGCCGCGGCGCCGATCAGCAGCGATCTGCGGGAGCGGATGTTCATGGCAGGGGGCATGGCGGAGTTCATGGCATGAGCTTTCTGCTGGAGAGGGAAGTGCACAGGACCGGTCCCAGGACCGTTCACAAGACCTGGGAGAGGAACTGGCGCAGCCGGGGATGGTCGGCGCGTTCGAAGATCCGGTCGGGGGTGTCGATCTCGGCGAGGCGGCCGTCGCACATGAAGGCGACGCGGTCGGCTGCCTCCCGGGCGAAGCCCATTTCGTGGGTGACGACGGCCATGGTCATGCCGCCCGATGCGAGATCCCGCATCACGGCGAGCACGTCCTTGACCAGTTCGGGGTCGAGCGCGGAGGTGGCCTCGTCGAAGAGCATCAGCTCCGGCTCCATGGCCAGCGCGCGGGCGATGGCGACGCGCTGCTGCTGCCCGCCGGACAGCTGGGCGGGCCGCCGGTCGGCGAAGGCGGCGAGGCCCACTCCTTCCAGCTGGCGCAGCGCGCTCTGCCGGGCCTGCTCGCGGGCCATGCCCTTGACCGAGGTCAGGGCGAGCGTGACGTTGCGCTCGACGCTCATGTGCGGGAAGAGGTTGAAGTGCTGGAAGACCATGCCGATGCGGGCCCGGGCGGCGTCGACGTCGGCGCCCGGGGCGGTCAGACAGGTCTCCCCCAGCCAGATCTCACCGGCGTCCGGGGCCTCCAGCAGGTTGAGGCATTTCAGGAGGGTGGACTTGCCCGAGCCGGAGGGGCCGATCAGGCAGAGCGTCTCCCCACGCTGGACGTCGAGGGTGATGTCGCGCAGAACGGTGTTCGCGCCGTAGCTCTTGCCGAGGCCGGTGACCTGCAGAGCGGCCGGGGTGACGGGGGCCTTGGTCACGGGGGTCATCGGGTCTCTCCTCCGGCGGCCGGGACAGGGGTCTTGGGCAGGTCCGGCTCGGTGAGGGCCGGGGAGTTCCCGGGGCGCGGGCCGTCACGCAGTCGCCTGTCGAGGTGGTTCACGAAGTAGGTCATGGGGATGGTGAGCGCGAGGTAGCACAGGCCCGCGGCGATCAGGGGCGAGGAGTTGTAGGTCCGGGAGACCTCCTCCTGCGCGATGAAGTACAGCTCGCGCTGCCCGGCGGCGAGGCCGAGGAGATAGACCAGCGAGCTCTCCTTGATGTCCTTGACGAACTGGCCGGCCATCGCGGGCAGTACGCGGCGGACGCCCTGCGGTACGACGACCAGGCGCATCGCGGAGAGGTAGCTCATGCCGAGGCTGCGGGCCGCCTGCAGCTGACCGGGGTCGACGCTCTGGATGCCGGAGCGGAAGATCTCCGCGGTGTAGGCGCCGGAGATGATGCCGATCGCCAGGATCGCGTAGCCGAACGGGTCGGTGCCGAAGGGTCGGAACCCGGCGGCGGGCAGCCCCACGCCGACCAGCATCAC
Source organism: Streptomyces sp. NPDC050416 (assembly GCF_044458845.1). Classification (NCBI taxonomy): domain Bacteria; kingdom Bacillati; phylum Actinomycetota; class Actinomycetes; order Kitasatosporales; family Streptomycetaceae; genus Streptomyces; species Streptomyces sp. NPDC050416. The sequence continues at coordinate 300,407 of NZ_JBITII010000008.1, forward strand.
CGTGATGATCACCGGCAGGCCGCGGAAGACGTCGACGTACAGCCGCGCGGGCAGTCTCACCCACCAGCGGTTCGACAGCAGCAGCATCGCCGCCACGAGGGCGATGGCGACGCCGAGGACGATCGCGCCCGCGGCGATGATCAGGGTGTTCAGCAGCCCCTCGGTGATCAGCCGCGGGAAGGTCCTGGCGATCAGATCCCAGTCGAAGAACGTGTTGACCAGGGCGTTCGACGCCATGGGGATCGGGGACGGAGGTGTCATCGCGACTCCTGACCATGAGCGGGGCGGGACGTGGAGGCGTGGAACTCCTCGCGGACGGCGGTGAGGAGGTCCGGGTCGCCGAGCAGGTCCAGAACCAGCGCGGCCATGGCAGTCGTGATCGTCTCGACCGCGTCGTGCGCCCGCGGAGTGCGGGCGGCAACGCGCATCGGGACCGAGTGCCCCGGGGTGTCGCGGGGGCATATTTGCACATAGGGATGGATGACGGGCAGCTCGATCGAGACATTGCCGATGTCCGAGGAGCCGGCCGGATTCGCCGGTGACGGCGGCTCCAGTACCAGGCCGAGGCCGGCGGCGTATGCGGCGAGCCGGTCGGCCATCACCATGTTGTTGTTCCGCTCGGCGTAGCGGGGTGCCGTCTCGGTGTGCTCCACGGTGGTACCGGTCGCGAGCGCCGCCCCGTCGGCGGCCGCGAGGACCCGGGGCAGCAGCGCGTCCAGCGCGGCGGAGGTGGCCTCCCGTACGAAGATGTCCACCTCGCTGCGGTCGGGCACGACGTTCGGGGCCGCGCCGCCGTGCGCGACGATGCCGTGGATCCGTGCGGTCGGCGGGACGAACTGGCGCATCGAGTCGACCGCCGTGAGGAACAACTGGGCGGCCGCGGCCGCGGAGCGGCCGTCCCAGGGCGCCTTGGCGGCGTGGGCGGCCGTCCCGTGGAAGGTCAGCCGCAGATGGCTGGCGGCGAGCGCGTGCCGGGCTCGCAGGCTGCGGTCGGCCGGGTGGAACATCACCGCCGCGTCCACGCCCCTGAACACGCCGCGCTCCAGCATGAGGATCTTGCCGCCGCCGCCCTCCTCCCCGGGTGTGCCGATCACCTTCAGCGTGCCGGGGTGGTCCGGCCGCGTGGCGGCCGCGGCGAGGGCGGCGGTCAGCCCGCCGGCCGCGATGAGGTTGTGGCCGCAGGCGTGACCGATGCCCGGCAGCGCGTCGTACTCCAGGAGCACCGCGACCGTCGGGCCGTCCGACGGTCCCCGGTGGGTGGCCGTGAAGGCGGTCGGCAGGCCGGCCACGCCCTTGTCCACCTCGAAGCCCGCGGCGGCGAGCCGGCCCGCGAGCTGCTCGGCGGCGTAGTGCTCCTCGAACCGGATCTCCGGCGTCTCGTGCAGGTCGAGACTGAGTTGCTCGAGCGCGGTCCGACGCTCGCGCACGGCGGCGTGGAGGTCTGCGGGGAGGCTGGTTTTCACGGCAACTCCGGGGGTCGCTTTCGGGTTGCCGGAACCGTAGGCCGTGCCGGACACTCCCCCCACGACGCTTGCCGCGCTCGCGGTAACCGACATTCCGACGGGCCGGAGGTGACCATGAGCGTCGTCCTCTCCCTCGCCGGCGCCGACCCGTCGTGTGTGTCCGCGGACGCCTCACCCCTCGCCGAGCTGACCGCCGCGCTCCACGCCTACACCGAGGCCGAACACCATCCCCACGCGATCCGCTGGGCGCGGGGTCTGGAAACCGAGGCGTCCGCGAGTGGAGCATCCGTGCCGGACAAGGCACCCGCCTCCGCCCTCACGCCCGCTCTGCGGCGGCGCGTCAGGGGCTGGGCACCGCTGTGGGCCTCGTACCGGGCCCGCTACCTGCTCCCGCTGAGCGCCGTCGGAGGCAGACCGCTCGACGCGGAACTCGCCGACATCGCGGACCTTCCGCGCCCGCTCTTCACCGAGCTCACCGGCTATGCGATCCGGGGAGGCAACTCCGGCACACCCCTCGACCGCGTGCTGTCCGACCGCACACAGCGCGAGGGCCTGCTCGCAGCGGCGGAGCGGCGCTCGACCGCCCGTGCCGAACTCGCCCACCGGCTCCTCGACTCGCAGGATTCCCTGCGCGCGGATCTGCTCGATCTCCTGGCCCGGGCGGCCCGGGCCCTGGAGCCGGACCTGGCGCGGGCGGCCCGGGCGATCGGCAACCGGCTGCCGCCGCTGCGGGCCTCCCTCGATCGCGACGGCCCCGGCAGGACCCTGGCCGGACTGGATCCCACGGCGTCGTACCGCTCCGAGCCGCCGCGCGTGGTCTTCGACAAGTTCCACCACGGGATCGTGAACGTCGCCACCACCCCGGTGCTCGTCGTACCGTCGGCGTTCGGCCGCCCCCACCTGCTGGTGAAGCACGAGCCCGGCTTCGTGGCGGTCGTCCAGTTCCCCCTGCTCCTGGAAGGCGACGAGCAACCCGGCCATGCGGTGGTGCGGCGCCGGCTCGAAGTGCTGTGCGACCCGGGCCGGCAGCGCATCGCGCGCGCCATCGCCCGGGAACCGCTCACCCCCTCCGAACTGGCCGCCCGCATCGGCATGTCCCTGCCCCAGGTCTCCCGCCACCTCGCCCGGCTGCGCGACGCCGGCCTCGTCACCGTCGAACGCGACGGCCGGCGCGCCTACTACCAGCTGAACCTGGAACGCGTACGCCGCATCGGCGACGACCTGCTCACGGCGCTGTTCCACTGACGGAAGCACGGCCGGTCACGCCCCGCGTAACCTCTTCCTGTGCCCGCCCCCCGCCTGCATCGCGTCGCCGTCCTCGTGCTCGAGGGTGCGAAGCCGCTCGACGTCGGCATCCCCGCGCAGGTGTTCACGACCCGCGCGAGCATGCCGTACGAGGTGCGGGTGTGCGGGGCGACACCCGGTCTCGTGACCGGCGGCGACGGCCTCGCGTACTACGTCGCCCACGGCCTCGACGCGCTCGCCTGGGCCGACATCGTCTTCGTCCCCGGCTACCGGTTCCCGGACCGCGAGGACCCGCCGCAGGCCGTCGTCGAGGCACTGATCGCCGCCCACGACCGGGGCGCGCGGCTCGCCGCCATCTCGACGGGCGCCTTCGCGCTCGCCGCCACGAACCTGCTCGACGGCAGGCGCGCCACGACGCACTGGCACTACACGCGGGCCCTCATGGCCAGGCATCCGCTCGTCCGGGTCGACGAGAACGTGCTGTTCGTCGACGAGGGCAGCGTCCTCACCTCGGCCGGCGCCGCCTCCGGCATCGACCTGTGCCTGCACATCCTGCGCGGCGACCTGGGAGTGGCCGCGTCCAACCACGCGGCCCGGCGTCTGGTCGCGGCCCCCTACCGCAGCGGCGGCCAGGCCCAGTACGTGCCGCGCAGCGTCCCCGAACCGCTCGGCGAGCGGTTCGCCGCCACCCGCGAGTGGGCGCTGCACAAGCTGGGCGAGCCCCTCACCCTCGACCTGCTGGCGCGGCAGGCGGGGGTGTCGCCGCGCACGTTCTCCCGGCGCTTCGTCGAGGAGACCGGCTACACGCCGATGCAGTGGGTGATGCGCGCCCGCATCGACCTGGCCCGCGAGCTGCTGGAGCGCTCCGAGCGCAGCGTCGAGCAGATCGCCGCCGACGTCGGGCTCGGCACCGGCGCCAACCTGCGCCTGCACTTCCAGCGCATCCTCGGCACCACACCGAGCGAGTACCGGCGCACCTTCACCCGGGGCGAGTAGCCCCGGCCCAGCGGGTGGCGGGATCCTTTTGAACCGTGGCGATCCCGCCACTGTCAGCGGCGCGAGCCGCGGGCGAGCCTGGTGGGGAAGGGAAGGGACACCACTCATGACTCGCATCGCCATCAACGGATTCGGCCGCATCGGACGCAATGTGCTGCGCGCCCTGCTGGAGCGCGACAGCGCCCTCGAGGTCGTCGCCGTCAACGACCTGACGGAGCCCGCCACGCTCGCCCGGCTGCTCGCCTACGACAGCACGGCCGGCCGGCTCGGACGGCCGGTGACCGCCGACGGGAACACCTTGGTCGTCGACGGCCGCCGCATCACGGTTCTGGCCGAGCGCGAACCGGCGCAGCTGCCGTGGGCCGAGCTCGGCGTCGACATCGTCCTGGAGGCCACCGGCCGCTTCACCTCGGCCAAGGCCGCCCGCGCCCACCTCGACGCGGGCGCGAAGAAGGTCCTGGTCAGCGCCCCGTCGGACGGCGCCGACGTCACACTCGCGTTCGGGGTCAACACCGACGCCTACGACCCGGACGTGCACACGATCGTCTCGAACGCCTCCTGCACCACCAACGCGCTCGCGCCGCTGGCCGCGGTCCTCGACGAACTCGCCGGTATCGAGCACGGGTTCATGACGACGGTGCACGCCTACACGCAGGAGCAGAACCTGCAGGACGGTCCGCACCGCGACGCCCGCCGCGCCCGCGCCGCCGGCGTCAACATCGTGCCGACCACGACCGGCGCCGCCAAGGCGATCGGCCTGGTGCTGCCGAACCTCGACGGCAAGCTGTCGGGCGACTCGATCCGCGTACCGGTGCCGGTCGGCTCGATCGTCGAACTCAACACGACCGTCGCCCGCGACGTGACGCGCGACGACGTGCTGGCGGCGTACCGCACCGCGGCCCAGGGGCCGCTCGCCGGCATCCTCGAGTACTCGGAGGACCCGCTCGTGTCGTCCGACATCACGGGCAATCCGGCCTCGTCGATCTTCGACTCGGCCCTCACCCGCGTCGAGGGCCGCCACGTCAAGGTGGTCGCCTGGTACGACAACGAGTGGGGCTTCTCGAACCGCGTGATCGACACACTGGAGCTCCTCGCCGCCCGCTGACCGCGTAGTTCCCCCTGTTCGTCCGGACCGCTCCCGCCCGCGCTCAGCCGGCCCGCCAAGCCGACTCGAGGGCCGTCCGGTTGGCGCGCAGGAGCTCGTCCAGGTCCGTCTCGTAGAGCGAGTCCGGCACGTTGTCGGAGAAGATCTCCAGGACGCAGGGGCCGCGGTAGCCGACGCGGTGGGCGGCGTGCAGCAGCCGGCCGACCGGGATGTCACCGGTGCCGACACCGCGCCGGTCCATCCGCGAGCGCGGGGTGCGCCAGTCGCTGACCTGGAGCAGGAACAGGCGGTCGGGAGCGTCGGCGAGGTGGGGGACGAGGTCCGGGTCCTGCCACAGGTTCCACAGGTCGAGGCAGACGCCCAGGTTCTCCCGGTCGGCCTCCTGGACGATGTCGAGCGCCTGCCGGTAGGTCCAGATGGCGGTCTCCGCGTTGAGCAGGACGGGGTTGAGGGGTTCCAGCGCGATGCGTACGCCGTGGCCGGCGGCGATGTCCGCCAGTTCGCGGTGATGGCGGACGACCTGGCGGATCGCCTCGTGCAGGTTCCCGTCGGGCGCCGGCCCGGTGTTCGTGACGAAGACCGCGCCCGGGGCGAACGGCGCGATCAGCTCCACGCTGCGGCGGAAGCGGTCCAGCCGGTCGCGCCGGGCGGCGGGACCCGGCTGGGTCTCGCTGGGGAACACGGTCCGTACGAGGGGCTGGACCGAGCTGATCGGCAGTCCCGCCCCGGCGACGGAGGCGAGTTGCGCCTTGGCGCGGTCAGCGTCGTCGTCGAGCTTGGTCTCGCACAGCTCGATCGCCTCGACACCGAGGTCGGCGTAGTGCGTCAGGTCCTCCTCGAAGGACCAGGGCATGGTGGTGAACTGGTTGACGCCGTAGGGGAAGGCGAACGGAGGCGCGGGGCTGTTCATACGAGCACCTCCGTCTCGATCTCGCTGTCGGTCAGGAACCCCGTGACCGTCCGGTGGAACTTCCCCGGCTCGTCGAAGAACAGCCCGTGGCCGCTGTGCTCGAAGAAGACGGTCCGGGCGTCCGGGAGCGCCTCGCCGACCCAGGCGGGGCCCTGCCACGGGAACACCTCGTCCTGCCGTGCCACCAGGACCAGGCTGGGCAGCCGGAGCGTGGGCAGCAGGTCGCGCCAGTCGTGGCGGGTGTGGTCGGCCATCAGTGCGTTGCGTGCGGGCGCGGGTGACTTGGCCATCTCGGCCAGGAGCAACTCCCTTTCCGGCGGGGTGGGTTCGGTGGCGAAGACGGTCCGGATCTGGTCCTCGTCGAAGGCCGGGGGATCGCAGGTGAGCTGCGTCTGCAGGGCGGCCAGGGAGGGTTCGTCGTAGCAGGTGGCGTGTGCGTGCGGCCAGTCCGGTGCGTAGTACTGGCGGGGTGCCTGCTCGACGTACACGGCCCGGGCCAGGCGGTGGCTGCCGAAGAGTTCGAGATAGCTCCAGATGACCGGGCAGCCCAGCGACCAGCCCAGGACGGTGACCTCACGCAGGTCGAGTTCTTCGAGGAGGTCGAACAGGTCCTTGGCCAGCCGCGACACGCGGTAGCCGTGGCGGGGTTTGCCGGAGTCGCCGTGGCCGCGCAGATCGACGGTGATGACACGGGCGTGTTCGGCGAGGGCGTCCACGTTGCGGGTGAAGAAGCGGCTGCTGAAGCCCCAGCCGTGGATCAGCACGAGAGGGGGGCCGGTGCCCCGCTCCTCGTAGTGGAGGGTGACGTCGTCGCTGGTGGTGATGGTGCCCATGGAGCTCCTTCTACGTGCCTGCTACGTGCCTTCTACGTGAGTGGGTCGGTGAGGCCCTCACCGAGCGCGGCCACGGCGGCGGCCCCGTGCCCGGCCGCGAGCAGCGGCCTGCGGATGTCGTGTTCCAGGTCGGGCAGGTAGCCGAGGAGGACATCGGCGGGCCCCTCGATCCGCACGCGGCCCAGCGCGGCGGGCAGCAGCAGGCTCCGGGCCCGCCCGAGCCGCTCGGACCGGCCACCGGACTCCACGGTGACCGGGGCACCGGCGTTGCTGACGACCAGCGCGGTGGAGAAGTCGTGCACCAGTGGGGCGGTGGTGCCCGCTCGCCACCGCTCCAGGGCGAAGTACGGGCCGGCGCACAGCACCGTGCGCTCCACTCCGTCGTCGACCTGGACGCTCAGGCCGGAGTGGAACTCGGGGCGCGGCCCGGGACGCCACTCGTCGAGCAGCCGCCCGAGGTTGCTGTGCCACTCCTCGTCGTCCAGTTCCGAGCCGTCCTCCATGTGCCGGCGCATGGCGTGCTGCTGGATGTCGGAGGTCTGCTCGATCTCGTAGACGAGGGTGCCGGGGCCGAAACTGTGCAGGGTGCCGCCGGGTACGTAGACGGTCTGCCCGGCCCGCACCGGAAGCCGGCGCATGACCGCGTCGAAGTCCTGCGCGAGAAGGGCCCGGTGCAGCGTGTCCCGGTCCACGCCGGCTTTCGTCCCCACCAGGGCGGTGGCTCCCGGGGCCGCGTCGAGGACGTGCCACGCCTCGGTCTTGCCATGGGGCTCGCCCTCCAGCCGGCGTGCGGTGTCGTCGTCGGCGTGCAGATGGACCGGGAGGGCGCCGGTGCCGTCGATGAACTTGGTCAGCACCGGGAAGCGCGGGCCGCGCCAGCCGCGCCCCACGAGTTCGTCGGGGTGTTCCTCGACGAGCCGGCGCAGCGGGCGGCCGGCCAGCGAGCCGTCCGCGACGCGTGCTCCCTCGCCGTCCACATCGCTGACCTCCCAGGTCTCGGCGACCGGGCCGTCGGGCAGGCCGGTACGGCCCAGCCGTTCCGCGAGGGCCCGGCCGCCGAAGACGTGCTGCTTGACCGGGGTGGTCAGCCGCAAGGGGTACCAGTCCACGTCACTCCCGATGTCTGATGGCGAAGCGTCCCTGACGAGGTGTCAGAGAATGGGCTGGCCGCCCGTGACGGCGATGCGCGCGCCCGAGACGTACGCGGACTCGTCCGAGGCGAGCATGACGTACACGGGGGCGAGTTCGGCCGGCTGCCCGGCGCGCCCCAGCGGTGTCTGGTCGCCGAAGTCCTCGACCTGTTCGGGCGGCATCGTGGCGGGGATCAGCGGCGTCCAGATGGGCCCCGGGGCGACGCTGTTGACCCGGATACCCCGTTCGGCGAGCGACTGGGACAGGGAGCCGACCATGTTGGCGATGCCCGCCTTCGTCGCGTTGTACGCCAGCAGGCCCGGCGGCGGCGAGTCGGAGTTCACCGAGGTGGACGCGATGATCGACGCACCCGACTTCATGTGCGGCACCGCCGCCTTGCAGAGGTGGAACATGGCGCTGAGGTTGGTCGCCAGGGTGTGGTCCCACTCCTCGTCCGGGATCTCCTCGATCGAGTCCCGGAACATCTGGAACGCCGCGTTGCTGACCAGGACGTCGATGCGGCCGAACGCCTCGACGGCCCGGGCCACCACCTCCCGGCAGTGGGCGGGACCGCTCAGGTCGCCGGGCACCAGAACCGCCGTGCGGCCGGCCTCCTCCACCCAGCGCGCCGTGTCGCGGGCGTCGTCCTCCTCCTCGTCCAGGTGCGAGAGGAGCACATCGGCACCCTCGCGGGCGTAGGCGATCGCGACGGCCTTGCCGATACCGCTGTCACCCCCCGTGATCAGCGCTGCCTTCCCGGCCAGGCGGCCCGATCCGCGGTAGCTGTGCTCACCGTGGTCGGCCTGGGGCCGCAGGTCCGCTTCGGAGCCCGGGGGCTGTTGCTGCTGGGCGGGCTTGGACATGGGGAAATCCCCCTCTTCTCTCATCGCGGGGATCGCTGCACCGGCTGGAGGCGGTCGCGCCGCCGTACCCGAACGAAGGGCTGCGTCAATGTGCGGCAAAGGGATGGGCGCCGGTGCGCCTGTCACGGCGACCGGGGTACCCGGGGCGCCTGGCCGGAAACCAGCCCCTACGGCAGTGGTACGACGCAAGGAGATCCGATGGCCCCGTCCAGCAACCGCGCACAGAACGACCACCAGGAGAGGGGGAAGGGCAATCCCGGGAAGGGCAACCCCGGGAAGAGCCACACCAGCCGCGGGCAACCGGACGGGCACGCACACGCACTGCTCACGGACCCGCTGAGCAACAAGGGCGTCGCCTTCACCCACGAGGAGCGGGAGCGCCACGGTCTGATCGGGATGCTGCCGCCCGCGGTGCTGTCGCTGGAGCTCCAGGCCCGCCGCGCCTGGGAGCAACTGCGGGCACAGCCGGACGACTTGGCGAAGAACGTGTACCTGGAGCAGCTCCACGACCGCAACGAGGTCCTCTATTTCCGGCTGCTCTGCGACCACCTCACCGAGCTGCTGCCGATCGTCTACGACCCGACCGTGGGCGAGGCGGTCAAGCGCTACAGCCACGAGTACCGGCGCCCGCGCGGCGTCTACCTCTCCATCGACCGCCCCCAGGACATCCGCCCGGCGTTCCAGGCGTTGAACCTCGGCCCCGACGACGTCGACCTGCTGGTGGCCACCGACGCGGAGCAACTCCTCGGCATCGGCGACTGGGGCGTCGGCGGCATGCAGCTCGCGGTCGGCAAGCTGGCGGTCTACACCGCCGCCGCGGGCATCCACCCGGGGCGGGCCATCCCGGTGATGCTCGACGTCGGCACCGGAAACCAGGCGCTGCTCAACGACCCGCTGTACGTCGGCAACCGGCACAACAGGGTGCGCGGCGAGGCGTACGACGCGTTCGTCGCCGCCTTCGTGGAGGCGGTGGGCGAGCTGTTCCCGCAGGCGCTGCTGCACTGGGAGGACTTCGGCCCCGGCAACGGCCGCCGCATCCTCCAGCAGTACGGCGAGAAGATCTGCACGTTCAACGACGACATGCAGGGCACAGGCGCGATCACGCTGGCCTGCATCATGAACGCGACACAGATCACCGGCACGCCCATGCGGGACCAGCGGATCGTGGTCTTCGGCGCCGGGACGGCGGGCGTGGGCATCGCCGACCAGCTGCGCGACGCCATGGTCCGCGACGGCCTGGACCGCGAGGAGGCCACCCGCCGCATCTGGTGCCTGGACCGCCAGGGCCTGCTGCGGCAGTCCACCGAGGGACTCCGCGACTACCAGCGGCCCTACGCGCGACCCGACGACGAGTGGCCCGACGACAGGCCGGCCGACCTGCCGAGCGTGGTGGACCAGGCCCAGCCGACCGTGCTGGTGGGAACCTCCACCCGGCACGGGGCCTTCACCCGGGACGTGGTGCGCTCCATGGCCCGCCACGTGGACCGGCCGGTCGTCCTTCCGCTGTCCAACCCCACGGAGAAGATCGAGGCCATGCCGGAGGACGTGCTGCGCTGGACCGGCGGCAAGGCCCTGGTCGCCACCGGCATCCCGGTGCCTCCGGTGGAGCTGGACGGCACCACGTACGTCATCGGCCAGGCCAACAACGCCCTCCTCTACCCCGGGCTGGGGTTGGGCGCCGTGGTGGCCCGCGCCGAGCGGATCACCGACGGCATGCTCCAGGCCGCGGCGGAAGCCGTCGCCGGCCTCGCTGACCTGTCGGAACCCGGCGCCGCCCTGCTGCCGGAGGTGCGGAACCTGCGCACCTCCTCGGCCGTGGTCGCCGCGGCCGTCGCCCGCCGCGCCGCCGAGGAGGGCGTCGCCCGGGCCCGCCTCGACGACGTGATCCAGCAGATCCAGGACGCCATGTGGCAGCCCGAGTACGGCTGACGGGGCGGGGCGGCGGGTGCGCGTGAAACCGCCCGGAGGCGACGTGGCTGTCCTCCTGCCTCGCCGCCGCCCGCCACCTACGGCAAGGACGCCCCTGACGAGGCGTAGCAGGGCGGTGAGCGCGTAGGACTTGGAGATGTGCGGCGCCGGGTCGGCCAGGATCTTCGCGCGCAGTTGCGCGACGTCGTAACCGGCGATGGGTGCGAGCCGGTGGTCACCGAAGGGCAGGCGCAGTTCACCGTCGGCCAGTGAGCTCAAAGCCAGCCAGGTCATGATGGGGTTCTCGACGAAGAAAGCCGCCTGGATGTTGACGGTCGGGACGCCGGACCACTCCAGCACCCGCTCGGCGACCCAGTGGGCCCGCTGCTGCGGCGACCAGTTGGCGACGAGTCCGCCGAGGCGCGCACGCCGTTCTTCCTCCGGCGCGGTCATCCTGTCGAACGTCATGAACGACTGCTCGTACTCGGAGATGTTGACGAACACCTCGATGCCGCCCTGTGCCCGCGCCGCCGCGGCCATCAGGCTCACGGCCGGCGGCACCGGTGATCAGGATGGGATTGCGCTCTGGCATCAGGGTTCCTCTGTCTGGGGAAGGTGGAGCGGCTGTTCAGAAGGGCACGGGGCAGCGCCTGCGCGTCAGCCGGCCAGCTGGTTCATCTTGCGGATCTGCTTGTCGAAGACCCCGGTGGGAGCGAGGCGGCGCAGTACGCGTGCGCGTCCGGCCAGGGGCCCGGCGGTGTAGCGCGGCTTCGGCTTCGTGTCGGTCGCCGCCGCGACGATCGCCTGGGCGACGGCGGGGGCGTCACCGTCCCTGACCGCCTGCGCCATCACCCGGTCGACGGTCTGCCGCTTCTTCGCGTACGCGTGCAGGGGAGTGTCGGGCTTCGCGCTGTTGGCCTCGAACCCGGTCCTGGTGTAGGCGGGTTGGACGATGAGCGCCCGGACGCCATGGTCACGGATCTCGTGGGCCCGCCTGGCTTTCGAGAGGGCGGCCGCCGAGGCGCAGGGCGATGGCCTGATCAGCGAGGTCGTCCGGGTCGGCTGGATGAGGATCTGGGAGACCGTGCACCTGTCGCGGGGTGCTGATACGGGCGAGACGGCAAACTTCTTCGCTTGCGGCATGCTCGGCCACACTCTTACGGCCGTGGGGCTTTCCGCGAGTGCAGGGAGGTGGGGGAGTGTTCTGGACGAGTGATGCGTCAGCGCACGCCTGCCGCGTCGAGCAGGATGGTCACCGTGGGGGCGATGAGCCCGGTCATGTTGTCGGCCTGGATTCCCGCGCGGGCGCTCGCGCCGTCGAAGACCAGGCTGAGCTGCCGGGCCAGCAGATCGGGATCGCCCGCCCCGCCCCGCTCGGCCTCGGCACGGAAGAAGGCGGTCAGGTTCGCCTTGACCTGATGGGCGACCCGGCTCGCGGGGTGGCTCTGATCCTTGAGCTCGATCTGCACGGCCAGGTATCGGCAGCCCCGGAACTCGGGCGCACCCGCCTGCGACTCCATCTGCTGAAAGACGTGCAGGATCCGCTCGCGGGGTGACCGGCCGTCGTCCGCGGCGGGCAGGAGGGTCGCCACGTAGGCGGAGGCGCGCTCTTTCAGGCTTGCTGCCAGGAGTTCGTCCTTGCTCTCGAACAGCTGGTACATGGATCGCTTCGACACCCCCGCCGCCTTGCACAGCGCCTCGACGCCGATGCTGACGCCGTCTCGGTAGGTGAGCGTGGCCGCCGCCTCCAGCAGCCGCTCCCTGGGGCTTCTTTTCACTTCGGTGGTCATACCGCGAGGTTAACCCGAAGCGGACGAAATGAAAACCGATCGGTTTCCAGGGGGTTTCGGGCAGAGGCTCGGCAACGGGGTTACGCCGGGACGGTGGTCTTCTCCGCCGTCGTCTCCACCGGGATGCGGTGCAGTCCCTTGCGGTCGTACCACCCCAGTACGCCGAAGCCGAACAGCGCGGCCGCCACGAGAGCGGCGGTCATCATGACCCAGCCCCGGGTCAGACCCGCGTCGCCCTGGGCGTCGTAGTAGAGGATCGAGCGGATACCACCGGTGATCTGCCGCAGCGGCTCGAACTCCGCGAGGAAGCGGTAGAAGGCGGGGAGTGCCTCGATGGGGGTGGTGGCCCCGGCCGTGGGTACCGCCATCCCGATGAAGACCAGCGTGACCACCAGCATGCCGGGCGTGCCGAAGACCGCGAGGAGGGTGAGCGCGCCGATACCGGAGACGGCGACGGCGCACACCGAGTACAGCCACAGCAGTGGCAGGTGGGAGGCGTCCATGCCCATGATGCCGACCGCGCCCGTCAGGACCAGGGTGCCCATCAGCAGGGACAGGCCTGCCATGAGGGTGCCGCTGATGGCGAGCGTCTGCACCCGGGTCGCCCTGATCGGCGGGCGGTGCAGGCGCAGCGGTCCCATGTCGTTGTGGGTGTAGCCGAGGGCGTGGTCCACCTGGCCGCTGATGACGTTGGCGGAGAGCATGCCGACGACCACGAGGGTGAGTGCAGGACGCGTGCCGCTACGGGCAGCTTCGCCCGCGCGGTCCCGATCCGGGCGGTCAGCTCCTTGCCCACCTGGAGCGAGGCGCTCTCGGCCGCCTGGGTCGTCGCTGCCCGGGCGAGGCTGGAGCCCAGGCTGCCGGCGGACTGGTTGGTCAGCACCCTCAGCGTCGGGCGGGCTGGGGTCCCGTCGGGCGCTGTGCCGGTCAGCGCGGTGGCGGAGGCGGTGAAGTCGGCGGGCACCACGAGCGCGCCGAACAGCTTGCCCTCGCCGAGTTCCTCCCGCATCTCCTTCTCGCCCATCACGTTCCAGTCGATCTTGTCCCCGCCCGCGGTGGACTTCTTGATCGATGCGGTGATCTGCGCCCCGAGGTCGACCTGCTTGCCGCCGGCAGCGGCTCACTTGTCGGCGTTGACCAGGCCGACGGGCAGCTTCGACAGGTGATCGACCGGGTCGATGTTGGCGCCGACGTAGAACACGGCGAACAGCAGCGCGAGTACGCCCGTGATGACGCCGTTCGCGATCCACAAGGGCTTGGCGCGCAGGACGCGGAAGGGGGGAATGCCACTCATGACGTACGTGTCTCTCGGTCGGGGGACGCGGAGCGTTTCGCCGGGGGCTGCCAGCCGCCGGTGACTTCCTTGACGGGCTTGTGGGGGAAGCGGCGCCGGGCGTACTCCTGCGCGTGGGAGCCCGGCAGGACGTACAGGGTTTCCTTCTTGTCCCGGAGCGGTCGCAGCACGGTGTCCATGAACGTCTTGCGGTCGTCCAGGTAGGGGCCCAGGACGTCCTCTCCGGCGGGGCAGACGGCCAGGCAGTAGCCGGACTTGTAGCCGGGCGGTGAGCTCAGGCTCTGCCACATGGAGGCGCTCTCGGAGTCGGTGACGCGGGAGCGGTAGTCGGCGGCGTCCTCGCTGTCGGCCACGGTCTGCGCCCAGTCGGTGAACCCGCTCATGAACTCGCGGTAGTTGTGCGTGGTGCAGGCCAGCGCGTCGAAGGCACCGTCCTTGGCGATGGCGCCGACCGGGCAGGCCGCGACGCACAACTTGCAGTCGAGGCAGGGGTTGTAGTCCAGCGCCTGCCCGTACTCGCTCACCTCCGCGTCCACCAGGACGGTCACGAGCAGGACGAAGCTGCCGAACTTCGGGTGGATGACGTTGCGGTGCAGGCCCATCACGCCGAGCCCCGCGGCCACCGCGACCGTCTTGTGCGCCACCACCCAGATCCGCTCGCTGGGGAAGCGGTCCATCTCCTGGGGAAATCCGACGGAGGGATTGAGCGCGCGGTAGCCGGCGTCCTGGAGCACCTGGGTGACGCTGCGGGCGGCGTGGTTGGCCTGTTCGTCGGTCTGGTGGAACTCCTGGTTGGCCACACTGCGGGCCGGGGAGCGGCAGTTGTCGCGGTTCATCCGGACCGCCATCGCGATCAGGGTGCGGGTGCCGGGCAGCGCGGACTGTACGTGCTCCCGCTCGCCGGCCAGGTCGGGGTGGTCCAGGCTGACCGCGGCCGCGTCGTCCGCGCCGGCCGCCAGGCACAGCTCGCGCAGCCAGGCCGCGTCGATCACCGCCGGCGGGCTCGTGACGTCACCCGCCGCACGCCGGGCGAGCACGGCCCGCACCGACGGGTGCGCAGCCAGCTTCGCTGGAAGCCTGGGATCCGCCGACTGGCCCTCGACGTCGCGCGCGGTAGTCATCCAATGCTCCTCGTGAGTCGGGTGGCGAGACTCGCCCAGGGCGAGAAACCGATCAGTTTCGACAGCGTAAACCGATCGGTTTCCACGCGCAAGGAGCAGCCTCCTCGCTTGATGGGCCGGCCGGGTCAAGCAGGAAACCGATCGACGTACACAGGAAACCGATCGGTGTACGCTGCATCGCATGGACTTCGAACGAACACCTGACGAGCGCTTCGACGGCCTGCCCGATTGGCCGTACGGGCCCCTGTGCGTCACGTCGGTGAGGGCCTGCGCATGCACTACATCGACGAGGGGCCACCCGGCGGCCGGGTCGTGGTCCTCGCGCACGGCGAGCCGACCCGGGGCTACCTCTACCGCAAGATAATTCCCGGCCGGGTGGCAGCCGGCCGACGTGTGCTGGTCCCCGACCTGATGGGATTCGGCCGCTCGACAAGCCGGTCGACCGGGCCGCGTACACCTACGAGTCCCACGTCGCCTGGACCGGTGACTGGCTGGACCAGCTCGGTCTCGCGGACATCACCCTGTTCGGTCAGGACTGGGGCGGGTTCGTCTTCCTCGTGCACGTCGGGCTCACGCCCGACCGGTTCGCGGTCGTGGTCACCGCCAACACCGGCCTGGCCGCCCCGGACGTCATGGCCGCCTTCACCCCGGAGCAGTTCGCGCCCGCGGCCGGCGCGTTCCTGCACTGGCTGGAGCAGTCCGAGTCAACCGACCTGACCGCCTCTTGGGCCGTCGGCAGCCCCGACTTGCCCTCAACCAGACCGCCCACGTCCTCACCGAGGGGGAAGCGGCCGCCTGCGACGCTCCCTTCCCGTCCGAGCGGCACTTCGCCGGAGCGCGGCAGTTCCCCCGGCTCGTACCGCTCGATGCCGCAGACCCGCCTGCCTCGATGCTGAACCGTGCCTGGGCCGGACTGACAGCCTTCGACAAGCCGTTCCTCACCGCCTTCGCCGAACACGAAGACGTCACGCGCGCCTTCGAGCGGATCTTCCAGGCCCGTGTCCCCGGTGCGCGGGGGCGGAAGCATGTGACGGTCCCCGACGCCGGTCACTTCCTGCAGGAGCAGCAGCCGGACTTGCTGGTCGAGGCCATCCTCGGTCTCGGCTGAAGTCTCGGCTGACAGCCGGTTTTCACGAAGCGGGCGCGCAGTCGCGTCGGCCGTCTGCCGACGCAGCCAGGCCCTCGCTCTGCTGCACTTGCCCCTCGTGGTTGGTGACAGCGTCATCAACGAGCCGGTGGCTCTGCCGGGCTTGCGTCTGGAAACCGATCGGTTTACCTTGGTGGAAACCGATCGGTTCCTCATGCTGTGGAGAGAGTCATGACCGCTTTGAAGGGCGCCAACGTCTTCGTCACCGGCGGCAGCCGCGGCATAGGCAAGGCGCTGGTGGAGGAGCTGTACGCGCGCGGTGCCGGCAAGGTCTACGCCACGGCCCGCGACCCGCGCAGCGTGACGCACCCGGACGCGGTCCCGGTGGCACTGGAGGTCACAGACCCGGAGTCCGTGGCGGCGGCCGCCGCACAGGCGGAAGACGTCACCGTACTGATCAACAACGCCGGTGCCTCGGTCGGCGCGTCCTTCCTGGACTCCCCGCTCGACGACGTCCGCCGCGAGTTCGAGACGAACTTCTACGGCCCGCTCCTGGTCGCCCGGGCCTTCGTGCCGGTCATCGAGCGCAACGGCGGCGGCCACCTCCTCAACGTGCACTCGGTGCTCTCCTGGCTGGCCCTCGGCGGCTCCTACAGCGCCTCCAAGGCCGCCCTGTGGTCGCAGACCAACTCCCTGCGCCTGGAGCTCCAGCCGCGCGGCATCGCCGTGACCGGACTTCATGTCGGCTACGTCGACACGGACCTGACGGCAGGCGTCGACGCGCCCAAGTCCGACCCTCGCGAGGTCGCCGCACTCGCCCTCGACGGCATCGAGACGGGCGCGTACGAGGTCCTCGCCGACGACATCTCACGGCAGGTCAAGGCGGGCCTGGCCGGCGACCTGGCCGACCTGTACGCCCAGCTGGCGAAGTAACCCCCTTCACACACAAGGAGTCGGCGAGATGCCCGACCGCGAGTCACGTCCCACGATCCACATTCCGGGGACCACCAGCCACACCCTCGCCCCGCGCGCGGAACTCGGCGGCCGCGAGGGAACGCTGCGTTACCTCAAGGCCGGCACCGGCGCTCCCCTGGTCCTGCTGCACACCGTGCGCACCCAGGCCGAACACTTCCGCCACCTCATCCCGCTGATCGCGAACCACTACACCGTGTACGCCCTGGATCTGCCGGGGATGGGCTACTCCGAGATCGTGCCCGGTGCGTCGTACGACGAGCCGGCCATGCGCGCGGGCGTCGAGCGGCTCCTGACCGAACTCGACCTCCACGACGTGACGTTGGTGGGGGAGTCCATGGGTGCGGTGCTCGCCCTGACCACCGCGGCCGATCTGCCGGAGCGGGTCCGGCGGGTCGTCGCGGTCAACACCTACGACTTCCGCGGCGGCATCGCCCGGTCCAGCCTCCTCGCCCGTGTGGTGGTCAGCGGTGTCCTCGCCCCGGGAGTGGGCCCGGTGATCGCCGGGGTGGAGCCCAAGCCCGCCCTCCGCAAGATCCTGCAGGGCGGCCTCGGCGACAAGCGCGCACTGCGTGAGGACTACGTGGACGAACTCCTCCAGTCGGGCGCCCGTCCCGGCTACCCGACCGTCGCCCGGGCCGTGTACCAGGCCCTGCCCAGTCTCATCGCCGCCCGCTCGCGCTACCCCGAGGTCAAGGCCCCCATCCACCTCGTCTACGGCGAGAAGGACTGGTCCCGCCCCTCGGACCGGCAAGCCAACAAGGAACTGCTGCCGGCCGCCGACTTCACACAGGTCCCCGAGGCAGGCCACTTCATCGCTCTGGAACGGCCCGACGTGCTGGCCGACTTGTTGAACGCGGTGGCCTGACCCCCGGGACCCCTGACCCGAGGAGCAGTGCATGGCGGAGATCGAGATGTGCTGAGCCGGCTGCCGTACGGCAAGCAGACCCCCATGTCTTCACCACCGAACCGCTCACCGAGGACGTCGAGGTGACCGGCGAGGCAGGCGAGCGCCTGGTGGACCTGTGGTCGACCAGCATCGTCTTCCGCGCCGGGCACCGCATACGGGTACAGGTCACACGACCCCGCCCGGCCGTCCCGGATCGTCCTGTCCGTGCTACCTCCGGCTTGACCGGATGCTGCCTCCGTTTTACTCTGGGTCCAGTGCGGAGGTAGCCTCCGTTTTGTCGGAGCCGCAGGATCGCGTGACCAGGAGGGCGTATGAGCGCCAGTGGGCAGCAGGGGCGCAAGCCTCGTGCGGATGTCCGGCGCAACCGTGCCGCCCTCCTGGAAGCGGCACAGCGTCACTTCCTGAAGTACGGGGTCGGTACGTCCCTGGAGGCGGTGGCCAAGGAGGCGGGCGTCGGGCCCGGCACCTTGTACCGGCATTTCCCCACCCGGGAAGCGCTGTTGGCGGCCGTGCTGCAGACCCGCTCCGAAGAACTGGTGGCGCGGCAGGGAGAGATCGCGCGGCTCGGCGACGCCGACGAGGCGCTGGCGCAGTGGCTGCGCGCGCTGGAGGAGTACTTCAGCGCGTTCAGCGGACTACCGGAGCCGCTCATGGCCGCCGCCAGGGCACAGGATCCGGACAACCCGCTCACACTCCCCTGCGACACCGTCATCACCGCCACCGAGGAGTACGTGCGCGCCGCCCAGCGGGCGGGGCGCGTCTGCGAGTCGGTCAAGGGATACGACCTGTTCCTCGCGGCCATCTCCGTCGCCTGGCTCAAGGGCGCCGGCGCCGCCGAGGAGGAGTCGCTGGACTGTCTTCGCGCGCTCATCGCCACCGGCTACCGCAAGCGGGACACACAGGCGTAAGCCCCCGCCTGACGATCGCCGGAACCCCAGGGCAGTGATCACATCGCACCACCCTGAGGGCGGTGCAACGTTTCGAAGGACAAATCATGAAAATTTCTGTTATCGGCGCCGGTGCCATAGGCGGCAATCTTGCCCGCAAGCTCAGTGGGGCCGGTCACGACGTCGAGGTGGCGAACGCCCGTGGCCCCGAGACTGTCGCGCCCGACGTGCTGGCCACCGGCGCCCGCGCCGTGGCACTTGAGGGCGCCGTCAAGGACAGGGACGCCGTGATCCTCGCCATTCCCTTCGGGGTGGCGGGACAGCTGGCCGGCTTGTTCGCTTCCGTCCCCGCCGAGACGGTGGTCATCGACACCTCCAACTACTACCCGCACCTCAACGGGCGGATCGAGGCAGTGGAGGACGGTGTGGTGGAGAGCGTGTACACCTCCGAGCTCCTCGGGCGCCCCGTGGTCAAGGCGTGGAACGCCGCCCTGGCCGAAACCCAGCGAACGAAGGGTGTTCCTGCGGGCACTCCGGGCCGCATCGCCATTCCGGTGGCCGGTGATTCCGAGGACGCGAAGCGTGTGGCCATGCGTCTGGTGGACGACACCGGGTTCCACCCCTACGACGCGGGTGCGCTGGCCAACTCCTGGCGTCAGCAGCCGATGGGCCCCGCCTACTGCACGGAGCTGACTCTTGACGAGCTGCCGGCGGCCCTGGCCGCGGCCGATCGCGTCAAGGACGCGGCCGTCCGGGACAGCATGGCAGAGCGCTTCGCCGCCCTCGGCGCCGATCCCACCCTGGAGGACATCGTCGAGATGAACCGCGCCGCCCACAGGTGACGACGCCCGCCGCCCGCCGCCCGCCGTCGGCCGCGGCGCACACCCCGTACGAGAGGTCTCCTGCAACTCCTCGCACGCGGAGCGCCGCGGCCGGGTTCTACGGCAAGCCCATGCTCCCCTTACGCGCCTCGGCCCCTCCTTTTGACACGGCAGGCGCCCGCACGGCACCACGGTCAGCGCCTTCGCCTCTCTGCCCCTGACGCCCCGATGATCAGCGCCGGCTGCTGCCCCTCACCGTCGATCGCCTGATGGAAAGCGGACAGCGCCGGCCGGCGATGCGTGCGCGGCGATGCCGCGACAACAGGACTGAACACTCTCGAAAGGGACCTGCTTTGCCCCCCACCGCCTCGTTCTTCACCGATCTCGTGCGGACCCGGCACTCCCCCCGGCAGTTCCTGCCCACTCCGCTGCCCGCCGCGGACATCCGCGGCGTTCTGCAAGACGCGCAGACGGCCCCCTCCAACAGCAACACCCAGCCGTGGAAGGTCCACGTCGTCTCCGGCGCGGCACGGGACGCCCTGAGCAGTGAACTCCTGAAGGCGTACGAGGAAGACCGGACCTCCCCCGACTTCACCTCCGGCTACGGCGAAGGCATCTACCAGGAGCGGTCGCACCAGCACGCGGCCGTCGTCTACGGGGCCCGTGGCGTAAAGCGCTCGGACCGGGAGGGCAGGAAGGAGGTCATCCGCGAGAACCTGAGGTTCTACGGGGCGCCCCACGTCGCCCTCCTCTTCATGCCGGTGCTCGGCGACGGGGTGCGAACAGCCGGTGACATCGGCATGTACGCCCAGAACTTCCTGCTCTCGCTGACCGCACGCGGATACCGCGGCATCCCGCAAGCCGTCCTCGGCGTCTACGCCGACACGGTCCGCAGGTCCCTCGGCGTCCCCGAGGAACTCAAGCTGCTGTTCGGTATCGCCTTCGGCGTCGGCGATGAGACATCACCCATGCATGACATCGGCATGGGACGCATCCCGCTGCAGCAGAGCGTGGTCCTGCACGACACCCCCGGCGTCCTCGACAAGCACCGGGCATCTTTCCGACAGATCGAGAGGCAGCCCTCAGTCGCTGACTGAGGGGAGCAACCCCGCCGGGCATGGCTTATCCGGCCTCTTTCCAAAAGAACGGCTGAAAGCTTTTGCTCCCCGACGACAGGCGGCGCTCCTGGCCGCCACAACTCTGTTCGAAATATCGGCTCGTGAGCTTCAGTGTGCGCTGCGGCCGACTGAGGAGAGTGTGCAGTCCGATCGACCTGCGGTGACGCCGCTGTATCAGTCGAAGGTTCAGGGTCGCGCTGAAGCCCGGCGCTCCGCGGGTGAAAGCCGATCGCTGGCCGTCAAGCTACTTGAGCCTTACTTAAGCTCAACTTCAGGACAGAATCTATTGACCAGGGGTCGAACTTTGACCAATGGTCGGGCATGCTGGGAGGCATGAGAACTGCGCAGCGGAAGGCTCGGGAAGTTGCGGAGCGTGAGCAACGGCTCCTTCGGACAGCGCTGGAGGTTGTGGCGCGGGACGGCTTGCACAACCTCACCCTGGCACGGCTGGCGACGGAGGCCGGCTACTCGAAGGGAACCATCTACAACCACTTCACGTGCCGTGAAGATCTGCTCGTCGCGATCTCGACGGACAGCGCGAAGCGGCAGATCCAGTACTACCAGGCCATCGCCGATCTGCCCTGGGACGGGGCGCGGGCGCTCTACGGCCTCATGCTCGCCTACATGCGGCACGCGGAGACTGCTCCTGCCCTGTTCGAGTCGAGCATCGCGGCCCTCGCCAACGCGGTAGGTGCCTTGGCGTCGCCCGAGCGTCTGGAGCGGAGGGACGTGATCGACCGCCAGATGGGCCAGGTGATCGGTGCCGTCGTGGAAAGGACCGAGCGCGAGGGGGTCTTCAAGCATCCGGAGCTGGCGCCTGAGGCGGCCCTCGATGCCCTGCGGTCGGCGGTCCTCGGATACACCGTCACCCACTTGCTGTCCCGTCGCTTCCAGTGGGGCAGCGTCGCGCCCGACGGGAATCGCCTGGTTGTGGCCGCTTCGATGATGCACGGCCTGGGCTGGCCGCGGCTCGAGGCGAACGCCGCGTCTTCGGTGCAGCGGGTCGTGGACGACCTCATTCCCGCCGCGGAAGAGAAGGCCGGGGGAGAGCGGTTGGCTCACGGCTGATCACGTGGACCGGTTGTCGACGAAGGCGGACGCCCCGGAGGGGCGCTTCCGCCTTCTTTGCTGTCCGTTCGCTGCGACAGACTGGGCTGTTACGCAACGTAATGACGTGGCGGGGCCGCGCGCTCCGTGAGCGCTCCTCTCCACCCCCGCACGCCTAACTGTTTGAACTAGTTGTCAAAAATCGACGACTGGTCATACTGTCTGTCGCGTCGCCGGCTCGGCCCGGCGACGGCACCAATCCCTGGCAGCACGGACCCCCTCGGGGTCCGGTTGCCGCTTGCTCGACCGGCTGGACACCGCTAGGTGGTCGGGCAGTTGAGAACGGCGATTGGAAGTGGGGGAGAAATGCAGATCAATATCGCCCGAAGAGACACCGCGCTGTGGTCCGCGTGCTCGGATCTCGCGCGGGAGCGGTACAGGCGCGACTACCAGGCGGACATCACCGCGGCTCCGGACAGTTTCATCGCGCTGTGCGCCATGGAGGACGGCGTTGAAGTTCCGATGGCCTGCGCGGGAATGACGTTCGGCAGTGCGCGCGGCCTGCTCGTCGACAGCTACCTGGGCCGGCCGGCCGCCGAGGCGATCGCCGCGCACACGGCGACACCCTGTGAGCCGAGCAGCCTGATCGAGATCGGGCCGCTGGCCTCGCGTGAGGCCGGGGCCGGTCTGTCGCTCATCCGGATGGTGCCGGCTCTGACCTGGTGCAACGGAGCCGAGTTCCTGATGTGCACCGTGACGCGCTCCCTGGCGCGCACCCTGGCCCGCGTCGGTATCGAGTTCACCGCTCTCGCCCCGGCGCGAGAGGAGTCCTTGCCGGCCGAGCAGCAGGGGCGCTGGGGGTCGTACTACGCGACGGAACCGCTCGCCGGCTACGTGGACCTTCGTCACTTCGCGGCTCAGCTGAGCGTGCGCGGTGACTCCGGCCCGCACCTTGCCGTGACGTGGGGGCAGACGACCACGGAGAGCACGCTGGCGGGTGCGCGATGAAGGACGTGCTCGCCGCCCTGCGGGCGCCGCGGCACCAGGAGTCGGTCCTCGTGGAGTGCCTGGGGGACGACGGCATGCCCGAGCGGACCTACACCTACGGGCAGATGACGGACTGGGCCGACGAGGTGCGTGCGGCACTGCGTTCCCGTGGTCTCATGCCGGGTGCGCGGGTCGGCCTCGTGGCGGACAACAGCCCGGAGTGGGTGGCCGCCGACCTGGCGCTGCTGACCGACGGGTACACCGAGGTGCCGGTTCCGCTGGCCTTCTCCGCCGAGCAGGCGGCATCGCTGCTGCGCGATGTGCACGTGTGCGTGGTGGACACCGCGGGAGCGGCCAAGTTGAAGGCGTGGGGCCTGTCGGGCCCGGCCGAGCCGGTCGTGGTGGAGCGGTCCCGGGACGTCAGCAGCCGCGTCGTGGCGGAGAAGGGCGACTCGGGCGTCACCGATCCCGACCGGATCATCAAGATCATTCATACGTCGGGGACCACCGGCGCTCCCAAGGGCGTCAAGATCCGGGCGGCCGGCCTCGGCGCTCTGCTCTCCTCGCTGGACGAGGTCTCCCCGGCCGGGGTCTACGACCGTTACCTCTCGCTGGTCCCCTTCAGCTTGCTGGTCGAGCAGGTCACCGCGGTATACATGCCGATTCTCCGTGGCGGCCGCATGGTTCTGCTGCCGAGCGCCGTGCCGCTGCTGGGCACCGCAGGATCGCGGGCCGACGAGGCGCTCGACTGGTTGCGGAAGGTGGCCCCTTCGGCGGCCGTGCTGCCGCCGGCGCTGGTCAGCGCCCTGGACAAGGCGGTACGCGATGGCGACGGCGCCGAGTTGTTCCCGGCCGGGCGGTCTCCGTTCCTCATGGCCGGAGGCGCTCCCGTAGACGCTGAGGCACTGAAGCGCCTGGACGCCGTCGGCTTGCGCGTCCACGAAGGGTACGGACTGTCGGAGAACGGCTCCGTGGTGGCGTGGAACACCGCGAGCCACTGGCGCCCTGGCACGGTCGGACGGCCGCTTCCGCACTGCTCGGTCAAACTGTCCGATCAGGGCGAGCTGTTGGTGAAATCCACGTCCCTGTTCGCGGGGTACACCGTGGAGGACCCGACCAGTCGGCCGGTGGACGACGAAGGCTGGCTCCACACGGGAGACCGGGCGCTCATCGACGAGGACGGCTTCATCCGCATCCTGGGCCGCCTGAAGAACGTCATCATCACCGGGCATGGACGCAATGTCTCGCCCGAGTGGGTGGAAGGGCGGCTGCGTTCGTGCGGTGACGTGGCCGACGCGGTCCTCTTCGGCGAAGGGATGGAGCACCTGGTCGCCGTCCTGGTCTCCTCGTCGCGGGACAGTGACAAGGCCCGCGCGGTGGAGCGCGAGGCACGCACCTACGCCGACCGCGCCCTGGCGGAGACCGACCGCCCCGAGCGGTACATCGTCCTGCCGGACAGTGAGGGCCTGCGGGAACGTTACTTCACTGTCACCGGCCGCCCCCGCCGCCGACTCATCTTCGAGGAGATAGTGCGCCCCGCGCTCGCGCCGGCCGCCTGATCCGGTGGATGTCACCTCCACCACACCACTTCATCGCATTCAACGCATTCATCACCTGGGGGAAACGATGACGCACGCCCAGAACACCCGGAACACGGTCCAACTGACCGCGCTCGGAGACGGCGACGGCCTGCTGGTCACCCCGCGCGACGGCGGCACCGAATTCACCGCTTTGTACGAGGCCGGACTGGACGAGCTCCTGGCCGACGCGGGACACCTGCTGATACGGGGCTTCAATCCCTCGGTCGACGACTTCAACGCGCTTGTCGGGAAGTACAGTTCGCGCACCACGCTGGACCCGGCCCGCGTCTTCCACGGCGACGCCGCGCAGAAGGTCGACTCCGGTACGGACGCGATCGGCCTGCACGTGGAGAACGGAGCGACCCCGTACGCACCGGAACTGCTGTGGTTCCACTGCGTGAAGGCCGCCTCGTCCGGCTCGCAGACCACGGTATGCGACGGCTTCCGTGTCTGGGACGCCCTGTCCGAGCGGGCCAGGGACGTCTTCGCGGCCCAGCCCATCAGCTACAAGCGCACCGTGCCGGCCGAGCTGTGGCGCAAGCTCGCCGCCTTCCTCGCCGGCGACGGGCGCGGCCCGGACGAGGTCACCGTCGCCGATCTGTACGCGCAGGCCAATCCGGGCGCCAAGGTCGAGTTCACCGAGCGCCCGGACGGCAGCCTCTTCTACCACTACCAGGTGTTCGCCGCGCACCCCACCAAGTGGTCCACGCGCACCGCCTGGGCCAACAGCCTGCTGGGCCCCTCGTACAACTACGAGGCCCCGGACATCAGGTTCGCGGACGGCAGCCCGATCCCCGATGACGTCACCGCCGAGTACATCGAGGTCACCGAGCAGGTGACCGAGGAGATCGCCTGGCAGGACGGCGACATCGTTCTCATCGACAACTCGCGCGTCATGCACGGCCGCCGCGCCATCACCGACACCAACCGCACCATCCTCAACTCCCAGAGCTACGCGAGGAACTGACCATGAAGTACGGCATCTTCATCGGCTACACCTTCACCCCGGCCTGGCTGCGGAAGTCCGGCAAGGAGCGTGAGCAGTTCCAGCAGGAGCACATCGCGCCGCTGATCGCCAAGTACGCCGACCGGCTCACCGTCCAGCACTACGACGCCGAGGCGTTCTCCGCGCGGCCCACGGACTTCGCCTTCGTCACGACCGAAGACCTGCGCGCCTACTACTTCTTCGTGGAGGAGCTGCGGGACTCGCCGCTGTTCGCCGAGGGCTACGCGCAGATCGACGTGATCCACGTCGGGATGGCCGACGGTTACCGGCAGTTCGAGGAGGAGGTCCACGGTGACGGTGACGACGCACACTGACGCGCCGGCCGACCACACCGGCACCCGCGCCCGGCTGCGCGACATCTACGCGGCGGCGCACGAGCAGACCCTGCACCCCAACGCCCTGGGCTGGCCCGGCCGTCCCGATGAGCGGGAGCTGGACTTCATCTCCCATGTGGTCTACGGCCGTCCCGGCATGGCTCGCGAGGGCTGCGCCTACCTGGTCAAGGAGTTGGCGCAGCTCGCCGAGATCGAGCGGCACCTGTCTGCCGTCTTCGGGATCATCACCGCGCAGCTCGGCGCGGACACCTCGCCCATCAGCGACGGGTACGACCTGCACCACGCGCTGAGTTGCTTCGCCGCCGAGGAGTATCTGCACTCCGACTTCTTCTACCGCTACGTGAGGGAGCTGGCCGGTGAGGACATCAAGCTCGCCGATTCCCTCTTCTCCGAGCGGCTGGCGCTCTACCAGGGCGACGACTCCCCGTACGTGAAGCTCGCGGCGATGTGCATGGCGGCGTACATCGGCGAGTCCGTCATCACGGTGTTCGAAAAGCGCACGGCCCATCTCGACCCCGGGCGCGAGCACTTCCTCACCAAGCTGCTGTGGGCCCACGGCATGGACGAGGCCAGGCACGTGCAGGTCGACCACGTGGTGCTCGAGTGCATCATGCCGTCCTTCAGCGAGGCCGAACGGCAGCGCGCCTTCGAGATCTTCTCCGGAACGGAAGAGCTCAACGCCGAACTGGCGGGCCGCTTCAAGCAGCTCATCGTGGACGTCCTTGGCGTCGACCACACCGTCGACAACCCCGCATGGGACGTGCAGCAGCGTCTGACCTCGGCCTTCCGTCAGGCCATGACCGCGACCTGGCCCCCGTCCCCCGTGGACGAGCGGATCGACGACGAGACCCGCGAGCTGCTGCACGAGTTCGCCGGCACCGACCGCGTCCACCCCTGATGCAGGCCCCACCGAAGCCATTGGAGCAAGCACATGAGTTCGCGTGACCCCGGGGCCGTCGTCCGGCGGCACTCCATAGGCACCATCGATCCGCACGCTCCCGTCGTCACCGGCATGGTCGGGGCCCGGATGGAGACGGCCGACGGTAACCACTGGTTCGACGCGTCGACCGGAGGCTTCGGCGCCGGGCACCCCGACGTCACCGCCGCCATCGCCGAACAGGCCGGCCGAGTGGCCCTGTCCAGCCGCATCCTGCTCAGCCGGCCGCTGGCCGAGGCGGTCAAGGCACTGGACGCCTTCTGCCCGGACCCGCTCACCGTGTCCTACCTGTGCAACAGCGGGGGCGAGGCCCTCGACTCGGCACTGAAACTGGCCAAGGGCACCCACCCCGGCCGTGCGCGCGTGCTGGGCATCGCCGGGGAGAACTTCGGCACCCTCACCCACGGCCAGGGTCTCAGCACCGGCGCCACGCCCGTACCCGTCCTGCCTCTGATGCCCCTGACGGTTCCGAGCGCCCGCCCCGAGTCCCTGCTCGAACAGGTCGACGCCACCCTGGCGGCCGTGGTCGTCGCACCCGCGTCCCCCGGCCGCCCGCTGGACCGGCTCTCCCCGCAGTGGTGGCGGGCCCTGCGCGACCGCTGCACCCAGCACGACGTCCTGCTGATCCTGGACGAGCGACTCACCGCTCCGGCCCGCCTTGGCTGGGACCTCGGCACGCAAGCGCTCGGCATCCTCCCCGACGTGCTGATCCTCGGGGAGGCCCTGGGCGCGGACGCCGTGCCCGTCGGGGTGATGGTGACCAGCAGGGCGGCGTACGACCGCGTGTACGCCGGGAAGAACCCGAGCCTGCACGGCTCCACGTTCGGCGCCAACCCGCTGTCGGCGGCCGTCGTGTGCGCGGTCCTCGCGGCCGTGGCGGCCGACGGGCTGGCCGACCGGCAGCGTCGGGCGGAGGACAGCGCCCGGCGGATCCTGGGCGACCTCGCCTCGTTCAGCGCGGTGACCGAGTTCTGCGCGGACGGAGGCCTGGTGTGGCTGCGCCTCGCCACCGCCGAGCAGGCCCGAGCCCTGACCGCGGCTCTGGCTGAGGCCAGGATCCTGGTCCGGCCGCCCTTCGGCCCGGACGGCGACGTGGTGGCGGTCCTGCCGCCGCTCACCGCCGGCCTCGCCGACCTGGAGCAGATCCACGGCACCATGCGCGCGGTCGCCGAGGAAGTCCTCACCGTGCGGGAGGTCGCCGCATGAGCGCCGTACCCCAAGCCGTCCTCCAGCAGCGGCAGGAAGTGCTCGACTCACTCGGGCGGCACTGGAACCCGACCGCGGCCCTGATGCTCGCCGCCGCCTCACGGCCCGTCGAGCAGAGCGCGAGCGGCACCGAAGTCGTCTCCGAGGAGGGCGACCGCTTCCTGGACCTCGCCGGCAGCTACGGCGTGTTCCTGGTCGGCCACGGAAACCCGCGGGTGCGCGACGCGGTGCTCGACACCCTGCGCACCGCGCCGACCGTGCCGCCCGGTGCCGTGCATCCGGCGACCGCCGAGCTGTTCGAACTGCTCACCACGATCCTCCCGGCCGGCCTGGACCGCTTCGTCCTCGGCTGTTCGGGCGCGGAGATCAGTGAGACAGCGCTGCGCGCCGTCCACCTCGCCCGGCCCGAGCGGCGCAGGGTCCTCATCGCGGAGGGCGGCTACCACGGCAAGACCCTCGGAGCCCTGACCGTGCTGGGCCAGCCCAACCACCGCGAGCCGTTCGAGCCGCTCGGCAGCGAACTGATCACAGTGCCCTACGGTGATGCCGCGGCCGTACGCGAGGCACTCGCCGACCGGAGCGTGGCGGCGGTCTTCCTGGAGCCCGTCCTCGGCGGCGCTCACCTCACCGTCCCACCCGAGGGGTACATCGAGGAGGTCGCCACCGCCTGCCGTGCCACCGGCACCCTGTTCGTCGCGGACGAGATCCAGACCTGCCTCGGGCGCACGGGCAAGATGTTCGCCGTCGAGCACGACGACGTGATACCGGACATCCTGCTCTTCTCCAAGGCGCTCACCGGCGGCTTCGTCCCGGTCGGCGTATGCGCGCTCAGTTCCGAGGTGGTGGCGCGGGCCGAGCGGCACCCGCTGTGGCATCCGTCGCTGCTGGCCGGCTCCAGCAGCATCTCGGCCCTGTCCGTGAGCGCCGCGACGGCCGCCATCCGCGAGGTCATCGCCAAGGACCTGCCCCAGCGCGCGGCCACCCTGGGCCCGCGCTTGACCGAGGGGCTGGCCGAGGTGGCGCGGCGGCACCCGAAGCATGTGCTGGGTGCCCCCGGGATCGGCTTCATGGCCGGGTTGCGGACCCGCAACCCCTCGGTGGAACTGCTGATCTCCATGGTGATGGCCCGTCACGGCATCCACACAGGCCACTCGCTCAATGAGCAGATCGACCATCCGGTGCTGCGCTTCTATCCGCCGCTGACCATCACCGCGGAGGAGATCGACCGGGTCCTCGCGGCGCTGGAGGCCACCATGACCTGGCTGGACCGGCGGCCCCGGCGGCTCACGGACGGCATCACGAAACTGATCCGGCGCCAGTACCAGCTGCCGCCCTGGCTCGTGCTGAAGCTGAGCCACTCGAAGATGCGCGTCGACTGGTGACCGGCGGGCGGGCGCGGCCATGCGCCACGCCCGCCCGGCGATCACAACGGCCACGCAGTACTCCCGTCCTGCCCGCGCAGACCGTCACCGCCGTGCGGACCGACCAGTACCGCACGACGTTGGGGCCCACCCATTACCTGGCCGGCCCGATGGTCTTCGTCTCCCACCGGCGGCGGCCCCGGGCTGCCGGTGGGCCCGGAGGCCGGCGGAGGCACCACCCCTCGCCCCGCCGGCCCCTCCACCACACGGGCTTCCACCACCGGACCTCACGATCGGAAGACGACCGCTCATGTCCGAGACCTCGCTGTCCAGCGGCATCGGGACCACCGACACAACGGCCCAGAGCCAGTCGGCCGATGCCCGAAGCAACCGGACCTCCCTGCTCGCCGGCGTCCTGCTCGCCCTGTTCCTGGCCGCCGCCGACTCCACCGTGGTGGGCTCGCTGCTGCCCACCATGGCGAATCAGCTGGGCCAGGCC
Source organism: Streptomyces sp. NPDC050416 (assembly GCF_044458845.1). Classification (NCBI taxonomy): domain Bacteria; kingdom Bacillati; phylum Actinomycetota; class Actinomycetes; order Kitasatosporales; family Streptomycetaceae; genus Streptomyces; species Streptomyces sp. NPDC050416. The sequence goes on from NZ_JBITII010000008.1 coordinate 329,819, forward strand.
GACCTGTACCCCTGGCTGATCTCCGCGTTCCTGCTCACCAGCGTGCTGGTCACACCGCTGGCAGGGTTCGCCGCCGACCGCTACGGCGGCCGCACCACGATGCTCGCCGCTCTCCTCGCCTTCGCCGCCACCTCCGCGGCGGTCGCCGCGGCCACCACGATGCCGCTGCTCATCGCCGCCCGTGCGGCGCAGGGCATCGGGGCCGGCGCGGTAGCCGCGCTGACCTACGTCGTCATCGGCCAGGCGTTCGGCCCCGACGAGCGCGCCCGCATGCAGGCGATGCTCTCCGCCGTATGGGGCCTGGCCGCGGTCGCCGGACCCGCCCTCGGCACGGCCGCCGAGGCCACCGTCGGCTGGCGTTGGGTCTTCCTGATCAACCTGCCCCTCGCCGCGCTCGCCGCGTTCCTGGTACGGCGCGTGCCCCCGGCGCAGGCCCAGAGCTCCCGCACCATCAGTCCCGGGGCGCTGCTGTCGTTCGCCCTCGCCCTGGCCGGAGCGCTGCTGCTCCTCGAAGCGCCCGCCCTGGACTTCCCGGTCCTCGTCGTCATCGCCCTGGCGGTGGTCACCACGGTCGGCATCGTCGGCCACGTCGTCCAGGTGCGGCGCAAGCCGCAGGCGGCCGTGGTGCCGGTCGCCTTCGCGACCAGTGGCGAACCGCGCACAGCTGCCCTGCTCACCATCGGCGCGGCCGCCGTCCTGTATGCCTCCGTCACCCTCCTCCCGCTCGCCCTGGCCTCCCACGGCACGGTCGGCGACACAGCAAGCGGGCTCTTCGTCATGGCCGGTGCACTGGGCTGGGTGGTGGGATCGGCGGTCTGCGCCGGCCTGCTCAAGCGCTTCGGAGCCCGCGGCACGGCACTGATCGGCGGTCTGCTGCTGACGGCCGGTCCCTGCGTCCTCGTACTCGGCGGCAGCGAATCGCTCGTCCTCGCCGTCATCGGCGAGGCACTGGCGGGTCTCGGCACCGGTTTCGTCGCCACCACCGGCCTGGTGCACATCCAGAACACGTCCCCGGTCCAGTGGATCGGCGCCTACACGGCCGGCGTCACCCTGTGCCGCAACATCGGCGCGGCCCTCGGCATCAACCTCATAGCCACCGTGCAGCTGATCGCCGCGGACCAGCGCACGGGAACAGACACGGCCGGCGGCTCCTACCAGGCCGCGTTCGTCGCTCTGGCGGTCGTCGGTCTGCTCACGCTCACAGGCGCGTTCCGGCTGCCGAAGCGCGGCTGAGCCATGGTCACGGCGCTCCTGACCTTCGTCCTGTACACGGGTGCCAGTGCCCTCGTGCACTGGTACCTGTGGCGGCGGCTGATCCACGACACCAGCCTCGGCGCGCGCACCGCCCGGCACGGTGCCCGAGTCCTGGCCGTCCTTGCCGTGCTGCCGCCGCTCGCCATGGCCACCACGAGAGACCTGCCGCAGCACATCGGCCGCTGGATCGCCTGGCCGGGTTACGTGTGGCTCGCATTGATGATGTACGTGACGATCACGCTTCTCCTCGCCGAACCACTTCGGCTCCTGGCCGCGCGTGGCGGCAAGCCTCGTCGTGCCAGTGGTGTTGCCCGTGCTGAAGCACTTCCGCAGAAGGTCTCCGCGGGCGTCACGGAGTCAGGGCGCCGGACACCACAACGTGACATGCCGGGTGACGAGGGGGAACGCCTGGCGGAAGGCCGTGCGCCGAGCGATGGGCCGGCGCGGCCGACACGGCGCGTGGTGCTCGCCCGGGCCACCGCCATCGCTGCGGGAGCAGCGGCTGCCTCACTGGTCGGCCACGGCATGCGCACCGCTCTCGGCCCACCCCGCCTCGCACACGTACGCGTACCTCTCGCGCGACTTGGCCGCCAGGCCGACGGATTCCGCATCGCCGTCGTCAGCGACATACACCTCGGTCCGATCCTCGGCGAGCGGCACACGGAACGGATAGTGGAGATCGTCAATCGCGCCGCCCCGGATGCCGTGGCGATCGTGGGCGACCTCGTGGACGGCGGTGTCGACCACCTCGGCCGAGCAGCGGCCCCGCTGCGACACCTGACCAGCCGCTACGGCAGCTACTTCGTCACAGGCAACCACGAGTACAAGTCCGGCGCCGAACCGTGGCTCGAGGAGATCGGCGACCTGGGCATCCGCGTCCTGCGTAACGAACGCCTGGAACTGCCCGCCTTCGACCTCGCGGGCGTCAACGACGTCACGGGTGGCGATCACGGCGACGGGCCGGACTACGAGGCCGCGCTGTCGGACCGCGACCCCGGGCGAGCGGTCGTCCTCCTCGCCCACCAGCCTGTGATGGTCCACGAAGCAACTCGCCGCGGAGTCGACCTGCAACTCTCCGGACACACCCACGGAGGTCAGCTGGCCCCGCTCGGCCTCCTCGCCTCACTTCAGCAGCCCGCGATCGCCGGCCTGCACGAAATCGACGGCACCCAGCTCTACGTCAGCCGCGGCACAGGCTTTTGGGGACCGCCGGTACGGGTCGGCGCGCCCCCCGACATCACCGTCGTCGAACTGCGGAGCAGAAACAGGTAGCTCTCGCTTCCGCACCCATCAGGGGGATTCCGCAATGCGGGTGAGCCACAGCCCCAGCCACGACAAGGAGTCCGACTCTCCACAGAGCCCCACTCAGGAGAAGCAGACGCCGCAGAGCCCTCCGCGCAGGACGTGGCAACGGACCCTGCACCGAGCGACCCCGTCGATATCGCCCGGAAAGGACGACAACCGTGCACGATCCGGCTCAGGATGGCGACCAACCGTACGCACCCACGGGCAAGCGACCGACCGTGCGGACAGCATCGGTTGAAGCGCCGGAAGCCACCTGGGACTCTCAAGCCAGCCAGGTATTCAGGAGCCTGCAGCTGATCAACTCGGCGGTGGATGCCCGAACGAACCCCATCTACAAACGCCACGGCATCCACCGCGCCGACTACCCCATCCTCGACGCCCTCACCCGCCACCACCCCACACACGTCTTGGCGCCCACGCAACTGGCCCAGCAGCTGGCGATCACCACCGGCGCCCTCACCTCCCGGCTCGACCGACTCGAAGCATCGGGGCTGATACAGCGCCTCTCCGTACCCCGCGACCGCCGCAGACTCCGCATCCAGCTCACCCCCGCCGGGCAGCGATGCGCCGGGGCCGTCAGACTCGACCTGAGCAGCCACCTGCAAGGCGCCGTCCTGAGCATGGGAAACACCCAGCTCCACGAACTCACCACGCTTCTGAGAGCACTTGAGAAGTGCCTTCAGGCATGAACGACCTGAGCTCCCACTGACATCCGTTGCTGGTGGCACAGCAGGGGCCGAACTCAGCCCCGGGGACTGGCGCGCCCCCGACGCCGGAGCCGTCAACTTCCGCGTGAACGTGGAGAAGTGGGTCGAAGAACGGGAGCCGTCCGTGCTCGTACCGCCTCCTCACGGCCATCTTGGAGACGGCCGTGGACGACGACCTGATCAGCCGCAATGCATGCCGGATCAAGGGCGCGGGCAAGGAGTCAGCTGCCGAACACCGGATCGCCACCGTCGCCCAGGTCGACGGACCTGGGGGCGTACGGTCCGATGCGCCCGGAGGAGCTGGCCGGCCATCGTCGCCGGGACGTCGACCTGGACAACCTCGTCATCGCGCCCGGGTCGCCGAGCCCGAGCGGACGAACGGTCGGCGTGCCCCCGGCGAGACCGGGCACACCCTCTCGATCCGCTCCGGCGCCACCCTCAAGGACACGATGGTGCGTGCCGGGCACTCCTCCGAGAAGGCCGCGCTGACGCGACTTCGGTATGGGTGCCTTGGAGCGCGTGCCCTTACCTGCGCTGATGGTCCGCAGACGTCCGAACTCGTCCGCCGTTGTTCGTCGGCGTTGTCACGCAGACAAGTCCACTCGAACTGACATGAACAGGATCGCGAGACACTAGCCAACGCCCACCCCGGCGGAGCGAATACGGCGAGACCTCCACCAACCCCAGACCGTGTGGCCCACCAGAGCGATCGCAACGGCAACAGCCGTGAACCGAACGGTGGTCCAGGTGCCCAGAACAACCTGACTCGGCCCGCGTGACTCCGTCTCCAGACGCATGGAAGTCTCATAAAAAGCCACCAGGGGAACAAGCAGCCGGAAGAACAGGCCGCCGATGCCCGGCACCTGTGCGAGGTTCCCCAGGAGCCCAAGGGGTGCTCCGAAGAAGAATGCCAGCACACCCCAGAGGGCAATTCCGGATGAACTCGCACCTGAGGAATCCAGTCCACCCAGGGAGGACAGGTTTCCCTTGATCAGGTAGTAGGTCACGACACCGATAGCCAGCCCCAGAGGCGCTAGGACGACCGATTCGATTTTGGACCGGCGGAAATAACCCACCAGAAACGCGTAACAGGCCCACGGCCATCCACCGGTGAAAACGGCGCCCACGGCCGCACCTGGACGACCACCCCAATGCTCAGCGGTAGGCCCTATCAGACCAAGCAACAAGCCAAGCCCGAGTGGCACCGCAAACGACGCGACCCGAGCACCCCAAAAGTTCACTCTCTCCCTTTCCGGTCCTATGTGGCATGACTCAGGGCCCGTGTGCGCCCGGAGTCATGCCACACCCGAGGGAGATCAGCCCTCATCACGGCGGACATGCTTATTCATTACTGTAATAGGCATAGCAGGTCCATGCCGCACCTTGTGTTGAGTTGGCGTAGGAAGTCTTCCCCTTCTCCACCCAGCCACTTGAATGATCGACGTTCCGGACCCTGACCGTCGACTTGTGCTTCACGTCCGCGATGTAGTTCGAGTAGCACTTCTTGCCGGCCGACACCAGATCGTACCCATAGCACCATTTGCCATGAGTCACATTCTGGCAGGTGTTCTCTTTCACCTGAACGGCCGAGTCGTTTATTTCTAGCTTTACCACGCCCCACTCGGAGGGGTTACCCAGCCCTGCTGGCGGCTTGACGCCGTCACCTCTCTTGTGGATGGCGGGCTCCCCAGGTATGAGGCCGTTGCTGGCCTGAACCGCGGAATTGCCGGTACCGGTTCCGCTCTGAGGGCCGTAGGCCCCCGCCGGGGTGGCCAAGCTGGAAACCGCAAGTGCGACGCCCGAAATAACGAACAGTGTTGACTTTCCAAGCCTTTTCACGTTACTCCTCCTCCGCTCCCCGTTATCGGGGCTTCGGAAGGATCTTCTACGAGGGCGCTGTGGCGGTCAAGGCTTGGCCGATTTACGGCCCCGGCACGGCCTGAAACCGTTGCCCGGTCGTGGTATTCACGGGCGGGACCATGAACGCGCGGCCACTCAGCACGCGTCTTGTTCAGGACCCATAACACCCCGTCGTCCTGGCCACCGTCCGCGACCTGATCCGGACTCACCGCTGCCGTCCTCGGTCGCCTCCACCTTGCGGCACCACACAGTGAGCGCGCCCGCCGGGCCCTGGACGGTGTCTTTGGCATGGCCCAAGAGCCCTGACGGCCCAGCGCGGACGGCCCAGGGACGCCCAGGGGAAATCGCGATTATGGAGGCTCTGTGGAGCATGCCCCGGCTTTATGTAGTTACGATTCAAAAATCGCATTCTTTCAATGGGTGGGTTCACCCCCTTCAAGGAATTGAGTCATTCCGGTTTCGTATCCACCCATAGCGGAGAGCGCGAAGTCTCAGATGACGCCAGGAGCCTAGACTTCTTTGGGGCGAGTGATCACGGCCCCGTAAGCTTCCGGCGAGTCGGGCAGTCCGCCGTGAGGTGAAACGACGGTGCGCGCCGGACAGTCGTCCGAGAAGGCCGCGCTGATCTACCAGCACTCCGACGAGGAGCGCCAGGAGGAGCTTGCCGCCGGCCTCGACGTCACGGTCCGGAAGGCCATCGCGGAGCGTTCTGGCACGGATCTGGCACGCGGCGAGTGATCACACCGGACAGCAAAACGGCCCAGGTCTGTGACCTGGGCCTTCTTCGTGGAGCGGGTGACGAGAATCGAACTCGCGCTCTCAGCTTGGGAAGCCACGGCGCTTGCGCGCGGTCCGTTGCTCTGACCAGCGCGGATACCGGGTCCTTGGGGTTGGTCGGGGTGGATCGGGTCGCACCGCTGTTGACCGTGGTTTTCCGCTGTTACGGGCACGCTGTGGGCACGAACGGCGAAGACCGTTGGGCAGAGTGCATGGGCGGACTGGCTATGCGTCGGCCAGGTTCAGTCGGGCGTGCGGACGGGGGACACCTTCGCATGTGTACAGGCCGTCGGTGGAGTTCGTTTCCGGCGACAGGATCGAATGCAGGCGGGCCAGTCCCTGCAACTCGGCCCTGGCGGCCACCCCGGCGTCGACGGCTCCGGCGCTGCGGTGCCGGCCCCAGCAGGTGAGCATCTCCTGGGCCTGCCATGCGCGGTCGTCGACGGGGGCCAGCGCGCCAAGTACCGACCTCCGCACCCGCCCCATGCTCACGATCCGTCAGGTGCCGCCGCCTGACCCGACGGTGCTGGCTCGTGGAATCAGGCGGTGCGGCGCCCGGATCTCCATGCCCGGGACGGGCGTCGGGCTGCCGATCCGCTTGAGCAGTCGTTCCACCGCCGTCTCCGCGATCATCTTCTTGTCCGGGGAGACCGTGGTGACGGACGGATTGGAGTAGCGGCCGTCCTCGATGTCGTCATAGCCGACGACGGCGACATCCTCGGGGACGCGCAGTCCGCGGGAGGCCAGGGTGTGCAGGGCGCCCAGGGCGACCAGGTCGCTGTAGCAGAAGACAGCGTCGGGCGGTTCCGCCAGGTCGAGCAGGTGGGCCATGGCCGTCGCGCCGTCGGAGCGGTTGAAGCGCGGGGTGGAGACGACGAGTTCCTCGCGGACGGGCAGGCCGGCCCGCTCGTGAGCCAACCGGTAGCCCCGGGTGCGCAGTTGGGCGGCCTCGCCGGTGCGGTAGGGCTGGTCGCCGATCGCGGCGACGCGGCGCCGGCCGAGGCCGAGCAGATGCTCGGTCGCCTCCAGGGAGGCGGCGACGTCGTCGATGCCGACATGGTCGAAACCGCCGTCGCTCACCCGCTCGCCGAGTACGACGAGCGGCAGGCTCGGGTCACGCTCGGACAGATCGGACTGGGCCAGGCCCAGCGGGCTGAAGATGACGCCGTCGAAGAGCAGGCTCGTCGAGCCCCGGCTGAGGAACAGCTTCTCGTGCTCGGCGTCGCCGTCCGTCTGGTCGATCAGGACGTTGTAGCCCTGCACCCGGGCCGCGCGGATGATGCCCTGCAGCAGTTCGGCGAAGTACGGCGTGTCCAGGTACGGCACCACCACGGCGATCTGGCCCGAGCGCCCGGCGGCCAGGTTGCGGGCCAGCACGTTGGGCCGGTAGCCGAGCTTGTCGACGGCCTGCTGAACCCGGAGGCGGGTGGCCTCGGCGACGGGCGCGTAGCCGTTGACCACGTTGGACACGGTCCGGCTGGAGACGCCGGCGAGCTCCGCGACGTCGCGGAGTGTGACGCCCTTTGCCATATGTCACCTTCCTCCCTGATGTCGGTTTCAGCGCTGAAATTTTCCCCAAGAGGTCTCATGTACCTCTTGCAGCGCGGCAACTTCTGGGTTAACACTTTTGCAGCGCTGCAGAGCGTAGCAGAAGGGCTTGATCCAAAGCGGATCGAGTACCCAGGGATCGTGGCGTCATCGCGCCGCGGACCGGATCCCCGAGAGCGATCACGGGGATGACCAGTAGGAGCCGCAGTGGGACCAGCAACCTCTCACGGGCCGGGAGCCGCACCCGTCCTGAAGGGGCATCACTCTTTACTCACCGCGGTCTGAGCCGGCGTCCGGCGCGCCCGCCGCGCTGATCACCGACCCGGCTCTTCCCCTCACCGACGTCACGCACGCCCACCCTCCCGCGTCGGCCGACGTCCGTCCGCCAGGATCCCTCGGCGGACAGCACACCTGAGCGCCTCGCGCCTGAAGCGCCCGCCCTGCACTCGAGCCGGCGTGCCCGCATGCCCTCGCCCCGTTCACTCCCTTCACGCCGGTCCTCCGTGTGCCCGGCGCACCTCCCCTCACCTCCCGTACTCCCTCCTGCCCTCGGGCACCACACCCAGGAGATCGCTCATGTCGTCCAGCAGAAAGCCCACGTCCCGTTCCCTCCGGCGGACCACGGTCGCGGCGGCCTCCGCCGCTCTCGCCGGCGTGCTCCTCGCGGCCTGCGGCGGCGGGGGCGGCAGCGCCGGCGGCGCGCAGAGCGGCCCCGTGCACATCAAGGTGTGGGCCTGGTACCCGCAGTTCAAGCAGGTCGTGGCGGAGTTCAACAAGACCCACAAGGACGTCCAGGTCGACTGGGTCCAGGCCGGCGTCGGCCAGGACGAGTACACCAAGCTGAAGACGGCGCTGAAGGCCGGCCAGGGCGCCCCGGACGTCGTCATGCTGGAGTTCCAGGAGCTGCCCACCATCCAGCTCACCAAGGGCCTGCTCGACATGGGCAAGTACGGTGCGAACGCGGACAAGGACAAGTACGTGGACTGGGCCTGGAAGCAGGCCTCCGACGGCGACCACGTCTACGCCATCCCGGTCGACGGCGGCCCGATGGCGATGATGTACCGGACCGACCTCTTCAAGAAGTACCACCTGAAGGTCCCGACGACCTGGGCGGAGTACAAGGAGGAGGCGGTCAAGCTGCACAAGGCCGACCCGAAGGCGTATATGACCGACTTCGGCAGCGACGAGACGGCCGCCGGCTGGCGCCAGGGCCTGATGTGGCAGGCGGGTTCCCGCCCCTACACGTACTCGGCGAGCAAGCTGCCGGACATAGGCGTGAAGCTGAACGACGCAGGCGCCAAGAAGGTGTACGACTACTGGGGCGACCTGGTCAAGAACAAGCTGGTCGACACCCAGTCGTACGCCACCACGGACTTCTACAACGGCCTCGGCACCGGCAAGTACGCCACCTACATCGCGGCCGGCTGGGGGCCGGGCTATCTCTCCAGCGTCGCCGCGAAGACCTCCGGCAAGTGGGCCGTCGCCCCGCTGCCGCAGTGGAACGCGGGAGACAACGCCCAGGGCGACTGGGGCGGTTCGAGCTTCGCGGTGACCTCGCAGACCAAGCACCCCAAGGAGGCCACCGAGGTCGCCCGGGAGCTCTTCGGCACGTCCCAGGCGGCCTGGAAGATCGGCATCGACCAGGCGTACCTCTTCCCGCTGTCCAAGCCGATCCTCAACGGGTCGTACTTCCAGGACAAGAAGTACGACTTCTTCGGCGGCCAGCAGATCAACAAGGTGTTCGTGCCCGCCGCGAACGGCATCGGGACCTTCGACTGGAGCCCGTTCCAGGACTACGCCTACAACACCGACACCGCCGAGGTCGGCAAGGCCCTCCAGGGCAAGGCCGCCTGGTCGTCCGTCAACGACAACGTCCAGCAGCAGGTGACCTCCTACGCGGGCAAGCAGGGCTTCAAGGTCAGCCGGTAACCGGCCCGAGCCTCCGCTCACCATGCCCCCGCCGGCGCGCCCGCGCCCGACAGCTCCGCCGCCGGCGGGGGCCCGCACGACGCGCAAGGAGAAGTGATGAGCCTGCTCCGACAGCAGGGATCCACCGCGACGGCACCGCCGAGTGCCGTCCCCGCGACGGGACTTCGGACTCCCCTGGCGGGCCGGCGCCCCGGCGGGCTGTCCGCCCGCACCCGGCACAAGGGCATGGGCCTGCTGCTGGTCAGCCCGTTCCTCCTGCTCTTCCTGGCCTTCCTGGTGGCCCCGCTGGCTTACGCCTTCTGGCTGAGCCTGAGGACCTCCACCCTGGTCGGCGGCGACCACTTCAGCTGGTTCGCCAACTACAAGCAGACCTTCACCGACCCGCAGTTCCTGTCCGGCGTGCGCAGGGTGGCCGTCTTCGGTGTGGTGCAGATCCCGCTGATGCTCGGCCTCGCCCTGCTGGGCGCGCTGATCATCGACGAGGTGACGAGCAGGCTCGCCAAGGTCTTCCGGATGACCCTGTTCATGCCGTACGCCGTGCCCGCGGTGATCGGCGCCCTGATGTGGGGCTTCCTGTACAGCCCGACCTTCGGCCCGGTGAACTCGATCAGCGACTGGCTCGGTCTTGGCAAGGTCGACCTGCTGTCGCACGGTCTGATGCTGACCTCGCTGGGCAACATCGTGACCTGGCAGTGGACCGGCTACAACATGATCGTCCTGTACGCCGCCCTCCAGGGCCTGCCCCGCGAGGTCTACGAGGCGGCGAAACTCGACGGCGCCGGCCAGCTCCAGACGGCCCTGCGCATCAAGGTCCCGATGATCTCCTCGGCGCTGGTGCTCACCCTGATGTTCACCCTCATCGGCACCCTGCAGTTCTTCACCGAGCCGCGGGTCCTGGAGAAGACCGCCTCCTCGGTGATCACCCCGGACTACACGCCGAACCTGTACGCCTACAACCTGGCGTTCCAGTACTCGCAGTTCAACTACTCCGCCGCCATCTCCTTCTCCCTCGGAGCGGTGGTCTTCATCGGCTCCTACTTCTTCCTGTTCGCCACACGCAAGAGGAGCGGACTGAAGTGACCACCGTCGCCGCACCCGCCGTAACCACCGCCCTGGCCACCGGCCACCGCCCGTCCGCCGCACGCGGACGCGTCACCGTCAACGTGGTGATGGTGGCGATGATCCTGTACTTCCTGCTGCCGTTCTGGTGGCTGGTCGTCGCCGCCACCAAGGACAACGACGCGCTGTTCTCCACCGCAGCCCTCTGGTTCCACTCGCCGGGCGCCTTCTTCACCAACCTCCGGCAGCTGTTCACCTACAACGACGGCGAGTACCTGCGCTGGATGGGCAACACCGCCGTCTACGCGGGCGTGAGCGGGGTGGGTGCCACCGCCGTGGCGACCCTCGCGGGCTACGCCTTCGCCAAGTACCGCTTCCCCGGCCGGAACCTGCTCTTCTCCAGCCTCCTCAGCGCCATCATGGTGCCCGCCACCGCACTGGCCATCCCCACCTACCTGCTGCTGAGCAAGGTGGCGCTGACCAACACCATGTGGGCGGTCATCCTGCCCCAGCTGCTCAACCCCTTCGGTGTCTACCTGGTGAGGGTCTACGTGCAGGAGTCCCTGCCGGACGAGCTGCTGGAGGCGGCCCGTATGGACGGGGCCGGCGAGCTGCGTGTGCTGTGGTCGGTGGCGCTGCCGACCCTGAAGCCGGCGCTCGTCACCGTGCTGCTGTTCTCCATGGTCGGCACCTGGAACAACTTCTTCCTGCCGCTGGTGATGCTCAACAACGACAAGCTGTTCCCGCTCACCGTCGGCCTGCAGTCCTGGTACGAGGGAGCGATGATCCAGTCCGGCGCCAACGCGCTGTTCACCCTCGTCATCGCGGGTTCCCTGGTGGCGATCCTGCCGCTGATCGTCACCTTCCTCCTCCTCCAGCGGTACTGGCGCGGCGGTCTGACCGTCGGAAGCCTCAAGTGAGCCCAGCCCTCCCTCTCTTTCTCGCGCACCTTCCGGAGCGACCTTCATGCTGCACGCCTCCCTGACCGTCGACCCCGCGTTCCGCGTCGCCGACGTGAACCCCCGTACCTTCGGCTCGTTCGTCGAGCACATGGGCCGCTGTGTCTACACCGGCATCTACGAGCCGGGCCATCCGTACGCCGACGAGGACGGCCTGCGCCGTGACGTCCTGGACCTGGTGCGTGAGCTGGGCGTGACCGCCGTGCGCTATCCCGGCGGCAACTTCGTCTCCGGTTTCCGCTGGGAGGACAGCGTCGGCCCGGTCGCCGACCGCCCCACCCGCCTCGACCTCGCCTGGCACAGCGCCGAGACCAACGCCTTCGGCCTGCACGAGTTCCACCGCTGGGCCGAGAAGGCCGGCGTCGAGCCCATGATGGCCGTCAACCTCGGCACCCGGGGCGTGGCGGAGGCCCTGGACCTGCTGGAGTACTGCAACCACCCGGGCGGGACCGCCTGGTCCGACCAGAGGATCAAGAACGGCGCCCCCGACCCCTTCGGCATCCGCATGTGGTGCCTGGGCAACGAGATGGACGGCCCCTGGCAGACCGGCCACAAGACCGCCCAGGAGTACGGCCGTATCGCCGCGGAGACCGCCCGGGCCATGCGCATGATCGACCCCGAGCTCGAACTGGTCGCCTGCGGCAGCTCCAGCTCCGCGATGCCGACCTTCGGCGCCTGGGAGGCCACCGTCCTGGAGGAGGCGTACGACCAGGTCGACTACATCTCCTGCCACGCCTACTACGAGGAACTCGACGGCGACCTCGGCAGCTTCCTGGCCTCCGGGGTCGACATGGACCACTTCGTCGAGTCGGTGGTCGCCACCGCCGACCACATCCGGGCCAAGCTGCGCAGGAAGAAGCGGATCAACCTCTCCTTCGACGAGTGGAACGTCTGGTACAACACCCGCTTCGAGGCGCAGGAGAAGCCCACCGAGTGGGCCGTCGCCCCGCGTGTCATCGAGGACGAGTACAACGTCGCCGACGCGGTCGTGGTCGGCGGGCTGCTGATCAGCCTGCTGCGGCACAGCGACCGGGTCACCGCCGCCTGCCTCGCCCAGCTCGTCAACGTCATCGCCCCCATCCGCAGCGAGGCGGGCGGCCCGAGCTGGCGGCAGACCACCTTCCACCCCTTCGCCCAGGCGGCCCGGCACGCCCGCGGCACGGTCCTGCGGGTGGAGCCGGTCGCGCCCACGTACGAGACGAAACGTTTCGGCGAGGTGTCCGTCGTCGACGCAGTGGCCACGCACATCGCGGAGGCGGACGGCGCCGACGAGCTCACCGTCTTCGCCGTCAACCGGCACCAGAGCGAGAACGTGGAACTCGCCCTCGACCTGCGGGCGTTCCCCGGCTACACGCCGGTGGAGCACTCGGTGCTGAGCGACCCCGACATCCGCGCCGCCAACACCCAGGACGACCCCGACCGGGTCCGCCCGTACACCGCCGACACCGGTTCCGTCACCGACGGCCGCCTCACCGCGAGCCTGCCGCCCGTCTCCTGGAACGTCATCCGGCTGCGCCGCGCCGGCTGACCCACCCCCTCGGACACCCGCCGTTCCACCCCTCTTCCTCCTCCTCGGGGGGAGCGGCGGGCCCCGCACCACCCCCTCTTCCCGGACATTCCTTGGGAGCCGCCCATGTCCACCACCAGGGAAGGCGCCAGACTCCGCGCCGTACCCCGCACCCAGGCGATCACCCTGCTGCTGGCCCTGCTCGCAGCCGCCGTCGCCCTCGTCCTCCCCACCGCCGGCCAGGCGCACGCGATCTCCCGCGCCTCGCAGACGATGTACACCCCGCCGTCGAACGCCCCGTCCCCCGGCTCGCTCTACCCACGCGCCCTGCGCCTGCAGAACAGCGGATCCTCCAACGGCACCCTGCTCGCCACCTTCGAGCAGTACAGCGCGGGCACCCCCGTCTTCCCGATCTACCGCAGCACGGACAACGGCAACAGCTGGACGCAGATCTCCAGCATCAGCGACACCCACAACGGCTTCGGCAACCGCTACCAGCCGTTCCTGTACGAACTACCCACGCAGATCGGCAACTTCCCGGCGGGCACGATCCTCGCCGCCGGCAACTCCATCCCGAACGACCTGTCGTCCACCGAGCTGGACCTGTACGCGAGCACCGACCACGGCGTCAGCTGGTCGTACGTCAGCTCCATCGCCAAGGGTGGCGAGGCCGACCCCACCAACGGCAAGACCCCGGTGTGGGAGCCGTTCCTGATGGTCTCCGGCTCCAAGCTGATCGTGTACTACTCCGACCAGCGTGACCCCAACTACGGCCAGAAGATCGTCCACCAGGTCTCCACGGACGGCGTGAACTGGGGCTCCGTGGTCGACGACGTGGCGACCTCGACGTACGGCGACCGGCCGGGCATGCCCGTGATCGCCAAGCTCCCCAACGGCAACTACGTGATGACGTACGAGTTCTGGGGCGCCCCCGAGGGCGGTTTCGCCGTCTACTACAAGATCTCCTCCAACCCGGAGGCGTTCGGCTCCGCCACCGGCATCCCGCTCAAGGCGACCGACGGCACCCAGCCCAAGAGCTCCCCGTACATCACCTGGCTGCCCACCGGCGGCGCCAATGGCACCCTGGTGGTCAGCGCCAACAGCAGCGACGACCTGTTTCTCAACACGCAGAACGGCGCGGCCGGTCAGTGGACGCGCATCGCCTCCACCGTCCCCGGCGGCTACAGCCGCGGCATGCTCCCGCTGGCCGACGGTCACAGCCTGCTGGTCCTCAGCGGCGGCCACCTGACCAGCACCGGCCTCAACCCGGTCACCTACGGCACGATCGACCTGGGCGGCGGCATCTCCGACGGCGCCACCTACACCATGTCCAACGCCAACAGCCACCTGATGCTGGCCATCGCGGGCGGCTCGACCACCAACGGCGTCAACGCCACCCAGCAGAACGCCGACAACGCGAGCGACCAGAAGTGGAGGTTCGTCCAGCAGACGTCCGGCTACTTCAAGATCTTCAACGTGGCGAGCGGCAAGGTGCTGGGCGTGCAGAACCAGTCCACCGCCAACGGCGCCAAGGTCGTGCAGTGGGATGACAACGGCACCCTCGACCACGAGTGGGCGATCGCCCCGAACCCGGCGGGCGGCTTCACCGCCACCAACCGGATCAGCGGCAAGTTCCTGGAGATCCCCAGCGCCTCCACCACCGTCGGCACCGCCGCCGGTCAGTGGTCCGACACCGGCTGCGCCTGCCAGCGCTGGAACCTCACCCAGACCGCCCTGCCCACTCTGTCCACCGGCCAGTACCGCCTGGTCAACAAGAACAGCGGCAAGCTCCTGGAGATCCCCGGCGCCTCCACCGCCGTGGGCAAGCAGGCCGGCCAGTGGGTGAACACCGCCAACAACTGCCAGCTGTGGACCTTCCAGTCGGTCAGCGGCGGGGCGTGGACCGTGAAGAACGTCAACAGCGGTCTGTTCCTCGACAGCAACGGCTCGACCTCGTCGGGGGCGGCCGTCGTGCAGAACTCGTCCTCGGCCGCGAACTCCCAGAAGTGGACGCTCACGGACGCGGGCAACGGCTACTTCAAGCTCGTCAACGTCGGTAGCGGCCTGGTGGCGGACGTCGCCTCCGCCTCCACCGCCAACGGCGCGCTGATCGTCCAGTCGGCGGACAACGGCGCCGATGACGAACTGTGGCAGGTCGTGCGGGTCAACTGACCCGCCAGGGGGCCCGGTCGCGGCCGGGCCCCCGAACGTACGTTCAGTATCCCGAACCATGACTGTCATACCGAACAAGAAAGGTGGGGTCGTCCGTGTCTGAAGAACCCTGTGTCGTGGGCGTCGACTTCGGAACCCTGTCCGGCCGTGCCGTGGTGGTCCGGGTCCGCGACGGCGCGGAACTGGCCTCGGCGGAGCACGTCTACGCCCACGCCGTCCTCGACCGGCACCTGCCCGACGGCACCCGGCTGCCCCCCGACTGGGCCCTGCAGGTGCCCTCGGACTACATCGACGTGCTCCGCAACGCCGTACCCGAGGCTCTCGCCCGCGCCGGAGTGCGGCCGGAGCAGGTCATCGGCATCGGCACCGACTTCACCGCCTGCACGGTCCTGCCGGTCCTCGCCGACGGCACACCGCTGTGCGAAGTCCCCGGCCTGGCGAACCGCCCGCACGCCTACGTCAAACTGTGGCGCCACCATGCCGCCCAGGGGCAGGCCGACCGGATCAACGCACTGGCCGCCGAGATGAAGGAGCCGTGGCTGGAGCGGTACGGCGGGAAGATCTCCTCGGAGTGGGAGTTCGCCAAGGCGCTCCAGGTGCTGGAGGAGGACCCCGAGATCTACCGGCGCACCGAGCGGTGGCTGGAGGCGGCCGACTGGATCGTGTGGCGGCTGTGCGGGACGTACGTCCGCAACGCCTGCACGGCCGGCTACAAGGGCCAGTACCAGCAGGGGCGTTACCCGTCCCCCGAGTATCTGGCAGCCCTGAACCCGGACTTCGCCGGCTTCGTGACCGACAAGCTGGACCATCCCATCGGTCAACTCGGCGATCCGGCCGGGGCGTTGACGGCCGAGGCCGCCGCCTGGACCGGGCTGCAGGAGGGCATCACGGTCTGCGTCGGCAACGTCGATGCCCACGTGACGGCCCCGGCGGCCGTGGCGGTGGAACCCGGCCGGATGGTCGCCATCATGGGCACCTCCACCTGCCATGTGATGAGCTCAGACCAGCTCGGAGTCGTGCCCGGCATGTGCGGGGTCGTGGACGGCGGCATCATGCCCGGGCTCTGGGGCTACGAGGCCGGGCAGAGCGGCGTCGGAGACATCTTCGGCTGGTTCGTCCGCACGGGCCTGCCCGCCGAGTACGCGGAGCGGGCCGCCGCGGCCGGCCAGACCCCGCACGAGTACCTGACCGACCTCGCGGCCGGGCAGAAGGTGGGCGAACACGGCCTTCTCGCCCTCGACTGGCACAGCGGCAACCGGTCCGTCCTGGTCGACCACGATCTCAGCGGCCTGCTGATCGGCCAGACGCTCTCCACGCGCCCGGAGGACGTCTACCGCGCCCTGCTGGAGGCCACCGCCTTCGGCACCCGCACCATCATCGACGCCTTCGAGGCCGCCGCCGTACCGGTGAAGGAACTGATCATCGCGGGCGGCCTGACGAAGAACGCCCTCCTCATGCAGATCTACGCCGACGTCACTCGCCGCCCTCTGAGCGTCATCGGGTCGACCCAGGGTCCCGCCCTCGGCGCCGCGATGCACGCCGCCGTAGCCGCCGGGGCGTACCCCGACATCCGCACCGCGGCCCACGCCATGGGCAAGGTGCACCGCCGGGTCTACCTGCCGGACCCTCAGCGCGCGGAGGCCTATGAGCGCCTCTACTCCGAATACCGCGTGCTGCACGACTACTTCGGCCGCGGCACCAACGACGTCATGCACCGCCTGCGCCGCCTGCGCGCCGAGGCGACAGCGTGAACCAGATCCGTGTGAAAGGAACCACCATGACGACATCCGCCCAGCCGTACGACAGCCGCGAGGTCTGGTTTCTCACCGGCAGCCAGGGCCTGTACGGCGACGAGACGCTGAAGCAGGTCGCCCACCAGTCCCGGCAGATCGCCGAGCGCCTCGACGCGGCGGGCGAGATCCCCCTGCGCATCGCCTGGAAGCCGGTCCTCACGGACGCCGAGTCGATCCGCAGGATGTGCCAGGAGGCGAGCACCTCCGACACCTGCGTCGGCGTAATCGTGTGGATGCACACCTTCTCCCCGGCCAAGATGTGGATCGCCGGGCTCAGCGCCCTGGACCGGCCGCTGCTGCACCTGCACACCCAGTACAACCTGTCGCTGCCGTGGTCGAGCATCGACATGGACTTCATGAACCTCAACCAGGCCGCCCACGGCGACCGCGAGTTCGGGCACATCGAGTCCCGCGTCGGTGTCGACCGCAAGATCGTCGCCGGTCACGCCACCGACCCCAGGGTGATCCGGCGCGTCGCCGCCTGGACCCGGGCCGCCGCCGGCCGCCACACCTCGCGCACCCTGCGACTGGCCCGCTTCGGCGACAACATGCGCGACGTCGCCGTGACCGAGGGCGACAAGGTGGAGGCACAGCTGCGGTTCGGCTTCTCCGTGAACACCTACGGCGTCAACGACCTGGTCACCGTGGTCGACGCCATCGAGGACAAGGCGGCGACCGAACTCGCCGACGAGTACGTGGAGTCGTACGACGTCGTCCCGGCCCTGCGCCCCGGCGGCATCCGCCACGACTCGCTGCTGTACGCCGCCCGCCTTGAACTCGGCCTGCGCGCCTTCCTCACCGAGGGCGGCTTCACCGCCTTCACCACCAACTTCGAGGACCTGGGCGGGCTGCGCCAGCTGCCCGGCCTCGCGGTCCAGCGGCTGATGGCCGACGGCTACGGCTTCGGCGGCGAGGGCGACTGGAAGACCTCCGCGCTGCTGCGGATCATGAAGGTCATGGGCGCCGGACGCCCCGGCGGCACCACCTTCATGGAGGACTACACCTACCACCTCGGCCCCGGTACCCCGCGTGTCCTGGGCGCCCACATGCTGGAGGTCTGCCCCTCGGTGGCGGCGGGCCGGCCCAGCTGCGAGATCCACCCCCTGTCCATCGGCGGCCGCGAGGACCCCGTCCGCCTGGTCTTCAACGCCGCCGAGGGCCCCGCCGTCGTCGTCGGTCTCTCCGACCTCGGCGACCGCTTCCGCCTCACGGCCAACACCGTCGACGTCGTCGCCCCCAGCGAGCCCCTGCGCCGCCTGCCGGTCGCCAGAGCCGTGTGGAAGCCGCGCCCCTCCCTCGCGGAGTCGGCGGAGAGCTGGCTGCTGGCCGGCGCCCCGCACCACACCGTGCTCAGCTCCGCCGTCGACGTCGAGACCCTCACCGACTACGCCGACATGACCGGCGTCGAACTGCTCACCATCGACGAGCACACCACCACCGAGCAGTTCGCCAAGGAAGTCCGCTGGAACGCCGCCTACCACCGCCTCGCCCAGGCCCTGTGACGAAGGAGACCACGATGACCACAGCTGTCCGGGACGGCCTGCGCCAAGAGGTACTGGACGCGAACCTCACCATCCCCCAGGTCGGCCTGGCGACCCTGACCTGGGGCAACGTCAGCGGCGTCGACCGCGAGGCGGGCGTGTTCGTCATCAAGCCCTCCGGGGTCCCCTACGAGGCCCTGACCATCGACGACCTGGTGACGGTCCGCCTGTCCGACGGCGCGGTGGTCGAGGGCGACCTGCGCCCCTCCACCGACACCGAGACCCATCGCTGCCTGTACCTGGCGTTCCCGTCCGTCGGCGGCGTGACCCACACCCACTCCACCCACGCGGTCGCCTTCGCCCAGGCCCGCCTGGACATACCCGTCCTCGGCACCACCCACGCCGACACCTTCAACGGCCCCGTGCCGGTCACCCGCGACCTCACCGAGGAGGAGTGCGCGAAGGACTACGAGTACAACACCGGTCACGTCATCGTGGACCTCCTCGACGGCGACGACCAGCGGGCCGTCGAGGTCCCCGCCGCCCTCGTCGCCGGCCACGGCCCCTTCACCTGGGGCGCCACCGCCCGCAAGTCCCTGGAACACGCGATCATCTGCGAGGCCGTCGCCGACATCGCCCTCCACACCCTGTCCCTCTCCCCGGCCGCCCCGCCCCCTCGTCACCTCCTGGCGCGCCACTACACCCGCAAGCACGGCCCCGACGCCTACTACGGCAATCCGGCCGCCCCGGTGACGCGGTGACGATGATGCACAGAAGCCGCGTATACGCCGTACTGATCGACACACCCGAAGCCGAGGCTGCCCGGGCAGCGGACTTCTGGTCGGCAGCTCTCGGTGTGACCGCCCAACCGTTTCCCCCGGCACCGCAGTTCACCACGCTCCACCAGGCTCTGCCCGGGCTGATCACCGCAGTCCAGGCGGTCGACGACGCACCTCGTATCCACCTCGACATCGAGACGGACGACGTCGAATCGGAAACCGCGCGCTTGATCGCCCTGGGCGCCGAGCAGGTTTCGAAGTGGCAGGAGTGCCGTGTGCTACGCGTACCCGGTGGTCATTTGCTGTGCGTACTACCTGTGGAGAGCGACCCCGACCATTTCCGGGCACAGGCCAACGTTTGGCCATGACGAGTACTCGGGCGACCATCCCGGCTCCTGCCGCATCAACGGCGCCGGTGAGGACAGGGCTGCCGAGCGGCGTATCCCCACCGTCGCCCAGGTGGACGCCCTCGCCGACGCGGTCGGCATGCGGTGGCGGCTCATGGTCTACCTCGGCGCCTACGGTCCGCTGCGGCCTGAAGAGCCGGCCGGCCTCCGGCGCCGGGATGTCGACCTGGACAACCTACGCCCCCGCGTCCGCCTCGCCGAGCCCGAGCGGATGAACGGGCGGCGCGTCCAGGGCGACACCGAGTCCGAGGCAGGCACCCGGACGGTGATTCTTCCCCGCGGCGAGTGATCACAGCGGACAACAAAATGGCCCGGTCTCTGACCTGGGCCTAAGCACTGGAGCGGGTGACGAGAATCGAACTCGCGCTCTCAGCTTGGGAAGCGACGGCGCTTGGGTACCCACATGGCTGCTGACCTGCACAGATTCGTTGTGTCCCCGCAGGCGTGAGTGCTTGGTGGCACCGCTGTTGACCGTAGTTCTCCGCTCTGAAGGGCACGCTATGGGCACGACGCCGTGAGGTGGACGAGTGCCGTGCCTGCGCCGCCTTCTCCGTGCTCGGGGCTCGTCGGCGCGTAGGTCGGCTGACGGGGGCGTCGCGACTGCACATGGATGCCGCCCCCCCGACCTAGTTTTCAAGATCACAAAATGCCTGTTCTACGCCGCAGACTTTGATCTCCATGACGGGCAGCCTGGTGCCCAAGGCGGTGGGTGCGGCGCGATACCTCGACTCAAGATCGAGAGATTTACCTCTCCAGGTAAAGACCTCATTCCTCATGGTGAGGACCCTGCTGCCGAGCTGAGGAGGCAGCCCGATGGGGTGGATCACCGTGGGATGGGCCGCTGCCGTTGGACTGTTCGTGATGCGCGTGCTGCTCCGCCAGGTGCGAGAACTCCTGCTGGACGTGGGTGCCGTTATTCACGCGTGGCGTGAGCTTCTGCGTGTGGTGAGAGATTCGGGACCTCCCACCAGGGGCGGTGGCCCATGAGGGAGTCCTGCCGGCGGCGTCAGTGCCGGAACAGTTAGCTTGCCGCCGTTTAAGGAAAACCTTAAACTCCTCATGCTGGTGTCGAGGGGAGTCGTCTTGAGCTGGACGATCAAGGTCACCGATGAGTACGCGGAGTGGTTCCGGCAGCTGATCAAGGAGGATCTCGGTTCTGCCTCCCAGGTCGCCCAGGCCGTTGCCGCGCTGCGTGACGCTGGTCCAACTCTGGGCCGTCCTCTTGTAGACCGGCTGAAGGGATCGGACCTGCATCACCTCAAGGAGCTGAGGCCGGGATCGGGTGGCCGGTCCGAGATTCGGATCATCTTCGCCTTTGATCCGACTCGTTCGGCCCTGCTACTCCTCGGCGGCGACAAGGCGGGAAACTGGGATCGTTGGTACCGCGACAACATTCCTCTGGCTGAACAGCTCTACGACGACTACACCGGTGACACGGACGACTGAGGAGTAAGCATGCCCAAGAAGGCCCCGCAGGACTGGGAGACCCTGGAGCAGGAGCTGTACTCGGCCGGTGTGGATCCCGCTGAGGTGGAAGCTGGTTCACGTCGTCTGCTGGCGGAAGCCCGTGGGCATCAACTCGCCGAGGCGCGCAAGCAGTACGGGTTGGCCCAGAGGGACGTGGCTGCCCGCATGGGTGTGAGCATCGCTCGCGTATCCCAGATCGAACACGGTGAGGTCGCTACTCTCGATGTCATTGCACGTTACGTCGAGGCGCTCGGCGGCAGGTTGGACCTGGTCGCCGACTTCGGTGATCACACGCTGCGGATGCCGGCAAGTGATGATCAGGGCAGCGCGGCGGCGTAGCCTACAAAGGCGTTGGAGTCGTCCCATGTAGTGCCCCGCTCTGGGCGATCCGCTGGTTCCCCGGTGTTCCCCGTGGTTCCCCGCAGGATCTGGCACGGGTCTGGCACGAACTCCCTACCATGCGGTCGGATGGCCCCCTACGGGACTGGGGCACGTTCTAACACTGCAGCGTTAGCCCGATTTTCTCTATCATGGGCTGCCGGGCGCCTCCCGGGCAGGTCCATCGTATCGTTCCCAATATGGGTTCTGATATTCGGAATACCCCGGATAGCCAAATTCGTCCTGTAGTTCCAGCGACACGACATTGCCGATCGACGGAACCTCGTCGAACCACGCCCCCAGTTCGAGGGTCTCTCCCGGCGAAAGCGTTGTGCTCCATTGACCGCCAGCGTCACTGCAGACAGTCTGCGCGGCATAGAAAGGCTCGCCTAGGTCATTTTCTGTCGGCGCAATCAATTGTTTGGCGGTATCTGGCTGCGCGTACCCCTCGCAGTCCAGCTCCTCAGGGGTGCCGCTATAGTTTTCGTACCGAATGACGTAATAGATCCACGAAGGGTCACCGTCTGCGTTAGGAACCTCCACGTAGACGGGCCCCCAACTTATGCGAACACTTCCGCTGTCGAATATCTGGTTCTGCTCCTCCGGCCCGGTGTTATACCATCCGCTTTCAGGAGGGCGGGTTGGCGTATACGCCTGGGCTGACGCCGAGGTAGACCACGGAGATATCGCCGAAGTCGCCACTATGGCAGCAGCTGCCAGTGAGCAAATTTTGGCGTTCAACATGTTCGTTCACCTGTCCTTCGCCCCTTTGTCGACCACCTGATAAGTTGGCGTAGAATCAAAAACGATGCGTGCAGAACGCCGTTTCTCGCGTGAGGGAGCCCCCCTGGGGTCGTAGGACCACCCTTGGCCCACTTCGCTTGTGTATATGGGGGGGCAATTTCCTAGGACTGCGCCTGTGCGGCAGATCACCAAGAAGCGGCGCATTGCCACGATCGGCATGAACGATGTGTCAGCATTTTCCGGGCCCACCGTACCGAAATTCACGGAACGTGTCTCCGTGTTCTACGTTGGTATTCCAGAAGCGGCGATCTGTCAGCTGCGAGAGTTCTGCTTTGGCTGGAGCAAGCTTAGAGTTACCATTTTCCATATACTCGTAACCCATTTCGGTCACTTTTGCCGAATTAGCGTCGACCCCAAGGCGCCCATTGCCCATAGGGATGCACGGATTCCCTTGATCGGCCGAAACTTCACCGCCCCATTGCAGCAAGTTCCCATTCTTGAATTTTCCACCCCAATAGTTATCGGAAATCGAAGCTATCCAATGACTGTCGTACTGGATCCACCATCTACGACTGTCTGAATGGTAGCCGATGTGGTAAAACGCGGACTTGCCGCCCACGCTATCACCCAGCTTAATCCCACCGGGATTTGACTCATCTCGTGCCGTGCCTTTGGGGCAGGTATTCTCGTCTCCCGGAACACCCAGTATGCACCCTCCATGGGGGTAATTCCGCACGGCGGCGAATAGGTGCGGCTTGTTGTCATGCCATATTCCAGGGGCTACGACCCAGCCGAACTCGACGGCCTTCAGGTAGGTCCTTTCGTCTGTATTGTTGAGCCACAACTGACCGATTGAGTACTCACCCCTGGGGACCTTAAGTGTTCGTGGTTCGGTAAAGGATCCGCTTACTCCATGCATTGGATGCCCACTGTCCTTTTCGGTTACTTGTGCCTGCACGTAACAGTGGGATCCTTTTTCGTCGGATGTCTGGCACAGGGAGAGGCGCTGGGATAGCCCTGGGTTTTGTGACCCGGAAATACTTGCTGCGGTAAGCAGAGCCGCGATCGCGGCACTGAGCATTGTGAACATATGGAGCACCGCCAATTCAGCTAGGCCCGCCCGTGTGTCAGCTCGCGGCGATGACTGCGATTACCCTCGGGAATTGGTCGAGGAGGAAGCTTCGGTGGCCATTCCTGCGGATTGCGGTAGGCGGAACGGTGATGGACTCCATTAGACCTTTCCATCATGATGTCTCTGGCGCGCGCAACGTGCATCTCGGGGAGGCCACCCTCGGGCCATTTCATATTCAAGGAATGACGGGAGCAGATCCCTTGCCCGACCTCCGTGGGCATGCCCGGTAAAGCACGACGTTGGGGCCATGATCTTCGAGGCTCGCGCCAAAGTGGCTCCGTAAAGCCGTGGAGCCGACCGGCCCAGCCACGACGTACCCCTTCTCTGGCATCAGGTGGCTGATTGCCATGAGCGCGGCACGGGCGCCGGCCGGGCTGGAGCGGGGCGGAGACAGGAGCGCAGGCCCGGCCGGGGGCCGGGCCGCGCGCGGGGAGCGGAGCGAGCCGCCTTGAACCCGTGAAGAAGGTTGTTACTCAGTAGTGGCTGTGATGCGCCACAAGGGAGCGTCGTACTGCTTCGGACGGCTGCTGATGAGTAGCTGGCGCAGGTCCTCGCGCAAGGAGCCGTTGAGGTTCAGGGCCTCGGTGATACGGCGGAACGTCGTGTGGGTAACTCCGCGGCTGCGGGCTTCGGCTTCGAACTGGTCGAGCTGAGACAGTGCGGCGTCTGGGTCGAGCTGCGCTGGTGGCTGGTCCTTGAGCCATGTGGCCTTGTTGCGCTCGTAGTCGATCTCCGAGTAGCCGCAGATTTCGCGGCTGTATGCCTCGACCTCGTCCAGGGTGGCGGTCGTCAGGATGGCGCGGGCCAACTGGTTGCGAGTCAGCGCTTGGTCCAGGTCCACCTCATGCACCGTCGGTCCCTCATCGGTAAGGGGAACCGGGAGGCCGGCGTCTCGCATCTCGCAGGTGCCTCGTACGCCTCGGGCTGTCGCCGCGAGCATCCCGGTTGCCTCGGAGGGGTGCCACTCCAGGACCGAGCTGATCGGCTTGACGTCCTTCGCAGTGAGGGTGTGGATGACCGGGCCGAGCATGCTGCGCAGTTCGTCGAGGGGGAGTTCGCCGTCGAGACCAGGGCCCGTCACCAGGAGGCGGATGGGAGCGTTCACCTGGCAGCACGCGGCGAGTGTGACGGCGTCGGCGAGGGGGCTCTTCAGCGTCGGTTCATCGCCGCGGGCGAGGATGTCGCCGCCTACGTCCAGGAGGTCGATCGACTCTGGTGACAAGTGGTCCACCAGCTCTTCGAGTTGGCGGGTGACGCCTTCGACCCCATGGCGCGGATTGATCAGCGCGAACGTGTGCCGGAGCTCTGCTGCGAGTCGGGGGAGCGTCGAACCCGCCGGAGCGATCGGGCGAGCTTCGGCCGGCACTGCCCAGACTGCTGGGGTGAGATCAAAGCGGCGCTGCCTCGACTGCGACGGTAGCGGCAGGAAGTGAGCACCTGATGGCCTACATGATCGACCGCTACCCGCGCGTGCGAAGCACCACAAGGACGCGTCCGCGCACCACAGCGAGGAGGTTGCCGAAAGGCTAATGGTGCGGTTGTGGTGCATGACCGGCCCACCGGTCTAGACAACAAAGAACCCCCGGGTCGATGACCTGGGGGTTTCACATGGAGCGGGTGACGAGAATCGAACTCGCGCTCTCAGCTTGGGAAGCTGATGTTCTACCATTAAACTACACCCGCGTAAGACACCGACCGGAGTCGGTGTCCGAACGGTCGCCACTTTACCTCATGTCAGGCTCCTGGTGTTCATGCCGCGGAGCCTGAGGGCGTTTCAGGGGCGGGATGCGGCTGCGGCTGGCCGGAGTTGGGGCGTACGGTGGGGGCGCTGGCGAGGGTCCGGGCGGGACCGGAGTGCCGCCTCGAGGGCCGTCCCTTTGATCCCGTACTGTGGCTTTTGTCGTCAGGCAAGCAGCAGCCCGACGCGGCTCTTGGGGAAGGGACTCTTGGACTTGATGGAGCGCACCGTCGTCCGTTGTGCGGATGGGCACGTGTTCACCACCGCTTCGTTCCCGATGCAGCAGGCCGACCGGCTCGGCCCCGGCCGGCTGCTTCGCTGTCCGCGATGTGCGCGGCTGCGGAGTGTGGTGCCCGTGAGCTACGAGAAGCGGTAGGAGCGGCTCGGAGGCGGTAGCGGCACGGCCCGCCAGAAGTACGCAGGCAGGCGCGCGGAGACGTCCGGTTGTGGTCGCTCCGCGCGCCTTGCGTATCCTCGGGGCGTGCTTCTCTCAGACAAGGACATCCGGGCCGAGATCGATGCCGGGCGGGTACGCATCGATCCCTATGACGAGTCGATGGTGCAGCCGTCGAGCATCGACGTGCGGCTCGACCGCTATTTCCGGGTGTTCGAGAATCACCGGTACCCGCACATCGACCCCTCGATCGAGCAGGCCGATCTGACCCGGCTCGTCGAGCCGGAGGGGGACGAGCCGTTCATCCTGCATCCCGGGGAGTTCGTGCTCGCCAGTACGTACGAGGTCATCTCGCTGCCCGACGATCTCGCCTCCCGGCTGGAGGGGAAGAGCTCGCTCGGGCGGCTCGGGCTGGTCACGCATTCGACGGCCGGGTTCATCGATCCCGGGTTCAGCGGGCACGTCACCCTTGAGCTGTCCAACCTCGCCACCCTGCCCATCAAGCTGTGGCCGGGGATGAAGATCGGGCAGCTGTGCATGTTCAAGCTGAGCTCGCCCGCCGACTTCCCGTACGGCAGCGAGCGGTACGGGTCGCGGTACCAGGGGCAGCGGGGGCCGACCGCCTCCCGGTCCTTCCTCAACTTCCATCGGACCCAGGTGTGAGTGACCCGAGCATGAGCGAGACGAGCATGAGTGACGTCCGCGAGAACCTTTCCTACGAGCAGTTCGGCGTCGCCGTGCGCGAGCTCGCGCAGACCATCGCCGACGACGGGTACGAGCCCGACATAGTGCTCAGCATCGCCCGCGGCGGTGTCTTCGTGGCCGGCGGGCTCGCCTACGCCCTCGACTGCAAGAACATCCATCTCGTGAACGTCGAGTTCTATACGGGCGTGGGGACGACCCTCGAGATGCCCGTCATGCTCGCGCCCGTCCCCAACGTGATCGACTTCTCCGAGAAGAAGGTACTGATCACCGACGACGTCGCCGACACCGGCAAGACGCTCAAGCTGGTCCGCGACTTCTGCCTGGACACCGTCGCCGAGGTGCGCAGCGCCGTCGTCTACGAGAAGTCCCAGTCGCTCGTGAAGTGCGAGTACGTGTGGAAGCGGACCGATGACTGGATCAACTTCCCGTGGTCCGTGGAGCCGCCCGTGGTGCGGCGGTCCGACCAGGTGCTCGACGCCTGAGACCAGAGGCTGCGAGAGCCATCAAGAGCCATCAGAAAAAGGGGCTCCCCTTCCGGGGAGCCCCTTTTCTCATGCCGTGCGGCAGACCTCAGACCGTGCCCAGCTTCACGATCGACAGCAGTGCGATCAGCTGGATCGCCGACGCGCCCAGCGCCTTCGGCCAGGGCAGGTCGTGGGAGCGGCCGACCATGAGGGTCAGCAGCGCGCCGCCCGCGACCCAGGTGGCCCAGCCCAGCAGCTGAACGAACGTCGCGTCGCCGCCGAAGAACATGGCGAAGACCAGGCGGGGCGCGTCCGTGAGGGACATGATCAGCATGGACAGGCCGACCGTGGGCTGCCAGGCGCCGTCGCCGCCGAGCTGGCGGGCCAGGGTGTGGGTGACCACGCCCAGGATGAACGCGCTGATCACCATCGCGACCGCCGTCGTCAGGACGATGGGGATGGCGTTCGAGAGTGTGGCGTTTATCGCATCCTTGCGGGCGCCGTCGAAGCCGAAGACGGCGAGCAGGCCGTAGAGGAAGGTGACGATGAGGGCCGGGCCCCACATCGTGTAGTCCCGCATCTGGAGGAACGTCTGGTTGGGGGCGAGGACGATGCCCCTCAGCAGGGCCTTCCAGTGCAGGCGCGGGCCGACCGGGCCGGGCGGCGGGGCGGCCGAGCCGGCGCGGTAGGTGTCGCCCTGGCTGTAGGGGTCCTCGCCGACCGAGAAGGCCTGGGTGTGGCCCGGGTTGTTCGCCGCGTACGGGTCGTGCGGGCCCTGCGGGCCGGGCGGGTACGCGCCGTCGCCGAAGTACTCCGGCTCGCCCTGGTCGCCGTAGCCGCCGCCCGGCCGCCCGGCGTTCGGCTGCGGCCAGGTGGGGCCGCCGCCGTTGCCGTAGGGCGGCTGCTGCGGGTACGGCTGCGGCGCCGGCGGGTAGCCGTACGACGGTCCCTGCGGCGTCTGCTGCCCGTTCGGAGGGTTGTGCGGTCGCGTCTGAGGAGCGCCGTTGTTCCGGCCGCGTCCGATCCTGAATCCAGCCACGTCTTCGAACGTACCTGGTCCCGGGCGATGGCGTGCCGGGCCCGGGCTTCCGGGCCCGGCTTTGCGGCCGAGCTGTGACATCCCCTAGGGGGTAAGGGCCTTTGGGGGTCCGTGGGTTGTAGGGGTTCGGCCGTACGGGTCTCCCGGGCCGGACGGACCGGGTACGACAGGGCCGGACCGGGTGGGCCCGGGCCGGCCTCGGCCAGTCAGTCGGGAAGCGCCCCGCCGAGGTCCGGCAGGGCGATCGCGCCGGTCTTCGTCGGGGCCGTGCCCGTGCCCGGCATCAGCAGCGCGCCGTTCGCCGCGCCCACGGCCAGGTCGGCGCGGCCGTCGGCGGTCAGGTCGCGCAGGCGGAGGGTGTAGCCGAAGGCGGCGTGGGAGTCGGCCGGGCCCAGCACCGTCTGGGCGATCCAGGAGGAGCGGGCGCCGCTGAGGCCGCCGGAGCCGCCGCGGAAGACGTGGACACCGCCCTGGTCCTGAAGGCCCTCGACGTCCTCGTGCGGTACGCCGACCGCGAGGTCCGCGTAGCCGTCGCCGTTGGCGTCGGCGGCCGAGATCGCGTAGCCGAAGTTGTCGTCGGCCTCCGGGCTGCCGGAGACGCCCGAGGTGGCCTGGGTGAACGTGGTCGCCGTGCCCGGGCCGGACGCCGTGCCGCGCCAGATCGTGACCGCGCCCTTGCCGTTGTCCTTGTCGGGCACACCGAGGGCGATGTCGCCGTAGCCGTTCTTGTCGAAGTCGCCGACGACCGGGCTCGGGTAGAGGCCCTGCTGCCGGTCGCTGAGGGTCCTGGACGCGCCCGAGGCGAGGCCGGAGGACGTGCCCTTGAGGAACCAGGCGCGCTCGCGGATGTCGCTGCCGGTGATCTCCGTGCCGATCACCACCAGGTCCGTCCTGCCGTCGCCGTCGACCTTTCCGGCTCCGAGCGCGGAGGAGTACCAGCCACCGGACCCCTTGTCGATCTTGCTGACCTTGCCGGTCGTGCCCGACTTGGTGAACGGGCCCCGGTACAGCCACGCCTCCTCGCCGCCGATCACCGCCAGGTCGGGCGAGCCGTCGCCGGTGAAGTCGCCGGTGGCGAGGTCACGGCCGAAGTAGCCGCCCGCGCCACCGGCCGGGGCGAGGTTGGTGCCGCCGGACAGGCCGGACTTCGAGCCCCACAGGACGGTGACCGTGCCGCGGTACTCGGCGCTGCCCACGTGCTCGGTGGGGTTGCCGACGACGAGGTCCGCGTAGCCGTCCTTGTTGAGGTCCGCGCTCGCGAGAGACGCGCCGAACTGGTCGTCCTCCTCCCCGGACCCGGGGACGCCGGCGCTGTCCTGGTGGAAGTACTTCGGGTGGGCGGTGTCGAGGCCCGTGGCGGTGCCGTGCACGACGGTCACGGTGCCGCCCTCGCGGTCGACGTCGTCGTAGCCGCCGTAGGCGAGGTCGCGGCGGCCGTCGCCGTTGAAGTCGTCGTAGTGCCTGGCCACCGCCGCGGAGGCCGGACCGGTGAGGAACACGGGGGTGACGCCGGTCGCCAGCAGGGCGGCGACCAGGGCGGTCGTGGTGGATCTGCGCATGGGATTCTCCCTGGTTCGTCCTGGTCCGTCAGCCGATGAGGCCGGCGCCGAAGGCGCCGTAGGAGCGGGTCTGGCCGAGGCTGCCCGGGCCGAAGGAGCGGGCGCCGTCGGTGACGGGGCCGGTGGCCGAGCCGCGCAGCGTCGTGATCGCGCCGACGCCCTCGTCCTCGAAGCCGGCGGTGATCGTGAACTCGGCGCGGCCGTCCTTGGAGACGTCGGCCAGCAGGACGTCCGAGCCGAAGTAGTCCATGGCCTCGGCGGTGCCCGGGACACCGGCGGTGGCCTGGGTGAGGGTGCGGCCGCCGGTGCGCGAGACACCCGAGGCCGAGCCGTACATCAGGGTCGTGGCGCCGGAATCCTCGAGGGTGCCGACGTCCTCGAAGACCACGCCGATGGCGAGGTCGCCGTAGCCGTCGCCGTTGGCGTCGCCGATGGAGACCGAGCCGCCGAAGCCGTCGTTCGCCTCGTCGACGCCGGGCACGCCCTCGGAGGCCTGGGTCAGCTCGGCCATGGGGGCGTCGCCGTTGACCGGGCCGCCTGCGGAGCCGCGGATGACGACGACCTGGCCGCCGAGGCTGCCGCTGTGGTCGTCCTCCTTGGAGAAGACGTTGCCGAGGGCGATCTCGTCGTAGCCGTCGCCGTCGATGTCGCCGAGGGCGAGGGAGGTGCCGCCGTTCAGGGGGCGGGGGACGGAGGTGTCCGGGCCGGTGGGGGAGCCGAGGTAGGCGACGCCCTTGGACCAGCTGCCCGACTCGTCCGAGTCGAGGTGGACGCGGTAGGTGAGGACCAGGTCCGACCTGCCGTCGGCGTTGGTGTCGCCCGCGTCCATGGCGTCGACGCTGTACGCCGTCTCGGGCGTGTTGACGCGCTTCGCGGTGCCGGTGGTGCCGGTCTTGGTGAAGCCGCCGCGGATCACGTAGGCGTGGGACGAGCCGGTGCCGACGGCCAGGTCCTTCTTGCCGTCGCCGTCGAAGTCGGCCGCGGTCAGCAGCCGGCCCCAGTTGTCGTGCCCGGAGACCGCCGGGTCCTTGACCGAGGTGCCGTTCTTCAGGCCGGTCGCCGAGCCCCACAGCACGGTGACGGAGCCGCCGTCGCCGTCCGTGCCGACGTCCTCGCCGGAGGAGCCGACCGCGAGGTCGGTGTAGCCGTCGCCGTCGAGGTCCGCCACGGCGAGCGCGTCGCCGAAGGTGTCCTCGGCCTCGGCGGCGCCGGGCACGCCGGCGGTGTTCTGGCTGACCACGGTCCGCTTGGCCGGGTCGAGGCCGGTGGCGCCGCCGTAGACGACGGCGACGTAGCCGGCCATGCCCTTGCCGTCGACCTTGGCGTACGGGGCGGCGAAGGCGACGTCGCCGTAGCCGTCGCCGTTGAAGTCGGCGGTCGGGCCGGTGGCGGGCGCGGCGGTGGCCGCCGTCGCGGGCAGGGCCGTGAGCAGGCCGGTGGTGAGGGCCGTGGCCAGGAAGAGGGTGCGCTTGCGCATCTGTGGAGTCCCGGGGGGTCGGTGATCAGGAGTTGAGTGCGGTGCCGTAGCCCGGCGTGCCGGCCGTGGAGACACCGGTCGTGCCCGGGCCGAAGCTGACGGAGCCGGTGGCCGTCGGGCCGGTGGCGGTGGCGCGCAGGGACCAGACCGCCCCGTCGCCGGCGTTCTCGCCCGGCGCGGAGACGGACAGGTCGGCGCGGCGGTCGCCG
Source organism: Streptomyces sp. NPDC050416 (assembly GCF_044458845.1). Classification (NCBI taxonomy): domain Bacteria; kingdom Bacillati; phylum Actinomycetota; class Actinomycetes; order Kitasatosporales; family Streptomycetaceae; genus Streptomyces; species Streptomyces sp. NPDC050416. The sequence goes on from NZ_JBITII010000008.1 coordinate 360,662, forward strand.
GTGTGGTCGGTGAGGGTGACGCGCTCGCCGAAGCGGTCGCCCTTCTCCGAGCCGCCGGGCACGCCCGCGGTGTTCTGGGTGTACGACGTGGCGCCCTTGGTGGTGAGGCCGGACGCCGAGCCGTACAGCACGGTGACCGCACCGGCGGCGGAGTTCTCGCCCGCGGTGCCGATGGCCAGGTCGGCGAACCCGTCGCCGTTGATGTCGCCGAGGGAGACGTCGCTGCCGAAGCGGTCGCCCTTCTCGGCGGCGCCGGGCACCCCGGCGGTGTCCTGGGTGAGGACGAGGGGGGCGCGGTTGGTGTCGATGCCGCCGTCGGGTCCGCCGTGGACGACGGTGACCCGGCCGCCGAGGGCACCCTCCGGGTCGGCGGACGGCTCCCGGTCGTTGCCCACGGCGATGTCGTCGTGGCCGTCACCGTCGATGTCCCCGACGGCGGAGACGGACCCGGCGGGCAGTCGCTCCAGCCAGTCGACGTAGTTGCCGATCTTCAGGTCGGCGAGGGCGGTGGTCGCGGCGCCGGTGCTCGCGGCGCGGCCGTGCAGGACCACCCTGGGCCGGCCGTCGCCGGTGACGTCGCCGGAGGAGAGGTGCGTGACGCCGGTGGAGGAGGACCAAGAGTCGTTGCGCGAGCCCGAACCGCCGTTGGACGCGCTCGTCCTGGTGATCGGGCCCGACACCAGGGAGAGGGTGACCGGGCCGGTGGAGCCGACCGCGACGTCCGCGTCCCCGTCGCCGTCGAAGTCGCCGGCGGCCAGCGCCTGGCCGTACCGGTCGTAGTCGGTGCTGAAGAAGCTGAACAGCGAACGGGCCCCGGACAGGCCCGACTTCGAGCCCCAGACGATGGTGACCGTGCCGTCGTTGCTGTCGCTGCCGTCCTCGCCGGGCGTGCCGATGAGCAGGTCGGCGTAGCCGTCGGTGTTCAGGTCGGCGGAGGCGAGCGCGGAGCCGAAGGCGTCGTCGGCCTCGGCGGCACCGGGCATCCCGGCCGTGTTCTGGGTCAGGAGCGTGCGCGTGGAGCTCTTCGGCCCGCTGGTGCTGCCGTAGACGACGGACACGGCACCCGCCCTCGCCTGCCCGGCGACGGTGGCCCCCGGCGCGCCGATCGCGAGGTCGGTGCGGCCGTCGCCGTTGAAGTCGTAGGGGGCGGCGGGGGTCGCGGCGTGCGCGGCCGGGGCGGAGAGAGTGAGGGCGAGCGGGGTCAGGGCCGCCGCGAGGACGGCGGCGGTGATACGGGAGCGCATGGCGGTACGTGCCTCACTGGAGGTTTGACGGGACGTCACTGGCGTACGGGAAGTCCCGGGGCGACGGAGCCCGGCTGGGCGACGAGAGGTCACTGGCTGACGGGACGTCACTGGGCCACGACCGACCCGAGGTTGGCGCCGGACTTGAGGGAGACGGCGGTGGTCGTGATGCCCTGCGCCCCGCTCGTGGTCAGGCCGGAGGCGGAGCCGCGCAGGGTCCACAGGCCGCCCGTGGAGTTCTCCCCGTCGACGCCGATCACCAGGTCCGCCTTGCCGTCCCTGGTCACGTCGGTCAGGCCGACCGCGGAACCGAACCGGTCCCAGGACTCGGCGGAGCCGGGCACACCGGTGGTGTTCTGGGTGTACGACTTCACGCCGCTGCCGGTCTTCAGGCCGGAGGCGGAGCCGAACAGCACGGTCACCGAGCCCGCGTCCTTCGCCGAGCCGACGTCCTCGCCCGGGGCGGAGACCACGACGTCGGCGTACCCGTCGCCGTTGATGTCGCCGGTGCTCACGGCCATGCCGAAACCGTCGTCGGTCTCGCCCGCGCCGGGCACGCCCGCGGTGTCCTGGTGGACGACCGTCGGTTGCTGCGCCGGGTCGGGGCCGTTCGGGCCGCCGTACCAGACGGTGATCTGGCCGCCCTTGTGGCCGCCGGGCTTGAGGTCGTACGGGTCCGTGTAGTCGCCGAGGACGAGGTCGCCGTAGCCGTCGCGGTTGATGTCGCCGATCGAACCGGGGTAGCCGTCGGCGTTCGGCAGCTCGGCGAACTTGTAGCTCGTGCCGGTCCAGCGGTAGTACCAGATCTGGCCACCGGGGTCACCGTCCACGGCGTGCGGGTGGATGCGCTCGGCAGCGCCGTCGCCGGTCATGTCGCCCGCGATCACCTCGTACCCGCCGCCGAGCTCGCCGGCGCGGTAGTGGCTCAGCGGGCCGCCGGTGCGGGTGAAGGGGCCCAGGTACAGGCGGATGTGGCTCTGGCCGGTGAGTGTCACGTCCGTGTCGCCGTCGCCGTCGAAGTCGCCGGTGGCGATGCCCCGGGAGAAGTTGCCGTACTCGGAGAGCGTCGACGGCTGCGGCAGGCCCTTGCCGCTGGTCAGGCCCGACTTGCCGCCCCACAGGATCGTGCCGGAGCCGATGCCGTCCCGGTCGCCGATGCTCTCGTTGGAGGCGCCGACGACGAGGTCGGAGTAGCCGTCCCGGTCCAGGTCGCCGGTGGCCAGGGCCGAGCCGAACAGGTCGCCCGACTCGGCGGTGCCGGGCACGCCCGTGGAGTTCTGCGTGATGACGGCCTTGCGGGCGGCCGAGACACCGGACGCCGAGCCGTACAGCACGACGACCGCGCCGGCGCAGGAGGCCGAGCCGACGTCGGTGCAGGGGGCGCCGGCCGCGACGTCCCGGTACCCGTCGCCGTTGAAGTCCCCGGCGAGGCCCGAGGGCGCGGCGGCGGCCGGGGTGACGGTGAGCAGGCCGGTGGTGAGTGTGGCGGCCAGGAGGAGGGTGCGCTTGCGCAAGGGAGGGCTCCGGGTGGGAAGGGGCCGGACCTGGAAGGCCCGGCCCCGGGGGGTGCGGGTGGCTCGGTGGGGTGGCTCGGCGGGATGGCTCAGTCTGCGAAGTTCGCGCCGAAGTTCGGGTAGCCCGTCGTCGAGACGCCCGAGGCGCTGGGGGAGATGGTGCGGGCGCCCGTGGCGGTGATCTTCGTGCCGCTGGACGGCAGGTAGAGGACCGCGCCGTTGCCGTCGTTCTCGAACGAGCCGGCCATCAGGTCGGCGCGGCCGTCGCCGGTGACGTCGTCGAGCTTCACGTCGGTGCCGAGGAAGTCGCCCTTCTCGTCCGAGCCGGGGACGCCCGCGGTGCTCTGCGCGAAGGACTGGGTGCCGGTGGAGGTGTTGATGCCCGAGGCCGAGCCGTACAGCACGACGAGCTGGCCGGCGTCGGCGACCGAGCCGATGTTCTCGCCCGCGACGCCGACCACGAGGTCCTGGTAGCCGTCACCGTTGACGTCACCCAGGTCCAGCTCGTAGCCGAAGTAGTCGTTGCGCTCCGAACTGCCGGGGACGTTACCGGTGTTCTGGGTGATGCCGGTGGTGGAGCCGACGCCGTCCGGGGCGCCGTAGGTGACCCACACCTTGCCGCCGTCGGAGGCCTCGGGGAAGGACACCCCGTCGTCGTCGGTCCGGTTCCAGTGCATGCCGGTGACGATGTCGCCGTAGCCGTCGCCGTTGATGTCGCCGATGCCGGTGATGACACCGGCCTTCAGCGGCCGGGCGCCGGCGGCGGACAGTCCCGAAGACGTGCCGGAGAGGAGGTAGTTGGCGTTCCAGTACTGGCCGGTGGCGGTCTCGAAACCGTCGACGACCAGGTCGGTGCGGCGGTCGCCGTTGACGTCGCCCGCGGTGAGGTTGAGCGGGCCGGATCCGTCGCCCGACGCCTGGATCGGCGCCTTGACGCTGTACCGGCCCTTGACCGCGGTGCCGGAGGCGCTGATGCCGCCCTTGTACACGTGGATGACGTTGGAGGTGGTGCCGACGGCCAGGTCCGCCTTGCCGTCGCCGTCGAAGTCCCCGGCGGCGAGGTTCCTGCCCCAGCGGTCGTGCTGGGTGGGGGCGGGGTCCGCGATCGAGACGCCCTTGCCGGTGATGCCCTGGGCCGAGCCCCACAGGACGGCGACACCGCCGCCGTCCTTGTCGCTGCCGACGTCCTCCAGCGGGGAGGAGACGGCGAGGTCGTCGTAGCCGTCGCCGTTGAAGTCGGCGTAGGCGCTGTCGGCGCCGAACACGTCACCGCTCTCGGCCGTGCCCGGGTTGCCGGCGGTGTTCTGGCTGATGACGGACCGCTTCGCGGAGGACACCCCGGTCTTCGTGCCGTACAGGACGACGAGCTGCCCGGTGTCCTTCTTGCCGCTCACGTACGCGCCGGAGGCGGAGAACGCCACGTCGCCGAAGCCGTCACGGTTGAAGTCGGCCCGCGGGGCCTGCGTCGGGTCCGCGGCCGTCGCCGTACCGGCCGTGACCGTGAGCAGCGTGCCGGTGAGGGCGGCCGCGGCGGCGGCGGTGGGCAGGGCGAGGCGGAGGCGGGGGCGGCGGAACGGGTGCGACGCGTACGAGGCCGCGTGCGGGCGCCCGGAGGGGCGCTCGTGCTGATGCATGCGAGGTCTCCTGCTGCATGCGGGGATGCCTGGCGGACATCCACAGTCGATGAGGGGCCGTCCTGTCCGTGTTCGCCGGGAGTTGTCCGGGCGTTCACGGGTGGTCGGCGATCAGGAGACCTGTGCCGGGACGTAAGGGTTGTACGTGAGTTCGGTTAATTTCCGAGGCCTCTGAGGCCGGTGCGGCCCTGGCTTATCCGCCGACCGGCTTGCCGAGTGGCGGCCTCACGGAGGCTCCGCGAAAACCCGTTGGCGGGTGAGGAGGACCGCTGCTACGTTTCCGAAGGCCGTGCGAGAGATCGAGGAGGTGGTACCCGTGAACGCAGTATCGACATGGGTGCTCCCCTCAGGGGTCACGGTCGGACGATAGGCAGGTCGTCCGGGAGCGCCGTTCCAGTGCTCCCGAAAGGCACGACCATGCATGTCACTTCCGAGCAACGCCTCGACGACGGCGTCCTCGAACGCGAATTCACCCTCGGTGAGATCCCCGGCATCCTGTGGACACCCGCATCCACGCCCGCGCCCGCATCCGCACCGGCGCCGCTGATCCTGCTCGGCCACCCTCCCCTCGGACTGCGCAAGATGTACCCCCGGCTGGTGGCCCGGGCCCGGCATTCCGCGGCGGAGGGCTTCGCCACGGCCACCATCGAGCTCCCCGGAAACGGCGACCGGCCTCGCTGGCCCGCCCTCGAGCAGGCCCGCGCCGACCTGCGCCGGGCGTTGGAGGCCGGCGAGCCGGTCGGCGACGAGATCGTCGACGCCCTCGTCCTCCCGCTGGTCGACAAGGCCGTCCCGGAATGGCAGGCCGCGCTGGACGCCCTCCTGTCGCTGCCCGAGATCGGCGGCCCGGTCGGGTACTCGGGGGGAGTGATCTCCATCGGCATCCGGCTGGCGGTGGTCGAGCCGCGCATCGTGGCCGCCGGTCTCTTCGCCGGGAGTTTCGTGCCTCGCGCCATGTTCGAGGAGGCCCGGCAGGTCACCATTCCGCTGCATGTCCTGCTGCAGTGGGACGACGAGGGGAACGACCGGCAGGCGGCCCTGGACCTGTTCGACGCCTTCGGCTCCAAGGAGAAGTCCCTGCACGCCAACATGGGGGGCCACACCGGCGTCCCACAGTTCGCGGCGGACACCGCGGCCCAGTTCTTCACCCGGCATCTGAAGTGAGGCCGGGCCGTCAGATGTGAGGCCGGGCCGTCAGACCGGCCCTCCGCAGGCCTCCGCACCGTGGGCCCCTGCTGAACTCCCGGCAGGGGCCCGTTGCGCCTTTCCGGCTCCCGAATCACCGGAGGCGGAACCGCAGACACGACGACTACAGGAAGGGCTTCCCGCCCTGAGCGTGGGGCGGCCATCTCCGTGAAACCCGCTGATCAGCCGCCCGTCTCCCCCGAGTGCATTCTCCTGGTCTGGAGGGGCGCGCGGTCGGCGCTGGCAGGTCTCCTCTTGGCCATCGACGAAGCCCGGTCGTCGGTTGGGTCCCGGGCTGGTTACCGGTCCGCCCCCGACAGATCCGGGGATGCAGCTGCTCTGCAGAGCTGGACACCTCGGAAGCCGACCGCGCGTACGCAACGTATCCGGTGGCACTGACAACGTGGCCGCGGAGTTTGTCATAGCCGACCAAGGTGAAGGCGCGCGTGTGCCCAGCCGGAGTGGCACGGGCTGATCGACGCATCCGGACACGGCCCCAACTACGGTGCTGTTCAAGGTGATCCCCTGCATAGTAGGGATCATGACAACGCCGTTACCGCACCCCACCGGCCTTGCCTACCACCGCATGGGCCGCTCCACCGGCCATCACCGCTGGTGGCGGCCCCTGGTCGGCACGCTGCTGTTTCTCGGTGCCTACGCCGTACTCAACATCGTGCTGTTCGTCCTGTCCTACGGCATCGGGGCAGCGGCCGGGCTCCGTGAACTCCCGGACGGGGAGTACGACTTCGGACCGCTCGCCGACACGGCCCTGGCCCTGACGTCCATCGCCGTCGCCCTGCCCCTGATCCTGTCGGCCGTGTGGTGGCCGGGGCGGCGGCCGCCCGGCACCCTGTCGTCGGTCGAGGGACGGCTGCGGTGGCGCTGGCTGGCCTGGTGCCTGCTCGCCGCGGTGCCCCCCGTGGCCGTGCTGGCCTTGACCGCCGCCCTCCTGCCCGACGACGGAACCGACTCGGGGGAGCTCGGCGCGTGGGTGGGCTGGCGATCGTTCCTCGGCGCGCTCGCCGTGCTGGCCGTCCTCGTCCCGGTGCAGGCGGCGGCCGAGGAGTACGTCTTCCGGGGCTGGCTGACACAGGCCGTCGGCGCTTTCCTCCGTTCTCCGTGGTTCGCGGTGCTCCCGCAGGCCGCACTGTTCGCCGCCGCCCACGGCTGGGGCACCTGGTGGGGTTTCCTCAGCCTGCTGTTCTTCGGCCTGGTCGCCGGGTGGCTGACCATCCGTACGGGTGGCCTGGAGGCTGCCGTCGCCCTGCATGTCCTCAACAACCTGCTGGCCTTCGGCGTCGCCGCCGCGGTCGTCGACGGGCTGTCGTCCGACGAGACCGCCGCCGACTCGCCCTGGCAACTCGCCCTCGCGGACATGGCAACGACCCTGATCTACGCCGCACTCGTGCTGTGGCTCGCCCGACGCCGCCGGCCTCAGCGCCTCTCACCGCCGGTGGCCCCGCCCGCGCCCGCCGCATGGCCCCCACCGTCCCTGCCCCCGCAGAGCGCTACGACGCCCGGGATCACGTACTCTCCTGGATTTGCCTCGTCTTCACCGGGCGGCGCGGACGACCTGCCCGGTCGCGGACCGCACTCGTCCGGGCCCACGGCCTGAGAAGAGCGAGGATCCCCGCCATGCGATACGTACGCCATGTCAAAGGCGCCGTCACCGTCACCGTCGCGACCGCGGCCTGCCACACCCTCATGTCGGCCGGCTTCGCGGGGGCACGCGACATCGCAGCCGAGAGCGACGACGACACGTGGGCCGGCGCCTTCGAGTTCCTGCTCACCACAGCCGCTTCCTGGGCTCTTATGCCCCTGCTGCTGTGGGCCGGCATGCGGATGATGGGGGAGACCCACAACGCCGTGCTGGTGGCCGTCGGTGGGCTGTTCTGGGCAGGGGTCTCCGGGTATTTCACCGACGACATCGACACGGCGGGCGGGCACATACCGTTCCTGGCCCTCGCGGCCTACATCCTCCTCGGGACGGGTCTGGCGGGGGCCGGCCCCAGCCACCGCGACTGAGACCCCTCCCGCGCTGACCGGCGGCGTCCAGCGGTCAGCGCGGCGGCATCCGGCGGGGAACGCCGACGCCCCCGCCCGACAACTCGGGCAGGGGCGTCGAGAACAACCCGCGGTAACCGGCTACTTCACCGGCTCCGGCTCCGGTGCGTTCTCCGAGTCCGTCGTGCCCGCCGGCGGCTCGTCGTCATCGTCCTCGCCCTCCGCCGGGACCGGCGTCTTCACCGAGTCCAGCAGGAGCTGGGCGACGTCCACGACCTGGATGGACTCCTTGGCCTTGCCGTCGTTCTTCTTGCCGTTGACGGAGTCGGTGAGCATCACGAGGCAGAACGGGCACGCCGTCGACACGATGTCGGGGTTCACCGACAGCGCCTCGTCGACACGCTCGTTGTTGATGCGCTTGCCGATGCGCTCTTCCATCCACATCCGCGCACCACCCGCGCCGCAGCAGAAGCCGCGCTCCTTGTGGCGGTGCATCTCCTCGTTGCGGATGCCGGGGACGCTGGCGATGATCTCGCGCGGGGGCGTGTAGATCTTGTTGTGGCGGCCCAGGTAGCAGGGGTCGTGGTAGGTGATGATGCCCTCGACCGGCGTGACCGGGATGAGCTTGCCCTCGTCGACGAGGTGCTGCAGCAGCTGGGTGTGGTGGATGACCTCGTAGTCGCCGCCGAGCTGCGGGTACTCGTTGCCGAGTGTGTTCAGGCAGTGCGGACAGGTCGCGACGATCTTCTTCGCGGACTTGGGCTTCGCCGACTCGGGCGTCACCTTGCCCTCGTCGTCCATCTCCTCGCCGAACGCCGTGTTCAGCGCCATGACGTTCTCCATGCCGAGCTCCTGGAACAGGGGCTCGTTGCCGAGACGGCGGGCGGAGTCGCCCGTGCACTTCTCGTC
>NZ_JBITII010000009.1:0-363945 GCF_044458845.1 Streptomyces sp. NPDC050416
GCGGCGGGTTGGTGGGCGTTGGGGGGGGGGGGGGGGGTGGGGGGGGGGGGGGGGGTTGGGTGGGGGGGGGGGGGGGGTGGGGCGGGGCCGGGGCCCCGCGGGGGGGGGGGGGGGGGGGGGGGTGGGCAGGTGCGGCGGGTATGTGGGCTGGGGTGGGTGAAGGGGCTCCGCCCCTTTGACCCCGCCAGGGGGCTTCGCCCCCTGGACCCCCGGGATCTCTGCCCACCCGCCGCCCGAAGCGGTCGGACAGGAAGCTGGGCTCGCGTCCCCTCAGGCCCTGATGATCGCCAGTGCCTCGTCCCTCACCCTGGTCATCGTCTCCTGGTCCCTTGCCTCCGCGTTGAGGCGGAGCAGTGGTTCCGTGTTGGAGGGGCGGACGTTGAACCACCAGTCGGCGGCGGAGACGGTCAGGCCGTCCAGCTCGTCGAGGGTGACGCCCTCGCGGTTCTCGTACGCGGAGCGGATCGCGGCGAGGCGGGCCGCCTGGTCGGTGACCGTGGAGTTGATCTCGCCGGAACCGGCGTAGCGGTCGTACTGGGCGACGAGAGCGGACAGGGGGCCCGACTGGCCGCCGAGGGCCGCCAGGACGTGCAGGGCGGCCAGCATGCCCGTGTCGGCGTTCCAGAAGTCGCGGAAGTAGTAGTGCGCGGAGTGCTCGCCGCCGAAGATCGCGCCCGAGCGCGCCATCTCCGCCTTGATGAAGGAGTGGCCGACGCGGGTGCGGACCGGGGTGCCGCCGTTCTCCACGACGACCTCGGGGACCGACCAGGACGTGATCAGGTTGTGGATGATCGTGCCCTTGCCGCCGTGCCTGGCCAGCTCACGGGAGGCCACCAGGGCGGTGATCGCCGACGGGGAGACCGGCTCGCCGCGCTCGTCGACGACGAAGCAGCGGTCGGCGTCCCCATCGAAGGCGAGGCCGAGGTCGGCGCCCTCTTCGCGGACCCGCTTCTGGAGGTCGACGAGGTTGGCCGGGTCGAGGGGGTTGGCCTCGTGGTTGGGGAACGTGCCGTCGAGTTCGAAGTACATCGGGACCAGCGTCAGGGGCAGGCCGGCGAAGACCTCGGGGACCGTGTGGCCGCCCATGCCGTTGCCCGCGTCGACGACGACCTTCAGGGGGCGGATGGAGGTCAGGTCGACCAGGGAGCGCAGGTGCGCCGCGTAGTCCGACAACGTGTCGCGGCCGGTGATGGTTCCCGGCGTCGCGGCGGGCTCGGGGGCGCCCGACTCGCTCCAGCGCTCGACCAGTTCGCGGATCTCGGCGAGCCCGGTGTCCTGGCCGACCGGGGCCGCTCCCATGCGGCACATCTTGATGCCGTTGTACTGCGCCGGGTTGTGCGAGGCGGTGAACATGGCGCCCGGCAGGTTCAGCGCGCCCGAGGCGTAGTAGAGCTGGTCCGTGGAGCACAGGCCGATCTCGGTCACGTCGGCGCCCAGCGCCGCCGCCCCGCGCGCGAAGGCCCGCGACAGGCCCGGCGAGGAGGGCCGCATGTCGTGCCCGGTCGCGATGGCGCTCGCGCCGGTGACCCGCACGAAGGCAGCTCCGAAGAGCTCGGCCAGGGACTCGTCCCACTGGTCGGGGACGACCCCGCGTACGTCGTACGCCTTGACGACCTGCGACAGATCAGCAGCCACGGCCAACCTTCCTGAAAAAGTACTGTCGGTCCGCCCAAACTACCCCCGGCCACTGACAGCGCGCTGTGCGGACGCCGAGTCGGCGCCCGGGCGTCGTCTCAGGTCACGGCAGCATCCAGTCCAGGACGGGGGTGCTCTGGCCGACCACGATCAGGCACATCACCAGCAGCAGGCCGAGGCTCCACGGCAGTACCTTGCGCAGCAAGTCGCCCTCGCGGCCCGCGAGGGCGACGGCCGCGCAGGCGATGGTGAGGTTCTGCGGGGAGATCATCTTGCCGAGGACGCCGCCGGAGCTGTTGGCGGCGGCCAGGAGGTCGGGCGGCAGCCCGGACTCGCGGGCCGCGGTCACCTGGAGGGCGCCGAAGAGGGCGTTGGCCGAGGTGTCCGACCCGGAGACGGCGACTCCGAACCAGCCGAGGACGGGCGAGAGGAAGGCGAGCCCGGCTCCGGCCGCCGCCACGAAGTGGCCGATGGTCGCCGCCTGCCCGGAGAGGTTCATGACATACGCCAGCGCCAGACGGACGTCACCGTCAGGATCGCGAAGCGCAGCTCGTGCACGGTCGCGAGCCATTCCTTCACCGCCACGCGCGCGTGCACCCCGATGACGGCGGCCGTGCTGATCCCGGCGAGCAGCACGAGCGTGCCGCCGGTCGACACGATCGGCCAGGTGAAGACGTTCCCGCCGACCGGTTCGCCGTCGGAGCCGAGCACGTTCAGCAAGGGCCAGTCGTAGGTCTGGGTGGTCCTGTCCAGCCAGTCCTTGACGGCCGGGATCTGGGCGACGGAGAAGATCTGGACGATCAGCGCGTAGGGGGCGCGCGCAGGACCTCGCGGGGCGGGTCCTCCTCGTCCAGTTCCTCGCTGCGTACGCCGGTCAGCACGGAGGCGCGTACGGACTCGGTGGCGGGCACGCGCGCGTGCGGCACGGCGACCAGGGCGCCCGCGCCCGCCAGGGCGGCGCCGATGTCGGCGAGTTGGGCGGAGACGTAGTTGGAGGCGGCGAACTGGGCGACGGCGAAGGCGACTCCGCAGGCGAGGGCGGGCACCCAGGTCTCGCGCAGCCCGCGCCGGCCGTCCACGAGCCAGACCAGCACGAGGGGCACCACGAGGGCCAGCAGCGGTGTCTGACGGCCCACCACGGACGCCACCGAGTCCAGCGGCAGCCCGGTGACCTGGGCGAGCGTGACGACCGGTGTGCCCATCGCGCCGAGGGCCACGGGCGCGGTGTTGGCGACCAGGGCGACGACGGCCGCGCGCACGGGTTCGAAGCCGAGGGCGACCAGCATGATCGCGCTGATCGCGACGGGCGCCCCGAAGCCGGCGAGCGCCTCCAGCCGCGCCCCGAAGCAGAAGGCGATGGCGAGCGCCTGGATGCGGGGGTCGTCGGAGAGCCGCCCGAAGGACCGGCGCAGGATGTCGAAGTGCCGGGTGCGGACGGTCATCCGGTCCACCCACAGGGCGTTGACGACGATCCACAGGGTGGGGAAGAGGCCGAAGACGGCGCCCTGGGCGGCGCCGGCGAGCGTCTGCCCCAGGGGCATGCCGTAGGCGAGCCGGGCGACGAGTACGGCGGCGAGGAGGCCGGTCAGGCCGGCCAGGTGCGCCTTCATGCGGACGCCGCCGATCAGGACCAGGACCAGGACGAGCACGAGGGGCAGGGCGGAAAGGCCCAGTGAGCCGGCGACGGGTTCCGGTTCCTGGACGTACACGGGCGCCTCCCCGCCTTCCGTCACGCGAAAGCGATTTCTCGCGCCTCCCCAAACGGAATGGTCATGTCCGCGCCAAGCGCGCGTTCAATGGGTGTGCACGGGGAGGAACCGGGAGGTGCGGTCAGTTGTCGGGCGAGCGGAGCACCCGCAGGTGCCCTCGCCGGGCGACCTCCATCGGGTCGGCCGAGCGCCCGCCGCCACCGGCCCCGGCCGCCCGTTCCTGGGGACGGGCCGCCTCGCGCACGGCATTGGCAAGCGCTTCCAGATCGTCGCCACTGGGGCGCGCCGGGGCCGAGCCGTCGAGGAGCCGGACGACCTCCCAGCCACGCGGGGCGGTGAGGCGCTCGGAGTGCTCGGCGCACAGGTCGTAGCAGTGGGGTTCGGCATAGGTGGCGAGCGGGCCGAGGACCGCGGTCGAGTCGGCGTAGACGTACGTCAGCGTCGCGACGGCGGGACGGCCGCAGGCGGTGCGCGAACAGCGACGTACAGGGCTCACGACGTTGGACGGTACCGCACTCTTGAGCGGGCCGCGACGACTCTCCACCAGGTCACTCCCCCGTGTCGTGCTGTGAAACGCCCCACACCCCCCTTCGGGCGCACCCTGCTGACCTGCCCGGACAGTGTCGTCCGGGGTGTCGAACGACCTCTCAGGCGGTCAAGAGTCGTCACAAAACCCTCAATTGCCGTGAGGTAGCCGGTCTCGGCGGGATGCGAAATCGAGCCCAACCTTGGCTGGAATGGTCATGTAACGACATGCCGTACCGGTCGGCCGGAAGCCGTCCGTGCCGCCGTGCGGTGCCGGGCGCGGGGACGCGTCGGGGACTACCCTTCAGCAGTGATGGACATGCCCGTAACGCCCCGAGCCGCCGCCCCCGGGCCCCGCCGCCGTGATCGCCACGGCCGGGGCATGCGCGGCCCGATCGCACCGCCGCAGGTGCCGCTCGCCGCCAGCCGCGCGGATGCGTTCGCCGATCTGGTGCAGGACTCCGTGGAGCGCCTGGAGCGGCGCTGGCCGCAGCTCGCCGACATCGATTTCCTGGTGCTGGAGGTGCCGCGGCTCGACGGGCCCGGCCAGGCCTGGAACGACGAGGCGGTACCGCTGGGCGGCACGATCAGCGCCCGCGAGGGCCGCCCCGCGCGCGTGGTGGTCTACCGGCGGCCGGTCGAGATCCGCACCAAGGGCCGCGACGAGCGGGCGGCGCTGGTGCACGAGGTCGTCGTCGAGCAGGTCGCCGAGCTGCTGGGGCTGACCCCGGAGACGGTCGATCCGCGGTACGGCGAGGACCAGGGCTGAGACGGCCGGCAGCGGTCGGGGCTGCTTCCGCAGCGCCTACCGCAGTGGTCAGGGCTACTTCTGCAGCACCTACTTCTGCAGCACCGACAGGTCCTCGTCCGCCTCCGGCACCGCGACCGTCCCCCGGTCGTCGGGGAGCGTCTGCACGGTGAAGCCGGGCACGCCGCCCTCCGTCGCCACCAGGGTGCGGGCGCCGTAGACCGGGCCGCCGGACTTCGGCTCGACCGTGAGCGCGTACGTGCCCTTCAGGCCGCTGGGGACCGGGGGCTCGATGTCCTGGGTGGTGCCGGCCTTGATCGTGTACGTCTTCGACACCGGCGTGCCGCCCTCGCTGCCCGCCGAGGCGGTGACCTCGACCGTGGCGGCGCGGTCGGGGGCGGTCAGGGAGAGTGTGCTGCCCTTGGCGCTGTTGTCCGCGGACGTCGCGCGCGTGCCGACGGGGCGGGTGGCCGGGATGAAGGCCGTCTCCTGCTTGTCGCCCTTGCCGCGTACGACCCGCAGGGCCGCCACGAGGGGCACGGACCGGTCCGTCGGCGTCAGCACCAGGGAGCCCGCCTCGCCGCGCGTCACTTCGCCCAGGTCGACGGCGGTGGTCATGCCGCCCTTGACGTGCACCGTCTCGTGTCCGGCCGGGGTGATCAGCCCGGAGGGGGAGGCGAGGCGCACCTTGAGGTCCGCGTCGGCGTCGCCCGGGGTGAAGGCAACCAGGCGCACGGAGGTGGCGTCCTTGGGGATGCCGGGCAGGACCAGGCTGCCCGTCGGGTCCGTGGACGCGGTCAGCCAGTCGCCCCCGAGCTTGTCGTCCAGGGCCTGCACGGCGGCGCCCACCCGACCGCTGCGGACGTTGACGTGCACGGTGAGGTTCGTCTGCTGCTCGTCGGTGAGGGTGGAGAGCAGGACCGGGTCGCTGGAGTGCGGCTGGACCGTGATGCCCTCCCCTACCGTGGACTTGAGGGTGCCGTCCTTGCCGTAGAGCTCGATGTCGACCACGGCGGCCGAGTCGTCGGGGTTCGTCAGGTGGACGTAGTCGGTGCGGTCGGGCGCGGTGCTGGCGCCGGGGAACCAGAAACTGGTGTCCGGGGCCGTGCAGTTGACGCCCTGGAGGCCGCGGCCGGTGCCCGCGGCGACCTCCGTCGTCTCCTGGACCGTCCAGCCGGGCGCGAACCTGCCGTCCGCGGTCCCGACCAGCGCGGGCGGTTCGGCGCCCGAGGTGTCCCCGGTGACCGGCTTGCCGGGCTCCTTGGGGGTCAGCACCGGCTTCTCGGTCTTCCGCTCGCCGGTCTTCCCGCCGTCCTTGCCCTTGTCCCCGCCCGCGCCGTCCTTCGACTCCTGGGCGGCCGCCTGGAGTTCGGCCTTGCCGCCGCTCCCGGTGCCCTTCGTGACGGGTGTGAAGGAGGTGTACGACGTCTCCGCGATGTCGGACATGCTGGGCGCGGGGCACAGCAGGCTCGTGCGCTCCACGGGCAGTTGGGCGGCCGCCTTGGCGGTGGTGTCCGCGCCCGGGGTGTCCGGGGCGGACAGCGCGGCGAAGCCGGTGACGGCGGCGAGCGCGGTCGCGCCGGCGATCAGGGACAGGGTCGTGCGGTTCACTGCTGGCTCCCGTCGGGACGCTCACTGCCCGTGCCGTGGGGGTGGTGCTGCTGCGCCGGGTCGTACGGCGTGCCGTGGCCCTGGGGGTAGGCCTGGTCGTAGCCCTGTTGGTCGTACGACGGGTTCTGGGGCTGGCCGCCGTACGCGTACGGGTCGTACTGGCCGCCCTGGTAGGGATCCGCCGGGTACTGCTGTCCGTACGCGTCCGCCGGGTACTGGGCGCCCTGATACTGGTCGCCGTGGTTCGCGTACTCGCCGCTCTGGTAGCCGGCGTTGTCCCACTGCCCCTGGTTCTGCTGGGGCAGGGGTACCGGGGGCTGCTCGGGTTGCGGGGGCGGGAACTCCCCGGGCTGCGCCGCCCCTTCGGCCTCGGCCTCCGCCTGGGCGCGCAGGCGGCGGGCCCGGCGGCCCTCGCCCGCGACCGGCTGGGCCGGGACGACCGGCTCCTCGGGCAGGTCGTCGTCGACGTCGCGGCGCCGGCCGGGCAGGGCCAGCACGACGAGGACGACGGCGAGGAGGCCCTGTGCCCACAGCCACGCGGTGTGGCCGACCGGGTCGTCGTAGGTGACGTCCAGCCTGCCGCCGGTGGCGGGGAGCTCGAAGCCCTGGGCCCAGCCGTCGACCGTGGTGCGGGTGAGCGGCTTGCCGTCGAGCGTGGCGGTCCAGCCCTCGGAGGCGGTGTCGGCCAGGCGCAGCACGCGTCCGTCGGGGCCGGCCGGGATCGTGGTGTGGATGTCGACGGGCCCGGCGGCGACGGTCTGCGAGGTGCCGGAGCCGGAGGCGGGGACGATGGTGGCGCGTGCGACGTCCTGGTCGATCTGCCACAGCGCGCCGCTGTCCTGCTGGCTGAGCCGGGTCAGGCCGGGCGTGGTGTCGAGGACGCGGGTGACGTCGCGGGGAGCGCCCCGGTGGACGAGGACGTAGCGCACGGCGAAGCCGCCGAGCTGGTCGGCCTGGTCGGCGCCGGAGCCGGCGACGAGGTTGGCGACGACCTTGTCGAGCCTGCTGTTCTCGCCGTCGGCCGCGGCGATCTCGCCGTCGCCGAGGCGGGCGCCGGAGCCGCGGACCAGCATGTATCCGACGTGGGAGGCGGAGTCGCTGTCGAGGACGAGGGTGCGGGCCTGGTCGCTGCCGCCGCTCTCCTCGGCGACGAACGCGGGGACCTGGGTCGGGTCGCGCCGCTCCAGGGGGCCGTCGGCGCCGCGGATCATCCAGCCCGCGGCGACGAGCAGCGGGCCCGCGGCCGAGGCGAAGGCGATCAGCACGGCGACGGGCTGGCGCCAGCCGAAGCTCTGCTCGGCCACGCGCGCGCGTGCCCCGTCGGCGCCGAGCGCGGCGGCCGCCAGCAGGGCGATGCCGTAGACGAGCGTCGCGGGGCCGGACCAGGTGGAGTTGTTGGCCAGGACCGCGAAGACGAAGCCGGTCAGGGCGGCCGTCCAGGCCGTCCAGATGCCCAGCCTGCGCTCCGAGCGGAGCAGGGCGGCGAGCGCGGCCAGGACGATGCCGATCAGCATGAGGCCGCTGACGGTGCCGGGGCCGCCCGGGCTGGCGCCGAGCAGGTCGAGGGGAGAGGCGGCCGACGGGCCGTACTCCAGACCGGCTTCCTGGAAGAAGCCGAAGGGGAGCAGCGACAGCGACCAGGGCGCGAGGACCAGCAGGGGCGTGCCGAGCTGGGCGAGGAACCGCAGCCCGTACGCCGTGATGTCGGTCCGGCGCAGGACCAGCAGCCCGGCGCCGAGGAGCAGCGCGATGGGCCACACGATCGGGGTGAACGCGGTGGTGACGGTCAGCAGCAGCGCGTACGCCCAGGTGGCGCGCCAACTGCCACGCGCCCCCGAGGGGTTCGCCAGGCCGCCGGCGGCGATGCCCGCGCGGGCGATGAGCGGGAGCAGCACGGCCAGGACGGCGGTGCCGATCCGGCCGCCGGCGAGGGCGCCGGTGGCGGCGGGCAGGAAGGCGTAGACGACGGCCGCCCACGCGCGCAGCAGCCGGGACTCGACCAGCGGGCGGGAGGCGAAGTAGGCGGTGACGCCGGCGAGCGGCACCGAGCAGACGAGCAGCAGCGTGACGGCGAGGCCGGTCGAGCCGAACAGCAGGGACGCCAGCATCGCCACGAGCGCGAGGTACGGCGGCGCGGAGGAGGTGCCGCCGGCGGCGACCGGGTGCCAGGCGTCCAGGTAGCGCGCCCACAGGTCGGAGGAGCCGGCCGGGGCGGGCAGCAGGGCGCCGCCCGTGAGCGCGCCGCCGCCGAGGAGTTCGCGGCAGGCGGCCAGGGAGACCACCAGCAGGACCAGGAAGAGCACCGGGCCGGGCTTGCGCGCGACGCGCTTGAGCCGGGCGAACTGCTCGATCTCCAGGAAGTCGGCGTCGTCACCGCCGGGGCCGGACTCGACGGCGCCGCCGTGCCGTCCGGCGCCGGAGGCGACCTCGGAGTCGGAGCCGCCGACGAGGTTGCCCGCGACCTGCTCGATGGTCATCCGGACGGTCGCGCCGGGCGGCGGGAACAGCGGCCGCAGCTCGTCCTTGTCGACACCGGAGGCGCCTCTGCCGCGCCGCCCGGCGAGGATCCGCTCGGGCCTGAGGAGCGTGCCCATGAGGCCGCGGATCTCGTCGACGGCCTGTCCCGGGACCTTGCCGACGAGGTAGGCGACGGTCCGCAGCAGCGTGCCGAGCACGATCCGCAGCAGCACCCAGGGCAGGACGGCCGTACGCGCGTTGACGAGCAGGGTGTAGACGGCGCCGGCCTTGTCGACCTTGTGAGGAGAGGCGGCCGTACGGCCCACGCAGTCGACCGTGCGGCGCTCGCGGGATGCCGCCTCGGCGTGCCGGACGACGGCATCGGGCGCGACGAGGACCCGGTAGCCGGCCGCGTGTGCGCGCCAGCACAGATCGACGTCGTCGCGCATGAGGGGCAGGTGGCGGTCGAAACCGCCGAGCTGTTCGAAGATGTCGCGGCGGATCAGCATGCCGGCGGTGGACACCGACAGCACGGGCCGGACGTGGTCGTGCTGGCCCTGGTCCTGCTCGCGGCGGTCCAGGCCGGTCCAGCGGCGGCCGGAGTTGGCGATGCTGACGCCGACCTCCAGCAGCTGCCGCCGGTCGTACCAGCCGCGGAGCTTGGGGCCGACGACGGCGACGTCCTCGCGGCCCAGCTCGTACTCGTTGTCCACGACGCGCAGCAGCTGGGCCAGGGCGTCGGGCTCCGGGGCGCAGTCGTCGTGCAGCAGCCACAGCCACTGGACCGGCTCGCCGTGCGGGAACTCGGGCAGGTCGTAGGCGTCGTCGCGCCAGGAGCGGGTGACCGGGTCCCAGCCGCTGGGCCGCTTCAGATACGGCAGCTCCTCCGGGGTGAGGTGCGGGGCCGTGCGGTCGCACTCCTCGACGGCCTGGCCGAAGCCGGTGCGGCGGGCGAGGTGCAGCACGCGGTCGGCGCCGAGGGCGTCGGTGACCAGCTGGGCGGAGTCGTCCGCGCTGCCGGTGTCGGCGCCCATCGCGTACTGGACGGGTCGCTCCTGGCCGAGCAGCCCGGCGAGCGCGTCGGGCAGCCAGCGGGCGCCGTCATGGGAGACGAGGACCGCGGTCACCACATGACGCGGGAACTCAGGTGCGGCAGCGCTGTCGTGATGAGCTGCCGGGTGGCTGTGCACGGACATCGAGGTACGGGCCCCGGTTCGGTGGACTGCGGTGGACGCCCGCGACCGGTGGGGGCAGCGGGGCGTCTCGGACGAGCGACCACACTATCGGCTGCGCAACAAGGGGGCCCGCCGCCTGTGGATAACCCACCCGCGACGGGCCGTTCGAACCGGGCGTACGGATCCGGATGACGTCAGACCGCGGCCTTCTTCAGCCGGCGGCGCTCCCGCTCGGACAGGCCGCCCCAGATGCCGAAGCGCTCGTCGTTCGCGAGGGCGTACTCGAGGCACTCGGAGCGGACCTCACAGGCGAGGCAGACCTTCTTGGCCTCCCTGGTCGAGCCGCCCTTCTCGGGGAAGAAGGACTCGGGGTCGGTCTGGGCGCACAGTGCGCGCTCCTGCCAGCCGAGTTCCTCGTCCGCGTCGTCGACCAGCAGTTGCTGCACCGTCTCGGTCATGTGCGCCCCTCGTCTGTCTTTCGCGTCCCCGTGATCTAGCCGTTACCGATTCCGGCTGAACGACACGAGTGAAATTACAAGTGTGCGGCTCCGGGCGAGTCAAGCCGAGATCTGCTATTGAGCCCCTTATTCACTCTGCGGAACCAAGCCCAAGCGGAAAGTGTTCAAATCACCATAAAACCTGACACACCGACGGAGCCCGCAGGGGCTCACGCCGTCCGCCGGACCCCTTGCAGACCTGTACGAAGAAGGACGCCCAGAGGTTCGATCTCGTTCCGGCACGCACCTCGAAGCGAAACGGATCACAGTCGGATCACGAGTACGCAACGGGGTTTCGTGCGCCCGGTTGGACGCCATGTGTCCCGGGCGGGCCATGAACAAACCTTTCATCTGAGTGAACGACCGGATGAGGTGAACCACATCCCACATGACGGGTGCCGAGTTGACAGTGAAGGTGTGAACCGGTGTCCTTGTGGGCATGCTCGCGAACTCGGCACTCACCTCGACCCGCACCGCCGGGTCCCACGGTGCTGCCCGCGCTCGCTGTAGCTGTTGCTGTTCCAGCTGTTGAGCCTCACCTGCTCCAGCCGAAGGCCGAGCCACCCGTCTCTCGGCCTCTGTTCCCTCTGACCTTCTTTCACTGAGGAACCACCACACCCATGAACAGCGACAGCGACCTCCAGATCGCCGGCGACATCCTCGAAGTCCCGCATCTGCTCCAGACCCCGCGCGAGCATCCGGCCACCGTCGCCGAGTTCGTCGGACTCGCCCGCTCCATCGCCGCAGACCGCTCCCAGTGGGAGCACCTCGTCCATTACGACGCGACCAGCCGCTGGTACCACCGGCTGCGCACCGGCCCGGGCTACGAGGTGTGGCTCCTGTCCTGGGTGCCCGGACAGGGCAGCGGGCTCCACGACCACGGCCGCTCCTCCGGTGTGCTGACCGTGCTGGACGGCACGCTGACCGAGCGCACGGAGCGGGGCACACGCGCGTTGCGGGCAGGCGCGCAGCGTGTTTTCGCGCCGGGGTACGTGCACGAAGTCGTCAACGACGCACTGGAGCCGGCGGTCAGCCTGCACGTCTACTACCCGGGCCTGACGGAGATGCCGATGCACACGGCCCAGCACTGCGAGGCCCGGAGCGTACCGGGGACCGTGACCGCCTGACCGATGGCGGACGTGCCCGATCGGTTGGCGTGCCTGTCTGACCGGTTGCGGTAGTCGCCGACCGGTTGTCACAGGCGCCTGCAAGACTGGCTTCCATGCGCATTGTGGTTCTGGCAGGCGGCATCGGTGGTGCCCGGTTCCTGCGTGGTCTGAAGCGTGCCGTGCCGGACGCGGACATCACGGTCATCGGAAACACCGGGGACGACATCCACCTCTTCGGGCTGAAGGTCTGCCCGGACCTCGACACGGTGATGTACACGCTCGGCGGCGGCATCAACGAGGACCAGGGCTGGGGGCGCGCCGACGAGACCTTCCACCTCAAGGAGGAACTCGCGGCGTACGGCGTCGGGCCCGAGTGGTTCGGCCTCGGCGACCGGGACTTCGCCACGCACATCGTGCGGACGCAGATGATCGGCGCCGGGTATCCGCTGAGCGCGGTGACCCAGGCGCTGTGCGACCGCTGGGAGCCGGGCGTGCGGCTGATCCCGATGTCCGACGACCGCGTGGAGACCCACGTGGCCGTGGAGATCGACGGCGAGCGCAAGGCGATCCACTTCCAGGAGTACTGGGTGCGGCTGCGCGCCTCGGTGCCCGCGGAGGCGATCGTGCCGGTCGGTGCCGACCAGGCCAAGCCCGCGCCGGGAGTGCTGGAGGCGATCGCCGAGGCGGACGTGATCCTCTTCCCGCCGTCCAACCCGGTCGTGTCGATCGGCACGATCCTGGCCGTGCCCGGCATCCGGGAGGCCATCGCCGACGCCGGGGTGCCGGTCGTCGGCCTGTCCCCCATCGTCGGTGACGCCCCCGTGCGGGGCATGGCCGACAAGGTGCTCGCCGCCGTGGGAGTCGAGTCGACCGCCCCGGCGGTGGCCGAGCACTACGGCTCGGGCCTGCTGGACGGCTGGCTCGTCGACACGGTGGACGCGGGCGCTGTGGAGCGGGTCGAGGCGGCGGGGATCCGCTGCCGGGCCGTGCCGCTGATGATGACCGACGCCGACGCGACCGCGCAGATGGCGCGGGAGGCGCTGGCACTGGCGGAGGAGGTGCGGGCGGCTTGAGCGGCGAGGTCCCGGAGAACCGGCAGGGTGCCGACGGGTACCGGCTGTGGGCCCCGGGCGGGATACCCGAGGTCACGGCCGGGGACGATCTGGCCAAGCTGATCGCGGCCGCCGAGCCCGGCCTGGGCGACGGTGACGTCGTGCTGGTCACGTCGAAGATCGTGTCCAAGGCGGAGGGCCGGGCGGTCCGGGCGGCCGACCGGGAGGCGGCCATCGACGCCGAGACGGTCCGCGTGGTCGCCCGGCGCGGCAGCCTCCGGATCGTCGAGAACCGGCAGGGCCTCGTCATGGCCGCGGCCGGGGTCGACGCCTCCAACACCCCGCCCGGAACAGTGCTGTTGCTGCCCGAGGACCCGGACGCCTCCGCCCGCGCGATCCGCGACGGGCTGCGCGACATCCTCGGCGTCGACGTCGGTGTCCTGGTCACCGACACGTTCGGCCGGCCCTGGCGCGCGGGGCTGACGGACGTCGCGATCGGCGCCGCCGGGGTGCGCGTCCTGGACGATCTGCGCGGGGGCACGGACGCGCACGGCAACCCGCTCAGCGCCACCGTCGTCGCCACGGCCGACGAACTCGCCGCGGCCGGCGACCTGGTCAAGGGCAAGGCGGCCGGACTCCCCGTCGCCGTGGTGCGCGGACTGCCGCACGTGCTGGCGCCGGGCGACGGAGAGGGAGCGCGGGCCATGGTGCGCGGCGCGCGCGACGACATGTTCCGGCTCGGCACGTCGGAGGCGGTACGGCTGGCGGTGACCCAGCGGCGCACGGTCCGGGCCTTCACGGACGAGCCCGTCGACCCCGGCGCGGTACGGCGGGCGGTGGCCGCGGCGGTGACGGCGCCGGCGCCGCACCACACCACCCCCTGGCGCTTCGTGCTGCTGGAGTCCGAGGAGTCGCGGACGCGGCTGCTCGACGCCATGCGCGACGCGTGGATCGCGGATCTGCGGCGGGACGGCAAGTCGGAGGAGTCCATCGCCAAGCGGGTCCGGCGCGGGGACGTCCTGCGGAACGCGCCGTATCTCGTCGTCCCGTGTCTGGTCATGGACGGCTCGCACACCTACGGCGACGCGCGGCGCGACGGGGCCGAGCGGGAGATGTTCGTGGTCGCCACGGGCGCCGGCGTGCAGAACTTCCTGGTCGCGCTGGCCGGGGAGCGGCTGGGTTCGGCGTGGGTGTCCTCGACGATGTTCTGCCGGGACGTGGTGCGCGAGGTGCTGGGGCTGCCGGACGACTGGGACCCGATGGGCGCGGTGGCGGTCGGGCATCCGGCGGAGGAACCGCGTCCGCGGCCGGAGCGGGACGCGGGGGCCTTCATCGAGGTGCGGTGACCGGCGCTGCCCGGCGCCTACGCTCGTAGGGCTCCTCTCGCTTCGCATCGTTTCCCAGGGACTTCACTCATGGCAGGACGGTTCGCTCCCCGGCCCACGCGTACCACTGTGCGCGGTGGCCATGTCGGCGTGGCCGGGGGCGTGCCGAGGCAGGCGGCGGGGCCGGGGCAGGCCGCCGGGCCGGGGCGGGTGCGCGACTGGGTGCCGGACGGGCCGCTGGATCTCGGTCTGGTGCTCGGGCCGCTGCGGCGCGGGCCGGGTGATCCGACGTTCCGGGCGATGCCGGACGGGTCCGTGTGGCGGGCCTGTCGTACACCCGCCGGGCCCGGGACGCTACGGGTGTGCGCCTACGGCGGTGGGGTGCGCGGCCAGGCCTGGGGGCCCGGGGCGGAGTGGCTGCTGGACCGGTTGCCGGAGCTGCTCGGGGCCGCCGACAACCCGTCCGTGTTCGTGCCCCGGCACCGGCTGGTGGCGCTGGCCCGGCATCGGCGGCCGGGGCTCAGGCTGACGCGGAGCGGGCTGGTGCTGGAGTCGCTGATTCCGTCGATTCTGGAGCAGAAGGTCACGACCGATGAGGCGTATCGGGCGTGGCGGCTGCTGGTGCGGAAGTTCGGGGAGCCGGCGCCGGGACCCGCGCCCGGGCGGATGTACGTGATGCCGGGGCCTCGGGAGTGGGCGTTGATCCCGTCGTGGGAGTGGCATCGGGCCGGGGTCGACAACAAGCGGGCGTCGACGATTCTGCGTGCGGTGCGGGTGGCCGGGCGGTTGGAGGAGGCGGCCGGGATGGAGCCGGGGGCGGCTCGGGCGCGGCTGGAAGTCGTGCCGGGGGTCGGGCCGTGGACGTCGGCGGAGACGGTGCAGCGCAGTCACGGGGCGCCGGATGAAGTGACCGTGGGGGATCTGCACCTGCCGCGGATCGTGGGGTGGGCGTTGGCCGGGGACCGGGATGCGGATGACTCCGTGATGCTGGAGTTGCTTCGGCCGTATGCGGGACAGCGGCATCGGGCGGCTCGGTTGATTTTGTTGAGTGGGGTAGCGCCGGGGCGGAGAGCGCCGAAGATGCCGCGGTGGGATATCGGGGCGTTGTGAGCTGCGCCGGGTTTCCGGTGCTGCGGCGTTGGTGCTGAGGCCGGGTGGGTCCGCAGCCCGGCGGAGCGGGGTGCCGCTGCGCCCACCCGTGCCGCCCGGGGGCACCTCCCAGGCCCTTGAGGCACTGGGGGAGGCACGACTGCCCGCAGCGGCGGCAGCGTGCGTTACTGGTCCGAAGAGAAGCGGACTGCTCCCGCTGGGATTCGGGCGTCGCACCAGATGCGGGCGCCGTCGCGGAGTTCGTTGTCGGGGCCGATGACCGCGCCGTCGCCTATCACCGTGCCGGTGAGGACGGAGCGTTCGCCGACGCGGGCCCGGGTGCCTATGAGGGAGTCGGTGATGACCGCGCCCGGTTCGATCACGGCGCCCGGGAGGATCGTGCTGCCGAAGACGCGGGCGCCCTCCGCGACGAACGCGCCCTCGCCCACCACCGTGCCGCCGGACAGCTTCGCGTCGGCCGCGACCGTCGCCGTCGGCAGGACCAGGCGGTCGCCGCAGCGGCCGGGGACCGCCGGGGACGGGGCCCGGCCCAGGACCAGGTCCGCCGAGCCCCGGACGAACGCCGCCGGAGTGCCCAGGTCCAGCCAGTACGTCGAGTCGACCATGCCCTGGAGATGGGCCCCGGCGGTCAACAGGTCCGGAAACGTCTCGCGCTCCACCGACACCGGCCGGCCCCGCGGGATCGTGTCGATGACCGAGCGGCGGAAGACGTACGCCCCCGCGTTGATCTGGTCGGTGACGATCTCCTCGGGCGTCTGCGGCTTCTCCAGGAACGCCAGGACCCTGCCCGTGTCGTTCGTGGGGACGAGACCGTAGGCGCGCGGGTCCGTGACCTTGGTGAGGTGCAGGGAGATGTCCGCGCCCGTGGTCTCGTGAGTGTCGACCAGGGCCCGGATGTCGAGGCCCGTCAGGATGTCGCCGTTGAAGATCAGCACCGGGTCGTCGGGGCCGGAGTGCAGCCGGGAGGCGACGTTGCGGATGGCGCCGCCCGTGCCGAGGGGCTCCTCCTCCGTCACGTACTCCAGGTGGAGTCCCAGCGCGGAACCGTCACCGAAGTACGGCTCGAAGACCTCGGCCAGATAGGACGTGGCCAGGACGATGTGCTCGACGCCCGCCGCTCTCGCTCTTGCCAGCTGGTGCGTGAGGAACGGCACCCCGGCCGCCGGCACCATGGGCTTGGGTGTGTGCACCGTGAGCGGGCGCAGCCGGGTGCCCTTGCCGCCGACCAGGAGGATCGCTTCTGTCACGTGTCGTCTCTGCTTCCTGCCGGGACCGGCCGAACTGTCTTTCGGCCGGTCAGTGTATGCAGACCGTTCCGTGGCGCCTTCGCTGGCCGTGCGGCATTCCGCCCGATGCCCCCGGCGGTGAACGTGTGTCTCAGCGGCCCTGGTACCGGGCCGCCTTGGAGCGGGCCGAGCCGAGCTTCTTGTAGAGGTTCCGCCCCGGGCACTCCGTGATGAAGCCGTCCCGGTGACCGGAGATCACGTTCAGTCGTACCTTCTTGCCCTTCCGATGGAGATTGCTGCCCCCCGACTTCAGGTAGGTCTTACCCCGCGGATTCACCCGGTACAGGCCCAGCTTCCACGCCGTGAGCCGGGCGACGGCCCGGACGGAGGCGGACGACGGCTTCTTGGCGTCGTACGACCCGAGGACGGCGATCCCCATGGTCTTGGTGTTGAAACCAAGGGTGTGCGCGCCGAGGACGGGCTTGGCCACGCCACCGGCACGGCCCTCGTAGATCTTTCCGCACTTGTCGATGAGGAAGTTGTAGCCGATGTCCCGCCAGCCCATGCTCTTGACGTGGTAGCGGTAGATACTGCGGATGAGTGACGGGGAGTGCGAGCAGCGGTAGTTGTTGCCGCTGGCCGTGTGGTGCACGAAAGCCGCCTTGACCTTCTTCGTGTACCGGAAACCCCGCTCCCGCAGCCCCTCGTCCGCGCCCCAGCCGCGCCGCGTGACGATGCGCGGGCGCGGGCCGACGTACGGTTTCGCCCGCTGCTGCTGCTCCGTCAGCTCGCCGGAGTTGAGGGCGAGGAACTCCTGCTCGGTCTCCGCGCGGTTCAGTGCCGGGATCTCGGTGGCGCCGAGCGGGGCCAGGTCGGCGTTGACGGCGGAGGCTTCGGTGGCGGCGGAGTTCTCACCGGCGAGGCCGGCGAGGTCGACGGTGCGGGGGCCGCCCGCGGAGGCGTCGGGCGGTGGGGCGTCATCGCCCGGGTCGACTAGTTCGAGGCGGAGGCCGGAGGGGAGCGGGGGCGCGGCGGGCAGGTTGCGGGTGTCCGTGCCGTGGTGCGCGGAGTCGGCTTCCGCGCTCTCGGGTTCGGAGCGGACGCGGAGTTCCACGCCGTCGGAGTCGCCGACCCACAGCGGTGCCGTGGCGCCGCGGACGCGGCCGGAGGTTCTCTCGGGTGTGTCGGGGTCGGCCGCGTGGTCGCCGTTGTGCGTCTCGACGTCCTGCCAGCCCGACCAGGTGCCGGTGCCGGCGGCGCGGGTGCGGACCTGGACGCGGCCGTGCAGTTCGGCTTCGGGGTCGTCCCAGACGACGCCGACCAGGGAGAAGTGGCGTACGGCACGGCGGGTCAGGCCCTGGTCGGGAGCGCCGGGAGTGGTGGGGGTGGCACGGTTGCGGGTGAGGGGTTCGAGGGGGAGGGACTGGGTACTTCCGGGGGCGTACGGTTCGGCCGCGCGCCGGCTGGTGAGGGTCGTGTCCGGTGTCCCCGCGTGGGGCGCGGGTCTCGCTGCCGTGGCGGCTTCCGTGGTCGGCACCGGTCTCGCCGTCGCCGCGACGGCGGGTGGAGTGAGCGGGAGGGCCAGAGCGGCCGCACAGGTGACACCGATCGAAGAGGCAAGAAATCCACGCATGCTTCTGAGATTGGACATAGCCCTATTAATCTGTCCATTTGGGATTTGACGGACCGTCGGCCGGGGTTCGGCCGAACCGGTGGCGGATTCACGGCGGACGGCGGTCGGGCCGTTGGGCGGCGGCGTGGGTGCGGCGTACGCTTGCGCGGGTGAACGCCACCGATCGCACCCCTGCCGACCTGCTGAATTCCGCGCTCGCAGCGGATCCGGGACGCCCCCTGGTGACCTTCTACGACGACGCCACGGGCGAACGCGTCGAACTGTCCGTGGCCACCTTCGCCAATTGGGTGGCCAAGACCGCCAACCTCCTCCAGGACGAGCTGTCCGTCGAGCCCGGGGACCGGGTGGCGCTGCTGCTGCCCGCGCACTGGCAGACGGCGGTGTGGCTGCTGGCGTGTTCGTCGGTGGGAGTCGTCGCGGACATGTCGGGGGATGCGCGGGCCGCCGATGTCGTGGTGAGCGGGCCGGACGGGCTGGAAGCTGCGCGGGCGTGTTCCGGGGCGCGGATCGCGATGGCGCTGCGGCCGCTCGGGGGGCGGTTTCCGCAGGTGCCCGAGGGGTTCGTCGACTACGCGGTGGAGGTGCCGGGGCAGGGGGACCGGTTCGTTCCGTATGCGCCGGTGGATCCGGACGAGCCCGCGCTGATCGTGGCGGGGCGGGAGTTCAGCGGGGCGGAGGTGGTCGAGCGGGCTCGGGCGGAGGCGGCGGGGCTGGGGTTGACCGGGCCGGGGTCGCGGATTCTGACGGGGTTGCCGTACGACACGTGGGAGGGGTTGAACGCGGGGTTGTACGGGCCGTTGGCCACGGGCGGGTCTGTGGTGTTGTGCCGGCATCTGGAGCGGGCGGGGGACGGAGTGCTGGACAAGCGGGTGGAGAGCGAGCGGGTTACGGCTATTGCCCGGTAGGGCCTGTTTGGTGGGTGCTCGGTGTAGGGCTGGGGGCGGGTGGGTGCGCAGCCCGGCGTGGCGGGGTGCCGCTGCGCCCGTCCATGCCGCCTGGGGGCACCTCCCAGGCCCTTAAGGCACTGGGGGAGGCACGACTGCCAGCGGCGGCGGCATGCGCGCCCGCAGCTCAGCAGGAACTGCCTCTCCCCCGTTCAGCCCATCCTCACATCACCCCCGACCCCCATCCACGCCAAAGTCGTAAGAGCAGTGCGCGCGCACGTTCGTACGTCGTGAGGGGTGGTCTCTGTCGTGGGCGACACCGGGAGGCTCGGGCCGAGGGCGGGGGCGTCCGCCAGTGGGCCGGGGCTCGTGCGGCGGCGTCGGCGGCGGTGGGTGCGGATCGGGGCGTTCGGGCTCGCCGGTGTCGTCGTCGCGGCCGCCGGGGCCGGATGGGCTGTGTACGCGAAGCTCAGCGGGAACATCACGCCCGACGAAGCCGCCGCCGCGGAGCTCGCGCGGTACGAGAAGGAGCGGCCCACCTCGCTGGTCAAGGACGCGCGGAACATCCTGCTGATCGGGTCCGACTCGCGCGAGGGTGACGACAACGCGCGCTACGGGCGCGACTCCGGGACCGAGCGGTCGGACACGACG
Organism: Streptomyces sp. NPDC050416; assembly: GCF_044458845.1. Lineage (NCBI taxonomy): Bacteria > Bacillati > Actinomycetota > Actinomycetes > Kitasatosporales > Streptomycetaceae > Streptomyces > Streptomyces sp. NPDC050416. Next base: position 19,348 of record NZ_JBITII010000009.1, read on the forward strand.
ATCCTGCTGCACCTGTCCGCGGGCCGGGGCAGTGCCACCGCCGTCTCCCTGCCCCGGGACCTGATGGTGAACGTGCCGGGCTGCCGGCGCCCGGACGGGTCGCGCAGCGCGCCGCGGTTCACCATGTTCAACCAGGCGTTCCAGGTGGGCGGTTCGGCCTGCACCATCCGGACCGTCGAGAAGCTCACCGACATCCGCGTCGACAACCACGTCGTCGTCGACTTCCACGGCTTCAAGGAGATGGTCGACGCGGTCGACGGCGTGGAGGTGTGCCTGCGGGAGCCGATCGACGACCGGGCGGCCAAGCTGCGGCTCCCCGCCGGACGGGTGACCCTGGACGGCGAGCAGGCGCTCGGCTACGTCCGCGCCCGCAAGACGCTCGGTGACGGCAGTGACACGGAGCGGATGGAACGGCAGCAACGGTTCCTCGGGGCACTCGTCAGCAAGGTGCGCAGCAATGACGTCCTGCTGAATCCGGCGAAGCTGTATCCCGTGCTGGACGCCGCCACGTCCTCTCTCACAACGGATCCGGATCTGGCCAGCCTTCGTGGTTTGTACGAACTCGTGCGGGGGCTGCGCAACATCCCCATGGGACGTGTGCAATTCCTGACCGTTCCCCGGGAGTCGTACGCGTACGACGCGAATCGCGACCAACTCGTGGAGCCCGAGGCTCAGAGGCTGTTCGAGCGGCTGCGTACGGACACACCTGTGGTGGTGGCCGGGAATGTGCCACGCGGTTCCGCCCCGCCGAGGCCTACCGGTTCGCGTGACGGGTCGTACGGGGATTCGCATCCGGGGCCGTTCACCAGGCCCGCCGTCACCGTTTCTCCTCCACCGACGTTCCGGGGGAACACGGCAGCCGAGGACACCTGTGAGTAAAGCGGGCACCAAGGCCACTCCAAGGCAATGGACTCTTCACCCGAGAAATGGGCGAATTGCCCAGGTGTAGGGACGTGGAATTTGTCACCGCCGTCGTTCGGCACTGAACTTGGCGGTTAATGTGAGCGATCCGGTGCGCCCGGCTCTGAGGACGGTCCTGAGGTCGCGCACTGTGTGACAGAGACCCGGGCGCCTTGAAGGGGGAGGCGCCGCGTGCCCCGACGGAGGAAACAGACAACCGTGGACGCGCAAGGCCGTGGGCGGGCGGACGATATCGATCCCGCAGACCAGTGGGTGCTCAATCCGAACACCGGCGAATACGAACTGCGACTGCCCCCTTCCGCACCGCAGTCGGGCGTCCCCAGCCCTCGCCGGCCGCCGGCCTCCGACGGGGCCTCGCCAGTGCGCGGCCGCAGGGGGGCCGGGGGGCGCACGGATGCCGGCAGGCGCACGGACGGCAGCCGCCCGGAGGGCAGTCACACGGATGCGCCCGGCCGTGGGGCCCCGCCGCGCAGGCGACGCGGGGTGCCGGAGGAGCCGCTGCCGGGGCGGCGCGGGCGGCGGCCCGCCAAGAAGGCCGCGAAGGGCAAGAAGGTCCTGCTGTGGACCGGCGGCACGATGGCGTTCGTGCTGGTCGCGGGTGCGGGCGCCGCGTACTTCTACATCGAGCACCTGAACGGCAACATCGCGTCCGTCTCCGACGACGGCGCGAGCACCGGTGGCTTCCAGAAGGACAAGGCCATCAACATCCTGCTGATCGGCACGGACAAGCGCACCGGCAAGGGCAACGAGAGCTACGGCGACTCGGGCAGTGTCGGGCACGCCGACACCACGATCCTGCTGCACGTCTCCAAGGACCGTTCGAACGCGACCGCCCTCAGCATCCCGCGTGATCTGATCGTCGACGTCCCGGACTGCCCGACCACGCAGGAGGACGGGACGCAGAAGGTCATCCCCGGCACGCAGAAGGTCCGCTTCAACACCAGCCTCGGCCAGGACGGCCGCACCCCCAGCTGCACCATGCGGACCGTGACCGAGCTGACCGGGGTCAAGCCGGACAACTTCATGGTGGCGGACTTCAACGCGGTCAAGACGCTGACCAGCGCGGTGGGCGGGGTCGAGGTCTGTCTGGGCAAGGACATCGACGACCCGGACTCGCATCTGAAGCTGTCCAAGGGCACGCACACCATCGAGGGCGAGCAGGCGCTGGCGTTCGTACGGACCCGGCATGCCGTCGGTTTTGGCGGCGACCTGAGCCGGATCGGGCTCCAGCAGCAGTTCCTGAGCGCGCTGATGCGCAAGCTGAAATCCAACGACACGCTCACCAGCCCCTCCAAGATGCTCGACCTGGCCGAGGCGGGCACCAAGGCCCTGACCGTCGACTCTCAGCTGGACACCATCGGCAAGCTGAAGGACCTCGGTCTGGAGCTGGGCAAGCTCGACACCAAGAACCTGACGTTCACCACGACCCCGGTGATCGACAACCCGGCGGAGAAGGTCAAGAGCACGGTCGTGCTGAACGAGTCGACGGCCCCCCAGGTCTTCGACATGATCAAGAACGACGTCTCCTTCACCGCGGTCAAGGACAAGAAGAAGAAGGAGGCGGCCGCGGTGGCCGCCCGCCTGAAGGGCAGCAAGGCCCCGGCCTCCGACGTCCGGGTGCGGATCCTCAACGGCGGCGCCGACCCCGGCAGCGCCCAGGAGACGCTCAGCTGGCTCCAGGTCGAGGAGGGCGTGACCAAGTCGGAGAACGCCGGCAACGCGCCCGCGCAGCTGGCGAAGACGACGCTCGAGTACGCCCCCGACCAGGCCGACCAGGCCCGCCGCCTCGCCGACATCATGGGGCTGTCCGGGTCGGCGATGAAGCCGGGCGAGAGCGTGGAGAACGCCCAGGGGCTGCCGGCGATGACGCTGACCCTGGGCAAGGACTTCAAGGGTGCGGGCGCTTCCCTCACCGCTCCGTCGAAGGCGCCGGAGGGTGTTCAGAAGTCCACGGCGGACAAGGTCGAGTGCGCCGAGTGACCTGACGGGCCCGCGGTACGTCTCACAGGGCGTACGGCAGGCCTTGTCCGGTGACACGGGGGTGGGAAGAGCAGATGGCACAGAGCAGCAGTGTGTACGGGGAGGGGACCAGGCCGGGGGCCGTCCCTGGCGAGCCGGTCCCGGGCAGACCCGTCGGGCCGGGCGACGACGACGGCCCGGGAGGCCGCAGGCCGGGCCGCGGGCGCCGCGTCCTGCGCTGGTCGGCGGCGTCCCTCTCCGTGCTGATCCTCGCGACCGCCGGCGCCGGCTACCTCTACTACGAGCACCTCAACGGCAACATCGAGAAGGGCCGGCGCAGCAGCGGCGACTCCAAGGCGCGCAGGACCGCCCCGAACGCGGCCGGGCAGACGCCCCTGAACATCCTGCTGATCGGCTCCGACAGCCGTGCCTCCGACGAGAACGTGAAGCTGGGCGGCGCGCGCAAGGACCGCGGCAATCCGCCGCTGGCCGACGTGCAGATGCTCATCCACCTCGCCGCGGACCGCAAGAGCGCCGCCGTGGTGAGCATTCCGCGCGACACCCGGGTCGACATACCCAAGTGCACCGACCCGAAGACCGGGCGGACGTACCCGCCGGTCAACACGATCATCAACACCTCGCTGGCCCGGGGCGGAGCGGGCTGCACGCTGGCGACCTGGGAGAACCTCACCGGGATCTACGTCGACCACTGGATGACGATCGACTTCGCGGGCGTGGTGAAGATGGCCGACGCCATCGGCGGGGTCGAGGTGTGCGTGCGGCAGAACGTGTGGGACCGCCCCCTGCCCGGCGTGCCCGGCGGTTCGGGTCTGAAGCTGACGGCCGGCCGGAAGAAGGTCCAGGGCGAGCAGGCCCTCCAGTGGCTGCGCACCCGGCACGCCTGGGGCAGCGACCCGCTGCGGGCCAGGGCGCAGCACATGTACATGAACTCGATGATCCGCACGCTCAAGGCGCAGAACGTCTTCACCGACACGGGGCGGCTGACGGATCTGGCCGAGGCGGCGACCAAGTCGCTGCACGTGTCCGAGGAGCTCGGCACGGTGAAGAAGCTGTACGACCTGGGGATGCAGCTGAAGACGGTCCCGACGGACCGCATCACCATGACGACGCTGCCCACGGTCGAGGACCCGCAGGACCGCAACCACCTGGTCCCGGCCGGTGCCGACGCCGACCGCGTGTGGGACATGATCCGCGACGACGTGCCCTTCGACGGCAAGGGCGCGAAGAAGGCGTCCAAGGCGGCCGAGGAGCCCGAGACGTCCAAGGACCGCGCCGCCGCGGACGACGCGATCGGGGTCCTGGTGCAGAACGCCACACGTTCCACCACCCTCGGCCCGGTGACCGGCCGCGCGGGCGCCATCGCGCGGTCGCTCGCGGAGAAGGGCTTCACGAAGGCCGCCGCCGACACCTCGGGCGCGCTGTCCGAGGAGCGGACCCTGGTGCGCTATCCGAGCGCCGAACTGGCGGGCGACGCACAGCGTGTCGCCAAGTCGCTCGGCATTCCGGCGAGTTCGGTGCGCCGGTCGACGGACGTCTCCGGCGTCACGGTCGTCGTGGGCACCGACTGGCGTACGGGTACGGCCTATCCGAAGCAGCCGGCTCCGAAGGCCGGGGACTTGCCCGGCGACGCGGACGCCCTCAACGGCTCGGACACCGGAAAGTGCATGGACGTGTACGCGCCGTATCGCTGGTAGTGACCGGAGTGGCAACGCGCATGCCGGTCGACGACTTCCTTCCACACCCGCACAGGGAATTGGACGGAATTGCCCAATTGTATGGACGTTGAATTTGTCATTCAGCGCACATCGACGTTCAACTGGGCGGATAGTGTGAGCGATCCAGTGCTTCTGTGATGACCAGTACCCGTGCGCCTTCCGGGGGGAGAAGGCGCCGCGTGCCCCGACGGAGGAAACAGACAACCGTGGACGCGCAACGCCGTGGCCGGGGGGACCAGATCGACCCCGCAGACCAGTGGGTACTCAATCCGAACACCGGCGAATACGAACTGCGACTGAACCCCTCCGGTGCGCAGTCGCCGGTATCCGGGGCACGCGGATCCACCCGCCCGACGAGGGCGGGCGGCACGCGTGCCGACGTTCCGCCCCAGCGCCGGCGGCGCGGTGCGCCCGAGGAGCCGCCGCCTGGGCGGCGCGGTGGCCGCCGGCCGGTGCAGCGCAAGCCCAAGAAGGCGAAGAAGGCGCTGGTGTGGACCGGCGGCACGATGGCGTTCGTACTGGTCGCGGTCGGCGCGGCCGGCTACTTCTACCTCCGGCACCTGGAGGGCAACGTCACGACGACCGACGTCGGCAGCGCGGGCGCCAGCAACTTCAGCAAGGACGAGGCCTTCAGCATCCTCATCATCGGCACGGACAAGCGCACCGGTGAGGGCAACGAGGGCTACGGCGACAAGGGCAGCTCCGGGCACGCCGACACCACGATCCTGCTGCACGTCGCCGAGGACCGCTCCAACGCGACCGCGCTCAGCATCCCCCGGGACCTGATCGTGAACATCCCCGACTGCCCGACGAAGCTGGAGGACGGCTCGGAGAAGATCGTCCCGGGCCAGCGGGGCGTCCGCTTCAACCGGAGCCTCGGGGAGGGGGGCCGGGACCCGGGCTGCACGATGCGCACGGTGAAGGAGAACACCGGCATCCAGGTCGACCACTTCATGATGGCCGACTTCAACGCGGTGAAGACGCTGACGACGGCGGTGGACGGGGTCGACGTCTGTGTGGAGAAGCCGGTCAACGACAAGGAGTCCAAACTCGTCCTGCCCGCAGGCCCGTCGAAGGTCGAGGGCGAGCAGGCCCTCGCGTTCGTCCGTACCCGCAAGAGCTTCGGCAACAGCGGCGATCTGGACCGGATCAAGGTGCAGCAGCAGTTCCTGGGCTCGCTCATGCGCAAGATGTCCTCCGGTGACACCCTCACCAGCCCCTCGAAGCTGCTGAAGCTGGCCGAGGCCGCGACCAAGGCACTGACCGTGGACCAGGCCATCGGCAGCGTCGGCACGCTCAAGGACATCGCCCTGGAGCTGAAGAAGGTGCCGACGAAGAACATCGCCTTCACGACCGTCCCGGTGAAGGACAACCCGGCGGAGACGGTGAAGGCGACGGTCGTCCTCGACGAGTCGAAGGCTCCTCAGGTGTTCGACATGATACGGAACGACGTCTCGTTCACCGAGGTCAAGGAGCAGAAGAAGAAGGAGAAGGACGCCGAGGCCGCGCGGCTGAAGGGCACCAAGGCACCGGCCTCCGAGGTCCGGGTCCGGGTCCTCAACGGCAGTGCCGTCTCCGGTGCCGCGCAGAAGACCCTCCAGTACCTCCAGGTCGAGGAGGGCGTGACCAAGTCGGAGAACGGCGGGAACGCGCCCGCCGAGCTGGCGAAGACCACGCTGGAGTACGCCCCCGACCAGGCCGACCAGGCCCGCCGCCTCGCCGACATCATGGGCCTGTCCGGGTCGGCGCTGAAGCCCGGCGAGAGCGTGACCAACGCCCAGGGCCTGCCCGCCATGACCCTGACCCTCGGCAAGGACTTCAAGGGCGCCGGCGTGAAGCTCGACGCCCCGGTCGAGAAGGCGGACGTGGAGAAGTCCACCGCCGACAAGGTGAAGTGCGCGAGTTGACCCGCTGAGGGCAACTGACCGGCCCGTCGTGCGTCTAACAGGAGGCAGGACGGGCCTGTTGCGTGTGCGGGGGCCGGGAAGGACCGGGAAGTGACGCAGAGCGGTGTGCGGGAGAACGAGTCGCGGCAGGGCGTCCGCCGGGAGCCGGGCCCGGGTGAGACCACGTCGGCGACGGGCGGCACCCCCGGCGGTCACAGCGGCGAGGGCCGGCCTCGGCGTACCCGGCGGCTGCTGCGGTGGTCCGCGGCCGTGCTCGCCGTCCTCATACTCGGGACGGCCGGGGCCGGATACCTCTACTACCGGCACCTCAACGGCAACATCAAGAAGGACGCGCTGAACCTCGGCGACCACAAGGTCGCCGCCCCGACGCCGAACGCCGCCGGGCAGACCCCGCTGAACATCCTGCTCATCGGCTCGGACGCGCGGGACAGCAAGGAGAACCAGAAACTCGGCGGCGCCCGTGAGACGTTCGGCGCCGCGCCGCTGGCGGACGTGCAGATGCTGCTGCACCTGTCCGCCGACCGCAGCAACATGTCGGTCATCAGCATGCCCCGCGACACGCTCGTGAAGATCCCGAAGTGCACCGACCCGGACGACGGGAAGGTGTACCCGGGAACCCAGGGGCGGACGATGACCAACCAGAGCCTCGGAAACGGCGGCCCCGGCTGCACGGTGGCCACCTGGCAGGAGCTCACCGGCATCCACATCGACCACTTCATCATGGTCGACTTCGCCGGCGTGGTGTCCATGGCCGACGCCGTCGGCGGCGTCCCGGTGTGCGTCGACGCCAACATCCACTCCCGCACCTCCGACGGCAAGGGCTCGGGCCTGAAACTGGAGAAGGGCACCTCGTACATCCAGGGCGAGCAGGCCCTCCAGTGGCTGCGCACCCGCTACGGCTTCGAGGACGGCAGCGACCTCGCCCGCGCCAAGGCCCAGCACATGTACATGAACGCGATGGTCCGCCAGTTGCGCGAGAACGCCACGCTCAGCAGCCCGAACAAGCTCCGCAGACTGGCCGAGGAGGCCACCCGGGCGCTGACCGTCGACCCCGGCCTCGACACCGTCAAGAAGCTCTACGACCTCAGCGACGAGCTGCGCAAGGTCGAGCCGGCCCGCATCACCATGACCACGATGCCCAACCGGTACGTCGGCGCCCGCGTGGAGCCCACGGAGGACGCCGAGCAGCTGTTCCGGCTGGTGCGGGAGGACATCGCGCTGGACGGCAAGGACGAGGAGGGGAAGAAGGCTGCGGAGAAGGCCTCCTCCGACCCGGCCGCGGCCGACGACGAGATCCCCGTCCAGGTCCGCAACGGCACCCGGACCGACACCCTGGCCGCGGCACGCGGGCGTGCGAGCACGGTGGCCGGGCTGCTGAAGGAGCATGGCTTCGCCCAGGCCGTCGCCGACACCACCGGCTCGTGGAGCGAGGAGCGGACCGTCGTCCGCTACCCGAGCGCGGACCTGGAGGGCGATGCCCAGCGGATCGCCAAGGCCCTGGGGATTCCACTGAGTTCGGTCAAGCGGTCGACCGATGTCTCCGGCGTCACGCTCGTCGTGGGCGCCGACTGGCGGGAGGGCGCGGACTACAAGGCGCCGAAGCGGAACAACAAGACCCCGAAGTCGGCCGACGCGCTCAACGGCGCGGACGACAAGGCCTGTATGCACGTGAACCCGAACTTCACCTGGTGACGGAAACGGGCCCCTCCCGTGGGGAGGGGCCCGCACGCGTGCGGTGTGCGTCAGGCGGCGGTCGCGTCCGCGTCCGCCCGGACCGCCGGACGCCGGGACGCGATGACCTTCTTCGCCAGCGACCGCGGGCTCGTCAGGAAGCCCCAGCCCCACGACATGTGCATGGTGGCGAGCGCCACGGGGATCTGGAGCCGCGCCTTCAGCGGCAGCCCCTTGCCCGCCGGGACCGAGCCGAGCAGGATCGCCGCGAGATAGCCGCCGGGCACGACGAAGCCCCACGGCGTCAGCAGCGCGCCCACCAGGATCCCGGCCGCGATCGCGCACACGGCGGTCGGCGGGGCGAGGTAGCGCAGGTTGATCGAGCCCTCGTGGTAGCGGGCGACGACGTGCCGCCAGCGGCCGTAGTCCTTGTACTGCTTGGCGAGCGCCTTCACGCTCGGCCGCGGCCGGTAGGACACCTTCAGCTCGGGCGAGAACCAGATGAGCCCCCCGGCCTCCCTGATCCGGAAGTTCAGCTCCCAGTCCTGGGCGCGGATGAACTCCACGTTGTAGCCGCCCTGCTGCTCCAGCGCCTCGCGCCGGAACACCCCGAGGTAGACGGTCTCGGCCGGGCCCGCCTCGCCGCCCGTGTGGAAGGAGGCGTTGCCGACTCCTATCTTCGAGGTCATCGCGGCGGCGACCGCGCGCTCCCAGTCGTTCTCGCCCTCGGCGTGCATGATGCCGCCGACGTTCTGCGCGCCGGTCTCCTCCAGGAGCCGTACGGCGGTGGCGATGTAGTTGGGCGAGAGCATGCCGTGCCCGTCGACGCGGACGACGATCGGGTGGCGGGAGGCGTTGATCGCCGCGTTCAGCGCCGCAGGCGTACGGCCGGTGGGGTTGGGGACGGTGTGCACGCGCTTGCTTTTGAGAGACGCAGTTTCGGCCACGAGCTCGGCGGCGATCTCGTCCGTGCGGTCCGTGGACGGACCGAGGGCGATCACGACCTCCATCTCGCCGCCGTACTCCTGCGCGAGGATCGCTTGGACTGCTCCCCGCAGATGCCGTTCCTCGTTGAGGACGGGCATGATCACGGAAACGGCGGGGAGCCGCGCGTCGGGATTGGCGTTCATAGGGGCCTCACGTTACCGCGAACGGGGGACACCGGTGCGCGCCGCAGGGGCGAGACCCCGGGCCGCAGATCGTATCGGCCTACGGTTTTACGGATCCCACACACGGCCGTCGTCCGGAGGTGTCCCCTTGCCCACGCCGCCGCGGTCCCCTCGGTCCACCGCCGCCCCGCAGCGCCGCCCGCAGCCTACCCCCGGGCACCCGCGCAGGCCCGCGCCGCCCGCACGGCGTCGGAGGCCGCGCTGGGGCATGCGCATGGTCACCACCCTGTCCGTGGTGGTCCTCGCGTCCGCCGGTATCGGGCACGCGGTGATGACCAGCCTGGACGCGGACATCGCCCGGGTCGACCCCTTCAAGGACATGAAGAACCGGCCGCGGGCGGGCCACGGCATGAACGTGCTGCTGGTCGGCACCGACGGCCGCGAGAAGATCAGCGAGGAGGAGCGGCGGAAGTACCGGCTGGGCGGGGCGCCCTGCCACTGCACCGACACGATCATGATCGTGCACATCTCGGAGGACCGGGAGCGGGCGAGTGTGGTGAGCCTGCCGCGCGACTCCTACGCCGTGATGCCCGCGCACGTCGACCGAACGACGGGCAAACGGCACGGCGGGCACCCGGTCAGGCTGAACGCGGCGTACGCCGAGGGCGGGCCGCAGCTGACCGTGCGGACGGTCGAGAGCATGACGAAGGTGAAGATCGACCACTACCTGGAGGTCGACTTCACCAGCTTCATGAGGACGGTCGACGTGGTCGGGGGCGTACAGATCTGCACGGCGGATCCCCTGAAGGACAGCTACACCGGCCTGAACCTCCCGCCCGGACGGCACACGCTGGCGGGCGGGCAGGCGCTCCAGTACGTACGCGCCCGGCACATCGACGGGGCGTCGGACCTCGGCCGGATGAAACGGCAGCAGCGCTTCATGGCGGCGCTCGTGGAGCGGATCACCTCCTCGGGGATGCTCCTCAACCCGATGAAGTTCCGGGACGTGACCCGGGCCGTGCTCGGCTCGGTGCGCGCCGACAAGGGCTTCGGCACGGACGAGATGCTGGACCTGGGCCGGGCCATGCGGAACTTCTCCCCCTCCTCCTCCGAGTTCACGACCGTCCCGATCGGGCGGATGGGATACGCCGTGAAGGGCGTCGGCTCCACGCTCAAGTGGGACCCCGTGAAGGCGGAGCGGCTCTTCCACGCCCTGCGCGAGGACCAGCCGCTGTCCGTGCACCGGGCGCGCGGCGCGGCCCGTATCGTCTCGGTCGCCCCTCAGCAGATCCGCGTCCAGGTGGAGAACGGCACGCGCACGCCCGGACTGGGCCGCCGGGTGGACGCGGCCCTGGCCTCGACGGGTTTCCGGACGACCCGGGCCCCGGTGAACGCCGCCGTCCGTGACGTCAAGCGCACGATCATCGCCCACGACCCCCGCTGGGACCGCTCGGCCAAGTCCCTCGCCACGGCCCTGCCGGGCAGCGAGCTCCGCCCGGTCAAGGGCCTGGGCGCGACCCTGAAGGTCATCGCGGGCGCGGATTTCGAGCGCGTCCGCAAGGTGCGGGCCGAGGACCCGGGGCAGGGCGAGTTCGGGGTGGTCCGCGGCGATGAGGTGGCGTGCCCGTAGGGACCGTGACGCACGCATGGTGGATTCCTTCCCTCCGCCCCGTGGCGGTCGGGCCCCGGCAGGCGTAGGACGGAAGGGCACGAGGGCCGGCCCCGGCCCTCACACCCCGCCCGGGAGGAATCATGACCCAGCAAGCCACCATGCCCCCGCTGAGCAAGGAGATGCAGGACTGCGTCCAGGCGTGCATGACCTGCCACAGCGTGTGCGAGGAGACCATGAGCTCCTGCCTGCAGATGGGCGGCCAGGCCCAGATGCAGATCATGCGCGCGGTCATGGACTGCGCCGAGATGACGCGCATGTGCGCCGACATGATGATGCGGCGCTCGCCGCTGTCGGCCGAGATGTGCGCGATGTGCGCCCGGGCCTGTGACATGTGCGCCGAGGCGTGTATGTCCCTGCCGGACGACGCCCAGATGATGCGCTGCGCCGAGGCGTGTCGCCGCTGCGCCGAGATGTGCCGGTCGATGTCGGCCGCCACGATGTGAGCACCGCCTCACAGCAGTCGGGGGCACCCCCGTGGGTGCCCCCGACGCATGCCGGTGCTCAGTTGCCCGAGACGGTGACCGCCTCGTCGTTCTTCAGCTGGTCGACCAGCGTCTTCACCTTCGCGGTGTCCCACTGGAGGTTGCCGTTCGCGGAGTTGCCCGCGATCGGCATGTTCATCGACTTGCCCTCGCCGCCGCTGACGCCCTTCATCGCCCAGAACATGGATGCCAGGTCGAACAGGCCCATGTCCTTGTCGACCACGAGGGAGTCCAGGCCCGCGCCCATGGTCGGGTACAGCTTGAACGGGTTGAGGATCGTGCTCGGGGTGGCGACCTGGTTGGCCAGCGCGGAGAGGAACTTCTGCTGATTCTTCGTACGGTCCAGGTCGGAGCCGGCGAGCGCGTAGCGGGTGCGGACGAAGGCGAGGGCCTGCTCGCCGTTGAGGGTCTGCTTGCCCTTCTTCAGGTCCGCGCCCGACTTGGTGTCCTTGATGTCCTGCGGGATGTCCATCTCGACGCCGCCGACCGCGTCCACGATGTTCGCGAAGCCGCCGAAGCCGATCTCCACGTAGTGGTCGATGTGCAGGCCCGTGTTGGCCTCGACGGTACGGACGAGCAGCTCCGGTCCGTCCTCCGCGTACGCCGCGTTCAGCTTCGTCTGGCGGCCGGTGGCCGGGTAGAGCTTGCCGGAGTCGGAGCCCTTGTACGACGGGATCGTGACGTTCGAGTCACGCGGCAGCGAGATCAGCGTCGGGCCGTTGCCGCCGGTGTGCAGGATCATCATCGAGTCCGTGCGCTTGCCCTCGGCGGACCCGGTGTGCAGCTTCTTCTTCTCCTCGGCCGACATGCCCGCGCGGCTGTCGGAACCGACGATCAGGTAGTTCGTGCCCTCGCCCGCCTCCGGCCGGTCGATGACCTTCGACAGGTCGACGTCGCGGTTGAGCTTGGAGTCGGCCCAGAAGTACGTGGCGACGCTCGTCACGACGAGCACCGTCACGAGCGTGATGGTCGTCACCTTGATACGGCGGCGCCAGTTCGGCGCGGGGCGCGGCTCGTACATGCCGTCGCCCGGGCCGCCGGGGCCCCTGCCGCCGGGTGCGCCGTAGACCTGGCCGGTGTTGTAGCCGCTGTCGTAGCCGCTCGGCGGCTCGGCGTAGCCGCCGTCGACGTACGACGGCTGCTGCGGCACTCCGCCCTGGTACGGCGGGGCGCCGCCGTAGCCGGCCTGCCCGGGCGACGCCGCCGGACCGCGGCGGACCTGCCGCATGACACGGGCGCTCTCGGGCTGTGCGCTCGAGCTGCCGCGTCCGTAGCGGTTGCCGCGGTTGTCACCGGAGAATCCCTCGGGCCAGTCATTCATGCGCCCCAGTGTGCAGGTCCCGGTGGTACGCCATACAAGAGTCGTCGGAAAATCAGAGCACGGCTGTGGCGAAGCTGACACAAAACCCCCTCATACCGCCTCGGCATAAGGTAGGGGCCATGACAGACCAGGCCTCAGCTGCGGATTCCGGCACTGCGGATATCCCGGGCAAGCCGACTTCGGCCTCCCGCACCACCCTCAGCCACATCATGACCCACAACGACACCAACCTTCTGGGGACGGTGCACGGCGGCGTGATCATGAAGCTGGTCGACGACGCGGCGGGTGCCGTGGCCGGGCGGCACTCCGGCGGGCCGGCGGTGACGGCGTCCATGGACGAGATGGCGTTCCTGGAGCCGGTCCGCGTCGGTGACCTGGTCCACGTCAAGGCGCAGGTCAACTGGACCGGCCGCACGTCCATGGAGGTCGGTGTCCGCGTCCTGGCCGAGCGCTGGAACGAGTCGGCCCCGCCCACGCAGGTCGGCTCCGCCTACCTCGTCTTCGCGGCCGTCGACGCCGACGGCAAGCCCCGCCGGGTCCCCCCGGTCCTCCCGGAGACGGAGCGCGACAAGCGCCGCTACCAGGAGGCCCAGATCCGCCGCACCCACCGCCTGGCCCGCCGCCGGGCGATCATGGAACTGCGGGAGAAGCGGGCGGCGGAGGGGTTCGAGGACTGACTGAGCCTCCCGCGGGGCGGGAGGCTCACCTTTTCATCTCGAGCCCCTGCCCGCCTCCCCCGTCGGGGAGCAGGCGTCCGTCCGCGAGCGCGGTCAGGCGGAGGGGGCGGGACCGACCGGGCCTCGCCCGCGCGGCAGGGTCGAACCGCTGAGCGATATCTCCGTGCACCGCCAGGCGCTGAGGTGGTCAAGGCCGGACGGCGCCTCCCCCGTAGGCCGGCGAGCCCGGACGGCCTGCTCTGGTGGTTGCCGCGCTGCGCGGTCTCGGGATCAGCGCCGCGTGGAGCACCGGGGCGAGGATGTGGCGGGTCTCGGCCGGGGTCAGGGCGGCGGGGGTGGGGAGGGGGTTGAGGTAGCGCGTGTAGATGAGGCCGCCGAGGATCGTCACGACCGCCGTGGCGCGGGCGGTCGCGTCCCGGCCGCCGAGAAATTCAACAAGCCGGGCCAGCAACTCGCGTTCCAGATACTCGCGGATCACCTCGGCGGCCTCATCGCCCTGGGCGGTGAGCTGTTGGAAGCCGGCGTCCTCCCACAGGTCCGTCACCGCGTCGATCAGGCGGTCGGGGAGGGTCGCCGGGTCGCCGCCGAGAACGTCGTCCACCGCCAGTGCACTGGCGCACTGGAACTGCATCACGTCCGCGAACAGGCCCTTCTTCGAGCCGAAGTGGTACGCGATCAGCGCCGAGTCGACCCCGGCGGCCCCAGCCACCGCGCGCAGGGTGGTCCCCTGGTAGCCGCGCTCAAGGAACAGCGTGCGGGCCGCCGAGACGATCGACTCGCGGGTCGGCGGGTTGCCGCGGGGACGGCCTCGGGTCCGGGCGGCGGGAGCGGCGGCGTTATTCATCAGCGTTGAGCCTGCGTCTGGCGATCGACACAGTCAAGGGCGTTCCAGCAACCTCACGAAGGGATGGCCCGACCTCATGCGCATCGCAGTCTTCGGCGCCAATGGACCGACCGGCCGCCACCTCGCCGAACAAGCCCTCGCAATCGGCCACGAGGTCGTCGCCGTGACCCGCCGCCCCGGCTCCCTCTCTGCACGACCCGGCCTCACCGTGGCCGTCGCCGACGCCACCGACCCGGCGGCCGTCGACGCCGCGATCGCCGGGACGGACGCCGTCCTCTCCGCGTTGGGCGCGCGTTTCAGCAGGGAGACCATCACCACGTACTCGGCGAGCGCCACCGTGATCACCGGAGCCATGGCCCGCCACGGCATCAAGCGGCTGCTCGCCGTCAGCTCCAGCATCGCCGACCCGAGATGGCGTCCCACCGGAGAGCGCTTCTTCAACCATGTGCTCGACCCGCTGGTGAACCGGCGCCTCGGCCGCACGCTCCACGAGGACATGCGCCGCATGGAGGCCGTGATCCGTCAGACGGGCCTCGACTGGACCCTTGTCCGCCCCTCGGGCCTCTTCGAGCACCCCGTCGTCACGGATTACCACACCGCCGAGACCAGCGCCGACGGCGTCTTCACCGCCCGTGCCGACCTCGCCGCGAGCATGGTGCGCGAACTGGAGGAGCGGCGGTACGTCCGTACGGCCATGGGCGTCATTACCACGGCCGTGAAGCCGAACATCGCCAAGCTGATCTGGAACGAGGGCGTGAAGAAGAGGTGAGCGGGGCGACCGTCGAACTCCCGGCCACCGCTCGAGCGTTCCTCACTCTTCCCCACACGGCCGCCTTCACCACCCTGCGCCCCGACGGCACCCCGCACGTCACCCCCGTCCGCTTCACCTTCGACTCGGCCACCGCCCTGGCCCGGGTGACCACCCGGGCGGGAGCCCGCAAGGCCCGGAACGTGGCGGCGGGCGGTCCGGCGGCCCGCGTCGCGCTCTGCCAGGCGGACGGCCTCCGCTGGGTCACCCTCGAAGGCCGAGCCGCCGTCACCGACGCCCCCGCACGCCTGGCGGAGGCGGTCCACCGCTACACCGTCCGCTACCGCACGGCCCCGCCCGCCCCGCTGGACCTGGTCGTCGTCGAGATCGCCGTCGACCACGTCCTGAGCCTCAACCTCTGACTCCCCGCGGGGAAAGCGAAGTGCCGCCCTCCACTACCGCGAGTCCGGCAAGCCCGACCTCGCCTGCTCATTCGACGACCACGCCCGCTACCTCGATGCCCTGGTTCGACGCCCTCGGCCTCGACGAGGCCGTCCTCGTCGGCCACGGCTGGGGCGACGCACACGCCTTCGACCGAGCCGCCCGCGTCGCTGGCACCGTCCTCGGGCTGGCCTTCACGGAGACGATCGTCAAGCCGCTCGTCGGAGACGAGTTCCCGGCGGCGGGACGGCCGGCCACTACTCCCCGGAGGACCCGCCCCGGGGAACTGGCCGCGGCGATCAATGCCTGGGCCTGCGCCCGAGTGCAGTCGCTCGGCAGCGAACGGCCCCCGGCATGAAGACGCCGGGGGCCTGTGACCTGCAAAACCTCTGCTAGGGGAGGTTGCGCGCCATCACGATGCGCTGGACCTGGTTCGTGCCCTCGTAGATCTGCGTGATCTTGGCGTCGCGCATCATGCGCTCCACCGGGTAGTCCCGCGTGTAGCCGTAGCCGCCGAGGAGCTGGACGGCGTCCGTGGTGGCCTCCATCGCCACGTCCGAGGCGAAGCACTTGGCGGCGGCGCCCAGGTAGGTGAGGTCGGCGTCGCCGCGCTCGGAGGCGGCGGCGGCCTGGTAGGTCAGGGCGCGGGCGGCCGAGATCTTCATGGCCATGTCGGCGAGCATGAACTGGATGCCCTGGAAGTCGGCGATCGGCTTGCCGAACTGCTTGCGCTCCTGGACGTAGCCCTTGGCGTAGTCGAGGGCGCCCTGGGCGATGCCGAGGGCCTGGGCGGCGATGGTGATGCGGGTGTGGTCGAGGGTCTTCATCGCCGTGGCGAAGCCGGTGCCTTCCTCGCCGATCATGCGGTCGGCGGGGATGCGGACGTTGTCGAGGTAGACCTCGCGGGTCGGGGAGCCCTTGATGCCGAGCTTCTTCTCCGGGGCGCCGAAGGAGACGCCCTCGTCCGACTTCTCGACGACGAAGGCCGAGATGCCCTTCGAGCGCTTCGACGGGTCCGTCACCGCCATCACCGTGTAGTACTCGGACTCGCCCGCGTTGGTGATCCAGCGCTTCACGCCGTTGAGGACCCAGAAGTCGCCGTCGCGGACGGCCTTCGTCTTCATACCGGCGGCGTCGGAGCCGGCGTCCGGCTCGGACAGGCAGTACGAGAACATGCCGTCGCCCTTGGCGAGCGGGGCCATGTACTTCTTCTTCAGCTCTTCGGAGCCGGAGAGGATCACGGGGAGCGAGCCCAGCTTGTTCACCGCGGGGATGAGGGAGGAGGAGGCGCAGACGCGCGCGACCTCCTCGATCACTATGACGGTCGCCAGGGCGTCGGCGCCCGAGCCGCCGTACTCCTCGGGTACGTGCACGGCGTGCAGGTCGTTCGCGACCAGTGCCTCGAGCGCCTCGCGCGGGAAGCGGGCCTCCTCGTCCACCGCGGCGGCGTACGGCGCGATCTTCGCCTCGGCCAGTGAGCGGACGGCGTCGCGGAGCATGTCGTGCTCCTCGGACGGGCGGTACAGGTCGAAGTCAGCCGATCCGGCCAAGGTCTCTCACGCTCCAAAACGCTGCGATGGTGGCGCTAACTACCGTTAAGTAATCAAAAGTTTATGGGCTCGCCCACAGGAGGGATACGTGACCTAGACGACAGCGGGAAAGTTGCCCCGTTAAGCGCGCTCCCATGCCCCGGATATGCTCGGGCGCGCACCTGCCGTAGACCTCTGGAGCACCCATGGCCCTGAAGATCACCGTGATCGGCACCGGTTATCTCGGCGCGACACACGCGGCGGCCATGGCCGAGCTCGGCTTCGAGGTGCTCGCCCTCGACGTCGTACCCGAGAAGATCGAGAAGCTGGAGCGCGGCGAGGCCCCGATGTACGAGCCGGGGCTCGACGAGTTGCTGCGGCGGCATGTCGCGGGGATCGAGGGCGCCAGCGGGCGGCTGCGCTTCACTCAGGACTGGGCCGAGGTCGGCGCGTTCGGCGATGTGCACTTCGTCTGCGTGAACACCCCGCAGCGGCACGGCGAGTACGCCTCCGACATGAGTTACGTCGACTCCGCGTTCGCCTCACTCGCCCCGCATCTGCACGGTCCCGCCCTGGTCGTCGGC
Organism: Streptomyces sp. NPDC050416; assembly: GCF_044458845.1. Taxonomy (NCBI): domain Bacteria; kingdom Bacillati; phylum Actinomycetota; class Actinomycetes; order Kitasatosporales; family Streptomycetaceae; genus Streptomyces; species Streptomyces sp. NPDC050416. The sequence continues at coordinate 36,949 of NZ_JBITII010000009.1, forward strand.
AAGTCGACCGTGCCCGTCGGCACCGCCGACCGGCTGGCGGCCTACCTGTCCGCGCACGCGCCGGCCGGCGAAGGCGCCGAGCTGGCGTGGAACCCGGAGTTCCTGCGCGAGGGCTTCGCCGTCAAGGACACGCTGCACCCCGACCGGATCGTGGTGGGCGTGCGCAGCGAGCGCGCCGAGAAGCTGCTGCGCGAGGTGTACGCCACGCCGATCGCCGAGGGCTCGCCGTTCGTGGTGACGGACTTCCCGACCGCCGAGCTGGTGAAGACCTCCGCGAACTCCTTCCTCGCGACGAAGATCTCCTTCATCAACGCGATGGCGGAGGTGTGCGAGGCCGCGGGCGGTGACGTCGCCAAGCTGGCGGAGGCCATCGGCTACGACGACCGGATCGGCAAGAAGTTCCTGCGGGCCGGGATCGGCTTCGGCGGCGGCTGTCTGCCGAAGGACATCCGGGCGTTCATGGCGCGCGCCGGTGAGCTGGGCGCGGACCAGGCGCTGACCTTCCTGCGGGAGATCGACTCCATCAACATGCGCCAGCGCGGGCAGATGGTCGAGCTGACCCGGCAGGCGCTGGGCGGCGGGCCGTTCCTCGGCAAGCGCGTCGCCGTCCTGGGCGCGACCTTCAAGCCCGACTCGGACGACGTCCGGGACTCCCCCGCGCTGAACGTCGCCGGGCAGATCCACCTCCAGGGCGGCCAGGTCACGGTCTACGACCCCAAGGGCATGGACAACGCCCGCCGCGTCTTCCCGACCCTCGGGTACGCCGACTCGGCGCTGGAGGCGGTGCGCGGTGCCGACATCGTGCTGCACCTGACGGAGTGGCGGGAGTTCCGCGAGCTGGACGAGGAGGCCCTCGGCGAGGTCGCGGCGGCCCGGGTCATCCTCGACGGCCGCAACGCCCTCGACCCGGAGCGCTGGCGCAAGGCCGGGTGGACGTACCGGGCGATGGGGCGGCCGACCGCCTGAGTCGAGGGCCGCGTCGCGGACGGCTCCTCGAATTCCGGTCCGCGTTCCATGAATTCCTGATGGCTTTGCGGGAGATTCGGGAATTCTCGTGGGGTCCGTGAAGAAACGGGCGGATCAGCGCGGATTTTCTGTGCGCCTTTCACTGTCACGCCCGGCGCCGAGGCCTCGCTCGGCCAGGTCCCCCAAGGGCAGCAGCCCCTTCCGGCTTCGACATATGCCGTCGCGCTCGAAATCACCAATATGAGTTCGAATTTCATTCGAGCAGACCGCGGAATCGACCGTTCTCACAGCCTGGCCCCCTGACAGAGAGGGTCAGGAAACAATCGATTAACAGACGCGTAGTTGCACGGAATCCCCCTTCCACTCCACTGGTCGTCATTCGCCACACCTTCCATTTGGCTTGACCCGACCATGCCAGGAGTGCCCCATGCCCTTGTTCTCCCGGGCGGAGTGGCCGCGGGATCACCGCGACGAGTTGGTGGCCGGCGCGCTCGTCGGCGCCGTCGTCATCGTGCTGGGTTACGCGTCGGGCATCGGTGCCCCCTCCGCCTCCGGCGGCACGCAGACCGCAGCTCCCCCCGCAGCACCGCCCGCGGCCACCGCGCCGGCCGACCCCACACCGGCCGCGCCGGGCGGCCCCGGCGTATCCGACCCGGGCGCCGGTGCGGGCCAAGTCCCCGTAGGCGGTGGCCCATTGCCCGGCTACGGCGGAATCGGTGCGGACGCAGGGTACGGCACCGGCGGCTCGGACGGGTCCGGCCACACCGGCCACACGCCCTCCCCGCCCACCGGCACCGGCTCCCCCTCCCCCTCTCCCACCCCCACACCCACCCCGTCGGGGTCCGCCCCGGCCGACGGTGACACCTGCGAGGACGGCGAGGTCATCCTCGTCCAACCCCTCCTCGGCGGGCTCACCGAGCCCGTGTTCGGGCTGCTCGACGGCGCGGGCGAGACCCCCGCTCCGCAGCCCTCCCCCTGTGGCGGCCTGGCCTCGGCCGGCAGCCTCCTCGGCGGCATCGCGTCCCCCCTGCCGGAGGCGACCCCGTGACCACGACCGCTCGCCGCGCCCTGCTGCTGCTCCTGCTCACCCCGCTCCTCTACGTCCTGGCCGGGGCGCCCCAGACCGCCTCCGCCCACACCGAGCTCGTCTCCTCCGCCCCGAAGGACGGGGCGGAGCTGAAGAAGGCCCCCGGCCACCTCACCCTCACCTTCGACGAGGCCGTCGACCTCGCCGACGTCCGTGTGCTGACGATGAGCGGTGACCGGCTGCCGGTGTCCCATGCGCCGGGCGGCGGGGCCGACGCCGTGCGGGTGGCGCTCGCCGCCCCGGAGCACGGTGAGATCGCCGTCATGTGGTCCGTCGTCGACGCGGAGGACGGGCACGCCTCCTCCGGCCGGATCGCCCTCACCATCGGCGCCCCGGCCGCCGGCACCGGCGGCGACGAGGCCGCCGCCTCCACTCCCGCCCCCTCCCCCGCGCTGCGCAAGGCCCTCGTCGCCGCCCGCTGGGCCGGCTACCTCGCGCTCGCCCTGTTCGTCGGCGGTCTCGCCTTCGTGGTGCTGCTGTGGCCGCGCGGCGCGGACGAGCCGCGGTGCCGGGCGCTGCTCGTCCTCGCCTGGACGGTCGGGCTGCCGGCCACCGTCGCGAGCATCGGCCTCCAGGGCGGCTACGGCACGCTCGGCGGCCTGCGGGACGCGCTGCGCCCGGCGACGTACGCCGATCTGCTGGCCACCGAGCCCGGGGTCGTGCTCGCCGCCCGCGCTCTGCTGTGGGTGCTGGCGGCCGTGGTGCTCGGTGCCCTGCTCCAGGGTGGTGCCGCCACCTCCCGTTCCCCGGGCTGGCGGGTGGGCGCCCTCGCGGTGACGTTCGGGCTGCTGCGGACGACCGGTATGACGGGCCACGGCTCCGAGGGCCCCGAGCCCACGTGGGGTGCCGTCGCCGACTTCGTCCATCTGCTGGGCGCCTCCCTGTGGATCGGCGGGCTGGCCGTGCTCGCGCTGGCCGTGCTGCCGCGTCGGCGAGCGGGGGAGCTGGCGGAGGTGGTGCCGGGTTACTCACGCCTCGCGGCGGTGAGTGTCACCGGGATCGTCGGCGCCGGACTGGTCCTCGCCTGGCAGGTGGTGGGGTCGTACGACGCCCTGCTGCACACCTCGTACGGGCAGCTGCTCCTGCTGAAGACGGGCGTGCTCGGGGCCGTCCTGCTCGCCGCGTTCGCGAGCCGCCAGTGGGTGCGCACCCGCCTCGATCTCGCCGTGCTGCTGCGCGGCGACGCCGCCACCGTGCGGCCCTTCGGTTACTCGGTCGCGGCCGAGACGGGGCTCGTCCTCGTCGTGCTCGCCGTGACGAGTCTGCTGGTCACGGCCGACCCCGGCCGCTGAACTCCCCCAAGCACAAGGAGCAGAAGTGAAACGAACCAACGAGAGCGACGAGACCGGTCAGGGGCGGCGCCGGCCGCCCGCCGGGAACCGGGGTCTGCTCGTCGCCGGGCTCGGTGCGGCGCTGGCCGCCGTGCTCAGCCTCGGATTGCTGAGCGCCGTCTCCGGTTCCACACCGGCCGGCTCGGAGCAGGTCACGGGCGCGGCTCAGGCGCCCGTGGCCGCCGCCGAGGCACGGCCCGCCGCCGCCGAGGCCGACCACCAGGTCGACATCATGGGCAACAAGTTCGGCGACGGGAAGCAGCTCGTCGTCGAGGTCGGCGAGACCGTCCAGTGGACCAACCACGACAGCGTGCCGCACACGGTCACCACCACCAAGGCCCCGGTGAAGTTCGACTCGGGGACGCTGGAGCAGGGTGACTCCTGGTCGTACACCTTCACCAAGGCCGGGACCTACGAGTACTACTGCGCGGTGCACCCGGACATGACCAGCTCGGTGAAGGTCGTCGCGGCCGGCGGTGGCGGCGGTGGCGGCGGGTCGACGCCCGCCCCGACGCCTGCCCCGACGGGCACCCCCACGGCAGGTCCCGCCCCCACGCACGCACCGACCACCGCGCCCACCACCGGCCCGTCCCCCACGGGCGGCACCGGCGGCGGGAGCGGAGGCGGCTCGGGCGGCAGCGACGAGCAGTGCGCCAGCGTCCAGAACGAGCTGCTTCCGATCCTGCAGCACCTCTACACGGCGCACCTGGAGCGGTCGCCGGGGCAGCAGGTGCAGGACGCGCTGGCCCTCGACTCGTACCTCAGGACGCACACGGTGTGGGTCGAGAGCATCCTCAAGCCCGCGATCGCGGACGGCGGTTCGGTGCTAGACGACACGCTCGGCGTGCTGCTGAACCACATCAACAAGGCGCACCTGGAGGAGTCGCCCGGGCAGCAGGTCACCGATCTGCTGAACCCCGACGCCTACGTGAAGATGCACACCGTCTGGGCCGGGCAGATGCTCAAGCCCACGACGGACTTCCTCACCGGCAACTGCTGACGCGGTCCGCGACAGCAGGGTGGACGCCGCTCCGGCCGGGGCTCAGCCGGCCGGAGCGGCGCCCGCTCCATTCTCCACACCCTCACCATGCTTCGGGAACCGCCTTCCAAGGAGACCGGGATGACGACCGTCACCCTGCCCACCGTCCCTCCCCCGTCGCCGTCGCGCGGCGGCGCCGGCAGCCGGCTGCCGCTGCCCGGCCGGTACACCGTGGCCCCCGGCCGCTCGCTCACCGAACTCACCGCCTGGTGCGGACCGCTGCCCGTGCTGCGCCGGCGCGTCACGCTCGGCGGGGCGTCCCTCACCGTGCCGGAGGACGCCGAACACCCTTCGTTCCGCTACGAGTTCGACGACCGCCTGCTGTCCGCCGCGCTCACCTCGGAGCGGGTGGACGAGGTCCACGGCCGTCTCCAGCTCACCGGCGACCTCGACCTGGACGGCCTGGCCTTTCCCGTCCTGCTGCGGCTGCGGGTGGTCGAGCGGGCCGACGACCGGTTGCTGGTCGTGGGGCACGCCCGGCTGCCGTACCGGCTGCTGCGGCGCGCCACGGGGTTCCGGCTGCCGTGGCGCCGGCCGGCCACCCGGCTGCGACTGCTGGTCGCGGCGGAGTTCGCGTGAGGGCGGCCCGGCGGACGGCCCGGGGTGCCGCCGTGTCCGCCGTCCTGACGCTCCTCGCCCTGCCGCTGCTGCCGGCCGGGCAGGCGTCGGCGGCCTCGTACAGCGTGACGATGAAGGGGTACGCCTTCTCGCCCGCGAGCCTGAGCGTCCCGGCCGGGTCGACGGTGACCTGGACCAACCAGGACACGGCACCGCACGACGTGAAGACCACCTCGGGCCCCGTCCAGATCCACTCCCCGATGCTCGACAAGGGACAGAGCTGGAGCTTCACGTTCACCACGGCCGGGTCGTACGGCTACGTCTGCACCGTCCACCCGAACATGACGGCCGGGATCACGGTCCGTGCGGCGGCACCGGCGACGACGGCGGCACCGACGGCGCACGAGCACCACACCGGCTCCTCCTCGAAGCACCGGGCGACCGCGCCGAGCCGCACCACGCCGGGCGGCGGGACGCCGACGATGCGCATGCCGTCCTCGTCGCCGTCTTCCGCCACCTCCCCGGCGGCCGCGGGCCAGTCACCGCCGGCGTCACCGTCCACGGCCGCACAGGCCGCGCAGCAGCCGCAGACCCAGACGGCCGCCTCATCCACCCGCCCCCTCGACCCGCTGCTCGTGCTGACCGGCATCGTGGCCGGGGTCGCGGTGCTGTGCCTGCTCCTGGTCGGCTCCCGGGCGTCGGCTCCCCAGGCATCCCGGGCGCCACGGGAGGAGGAGCCGTAGGTCAGCCCTTCGCCCGGTAGCGGCGCATCTTCGCCCGGGCGCCGCAAACCTGCATCGAGCACCAGCGGCCCCGGCCGGCCGGGCTGCGGTCGTAGTACGCCCAGAGGCAGTCGGTGGCCTCGCAGGCCTTGAGCCTGCTCCAGGTGCCGGCGACCAGTGCCTCGGCGACGGCGGCTGCGACCCGGGAGAGCAGCGGGCCTCCGTCGGCCGGGGCGAGGGCCGCCGAGCCGTCCCGGCGGTCGACCGCCACCAGCAGCGGCGCCCCGGCCAGCAGGTCGCCGAGCGGGGTCACCTCGCGGTGCGGCGGGTGGCCCGCGTGGGCGAGCAGGACCACGCGCAGCGACTCACGCAGCGCCTTGGCGTCCTCGACCTCGTCCTGCGTGATCCCGAAGCGCGCCCGGCCCTCCGCCGTGTCCAGCGAGTCGGCACCCGACTCGATGTCCAGCGTGTTCACCAGGGCCTCGACCAGGGCCAGGCCGCCGGGCGCGGGCGCTCTCTCCGTCATGGCTGGACCGTACCTCTCGCGTTTCCCCTTGCGAGGTTACCGCCAATGCGGGAGCATGCAGTAACGGTTACCGGTTACCCGGCCTATGAGGGTAACCACGAAGGTGACCCGCAAGGTAACAGCCGCTTCAAGGAGGAAGTCATGGCTCTCGCCAAGCTGGATGTCGTCGTCCTGGACTGTCCCGACCCGCGCGCACTGGCCGGTTTCTACGCCGAGGTGCTCGGCGGCACTCCCACGGTGGAGTCCGACGACTCGGGCGAGTGGGTCGACCTGAAGGTGCCGGGCGGAGCGGCGCTGGCCTTCCAGCAGTCCCCGGGGTACGTACCGCCGAAGTGGCCGTCGCCCGACGGCTCTCAGCAGTTCCATCTCGACCTGGTCGTGGAGGATCTGGACGCGGCCGAGAAGGGCGTGCTGGCGCTCGGCGCGAAGCCGCTGGACGCCGAGGACCGGACGCGGACGTTCCGGGTTTATGCCGATCCGGCCGGGCACCCGTTCTGCCTCTGCGCCTGCTGACACCGGGAGGCTTCATGTCCGCTGTGGCACGTTTCCGTTCCGTCGTCGTCGACTGCCCCGATCCGCGCGAGCTGGCCCGTTTCTACGCGCAGGTCGGGGGCGGCACGCCCGAGGACGACGACCCCGACTGGGTGGTGCTGCGGATCCCCGGCGGGCCGCGGCTCGCCTTCCAGCGCTCGCCCGGGTACACCCCGCCGGAGTGGCCCCGGTCCGACCGCAACGCCCAGCAGTTCCACCTGGACTTCGACGGCGGGTCGACCTGGGAGGAGATCGACGCGGCCGAGGAGCGGGTGCTGGCGCTGGGGGCGCGGGTGCTGGACCGGGAGGACTACGAGAAGAAGGACTTCCGGGTGTACGCCGACCCGGCGGGGCATCCGTTCTGCCTGTGCCGGATCGAGCACACGCCCTGAGTCACCCGCCGGTCATCCGTCCAGCTCGGAGATGGTCGCCGTCGACGGCTCGCGTCGCTGCTGGGCGGCGCGGGCGGTGAAGTCGGCGCCGCGCAGAATCCGCTGGACGTTGCCCCAGGTCAGCAGGGCCACGTCCGCCTCGTCCCAGCCGCGTCGCAGCAGCTCGGCGATCAGCCGCGGATAGCAGGAGGTGTCGCCGAGCTCCTGCGGGTGGGCCGAGCCCGAGTCGTACGTACCGGACAGCCCGACGCACTGCGCCCCGGCCACGCCCCGGATGTGGTCGAGATGGTCGGCGACGTCGCGGACGGTCGGGCCGGTCTGCTCGGCGGTCAGCGGCACCAGGCACAGTCCCTTGGCCGCGCCCAGCTCCGCCAGCAGGTCGTCGGGGAGGTTGACCGGGTGGGGGCGAAGGGCCCGGGCGGCGGAGCGGCTGAACAGCACGGGAGCCCGGGACAGGATCAGCACCCGGCGGACGGTCGGCGCGGAGGCCCCGGAGAGATCCGCGATCACACCGATCCGGTTCATCTCGCGCACGACTTCCTCGCCGAACCGCGTCAGCCCCGCGTCACTCGCCCAGGAGACCCCGGTCAGCGTCAGTACGCGCAGGCCGAGGAAGCGCAGCTGGCGCAGGACGCCCAGCGAGTCACCCATGGCCGGGGCCCCGGCGGGACCGAGGAGCACGGCGACGCGGCCGCAGTTGCGGGCGTCCGCGACCTGCCCCGCCGAACAGGCCGGCCGCAGCCCCTCCTCGCAGCTCCGGGCGATGCTCTTGGCCACGTCCAACTGCTCCAGGGTGGCGCCGACGGCCCGGTCGCCGTCCAGGCCCTCGGGCAGGTGCAGCGACCAGAACAGCGCGCCCACATGCCCGCGGCGCAGGCGGGGCACGTCCGTGCCGACGGTGCCCTCGCCCTCCTCCAGGTCGTAGTAGGACAGGCGCCTGAGTGCCCAGGGCAGTCCGTTGTAGCCGTCGGCGACGGGGTGGGCGGCGAGGATGGCGTGGGCCCGGGTCATCGGCGCGTCGTCCGGGTCGGAGACGGGCTCATAGGGCTCCGCCGGGTCCGCCGCCATGACGGCCTCATCGGGGGACGACTGGGACAGGTCGTCGAACTCACCGGCCGCGGCGGTGGGGCGCAGGTCGTCCTGGAGGTCTGCCATGGCGGCTCCGTACGGTCGTTCGTGAGGTACGGTCACCGTCGCACGCAGCGCTGAAGGGTTCCTGGTGGGCGGGGCGTTCGGAGTACGGTCCCGGGCTCGCGCGGCGACCCCCTCAGGGCAGCCGGGCCGCCTCGATCACCTCGTCGAGGGTGTCACGGGAGCGGACCAGGTCGGCGATCATCCGGTCGATGCGGGCACGCTCGGTGGTGAGCTCGGCGACCAGGTTGGGTGTGGCGCGGACCGAGGGCCCGCCGTCCGTGTCCCGCAGGCACGGCAGCAGCTGGACGATCTTCTCGCTGCACAGTCCCGCCGCGAACAGCTCCTGGATCCGGATGACCCGGTCCACGGCCGCCTCCGGATACTCCCGGTGTCCGCCGGACGTCCGCTCGGCGGTGAGCATCCCCTGTTTCTCGTAGTAGCGCAGCGACCGCTCGCTGACATTGGTACGCCGGGCCAGTTCACCGATCCGCACGTCCCACTCCCGGACTTGAATCTGACATCAGTGTCAGGTTTTAGCGTACGGGCATGACGCAGCACACGACAGCACTCTTCGAACCGGCTCGTCTCCCCGGGCTGGACCTGCCCAACCGTCTGGTGATGGCGCCCCTGACCCGCAACCGGGCCGAGGCCGACGGCACCCCCACCCCACTGATGGCCACGTACTACGCCCAGCGCGCCTCCGCCGGGCTGATCATCGCCGAGGCCGCGACGCCGAACGCGGTCGGGCAGACGTACCCGAACATCACCGCCGTCCACACCCCCGCGCACGTGGCCGGCTGGCGGCAGGTCACGGACGCCGTGCGCGACGCGGGCGGCCGGATGTTCCTCCAGCTCCAGCACGGCGGCCGGGTCGGCCACCCGGCGACCAGCGGGCTGACGCCGGTCGCGCCCTCGCCCGTCCCGCTCCCCGAGACGATCTTCACGCTGGAGGGTCACCGGCCGGCCCCGGTACCGCGGGAGATGACCGCCGAGGACATCCGCACCACCGTCGCCGACTTCGCACGCGCCGCCCGGAACGCGACCGACGCCGGGTTCGAGGGGGTGGAGGTGCACTCCGCCAACGGCCATCTGCTCCACCAGTTCCTCGCCCGCAACACCAACCTGCGCACCGACGGCTACGGCGGGCCGGTCGCCGCCCGGATCCGGTTCACCGCCGAGGTGACCGAGGCCGTGGCCGCCGAGATCGGCGCGGAGCGTGTGGGTCTGAGGGTCTCCCCCGGCAACACCGTCAACGGCATCGAGGAGGGCGAGACGGAGGAGATCTACCCGGCGCTCGTCGAACGGCTGGGCGGCCTGAATCTGGCGTATCTGCACCTGGGGTACGCAGACCCGGACACGCCGGTGTTCCGCACGGTGCGCGCCGGCTGGCCCGGGGTGATCGTCGCCAACCCGGTGCTGAAGGAGATCTCCACGCAGGCTGTGCTCCGGGCGTCCGAGGACCTGCTGGCCGCCGGTGCGGACCTGATCGCGCTCGGCCGGCCCTTCCTCGCCAACCCGGATCTGGTGACGCGGCTGCGGCTCGGGGCGCCCCTGAACGAGATGCGCGACCGGTACTTCATGTACGTGGGCGGGGCGACCGGCTACACCGACTACCCCGCCCTCGACGCTCAGCCGTCGAGCGACTCGATCGTCTTGTTGGACGGCGACCGCGTCGCCTGAAGCCCCCGGGCCACGGCCTGCGCCGCGTCCAGCACCCGGACCGCGTTCTTCCAGGTCAGCTTCGCCAGGTCGGCCTTGGACCAGCCGCGGTCCATGAGTTCCGCGATCAGGTTCGGGTAGCCGGAGACGTCGTCCAGGCCGTCGGGGGTAAAGGCCGTGCCGTCGTAGTCGCCGCCGATGCCGAGGTGGTCGATGCCGGCCGCCTCGCGCATGTGGTCCAGGTGGTCGGCGACCGTGGACACCGTGGCGACCGGGCGCGGGTGCCGCTCCTCGAAGGCACGGTGGACCTTCATGGCCTCCGCGGTGGTGTCGAGGTGGTGGAAGCCGTGGGCGCGCATGTTCTCGTCGGCCGCGGCCGTCCACTCGACGGCGGCCTGGAGCACGAACTTCGGCACGAACGTCACCATCGCGACGCCGCCGTTGGCGGGCAGCCGCTCCAGGACGTCGTCCGGGATGTTGCGCGGGTGGTCGCACACGGCCCGCGCCGAGGAGTGGGAGAAGATCACCGGGGCGGAGCTCGTGTCGAGCGCGTCGCGCATGGTCGTCGCCGCCACGTGGGAGAGGTCGACGAGCATGCCGAGCCGGTTCATCTCCCGCACGACCTCCCGGCCGAACGCGGTGAGGCCGCCGGACCTGGGTTCGTCGGTCGCGGAGTCCGCCCAGTCCACGTTGTCGTTGTGGGTGAGCGTCAGATAGCGCACGCCCAGCGCGTACAGACCCCGCAGGGTGCCCAGGGAGTTGGCGATGGAGTGCCCGCCCTCCGCGCCCATGAGGGAGGCGATCCGGCCCTCCCGGCGCGCGGCCTCCATGTCGGCGGCCGTCAGCGCGGGCCGCAGGTCCTCCGGGTGGCGGTCGATCAACTGCCGTACGCAGTCGATCTGTTCGAGCGTGGCCGCGACCGGGTCGGGCAGGTCCGTACGGACGTACACCGACCAGTACTGCGCACCGACCCCGCCCGCGCGCAGCCGCGGGATGTCGGTGTGCAGGTGGGCGCTCTGGTCGGCGGCGACATCGCGGGCGTCGAGGTCGTAGCGGACCTGCTCGCGCAGCGCCCAGGGCAGGTCGTTGTGCCCGTCGACGACCGGGAACTCTCTCAGGAGTTCCCGGACCGCCTCCGCGGAGGTCATCGTCGTCACTTCCCCGCGCCGAAGCCGAAGCCGCCCGAGCCCTCGACCTTGGAGCGCAGGCGCTTGCCCTTCTCGGTGGCCTGGTCGTTGAGCTCCTGCTGGAAGTCGCGCATGCGGCCGCGGAGCTCGTCGTCGTGCGCGGCGAGGATGCGGGCCGCGAGCAGACCGGCGTTACGGGCACCGGCGACGGAGACCGTGGCGACCGGGACACCGGCCGGCATCTGCACGATCGACAGCAGGCTGTCCATGCCGTCGAGGTACTTCAGCGGTACGGGCACGCCGATGACCGGCAGCGGGGTGACGGAGGCGAGCATGCCGGGCAGGTGGGCGGCGCCGCCGGCCCCGGCGATGATCACCTTGAGCCCACGCTCGTCGGCCTGCTCGCCGTAGGCGACCATCTCGCGCGGCATGCGGTGCGCGGAGACGACGTCCACCTCGTAGGCGATCTCGAACTCGTCGAGGGCCTTGGCGGCTGCCTCCATGACGGGCCAGTCGCTGTCCGACCCCATGACGATGCCGACAACAGGGCTCATTCGGTGATCGTGCCTCTCAGGTAACCGGCTGCGTGACGGGCGCGCTCCAGCACGTCGTCCAGGTCGTCGCCGTAGGTGTTGACGTGACCGACCTTGCGGCCGGGCTTCACGTCCTTGCCGTACATGTGGATCTTGAGCTGGGGGTCGCGGGCCATGCAGTGCAGGTACGCGGAGTACATGTCCGGGTAGTCGCCGCCGAGGACGTTGACCATGACCGTCCACTTCGCGCGCGGGCGCGGGTCGCCGAGGGGCAGGTCCAGGACCGCCCGGACGTGGTTGGCGAACTGGCTGGTGACCGCGCCGTCCATCGACCAGTGGCCGGAGTTGTGCGGGCGCATCGCGAGTTCGTTGACGAGGATGCGGCCGTCGCGGGTCTGGAACAGCTCGACGGCGAGGTGCCCGACGACGCCGAGTTCCTTGGCGATGTTCAGCGCCATCTCCTCGGCCCGCAGGGCGAGGCCCTCGTCGAGGCCGGGGGCGGGCGCGATCACCGTGTCGCAGACGCCGTTGACCTGGCGGGACTCCACGACCGGGTAGGCGACGGCCTGGCCGTGCGGGGAACGCACGACGTTGGCGGCGAGCTCGCGGACGAAGTCGACCTTCTCCTCGGCGAGCACGGGGACACCGGCCCTGAACGGGTCGGCGGCCTCCTCGACGGAGTCGACGACCCACACGCCCTTGCCGTCGTAGCCGCCGCGGACGGTCTTGAGAACGACGGGGAAACCGTCACCCTCGGCGGCGAAGGCCGCCACGTCCTGCGGATCGGAAACGATTCTGTGTCTGGGGCAGGGCACGCCGATCGCGTCGAGCTTCGCGCGCATCACGCCCTTGTCCTGGGCGTGCACGAGCGCGTCGGGGCCGGGGCGCACGGGGATGCCGTCCGCCTCCAGGGCCCTGAGGTGCTCGGTGGGTACGTGTTCGTGATCGAAGGTGATCACATCGCACCCGCGTGCGAAGGCGCGCAGCGTCTCCAGGTCGCGATAGTCGCCGACGACGACATCGTTCACGACCTGCGCAGCTGAGTCCTGCGGGGTGTCACTGAGGAGCTTGAACCTGATGCCCAGCGGGATGCCTGCCTCGTGTGTCATACGAGCGAGCTGGCCCCCGCCGACCATGCCGACTACCGGGAAAGTCACGCCCCCAGGGTATCTGCCGCGCCAAGGTGGCCGGTTTCCTGTCCCACCCCGGCCCCGTCCGGACCATCTCCGGCCGCCCACCGCCGCCCGCAGGAAGATCGCGCTGAAGGGTGGTTAGCATGGCTGGGTTGACGCCGACCACGGACGGGGGCCTGCACGACCATGGGACATGGTGCCTCGCGGCTCCGACGGCTCGTCCACGAAGTCGCCAAGTTCGGCGCGGTGGGCGGTGCCGGGGTGCTCGTCAACCTCCTCGTGTTCAACCTGGTGCGGCACGTCACCGACCTCCCGGTGGTGCGCGCGAGCGTCATCGCGACGGTCGTGGCGATCGTCTTCAACTACGTCGGCTTCCGCTACTTCACCTACCGCGACCGCGACAAGAGCCGCCGTACGCGGGAAATGAGCCTGTTCCTGCTGTTCAGCGCGGTCGGCCTGGTCATCGAGAACGGCATCCTGTACGCGGCCACGTACGGCTTCGGCTGGGACACCCCCCTGCAGAACAACATCTTCAAGTTCCTCGGCATCGGCGTCGCCACGCTGTTCCGCTTCTGGTCGTACCGCAGCTGGGTGTTCCGCGCCCTCCCGGCCCGTGAGGCGGTGGCGGACGCGGAATCGATCCTGAAGGACGAGCGGGCCAGGCGGTCGCGGAGCAATCAGCGGGTGCCGTAAGCCGTCGTGGGACGCGTCAGCGGATCATCGGCTCGTCCTGGCCGCCGTGGGACTTCCCGACGGGCGTGCGGGACAGGAACAGGGCGAACACCGGCGGCTTGGTCTGGAGCATCTCCAGGCGGCCGCCATCCGCTTCCGCCAGGTCGCGGGCCACGGCCAGGCCGATGCCCGTGGAGTTGCGGCCGCTGATGGCCCGCTCGAAGATCCGGGCGCCGAGATCGGCGGGGACCCCGGGGCCCTCGTCCGTGACCTCGATGACGGCCTGGTTGCCGGTGACGCGGGTGCGCAGCGCCACCGTGCCGCCGCCGTGCATCAGGGAGTTCTCGATCAGCGCGGCCAGCACCTGCGCGACCGCTCCCGGTGTGCCGACGGCCTCGAGGTGCCGCTTGCCGGAGCTGACGATCGCCCGGCCCGCGCTGCGGTAGGCGGGGCGCCACTCGGCGAGCTGCTGCTGGATGACCTCGTCGAGGTCGAAGGTGACGGCGGAGCCGGTGCGCGGGTCGCGGGAGTTCGTCAGCAGCCGCTCCACGACGTCCGTCAGCCGCTCGACCTGCGTCAGCGCGATCGTCGCCTCTTCCTTCACCGTGTCCGGGTCGTCGGTGAGGGTGATCTCCTCCAGCCGCATGGACAGGGCGGTGAGCGGCGTCCGCAGCTGGTGGGAGGCGTCCGCGGCCAGCCGCCGCTCGGCGGTGAGCATGCGCGCGATGCGCTCGGCCGAGCCGTCCAGTACGTCCGCGACCCGGTCCAGCTCGGGCACGCCGTACCGCTTGTGCCGGGGTCGCGGATCGCCCGAGCCGAGCCGCTCGGCCGTCTCCGCCAGGTCGGTCAGCGGCGACGCCAGCCGGTTCGCCTGGCGCACCGCCAGCAGCACCGCGGCCACCACGGCGAGCAGCGCGACCAGCGCGATGATCAGCAGAGTGCGGCCGACCTCGCGGGTCACCGAGGAGCGCGGCTCCTGGACGGTGACCGTCTCACCCTCCTCGCCGGGCGCGCTGGCGCTGATGACGTCACCGGTCGGCTTGGTGCCGACCTCGATGGGCGCTTCCCCGGGGATCCGGATCACCGCGTAGTAACGGTTCTGCGTGATCTGGTCGCGCAGTACCTCCGCGTCGACCTGCTGCGCCCCGAAGAGCCGGCTGTCGACGATGCTGGCCAGCCGGACCGCCTCGGACTCCACCCGCTCCTGGGCGCTGTTGCTGATCGTCCTGGTCTCGACGATGACGAGGGAGACCCCGAAGACGGCGATCACGACGAGCACCACGGCGAGCGTGGACTGGATCAGTCGGCGGCGCATGTCCCGTTACCCGTGCCTACCCGTGCCTGCCCCGCGGCTCAGCTCTTCTCGAATCGGAAGCCCACGCCGCGCACCGTGGCGATGTACCGGGGGTTGGCCGCGTCGTCGCCGAGCTTCTTGCGCAGCCAGGAGATGTGCATGTCGAGGGTCTTGGTCGACGACCACCAGGTGGTGTCCCAGACCTCGCGCATCAGCTGGTCGCGGGTGACGACCCGGCCCGCGTCGCGCACCAGCACCCGCAGCAGGTCGAACTCCTTGGCGGTGAGCTGGAGCTCCTCCTCGCCCATCCAGGCGCGGTGCGACTCGACGTCGATCCGCACGCCGTGGGTGGCGGGCGGCTGCTGCGGCTCGGTGGCGCCGCGGCGCAGCAGGGCGCGGACGCGGGCCAGCAGCTCGGCGAGCCGGAACGGCTTGGTGACGTAGTCGTCGGCGCCCGCGTCGAGCCCGACGACGGTGTCCACCTCGTCGGCGCGCGCGGTCAGGATGAGGATCGGGATGCTGTGGCCTTCGCCCCGCAGGCGGCGGGCCACCTCCAGACCGTCCATGCCGGGCAGACCCAGGTCGAGCACGACCAGGTCGACGCCACCCTGCATTCCGGCGTCGAGCGCCGTGGGTCCGTCCTCACGCACCTCGACCTCGTAGCCCTCCCGGCGCAGAGCACGGGCGAGAGGCTCCGAGATGGACGCGTCGTCCTCGGCGAGCAGTACACGGGTCATGAGGTGATGGTAGTCCCGCAAGCCCCTGAGCTGGGGTGTGACCGGAAGCCTTGATTCTTACCCGCGGCACACCCGTTTCTTACGAACTGCGGGTAGGTGCTCAGACCTCTGCCTGTGGGGTGCGATCCTGGTAAGGACCATGGAAATAGGGCTTGCGGTTCCCCTGAAACCTGTGATCCGTGTCTCAAGTCCTTCCATATACGGCGGTGTCCTGCCGTATGGTGAATCAACGCCTGTAGCACCATGGCGACCTTCGGAGGCCGTTTGCCCCTGGAGGTCTCTTTTGTGTGCGGGTCTGTGCGTGGGCCGGCTCGCCGGCCCCCCGGACCTGAAACGACCTGTGGCCGGGCCTCCTCGTGCGGATACGCGCGTAGAGGCGTGGATCCCGGTGGCGACCGCCCGCCGCTCCGTGACCCGGAGCGGACCCCCGTAGGCGTCGGGCGGACGGCCGTACGAACCGGTGCCGGCAGCTCCCCCCGGGCGCACCCACCGCTGCTGCGGAGCGCGTCCCGACCAGCAAGGAACGATCATGGCGTCCAGCCTGACGAAGGACTCGGCCCGCCCGGACATCCCCGGCTCCGAGAAGACCTTCTTCGGCCACCCCCGCGGACTGGCCACTCTGTTCATGACCGAGATGTGGGAGCGGTTCAGCTTCTACGGCATGCGGGCCCTGCTCGTCGTGTACCTGCTCTCCGGCGGGCCCGACGCCAAGAAGGGCAGCATGGGCGGCGGGCTCGGGATGGACCTCGCCACCACCACGGCGATCTACTCGGTGTACCTGTCGATGGTGTACCTGCTCGCCATGCCCGGCGGCTGGCTCGGCGACCGGGTCTGGGGCCCGCGCAAGACCGTGGCGATCGCGGCCGTCACGATCATGGCCGGTCACCTGGTGCTGGCCCTGCCCGGCGGCCAGGCGCCCTTCTTCGCGGGTCTGGCCCTGGTGGCACTGGGCTCGGGCCTGCTCAAGGCCAACATCTCCACCATGGTCGGCCACCTCTACGACGGCCCGGAGGACCCGCGCCGTGACGGCGGCTTCACGATCTTCTACATGGGCATCAACATGGGTGCCTTCTTCGCGCCGCTGATCATCGGCACGGTCGGCCAGCAGGTGAGCTGGCACCTCGGCTTCGGTCTGGCCGCGGTCGGTATGGGCATCGGCCTCGTGGCCTTCCTCGTCGGCACCCGGAACCTGAGCCCGCAGAGCAGCGTCGTGCCCAAGCCGCTGGCGGCCGAGGAGCGCGCGTCCTGGCTGCGCAAGGGCCTGCTCTGGCTGGCCGTCGCGGCGGTCTTCTACGGCGTCGTCGGCCTCACCGGCCACTTCACCCTCAATTGGGCGATGATCCCGCTCACGGTGATCGGTCTGGTCATTCCGGCCGGTGTGCTGATCCGCATCAAGCGGGACAAGGAGCTCAGCGACGTCGAGCAGTCGAAGATGACCGGCTACATCTGGTTCTTCGTCGCGGCCGCCGCCTTCTGGATGATCTACGACCAGGGCGGTTCCACGGTCCAGGCGTTCGGTGAGACGAAGGCCTCCGGCTCGCTGCTCGGCTTCGACTTCCCGTCGTCCTGGTACCAGTCGCTGAACCCGGTGTTCATCATGGCCCTGGCTCCGGTCTTCGCCTGGTTCTGGCTGTGGCTGAACCGCAAGGGCAAGGAGCCGAGCACCGTCGCCAAGTTCGCCGCGGCCCTGTTCTTCATCGGCGTCTCGTTCTTCTTCTTCCTGCTGCCGCTGGGCATGGCCGGCGGTGACACGCTGGTCAGCCCGATGTGGCTGGTGGGCATCTACCTGATCCAGACCGTCGGTGAGCTGTGCCTCTCGCCGGTCGGCCTGTCGGTGACGACGAAGATGGCCCCGGCCAAGTACGCCAGCCAGATGATGGGCGTCTGGTTCCTCGCGGTCACGGCGGGCGACTCGGTGACGGGTCTGCTCTCCAACCCGGCCGTCGGGGGCGTCGACCTGAGCGGCACGGGCGCGGTCGCGGCCGAGGCGGTCCTCGCCGCCCTGGCGGGTGGCGCGGTGTACATGTACCGCAGGAAGGTCAAGGCGCTGATGGGCGACGTCCACTGAGGCGTCCCGCCGGGCCCTGAGGAACGGGCCGCCGCACCTTCGAGGTGCGGCGGCCCTTCTCGTGTCCTTGTCCGATGACCTCCTCCGATGACCTTGTCCGGCGTCCTTGTCTCATGTCCTCGTGGAGCTCGGCGGTTCGGCGTCCGGGGAGACCCACGGCAGGGCCGGGGGCCGGCGGGTGACGGGCAAGCGCAGGCGCAGGCGGCGGCGGGGCGGGCGGGCCGCGTGCACGGCGTGGCGGGGGCGGGCGTGGTCCACGACGGCCAGGCCGGCACGGAACAGCGCCGCCGGGACGACCATGCAGACGAGGACCCAGAACAGGGTCACGCCCCAGGGGCGGCCCACGCCCCAGGGGTGCTCGGCGAGGATCTTGCCGCCGTACTTGAGGGACACGGTGTAGTCGCCGTGCGCCCCGGCCGCGAGCCGCAGGGGGAGTTCGATGCGGGCCTTGCCTCCGGGCCGGATCGTGCCGCGCCAGCGCTGGTCCTGCCACTGCGGGGCGAACACGCCGTGGGAGGTGCCGACCTGGAAGACGGGGTCCTTAACGGGGGACGTCCCGACGTTCCCCACGGTGACCACGAGTGTCCGGGCGGGCGGGGAGCCGAACCAGGTCAGCAGCCCGCCGGAGCCCCGCAGCCGGGTGTCCGCGAGCAGGGAAAGCCGCCCGCCGGCCCGGTCGGCGGACAGCGGCTCGACCGCGTGCCCGGCGACTCGGAGGACCGCGTCGGCCTCGGCCCCCGCCCCCGTCACCGTGGCCACGTGCACCACGCAGGGGCACGGCACGGGCGGCTCCACGACGGGCAGTTCACGGCGGAAGCGCCCTTCGGCGTCGGTGGTGACGGCCCGGCCGTCGGCGTTGGCGCAGGAGTTGGTGCCGCCGGTCACGCCCCGGGACGGCTCGGCCTGCCCGCAGACCAGCAGCGTCAGCAGGGCACGCGGACGCCAGCCGCTGCCGGTGACGATGACCGAGCCGCCCGTCCCGGCCTGGGCCCTGGACAGCTCGACGACCGGTCGGTCCGCCGCCCCGGCGGGCCCGGCGCCCACCAGACCCAGCGGGAGCACCAGCAGGAGGGGCAGGACGAGGGACAGCAGGAGACGCGGTGACAGGTGCGGGACACGGGCGACGGACGGCATCACGTACGGCATCGTCTGCATCGGCGGCTCCAGCGGTCGTGCGGGGGGTGCGGGGGTGCGCTCAGTGGCGTACTCGCGCTGTCCGGTGACGTCGTGTCAGCCACAGGGCGCCCGCCGCGCCGGCGAGCAGGACGGTTCCGCCCAGGGTGCCGAGGGCTACGGCCGAGTCCTCCGGGCCGGTCTGCGGGAGCTCGTCGCCGGAGCCGGATCCCGCGTTGGAGCCGCCGCCCTGGGTGGAGCCGGTGGCACCGCCGCCGCTCGTGGCCGTGACGTCGAGGGTCAGGGACGGGCCAGGGTCGTTCGTCGGCGTGCACGTGGTCGTCGTGCCGAGCGCCTTGATGGTGAGCACGCCGGCCGTGAAGGAGACCTCGCCGCTCTTCTTCGGCGTGTACGTGCCGCTCAGGTCGTTGATCTTGATCGGCGTGTTGGCGGGGATCGCGGCGTCGTTGGCGGGGCCGGTCACCGCCAGGGTGCCGCTGTCCGCGCCGCCCAGGGCGATGGTGGCGCTCGGGGTCATCGCGCCCTTGCCCAGTTCGACCGGGCTGGAGGAGACGCCCTTCTGCCAGGACATGGTGATCCGGTAGCCGCTGCCGCTCTTGACACCCTTGATGTCGATGGGCGAGACGGCGCTCTTGTCGCCGATCGGCGTCTTGCACTGGTAGTTGACGTCGACGACCTCGGCCCGGGCCGTGGGGGCGGCGATCAACACCGCCGAGCCGGCCAGGGCCGCGGCGGACGCGAGCGCGGCGGTTCGATTCCGGTACGACACGGAGCCGCTCCCCTTCCTGTTTCCTGACGGTGCATCAGATCGGGCCGTCAAGGTACGCCCGGGGCGTTGAGGAAGGAAGACACAGTGCGCGCCGGATCTGTGGCGATCCGGAGTGGGGGGCGGGGAGGGGGATGTGCGGCGGAGGTTCGGTGAGGGCGGGCGGGCGGGCGGCCGGGCAGGCACCCAGCGGGGCAGTTGTCACGCGGGGCAGTGGTGCAGCCGTCACGCGGGGCAGTTGTGCAGCCGGGCGACGTGCAGCCACCGGCGAACTGCCCGCTCAGCCCTTCACCCGAACGGCCGTACGAGGAGAGCCGGGAGTCCGCACCCGTCCGGTCACCCGGACAGCCGAAGCCGCGCCCGGTCGTTCACCTACGGGGTGCACGGCCCGTACTGCGGTCGATCACCTACGGAGTGCGCGGGCCGTAACGCGGTCGGCCACCCGAGACCCAGCCGAAGCCGCGGACGCAGCCGCACGGTCACCCGGAAAACGGCCGAAGCCCCACCCCGACGGCCCCCGGGAAATCCGAAGCCCGCCCCGGACGGGCGCCCAGGAAACAGCCCGAGCTCGCCCCGGACGGGCATCCAGGAACAGCCGAAGCCACCGCCACCCGGCGCGCTCGCAGCGCCCCGGATCGGCCAAGGCGGCTCCGGATCAGGCAGGAGCTCCCAGTTCGGCCCACACCGTCTTGCCGGCGAGGCCCGGCGTGCGGACGACGCCCCAGTCCAGGCACAGCCGCTGGACGATGAACATGCCGTGACCGCCGGGGCGGCCGGCCCGGTGCGGGGTGCGGGGCGACGGCTGACCCGTACCCCGGTCGGCGACCTCGATGCGGATCACCTTGTTGTCGCAGGTGATCCACAGCTGGTCCGGCCCCTCGGCGTGCAGACAGGCGTTGGTGACCAGCTCGGAGACGACGAGCAGGACGTCCTCGGCGGCGGCCCGCTGGTCGGCCGAGGCGGCCGGCAGCCAGCCCCACGCGTACAGCGCCTGGCGGGCGAAGTCGCGGGCGAGCGGGACGACACCGCTGGCACCGTCGAAGCTCAGCCGCCGCACCTGCCGGCCCCCCGGCGGTGCCGCGGCTCCGGACGGCGCGGCCACGCCCTCGCCGGACGCATCGCCCGCCGGTACGCCACCCTGGGACGCCCCGGAAGCGCCGCTGGGCTCCGGCCCGCGGTCGCCCGGCGAGTAGGGCCGGGTGGTGCTCATCAGCGCTTCACCTCACCGATTCACCAGTTCACGATTCAGAAAATTCACTGCACAGTCAGTCACGCAGTGCGCGGCACGACGGTTTCGCGGCGCCCCCGCCGCCCTGGCGGCCGACCGTTTCACGATGTCTCCTGCCCGGGCGGCTCGGGGGAACACCCCCGTATTCGGCGCGAAAGACGCGACGGGGGCGGGATACCGGTCACAGAGGGATGGCCGAGGCTCGGCGCGCCGACACACCGCGGCTCAGCCCGACTCGTCGGCCAGGGCCGCCTCGAGCGTGTCATGGACGCGGAAGACCGCATCCGCGCCAGTGATCTCGAACACGCGCGCTACCACCGGCTGCATCCCGGCGAGTGTCACGCCACCGCCCGCGGCCTCGGCCTTCAGGCGGGCGCCCAGGAGCACGTTGAGCCCCGTGGAGTCGCAGAACTCCAGCCGCGCGCAGTCGATGACCAAGCGCTTGAATCCCTTGGAGAGGCAGTCGTCGAGTGGCTCACGCAACAGATCGGCGGTGTGGTGATCCAACTCACCCGCCGGGGTCACGACGGCATTAGAGCCCTCTTCCCGCACCTCCACCAGAAGCCGGCCAGACTGTGCGCTGCCGACTGTCCCGCGGTCCATGCCGTCTCTCTCTCCCGACGTCGTGACTGCTACTGACGCCCACGAACACTACGCCTTCCCTCCACGCTTCGACACCCGAACAACCGCACACAAACGGACATATGCCCACAGAACGCACTTGCGGTGGGCTCAGGGAAGCGGGTAGGCCTAGTAGGACACGTAACCGACACGGCCGGCTTTGGAGGCGCCGCACACCGCAGTGCACGTACTGGCTCCGGCAGCCATATGCCGAGAACGATGGAGGACACCATGTCACCCCGGCTCGACGCATCGCGTACCCACAAAGCGACGTCGACACCCCCTCCGGAACATCTGGATCCCATCGAGCAGGTTGAGATGCTCGTCACACAGGACGACCTTCTCGCCGGACTTCCGGACATCCCCCCGTACGAGGAAGTCGACGCGGTCGACGCACGGGCCCTGTCCAAGACCCTCTTCGAGCGCCTGGAGTCGCTGGAGGAAGGCACCCACGAGTACTCGTACGTCCGCAACACACTCGTCGAACTGAACCTCGCGCTGGTCAAGTTCGCCGCCTCCCGGTTCCGCTCCCGCAGCGAGCCGATGGAGGACATCATCCAGGTCGGCACCATCGGCCTGATCAAGGCGATCGACCGCTTCGAGCTGTCCCGGGGTGTCGAGTTCCCCACGTTCGCGATGCCGACCATCGTCGGCGAGATCAAGCGCTTCTTCCGCGACACCTCGTGGTCCGTGCGCGTTCCGCGGCGGCTCCAGGAGCTGCGGCTCGACCTGGCCAAGGCCGGTGACGAGCTGGCCCAGAAGCTGGACCGCGCCCCGACGGTGACGGAACTGGCCGAGCGCCTCGGCATCTCCAACGACGAGGTCGTCGAGGGCATGGCCGCGTCGAACGCCTACACCGCCTCCTCGCTGGACGCCCAGCCGGAGGAGGACGACTCCGAGGGCGCGCTCGCGGACCGCATCGGCTACGAGGACCACGGGCTCGAAGGCATCGAGTACGTCGAGTCGTTGAAGCCGCTGATCGCCGAACTTCCGCCGCGCGACCGGAAGATCCTGTCGCTGCGCTTCGTCGCGGGCATGACCCAGTCGGAGATCGGCGAGGAACTGGGCATCTCCCAGATGCACGTGTCGCGTCTGCTCTCCCGGACGCTGGTACGGCTGCGCAAGGGGCTCACTGTCGAGGAGTGATCCTCACCGGGTGATCGTGTCCTTCGGGGGCGGGCCGCAGGGCCCGCCCCCAGGCGCGTGCCGCCGGCCCCCTACCAGGGGTTCAGGATCAGCGCGGCCGTCGGGGCGAGCGGGGCCGCCAGGCTCAGCAGCCAGTACCTGCGCGGAGTGAGGGCCGTCCGGCGCCGCAGCGGCAGGTTGGCGAGCCACCAGATCAGGCCGTACAGCGTGACGACGGGGACGACGATCACGAGCCAGAGGGCCATGCCGTCGTTCTCCGTCGGTTCCCGCACGGTCCAGCCGAGCTCGGCGAGCGGCCAGTTCACCACGAGGTACCACAGCAGCCAGAACGGCACCACGCCCGGGACTCCGAGCAGCACGTTCACCAGCAGTGGTGCCGACCAATGCCTCGCCATCCGTCCCCGCCCTCCGCCGGTGCCGGTCGTCCGCCGGCGCCCCGCCGCATTGTCCCGGAGCCGACGGTCACACCACCCGCTCTCCGCGCCGCCAGACTCCGGTGACCAGCGGGACACCCGGCCGGTAGGCCAGGTGGACGTGGCTCGGGGCGTCGAGAAGCGTCAGGTCGGCGTACGCGCCCGGGGTGAGGCGGCCGACGTCGGTGCGGCGGAGGGCCGCGGCGCCGCCCGCCGTGGCCGACCAGACGGCCTCGTCCGGGGTCATGCCCATGTCCCGTACGGCGAGCGCGATGCAGAACGGGACGGACGAGGTGAACGACGAGCCCGGGTTGCAGTCCGTGGACAGGGCCACGGTCACGCCCGCGTCGAGGAGACGGCGGGCATCCGGCCACTCGGCGCGGGTGGAGAACTCGGCGCCGGGCAGGAGGGTGGCGACCGTGCGGCTGTTCGCCAGCGCGTCGACGTCCTCGTCCGTCAGGTGGGTGCAGTGGTCGGCGCTGGCCGCGTCGAGTTCGACCGCCAGTCGCACGCCGGGGCCGTAGGAGAGCTGGTTGGCGTGGATACGGGGGTGCAGGCCGCGTGCCTTGCCGGCGGTGAGGATCGCGCGGGCCTGGTCGCCGTCGAAGGCGCCCCGCTCGCAGAAGACGTCGATCCAGCGGGCGTGCGGGGCGCAGGCGTCGAGCATCTCGCCGGTGACGAGGTCGACGTAGGCGGCCGGGTCGTCGGCGAACTCGGGGGCGACGATGTGGGCGCCGAGGTAGGTGACCTCGTCGGTGTGGCGGGCGGCGACGCGCAGGGCGCGGGCCTCGTCGCGGGTCGTGAGGCCGTAGCCCGACTTCGTCTCGAACGTGGTGGTGCCCTGGCGGAGGGCCTCGGCGAGGTAACGGGTGACGTTGGCTTCGAGTTCCTCGTCCGTCGCGGCGCGGGTGGCCGCGACGGTCGTGCGGATGCCGCCCGCGCTGTACGGCCGCCCCGACATCCGGGCGTTGAACTCCTGCGTCCGGTCGCCCGCGAAGACGAGGTGGGAGTGGGAGTCGACGAAGCCGGGGAGGACCGCGCGGCCGCCGGCGTCGACCCGATTGTCAGTGGCGGGTGCTTTGCTTTGATCACCGGTCCACGCGATGCGGTCGCCTTCGATGACGACGGCCGCGTCCTGGACCAGTCCGAGGGGGGATCCGTCACCGAGGGAGGGGTCGTTGGTGACCAGGGCGGCGATGTTGGTGATGAGCGTGCTTGCGGTGCTCGCGGAGTGGGCGGGGCTGACGGTCGTCGCGTTGCTCATGGCGTCCTTGGTGGCCTGGTCGGCGGTGGGTTCGGGTGCGGGGGCCGGCCGCTCGCAGGAGCGGTCCGGGGTCATCCGCGCAGGGCGTCGACGGCGTCCGCGAGGGCTCGTGGCACGTCCGGTACGAGCGAGTGGACCCCGTCCCGTACGACGTGCCGGCCTGCCACGACCGTATGCGACACGTCTGCTGCCGACGCGGCGAATACGGCCGTCTCGGCCCCGAGCCGCGGAAGCGGCCCTGCCGTCCTGACCGAGTCGAGCGCGATCGTCGTGAAGTCGGCGAGCGCGCCGGGCTCCAGGGCCCCCGCGTCCTGCCAGCCGAGTGCCGCGTGCCCGTCCGCCGAGGCCGCCCGCAGGAGCGCCGCCGCCGTCCAGTGGCCTCGGGTACGGGTGCGCAGGCGCTCGTTCAGCTCCATGGCCCGCGCCTCTTCGAGCAGGTCGATCACGGCGTGGCTGTCGGAGCCGAGACAGAGCGGCGAGCCCGCCTGCTGCAGGGCGACGGCGGGCCCGATGCCGTCGGCGAGGTCCCGCTCGGTGGTGGGGCACATGCAGGTGCCGGTGCCGGTGCCGCCGATGAGGGAGATGTCCTCGGCGGTCAGGTGGGTGTTGTGGACGCCGGTGGTGCGCGGGCCGAGCACGCCGTGGTCGGCGAGCAGCCGGGTGGGGGTGCGGCCGTGGGCCTCCCGGCAGGCGTCGTTCTCGGCCGTCTGTTCCGACAGGTGCACATGGAGCGGGGCCCGCCGCTCCTCGGCCCACCGGGCGACGGTCGCCAGCTGGTCGGCGGGCACGGCCCGCACGGAGTGGATCGCCGCTCCGATCCGCGCGTGATCCCGTTCCTTGAGAACTGAACAGCGTTCGGCCCAGGCGTCCGCCGTGCCGTCGGAGAAGCGGAGCTGAGGGGTAGTGGGCGGCTGCCCGAAGCCGGAGGAGAGGTAGGCGGTGTCGAGGAGGGTGATGCGGATCCCGGCTTCGGCGGCGGCCGCGATCAGGGCCTCGCCCATCGCGTTGGGGTCGGCGTAGGGGGTGCCGCCGGGGGCGTGGTGGACGTAGTGGAACTCGCCGACCGCCGTGATGCCGGCCAGGGCCATCTCGGCGTATGTCGCACGGGCCAGCGAGAAGTACGTGTCGGGGGTGAGTCTGTCGGCAACGGCGTACATGACGTCTCGCCAGGCCCAGAATGATTCAGGCGCCCGCTCGCCGTCTTCACCGCTTTGTCCCTGCCGACGCGGGGGTTGTCCGGTGCCCGAGCCCACCTGCACGGTGCCGCGAAGAGCGCGGTGGAAGGCGTGGCTGTGGGCGTTGGCGAGGCCGGGGAGGGTGAGGCCGCGCAGGACCTCGGCGCCCGGGGTCGGGGCGGGGGTGCCCGCGTGGACGGCGGCGATGCGGCCGTCCCGGACGTCCAGGGCCACGCCCGGCTCAACGTGCGTGCCGAGCCAGGCGTGCTCCAGCCAGTACGTGCGCGTGGCTGCTGTGGTCACCTGCACGCCAGTCCTTCCAGTACGTCGGCGAGTGCGAGTACCCCGGCGACGCAGTCGTCCTCGGTGGCGGACTCGGCCGGTGAGTGGGAGACGCCGGTGGGGTTGCGCACGAACAGCATGGCGGTCGGGATGCTCCCGGACAGGATCCCGGCGTCGTGTCCGGCACCGGTGCCCAGGACGGGGACGGTGAGGCCGGTGTCCTTGCCGAGGATGCGGCCGAGTTCGTCGCGCAGGGCGTGGTCGAACTCGACGACGGGCGTGAACGACTCGCGCACGACGGCGAGATCGACACCGTGGGCGGCGGCGTACTCCCCTGCCGCCTTCTCGACGCCGGCGACCACGGCGTCCAGGCTGTCCTGGTCGGCGGCGCGCGAGTCGAGCCAGCCGCGCACCAGGGAGGGGATGGCGTTGACGCCGTTCGGCTCGACGGCGATCTTCCCGAACGTGGCGACCGCACCGGCCAGTTCGGCCTCGCGGCGGGCGGCGAGGACCGTCTCCGCGTAGGACAGCATGGGGTCGCGCCGGTCGGCGAGCCGGGTGGTGCCGGCGTGGTTGGCCTCGCCCCGGAAGTCGAACCGCCACCGGCCGTGCGGCCAGATCGCGCTGGCGATGCCGACCCGGTCGCCGGACAGGTCGAGGGCCCGGCCCTGCTCGACGTGCAGTTCGACGAAGGCGCCGATGCGGGCGAGCCGCTCGGGGTCGGGCCCGATGGCCTCCGGGTCGTATCCGGCGGCCTCCATGGCCCGGGGCAGAGTCACGCCCTCGCCGTCGGTGAGCCGGTGCGCCTGTTCGCGGGTGAGCTGCCCGGCGGTGAGCCGGGACCCTACACAGGCGAGCCCGAACCGGGCGCCCTCCTCGTCACCGAAGTTCACGATGCCGAGGGGGCGGGTGAACTGCGCGCCCCGGGCGCGCAGTTCGTCCAGCGCGGCGAAGGCGGACACGACTCCGAGGGGGCCGTCGAAGGCGCCGCCGTCCGGCACGGAGTCCAGATGCGACCCGGTGACGACGGCGTCCCCGACGGCGGGGTCACCGAGCCAGGCCCACTGGTTTCCGTTCCGGTCGACCTCGTGGATGAGGCCTCGGGTCTGCGCCTGGGTTTCGAACCAGGCCCGGCAGTCACCGTCGACACCGGTCCAGGCGAATCGGCGGTAGCCGTCGGAGGCGGGGTGGCGGCCGATGGGGAGCAGGTCGCGCCACATCTGGTGGAAGGAGGAGCCACCAGTCGAACCCGCACGCGGCGACGATGCGCCCGCCCCCACCGGAAGGTTGCCGTCACGAGTCACGCCGAGTCACCTTCACGCATCGGAACACGGACGCCCTTCTCCTGCGCCACCGTCTCCGCGATGTCGTACCCGGCGTCCACATGCCGGATGACCCCCATGCCCGGGTCGTTCGTCAGCACCCGCCGGATCTTCTCACCGGCCAGCCTTGTGCCGTCGGCCACCGTCACCTGCCCCGCGTGGATCGACCGCCCCATACCGACGCCGCCTCCGTGGTGCAGGGATACCCAGGACGCCCCGGACGCCACGTTCACCATCGCGTTGAGCAGCGGCCAGTCGGCGATCGCGTCGGACCCGTCGAGCATGGCCTCGGTCTCGCGGTAGGGGGACGCGACGGAGCCGCAGTCGAGGTGGTCGCGGCCGATGACGACCGGCGCGGCCAGCTCCCCGCTCGCGACCATGTCGTTGAACCGCTCGCCGGCCTTGTCCCGCTCGCCGTAGCCGAGCCAGCAGATGCGGGCGGGCAGGCCCTGGAAGTGGACCCGCTCCCCGGCCATGCGGATCCAGCGGGCCAGGGACTCGTTCTCCGGGAACAGGTCGAGGATCGCCTTGTCGGTCTTGGCGATGTCGGAGGCCTCACCGGACAGGGCGGCCCAGCGGAAGGGGCCCTTGCCTTCGCAGAACAGCGGGCGGATGTAGGCGGGGACGAAGCCGGGGAAGGCGAAGGCCCGGTCGTATCCGGCCAGTTGCGCTTCGCCGCGGATGGAGTTGCCGTAGTCGAAGACCTCCGCGCCGGCGTCCATGAAGCCGACCATGGCCTCCACGTGCCGGGCCATGGACTCGCGGGCTCGGGTGGTGAAGCCGGCCGGGTCCTTGGCGGCGGCGTCGGCCATGTCCTCGAAGGCGGTACCGAGGGGCAGATAGGCCAGCGGGTCGTGGGCGGAGGTCTGGTCGGTGACGATGTCGATCGGGGCGTCCATGGCGAGCAGTTGCGGCACCAGCTCGGCGGCGTTGCCGAGGACGCCGATGGACAGCGGACGGCGGGCGTCCCGGGCCTCCACGGCGAGCCGCAGCGCGTGGTCCAGGGAGTCGGCCTTGACGTCGAGGTACCGGTGCTCGATGCGCCGCTCGATCGCACGCGGGTCGCAGTCGACGCAGATCGCCACACCGTCGTTCATCGTCACGGCGAGCGGCTGGGCGCCGCCCATCCCGCCGAGACCGGCGGTCAGCGTGATCGTCCCGGCGAGGGTGCCGCCGAACTTCTTCGCGGCGACGGCGGAGAAGGTCTCGTAGGTGCCCTGGAGGATGCCCTGGGTGCCGATGTAGATCCAGGAGCCGGCCGTCATCTGCCCGTACATGGTCAGGCCGAGGGCCTCCAGGCGGCGGAACTCCTCCCAGTTCGCCCAGTCGCCGACGAGGTTGGAGTTGGCGATGAGGACGCGCGGGGCCCACTCGTGGGTCTGCATGACGCCGACGGGCCGGCCGGACTGGACCAGCATGGTCTCGTCCTGCTTCAGCCCCCGCAGCGTCCGCACCATCGCGTCGAAGGAGCGCCAGTCGCGGGCCGCTTTGCCGGTGCCGCCGTAGACGACGAGTTTGCCGGGGTGCTCGGCGACCTCCGGGTCGAGGTTGTTCTGGAGCATGCGCAGGGCGGCTTCCTGCTGCCATCCCAGGGCGCTTCGTTCCGTACCGCGCGGTGCTCGGACGGGGCGGGGTCCTGACATGGTCTGCCTCCTGGTGGGTGCGTGGTGCTCCCGGCGCGTGGTGCTGCGGTCATTGTTGCTATGGCTATTCACATCCTGGCCTTCTGAATAGAGCTAGTCAATACGTCCGAGGTTCGGCGCGGCGCCGGCGTGGATGTTTGGCTGGATGCATGGGCGCACACATCGAGGCAGAAGAAGCACACGACTCCGCCGCCGGGCGGGCGACCCGGCGGCACGAGGCGGTACGGGCCGCCGTCGAGCAGGGGCTGCTCGGGCCCGACAGCCCCATCGTCGGGCTGCTGGACGTCACCGGCATCCGCGAGTCGGCGGCGGAGCTGCGGGCCGCGTTCGACGCGGTCGTGACGCCCGGCACGCCGGTGCTGCACGCCTTCGCGGTGAAGGCGACCCCGCTGGTGCCGGTGCTGCGGCTGCTGCGCGAGGAGGGCATCGGCGCGGAGGTGGCGAGCCCGGGCGAGCTGGCACTGGCGCGGGCGGCGGGGCTGGGCCCGGAGATGACGGTGCTGGACTCGCCGGCCAAGACGCCCGGGGAGCTGCGCGAGGCGCTGGCGCTGGGCATCGCCGTCAACGCGGACAATCCGCAGGAGCTGGACCGCATCGACGCCCTGATGAGGTCCGCCGCCAGCCGGTCCCCGCTCGGGATCCGGGTGAATCCGCAGATCGGCGGGGGTTCCATCGAGTCGACGTCCACGGCCACGGCGACGTCGAAGTTCGGGGTGGCGCTGCGCGACGAGGGCGCCCGGGAGTGGGTCGTGAGGGCGTATCTGGACCGGCCGTGGCTGACCCGGCTGCACGCGCACACCGGGTCCCAGGGGGTCCCGCTGTCCCTGATGGCGCGGGGGGTGACGGAGACGTACGAGCTGGCGGAGGAGATCAACCGGCGGGCGGGGCGGCGGCAGATCGACACGCTGGACATCGGCGGCGGACTGCCGGTGAACTTCGCGTCGGACGCGACGACGCCGACGTACGCGCAGTACGCGCGGATGCTGGCCGAGGAGGTGCCCGGGCTGTTCGACGGGCGGTACGGACTGGTGACGGAGTTCGGGCGGTCCCTGCTGGCGAAGCACGGCACGGTCGTGGCGCGGGTCGAGTACGCCAAGAGCGCGGGCGGCCGGCCGGTGGCGGTCACGCACGCGGGCGTGCAGGTCGCGACGCGGACGGTGTACGCGCCGGGGGTCTGGCCGCTGAGGATCGCCGCGTACGACACCAAGGGGCGTCCGAAGGAGGGTCCGGCCGTGGTGCAGGACGTGGCCGGACCGGCGTGCTTCTCGGGCGACCTGCTGGCCGAGGGATGTGCGCTGCCACTGCTGGAGCAGGGGGACTTCGCGGCGGCGCTGGACACGGGGGCGTACTACTTCGCGCACCACTATGCGTACAACTCGCTGGTCAGGCCCGCGATTTACGGCTTCGGGCCGGGCGGGGAGGGGCGCGTCTCCTTCGCGGTGGTGCGCCGGGCGCAGACGGTGGAGGAGGTCGTGGCGGAGTCCGGCGGGGCGCAGGCCGATGCGCTGGTGGGCGGCCGGACGCCGCGGGGGCTTCCGTAGCGCGCCAGCGACCCCGGTGGCGGCCGGAGTCACGACGGGGCGCAGGCCGATGCGCTGATGGGCGGCCGGGAGCGTGGGGGCTTCCGTAGCGCGCCAGCGGCCCCGGTGGCGGCCGGAGTCACGGCGGGGCGCAGGGCCGATGCGCTGATGGGCGGCCGGACGCCGCGGGGGCAGCCGTAGCGCGCCAGCGACCCCGGTAGCGGCCGGGGATGGGGCGTCGGGGCGCAGGCCGATGCGCTGATGGGCGGCCGGACGCCGCGGGGGCTTCCGTAGCGCGCCGGCGGCCCCGGTGGCGGCCGGAGACAGGAGCGGCGGGGGCTTGCGTAGTGCGCCGGCGGCACCCGGTGGCGGCCGGAAGCGCCGCCGGAGTCACAGCGGCGGCGCGGTAGGCGATGCCCGCTGCCGCCCATTGCGGGTTCGTCGTAGCCGGTCGCCCCCCACGCGGCGGGGCCGCATGTCGCATGCGGCCCCGCCCTGAGTCGCTCGCTCTCCCTGCCCGGTTACACGAGCGCCGGCGTCTTCTTCCTCGCCCCGCCCGGGGCCGCGTCACCGGCCGCGATGCCCGTGCTGCGGTAGCCCTTGACCCGCTTGCCCGCGGGGCCGCCCGCGCCCCCGCGCAGCCAGTCCACGCGCACCCACAGCAGCACCTCGTCCGCACGCTCGCGGCGGCCGAGCCACGCGGCCTTCAGCCACAGGCCCGCCCCGCAGCCGGCCAGGAGCAGACCCGCCGCGGCGGGCACGGCGAAGGCGCTGCCCAGGGCGGCGAGGAAGGCGAGCAGGAGCCACCAGCGGTGGTGGCGGCGCCAGTTGCGTACGGTCACATGGCGGTCCTGGAGTACGTCGTGCTTGCCGGCGCGGGCCGCGGACGCGGCCAGGGCGACGTACCGCTTGCGGCGTCCGTACGCCACGACGGCCGTCGCCAGGACGAACAGTGCCGCGCCGGCCAGGACGCCGATGCGGCGCCCGGTCAGCCCCGGCGCCAGCAGGCCGATGCCCGCCGCGCACACACCCAGCCACCACAGCGGGGCCGCCCCCGCCCGTACGACGACGGCCACCCGGGCCAGCCCTTGTCCTCCGCGCGTCACGTTCAGCCTCCGTTCACTCTCCGAAGCGTCTGAAGGGCGTTTCAGGACAGGCACATTAGCGACACAACGTGAGACGAGTCTGAGAATGCGGTGCCCGTGCCGTCAGTCGACGAACAGGCCCCGCGCCGCCGCCTTCACGTCGAACTCCTCCAGGCGGGACTGGGCCTCCGGCAGGTCGTCGCACATCGCCTCCAGCAGGACCCGGCCGAGCAGCATGGGGGCGCAGGCCGTGTCGAAAGCCAGGCCGGTGCCGACGGCGGCGGGCAGCAACAGGTCGGACACCTTGGCCACCGGCGCGAAGGCGGAGTCGGCGACCGTGACGACGGTCAGCCCGGCCTGTCTGGCGTAGTCGAGGGCGTCGACGACCTCGCGGGGATGCCGGGGCAGCGCGAAGCACAGCAGTGCGGTCGCGCCGGCCCGGACGGCGGCGTCGATGCGGTCGTGGAGCATCGTGCCGCCCTCGTTGAGGAGCCGTACGTCGGGGTGGACCTTGGCGGCGAAGTAGGCGAAGCCGTGCGCCTGGGCGGCCGCCGCCCGCAGTCCGAGGACGGGAAGCGGCCGGGATGCCGCGAGGAGGCGCCCCGCGCGCTGCACAGGCCGGGGGTCGGCCAGGACCTCCGCCAGGTGCCGCAGGTTCTCGATCTCGGCCTCGACGGCCTGCTGGTACTCGTTGGCGGACCCGGCGTCCGCGGCGGGTTCGGCGGGGGCGACCTCGCGCAGGTGGCGGCGCAGAGCCGGGTAGCCGTCGAAGCCGAGGGCGACGGCGAAACGGGTCACGGACGGCTGGCTGACCCCGGCCAGCTCGGCGAGCTCCACGCTCGACAGGAAAGGCACCTCGGCGGCGCGCCGCACCATGCTGTGCGCGATGCGCCGCTGGGTCGGTGTGAGCCGGTGGCCCTCGAAGAGCGCCTGCAACCGCGCGGCAGGGCTGTCGGTCACGCTCATGAGGTGCTCCCCCTCGCTTATTCAGTAGCTGAGGATTCTGCATGAGCATATGCAGACCGGCAAGCGCGGGTCTTCCGCTGAACGCCTCTCGGCGCCCCGACGTACTAAGGACATCCGTAGACAGCAGTCGGCGACGGTCAAGACGGAGGCAGCGATGGGAAGTCCGGCCCTGAACGGGACGCTGGCGGCGGTCGCCGCACTCGTGGCCGTCGTGAGCTCGGCCAGGCTGGCCGCCGCCGAGAACAGAGAGGCCCGGTTCGCGGCCGGAGGCGACCTCGTCATGGCCGGCGGCATGGCCGCGATGTTCCTGCCCGCGACGGCGGCCGGCTTCGGTGACCACAGCCTGTGGTGGGTGGCGGCGTTCACCGCCGTCGGCCTGGTCGGCGTGGCCCTGGCCGTGCACCACGCCCGTCTGCACGGCTGGCGACACGGCCGCCGCTGGACGCATCACGTCATCGGCAGTGCCGCCATGGTGATCATGACGCTCGCCATGCCGGGTACCGACTCCGCGCCGGTCCTCGCCCTGGGCGGGCATTCGATGGGCGGGACGACTCACGGGCACGGGCACGGATCCGACCCCGCGGGGGCGGCGGGCATGGAGGGCATGGCCGGGACGGAGGGCATGGACCACTCCTCGGGGATGTCCTCCCACGACCTGACGACCGGCGCCGCTGCCCATGGCTCCGCGTCTGCGGGCTCCACGGGCTCCACGTCTGTGTGGCGTGTCGTCCTGATCGCCCTCGCCGTGTACTTCCTGCTCTCGGTCGTCGCGTCCGTGCGGGCGCGGCTCCGCGGCACCGGCCGGCGAGCGGGCTCGGGCCGCGCCGCGGGCAAGAGCAGCTGGGCCAGGCGGCTCCTCGCCCTGCCCGACGCGATCGTGGTCTTCGCCGCGTCCCTGGCCGTCTCCGTCTGGGACAAGGCCCGCCCGGGAGGCGACAGGCACCGCACACACGGGGCAGCGGGCAACCGGAGCCGCCGTCGCCCGCCCGGTACGTCACCGGGTGCGGCGCTGGCGGCCCACGTCGGCATGGGCGGCACCATGTGCGCCATGCTCGTCATGATGGCCGCCTGATCGCCCCGTCGTCGGGGATCAGTGCCCGCCGCCGGACGTGACGGCCAGGCGTCTGTTGAACGTCCGGGCGGCCGGCCTCAGGCGCTCACCGCCTTCGGCGGAAGACGACCGCCCGGGCTCCTCGGTGCGCGCCTCGGAGCCCTGGGCGGTCAGTGGGTGACGCTGGATCAGAGGCGGTCGAGGATCTTCTCGAACTTCTCGACCTCGGCGGTCTGAGTCCTCACCACGTCGGCGGCGAGCTTCTTGGCCTTGGCGTTGCGGCCGTTCTTCTGCTCGTCCTCCGCCATGGTGATCGCGCCCTTGTGGTGCTCGATCATCATCTCCGCGAACATCCGGTCGAACTCGGTGCCCTTGGCGGCCTCGAGCTTCTTCATGTCCTCTTCGGACATCATTCCGGACATCCCGGACCCGTGGTCCATGCCGCCTGAACCCTGCTCCTTGCCGCCGGACCCGTGGTCCATGCCGGGCATGCTCTCCCCCGCGGACTCCGGCTTGCCCCAGGACTTCAGCCAGGACTTCATGGTCCGGATCTCGGGATCCTGGGCCTTCTCGATGTCCGCGACCAGGGTCTTGATCTCCGCGTCTGAGGCCCGGCCGTCGGCGAGCTCGGCCATCTCCAGGGCCTGCTCGTGGTGCGGGATCATCATCTGGGCGAACATGACGTCCGCGTCGTTGAACGCGCCGGACGCCGGCTTCTCACCCGTCGCCCGGCTCGGCGAGGCGGACGCGGAGGCGGAGGCGGAGTTGCCGCTCCCGTGGTCCATGCCCTCCATGTCGTTCCCGCCGCAGGCGGCGAGCAGCAGCCCGCCCGCTGTGACGGCGCCCACCACCGCGAGACGGCGGCTCGGGCGGCGGTTGAGGGCGTGCTCGTAGGCAGTCATGTGCGAGATACCTCTTGTCGTCAGTCACTGGCTGTGCGGAATCGGCGGCTGCGCGGGCGGCACTGCGTGCGCCGCGCCACGGTTCGGCCTATATCCGCAGAACCGACAACTGGGAGAGGAGCGGTCTCGGTGGTGGAGTGCCGGGGCGCGCCAAGGCCGTCGACCGGGCGAGAAGGGCGGTCAGCCGCTCCTGCCGGCGAACCACCAGCGCATACAGGAACAGCCCGAGCAGCCACACGGTGAGAACCGCCAGGCACACGGACATCGGGTCCATGCCGCCCGGAGGCTCGTGCACCGGTGACTTGGCGGCCGACGCCTCGGTCCCGGGCCCGTCCGTCACCTCGGGCCCGGTCAGGGCCGTGGCGTTCGGGATCATGGCGTAGTGGTGCACCCCTGCGGCAGCGGGAACGGCAGCACTCATGCCGTGCCCGGACGACTCCTCCGGGTGACCCAACGTGTGCATGGCGAACACGCCCAGGGTGAGCATGACGACCAGCAGGAGGTACCCGAAGGCCCCGCCTGCCCGCAGCCGCCCGCTCATGCCGACCTGCCTTCCGTATTCGACCACCGCGCCACCGCGATACTACTAAGTGAGTTGGTACTTCGTCGCCGAAACCCGGATCCCGGGTGTCGCACCGCCGGTCAGCGCGAGTCGGTGACCACCCCGTCAGTGCACGTGCGGGCCGCCGGTCGGGCGGGGTTTGCCGCGCGGTACGAGGCCCAGGGACAGCACGGCGCCGACGGCTGCCGTCACGGCACAGACCGTGAACGCGTCACCGAACCCGCCTGCCGAGCCCCGCCCGAAGCCGGAGGCCGCGACGGTGGAGACGACGGCGACGCCGATCGAGCCACCCACCTCATGGAAGGTGTTGACGACCCCGGAGGCCAGCCCCGCCTCCCTGTGCTCCACCATCGCCAGGGCGGTCGTCGTGGCGGTGACGA
Organism: Streptomyces sp. NPDC050416; assembly: GCF_044458845.1. NCBI lineage: Bacteria > Bacillati > Actinomycetota > Actinomycetes > Kitasatosporales > Streptomycetaceae > Streptomyces > Streptomyces sp. NPDC050416. The sequence goes on from NZ_JBITII010000009.1 coordinate 71,918, forward strand.
AGACCGCGCCGATGCCGAGGGAGGCGATCACGAAGCCCGGCAGGAGCCCGGCGTACACGCTGCCGGTCTCCGACAGCCGGGTCAGCGGGACGGTGCCGGCGGCCGCGACGGCCATACCGGCGACGGCCGTCGGGCGGCTGCCGATCCGGCCGACGAGCCGGGAGCCGAGGTGGGCGCCGATGCCGGTGGCCACGGCGACGGGGAGGAACACCAGTCCGGTCCTCAGGGGGCTGAAACCGCGGATGTGCTGCAGGTAGACGGATCCCAGGAAGAAGAACGCGATCAGCATGGCGGTGGCGATCAGCATCAGGAAGGCCCCGGCGAGCACCGGCCGCCGGGTGAACATCCGCAGGTCCATCAGCGGCGCCCGGCCGGCCCGTTCGACCGCCGCGAAGGCCGCGTACGCGACCGCCGCACCGGCCAGCGGCAGCAGCGTCGAGGCGTCCGCCCAGCCGGCGCCCCCCGCCTCGACCAGGCCGTAGATCAGGGCGGCCGTGCCCGTGGTGACGAGGAGCGCGCCGGGGACGTCGAGCCGGGCGGGCTGCGGGGCCCGGGCCGGAACGAGGGCGGGCAGGGCGAACAGCAGGAGCAGCCCGACGGGCACGTTGATGTAGAACACCCACTGCCAGCCGGGCCCGCCGGTCAGGGCCCCGCCGAGGAGCACGCCGGCCGCGGAGCCGGTGCCGCCGATCGCCGCCCAGACACCGAGCGCCTTGTTGCGTTCGGCGCCGTGGAAGGTGGTGGTGACGATGGACAGCGCGGCCGGGGACAGCAGGGCCGCGCCGACGCCCTGGCCGATCCGGCCGCCGAGGAGCGTCGGCGCGTTCCCGGCCAGACCGGTGACCAGTGACGCGGCCGTGAAGAGGACGAGTCCGGCGAGCAGGGTGCGGCGCGCGCCGAGGACGTCGGCGAGCCGGCCGCCGAGCAGCATCAGCCCGCCGAAGCAGAGGGTGTAGGCGGTGACGACCCAGGTCAGGGCCTCCCTGCCGAGGTCGAGGTCGGCCGCCATGTCGGGCAGGGCGACGTTCACGACGGTGACGTCGAGGATCAGCATGAACTGGGCGAGGCAGATCAGGGCGAGGGCCGCCCAGCGGCGGGGGTCGGCGGGCGGCTGGTGGTCATGTTCGGCGGCGTGCTGCGCACCGGCTGCGGAGTGGGTCATGGCGAGTCCTTCTGGCGCGTGACTTCGGTCGACCAGGTAATCTGAACCATACTGTTCAGTTCACATGAACTCAACCGTACAGTTCAGATGGGTGTTAGGGTCGGTCCATGAGCACCGACAGCGTGAAAAGGACCCCCAGCGGACCTCGCGCGGAGCTCAAGCGGCGGGCCATCGTGCGGGCCGCCCGCGAGCTGTTCCTGCGGGAGGGCTTCGGCGTGGGAATGGACACCATCGCCGCCGCGGCAGGCGTGTCCAAGGTGACCGTCTACAACCACTTCGGCAGCAAGGAAGCCCTGTTCACGGCGGTCATCACGGACGCCCTCGACGAGCCGCTCACCGGGGAGTCCGCAGCCGCACTCGACAGCCTGGCGGATGCCGAGGACCTGCGGACCGCCCTGGTCGAGGCGGCCCGCACCTGGGTCCACGCCGTCCGCACCAACCGCGAGGTCACCGCTCTGCGCAACCTCGTCGCCGCCGAGCTCCACCGCTTCCCCGAGCTGGGGGAGGCCTGGAGGCACCGCGGCCCGGAGAGCCACCACCCCGCGGTCGCAGGCGCCCTGCGCACCCTCACCGAGCAGGGCCGACTGGCGGTCCCCGACCTGCAAGTGGCGATCATCCAGTTCTACGGACTCCTGGTCTTCCCCCACATGCTCTTCAGTTCCTACGGCATGGACCTCGACGAAGACCTGACGGACCGTCTCATCACCAGCGGCGTCGACATGTTCCTGGACCACTACGGCAACTAGACGGCTTGCCGGCGGCCCCGCTCAGGATACCCCCGGGGGGTTACTAGTCGAGTCGGAGCGACCCTTGCTCTGAATACGGGTAGGGGGTATATATGGAGGCGTCACAGATACCCCCCGGGGGTATGAGGAGACCACTAGTTGCGGAGGACCCGTGTCGAACTGCTGCACCCCCCACGGAAGCTGCCACACCGCGGCGGAGATCAAGACCACCTACAAGGTCGACGGCGTGGGCAGCGCGCACTGCCAGGGAGTTGTCCAGAAGGCCCTGGGCGATCTGGACGAGGTCACCGCGGTCGAGGTCGAGATCGGCACCGGCCTGGTCACGGTGACGACCGCGGCCGAGCCCGGCGAGGCGCTCGACGCGCTGATCGCCCAGACCGTCGACGAGGCCGGCTACGACTTCGCCGGCCGCGTGACCACCTGACCGGCCCACGAGCCGGGCGGGGGCCGGACGTCCCCGCGGCCCCCGTTCCCCCGTCTCCTTCGCACATCGCGTCCGTGAGCTCCGAGGAGCAGACATGACCACCACCACGCCCGGCGCCGCCGAGGTCGAACTCGCCATCGGCGGCATGACCTGCGCCTCGTGCGCCGCCCGGATCGAGAAGAAGCTCAACCGCCTGGACGGGGTCGAGGCCACCGTCAACTACGCCACCGAGAAGGCGAAGGTCACCTTCCGCGAGGACGTGACGGTCTCGGACCTGATCGCCACGGTCGAGGCCACCGGATACACCGCACGGGAGCCCGAGCCGGTGCGCGCCGAGCCGGAAGCCGGCGGCGGCTCCGCGCAGGAGGAGAGCGACGCGCTGCGGTCACTGCGCCAGCGGCTGACCGCCGCCGTGGCACTCGCCGTTCCCGTGATCGCGATGGCCATGGTGCCGGCGCTGCAGTTCGAGTACTGGCAGTGGCTCTCGCTCACGCTGGCGGCGCCCGTGGTGACGTACGCCGCCTGGCCCTTCCACAAGGCCGCCTGGACGAACGCCAAGCACGGTGCCGCGACGATGGACACGCTGATCTCCGTCGGTACCTCGGCGGCGTTCCTGTGGTCCCTGTGGGCGCTGTTCTTCGGCGCGGCCGGCACGCCCGGCATGACCCACCCCTTCGAGCTCACCATCGCCCGCACCGACGGCGCCGGGAACATCTACCTGGAAGCCGCGGCGGGTGTCACGGCCTTCATCCTGGCCGGCAGGTACTTCGAGGCGCGCTCCAAGCGGAAGGCGGGCGCGGCGCTGAAGGCGCTGCTGGAGCTCGGCGCCAAGGACGTCACGGTGGTGAGGGGCGGCCGGGAAGAGCTCATTGCCGTGGGCGAGCTGAAGGTCGGCGACCGGTTCCTGGTGCGGCCCGGGGAGAAGATCGCCACCGACGGTGTGGTCGTCGAGGGGTCGTCCGCCGTGGACGCCTCCATGCTCACCGGCGAGTCGGTTCCGGTCGAGGTCGGCGCCGGGGACGCCGTCACCGGGGCCACGCTGAACGCCGGCGGCCGCCTGGTCGTCGAGGCCACCCGCGTCGGCGCCGACACACAGCTCGCCCGCATGGCCAAGCTGGTGGAGGAGGCGCAGAACGGCAAGGCCGCCGCCCAGCGGCTCGCCGACCAAATCTCCGCGGTCTTCGTCCCGGTCGTGATCGCCCTGGCGCTCGGCACCCTGGGCTTCTGGCTCGGCAACGGCGCCGGGCTGACCGCCGCCTTCACCGCCGCGGTCGCCGTCCTGATCATCGCCTGCCCGTGCGCCCTGGGCCTGGCCACGCCGACCGCCCTCATGGTCGGCACCGGGCGCGGCGCCCAGCTCGGCATCCTCATCAAGGGCCCGGAGGTGCTGGAGACCACGCGCAAGGTCGACACCATCGTCCTGGACAAGACCGGCACCGTCACCACCGGGAAGATGACCCTGCTCGCCGTGCACACCGCCGACGGCACCGACGAGGACGAGGTCCTGCGCCTCGCCGGCGCCCTGGAGCACGCCTCCGAGCACCCCATCGCCCAGGCCGTCGCCTCCGGCGCCGCCGCCCGCGTCGGCACCCTGCCCGCTCCGGAGGACTTCGCCAACCTCGCCGGCCTCGGCGTCCAGGGCATCGTCGAGGGCCACGCGGTCCTGGTCGGCCGGGAGAAGCTGCTGGACGAGTGGGCCATGTCCCTGCCGGAGGACCTGCGGCGTGCCAAGGACGAGGCCGAGGCGGCCGGGCGTACCGCCATCGCGGTCGCCTGGGACGGCCAGGCCCGCGCGGTCCTGGAGGTCGCCGACGCCGTCAAGGAGACCAGCCCGCAGGCCATCGAGCGGCTGCGCGGACTCGGCCTCACCCCCATCCTGCTGACGGGTGACAACAAGGCGGTCGCCGAAGCGGTCGCCGCTCAGGTGGGCATCGCTCCCGAGCACGTGATCGCCGAGGTCATGCCGCAGGACAAGGTCGACGCCGTCAAGCGCCTGCAGGGCGAGGGCCGTTCGGTCGCCATGGTCGGCGACGGCGTCAACGACGCCGCCGCACTGGCCCAGGCCGACCTCGGCCTGGCGATGGGAACGGGCACGGACGCCGCGATCGAGGCGGGCGACCTGACGCTCGTGCGGGGCGACCTGAGGGTCGCGGCGGACGCCATCCGCCTGTCCCGCAAGACGCTGGGCACCATCAAGTCCAACCTCTTCTGGGCCTTCGCCTACAACGTCGCCGCCCTGCCGCTCGCGGCCGCCGGCCTGCTCAACCCGATGATCGCCGGAGCGGCCATGGCCTTCTCCTCGGTCTTCGTGGTCGGCAACAGCCTGCGCCTGCGCGGCTTCCGGCCCGCGGCATGACCTCCACGTTCCCGGACAGGTTCCCGGACCATACGATGTGAGGCACCTCGGCTACGGGGAGGAAGAGGGGGAAGGGTGCGACGGCTGGGTGACCTCGAAGCCGAAATCATGGACCGGCTCTGGCGCTGGGGCCGGCCTGCCACGGTCCGCGAGATCGTCGACGACATCAACCACACGCGTCCCGTCGCCTACACGACGGTGATGACGGTCGCGGACATCCTCCACCGCAAGGGCCTGCTCCGCCGCGAGAAGGCCGGGCGCGCCTGGCTGTACGAACCCGAGCGCAGCCGTGAGGAATACACCGCCGCCCTCATGCAGGACGCGCTCGGCAACACCGAGGACCGCCAGGCCGCGCTGCAGCGGTTCGTGGAGCACATGTCGCCGGACGACGTGTCCGCGCTGGCCGCCGCACTGCGCGCGATGGGCCGTGCCCCAGGCGGCGCCGAGGGGCCCGGAGCGCCCTCGTGACCGGGCTCCTCGGTCACTCGGGCCCGTCACTCGTCCCCGGCCATCATGCGCTGCCGCCGCTGATCGTCACCCTGGTGGTCGGGGTGCTGCTGCCGAAGGTGCTCGCCCGCGGCGACCGGGCGCACCGGACACCCCGGCTGGCTCTCACGGTGTGGGTCCTGCTCGGGGTGTCCCTCATCGCTTCCGTGTCCCTGACGGTCCTGCATCTCCTGCTTCCGGCAGCGGGCAGCCACCATCTGTCCCGCTTCGCCGAGGCCTGTCTCGTCTCCGTCGGCGCGCACTGGGGGGCCGTGTTCCCGAACGGCCTCGCAGACGTGGACGCCCGCGTGGGGGCGGCCCTTGCCGCGGCGGTCTTCGTGCCCGCCGCGTTCACTGCCGCCCTCGTACGCGAACTGCTGAGCGCGAGGCGCCTGCGGGCACGTCACGCCGAACTGCTGCGCCTCGTCGGCAGCCGGCGACCGGGGTTGCGTGCCACGGTGCTGCAGCACGACACCCCGGCCGTGTACTGCCTGCCGGGCCGCGCACCTCACATCGTGGTCAGTTCCGGGGCACTCCAGGTCCTGACCGGGCAGCAGGTGGCAGCGGTGCTGGAGCACGAGCGGGCGCACATCACCGGCCGCCACCATCTGCTGGTGGCCGCGGCCCGGGCCTTCGCCGCCAGTTTCCGTGAACTGCCGTTGGCCCGGCTCGCTCGTACCGAGGTACCGCTGCTGCTCGAGATGGCAGCCGACGACCGGGCGTTGCGCCGGTGTTCGCGGGACGCACTCGCCACCGCCCTGTACGCGGTGGCGTCCGGTCAGGCACCCCACGCGGCCTTCGCGGCGGGCGGACCGTCGGCGGTGTTGCGCATGCGCCGCATCCTCGCACCGCAGGCCCCGGGCGCTCCGGCACCGCGGACCGTGTGTGCGGCCCTCACGGCGGCGGCGGCCCTGACTCCGCTCGTCCTGGCGTGCTGTTCCGCTCCGGGGCTCACCGGCTGACCGGGACAGCCCCAGCCCGGACAGGGGGGCTAACCCCAGTGCGGCCGGTGCCCCCGCTTTCTACCGTGAGGGCATGACCGGAATGGACGCGCGGGACACCGACCTGAAGAAGGAACTCGACGCCACCCTGCACGCGCGCAGGGAGCTGGGCGAGGAGTACGAGTCCGCGCTGGTCGACTCGTTCCTGGAGAAGGTCGACCAGCGGATCGACGGCGCGGTGGACCGCCGGGTGCGCCGGCAGCTCGCCGAGCAGCAGATGCAGACGGCCCGGGACTCCCGGTCGCCGCGGGCCACGGACTCCTGGGGCGAGCGCTTCGGCTTCGGGATCGTCTCCCTGGTCCTCGCGGTGCCGCTGTCCGCGATCGGCGGCGGCGTGGCCCATCTGCCCGGCCTGCTCGCAGCCTGGGCGGGCATCGTCGGCGTCAACGTCGTACAGGCCGCCCGCACCAACCCGGGCCTGTTCGGCGGCCGCCGCCAGTCCTCCCAGAAGAGCGACTGGGAGGACTGAGCGGGTGCGCGCCGTTCAGGCCTGCCGGGTCGGCAGCGCGACGATCTGCCGCAGGTTGACCCGGCGCGGGCGGCTCGTCACGTAGGCGACCAGGTCGGCGAGTTCCTCGGCGGACAGCGCGCCCACCTCGTCCAGCATTCCCTCCACCTGCCGGGAGAGTTCCGCGTCGGCGATGTGCGTGCGCAGCTCGCTCTCGACGAACCCGGGCTCGATGTTGGTGACCCGGACGTCCCGCGGCCCGAACTCGCCGCGCAGGGACTCCGACAGATAGGTGACGGCCGCCTTGGTCGCGCCGTACACCGCGTAGTTCGGGAAGCTGATGTGCGCGGCGATGGACGAGATGTTCACAATGTCGGCGGTACGGCCCTCCGCGGCGGCGCCCACCAGGTCGCCGGTGAAAGCGCCGATCATCCGCAGCACGCCGGCGACGTTCGTGTCGAGCATCCGCTGCCACTCGTCGGCGCGCCGGGCGTCGACGGGGTGCGGCAGCATGACGCCGGCCGCGTTCACGACCAGGTCGACCGCCCCGTACTCGGCGTGGATCCGGTCGGCGGCGTCGGCCACGGACGTCTCGCCGGTGACGTCCGCGGCGACGGCCAGAGCCTGCCCGCCGTCGGCGCGGATCTTCCCGGCGGTCGCCGCGAGCCGTTCCTCACGCCGGGCCAGCAGCGCCACCCGCGCGCCCTGGGCGGCCAGCAGTACGGCGACGGCCTCACCGATCCCGCTCGCGGCTCCCGTGACGACGGCGGTACGGCCGGCCAGGTTCTCGTACGGCATGGAGTGTCCCCTCGATGGTGGCCGAGGCGTCTCCCCGGCGTCGTCCACCACCCTCGGCCTCCCCGGCGGCCGTACCCAGGGCGGCGCTTTTCCTGGGTCTGGCAGTACCAGGTTCGCCGGCCCCGGGCCGCCTAGGCTCAAGCCCATGGACGGAGAACTGGGAGACTTCCTGCGCTCGCGCCGCGCCCGTATCCAGCCGGAGGACGTGGGGCTGGCCTCGTACGGCCGCCGCCGGGTCCCGGGACTGCGTCGTGAGGAGGTGGCGCAACTGGCCGGGGTGAGCGTCGACTACTACATCCGCCTCGAGCAGGGCCGGAGATCTGGGGGCACCTCCCGGACGAAGTCTGGGGGAGTTTCGGACGCCGTGCTGGACGCGATCGCGCGGGTACTGCGGCTGGACGAGGCGGAGCACGCGTATCTGCTGGCGGTCGCCCGGCCCCGTCGGCGGACCGAGGGCGGTCCGGCCGCGTCCCGGGAATCCGCGCACCGGGAGGCCGCGTCCCGGGTACGCCCGGGTGTCCAGCTGCTCCTGGACGGCCTGGACCGCAACCCGGCGTACGTCCTGGACCACCGCATGGACGTCCTCGCCTGGAACGCCCTCGGCGACGCCGTGATCGGCTTCAGCGACCTGGCCCCCGGCGAGCGCAGCATGCCCCGCCGCGTCTTCCTCGATCCCGCCGCCCGCGACCTGTACCCGGACTGGGCGGCGATCGCCTCCCAGACGGTCGCCCACCTCCGCCTCAACGCGGGACACCACCCCGACGACCCCGCCATGGGCAGGCTCGTCGGTGAACTCTCCCGCGCCAGTGACGACTTCCGCCGCCTGTGGGCGGACCACCTGGTCAAGCCCTGCGACCACGGGGTGAAGCAGCTCCGGCACCCGGTCGCGGGCCTGCTGACCCTCCCGTACGAGACCCTCACCATCCCGGCCGCCCCCGACCAGACGATCGTGGCGTACACGCCCCAACCGGGCTCGGAGACGGCGGAGCGGCTCGCGCTGCTGGGGAGCTGGGTGACGAGCCGGGTCGGCTAACGCCCGGGAAAGAAGCAGGCCGGCTGCCCGCTCCCCGCACAAAGAAAAGCGCGGGGACCGCCGCACCCCCGTGAACGGGGGGCGGGACGACGGCGGTCCCCGCGTAAGACGCGGGCCTGGTCAGGCCGGGTCCTCGCGTCTGTGACGTCGGTGGAGGTCCGGGAGCCGCTCCGGAGGTCCTTGACGCCAACGGCGCCGGCCGGGGCGGGGAGCCGCTCCCGCCCTGCCGACACCTCTAATGTGCAGGACTCGTGTTAAGCGGGTGCTGCGCGAACGTGTCGCGCTCGTACCACTTCCGCGAAGTCCACGAAGATCGCGGACGAACGGCAAGTGCACCCGGTTCACGGGTGCTTCACCGGCCGTTCGCCGTCACTTCGCGGAGCGGGCGAGGAAGGACAGCAGGTCCTGCCGGCTGACCACCCCGGTCGGCTTGCCCTCGACGAGGACGATCGCCGCGTCCGCCTTGCCGAGGACGGCCATCAGGTCGGCGACGGGTTCGCCGGAGCCGACCTGGGGCAGCGGCCCGGACATGTGCTTCTCCAGCGGGTCGTCCAGCGAGGCGCTCTTGCTGAACAGCGCGTCCAGCAGCTCGCGTTCCACGACCGAGCCGACGACCTCGGCGGCCATCACGTCGGGGTGGCCCGCGCCCGGCTTGACGACCGGCATCTGCGAGACGCCGTACTCGCGCAGCACGTCGATGGCCTGGCCGACCGTCTCCTCCGGGTGCATGTGGACGAGGGAGGGCATGCGCTCGCCCTCCTTGTCGGCGAGCACGTCACCGACGCGGGCGCTCGGGCCCGCGTCCTCCAGGAAGCCGTAGTCGGCCATCCACTCGTCGTTGAAGATCTTGCTGAGGTAACCGCGGCCGCTGTCCGGCAGCAGGACCACCACGACGTCGTCCGGGCCGAGCCGCTCGGCGACCTCCAGCGCGGCGACGACCGCCATGCCGCAGGAGCCGCCCACCAGCAGGCCCTCCTCCTTGGCCAGGCGGCGGGTCATCTGGAAGGAGTCCTTGTCGGACACGGCGACGATCTCGTCCGCGACGGTGCGGTCGTAGGCGGTGGGCCAGAAGTCCTCACCGACGCCCTCGACGAGGTACGGCCGCCCGGACCCGCCGGAGTAGACGGACCCCTCGGGGTCGGCGCCGATGACCTTCACCCTGCCGTCGCTGACCTCCTTCAGATAGCGGCCGGTCCCGGAGATGGTGCCGCCGGTGCCCACGCCCGCCACGAAGTGGGTGATCTTCCCCTCCGTCTGCTCCCACAGCTCGGGGCCGGTGGAGTGGTAGTGGGAGAGGGGGTTGTTCGGGTTGGAGTACTGGTCGGGCTTCCAGGCACCGGGCGTCTCACGGACCAGCCGGTCGGAGACGTTGTAGTAGGAGTCCGGGTGCTCGGGGTCCACGGCGGTCGGGCAGACGACGACCTCGGCGCCGTAGGCGCGCAGCACGTTGATCTTGTCGGTGCTCACCTTGTCGGGGCACACGAAGATGCACTTGTACCCCTTCTGCTGCGCCACGATGGCGAGACCCACGCCGGTGTTCCCGCTGGTCGGCTCGACGATCGTGCCGCCCGGCTTGAGCGCGCCGCTCTCCTCGGCCGCCTCGATCATGCGCAGGGCGATGCGGTCCTTCACGGAGCCGCCGGGGTTGAAGTACTCCACCTTGGCCAGGACGGTCGCCCTGATGCCCTGGGTCACGCTGTTGAGCCTCACCAGCGGGGTGTTGCCGACGAGACTGATCATCGAGTCGTGGAACTGCACCGTTGTCTCCGGTTGCCGCAGAAGTGGTCGTGGTTGGTGCCGCCAGCCTAGGCCCTGTCGCCGGATTCCCGTCGTCCGCCGAAGGCGGGCATGGCAGGCGGGAATCCGGCGGCAGGGCCTTCGCCCTGCCAGTCATCCGTGACGGTCGTTCACTCCCCGTTGAGATTGGGCGACGGTCTGTACGGGGCAAGCACTGGGTGTACGGGTTCGAGGAGGTGGCGGCGACGCATGACGAGCATGTCGAGGGCGCGGGTGGCCCGGCGGATCGCGGCGGGTGCCGCGTACGGCGGCGGCGGGATCGGTCTGGCCGGGGCGGCGGCCGCCGGGCTGGTGCTGGCGGAGGTCCAGCTGGCGCGGCGCCGGGTGGGCAACGGCACGTCGGGGCATGTGCCGAACGCGGACGGGCGGTACGGCCATACGTACGCCCATGCCGGTGTGGAGCCGCTGCGGCTGACGATGCTGGGCGACTCCACGGCCGCCGGGCAGGGCGTGCACCGGGCCGGGCAGACGCCGGGCGCGCTGCTGGCCTCGGGCCTGGCGGCCCTGGCGGAACGCCCGGTGGAGCTGCGCACGGTGGCGACACCCGGGGCCCGCTCGGACGACCTGGACCGCCAGGTGGCCCTGGTGCTGGCCGACCCCGACCCGGTGCCGGACATCTGCGTGATCATGGTCGGCGCCAACGACGTCACCCACCGCATGCCCCCGACCCGCTCGGTCCGCCACCTGTCCTCGGCGGTGCGGCGGCTGCGCACGGCCGGCGCGGAGGTGGTGGTCGGCACCTGCCCCGACCTGGGCACGATCGAGCCGGTCCGGCAGCCCTTGCGCTGGCTGGCCCGACGGGCCTCCCGCCAGCTGGCGGCCGCCCAGACGATCGGAGTCGTCGAACAGGGCGGCCGCACCGTGTCCCTGGGCGACCTGCTCGGCCCCGAGTTCGCCGCGAACCCGCGCGAGCTGTTCGGCCCGGACAACTATCACCCCTCCGCCGAGGGCTACGCGACGGCGGCGATGGCGGTGCTGCCCACCGTCTGCGCCTCTCTCGGCCTGTGGCCGGCCGAGGAGGAGCGCCCGGACGCCTCCCGTCGCGAGGGCTTCCTGCCGGTGGCCCGGGCGGCGGCGGAGGCGGCGTCGGAGGCGGGGACGGAGGTCACGGCCGCGATGCCGAGCGGTCCGAGGGGTCCGTGGGCGCTGCTGAAGCGCCGGCGCCGCCGGCGGGTACCCGAGCAGGAGCCGGCTCCCGCCACGCCGTCGAACTGACGAAGAACTGACGAAAGTCCCCGAAGGCCGGAAAAAGCAAGCGCTTAGAAAACTGCGGTCAGGGTCACACCGCCATACCCGTGACCCAGGCCATACGTACGGGTAACTTCCCTGTCAGCCCAGCCAGACCACCCGGTACGTCAATGGAGCCGTGATGCCCGAAGCCGTGATCGTCTCAGCCGCCCGCTCCCCCATCGGCCGCGCCGTCAAGGGCTCCCTCAAGGACCTCCGCCCGGACGACCTGACCGCCACGATCGTCCAGGCCGCCCTGGCGAAGGTCCCCGAGCTGGACCCGAAGGACATCGACGACCTGATGCTCGGCTGCGGTCTGCCCGGCGGCGAGCAGGGCCACAACCTCGGCCGCATCGTCGCCGTGCAGATGGGGATGGACCACCTGCCGGGCTGCACCGTCACCCGGTACTGCTCGTCCTCCCTGCAGACCTCCCGCATGGCCCTGCACGCCATCAAGGCCGGCGAGGGCGACGTCTTCATCTCGGCCGGCGTCGAGATGGTCTCCCGGTACGCCAACGGCAGCTCGGACATGCCCGGCACGCACAACCCGATCTTCGCCGAGGCCGAGGCCCGCACCGAGGCGACCGCCCGGTCCGAGGGCTCCACCTGGCACGACCCGCGCGAGGACGGCCTGCTGCCCGACCCGTACATCGCGATGGGCCAGACCGCCGAGAACCTGGCCCGCGCCAAGGGCGTCACCCGCCAGGACATGGACGAGTTCGGCGTCCGCTCGCAGAACCTCGCCGAAGAGGCCATCAAGAACGGCTTCTGGGAGCGCGAGATCACCCCGGTGACCCTCCCCGACGGCACGGTCGTCTCCACGGACGACGGCCCCCGCGCCGGCGTCACCCTGGAGGGCGTCCAGGGCCTGAAGCCGGTCTTCCGCCCCGACGGCATGGTCACGGCCGGCAACTGCTGCCCGCTGAACGACGGTGCCGCCGCGCTCGTGATCATGTCCGACACCAAGGCCCGCGAGCTGGGCCTCACCCCGCTCGCCCGCATCGTGTCGACCGGCGTCTCCGGCCTGTCGCCCGAGATCATGGGCCTCGGCCCGGTCGAGGCGAGCAACCAGGCCCTGAAGCGGGCCGGGCTGACCATCGACGACATCGACCTGGTGGAGATCAACGAGGCGTTCGCCGCCCAGGTGATCCCCTCCTACCGCGACCTGGGCATCCCGCTGGAGAAGCTGAACGTCAACGGCGGCGCCATCGCCGTCGGCCACCCCTTCGGCATGACCGGCGCCCGCATCACCACTACGCTCATCAACTCCCTCCAGTTCCACGACAAGCAGTTCGGCCTGGAGACGATGTGCGTCGGCGGCGGCCAGGGCATGGCCATGGTCATCGAGCGCCTCAGCTGAGCGCCTGACCGTAGCCGCCATAGCACCCACCGTGAGGTCTTGGCCCAGAACCCCGGAAACTCCGGGGTTCTGGGCTGTTTTGTGATCCAATCTCCCTCAGGATGTGACCTATCTCCCTCTACACGCAGAGAAGCCCAGGTCACAACAGCCCCACCCCCTCCCCCGGCACCGAAGCCCTGTCCGTTTCGTGACGTTACGCACTGACAGCTGGTTAGTCCGCCGTTCAAGCTGATGTAGGAAGTCGGGGGTCGACTTTGAACCGGGAGTACGTCAGTGAGCGCCATGCCGATCGCGTTGCTGGTCACCACGGCCGCCACGGGCGCCGTGGGCGTCGCCGTCCTGCGCACCGTCCTCCAGCTGCGCCGACAGGTCGCGGCCCTGCACACCGCGCTGGCCGAGAACCGCGCCGCCACCACCCGCGCCCTGCTGCCCGCCGCCCGCACGTCGGCCGACACCGACGAGATACGGGCCGCCGTGGCAGCGGCGCTCGCGGAGGAACGCGAGCGGGAGCTCGCCGAGGCACGGGCGTTCTGGGCCGCCCAGGAGGCCCGTGACGCCTCCGACGCGCCGCCCATGCTGGGTCTGCCCGACGTCGACCTGTTCCTGCCCCGGCAGGCCGATTTCGCGGGTCTGGAGCCGGTGTCCGAGCCCGGCGCGGACACCGAGGAGCCGGCCGCGGAGTCCCCGGAGCTGGCCGCGGCCCGCCGCCGCCACCCCTCCCACCCGGATTTCGTGCCGACGCAGTCGCCGGTGGCGAACGACCACGAGCGCACGGTCGCCACGCTGGAGGAGCTGGCCGCCCAGCGCGTGGAACTGACGGACGTCCGCCCGGGCCCCCTGGGCACCCTCGACGTCTACGTCTTCGCCGACGGCACGACCCTGTGCATGACCCCGGGCCACCGGGAAACCGCGGAACGCCTCGCCGCCGCCCTGCGCGCGGGCGAGACCCCGACCCTCCTGGGCGGCTCCGGCATCTCGGGCGCCTACACCCTGACGTTCGAGTGCGGCGAGGAAAACGTCTACATCCTGGCCGACAGGGTCATCGCGTCCCTGTAGTCAGGGGCGCGGGGCTGTATCGATATGCGGCTCCGCCGCGCGGGCGCGACCAGCCACGAACTACCCGCACCCGCGAACGGCGCTAAACCCCCGCCCGCTTCTGCGCCTCCTCAACCAACCGCACCGCCTCATCGACATCGGCACCACTGGGAATCACCACCGCCAGATCATGCCCGGCAACGGTGATCTGATCTGCCGCTGCAAACATCCCCGCATCCGGCATCTCCCGAGGCTCCAGCCCCTCGAGCACCTGCGCCCTCCGGGCCAACTCCCGGGCCAGCCCGAGAGCCTCAGCGGCAGCGCCCCGCTGCAACCGGCTCTGGGGCGCAGCCCTCAAACGATCGGCGAAGTGCTCCACCGCACGGGTCAGAGGCGTCGTATCAACCACGCCGCGAGCGTACGCGTCGCACCGGGACTGTTGCCAACGGGCGAACACTCAGGCACGGTGACCTGAAGGACCGGCTTACATCCCAGCGTCCGGAGGCGCCGATGTCCCAAGTCTTCTCCGAAGAGACCCATCGCAACATGCTCGCCCGCATCCCCCACTGCACCGGTCGTGATATCTCCGACTGGTTGCGCACCGTCGAAGAAGGCCCGGCACTCTTCCGTTTCGAGGAAAAGGTCAGCTGGCTCCGGCACGAACACAACCTCGCGTACGGCCACGCCAAGGCGATCGTGCACGAGTACGACCTGAGGAGGGCCGCGCGCAAACTGCTCTAGGCGCGCACCCACGACGAAGGGCCCCGGCGATGCCGGGGCCCTTCGCGTACGACTGGTCAGTACTAGTCGTTCAGTCGTTGCTGTTGAGGATCGAGATGAGCCTCAGGAACTCCAGGTAGATCCACACCAGCGTCAGCGTGAGGCCGAAGGCCGCGAGCCACGCCTCCTCACGCGGGGCGCCGTAGGCGACGCCGTCCTCGACCTGCTTGAAGTCCAGGGCGAGGAAGCAGGCGCCGAGGATGATGCCGATGACGCCGAAGACGACACCGAGGGCACCGCTGCGGAAGCCGAGGCCGTCACCGCCGCCGAACACCGCGAACAGCAGGTTCACCATCATCAGCAGGATGAAGCCGAGCGCGGCCGCCATCACGAAGCCGTAGAAGCGGCGGTTGACGCGGATCCAGCCGGCCTTGTAGGCGATCAGCACACCGGCGAAGACCGCCATGGTGCCGATCACGGCCTGCATGGCCGCGCCGTCGGCGATGCGGCTGTCGACGATGTTGGACACGACGCCGAGGAAGACACCCTCGAACGCGGCATACGTCAGGATCAGCGCGGGCGAGGCCTTGCGCTTGAAGGACTGCACGAACGCCAGGACCATGCCGATCAGGGCGGCGCCGATGCCGATGCCGTAGCTACGGCTGATGTTGGCGTCGTCGACCGGCAGCAGGGCCCAGGAGAGCGCCGCGGTGACGATGAGCACACCGAGGGTGCTCGCCGTGCGCAGGACGACGTCGTCGATGGTCATCCGGCCGGTGGTGGCCGGGGCCTGCGGCGGCGCGCCGTACTGCAGGTCCTGCTGGGCGTAAGGGTTCTGCGCGTAGGGGTTGCCCGTCGGCTGTGCGTACGGGTTCCCCTGGGTGGCGACAGCGGGACCCCCGGCCTGCGGCGCGGTGTTGAAGCCCGCGTAGCCGTTGTCGCGGCTGAACCCCCGTCGCGAGAAGACCGGGTTTCTGCTCCTCATTTCACTCCTCCATGGCCAACACTGCGTGGCCTTGGCTCAAGAGTAATAGGTAGGCAAAGGAAAGACCCTAGTGCTTGGGGAGGATCTTTCCCTCGTCGTGCTGCGCAACACGCTACGCGGCTTCGTGATTCCCCCCACCGGAGGGGGTCATTCATCACCAAGCTGCGACACGTCCGGAACCGGACGGAGATCACCCGCTGACGCCGCCCCTACATCGACCGGAGCATCACCCGAACGGGAAGCCCGTGTACCCCTCGGCCAGATCGGTCTCGGCGGCGCGGGAGGAGGCGATGCGGTCCAGCCGGGCGAGCTGGAGCCGGTCCTCGAAGCCGGTCGCGCCGGGGGCGCGGTGCAGGAGGGTCGTCATGTCGCAGGAGAACCGCTCGGCCTGCCAGACCCGGCGCAGACAGGTCTCCGAGTAGGCGTCGAGCAGGGCCGACGAGCCGGTCTCCTGCTGGTGGGCCAGGGCCCGCGCGAACGTCACGACGTCGCCGACGGCGAGATTCAGCCCCTTGGCGCCGGTGGGCGGCACGATGTGCGCCGCGTCGCCCGCGAGGAAGAGGCGGCCGTGGCGCATGGGCTCGTGGACGTAGGAGCGGATGGGCGTGACCGACTTCTGGGTGATCGGGCCGCGCTCCAGGCGCCAGTCGTCGGCGGTCTCGAAGCGGCGCTCCAGCTCGTCCCAGATCTCCTCGTCGCTCCAGGCCTCGGCGTCGGTGCCGTCGGGCACCTGGAGGTAGAGGCGGGAGACGGACGGGGAGCGCATCGACAAGAGTGCGAAGCCGCGGTCGTGGCGGGCGTAGACCAGCTCGTCGTGCGAGGGCGGCACGTCGGCGAGGATGCCGAGCCAGCCGAAGGGGTACTTTCGTTCGAATACCTGGGTGAGTTCGGCCGGGATCGCCTTGCGGGCCACGCCCCAGAAGCCGTCGCAGCCGACGACGTACGCGCACTCCAGGACGTCCTCGCGGCCCTCGTGCCGGAAGCGGACGCGCGGGGCGTCGGTGCCGGCACCCTCCACGGCCAGCGCCTCCGCCTCGAACAGCAGCGGTCCGCCCTCGGCGAGCTGGAGGGCGATGAGGTCCTTGCAGACCTCGGTCTGGGCGTAGACCATCACGGAGCGTCCGCCCGTGAGGGCGGGGAAGTCGACGCGGTGGCGCCTGCGGTCGAAGCGCAGTTCGATGCCGTCGTGGCGCAGCCCCTCGCGGTCCATGCGCTGCCCGGCGCCGGCCGCGCGCAGCACGTCCGCGGTGCCCTGCTCCAGGATCCCGGCGCGCTGCCGCCGTTCGACGTAGGCGCGGTCGCGGCTCTCCAGGACGACCGAGTCGATGCCGGCGTTGTGGAGCAGCCGGGCCAGGAGGAGGCCGGCGGGGCCGGCTCCGATGATGCCGACGGTGGTGCGCATCGGGCGACCCCTTCCCATCCGTTCGTCCACGCGTTCGTCAGGTGAAAATTCCTTCACCGTTGTCGGATGTGAGTCTCTGACGGCATGCGACCGCTGTCAACGGTCACGCCGTGAACTTCTCAATGGACCACACAGGGATCGGAAGGTGCCCGGAGCCGGACTCGAACCGGCACGCCCGCGAAGGGGCAGCGAGGTTTAAGCTCGCCGTGTCTGCATTCCACCATCCGGGCAGGCCATGGGCTCCGCATCGAGGTTCCGAGACTATCGGGACGTGTCCCCCGAACAGCGGAAGGGCGGACCGATGTTGTCTTATTTTATTGACGTCTGAGGGTGCATCAGCACACGGAACGCGCCATCCGCACTTGCCAATAGCCTTGCGTGCGACCGTCGGCAGCGCAGCCGGAATGACGGAATTTCACCGCTCGAACGAGGGCACTCCACCTGTTCTTGACACTTGACCGCTCGTTTCCCCGACAACCGGAACGCGCGGTTCCCGACACCCCGTTGCCTCAGGGGCGTTCGTCATCCCCAGGTATGACCCCGCCCCTCCCGGTCAGACTGGAGTCGGCCCCCGGAACCGGAACAACGGGTGACTACAACGGCGGTGTGGGACCCGGACGATGGAACGAGTCCTTCCAAGAACACCGTCGTCCGACAGGAGTGCCATCCCGTGACCACCGCACCGCTCACCGACCGGGCCACCACCGTGGCCGCGCGCGCCACGGATCTGTCGAAGATCTACGGACAGGGTGAGACCCGGGTGGTCGCCCTGGACCGGGTCTCCGTCGACTTCCGGCAGGCCGAGTTCACCGCGATCATGGGCCCCTCCGGCTCCGGCAAGTCGACCCTGATGCACTGCGTGGCCGGTCTCGACACCTTCTCGTCGGGGTCGGTGCGCATCGGCGACACCGAGCTCGGCTCCCTGAAGGACAAGCAGTTGACGAAGCTGCGCCGGGACAAGATCGGCTTCATCTTCCAGGCGTTCAACCTGCTGCCGACCCTGACAGCCCTGGAGAACATCACCCTTCCGATGGACATCGCGGGCCGCAAGCCGGACAAGGAGTGGCTGGATTCCGTGGTCCGGATGATCGGTCTGGCGGACCGGCTCGGCCACCGGCCCTCCCAGCTGTCGGGCGGTCAGCAGCAGCGCGTCGCCGTGGCCCGGGCGCTGGCCTCCCGGCCCGAGATCATCTTCGGGGACGAGCCCACCGGAAACCTCGACTCGCGCTCGGGCGCCGAGGTACTGGGCTTTCTGCGCAACTCCGTGCGCGAACTGGGCCAGACGGTGGTGATGGTGACCCACGACCCGGTGGCCGCGGCCTACTCGGACCGGGTGCTCTTCCTCGCGGACGGCCGGGTCGTCGACGAGATGTACGGGCCGACGGCCGAGTCGGTCCTGGACCGGATGCGTGTCCTTCCTGGGGGAAACCCCCAGGCCCCCGCCTTCGACGCCAAGGGCCGCACCAGCTGATCCCCCGTCAGGACCGACAGGACTGAGAAGAAGAAACCCATGTTCCGTACCGCCTTGCGCAACGTGCTCGCGCACAAGGCCCGGCTCCTGATGACCGTCCTCGCCGTGATGCTCGGCGTGGCCTTCGTGTCGGGGACCCTGGTCTTCACCAACACCATCTCCGACGCCTACCAGAAGAGTTCCGCCAAGGGCTTCGACCAGGTCGACGTCGCCATGACGGCGGACTACCAGGAGGCCGAGGGCGACCGGGTCGGCAAGCCCCACGACCTGACCCGGGCCACCCTCGACAAGAGCGAGCGGGTCCCCGGGGCCGCGTCCGCCATCGGGGTCGTGCAGGGCTTCACCGCCATCGCCGACAAGGACGGCAAGCTCATCGGCGACGGCTTCCAGTCGCAGGGCGGCAACTACTGGGGCGCCAAGGACCCGCGCTATCCCCTGGTCGGCGGCCACGCCCCCAAGGGCCCGGGCGAGATCCTCATCGACTCCGCGACGGCGAAGCGCACCGGGTACAAGGTCGGCGACACCCTACGCATGTCGGTCGACGGGCCGGTCCTGACCCCGAAGATCACCGGCATCTTCACCACCGACGACGGCAACGTCGCGGCCGGCGGCAGCCTCACCCTCTTCGACACGGCGACCGCCCAGAAGCTGTTCGGCAAGGCGGGCGTGTACGACCAGATCGACGTCAAGGCGAAGCCGGGCGTCTCGCAGGCCGCGCTGAAGGCGGAACTGGACAAGGCGCTGCCCGAGGGCACCGTCTCCACCACCACCGGCAAGCAGCTCGCCGACGACCAGGCGCGGACGATCTCCGAGTCGATGAGCGGCATGCGGACGGCCCTGCTGGTCTTCGCCGGCATCGCCCTGTTCGTCGGCACCTTCATCATCGCCAACACCTTCACCATGCTGGTCGCCCAGCGCACCAAGGAGCTGGCGCTGATGCGGGCGGTCGGCGCCTCCCGCCGGCAGGTGACGCGGTCGGTGCTCGTCGAGGCGTTCGTCGTGGGCGCGGTCGCCGCCGTGGCCGGTCTGGTCGCGGGCATCGGCATCGGAGCCGGACTGCGCTCCCTGATGGGGACGTTCGACGCGGCCGTGCCGGACGGGCCGCTGATCATCAAGCCCGCCACGATCCTCACCGCGCTCGCGGTCGGCACCCTGGTCACCATGCTGGCGGCCTGGCTGCCGGGCCGCCGGGCCGCGAAGATCCCGCCGGTGGCGGCCATGAACAGCGTGCACGCCAAGGCCACGACGAAGTCGCTGGTGCTGCGCAACACGCTGGGCGCCCTGGTCTCGGCCGCGGGCGTGGCGGTGGTCCTCGTGGCGACGACCATGGACGGCTCGGACGGCCAGGTGCCGATGGGCCTCGGCGCGGTGCTGCTGATCATCGGTGTGTTCATCCTGACCCCGCTGCTGTCCCGCCCGCTGATCGCCGCCGCCGCGCCGGTGCTGCGCGCCTTCGGGGTCTCCGGCAAGCTGGCCCGGCAGAACTCGGTGCGCAACCCGCGCCGTACGGCCGCCACCGCCTCCGCGCTGATGATCGGCCTGACCCTGATCACCGGCATGACGGTGATGGCGGGCAGCCTCCAGCAGGCCATCGAGAAGATGGCGTCGGCGTCGATCAAGGCGGACTACGTGGTGTCCATGGCGAACGGCAACGCGCTGTCGCCGGACGTCGAGAAGAAGCTGGAGCGGACCGACGGCGTCACCGCCACCAGCCCGATGCTCAACGCCGCCTCCCGGATCGACGGTGAGACCGAGTACCTGACCGGCGTCAACGGCGCCGCGATCGGCGACCTGGCCGGCCCGAAGGTCGACTCCGGTTCCTTCAAGGTCGGCGGCAGCGACATCGTCGTGGACAGCGAGACCGCCGCCTCCCACGGCTGGAAGGCCGGTTCCGCCTTCACCGTCGCCTTCGAGGACGGCAAGAAGCAGAAGCTGACGGTCGCCGGCACGTACGAGAGCAACGACTTCCTGAGCGGCATCCTGCTCGACGAGAAGATCCTCGCGCCGCACGAGTCGGACCCGTACAACATGAAGGTCATGGTGAAGACCGCCGGCGGCACGTCCGGTGCGACCCAGGACAAGCTGGAGAAGGCCCTCGGCACCAACCCGGCCGTCAAGGTCCAGGACAAGCAGGACATCTCCAACGAGATCGCACAGATGTTCACGCTGATGCTGAACATGGTCTACGGCCTGCTCGCCATGGCGGTGATCGTGGCGGTCCTCGGTGTCATCAACACCCTGGCCATGTCGGTCTTCGAACGCTCCCAGGAGATCGGCATGCTCCGGGCGATCGGCCTGGACCGCAAGGGCATCAAGCGGATGGTCCGCCTGGAGTCCCTGGTGATCTCCCTGTTCGGCGCGGTGCTCGGCATCGGCCTGGGCGTGTTCTTCGGCTGGGCGGCCGGTGAACTGCTGGCCACGAGGATGGCGACCTACGAACTGATCCTGCCCTGGGCACGGATGGGGATCTTCCTCCTGCTGGCCGCGACGGTGGGCGTCCTCGCCGCGCTGTGGCCGGCCCGCCGGGCGGCCCGCCTGAACATGCTGGAGGCGATCAAGGCGGAGTAGCGCCGGACACGCGAGGGCCCCTTTCCTCCGGTGGGAAAGGGGCCCTCGACGTCTCGGGTGCGGGGGCGGCCGCGCGGTCCGGAGGGGGATTCGGGGACCGCGTCACCCGTTCGGCAGCCTCGCGGCCCGCCCGGAACGGGCCGCGAGTGCGGTCCCGGTCTTCCCTCTCCCCGGCCACCACACCGCACGGCCCCGGTCCCCTCCGCAGGGACCGGGGCCGTGCCGCGTTCAGTTCCAGGTACGGGCGCGCAGCGGCATGCCCGAGGCCCCGGATTCGGGGGTGCGGACGGCCAGGACCTGGTTGACGCCGATGCGGTTGCGTTCGAAGGCGAGCGCGGAGGCGGCCATGTACAGGCGCCAGACGCGGGCCCGGCCCGGGCTGGTGAGCTGGACGGCACGCTGCCAGCCGGCCTCCAGACGGGCGACCCACTGCCGCAGGGTGAGGGCGTAGTGCTCGCGGATCGACTCGACGTCGCGCACCTCGAACCCGGCGCGCTCCAGCATGGCGACGGTCATGCCGACGGGCTGGAGCTCCCCGTCGGGGAAGACGTAGGAGTCGATGAAGGCGTCGACGTCGTACGCCGTCTCGTCGCGCTGCGGGCGGCGGGCGATCTGGTGGTTGAGGAGCCGGCCGCCGGGCTTGAGCAGCCCGTGCAGATCGGTGGCGTAGTCCAGGTACCGCTCGGCGCCGACGTGTTCGGCCATGCCGATGGAGGAGATCGCGTCGTAGGGCCCGTCGCGGACGTCGCGGTAGTCCTGGACGCGGATCTCGACCTTGTCCGTGAGGCCCTCGTCGGCCACGCGCTTGCGGGCGTACGCGGCCTGCTCCTGGGAGAGGGTGACGCCGACGACGCTCACCCCGTGCTCGCGGGCGGCGTGGATGGCCATGGAGCCCCAGCCGCATCCGACGTCGAGCAGCCGCTGACCGGGGGTCAGGTCGAGCTTGCGGCAGACCAGCTCGAGCTTGTCGTACTGGGCCTGTTCGAGGGTGCTGTCGGGGCTGGGCCAGTAGGCGCAGGAGTACACCATGGACGGCCCGAGGACGATCTCGTAGAAGTCGTTGCCGACGTCGTAGTGGTGGCTGATGGCGCGTCTGTCGCTGCGCTTGGTGTGCAGGTTGCGGCGGGGCCGGCGGGCCTCCTCGCGGGGCGGGGCGGGCGGCAGCGGGGTCCCGGCGAGCTTGACGAGCCCGCGTACGGCGGCGCGGACCTCGGGGTCGCGCAGGGCCTGGGCGAGGGTGCGGGCGTCCTCGTCGCGCTCCCAGATGTGGCCGGCCAGCAGGTCGAGGGTGGTGTAGAGGTCGCCGTCGATGTCGAGATCGCCCGCCACCCAGGCCCGCGCCAGGCCCATTTCGCCCGGCTTCCACAGCAGGCGGCGCAGCGCGCGGCGGTTGCGTACGACCAGGGTCGGCGCGCCCGGCGGGCCCGCCTGCGAACCGTCCCAGGCGCGGATGCGCACCGGTAGTGGTGCTCCCAGCAACTGTGCGAAGAGGCCCTGGAGCCGCGGCGCGGCGTCTGCCATGGTGTACACCTCCGTGACGGGGAATCCCGGAATGTCCGACACCACGTAAACACCTGCGGGGCCTTCGCGCAGTCCCCGGCACGCGTCATGGCTGGGCAAAACCACCACGCCGAAGGAACGGGAACGCCGAAGGACCTCCCGCACCACGGATGGCGGGAGGTCCTTCGGCGGAGATCCTTCAGTCAAGATCCTGCGGCGGACGTCCTTGGCGGACCCCTCCGTCAGGCGGGTGACCGACCGGAGGTCAGGAGGCCTTGGCCTTCTCCTCGGACTTCTCCTTCGGCGCGGCGGCGACCGGGGCCGGCTTGGCGGCCTCGTAGAACTCCTCGCGCGGCGTCTCGATGGCGCCGAGCGAGACGACCTCGCGCTTGAGGAACATGCCGAGCGTCCAGTCGGCGAAGACGCGGATCTTGCGGTTCCAGGTCGGCATCGCCATGCCGTGGTAGCCACGGTGCATGTACCAGGCGAGACGGCCCTTGAGCTTGATCTTCACCTTGCCCATGACGATCATCGCCACGCCCTTGTGGAGGCCGAGTCCGGCCACCGCACCCTTGTTGGCGTGGGAGTAGTCCTTCTGCGGGAAGCCCCGCATGCCGGACAGGACGTTGTCGCCGAGGACGCGGGCCTGCCGCAGCGCGTGCTGCGCGTTCGGCGGGCACCAGGCGTTCTCGTTGCCCGCCTTGCGGCCGACGAGGTCCGGGACCTGGGCGTTGTCGCCCGCGGCCCAGATGTAGTCGGTGCCCTTGACCTGGAGCGTGGTCTCGCAGTCCACGTGACCGCGCGGCCCGAGGGGCAGGCCGTAGCGGGTCAGGACCGGGTTCGGCTTGACGCCGGCGGTCCAGACGATGGTGTTGGAGTCGACCTCCAGGCCGTTCTTCAGCACCACGTGGCCGTCGACGCAGGAGTCCATGGAGGTGGACAGGTAGACCTCGACGCCGCGGCTCTCGAGGTGCTCCTTGCCGTACTTGCCGAGCTTGGGACCGACCTCGGGGAGGATCTTGTCGGCGGCGTCGACCAGGATGAAGCGCATGTCCTCACGGGACACGTTCTTGTAGTACTTCGCCGCGTCCCGGGCCAGGTCCTCGACCTCGCCGATGGTCTCCGCACCGGCGAAACCGCCGCCCACGAAGACGAAGGTGAGCGCCTTGCGGCGGATCTCCTCGTCGGTGGTGGAGTCGGCCTTGTCGAGCTGCTCGAGGACGTGGTTGCGCAGGCCGATGGCCTCCTCGATGCCCTTCATGCCGATGCCCTGCTCGGCGAGGCCGGGGATCGGGAAGGTGCGGGAGACCGCGCCGAGCGCGACGACCAGGTAGTCGAAGGGCAGCTCGTACGCCTCGCCCACCAGCGGGGCGATCGTGGCGACCTTGCGGTCCTGGTCGATGGTGGTGACCCGGCCGGTGAGGACCTCCGCCTTCGGCAGCACGCGTCGCAGCGGGACGACGACGTGGCGCGGGGAGATGTTGCCGGCGGCGGCTTCGGGGAGGAAGGGCTGGTAGGTCATGTACGACCGGGGGTCGACGACCGTGACGGTCGCCTCTCCGTAACGCATCTTCTTGAGGATGCGCCGAGCTGCGTACAGGCCTACGTACCCACCGCCTACTACGAGGATCCTGGGACGCTCCGTGGTGCTCATGCCATCGAGTATCCACCCGCCTGAGGGGGGTGGCTCGTGCGCCCCTTCACAAGCTCGGGTGGGGTGTGTGTTATCCTTCGCGGCTCACGTGATCCATGTCATGGTGACAACCGGGAGCGTTTGTGCACCCCGGACCGTTGTCAATGCCGCGTGAGCTGCCTCTCTGCATCCGAGGAGCCTCCGTGAGGCCCTTCCGGAGCGCCCCTTCGCACACCTCCCCGGACACCTCCATACCATGCTTCTGAACATGTTCAAGGGCCTGTTCAGCCCCCGGACGGGTCAACCGGGCCCCTCTGATCGCTCGGGAGGGCCGAATTCCTTGTGAAGAACTTCACGAACTTTTCCGACGGGCTGTCGCCGGGGGGTCACCGGAGCCCCCCGGACGCGCTCATTCGTGATCCATGCCTGCTCAGAAGCGGGCTAGGCGACCGACCAGGCGATGCCGTCGAGGATGTCGTGCTCGCTGACGACGACCTCCTCCGCGCCGATCCGCTCCATGATCGACAGCAGGACTAGGGCCCCCGCCCCGATCACGTCGACCCGGCCCGGATGCATGGAGGGCACGGCCGCGCGCTCGGCGTGCGTGGAGCGCAGCAGCCACTCGGTGATCTCGCGGACCTTCTCGCGGGAGACACGGGAGTGGTGGATGGCGGCCGAGTCGTACTCGGGCAGATCCTGCGCGATCGCCGACACGGTCGTCACGGACCCGGCCAGGCCCACCAGTGTGCGGGCCTCGCGCAGCGGGACCGTCTCCTCGGCGAGGTCGAGGGCGGCCTCGATGTCCGTCCGCATCGCCGCGATCTGCTCCGTGGAGGGCGGGTCGCTCACCACCCCGTCCCGGACCAGGTGCCGCTCGGTCATGCGGACACAGCCGATGTCCACCGAGCGGGCCGCACGGACGTGGTCGTCGCCGACGACGAACTCGGTCGAGCCGCCGCCGATGTCCACGACGAGGTAGGGCTTGGGCAGGTGGTCCCGCCCGGCGAGCTCCTTGGTGGCGCCGGTGAAGGAGAACTCGGCCTCCTGGTCCCCGGAGATCACCTCGGGCTCGACGCCCAGGATGTCCAGCACGCCGCGCACGAACTCGTCCCGGTTCTCGGCGTCCCGGGAGGCCGAGGTCGCCACGAACCGCAGCCGCTCCGCCCCGTGCTCCTTGATGATCCCGGCGTACTCGCGGCAGGCCGTGAACGTCCGCTGGAGCGCCTCGGGGGCGAGCCGGCCGGTGCGGTCGACACCCTGCCCGAGCCGCACGATCGTCATCCGGCGGTTCAGGTCGACCAGCTCGCCGGTGACAGGGTCGGCGTCGGCGACCAGGAGCCGGATGGAGTTCGTACCGCAGTCCACGGCGGCGACACGGGTCACTGGGCGTCCTCCTCGACGGTCGTCACACACGCGCCCTTGCGCCACCACTCCGGCAGCATGGCCAGCGCCTCGTCGCCCAGCGGGTTCACGCCCGGCCCCGCGGCCAGGGAGTGCGCCACCAGCACGTGCAGGCACTTCACCCGGTCCGGCATGCCGCCCGCGCTCGGGAAGTTCTTCAGCTCCTCGATCTCGTCACGGCGCCGGATGTAGTCCTCGTGCGCCGTCCGGTACGCCGCCGCAAGTTCCGGGTCCGCGGCCAGCCGCTCGGTCATCTCCTTCATCACACCGTTCGCCTCCAGCGTGCCGATCGCCGAGTTCGCCTTCGGGCACGTCAGGTAGTACAGCGTGGGGAACGGCGTGCCGTCCGGCAGCCGCGGGGCCGTCTCGACGACGTCGGGCTGCCCGCACGGGCACCGGTGCGCGATCGCGCGCAGGCCGCGCGGGGGCCGGCCGAGCTGCTGCTTGAAGGCCTCGACGTCCGCGTCGGTGGGCTCGGTGCGCGGAGTGGTCGGCGGGGGCGTTTCCATGACTGTGTTCAGGCTGTCTTTCTCTGGGTGTTCTCTCGGGTCACTTCACTGGTCGGAGGCGTCGGCCTTGTCGACCCCGTCCCAGACGTTCGAGTACCAGGGGCGGTCGGCCGCCCCGAGGTCGGCGTGCGACTGCTCCGCCGCGTGCGGGTCGACGACGATGAATCCCGTCTCCCCCGGCATGACGTAGTGCAACCGCTTCCGGATCTGCTGCTCCGCGTACGCGTCGTCCTGCCAGCGCGCCTTCTGATCGCGCAACCGTTCGACACGCTGCCGGGCCCGCTGCTGTTCGCGCTGGAGGTCGTCGATCTCGGCGCGCTGCGAGACGTACTCCCGCATCGGGTAGGCCAGGGCCACGATCAGCGAGCACATCACCAGGGCGAGCAGCGCGGCACGGCCGGTCAGCCGCGAGCGGCGGGCCTGGCGCTTGGTCTGGGAGCGGTAGACCCGGGCCGCGGTCTGCTCGCCGAGCAGCCGGATCCTGGTCGCGGTGGAGAACCGGTCCCGGTCCTTCACGGCCATGTGTGTCCGCCTCCCGCTCCGCCGTCATACGCGCGTACGTCCCCGGACACGGTACGGGACCGGGTACGGGGACGTACGTACGACGCTGCTACTTACGGGCCGGGTCAGCCCTTGAAGCGCGGGAACGCCGAGCGGCCGGCGTACACCGCCGCGTCGTCGAGGATCTCCTCGATGCGCAGGAGCTGGTTGTACTTGGCGACGCGCTCGGAGCGGGCCGGAGCGCCGGTCTTGATCTGGCCGCAGTTGGTGGCGACGGCCAGGTCGGCGATGGTGACGTCCTCGGTCTCGCCGGAGCGGTGGGACATCATGCACTTGAAGCCGTTGCGCTGGGCCAGCTCGACGGCGTCCAGGGTCTCGGTCAGGGAGCCGATCTGGTTGACCTTGACCAGGAGCGCGTTGGCCGCGCCCTCCTCGATGCCGCGGGCCAGGCGCTCGGGGTTGGTGACGAACAGGTCGTCGCCGACGAGCTGGACCTTGTCACCGAGCTTGTCGGTGATGGTCTTCCAGCCGTCCCAGTCGTCCTCGAACAGCGGGTCCTCGATGGAGACGAGCGGGTACGCGTCGACGAGCTCCGCGTAGTACTCGGTCATCTCGGCCGCCGAGCGCTCCTTGCCCTCGAAGGTGTAGACGCCGTCCTTGTAGAACTCGGACGCGGCCACGTCGAGGGCCAGGGCGATCTGCTCGCCGGGGGTGTAGCCGGCCTCGTTGATCGCCTCGAGGATGAGGTCGAGGGCCTCGCGGTTGGAGCCGAGGTTCGGGGCGAAGCCGCCCTCGTCGCCGAGGCCGGTGGCCAGGCCCTTCGACTTCAGGACCTTCTTCAGCGTGTGGTAGACCTCGGCGCCCCAGCGCAGGGCCTCGGAGAAGGACTCCGCGCCGATCGGGGCGATCATGAACTCCTGGATGTCCACGTTGGAGTCGGCGTGCGAGCCGCCGTTCAGGATGTTCATCATCGGCACGGGCAGCAGGTGCGCGTTCGGGCCGCCCAGGTAGCGGAACAGCGGCAGGTCGCTGGCCTCGGAGGCGGCGTGGGCGACGGCGAGGGAGACGCCGAGGATGGCGTTGGCGCCGAGGGAGCCCTTGTTGTCGGTGGCGTCCAGGTCGAACATGGCCTGGTCGATCAGGCGCTGCTCGGTGGCGTCGTAGCCGACGAGCTCCGGGCCGATCTGCTCGATGACCGCGAGGACGGCCTTCTCCACACCCTTGCCGAGGTAGCGGTTCGAGTCGCCGTCGCGCAGCTCGATGGCCTCGAAGGCGCCCGTGGAGGCGCCGGACGGGACGGCGGCACGACCGGTGCTGCCGTCGTCGAGGCCGACCTCGACCTCGACCGTGGGGTTGCCTCGGGAGTCCAGGATTTCCCGGGCTACGACGACGTCGATGGACGGCACGAGCATCTCCTTCTTCATGTGACGCGGGTACGCGGGCCGCGGGGCCCGGCGAGGCGCGGGCCGCGGTGGCTCGCGACATGAGCCTAACCGGCTCCGGGCGATCGGCCACCGGGTCGCCCACCCCATGGACAGAACCGAGAGTAAATTGTTTCCGAACGGAACAAAGCCGGTTCGCAAAGACCGGCAGAAAAGACCGGCAGAAAAAAACCCCGCCCCGGCGCGCACGGGGGATGACGCACCGGGGCGGGGAGCCCGTGGGGACGGGGGTGGGCCGCTGCTTACTTCAGGTGCAGCTGCTGGCCCGGGTAGATCAGGTTGGCGTCCGTGATGATGTCCTTGTTCAGCTCGAACAGCTTCTCCCAGCCGCCCTCGACCTTCTGCTCGGTCGCGATGGAGCTGAGGGTGTCACCCTTGACGACCTTGTACTCGCCGTCGCCCTTCTTGACCTTCTTGCCGGTCGGGGTGGTGACGGTCTTCTGGGTCTTCTGGGTCTGGGCCGGGCGCTCGTCGGAGCGGGAGGCCGGCTGCTGCTCGGTCTGGCGGGTCTCGGTGGAGCCGCTGCTCTGCTCGGAGCCGCCGCTGTAGCCGGCGCTCGACAGGCCCTTGCCACAGACCGGCCAGGCACCCTTGCCCTGGCTCGCGAGGACCTTCTCGGCGATCTGGATCTGCTGGTCCTTGGTGGCCTGGTCGGCGGTGGAGGCGTACTGGGTGCCGCCGTACGCGGACCAGGTGGAGGCGGAGAACTGCAGACCGCCGTAGTAGCCGTTGCCGGTGTTGATGGACCAGTTGCCGCCGGACTCGCACTGGGCGACGGCGTCCCACTCGGAGGCGGTGGCGGCGGAGGCGTTGCCGGCCGCCATCAGCGGGGCGGCGACGGCGGCACCGGTGACACCGGCGATGGCGATGACCCGAGAGGCCTTGGACGGACGGCGGTGCGTGCCCTTGCCGGAAAACAGCATGGAGAGATCCCCTCACCGACGCCTGCGAGGTGAGCTGTCGGGTTCGGGCCGGTTGAGTTGCCCGGCCGCGTCCCTCCCGGGACGCGGCTTCACCCCAAGCCCTTCCGGCCAACTGGCCGGTCGGACACCTACCTTGGGTCCCCCGCTCCTGCCTACGGCGCTTGACGCGACGACTGTTCCCGTGCGGCCGCTGGCAGGATTCGGCGTTGCGGCAGCCGGGGCTCGCGGTGGCGAGCGGTCATGACCGTAGACATGCGATCGGCGGAATTTCAAAGACGATCAGGGCTTCTGAGATCTATCTCTCACCGCACCGATAAGGGACATTAGCCACGAACAGTGACGTGAACTCGCACGGTTTCGGGGTGACTTCCGCCCCCGTTTCCGTACTGCCCCACCGCCTACCGCTCGTCCGCTTCGACCCCTACCGTGAGCTTCTGACCGGGGCGGATGAGGTTCGGGTCGGTGCCGACAGCCGTCTCGTTCCCGACGTAGAGCGTGCGCCATCCGCCGCTGAGATCAAGAGAGTTCGCGATGGACCAGAGGCTGTCGCCGGGGCGGACGGTGTAGGAGCCGTCCGTCGCCTCCCGGGCGGCCTCGCCGTCGCGCGAGGCGTGCCGTCCGGCGGACCCGGACGGGCGGCCGTCCTCGGCCTTGGCGTCCTCGTCGGCGCTGGGGCCGCGGTGGCGGCCGGAGGTGGTGTCGGTCGGGGCCGAAGAACCCCCGTCCTGAGGCGACTTGGCGGGCTCGTCACTCTCGGGAGTGGGCGACGGGGAACTGCCGGGCTCCTGGTCCTGCGACTGATCCTGTGACTGTTCCTGCGACTGGTCGTGTGTCGAGGAATCGGCAGAATCAGATGACTTGTCGGAATTGGCGGTTTCGTCCGACTCGGAGGAGTCGAGCAGTCCGGGTGAGTCCGTCGGAGCGGAGGAGTCGGACGTGTCCGAGCCCTTGTCCTGTTCGAGGCCGGAGAGCAGACCGCAGGTACGCCAGGCGCCGACCCCCTGGTCGGCGAGGATTCTCTCGGCCACGGCTATCTGCTGGGAGCGGCTGGCCAGGTCGGCACTCGGGGCGTAGTCGAGGCCGCCGTGGTTCTCCCAGTCCTCCTGGGACAACTGGAGGCCGCCGAAGTATCCGTTGCCGCTGTTCTGGCTCCAGGCGCCGCCGGTCTCGCAGTCCGCGACCCGGTCCCAGGTCGCGCCGTCGGCCGCGCTGGCACCGGAGGCCCCGAGGAGCGGGATCGCGATGGCGGAGCCGGTGACCCCGGCCGCGACGAGGAGAGCCGGAGCCTGGCGGGGGCGACGGTGCCGACCGTTCCCGGAGAGCATACGGAGACCTTTCGCGAGACAGCAGTGACCGGCGCGGCGCAGGGTCTCCCGGGCCGCGCTGATGATGGGTGAACGTATCGGCAGACGATCACTTGTCACAAGTTCATGCCGCGCAGATCACGTGAAGATCACAGGTCTGACGGCGTGTCATGTTTAGCCGGTGAGAACTCCACCGGCAGCGTGCGCAGACCGCGCATGATGAGGCCGCCGCGCCATCTCAGCTCGGCCGGATCCGCCGCCAGCCGCAGGTCCGGGAGGCGGGTGAGGAGCGTGGCGAGCGCGGTCTGACCCTCCAGGCGGGCGAGCGGGGCGCCGAGGCAGTAGTGGATGCCGTGGCCGTAACCGAGGTGCTGGTTGTCGCGGCGGGCGAGGTCGAGCACGTCCGGATCGGCGAACCGCTCCGGGTCCCGGTCCGCGGCGGCCAGCACGACGAGGACCGGGTCGCCGGGCGAGATGTGCTGCCCGCCGATGGTGAGGGGCTGGGTGGCGAACCGCCAGGTGGCGAGTTCGACGGGGCCGTCGAAGCGCAGGAGTTCCTCGACGCCGGTCTCCAGGAGGCTGGTCTCCCCGGCGGCGAGGGACGACTGGAGGCGCGCGCGCTGCTCGGGGTGGGTGAGCAGGGCGTAGGTGCCGTTGCCGATCAGGTTCACGGTGGTTTCGAAGCCGGCGAACAGCAGGATGAAGGCCATGGCCGCGGCCTCGTTCTCGGTGAGGTGCTCACCGTGGTCGGAGGCGCGGATCAGGCCGGAGATGAGGTCCTCGCCGGGGGCGGGCTCGTCGGGCAGCGCCTCCCGCTTGCGGTGGATGAGGTCGGCGAGGTAGCCGCGCATCTTCTTCACGGACCGCGCCACGCCGCCCCTGGGGCCGCCCTGGTGACGGATCATCATCCCCGCCCAGTCGCGGAAGTCGTCCTGGTCCTCGCGGGGGACGCCGAGCAGGTCGCAGATGGCGTAGATGGGGAGCGGGAACGCGAACTCGTGGATGAGGTCGGCGGACCCCTTCCGCGCGAACCCGTCGATGAGGGTGTCGGTGAGCTCCTGCACCCGCGGCGCGAACTCGGCGACCCGGCGGGGTGTGAACGCCTTGGAGACGAGCCGCCGCAGCCGGGTGTGGTCCGGCGGGTCGATGTTGAGCAGATGCGTCATCAGCTCGGCCTTGCGCTCGCCGGGGATCCCGGTCTTGCCCTTGGCGTGTGCGGGCTCGTCGTGATGCGCCGGGTTCTTGGAGAGCCGGTGGTCGGCGAGCGTCTGCTTGGCGTCGGCGTACCGCGTGACCAGCCAGGCCTCCACGCCGCTGGGCAGCTTGGTCCGGTGCACGGGGGCGTGCTCGCGGAGCCAGGCGTAGGCGGGGTAGGGGTTGCTCGCGAACTCCCAGGTGAAGAGGTCGGGAGCGGCGGCCGGGGTGCTGGGCTGGGGCTGGTCGGTCACTCCCCGACGGTATCCGGCTCCCGGCCCCCTCCCCTTCCCCGGCCGGTCCCAGCGGTCCTCCGCCTCTCGGCCCGGCCCTGCCTCGGCCGGTCCCAGCCGTCCTCCGCCCCCAGTGCCCTGCCCCCGGCCGGTCCCAGCGGTCCTCCGCCTCTCCGCCCGGCCCTGCCTCGGCCGGTCCCAGCCGTCCTCCGCCCCCGGTGCCCTGCCCCCGGCCGGTCCCAGCGGTCCTCCGCCTCTCCGCCCGGCCCTGCCTCGGCCGGTCCCAGCCGTCCTCCGCCCCCGGTGCCCTGCCCACGCCCCGTCTCAGCTCTGCTCCCCTCGTGGGCCTTCCCCGGCCGGTCCCAGTCGTCCTCCGCCCCCCCCCGTGCCCTGCCCCCGGCCGGTCTCAGCCACCTCCGCCTCTTGTGCCTCCCCCGGCCCGTCTCAGCCCTGCTCCGCCTCCCTGATCGCGTCCCGGTACGCGCGGGCCGCCGCTCGCAGGGCCGCCTCCGGGTCGACGCCCTCCGCCTCCGCGCGGACGGCCAGGGCCAGCAGGTCGTAGCCGATGCCCTCCACCGGCGGGAGCGGTATGTCCAGGCCGGCGGTGCGGGCCCGGGACGCCAGCTTGGCGGCGAGGGCCAGGCCGGGCTGGCCGAGGGGGATGCCCTCGGTGATCGAGCTGCGCTGTTTCTCGACCGCCTTGGTGCGCAGCCAGTGCGCCTTGACCTCCTCGGGCGTGGTGGCCGTCTCGTCGCCGAAGACATGCGGGTGGCGGTGGATCAGCTTGGCGACGATGCCGGCGGCGACGTCGTCGACGGAGAAGGGGCTCTCCGGGTCGTCCTCGGCGATCCGGGCGTGGAAGACGACCTGGAGGAGAACGTCACCGAGCTCCTCGCGCAGTTCGTCACGGTCGCCCTCCTCGATCGCCTCGACGAGTTCGTACGCCTCCTCGATGCCGTACTTGGCCAGGCCCTTGTGCGTCTGCTGGGACGACCAGGGGCACTCGGCGCGGATACGGTCCATGACCTGGACGAGATCGAGCAGGCGGGCGCCCGGCAGGTCGTAGGACGCGGGGAGCAGCTCCAGCTCGGGCATGGCGACGCGGCCGGTGCCGGCCAGGCGGGCCAGGCCGTCCGTCAGGGCCGGCTCGCCCTCGCCCGTCGCCACGACGACCAGCGTGCGTCCGCCGGCGCAGGCGTCGACCAGTTCCTCGGCCGTCGGGGACGCCTCGTCGACGGTGATCCCCGCCTCGCGCAGATACGGCAGCTGCGGATGCGCGCCGTCCGCGCACAGCACCTGGTCGGCCGCGTGCAGCGCCTGCCAGGCGGGCCAGGACAGCAGGCCGGGGGCGACGCGGTGGCTGGTGGTGAGCAGGACGATGCGGCCGGGGGCTTCGGGGCTGTTGGCGTTCACGATTCGAAGCTATCCCACGGCGCCGACAACCCCGGAAGTTATCCACAGCCCCTGGACAGGACCCCTGGGCACCCGGGGCGGTACTCCTACATGTTCTGCTGCGCCTGCGCCGCCGACACGTCCCGTACCCACGGCGTCTTCGCGTCGGCTCGGCTGCTCTTCTGGACGTCCCAGGTGCCGTAGCGCGGGTTGAGGTCGACGTTCAGGTCCTTGGAGGCCTCGGACAGGGCCTTCCAGAACTCGGGACGGTTGGTGTCGGTGCCGAGCTTCCGAGCGAGCTTCTGCGCCTCCAGCTGAAGGCGGAGGTTCTCCTCCAGGCGCTGCGGCGGGATGCCGTACTGCTGGAGCCAGGTGGTCTCCAGCGCCTTGGCGCCGCCGGCCTGCTCCTCCAGGCCGGACCGCATCTCCTGGATCTCCCTGCGGGTGACGGTCACACCGGCGTCCTGGGCCGCGCGGTGCAGCACCCGGTCGAGGACCATGGTGTGCAGGGTGTCGCGGGTGAGCGTGCCGGTGCCGGCGATGGCCTGCTGGTACTGGGCGTCGTCCCGCACGGCCGCCCGCTGGGCCGCGCGTACCTCGCCGACCCGGTCCTCCAGCTGCGAGACGGTGATCCGCTGGCCGCCCACCACGGCCGCGGCGCCGGGATGCGCGTCGTTGCCGCAGGCGGTGAGAAGGGGCGCCGCGGCGGCGATCGCGGCGGTGAGGAGGAGCGCGGTGCGACGGCGGCGGTGCAAGGAGACCTCCCGAGGAGATTGTGCGACGGTGCACAAGGTCTTGCGGTGATCGATGGTAGGCAGTGGCCAAGCTCTGGCCAACCCATTCGACCAACGATTCACCGGGACTTCCGGCACCGCCGCGCGGACCGGGCCGGGAGGGGAGTCGCGCCGGGGGGGGTCGGCGCGGTCCCGTCCCGGGGTCTCCGGGCCGGTCAGGGCTCCCCGCGTTCCTGGACCCGGATCGCCGCTGCCGGCAGCCCGGCGGCGAGGAGTGTGACGTAGAGACCCGCCGTGTAGGGGCCGCCGGGGAAGTCCGATCACCGCGCTGATCGCGAACGCCACGGGCACCCGGCCTACGGTCGTAGGGGAACTCCGGTTCGGGCCCGCCCGGTCACAGGGGATGCCGCATCCACACGTTGGGCTCGACGTACACGGCGTAGCCGCGCTCCGGTTCGCAGCGCACCGGCACCAGGGCGCCGGGTACCTCGATGTCGCCCCGGGTGTCGAAGGGCAGCCCCGTCCAGCGGCGCCAGTCCGCCAGTGAGGCCGCCACCGTCATGGACGCCGGTGCCACGGAGTCGATGGTGGCACCGGCCCGGGCGTGGACCCGCAGCCACGGGTCCTGGGGCAGGCCGTCGGGGCGGACCCGGTGGGCGTACTCCTCGATGGGGGTGTGCGGTTCCAGGTGCTTGGCGTTGGGGCGGACCGGGGCGACGACCTCCCGGAAGCCGTACGCCCGGGCGTTGTCGCGCATGGCCGAGAGCATCAGCGCGGACAGGCCGCGGCCCTGGGCGTGCGGGGCGACGGAGATCGAGATCGCGCTGACGGTGTCCGGGCGGACGCCGCGGCGCAGGTCGGAGAACGCCCACACGAGGACCGTGTCCCAGCCGTTCCCGGGCAGTCGGCCACGGCCCTCGGCCTGGAGGGCGAAGGGCACGCTGTAGCCGTTCGCGACGACCTCGCCCTGCTCGTCCTCGGCGAACAGGACGTAGTCCGGGAGTTCGGCGGCGATCCGCGGGAAGTGCGCGGCACCGACGAGGTCCTGGATCGTGAACTCCGGCCAGCTGTCCGCCATCCCGACGACCCGCTCCCGCATGTCCGGGCGGTCGGCGAGGCTCGATATCTTCCGCTGCATGCGGTCACGGTAGGCGTGCCGGGGCGGGGCCGGAACCGAATTACCGCGTGGGGACACGGTCTTCCACCTGCGAAGACCTGGCCTGCCGTGCGGCGATGACCATGACGACCGTGGCCAGCAGGGCGATGCCGGCGCCGACGTAGAGCGGTGAGGCGTAGCCCAGGCCCGCGGTGATGGCCAGGCCTCCGAGCCAGGCGCCGAGGGCGTTGCCGACGTTGGACGCGGACACGTTGGCGCTGGCGGCCAGTGCCGCGCCGTGCGCGTAGTCGGTGACACGCGTGATCATCCCGGGCACACTGGCGAACCCGGTCACGCCCATCACGAACACGAGGACGACCGAGGCGGTGGCGCTGCCGGCGAGCAGCCCGAACAGCGCCAGGGTGAGGGTGAGTCCGGACAGGGCGAGGACCAGCGCACGGTCACGGTCGCGGTCGGCCGCGCGCCCGCCGACCAGGTTTCCGACGACCAGTCCGACGCCGTAGACCATCAGCAGCCAGGCGACGTCCGCCGGGGCGAAGCCGCTGACCTCGGTGAAGGTGTAGGCGATGTAGCTGAAGGCACCGAACATCCCGCCGTAGCCGAGCGCGGTGGCCGTCAGGGTCAGCCAGACCTGCCAGGACCGGAAGGCCCGCACCTGCGCCCGCAGGCCGCTGGGCGGCACCGGTTCTCCGTCGGCCGGCCCGGTGGGCGGAGGTGTCCGGCCCGCCCACGCGGGCACCAGTGCGGCGATTCCCGCCAGGGCGAGGACGCCGATCGCGGTGACCGCCCAGAACGCCGCCCGCCAGCCCCAGCGCTCACCGACCAGCGCGCCGAACGGCACACCGAGCACGTTCGCGACCGTCAGCCCGGCGAACATGACCGCCACGGCCTGGGACTTCTTCTCCGGCGCGACCAGACGGCGCGCGACCAGCGAGCCGATGCCGAAGAACGAGCCGTGGCACAACGCCGCGACGATCCGCCCGAGCAGCATCACGGCGTAGTTCGGCGCGACGGCCGACAGCAGGTTGCCGAGGACGAACAGCGCCACCAGGCCGACCAGGACCTGCTTGCGGGGCAGCCGTGCCGTCGCCGCGGTCAGGGCGATCGCTCCCACCGCGACACTCAGCGCGTATCCGGAGATCAGCCGGCCCGCGGCCGCCTCGGACACCGCGAAGCTCGACGCCACCTGCGGCAGCAGCCCGGCGATGAGGAACTCGGTCAGACCGATGCCGAACCCGCCGAGCGCCAGCGCGACGAGCCCGCTCGGCATCCGGGCCGCTCCGGCCGGGTTCCCCTCGTCCGGTTTCAACTGCCGCACTGCTTCAGCATCATCCGCTTGTCCGCCGCCGTGACGGGAAGCTCGTACTTCAGTGACACCTGGGCGAAGCGCACCGCGTAGGCGCAGCGGATCCGCTTGTTCGGCGGCAGCCAGGACGCCGGACCGGAGTCGCCCTTGGAGCCGTTGGTCGGCCCGTCCACCGGGACGAGGTTGAGCGGGTCGTTCGCGATGGCCTCACGCTTGTCCTTCGTCCAGCGCGAGGCGCCCATCTGCCAGTCGTAGGACAGCGGCATGACGTGGTCTATCTGAACCTTCGTCGCACGGGACTTGGTCCACTCGATGACCTTCCCGGTGTAGGGGTCGTGCAGCGTCAGCGCCATGACGACGCAGTCCGAGCCCGAGCGGAAGCGGAGGTCCTCCCCGTCGCGCTTCAGGAGGTCGTTGCGCGAGTCGCACCCGTTGCGGGCGAAGGGGACGTCGGCCGGTGCCGAGTCCATCCAGGCGTAGCCGAACTTGTCCCGTTCGTAGCCCGTCCTGGGCCCGCGTCCCTTCGTCTGCACCTTCTCGATGACGGCACGGGCCCGCGCCTTGTCCTCGGTGGAGGTGATCGCCGCCAGGCCCGGCTTCGTGCCGTCCGGGTTGTCCAGCGGGCTCACGGCCCGTCCGTCACCGGCCGTCGGGACGCCGGAACCCGAGGGTCCACCGCCGTCCGCGGGCGGGGTCAGGCCTTCACAGCCGGCCAGTGCCGGGCCGGCGAACATCATCGCGACGGCCAGTGCCGCCCCGCGCCTCAGACGCCTCACCGTACGCCCCTCCCCTGCTTGCCTTCCGCCTCCGCACGGGCGGCGTGTGCCTGGTCCCACCGTAGCGAGGATGAGGTCCAGACCACATCGGCCCTAAACGGGCATTCATCGCATGCCGCGCGTATCGTCGGTTCTGAGCCATCCCCGGAGGGAGTTTCTGAATGGGCATCTTCGACAAGTTCAAGAGCCAGGGGCGGAACAAGGGCAAGCAAGGCTCCGACGCCGCGGAACAGAAGATGAACGAGAGGACCGGCGGCAAGTACGAGGACCAGATCGACGCCGGGCAGCAGCGGGTCGAGGGACAGCTCGGCATGGACCGCGACCGCGAACGGCCCGACCAGCAGTAAGGCCTCCGCCCTCAGAGGCCGTCCGCGGCCAGAAAGCTCCTGCGGGCGGCTTCGCTCGGCCGTGACGCGTTCGCTTGACCTTGACACTGACGTCAGGGTCCGACGATCCCCGCATGGCATTCCCACATTCGAAGACCCCGCGCACCGTAGTCGTCACCGGCGCCGGAACCGGTATCGGCCGGGCAACCGCCCAGGC
The DNA here is from genome assembly GCF_044458845.1 of Streptomyces sp. NPDC050416. Taxonomy (NCBI): domain Bacteria; kingdom Bacillati; phylum Actinomycetota; class Actinomycetes; order Kitasatosporales; family Streptomycetaceae; genus Streptomyces; species Streptomyces sp. NPDC050416. The sequence continues at coordinate 109,445 of NZ_JBITII010000009.1, forward strand.
GTTCGCCGACGCGGGGGGACACGTCGTGGCGGTGGGCCGCCGCGCGGCGCCCCTCACCGAGACCGCCGCCCACGACCCGGCCCGCATCAGCCCGCTCGTCGCCGACATCACGGCCGACGACGGTCCCGAACGCATCGTCCGTACGGCACTCGACCGGCACGGCCGCATCGACGTGCTGGTGAACAACGCGGGCATCGTCAACACCCAGTCCCTGCGCACCTACACGCGTGCCGCCGTCGAGCCCCAGCTCGCGACGAACCTCCTCGCTCCCGTCCTGCTCGTGCAGGCCGCGCTTCCGGCACTGGAGGACAGCCGGGGTGTGATCGTGAACGTGACGACGGCCGTCGGGCAGCGCGGCTGGCCGGGCAACTCCCTGTACGCGGCCGGGAAGGCCGCCCTGGAGGTGCTCACGCGCAGTTGGGCGGTGGAGCTCGCCCCGCTGGGGATCCGGGTCGCCGCCGTGGCGCCGGGCGCGATCGGCACACCGATCGGCGAACACGCGGGCCACACTCCCGAGCAGGCGGCGGCGATCCGCGCGTGGCAGCTCGCGCACACACCGCTCGGCCGGATCGGACGCCCCGAGGAGGTGGCGTGGGCGATCACGCAACTGGCCTCGCCGCAGGCCTCGTTCGTTACCGGCGTGATCCTTCCGGTGGACGGCGGCGCGGTCGTCACATGAGACTGAGGCACATGGCGGAACCACGTATGCGGATCGGCGAACTCGCCGAGGAGACCGGCACGACGCCGCGCGCCCTGCGCCACTACGAGCAGGCGGGGCTCATCACCTCCGAACGCGCCGCGAACGGCTACCGCCTGTACGACGCCGGTACGGCCGTCCGCGTCCGCAACGTCCGCCGTCTGCTGGACGTGGGCTTGACGCTCGACGACGTAAGGGTGTTCCTGCCGTGCCTGGACGGCGACGTCACGGCCGGACCCGCCTCCGAGGAGGCGCTCCGGATCGCCGCCGGCCGTCTCGCGGTGCTGGACGCGCGCATCGCCGCGCAGGTCGAGGTCCGCGACCGGCTGGCGGCGGCGCTGCGCGAGGCCACCGGCGCTCGCGTACGACCGGTGGCCTGACAGGGCGTCAGCGTCAGGAGCCCAGTACCGACGTCAGGAACTCCCCGACCCACGCCAGCAGATCGCGCCCGACCAGCGGCTTGCCGCCGACCTTCGCGGTCTTGGGGCGCGGGATCAGCACCTGGTGGACGGCCGGCTTGATGACGACGCCGGGGTACAGCCGCTTGACCCGCAGCTCCTGCGACTCGCGCAACTCCACCGGCGCGAAGCGGATGTTGGTGCCCTGGAGCACGATCTCGCCGACGCCGCACGCCCGCGCGAGCATCCGCAGGCCGGCCACGAGCAGCAGGTTCTCCACCGGCTCGGGCAACTTGCCGTAGCGGTCGACGAGTTCCTCGCGCACGGCCTTGATGTCCTCCTCCGTGTTGGCGGAGGCGATGGCGCGGTACGCCTGGAGCCGGAGGCGCTCGCCGGGCGCGTAGTCGTGCGGGACGTGCGCGTCGACGGGCAGCTCGATCTTGACCTCGAGCGGCGGCTCCTCCTCGATCTCGCCGGTCTCCAGCTGGCGGCGGTAGTCGGCGACGGCCTCGCCGACCATCCGCACGTACAGGTCGAAGCCGACGCCCGCGATGTGCCCGGACTGTTCGCCGCCGAGCAGGTTGCCCGCGCCGCGGATCTCCAGGTCCTTCATCGCCACGTACATGCCGGCGCCCATCTCCGTGTGCTGGGCGATGGTCGCGAGCCGCTCGTGCGCGGTCTCGGTCAGGGGCTTCTCCGGCGGGTAGAGGAAGTACGCGTACCCGCGCTCGCGGCCACGGCCCACCCGGCCGCGCAGCTGGTGCAGCTGGGACAGGCCGAAGGTGTCGCCGCGCTCGACGATGAGGGTGTTGGCGTTGGAGATGTCGATGCCGGACTCGACGATCGTCGTGGACACCAGCACGTCGAACTTCTTCTCCCAGAAGTCGACGACGACCTGTTCAAGCGCCTGCTCGGACATCTGGCCGTGGGCGGTGGCGATGCGCGCCTCGGGGACGATCTCGCGCAGCCGGGCGGCCGCCCGGTCGATGGACTCGACGCGGTTGTGGATGTAGAAGACCTGGCCCTCGCGCAGCAGCTCGCGGCGGATGGCGGCGCCGATCTGCTTCTCCTCGTAGGGGCCGACGAAGGTCAGCACCGGGTGCCGTTCCTCCGGCGGTGTCGTGATCGTGGACATCTCGCGGATGCCGGTCACCGCCATCTCCAGCGTCCTGGGGATCGGGGTGGCGGACATGGTCAGCACGTCGACGTTGGCGCGGAGCTTCTTCAGCTGCTCCTTGTGCTCGACGCCGAAGCGCTGCTCCTCGTCGACGATGACCAGGCCCAGGTCCTTGAACTTGGTCTCGGACGAGAACAGGCGGTGGGTGCCGATGACGATGTCCACCGAGCCCTCGCGCAGGCCTTCCAGCACCGCCTTGGCCTCCGTGTCGGTCTGGAAGCGGGACAGCGCCTTCACGCTCACCGGGAACTGCGCGTACCGCTCGCTGAACGTCCCGAAGTGCTGCTGCACCAGCAGGGTCGTGGGCACCAGGACGGCGACCTGCTTGCCGTCCTGGACGGCCTTGAAGGCGGCCCGGACCGCGATCTCGGTCTTGCCGTAGCCGACGTCGCCACAGATCAGGCGGTCCATCGGGACCGACTTCTCCATGTCCTCCTTGACCTCGGCGATGGTGGTGAGCTGGTCGGGCGTCTCCGCGTAGGGGAAGGCGTCCTCCAGCTCGCGCTGCCAGGGGGTGTCCGATCCGAAGGCGTGGCCGGGGGCCGCCATGCGGGCGCTGTAGAGCTTGATCAGGTCGGCGGCGATCTCCTTGACTGCCTTCTTCGCGCGGGCCTTCGTCTTCGTCCAGTCGGCACCGCCGAGGCGGTGCAGGGTGGGGGCCTCGCCGCCGACGTACTTGGTGATCTGCTCCAGCTGGTCGGTGGGGATGTACAGGCGGTCGCCGGGCTGGCCGCGCTTGGCGGGCGCGTACTCGACGACCAGGTACTCGCGGGTCGCGCCCTGCACGGTGCGCTGCACCATCTCGATGTAGCGGCCGACGCCGTGCTGCTCGTGGACGATGTAGTCGCCCGGCTCCAGGGTGAGCGGGTCGATGGTCTTGCGGCGCCGGGCCGGCATCCGGGCGCCCTCGCGGCCCGCCGCCCGCTGGCCCGTCAGGTCCGTCTCGGTCAGCACGGCGAGTCTGAGGGCCGGGTCGACGAAGCCGTGCTCGATCGAGCCGCACGCCACGTGCACGACCGACGGGGAGATGTCGGCGAGGTCCGCGTCGAGGCGGGCCGCGATGCCCTCGCCGCCCAGCACCTCGACCGTACGGGCCGCCGGGCCGTGCGCCTCGGTGACGAACACCGCGCGCCAGCCGTCGGCGAGCCAGCCCTTGGTGTCGGCGAGGGCCTTGGCGGTGTCGCCGCGGTAGGTCTCCGGGGCGTGCATGCCGAGCTTGAGCGTGTCCGCGTCCAGCTCCTCGTCCGCGGCGAACGGCGACACCGACCACCACATCATGTCCAGCTCGCGCGCCCGGTCCCGGACGTCGGCGATGGACCACAGGGAGGCCGCGCCGACGTCGATGGGCGCCTCGCCGCCGCCGGCGGTGGCCGCCCAGGAGGCCTGGAGGAACTCCTGCGACGTGGCCACCAGGTCCGACGCGCGCGTGCGGACCCGCTCCGGGTCGCACACGACGGCCATGGAGCCCTTGGGCAGCACGTCGAGCAACAACTCCATGTCGTCGACCAGGACCGGCGCGAGGGACTCCATGCCCTCCACCGCGATCCCCTCGGCGATCTTGCCGAGCAGTTCGCCGAGCTCGGGGTGCTCCTCGGCCAGGGCACGCGCCCGCGCGCGGACGTCCTCGGTGAGCAGCAGCTCGCGGCACGGCGGCGCCCACAGGCCGTGCTCGGCGACTTCGAGGGAGCGCTGGTCGGCGACCTTGAAGTAGCGGATCTCCTCGACGTCGTCACCCCAGAACTCGACACGCAGGGGGTGTTCCTCGGTGGGCGGAAACACATCGAGGATGCCGCCGCGCACGGCGAACTCGCCGCGCTTCTCCACCAGCTCCACGCGCGCGTAGGCGGCGGCCGCGAGGGCGTCGACGATCTCGTTCAGATCGGCGGTCTGGCCGGTCCGCAGGGCGACCGGCTCCAGGTCGCCGAGGCCCTTGACCTGCGGCTGGAGCACGGACCGGACGGGCGCGACGACGACGGAGACCGGGCCGGTCTCGGGGTCGTCGGGGCGCGGGTGGGCCAGACGGCGCAGCACGGCCAGGCGGCGGCCGACGGTGTCGCTGCGGGGGCTGAGCCGCTCGTGCGGGAGCGTCTCCCAGGAGGGGTACTCCACGACCCCCTCCGGCGGGAGGAGGGAGCGCAGAGCCGCGGCCAGGTCCTCCGCCTCACGGCCCGTCGCCGTCACCGCCAGCACCGGGCGGCCCGTGTCGCGGGCCAGGGCGGCGACCGCGAAGGGGCGGGCCGCAGGGGGGCCGACCAGGTCGACGTGCATGCGGTTGCCGTCTGCGGCCGCGTTGATCGCTTCCGCGAGGGCGGCGTCCTTGGTTACGGCGTCGAGCAGACCATGCAGGCTCATTCGGGGATTTTTCCGTCCAGGGGTGGGCAACACGACGGGCCCGACGCGCGCTGCGGGCCGGGGGTCTCCAGCGTACGACGATGCGCGTCCGCGCGGCGGGGCTGTGGACAACCCCTCTTCCGGTCGAGCGAGTGCGGCCGGCAACGGGGAATGAGCCGCCCAACCTTCACAACATCACCTCCACCCGTTGATTTCGCCACGGCATGATCGGTCCGGTCCCCGAGCGGTACCCCCACCCGTAAGGCACGGCATGCCCGCGTCCACCCTCCGGTCCTCAGAGCCCCAGCCCCACCCCCACATACCGACGCCGGCCGGCCCGCCCCGCGACGATCCGCCCCCGGGCCGCGCGCGGTGGGACCCGTGGATCCTCGCCGCCGCCCTCTGCGCCGCCTACGCGGCCGTCTCCGTCGGCCGCTACCGGCACATGACGACCCTCTCCTGGGATCTGGGCATCTTCGAGCAGGTCGTGCGGGCGTACGCGCGTCTGCGGGCGCCGGTGGCCGACCTCAAGGGGCCGGGGTTCGACATCCTCGGTGACCACTTCAGCCCGGTGACGGCCCTGCTCGCGCCGGTGTACCGGCTGTTTCCCTCGCCGGTCACGCTGCTGGTGGCGCAGGCCGCGCTGTTCGCCCTGTCCGCCGTACCCGTCACCCGCGCCGCAGCGCGGCTCCTCGGCCGGCGCAGCGGTCTGGCGCTCGGTCTCGCCTACGGACTGTCCTGGGGCGTCCAGCGCGCCGTCGACTTCGACTTCCACGAGATCTGCTTCGCCGTCCCGCTGATCGCCTTCTCCCTGGAGGCCCTGCTCGCGGAGCGCCGGCGCGCGGCCCTGTACTGGGCGCTTCCCCTGGTGCTGGTGAAGGAGGACCTGGGGCTGACGCTGGCCGCGATCGCGCTCGTCGTCGCGTGGCGGGCGCGCGGCTCGTCGCCCCGGACGGCTGCGTACGCGCTCGGTGCCGCGGTGTTCGGCCTGGCGGCGGCAGTGCTCGTCCTCACGGTGGTCATCCCGGCGTTCAACACCTCCGGGACCTACGACTACTGGAACAAGGTCAGCGAGTCGGGCAGCCCCTTCGACGGTCTCGGCACCAAGCTGCGCACCCTCGCCTGGCTGCTGATCCCCACCACCGGACTGCTCGCCCTGCGTTCCCCGCTGCTGCTGGTGGCCCTGCCGACGCTCGGCTGGCGCTTCCTGTCGGGGGACGAGCACTACTGGGGCACCGACTGGCACTACAGCGCGGTCCTGATGCCGGTCGTCTTCCTCGCCCTGGCCGACGTCCTCACGACCGCGCGCACGAGCCCCCGTCCCTGGCTGAGCTCGTACGCCGCCCAGTTGCCGGCCGCCGTCGCCGCGGCGGCTCTGGCGCTGACCACCTCGCTGCCGCTGGCGCAGCTCGCGGAGGCCGAGGTCTACCGCAAGCCCGCCCCCGTGTCCGGTGTCGAGCGGCTCCTGGCGCGGATCCCCGACGGCGCCACGGTCGAGGCCAATGTCGGCCCGATCAGCCGCCTGACCTCGCGCTGCCGCGTCCTGTGGATCGGCGGCACCCAGGGCATCACGCCCGGGTACATCGCCCTGGAGAACATCGACGGCAGGTACCGCGACCCCGTGGGCTACGCCCGGCGGCTGCACCCCGGCGCCGATTACACGGTCGCGGGCAGGGCCAACGGGTACGTCCTCCTGGAGCGGGCGGCGGCGCGCTGACGCCGGGTGCCGGCACCCGGCCGCGAACGGGGCCCGCCCCGGAGGCGAAACCTCCGGGGCGGGCCCGTCCTCCGCAACCCCCGTGTGCGGTGGTCCTGGCCGGCTATTCGGTCGCGATCGCGTTCAGGACGTTCATCCGGCCCGCCCGGAACGCCGGGATGAGGGCGGCGAACAGACCCACGAACGCGGAGGCGATGAAGACGCCGGTGATCGTCGGCCAGGGGATCTGCAGGACCTCCAGACCCTCCAGGGCGAGGAGCTGCTGTGCGGTGGCGCCCCAGCCCATGCCCAGTCCGAGGCCCAGCAGGGCGCCGAAGAGGGCGATGACGACCGACTCCATGCGGATCATGCGGCGCAGCTGACGGCGGGAGAGGCCGATCGCCCGCATCAGGCCGATCTCCCGGGTGCGCTCCACCACCGACAGGGCCAGGGTGTTCACCACGCCCAGGATGGCGACGATGATCGCCAGGGCCAGCAGGCCGTAGATCATGTTGAGCAGCTGGCCGATCTGGTCCTTGAGCGCTTCCTTGTAGTCGGTCTGGTCGCGCACGGTGTACTGCGGGTAGTCGTGCAGCGCCGACTTGAGGGACTTGTAGGCGGCGTCCTGCTGCCCCTCCTTGGCGCTGGCGAAGAGCAGCGAGTCCAGTGGCATCTTGTCGGCCGGGACGTACTTGGCCATCGTGGCGATGGACGTGTACATCGCGCCCGCGTCGATCACGACGTCACTGCTGGTGATCGCCCGCACGGTCAGGTCGGCCGCGGAGCCGTCCTTGAAGGCGACCTTGATCTTGGAGCCGAGGCTGATGCCGTGGTCCTTGGCGAACTGCTCGTGGACGGACATCGAGTCGGGCTTGTAGGCGTCGGGCAGCTTGCCGTCGACCGTCTCGGTGCGCAGGTCGGTCGCGTACGACGGGTCGGCCGCCGTGATCGCCGTGTCCTTGAGCGTCTTGCCGTCGGGGGTGGTGAAGTCGGCCTTGGTCCACTTGTACTCGGTGACCCGCTCCACGCCGGAGGCGGACTTCGCGGCCTTGACGGCCTGCGGGGTGATCAGCTGGCCGCTGTCGGACTGGATGATGAAGTCCGTGCCGACGGTCTTGTCGAGCTGGTCGGTGGCGGACGCCACCATGGAGGAGCCGACCACGGACAGGCACGCCACCAGGGCGAGGCCGATCATCAGCGCGGCGCCCGTCGCGCCGGTGCGGCGCGGGTTGCGCAGGGCGTTGCGCTCGGCCATGCGGCCGACGGGGCCGAACATGCGCAGCAGGACGGCGCCCAGGACGCGGACCACGCCGCCGGCGAGCAGCGGGCCGATGACGACGAAGCCGATCAGCGACAGCACCACGCCGAGGCCGAGCCACAGCGAGCCCTCGGTGGCCTTGTCGGCCTGCGCCGTCAGGTACAGGGCGACGGCGCCGGCGCCGGTGAGGACCGTGCCGATCACACCGCGGATCCAGCCGGCCCGGGCGTCCGCGGGGGCTCCCGCGTCGCGCAGTGCGGCCATCGGGGAGATCTTGCCGGCGCGCCGGGCGGGCAGGTAGGCGGCCAGGACGGTGACGACGACACCGAGGACGAGGCCGACCACCGGGGTCGTCCAGGCCACCGTCAGGTCGTCGGTGGACAGCTCCATGCCCATCTGGCCCATGAGCTTCATCAGGCCGACGGCGAGGCCGACGCCCGCGCCGACCCCGAGCGCCGATCCGACGATGCCGAGCAGCAGCGCCTCGGCCAGCACGGAGCGGTTGACCTGCTTGCGGGAGGAGCCGATCGCCCGCATCAGGCCGATCTCGCGGGTGCGCTGGGCGACCAGCATGGAGAAGGTGTTGATGATCAGGAAGATGCCGACGAGGAAGGCGATCCCGGCGAAGCCGAGCATCGCGTACTTCATGACGTTCATGAAGCCCGCGACGTCCTTCTGGTTGGCGTCGGCGGTCTCCTTGGCGGTCTTCACCTGGAAGCCGGCGCCCAGTTCGGCCGAGACGTTCTTCTTCAGCTGCGCGTCGCTGACGCCGGAGGCCGCGGTGACGTTGACGTTGGTGTAGACGCCGCTCTCGCCGACCAGGGCCTGCTGGGCGGTCCTGGTGTCGAGGTAGAAGATCGCCGCGCCGGGGTTGGTGACGGTGAAGTCGGCGATGCCGGAGATCTTCGCGGTGTGCGTGCCGACCGCGGTGATCACGCCGATCTCGTCGCCGAGCTTCAGGTCGTGCTTGTCGGCGGTGTCGGCGTCGACCATGATCTGGCCGGCGCTCTCGGGGGCCGCACCGGAGGTGATCTTCATGGTGCGGGCTTCGTTGCTGTTCCAGCCGCCGACGATGGTCGGGGCGCCGCTGGAGGGCGACAGGCTGTCCTTGTCGGCGTCCACGACGGTCACCGAGGTGGAGAACACCGCGCCCTCGGCGGACTTCACGCCCTGCACCTTGCGGACCTCGCCGAGCACGGAGGCCGGCATGACCGGCGGCTTGCCGTTGTCGGCGGTGGTCTCGCCGCTGTCGGAGGCGCCCTTGGCGCTCACCGTCACGTCCGAGGAGGTGGCCGCGAAGAGCTTGTCGAACGTCGTGGACATGGTGTCCGTGAAGACGAGCGTGCCGCAGACGAAGGCCACCGACAGCAGGACGGCGATCGCGGAGAGCGCCATCCGCCCCTTGTGCGCGAAGAAGTTGCGCATCGAGGTCTTCATGACGGTCATGACGTGCGCCCCCGGGCGTCGAAGTCCTTCATGCGGTCGAGGACGGCCTCCGCGGTCGGCTTGTACATCTCGTCGACGATGCGGCCGTCGGCGAGGTACAGCACGCGGTCCGCGTAACTGGCGGCGACCGGGTCGTGGGTGACCATCACGATGGTCTGGCCCAGCTCGTCCACGGAACGCCGCAGGAAGCCGAGCACCTCTGCGCCTGCGCGGGAGTCGAGGTTTCCGGTCGGCTCGTCCCCGAAGATGATCTCGGGCCGGGCCGCCAGCGCCCGCGCCACGGCGACGCGCTGCTGCTGGCCGCCGGACAGCTGGGTGGGCCGGTGCTTGAGCCGGTCGGCGAGCCCGACGGTCTCCACGACCCGCGCCAGCCACTGCTTGTCCGGCTTGCGGCCCGCGATGTCCATGGGCAGCGTGATGTTCTCGATGGCGTTCAGCGTCGGCAGCAGGTTGAACGCCTGGAAGATGAACCCGATCCGGTCCCGGCGCAGCTGCGTGAGCTTCTTGTCCTTCAGGCCGGTGATCTCGGTCTCGTCGAGGTAGATCTGGCCGCCGGTGACGGTGTCGAGCCCGGCGAGGCAGTGCATCAGCGTGGACTTGCCGGACCCCGAGGGGCCCATGATCGCGGTGAACTGGCCGCGTGCGATGTCCACGTCGACGTGGTCGAGCGCGACGACGCGGGTCTCACCGGTCCCGTACGCCTTCACGACCTGCCGCGCCCGCGCGGCAACGGCCGTACGCCCTCCAGTACCCCCGTGCCTGGGAATGGTCACAGCCGAAGTCACGGTATATCTCCTATATCGGTCAGCAGTTGGTGAAGGCGGTCGCCTGTTCGACAGCCGCTGGGTACGCGATGCGGACGAGGAATCCGTCCGACGCGTTTCAGTCTCCCGGTGGGGAGGGGTCCCGCGCCCTGGTGCTCAGCGCAGTCTTTTCCTGTGGAAAACCCCACCCCCGCCGGTGTGCACAGCCGCCCCCCGACGGCGTAAAGCCAGGTTAAGGACCGGTCCCCGCACGTCTCGTCCTCCGCCGGTACGAACCCTCCCCAGGTCGTAGTACGGAGGTACCCATAGGGGCAGTCCACCGAAGGGTGGAGACCGTCTCAGGGTTCGCTCCACCCGTCGGCCCATTCAGGCTCCACCCTCCCGCTGCGTCAGGGTCCAGTGGGAAGCTGTCCGACGGCAGGTAGGTGCAAGGGGCAGGCAAAGCGACGGTACCCGTGGCGCAGGCGCGGCCGGGCGAGGGGGAGGAAACCCGGGGTGGGCAGCACCAGTTCCGCGGCACGTGAGGCCGAACGTCCCGCCAGGACCGACCGGCGGGGTGCCGTCGTCGCCGCGCTGATGCTCTCCATGGCGCTGGCGGCGCTCGACGCCACCATCGTCGCGACCGCCGTCCCGCAGATCGTCGGGGACCTCGGCGGTTTCTCCGTCTTCTCCTGGCTGTTCTCCGGCTACCTGCTGGCCGTGACCGTCACCCTGCCCGTGTACGGCAAGCTCTCCGACACCTTCGGCCGCAAACCGGTCCTCGTCGCGGGCTCCGTGGTCTTCCTCGCCGGCTCCCTGCTGTGCGCGCTGGCCTGGAACATGGGGGCGCTCATCGCGTTCCGCGTCGTGCAGGGGCTGGGCGGCGGCGCCCTCCAGGGCACCGTGCAGACGCTCGCCGCCGACCTCTACCCGCTGAAGGACCGTCCCAGGATCCAGTCGAAGCTGTCCACGGTGTGGGCGGTCTCGGCGGTCGCCGGACCGGGGCTCGGCGGTGCGCTCGCCGCCTACGCGGACTGGCGCTGGATCTTCCTGGTCAACCTGCCGATCGGCGTGGTCGCGCTGTGGCTGATCGTCCGTCACCTCCACGAGCCGGAGCGGGAGGGCGGCGCGCACGCGCGCGTGGACTGGGCGGGCGCCGTCGCGGTGTTCGCCTGCGGCGGTGTGCTGCTCACGGCCCTGGTGCAGGGCGGGGTGGCGTGGCCGTGGCTGTCGGCGCCCTCACTCGCCCTGTTCGGTACGGGACTCGTCCTCGTCGCGGTCGTGGTGCTGGTGGAGCGCCGGGCGGCGGAGCCGGTCATCCCGGGCTGGGTGTGGCGGCGCCGTACGATCGCCGCGGTCAATCTGGCCCTGGGCGCGCTGGGCCTGCTGATGGTGGCGCCGGCGGTGTTCCTGCCCACCTACGCCCAGTCGGTGCTGGGCCTCGGGCCCGTGGCCGCCGGATTCGTACTGTCCGTATGGACGTTGAGCTGGCCCGTGTCGGCGGCGCTGAGCCAGCACGTGTACCGCAGGATCGGCTTCCGCAACACCGCGATGCTGGGCATCGGAGCGGCCGCGCTGATCCTGCTCGCGTTCCCGTTCCTGCCCTACCCCGGGCAGGCCTGGCAGCCGGCCCTGCTGATGCTGCTGCTCGGCGCCGCGCTGGGCCTGTTCCAGTTGCCGCTGATCGTCGGGGTGCAGTCGACGGTGGGCTGGGCCGAGCGCGGTACGACGACCGCGTCCGTGCTGTTCTGCCGTCAGACGGGCCAGACGGTCGGCGCGGCGGTCTTCGGCGCGGTCGCCAACGGGGTGTTGGCCGCCCGGCTCGGCGGTGCGGGCGACCTCGACTCGGTGACCCGGGCCCTCGACTCGGGCACCGCGCCGGAGGCGACCCGGCGGGCGATCGCCGAGGCGGTGCACGCCGTCTACCTGGGCGCCTCCTGCGCGGCGGCACTGGCGTTCCTGGTGCTGCTGTTCCTCGCGCCCCGGAAATTCCCGGTGCTCAAGGACTGACCGTACGTATCCTCCGCCCATGCTGACCTTGGAACCGCTCCGACCCGATCACGCGGACGCCGTGCTGGCCTTCGAGCGGGAGAACCGGGCGTACTTCGCCCGCACGGTGACCGACCGCGGGGACGCCTACTTCACGGCGGAGGGGTTCGCCGAACGCCACCGGGCGCTCCTCGCGGAACAGGACGCGGGCGTGTGCCGCTTCCATGTCGTCCTGGACGAGGAGGGGAACCTGGTCGGCCGGGTCAACCTGGTCGACCTGACGGACGGCTGCGCCGAACTCGGCTACCGGGTGGGCGAACGGGCCGCGGGCCGGGGCGTGGCGACGGCGGCCGTCGCGCAGGTGTGCCGTCTGGCCGCCACCGACTACGGGCTGACCTCCCTCGCCGCGGTCACCACCCTGGACAACCGGGCCTCCATGACGGTCCTGGCCCGCAACGGCTTCACATGCACCGGGGACACGACCGTGGCCGGCCGGCCCGGACGCCGTTACCTGCGCAGGAACTTGGCCTTCGCGCCGCCGGCACCTCCCGCGAATCCGCGTTAACGCGGGTAACACCCGAGGTCAAAAAGGCAAGCGCATACCGACCAATCAGTTTGCCGAAACCCTCGCGCTGCCCGGGTACTCCGAAGTAACGTGCGTGGCCGCCCACCCCCCACCTCCTGCGGTCCGCCGCACCGGAACCGACCCGCGCAAGGAGCACCGGGATGTCCTACGACCCGCCGCCACCGTCCTACCCGTACCGCCCGCCGGATTCCTCGCCCTCCTACTACACCTACCCCTGGGTGCCGCAGCAGGAGCCGGAACCGGCCGGCAGGCGTCCCCAGCGCCACGCCGCGCTCGGGCACCACAGCGACCTGCGGGTGCTGCGCAGCGCCTACCGCTGGCAGCGGCGCGTGGCCACGCTCACCGCGCTCGGCTACTTCGTCCTGTTCCTGATCCTTTCGGCGTTCGCCCCGTCCTTCATGACGAGCACCGTCACCGACGGCCTGCCCACCGGTCTGCTGCTCGCGCTCGTCCAGGTCCCCGTGACCTGGCTGGCGATCGTCCTGTACGAGCAGACGGCCCGCCGCCGCGTCGACCCGATCGCCGACCGGATACGCAAGCAGGCCGAACTGGACGCCAGGCGGGAGGCAACGCGGTGACCACCGAGTTCAGCGGCAACGCCCAGTCGATGTCGCTCGTGGGCTTCACGGCGGTGGCCACGATCACGCTCCTGCTGTGCGTGATGACGGGCCCGGACCGGGACGACCTCGACGAGTTCTACACCGGCTACAGCTCCCTGTCCCCCATGCGCAACGGCCTGGCGATCGCCGGCGACTACATCTCCGCCGCGACCGTCCTCGGCACGGGCGGCGTGATCGCCCTGTTCGGCTACGACGGGACCGTACTGGCCCTCAGTACGGCGTTGTCCCTGATGCTGCTGATGTTCCTGCTGGCCGAACCGCTGCGCAACGCGGGCCGGTTCACCATGGGCGACGCGCTGACCCGCCGTATGCCGGGACGCGGCGTCCGGATCGCGGCCTGCGGGGTGACCCTGGCGGCGCTGCTGCCGCTGATGGTGGTGCAGTTGGCGGGGACCGGGCAGCTGATGGCGTTCGTCCTCGGCTTCTCCGGCGAGTCGTTGCAGACGGGCTGCATCATCGGCGTGGGCGCGCTGATGATCAGTTACGCGGCGATCGGCGGGATGAAGGGCACCGCCCTCATCCAGATCCTGAAGATCGTGATGCTGCTCGGCTCCGGCGCGGTGGTCGCCGTGCTGATCCTCAACCGGTTCGACTGGGACCCGGGGGCCCTGTTCGGCGCGGCCGCCGCGAACAGCGGTGTGGGCTCGGCCTTCCTCTCCTCGGGCCTGCAGTTCGCGGGCGGTCCCAGCCCCGATCTGGACATGATCACCGCGCAGTTGACGGTGGTCCTCGGGGGCGGCGTCCTGCCGCACATCACCATGCGCATGTACACCGCCTCCAGCGCCCGGCAGGTGCGGCGTTCGATGTCCTGGGCCGTGTCGGGCGTGGCCCTGTTCGTGCTCATCATCACGGTCGTCGGCTTCGGCGCGACCGCGCTGATCGGCCGGGCGGTGATCGCGCAGGTCGACCCGCAGGGCAACACGGCGTATCTGCTGGGGTCGCAGGCGGCGTTCGGCGCGGACGTGTCGTCGGCGGAGACGTTCCTGTTCACGACCGTCACCACGGCGGTCTTCCTCACGCTGCTCGCCTCGGTCGCCGGGATGATCCTCGCCTGCGCCAACTCCCTCGCGCACGACGTGTTCGCGGCCCGGGTGCGGGAGATGTCACCCCGCCGCGAGATGGCGCTGGCCCGCCTCTCCGCACTGGCAGTGGGCATCCCGGCGATCCTCCTGGCCACGCTCGTCCAGCATCGCAGCCTGCAGCCCCTGGTGACGCTGTCGTTCTGCCTGGGCGCCTCGGCCATCGCGCCCGCGCTGGTCTACAGCCTCTTCTGGCGCCGCTACACGCGAACCGGCCTGCTGAGCACCCTCATCGGCGGCTCGCTGGCGGTCCTGCTGCTGATGCCGGGCACCAACCTGGTCTCCGGCTCGCCCGTCTCCGCCTTCCCCGACGCCGACTTCAACTGGTTCCCGTTCACCACGACCGGCCTGCTCTCCATCCCCCTGGGCTTCGCCTGCGGCTGGCTGGGCACCCTGGCCTCCGGCCGCCGCAAGTCGGAGGAACAACGCCACGAGTACGAGGCGGTGGAGGGCTGGATCCTGGCGGGCGCGGTACGCAGGGACCGCTGACACGCGGGGCACGACGGCCGACGCAACACCGGCAACACGCGGGTCGGCCGGGGCCGGCGGCAACGCCGGCCCGCACCCGCCGACCGGCGACCGGCGGCGCCCTGCCGGCCCCGCACGGAGCGGTAGCCAACGGGCGGCAGGCGGCAGGACGCTGGCCGACTGGTGGCCGGCGGCAACACCAACACCCAGCCGTCAGCCCATGGTCGGCGGCACCCCGGCCGCATGGCGCACTCGCGGCAGCCAGCAGGCATCGGCGCTGACCAACCGGTGGCCGGCGGCAACACCAACACCCAGCCGTCAGCCGGTGCCCGGCGGCACCCCGGCCGCATGGCGCACACGCGGCAGCCAGCAGGCATCGGCGCTGACCAACCGGTGGCCGGCGGCAACGCCAACACCCAGCCGTCAGCCCATGGTCGGCGGCGGAGCCGAAAGGTGCGGTGGGGGAATGTGCCGCGGCCGGTGTCGCACGGTCGTCGTCCCGCCCCCGCAACGCCGCACGCCTCGTCTCACTCCGCCTCCGCCCTCCCCGCCCACGCCGCCAGGCTCGTGTGCACGCGGTCGATGTGGGCCCGTGCGTCGTCCCCGCGCTCGGCGTGCTCGCGCAGCACGCGTCGCGTCTCCCGCTCGACGGACTCCGCGTGGCCGCGGGCCTCGGCGAGCAGTTCCGCGGCGCGCTCGGCCGCCTCGTCCTGCTGGTGACGGGCGGCGTCATCGGCGTCGGCGAAGGCCTGTTCGGCCTCGGTCAGCGCGCTCTCGGCGCGCGTCACCGCTTCCGCGTGGCGGGCGTCCAGCGCGGCGGCCCGCGCGGCGTCCTCCTCGTCCCACTTCTCCCACCGCTCGGCGTGTTCCCTGGCTTGATCGGCCAGCATCCCGGAGGTGCGCTCCCGCATCTCCCGCAACGCGGCCAGCGCCTCGTCCCGCTGCTCATTGGCCTCACGACCGGCCTCGGCCCGGATCTCGTCGGCCTCGGCGCGCGCCGCGAGCAGCCGCTGCCGGGCGCGTTCGTCGGCGTCGGCGCGTACGGCATCGGCGTACGCCTGCGCGGACTCGCGCACGCCGGCCGCGGACGCGCACGCCCCGTCCACGAGTTCCCGCGCCTCCCGCCGCGCCCCTTCGCGTACGGCCGCCGCTTCCTCCCGGCCGAGTTCGAAGAGCCGCCGCGCCCGCTCCCCGAGCGACTCGTAGGTCTGCGGGACCAGCCGCGCGGCAGCGTCCCGCAGCCGCTCCAGCTCCGCGTCCATCTGCCGGGCGAGCACCGTCAGCCGGGCCGCCCTCTCCCAGGCCGCGTCACGGTCCTCGGACAGGACCTCGGCGTACTCGTCGACCTGCTCGGGACGGTAACCGCGCCCCCGCACGGCCAGGAAGCCGTGCGGGGACACCGATGGGCTGCTCATGCCGGGGCCCCTCTCCACCACGCCGACGCGCGATCGAGCACGAAATGGGATGATTTCGCGCACATCTTGGTGGATCAGGCGGAAGTATCCATAACCCGACACTCCGCACAGAGGTCACTCCAGAACACCTCAGCGGCGACGCCTCACAGCAGCCCGTCCCACATCTGCTCCAGCAGCACCGACCACCAGCTCTCCGGCGACCCGAGCGCCGCCGGATCGAGCGCGGCCAACTGCGCCTGGAAGTCGACGGTCCAACGGCCCGCCTGCTCCTGGTTCAGACCGAACCGCAGCCGCCACATCCGCCCGAGCAGCGCCAGACAGCGCGCGAACTCCGGCAGCCCGGTGTTCACGAACTGCGGCGGTACGGGCGCCCCGCCCGGCCCCGCCTCCACCGGCACGGCGACGATGTTCGCCGTGCCGTACTGCACGCAGATCGCCTTACCGAAGTCACTGCCCATCACCAGGTAGGACCCCGCGTCGGAGGCCGACTGCACACCCCGCTCGGCCGCCAGCTCCGCCAGCGTCGGCACCGGCCGGCCCGGCTGCGCCTGCGCCCAGAAGAAGGGGCCCATGTCCATCGGCAGGCCCGCCGCCACCAGCGTGTGCGCCACGACCGGCGGCACACCCTGCCGGGACACGGCGGCCTGCTCGAACCGGAACACCCCCGGCCCGAACGCGGCCGCCAGCTCCTGCGCGATCGCCTCCGGCGGAATCGGCGGTACCGCCTGCACCGGCGGCAACGGCGCCCGCACCGGAGCCGGACGCGCCGGACCGTCCGCCACCTGATGCAACTCGCCCTGGTGGGCCAGCAGTTGCTGCATGCCCTGCTGCCGGCTCGCGTGGTCCGTGCCGTACGGCGCGATGCTCGTGATCCGCGCCTGCGGCCACTGCTCCCGGATCATCCGCGCGCAGTACGCACCCGGCAGCTCGCACGACTCCAGCTCGGTGTGCAGCTCCAGCACCTGGCCCGGCGGCACGTTCATGGCACGCAGCTCGTGGAAGATCTGCCACTCCGGGTGCGGCGTACCCGGCGCCGAACGCCGGATCAGCTGCTGCTCGGACCCGTCCTGCGCGCGGTAGCGCAGCACGGCCTGGTAGCCGGGCCCGACCGTCGGCTGCCCGGCGGGCTGCTGCGGATAGCCGTACGCCGGAGGCTGCCCGGGGGCGGGCTGACCGGGCGGCGGCATCGCACCGGGCGGCATCCCACCCGGGGGCATGGGGCCGGGCGGCATCCCGCCCTGCGGCATCGCACCGGGCGGCATCCCACCCGGCATCCCACCCGGCATTCCACCGGGCGGCGGCATCGGCGGCGCACCGGGCACGCCAGGAGCGCCCGGGGCGGCGGGGGGTGCGCCGGGGGCCTGCGGCGGCGGAGGCACGCCGGGGCCACCCGCCGGAGGCGTGGCCAGCATGGTCTCCGCGTGGTGCACGGGACCCGGGCCACCGGGAGCACCCGGGGCGCCAGGCGGCTGGGGGGCGCCAGGCCCACCAGGGCCACCAGGCCCTCCGGGTACACCGGGCGCGCGCGGAGGTGCCGGAGGCCCGGGCGGCTGCGGTGCGCCCGGGCCGCCCCGACCGGAGTCGGCCAGCATCGTCGCGGCATGGTGGACACCACCCGGAGGCGTACCACCAAGAGCACCAGGAGGATTCGGGGCGCCAGGAGGCTGCGGCGCACCGGGCGGATTCGGCGCACCAGGCTGGTTCGGCGCACCAGGAGGCCCCGGCGGCTGCTGGGGAGGCAGCGGCGCACCGGCGCCCTCGCTGCCGGAGCCCCCAGGCCCCTCCGGCCCAAGCGCCGACACGAGCTGCGTCGGCACGTAACCACCCGCGGGCGTACCCGGCGCACCGGGCCCCGACGGCGGAGGCGTACTGCCCGGCCGCGCACCCGGCGTCCCGGGAGCGCCCGGCGGAGGCGGCGTCGTCGGGCCCGAGCCCCGTCCACGACCCGGCGGCGGAGTCGCCTTGCTCGTCGCGGCGTCGGCGATGTCGCCCGCGTTCGGCGTCAGCGGCCGCACAGGCGTACCCGGCCCGTTCGGCGGCTGCGGCACCCCGTCCGGGCCGGCAGGCCCAGAAGCCGCCGCGCCGCCCGCAGACCCCACAGATCCACCGTCGGCACCCTGCGGATACCCGTACGGCTGCCCGCCCGGAACAGGCGGAGGCGTCCTGCCCTGCGGCACACCACCGGGCGGCGTACCCGGCACACCAGGAGCCGGTGCGGCACCCGCCGCCCCCGGCGGATAGCCGTAACCCGGCCCACCAGCCGCACCCGCACCGCCCTGCGCGTTCGGCTCGTCGATCGCCGGGGACACCGCCGTCGGCGGAAGCCGGCTGCCGCCCGACATCAGCGCCGTCTTGGCGTCGGGCGTCGACGGCGGCGCAGGCGTGTCACCCTCGGTCTCGCTCAGCGGCGGTGCGAACACCGTCGCGGGCAGCGGTACGGAACGGTCGTCACCGGCATCGCCGTTGGTGTCCGTACCGGCCCAGGGCGTAGCCCCGGCAGGCGCACCCGGCTCCCCCGCCCCTGAGTCACCCCCCGAGTCACTCCCCACGGCAGCGGGCCAGGAGGCACCAGAACCGGAATCACCAGCCCCGGAACCAGCAGAAGCAGACGCCGACGCGGCACCCGCGCCCGCACCCCCCTGCGTACCAGCCCCCCGCCGATCCGGAATCCCCAGCTTGTCCGCCGCGTCCTGCAACCACTCCGGCGGAGTCAGCAGGAACGACGTCTGGTTCAGGTCCACCCGGGCCGCAGGAGCCGGCGCCGGCTCCTCCGCCGCGTCCGGACGGCCGTACTCCTCCTCGTACCGGCGGATCACCTCACCCACCGGCAGCCCCGGCCACAGCGTCGCCTCACCGCTGTCCCGCGCGATCACCAGCCGCTGCGCGCCACCGTCGGAACGCGGCCCGTCCGCCCGGTCCTCGGCCCACACCACGAACCCCAGGTCGAACTCCCGCACCCGCACCTCACGATGCTGGTACGACGGCACGTCCCCGTTGATCCACTCTTCCGCGCGCTCCTGCGCCTGCGCGAACGTCACCATCGCTGAAGTCACTCCCCCCCGGCCGAGGACGACACCGCACCCACCGGCACCACACGCGCGAACCCGCCGTCCACCATCAGATTCGCCACCGTCTCCAACTCCGGCGGATTACCGGCCAGCCGCGACAGGAAGACATCGAAGTCGTCCCCGCACGGCAGCAGCAGCCGCTCCACCCGCTCCGCCGGCGGCAGCGAGGGATCCACGTCCCGGGCGTCGTCGTACGCGCAGAACCACACCGAACCGATCCGCTCGCCCTTCACCTTCACGGCCAGCAGCCCGCCCTGGACGAACCCGACACACAGGTAGTCCTTGGTCAGATGGTCACGCAGACACTTGTTGACGTACACCAGGTCGTTCACGGCCGCCTCGTCCCGCACGGTGAAGAACGGCTGGTCGATCAGCAGCCCCAGCTCCGCGTCCAGCGCGGCACCCACCGGCGCACAGCCCCCCGCCGCCTTCAGGAACGACCGGTACGGCCCCGGCAGTCGGTAGCCGAGGTCCTCCTCGGCCCCCTGCACCTGCGACTCCGTCACCGCCACACCCGACTTCGGCAGCCCGAAATGCGCCGGACGCGTCTCCTGCAACGGCCGCGTGCCCCGCTTGGACTGGTCGACGCCCGACGTCGCCACACCACCGTGGTGCCGCAGCAACGCCTTCACCTCGACCGGCACCAGCTCCAGCCGCCGCGTACCCACCGCGTGGTGCCACGTCCAGCCGTGCGGCGTCGCCACCGCCGGCACCGTGTCCCACAGCTCGTGCCCGGACGACGCCAGCGCCATGTTCGCCGACACGTAGTCCGTCAGCCGCAACTCGTCCACGCCGAAACCCTCCGGCGGCTCCGCGATCTCCGCGGCCGCACGCGCGTAAGGCGAGAAGTCGGGGTAACCACGCTCGTCGACCCGTACCCCTCTCGGGTGACGCGCCGCCCGGACCGGATCCGGGAAATGCACGACCTGCCCGGCGTAGGCCGCGTTCGGCGGCGCGGCTTGCTGCCCGAGCCGACCTGTCGTCATGGCGGTTGCCCCCTGCGGCACTCTGTACGACCCGCAGTGACCCCTCTTGGCCCACTACGCCCCGTATCGACTGTCACGTCCGAACCCACGCGTCAACCACGTGGATCGCGGTGCCGACAGCCTATGCGGTACGACGACACCGGTCACCGGCACCGGTCGGCCGCCCGACCGCCTCCGTGACCAGCCGTCACCCCACCGTGACGGCACGCCCCGGTACGGGCGTGTCACCGCGCCCCAGCTTCCGCACCAGCCACGCCATTTGGCAGTCTGTCACCCCCGGGGGGATGCACGGAGGGGAATACGATCATGAACGCGACACAGACGGGACCACACACCGGCAGGTCCGCCGACCCGCGACACGGCGACCCGCGACACGGCGACCCCCGGGGCGGCGCCCCACGAGACGGCGACCCGCGCACCGGCGACCCCAGAGGCGGCGACCCCCGCATCGGCTGGAGCGCCACCGAAACCGCCCACGCCCCCGTCCTCCACCACCGCCGCGACGGCATCCTCCCCACCGTCGCCGCCGCCCTCTCCGTCCGCGGCGCCACCCTCACCGGCACCGCCGCCCGCGGCGACACACCCCCCGCACTGCACCCCCTCGTCCAGGACTTCCTGGACACCCTCACCAGCGCCCAGCGCGACCGCTACACCGGCCGCTGCGCCGAGACCATCCTCATCTCCCGGCACATCACCGCCGCCGACGCCGCCCGCAGCAAACGCGCCGCCCGCAAACCCATGACCAACGGCGAAGCCCGCAAAGCCCTCAAGCAGGCCAAACTCACCGCCCGCCGCATCCGCGAGGACGGCGACCCCCTCCACGGCAGCTTCGCCACCCCCTGCCGCGCCTGCACCGCGCTCAGCGCCCACTTCGGCGTCCGCATAGTCGACCCGGCGGCCACGACCGGCTGACGCGCCACACACACCGAACACACCGCCGGCACCCCCGCGCCCGCCACCCATGACCTCGACGAGACGAAGGGCAGATGCACACCGACCGCACGTCCACCACCCGCTTCGCCGTAACCGTCGACGCCGCCCTGCGCGCCGCCGGCTGGCAACCCGGACGCTGGGACATCAAACAGGCCGAGATCTGGGCCGACGCCCTGCGCGACCACGCCTCACCCGCCGGCCACCGCCACACCGTCTTCCCCGCGGCCGTCGAAGCCTGGGCCGAATTCGGCGGACTCCACATCACCCCCACCGGCCCCGGCCGCCAAGTCGCCCCCGCCACCCTCCACCTGGACCCCCTGCACGGCCTCCACATGGCCCGCACCCTCGGCGACCTCGGCCGCGCCCTCCGCACCGAGGTCTGCCCCCTCGGCGCCGAAACCGACAGCCAGGCCCTCCTCGCCATCGACACCCAAGGCCGCGTCTACACCCTCGACCACACCGGCGACTGGTACCTCGGCCCCGACATCGACCAAGCCCTGTCCACCCTCATCGCCGGCACGGAACCGACCCGCCTGACCACGGGCTGACCACCAGCAGCACAAAGCCGCGGGGGCGGCTACGACGCCGGAATCACCGCAGACACCCGGAAACCCCCCGCGTCCGTCGGCCCGGACACGAACACCCCACCCAGCGCGGCAACCCGCTCCTTCATCCCCACCAACCCGTTCCCCCCGGACGGCAACCGCGCCGACGACGCCGCCGCCTCCGGCGGCTCGTTCTCCACCTGCATCGCGATCTCCGACACCCGATGCGCCAGCCGCACATACGTCTTCGCCCCGGCCGCATGCTTGTGGACGTTCGTCAACGCCTCCTGCACCACCCGGTACGCCGTCTGCTCCACCTCCGGCGCATACGACCGCGCATCCCCCTCCACCGTCAGATCCACCACCATCCCCGCCGCGGCCGACTGCCCCACCAGCTCCTCGATCTCCGCCAGACACGGCCCCTCGTCATCGGCCGCCCGCGAAGCCGCCACCGCGGCAGCCACCCCCACCGCCGCCAGCGGCACCGAAGCGGCACGCTCACGCCGCGCGTCCCCACCACTGCGCAGCACCCCGAGCATCTCCCGCAACTCGGTCAGCGCCTGCCGCCCCATGTCCCCCACCAGCGCCGCATTCCTCACGGCCTTCTCGGGATCCTTCCGCGCCACCGCCTGCAGCGCCGCCGCATGCACCACCATCAGACTCACCCGGTGCGCGACGACATCGTGCATTTCCCGGGCGATCCGCGTCCGCTCCTCGTTCCGGGCCCACTCGGCCCGCTCCTCCGCCCGCTCGGCCAGCAGCTGGAGCTCCCGCTCCAGACTGTCCGCCCGCTCCCGCAGACTCTCCATCAGCCGCCGCCGGGCCCCCACGTACAGGCCCAGCAGCACCGGGGGCGCCGTGAAGCCCAGCGACATCGTGACGGCGGCGAAGGGCACGAACCAGTCCCCCAGGTCCAAATCCCCCCGCGACACGTCCTGCCGCGTCTTCACGAACGTCACGATCAACGTCCCCACCAGCGACATCCCCGCCAGCGAGGCGACGATCCGCCGGGGCATCTCGGCCGCGGCCAGCGTGTACAGGCCGACCACGCCCATCAGGAAACCCATCTCGGCCGGCGTGATGGCGATCGAGACCAGCACGACGGCGATCGGCCAGCGCCGCCGCACGAGCAGCACGGAACCGGCCAACACACCGAAAACGACCCCCGCGGCCACCGGGATCCCCGCGTCCCCGGCGAACGGAAAGCCCTCCGCCCCGCACTCCAGCGCGGACACCACGGCCAGACTCACATCGAACACGGCACTACGCCGTCTGGCCCACCACCACGGCCCTCCCCGGGCCGTCACATGGTCTTCCCCCGTCGCGGTCATGCCTCCAGCCTACGGGCGCCCGCAGCCGGTTTTCCGGCGCATTTCCCGGACTTGCCCCCACCACACTCCGTGACCGTTCGGCTGCGATACGGCCCGAAATCCCTCGAACTGCTGAATCGCTCACCGTTCGACCGGGCCCAGCTCGTCGGCATGGACGCCACAGCCTTCCAACGCACGACACTCAAGAAGCACAACCCCAGAACGGTCCGCAAGAACGTCGGCGACTCCTATCGAGGCTGCTTGGCCATTTACGTCACCAAGAGCGCCGAGTTGTACCGTCGCATGGAGGGCGCTTGGTACGGCATAGTGTTGGGAGCCGACTCGGCGATCTAACCGAATGTCCGGTTTAGCCGAGTTTCATCCCCCATGGTGTAATCAGGCAGCACTGAGGGTTTTGGTCCCTTAAGTTCAGGTTCAAATCCTGATGGGGGAGCTGGTTACGCCCAGGCCCCGACTGTCACGTCGGGGCCTACACCCACACGCCCACAAAACCCCCCGGTATCCTGCGGATGTCACCCCATCCACAGCCGAAGGGCATCCCGTGAGCGCCAACCGCCCGGCAGCCGTCGTCGTTCTCGCAGCGGGTGAGGGCACCCGTATGAAGTCGGCCACACCCAAGGTCCTGCACGAGCTCTGCGGCCGCAGTCTCGTGGGACACGTGCTCGCCGCCGCGGGCGAGCTGGACCCCGAGAACCTGGTCGTCGTGGTCGGCCACGCCCGTGAGCAGGTCACCGCCCACCTCGGCGAGATCGCCCCGGACGTCCGCACGGCGGTACAGGCGGAGCAGAACGGCACGGGGCACGCCGTACGGATGGGACTGGAGGCGCTCGGCGGGTCCGTCGACGGGACGGTCGTCGTCGTGTGCGGGGACACTCCCCTGCTGACCGGCGAGACGCTGCGGGTCCTCTCCGCCACCCACACCGAGGACGGCAACGCGGTCACCGTGCTGTCCGCCGAGGTGCCGGACGCGACCGGCTACGGCCGGATCGTGCGGGACGACTCGGGTGCCGTGACGGCGATCGTGGAGCACAAGGACGCCACCGAGGCCCAGCGGTCGATCCGGGAGATCAACTCGGGGGTGTTCGCGTTCGACGGGCAGCTGCTGGCCGACGCGCTGAAGAAGGTGCGGACGGACAACAGCCAGGGCGAGGAGTACCTGACCGACGTCCTCGGCATTCTGCGTGAGGCCGGGCACCGGGTCGGGGCGTCCGTCGCGGGCGACCACCGTGAGATCGCCGGTATCAACAACCGTGTGCAGCTGTCCCAGGCCCGTCGGATTCTCAACGACCGGCTGCTCACCGAGGCGATGCTGTCCGGTGTGACGGTGATCGATCCGGCGACCACGTGGATCGATGTCACGGTGACGTTCGAGCAGGACTCCGTCGTGCATCCGGGCACGCAGCTGCACGGGTCGACCCATCTCGGGGAGGGCGCGGAGGTCGGGCCCAACTGCCGGCTGACCGACACTCGGGTGGATGCCGGTGCGCGTGTCGACAACACCGTGGCGGTGGGTGCGGAGGTGGGGCCGGGGGCGTCCGTCGGGCCGTACGCGTATCTGCGTCCGGGGACGCGGCTCGGTGCGAAGGGCAAGATCGGGACGTACGTCGAGACGAAGAACGCGTCGATCGGGGAGGGGACGAAGGTGCCTCACCTCTCCTATGTCGGTGACGCGACGATCGGTGAGTTCTCCAACATCGGTGCGGCGAGCGTGTTCGTGAACTACGACGGTCAGGAGAAGCACCACACGACCATCGGTTCGCATTGCCGTACGGGCTCGGACAACATGTTTGTGGCGCCTGTCACGGTCGGGGACGGCGCGTACACCGCCGCCGGGTCCGTGATCACCAAGGATGTGCCGCCCGGTTCGCTGGCCGTGGCCCGTGGTCAGCAGCGGAATATCGAGGGTTGGGTGGCTCGTAAGCGTCCGGGGAGCGCGGCCGCGAAGGCGGCCGAGGCGGCTTCCCGGGGGTCGGCCGAGGAGGGCTGACCGGAAACCGGTGCCTGAAACACGGCGTACGGTGATAAGTGCACACCCGCACCCCCACCAGCTGAGACGGCCTCTCGCAAGCCGGCTGAGAGGTCTCTCGAACACCCCAGCTGCGACACCTCTGAGGAGACAGTGCTGTGACCGGGATCAAGACGACCGGCGAGAAGAAGTTGATGTTCTTCTCCGGCCGCGCCCACCCCGAGCTTGCCGAGGAGGTCGCCCAGCAGTTGGGTGTCGGGGTTGTCCCGACGAAGGCCTTCGACTTCGCGAACGGTGAGATCTATGTGCGTTATCAGGAGTCGGCTCGTGGTGCCGACTGCTTCCTGATCCAGAGCCACACGGCTCCGATCAACAAGTGGATCATGGAGCAGTTGATCATGATTGACGCGCTGAAGCGCGCGTCGGCCCGCTCCATCACCGTCATCGTGCCGTTCTACGGTTACGCGCGGCAGGACAAGAAGCACCGGGGACGTGAACCGATTTCGGCGCGTCTGATCGCGGACATGATGAAGACCGCGGGTGCGGACCGGCTGCTGACGGTGGATCTGCACACGGACCAGATCCAGGGCTTCTTCGACGGTCCGGTGGATCATCTGTTCGCGTTGCCGCTGCTGGCGGACTACGTGGGCCGGAAGGTGGACCGGCAGAAGCTGACGGTCGTGTCTCCGGACGCGGGCCGGGTGCGGGTCGCCGACCGCTGGTGCGACCGGCTGGGCGCGCCGCTGGCGATCGTGCACAAGCGCCGGGACAAGGACGTCGCGAACCAGGTCACCGTCCACGAGGTCGTGGGTGAGGTGAAGGGGCGCGTGTGTGTCCTGGTGGACGACATGATCGACACGGGTGGGACGATCTGTGCCGCGGCGGACGCGCTGTTCGCGCACGGCGCGGAGGATGTGATCGTGACGGCGACGCACGGTGTGCTGTCGGGTCCGGCGGCGGACCGGCTGAAGAACTCGCGGGTGAGTGAGTTCGTGTTCACGAACACGCTGCCGACGCCGGGTGAGCTGAGCGCGGACCTGGACAAGATCTCGGTGCTGTCGATCGCGCCGACGATCGCGAGTGCGGTGCGTGAGGTGTTCGAGGACGGTTCGGTGACGAGCCTGTTCGACGAGCAGTAGGAGCCGCTGGTCGGGCTGCTGTAGATCGTTTTGGGTACGGCCTCCCTTGCCGAGTAGACTGCTGAAGTTGCTCGGCGAGGGAGGCCGTACCGCTTCTTCTGGAAGTTTGTGCGGCTGTCCGTTATCGACGCGCTCTTCGTAGCAGGCCGTTCGTGGCCGGGTGACCACGTCCGTTTCTGACTTCGAGGAGTGAGTATGTCCGAGGTGAAGATCTCCGCCGCGTCGCGCACCGAGTTCGGCAAGGGTGCCGCGCGCCGTATCCGTCGTGAAGACAAGGTTCCGGGTGTCCTGTACGGGCACGGTTCGGACCCGCTGCACCTGACGCTGCCGGGTCACGACCTGCTGATGGCGCTGCGTACGCCGAACGTGCTGATCGCGCTGGACATCGACGGCAAGCAGAACGAGCTGGCGATTCCGAAGGCCGTGCAGCGTGACCCGCTGAAGGGTTTCCTGGAGCACGTGGACCTGCAGCTGGTGAAGCGTGGCGAGCAGGTCAACGTCGAGATCTACGTGCACACCGAGGGTGAGCTGGCTCCGGGCGGCAACCTGCTGGAGCACGTGCTGAACGCGCTGCCGGTGGTGGCCGAGGCGACGCACATCCCGGAGTCCGTGACGGTCTCCGTGGAGGGTCTGACGGCGGGTGACTCCGTCCTCGCCAAGGACATCCCGCTGCCGAAGGGCACGACGCTGGACGTCGACGGGGACACCGTCGTCCTGCAGGTCCTGGCCGCGCAGGCCGAGGAGACCGAGGGCGAGGAGTCCGAGGGCGGCGAGGCCGCCGAGGCCTGATCCTCTTCGTCGTCGTTTCGTCGGCCGCTGTTCCGGTGCGGAGCAGCGGCCGACGCGTATGAAGGAGACATGGACGTGACGACCGATGCGGCCGCTCCGTGGCTGATCGTGGGGCTGGGCAATCCGGGGCCGGAGTACGCGGGGAACCGGCACAACGTGGGTTTCATGGTGGCCGATCTGCTGGCGGACCGGGTCGGGGGGAGGTTCAAGCGGGCCGGGAAGGCGCAGGCGCAGGTCGTCGAGGGCCGGATCGGGCCGCCGGGGCCGTCGAGCCGGCGGGTGATCCTGGCGAAGCCGATGTCGTACATGAATCTGTCGGGTGGGCCGGTGAACGCGCTGCGGGATTTCTACAAGGTGCCGGTTGCCCATGTGGTGGCGATTCATGATGAGTTGGACATCGATTACGGGGTGTTGCGACTGAAGCTGGGTGGCGGGGACAACGGGCACAACGGGCTGAAGTCGATGACGAAGGCGTTCGGGGCGGATTATCACCGGGTGCGGTTCGGGATCGGCCGGCCGCCGGGGCGGATGCCGGTGGCGGATTTCGTGCTGCGGGATTTCTCGTCGGCGGAGCGCAAGGAGCTGGACTACTTCGTGGACCGTGCGGCGGACGCGGTGGAGTGTCTGGTGATCGAGGGGCTGGAGCGGGCGCAGAGTACGTACAACTCCTGACTTGTCGCCCGGGTGAGTTGACCGGCCGTGCGGGTATGGCCAATGATCCCGGCCATGCCTGCCTCTGTCGCCGCCACCGCCACTCACCAGAGCGCTCATGCCGTGCTGCGGTTCGGGCGGTTCGCGGCGATGGGCACGGTCGCGGTGCTGATCCTGATCGCGGGTGTGTGGGCGTCGTGGGGTACGGCGCAGCATGTGATGCTGACGAAGGGCCGGGAGCACGGCACGGTCGAGGTGACGCGGTGCGGGCAGGACACGTGCACAGGCCGGTACTCGCCGTTGTCGGAGGGGTGGCAGTCCCGGTCGAAGGTGGTTCTGGAGAAGTCGGTCGCGGTGCAGAAGGGCCGGACCTACACGGTGGTCGTGAAGCCGGGCAGTGATGACGCGGTGCGTTCGGGTCCGGCCGGGGTGCTGTACGCGTGGATTCCGCTGGGCGGTGCGCTGTTGCTGGCGTCGGTGGTGGTGGCGGGTGGTCTGCTGCGGACGCGGGCGGCGTGGGTGATGGCGTTGTCGGGCGTGGCGTTGCTGACGGCGGCTTTCGTGACTGTGTGAGGGGTTCGGGCGTTCTTCCTTTCTGTGGGGGGCCGAGCGTTGTCGGTTCGTGATTGACGAGGCCTCGGGCGAGGCTGGAAGCTGAGCCGCCCCCTCCACATCTTCCCGGTCCCTTCACGAAGATGGACGTCCCTCGATGCGAACCCTCATGCCCGCCGGCGCTGTGTGCGCCGCCGCTTCCGCGGTCCTCCTGCTCGCTCCGGCCGCCCACGCGACCCCTCCGGGTGACAACGGCACGGTCAAGATCCACGATGCTTCGACGGGCGAGGAACCGCGCCGCAACGAGCCGCACGTGTGCGCCTTCTACCTGGACGCTTTCGGTTTCGACGGCGTCCAGGAGGTCGACTGGCACATCAACGCGATCCCCCCGAGCGAGAACAAGGGGGAGACGGTGAAGTCCGGCGCGCTCACGCTGGACGACCAGGGCCACGGCCGTACGGAGGATCTGTCGCTGCCCGACGGGCACTACAAGCTGTTCTGGAACTTCGACGGTGAGAAGGGTGCGGCCAAGCACAAGGTGTTCTGGACGGACTGCGAGGACGAGGAGGAGCCCGGCGGTTCGACGCCGTCCGGGTCGGCTTCGCCGTCGCCGTCGTCCTCGTCCGGGGTGTCCGAGTCGCCGTCGGGGGAGCCGGGCACGTCGGTGTCCCCGAGTTCGTCGGCCGGCGGGGGTGTGACCGCGTCGCCGTCGTCGTCGCCGCAGGGCGGTGCGGGCGGTGATCTCGCCGAGACGGGCAGCGGGGCGCCGGTGGGTCTGCTGTCCGGTGTGGCGGCGGTGCTGGTCGCGGGCGGTGGGTTCCTGGTGCTGCGTCGCCGCAGGGTCAGCCGCGGCTGACGAGGAACGGACCGTGCCCCCGAGCCTGTACGGGCTCGGGGGCACGGTCGTGTCCGGGGTGCGGGTCAGCCGGTGTTGCGCAGGCCCGCTGCCACGCCGTTGACGGTGAGGAGCAGGGCGCGGGCGAGCAGCGGGTCGGGCTGCTCACCGGCGGCGGCCGCGTCGCGCTGCCGCTTGAGCAGGGCGACCTGGAGGTAGGAGATGGGGTCGAGGTAGGCGTCGCGGATGGCGAAGGTCTGCTTGAGGACGGGCTCGGCGTCCAGCAGTTCGTTCTCGCCGGTGACGCGGAGGACCTCGGCGACGGTCAGTTCGTGTTCGGCCTTGATGGTGTCGAAGACGTGCTTGAGCTCGTCGGGGACGAGGGTGTCGACGTAGTGCTGGGCGATCCGCAGGTCGGTCTTGGCGAGGGTCATCTCGACGTTGGAGATGAAGTTGCGGAAGAAGTGCCACTGTCCGTACATCTCGTCGAGCACGGTGTCCAGGCCCGCCTCGCGCAGGGCCTTGAGGCCCGATCCGACGCCGAACCAGCCGGGGACGATCTGCCGGGACTGGGTCCAGCCGAACACCCAGGGGATGGCGCGCAGGCCGTCGAGCGAGACGCCGGAGCCGGGGCGGCGGGAGGGCCGGGAGCCCAGGTGCAGGTCGGCGAGCTGGTCCACCGGCGTCGACGCGAGGAAGTACGTCGGCAGGTCGGGGTCCTCGACGAGGCGGCGGTAGGCGGCGTGGGCGGCGTCGGAGACGACGTCCATGGCGGCGTCCCAGCGGGCGAGGGCCTCGGTGGACTGGCGGGGCGCGGTGTGCAGGGCGGAGGCCTGGAGGGTGGCGGCGACGGTGAGTTCGAGGTTCTCCCGGGCCAGGGACGGGATGAGGTACTTGTCGGAGATGACCTCGCCCTGTTCGGTCACCTTGATCTCGCCTTCGAGGGTTCCCCAGGGCTGGGCGAGGATGGCGTCGTGGGTGGGGCCGCCGCCGCGGCCGACGGTGCCGCCGCGGCCGTGGAAGAGGCGCAGGCGGACGCCGTAGCGGTGGGCGACGTCGCGCAGGCGGCGCTGGGCGCGGTGGATCTCCCACTGGCTGGTGGTGATGCCGCCGAACTTGGAGGAGTCGGAGTAACCGAGCATGACCTCCTGGACGTCGCCCCGGAGCGCGACGAGGCGCCGGTAGGACGGGTCGGAGAGCATGTCCTCGAGGATGGTGTCGGCGGCCTTGAGCTCGTCGGTGGTCTCCAGCAGCGGCACGATGCCGATCTTGGCCCAGCCGGCGTGCAGGTCGATCAGGCCGGCCTCGCGGGCGAGGACGGCGGCGGCGAAGACGTCGTCGGCGCCCTGGCACATGGAGATGATGTACGACTCGATGACCTCGGGTCCGAAGACCTCCAGGGCCTTCTTCACGGTCTGGAAGACGCCGAGGGTCTTCTCGCCGGGGGCGTCCACGGGTGCCGGGGTGGGTGCGAGGGGGCGGCGGGAGCGCAGTTCCTTGGCGAGCAGCTTGGTGCGGTAGTCGCGGGGCATGTCCGCGTACCGCCAGGACTCCTCTCCGAGCCGGTCGAACAGCTGGCCGAGGGCGTGGTGGTGGGCGTCGGCGTGTTCGCGTACGTCCATGGTGGCGAGCTGGAGGCCGAAGGCGGCCAGGGTGCGGATGGTGCGGGCGAGGCGGCCGTCGGCGAAGAGGCCGCCGCGGTGCTCGCGCAGGGAGGTCTGGATGATCCGCAGATCGGCGATCAGCTCGCTGGTGCCGAGGTAGTCGCGGCCGGGCACGTGCGCGGTGCCCTTGGCGAGGCGCTGCTTGGTGTTCTCCAGCTTCTGCCGGATGCAGGTGGCCTTGAGCCGGTAGGGCTCCTCGGCGTTGAGGCGCTTGTAGCGGGGGCTGATCTCGGGGAGGTTCTCCAGGTCGGCCTGGAGGGAGGTCAGCAGTTCCTCGGTGGCGCCGGCATAGCGGATGGAGTTGGACAGGAAGCCGCGCAGCTCGTCGATCGTGTCCAGCGCGTCGTTGATGCCGTGCTCGTGCTGGAGGATGAGGACGTCCCAGGTGACCTGGGGGGTGACGTTGGGGTTGCCGTCGCGGTCGCCGCCGATCCAGGTGCCGAAGGTGAGGGGGCGGGTGTCGTCGGGGAGCTTGACCCCGGCGCGCTCCAGTTCGGCGGTGAGGTCCTCCAGGACGTCGCCGACGGCGCCGGCGTGCAGTTCGTCCAGGTAGTAGATGGCGTTGCGGGCCTCGTCGGCGGGCTCGGGGCGGACGACGCGCAGTTCGTCGGTCTGCCAGACGAGGTCGATGTTCTCGGCGAGGCGGGTGTCGAGGCGGCGGCGGTCCGACTCGATGACCGGGGTCTCCAGGAGGGCGGCGACGCGCCGGAGCTTGTTCAGGACCGACCGGCGTGCGGCCTCGGTGGGGTGGGCCGTGAACACGGGGCGGACGTTGAGGTTGCGGACCGTCTCGCGCAGGTGTTCGGGGTCGGCGTCCTTGAGCCGGTCGGCCGTGCGGGCGAGCAGTCCGCCCTCGGCGGCGCGCCGGGCTCGCAGCTCGCGGCCGCGGTGGACCTGCTCGGTGACGTTGGCCAGGTGGAAGTAGGTGGAGAACGCGCGGACCAGCTTGGCCGCGGTCTGGAGTTCGGTGCCGCGCAGCAGCTCGGCGGCGGCCTCGCCGTCCTCACGGGTGAGGCGGCGGACCTTCTCGACGAGTTCCAGGAGCTCGGGACCCTCCTGCCGGACGAGGGTCTCTCCGAGGAGGTCACCCAGTCGGCGGATGTCGGCACGCAGCTCGCTGCTCGTGGTCGTGGTCTGGTCGTCGGCACTGCTCACAGGTGCGGCTCCTTGCAGTGTTGAAGCTCGTCTGGGAGGGGGTACCCGGACGGCGTCTCGCGCGGCGGGTGCCGCATACGGATCGGACATCCGGGAGGAAATCAGAGCGGACCGCGCTGTCCGACCGACTCCAGGATAGGTGTCGGCCGGGACGCGCAGCTGGCGGGCTCTTGTCGCCGGGCGCCGCGCTGCCATACTTACGAAGCCGTAGGTTACGGAACCGTAGGAAACACTGCGGGGTTCCCGTGACCGGCAACCCCCGTTCTCCATCCACATACCCTCCAGGGGACGCGTATGACCAGTAGTTCCGACGTGATCGAGAACGCCCCGAAGGCGTCCGGTCAGGCAACCGATCAAGCTCCCCCCGCCACGCTGGGCGGCGAGCAGAAGCGGTCCATCGAGCAGATCGCCCTCCTCCTCTTCATCACCGTCCCGTTCCTCGCGCTGCTGGCGGCGGTGCCGCTGGCCTGGGGCTGGGGTGTGAGCTGGCTGGACCTCGGTCTGCTGGTGTTCTTCTACTACCTGGGATGCCACGGCATCACGATCGGTTTCCACCGTCACTTCACCCACGGCTCCTTCAAGGCCAAGCGGCCGCTGAAGATCGCGCTGGCGATCGCCGGATCCATGGCGGTCGAGGGTCCGCTGGTCCGCTGGGTGGCCGATCACCGCAAGCACCACAAGTTCTCCGACGCGGAGGGCGACCCGCACTCGCCGTGGCGGTTCGGCGAGACGCTGCCGGCCCTGATGAAGGGCCTGTGGTGGGCGCACATCGGATGGATGTTCGACGAGGAGCAGACATCGCAGGAGAAGTACGCCCCGGACCTGATCAAGGACAAGACGCTCCGCGCGATCTCCCGCCAGTTCGTCCTGTGGACGGTCGTGTCCCTGGCCCTCCCGGCGCTGATCGGCGGGCTGGTCACGATGTCCTGGTGGGGCGCGTTCACGGCGTTCTTCTGGGGTTCGCTCGTCCGGGTGGCCCTGCTGCACCACGTGACCTGGTCGATCAACTCGATCTGCCACGCGGTGGGCAAGCGCCCCTTCAAGTCGCGCGACCGCTCGGGCAACGTGTGGTGGCTGGCGATCCTGTCCTGCGGCGAGTCCTGGCACAACCTGCACCACGCCGACCCCACCTCCGCGCGGCACGGGGTGATGCGCGGCCAGCTGGACTCCTCCGCCCGGCTGATCCGCTGGTTCGAAATGTTCGGCTGGGCGTACGACGTGCGGTGGCCGTCACGCTCACGTATCGATTCGCGCCGTAACACCGGGGAAGGCGGCTCCCGGCGCGGGAAGGAGCCCGTCAAGGCGGCATGATGGTCGCTGTGGCGACCGACTCGAGCAGCACCCCCAGCAACGACAAGCCGCGGCGAGTGCGTCGCACCCGGATGACCGGTGCCGAGCGCCGCCAGCAGCTGCTGGAGATCGGTCGCACGCTCTTCGCCGCGAAGGGTTTCGAGGGCACGTCGGTGGAGGAGATCGCGGCGAAGGCCGGGGTCTCCAAGCCGGTGGTGTACGAGCACTTCGGCGGCAAGGAGGGGCTGTACGCGGTGGTCGTGGACCGCGAGATGCGCCGCCTGCTGGACATGGTGACCAGCTCCCTCACGGCCGGTCACCCCCGCGAACTGTGCGAACAGGCGGCCTTCGCCCTGCTGGACTACATCGAGGAGTACACGGACGGTTTCCGCATCCTGGTCCGTGACTCCCCCATCCCCCAGTCGACGGGGTCCTTCGCCTCGCTCATCTCGGACATCGCCACCCAGGTGGAGGACATCCTGGGCCGCGAGTTCAAGAGCCGCGGGTTCGACCCCAAGCTGGCGCCGCTGTACGCCCAGGCCCTGGTCGGGATGGTCGCCCTGACCGGCCAGTGGTGGCTGGACGTACGCAAGCCGAAGAAGGCCGAGGTGGCCGCGCACCTGGTGAACCTGGCGTGGCACGGGCTGGACGGACTGGAGGCGAAGCCGCACCTGATAGGGCGCCGCAAGGCCTAGAGGATGTCCGCCTGGAGGGGTTCGAGGAACTCCAGGCGGTTGCCGGCGGGGTCGTGCGCGTAGAAGCGCTTGTGTCCCGGCAGGTCGGGGTCCCAGGTGATGGGCGCCCCGTGGGCCTCCAGCCGGGCGGCGTACGCGTCGATGCCCGTCACCCGCAGCCCGGGGTGGGCCTTCTTCGACGCCCGGAAGTCCTCCTCGATCCCGATGTGCAGCTGCACGGCACCGGCCTGGAACCAGCATCCGCCGCGGCGGGCGAGCGGCGGCGGCTTCGGGATCTCGGTCATGCCGAGGACACCGGTGTAGTAGGTCCGCAGTCGCTCCTCGCTGCCGGGCGGGGCGGCGAGCTGGACGTGGTCGAGAGCGGTGATCATCAGCGCTCCTTCCGGGCCACGGCGAACACCCTGCGGAACGGGAACGGCGTGCCGTGCGGCCCCGTCGGATAGGCGTCGCGCAGGGCGGCCCGGTACTCGGCGACGAACGCGTCCCGCGCCTCGGGGTCGTCGGCCAGGGCGTTCAGCACGGGCCGCAGGCCGGTCCCCTTCACCCAGTCGAGCACGGGGTCCTCGCCCTGGAGCAGGTGGATGTACGTCGTCTCCCACACGTCGGCGGCGCAGCCGAGCGAGCTGAGCCGCTCCAGGTAGGCCTCGGGGGTGTGGACGGCGTCGCCGTGGCGCAGGGTGCCCGCGAGCCGGTCGCGCCAGTGCGGTGCGTGCGCGAGGTCGCGCATGAGCCGGTGGCTGGGGGCGTCGAAGTTCCCGGGCACCTGGAAGGCGAAGGTCCCGGCGGGTTTCAGCGCGGCCACCCAGTCGGCGAACCGGTCGACGTGCCCGGGCACCCACTGGAGCGTGGCGTTGCTGACGATCAGGTCGCAGGGCTCGTCCGGCGTCCAGGTGCGGGCGTCGGCGTGGGCGAAGTCGAGACGGCCGCCGCCCGGGGTGGGCCCCTCGTGCTCCACATGGGCCTGGTCGAGCATCTCGGGCGAGTTGTCGTAGCCGGTGATCCGGGCGGTGGGCCAGCGGGCGGCGAGCAGCACGGTGACATTGCCGGGGCCGCAGCCGAGGTCGGCGATGCGGGGAGGGTCGCCGGGGAGGTCGGGGACGCGGGCGAGGAGGTCGGCGAAGGGGCGGGCGCGGTGGCCGACGTGGCGGAGGTACTGGGCGGGGTCCCAGGTGTGGGCGGCGGCTGGGGGCATGGGTCCTCCTGGTGTCCATGATGGCCGTACGGCACGCACACACAGCGTGACACCACACTTATCTCGACGTCAAGAAAGTGGATGTCAAGAGACTCTACGTCGACACAACCACTACACTGATCGTCATGGAGGACGAGGTCGACCGGCTGGTCGCAGCATGGCGCCGGGAGCGCCCGGACCTCGACGTCGAACCGCTCGAGGTGCTCAGCCGCGTGAGCAGACTGGCCCGGCATCTGGACCGGGCACGCCGGCTGGCCTTCTCGGAGCACGGCCTGGAGCCGTGGGAGTTCGACGTCCTGACGGCGCTGCGCCGCGCGGGCACGCCGTACCAGCTCTCGCCGGGACAGCTCCTCACCCAGACCCTGGTCACGTCGGGCACGATGACGAACCGCATCGACCGCCTGGCGAAGAAGGGCCTGGTGGAACGCCTCCCCGACCCCAGTGACCGCCGAGGCGTCCTGGTCCGGCTGACAGCCGAGGGCCGGGACCGCGCGGACCAGGCCCTGGCGGGTCTGCTGGACCAGGAGCGCGCGATCCTCGCGGAGCTCACCCGGGCCCAGCGCGGCGAACTGGCGGGGCTGCTACGCCAGCTGACCGCCCCGTTCGACAACATCCCCGGCTAGGTCGGCGGGGCCCACTCCGGCCCGCCGGGCCAGGGCGAC
Organism: Streptomyces sp. NPDC050416; assembly: GCF_044458845.1. NCBI lineage: Bacteria > Bacillati > Actinomycetota > Actinomycetes > Kitasatosporales > Streptomycetaceae > Streptomyces > Streptomyces sp. NPDC050416. Next base: position 144,801 of record NZ_JBITII010000009.1, read on the forward strand.
GGCGGCGAGCGTGGAGTGCACGCCCAGCTTGCCCAGCACGTTCTGCATGTGCGTCCGCACCGTGTGCGGCGACAGGAAGAGGCGCTCGGCGACGGCCTTGCGCCCCAGCCCCGCCACCATGCACCGCAGCACTTCCCGCTCACGCGGAGTGAGGGACTCCACCAGCCGCTCGCTCTCCGTGCGGTGCTTGCGGGCGGCGGTCAACTCGCGCAGGACGCCGGTCAGCAGGGCGGGCGGCAGATGCGTCTCGTCCCGCAGCACGCCCCGGATGACCGTGAGCAGCCGGGACAGCGAGCAGTCCTTGGCGACCCACCCGCAGGCCCCGGCCTGAAGGGCGAGCGCGGCCCGTCGCGGGTCGTCCTTCTCGGCGAGCACGACGATCCGTACGTTCGGCTGCGCGGACCGCACGCCCGTGACGAGGGAGATCCCGTCCACGAGCCCGTCCTCGTTGCCCTCCTGCACGGGTACGGCCGGGCGGGCGCCCGGCACCTTGCCGCCCAGATCGGCGTCGACGAGCAGCACGTCGAACCGCCGCCCCTCGGCGACCGCCCGCTCCAGGCTGCGCAGCGCGGCGGGACCGCTGCCGGCCGCGGAGACCTCGACATCGGGCTCGGCGGCCAGGGCCGCCGCGAGTGACTCGGCGAAGATGCGATGGTCGTCGACGACCAGGACTCGGATGCGAACCACGTAACCCCCTTCCCCAGGCTCCTGAAGAGCAGGGGATACCCCATCGTCGGAAGACGGCACCGCGCGGGTACGACCCCGGGGTGCCCGGATCTGCTGCATCTGTCCGTCCGTCCTCACAGCAGTCCGGCCGGGTCGCCGCAGCCGCACGGCCGCCGCCGTGCAGAAACCGCTACCCCCACCCCGGGTGTCGTACCCGGCTGTCTCGCCCCCTGATCGGCACCGGCCCCCACCGGTGCTGTTCATCAGGGTACGGCCGGGGGCCCGGAGCGGAAGGTTATTTGCAGAACTGACTGCCCTGCGCGTTTATGGTGTGCCGCATGTTCCGTCTTGAGACAGAAGTCGACAAGGCCCGACGTGATCTGCTCCGTACACGCCTGCGGGAAACGAACACGGCCGCCTCTCCGGTGCTGCGCGCCCTGCGCGGGACGCCGGACGAAAGAGACGTCCCGTTGCACGTGTGGGCTGTGAACGACACGGACGACGGCCTGGCGGGCGGCCTCGTCGGCTACACGTGGGCGACCTGGCTCCACGTCACCTACCTGTGGGTCGACGAACGCCACCGGGGCCGGGGCATGGGTGCGCGGTTGCTCTCCGAGGCGGAACGCATCGCCGCCCGCGACCGCGGCTGCCGCGCGGCCCGCCTGGAGACATGGGACTTCCAGGCCCCGCGCTTCTACGAGAAGCAGGGGTACGAGGTGGTGTGCGCGGTGCCGGACTATCCACCGGGAATCACGGAGTACATGCTGACGAAACGGCTGGGCTGAGGAAGACCTCGTTGCCGTCGCGGTTCGGGCCACAGATAGCGTTTGGTTCGCTCGACTTGCCCCCCCACCTCAACGGGAGCACACAGTGAACCGCCCTGCTCGGCTCGTGACAGCCGCGCTCACCGCATCCGCGGCCCTGCTGCTGACCGCCTGCGGCTCGGGGGGAGGTGACGAGGCGTCGTCCGACAAGATCGCCGGTGCGGATTCGGCCGATTCGCCATCGGCTTCGCCGTCGGTGTCCGCGACGACGGACGGGATCGATCGGCCTGAGATCAAGCTGCCTTCGGACATGAAGCTGGTCTTCGAGGGGCAGCAGACGGGCGACTCCGTCAAGGACGCGATCCTGGCGGACAACGAGAGAACCGTCAGCACGGTGTGGCAGGCCATGGCCTACGGAGACATGAAGAAGTCGGGCATGGCCTTCTACTACACGGACAACGCGCTGGTGGGCATCTACCAGTATGCGAAGAGCGCCATCGCCAAGAAGACCAGCTGGGCCGGCACCCTGCGTTACTTCGACCGCCAAGTGACGCTGTTCGACAAGAAGTCGGCGGCTCTGACGTACTGCGTGGACGAGAGCAAGGCCGACCTCAAGAACCGCGAGACGAACAAGCTGCAAGGCACCAAGACCACGCCCAACAGCTACGTCTTCTACAACCTCGGCCTGAAGAAGAACGAGGACGGTGTCTGGCAGACGTGGGACCTCACCGAGGACCGGGGGTCGCAGAAGTGCCGGCCCTGAAGCGGTGCGTGGAGTGACCGCGCTCACTACGGCGCTGGTCGGCCTCGGGACACTTCCGGCCGCTGCTGGAGGATTCGACACCATCGGCCCCCAGGAGAGGAAAACCTCCGGCGACTCGTCCGGCCGGGCTCTGGAATCCCGCGTCACCATCAAGGTCCCGGGTTCCACGGCGAAGGACAGCGGTCCGATCACCTCTACGGCCGTGGACTGGGAGCCGCCGGCCTGCTGGTACGAGCCGTACTGGAAGGCGGAGGACTTCAAGACCTTCAACGAGGCCAAGTGGTCCATGTACGAGTCCACCGGCGGCGCACCCGAGGGCATCGCCGACCTCAAGGCGCGCTACAAGGGAGGCCACCCGTACAAGGACTTCAACGTCGACAAGAACGACAAGGGCATGTGGTGGGTGGCTGTCAGAAACCCGGAGATGAAGGACGACCCGGCGGCCAAGGCCTGCACGCGTGAACCCTTCTGGGTGGACAACGGCGAGAACCCCGGCGTCCCCCAGGCCATCGACACCGAGACGCTCGCCGGGCTTGCCCAGCAGCGGACCGTCGTGCCGCCGACCAAGGTGACCCTCGCGCCGAACGGCAAGTCCACGGTGAACGCTCCCACCTGGGTCTGGCTGGACAAGGGCACCTTCAAGCCGGTTTCCGTCACGGCGAGTCTGCCCGGGACCGGGCTGTGGGCGACCACGACCGCCAAGCCGGTGAGCCTGCACCTCGATCCGGGGACGGAGGACGCGGAGAGCCTCCCGGCGTCCGGTGAGTGCGGGATCAACGACGACGGGTCGATCGGAGAGCCGTACGCCAGGGGCAAGGCGGAGCTGACGCCTCCGTGCGGGGTGCGGTACCTGCTCTCGTCGGGGGACGGTTCCTACGGCCTCAAGGCGACTCTCACCTGGGACATCAGCTGGGAAGGCGCGGGTGGCACGGGCGGCGACCTGCCCAGCGGCACGTTCGCCACCACCACCGACGTGGCGGTCCAGGAGTACCAGGCCGTCAACCGCTGACGTCGCGGACAGACGATCGGGCGCCCTTCCTCCTGGAGGACAGGGCGCCCGGTCGATTCGTCAGCGCAGGCGGTGTGCGCCCGCCGACGGTACTGCCTCGAAGACGCGGGGTGTCTTGAAGCCCGCTGTGGTGAAGGCTTCCTGGATTGTCTTGGTGATCGGGTCCACGTCCGGCTCCTCCGCGAGGACGATCGCCGAGCCGCCGAAGCCGCCGCCGGTCATGCGGGCGCCCAGGGCGCCGGAGGTGAGGGCCGTGTCGACGACCAGGTCCAGTTCGGGGCAGGAGATGCGGAAGTCGTCCCGCAGGGAGGCGTGGCCCTCGACCAGAACCGGGCCGATCGCGCGCGTGTCGCCCGACTCCAGCAGGGACACCACCCGTTCGACGCGCTCGTTCTCCGTGACGATGTGGCGGACCAGGCGGCGGACCTCCTCCTCGTCACCGAGGCGGGCCAGGGCCGCGTCCAGGTCGGCGTAGGGGATGTCGCGCAGGGCGTCGACGCCGAGCAGCGCCGCGCCCTTCTCGCAACCCTCGCGGCGCTTGCCGTACTCGCCCTCGCTGTGGGAGTGCTTGACCTGGGTGTCGACCACGAGGAGGCGCATGCCCTCGGCCGCCAGGTCGAAGGGGATCTGGCGCTGGGAGAGGTCGCGGGTGTCGAGGAAGAGGGCGTGGCCCGCCTCGCAGCACGCCGACGCGGTCTGGTCCATGATGCCGACCGGGGCGCCCACGTAGACGTTCTCCGCGCGCTGGCACAGGCGGGCCAGTTGCCAGCCCCGGAGGTTCAGGGAGAAGAGGTCGTTCAGGGCCAGCGCCACGACCACTTCCAGCGCCGCCGAGGACGACAGGCCCGCGCCCGAGGGGACCGTGGAGGACAGGTGGATGTCCGCGCCCGTCACCGCGTGGCCGGCCTCGCGCAGCGCCCACACCACGCCCGCCGGGTACGCCGTCCAGTTCTTGTCCGACTCGGGGGACAGGTCGTCCAGGCGGAGTTCGGTGACCCCGCCCTCGACGTCCGCCGAGTGGAGGCGGAGCACACCGTCCTCGCGGCGTGCGACCGCCGCCACCGCCTGGTGCGGCAGGGCGAACGGCATGACGAAGCCGTCGTTGTAGTCGGTGTGCTCGCCGATGAGGTTGACGCGGCCCGGTGCCGCCCAGACTCCGTGCGGCTCGGCGCCGTACAGCTCCGTGAACCGCTCGGCGACCGCTCCGGCGGCCTCGTCGGCAACAGCCTCGCTCATGCCTGACCCCTGACCCTTCGTTCCGTACTAGTTGCCGCGCCGCTGCGCGAAGTCCCAGGCGTCCGCGACGATTCCGTCGAGGTCCGCGCGGGACGGGTTCCAGCCCAGTTTCTCGCGGGCCGTGGCGGCCGACGCCACCAGGACCGCCGGGTCGCCGCCCCGGCGGGGGGCGACCACTTCCGGGATCGGGTGGCCGGTCACCCGGCGGACCGTCTCGATGACCTCGCGGACGGAGAAGCCGTTGCCGTTGCCGAGGTTGCAGATGAGGTGCTCGCCGGGGGCCGCGGCCGTCAGGGCGAGCAGGTGGGCCTCGGCCAGGTCCGCGACGTGGATGTAGTCGCGCACGCAGGTGCCGTCCGGCGTCGGGTAGTCGTCGCCGAAGACGGAGATCGCCTCGCGCCTGCCCTGCGCGACCTGCAGGACGAGCGGGATCAGGTGGGACTCGGGGTCGTGGCGCTCGCCGTACGCGCCGTACGCGCCCGCCACGTTGAAGTAGCGCAGCGAGACCGCGCCCAGTCCGTGGGCCGCCGCCTCGCCGGTGATCATGTGGTCGACGGCGAGCTTCGAGGCGCCGTAGGGGTTGGTCGGGGACGTCGGCGCCGACTCGGTGATCGGGACCTGCTCCGGCTCGCCGTACGTCGCGGCCGTGGAGGAGAAGACCAGCTTGCGGACGCCCGCCTCGCGCATGGCCGCCAGCAGGGCCATCGTGCCGCCGACGTTGTTGTCCCAGTACTTCTCCGGCTTCACCACCGACTCGCCGACCTGCGAGAACGCGGCGAAGTGCAGGACACCGTCGAAGGAGGGGTCCAGCCACTTGGCGGCGTCGCGGATGTCGCCCTCGATGAAGGCCGCACCGGCGGGGACGCCCTCGCGGAAACCCGTGGAGAGGTTGTCCAGGACGGTGACCTCGTGACCCGCCTCCAGCAGGTGCTGGGCGACCACGCTGCCCACGTAACCCGCGCCGCCCGTCACCAGGTACTTCCCGCTCATGAACTCGCTACCTCTCGCAGTCGCTCGGCCGCGCGCTCCGGCGGCACGTCGTTGATGAACACGTTCATGCCGGACTCGGAACCCGCGAGAAACTTCAGCTTGCCGGAAGTGCGGCGGATGGTGAAAAGCTCGAGGTGGAGCGCGAAGTCCTCGCGCACGACCCCGTCGAACTCCTCCAGCGCGCCGAACGGGGCCTGGTGCCAGGCCGCGATGTACGGGGTCGGGGGCTCACTTTCACCGAAGATCCGGTCGAAGCGCCTCAAGAGTTCCAGATAAATCTTGGGGAACTCTGTGCGCGCGGCCTCGTCCAGCCCGAGCAGGTCGGGCACGCGGCGCTTGGGGTAGAGGTGGACCTCGTACGGCCAGTGCGCCGCGTACGGCACGAAGGCCACCCAGTGGTCGCCCTCCAGGACGACCCGTTCGCCGGCGAGTTCCCCCTCCAGGACGGCGTCGAAGAGGTTCTCCCCGCCCGTCATCTCCTTGTGGGCCGCGACGGAACGCAGCATCAGGGCGGTGCGCGGGGTGGTGAAGGGGTAGGCGTAGATCTGTCCGTGCGGGTGCTGGAGGGTCACGCCGATCTCGGCACCCCGGTTCTCGAAGCAGAACACCTGCTCGACGGAGGGGAGATGGGACAGCTCCGACGTACGGTCCGTCCACGCCTCCAGCACCAGGCCGGCCTGCTCCTCGCTCAGGCTCCCGAAGGACGCGTTGTGGTCGGACGTGAAGCAGACGACCTCGCAGCGGCCGGAGTCGCCGGCCAGCGAGGGGAAGCGGTTCTCGAACACGACGACGTCGTACGAGGAGTCCGGGATCTCGCTCAGCCGGTCGCCCTCGGAGGGGCACAGCGGGCACTCGTCGGCCGGCGGATGGTAGGTGCGGCCCTGGCGGTGCGAGGCGACGGCGACGGCGTCGCCGAGCAGGGGGTCGCGGCGGATCTCGGACGTGGTGACGGTGCGGTCCAGCGGGCGGCGGTCGACCGCGTCCCGCACGCTGTCGTCACGCAGGTCGTAGTAGATGAGCTCGCGACCGTCGGCCAGCCGGGTCGAGGTCTTCTTCACGCCGGACTCCTCATCCTTCAAACATAACCAAACATATCAAAACACGAGTCCCCTCAAGCGTCAACATCACAATCAAACAAAGAGCGTCAACAGACGTGTTCAATAACTGAAGACCGAGGCGTAGATTCCGCGAGGTATCGGTTCACGCAACGAAGCGAGGGCTCATGCATCCCCCCACGCATCCCCCCGTCCACCTGGCAGCCGAGCTGCGACTCCCCACGAACTGGCTCGACTACACGATCCTCGGCATCTACTTCGTCGTCGTCCTCGGCATCGGCTTCGCCGCCCGCCGCTCGGTGAAGACCAGCCTCGACTTCTTCCTCTCCGGCCGTTCCCTGCCCGCCTGGGTCACCGGTCTCGCGTTCATCGCCGCGAACCTGGGCGCCACCGAGATCCTCGGCATGGCCGCCAACAGCGCGCAGTACGGCGTCTACACCACGCACTGGTACTGGATCGGCGCCATCCCGGCCATGGTCTTCCTCGGCCTGGTGATGATGCCCTTCTACTACGGCTCCAAGGTCCGCTCGGTCCCGGAGTTCCTGCTGCTGCGCTTCGACAAGGCGGCGCACCTGCTCAGCTCGGTGCTCTTCGCCTGCGCCGCCATCCTCATCGCCGGCGTCAACCTCTACGCCCTGGCCATCGTCGTCGAGGCGCTGCTCGGCTGGCCGCAGTGGGTGGCCATCGTGGTCGCCGGCTTCTTCGTCCTGGCGTACATCACCCTCGGCGGTCTGTCCTCGGCGATCTACAACGAGGTCCTGCAGTTCTTCGTGATCCTCGCCGCGCTCATCCCCATCTCGGTGCTCGGCCTGAAGAAGGTGGGCGGCTGGGACGGCCTGTCCGACTCCCTCACCCGGTCCCACGGCGCCGACTTCATGACCTCCTGGGGCGGCACGGGCATCGGCAGCGCCAACCCGCTGGGCGCGAACTGGCTGACGATCGTCCTGGGCCTCGGCTTCGTGCTCTCCTTCGGCTACTGGACGACGAACTTCGCGGAGGTGCAGCGCGCCCTGTCGGCGAAGAACCTCTCGGCGGCCCAGCGCACCCCGCTCATCGCCGCGTTCCCGAAGATCTTCATCGTTTTCCTGGTGATGATCCCGGGGCTGGTCGCCGCGGTGCTGGTCCCGAAGATCGGTACGTCCGGCTCCGACCTGCAGTACAACGACGCGATCCCCTACCTGATGGAGCAGCTGCTGCCCAACGGGGTGCTGGGCATCGCCGTGACCGGTCTCCTCGCGGCCTTCATGGCGGGCATGGCGGCGAACGTGTCCTCGTTCAACACGGTGTTCACGACCGACATCTGGGCGAAGTACGTGGTGAAGGGGCGGGAGGACGAGTACTACGTCCGCTTCGGCCGCTTGATCACCGCGATCGGTGTCCTGGCCTCCATCGGCACGGCGTTCCTGGCGTCGTCCTTCTCCAACATCATGAGCTACCTCCAGACGCTGTTCTCCTTCTTCAACGTGCCGATGTTCGTCGTCTTCATCATCGGCATGTTCTGGCGGCGGACGTCGATGAAGTCCGGCTTCTGGGGTCTGCTCGCCGGCACCACGGCCGCGATGGTCAACTACTTCGTCCTCTACAAGCAGGACATCGTCGACATCCCCTCCGACCAGGGGGCCAACTTCGTCTCGGCCATCGCGGGGTTCGTCGCCGGCGCGGTCGTCATGGTGGTGGTGTCGCTCTTCACCGCGCCGAAGCCGGCCGAGGAACTCCAGGGGCTGGTCTACGGCACGACCTCGCCCGGCATGGCGGAGCCGCCGGCGCCGGGGGACGAGGCCTGGTACCGCAAGCCGGCGCTGCTGGGCTGGGGCGCAGTCGTCCTGGCCGCGGCCTGCTACATCCCGTTCTCGTTCTGACCCAGGGAGGCTGACAGAACATGTCCGAGTTCTATTCCGAGAAGGACGTGCAGCGGGAAGTCACCGAGCTGCAGGGCAAGTCGGCGACGGCCGCGCGGCTGTTCGACATCCGGCGGATCATCGGTGGGCTGTTCGTGGTCTACGGGGTGATCGTCACGATCGCGGGGATCACGGCGTCCGATGCGGACCTCGACAAGGCGGAGGGCGTGAACATCAACCTGTGGACCGGGCTGGGGATGCTCGCGCTGGGGGTGTTCTTCCTGGTCTGGCTGAAGCTGAGGCCTGTGGCACCTCCGCCGCCGGGGGACGATGAGCGTGTGGAGTAGCTCTGTGTTGTGCGGTACTCGGCGTTGGTGCTGAGGCCGGGTGGGTGCGCGACTCGGCGCGACGAGGTGCCGCTGCGCCCACCCGTGCCGCCTGGGGGCACCTCCCAGGCCCTTAAGGCACTGGGGGAGGCACGACTGCCCGCAGCTGGGGCGGCGTTACGGCTCCTGGTCCGGGGCCCGGGTGAGTGGGGTTGCCCTGTCCAGGAGGCCCGTTCGGGCTGCCAGGGCCGCTGCTTCCAGGCGGGAGCCTACGCCCAGTTTCATCAGGACCCGTTGGACGTGGGTGCGGGCCGTGGAGGGGGCGATGCCCATGCCCGCCGCGATCAGGCGGGTGTCCTCGCCGTCGGCGACGCGGACCAGGACCTCGACCTCCCGCGGCGTGAGCATCGACAGCAACCGCTGGCCCTCGTCGTCCGGTTGGGCCGCCGGGTTGAGCAACTCGCTGAACGCGCCCTGCAGCAGTTGCGGCGCCACCGCCGCCTCCCCCGCCCGGGCCTTCATGATCGCCCGCTCGACACCCTCTATGCGCTCGTCATGACGTACGTAGCCGGACGCGCCGGCAGCGAAGGCGGCCGCGATGCCGCGCGGGCTGGGCACCGGCCCCAGGACCAGGACCGCCACCTGCGGACGCTCCCGCTTGATCCGCACCACCGGGTCGAAGATCCCCGGCTCCGCCGGCGTGGCCGTCCCCAGCAGGCACACCTCCGGCGCCCGTGTGATCACCAGCTCCGCCGCCCCCGCGGCCGGCGCCGCCGCGGCCAGCACCCGGTGCCCCCGCAGCTTCAGCGCCGAGGCCAGCGCCTCCGCCAGCAGTCGGTGGTCGTCGACCACCATGAGCCGCACTCCCATCGAGTAACCCCCCAGTCACCCCGGTCCCCCCAGATGGAAGCCCCCCGGCTCCCCCGCCTTCATGCCCCCGGAAGCTACACGCTTGTTCGACGTTGCGCTCCCCCTACCGGCGAGAATCGCCCCGATCGTCGAAATTCCTCTCATACGAGGTTGACCGAACCAAACGCGAACGGTCCCGCCCCTGGACAGGGACGGGACCGTACCCGCACTCAGTCGATCACAGAGCGGACACCGGGCGATCAGCTCGTACCGAAGCCGACCGCCAGGTACTCCTTCTCCCTCGTGCTGCTGGTCCGCTTGCTGGCGTACATCTTGGACATGAACAGGTGCCCATCGCCGTACAGCAACTCGGAGTACTCCGGCGACATGCCCGCCTCCACGTCCCGCACCGAGTCGTTCGCCGGGTTTTCCAGCAGCTTCGTCTGCTTGAAGCTGCCCCCGTCGATGCTGACGATCTGCCCGCCCTTGTCGTACGGCGGCCGCTTGTACGCGATCAGGTTGCCGCCGTCCATGCGCAGCGGCGAGATCCTGTAGCCGTCGCCCGCGTCGGCCCGCTGCCCGGTCTGCTCGCCGGTGCTGAGGTCGAAGGCGACGATCTCGTTGGTCTGGCTGTACTCGCCGGTGCCGTCGTGCTCCTCGGTCGGCACGTACAACCGGTCGTTGCCGACGGCCAGCTGGGTGCAGTACTCGATGCGCGTGACACCCTCGCAGCGGGCCGCGAACTGCTCGCCCGGCGCGGAGATGCGCGTGCGCAGCTTGCCGGTCTTGTTGTCGATGGAGAAGAAGTCGGAGATGCCGCTGCCGTCGCCCGCGGAGTCGCCGACGTCGGCGGCCACGACGAGCGGGTCGGTCGACACGATGCTCGCGTACTCGATGCCCTGGGTCATCTTGTACTCCGAGATCACCTTCCCGGACTTCGGGTCGATGGTCTGGATGTGCAACTGCCGCTGCTCGTACGTGCCGCACTTGCGCACCGCGACCAGCTTCGCGCCGCCGCCGTACCCGGCGTCGTAGCAGGAGTCGGTCGGCTTCGGGCTCCACAGGAGCTTGCCGGACAGGTCGAAGGCGGCACCGCCGCTGGTGCTGCCGACGGCGACGGTGTTGCCGCTGATCGTGACGTTGTCGAAGCTGATCAGCTGGTCACCGGTCTTGACGGTCTTCGTCCACAGCCTCTTGCCGGCGTCGAGATCGATCACGGCGAGCTGGCTGCACCCGTGCGACGGGTCGGCCTTGGTCGGCATCGCGGGCTGGTAGAGGATCGCCGTCTTGTTGTCGTCCGTGACGTGGCGGCCGGCCTGGCAGACCGGGCCGTCCAGCGGGATCGTCCACTGCTTGGCGCCCTTGTCGCGGTCGTAGCCGACGATCTCGGCGACGCCGCTCTTGGCGTACGTCTTGTCGGTGAGCCACGAGCCGGAGACGACGACCGTGCTGTCGTTCTTCACTTCGGGCATCGGGACCTGGAAGAGGACCTTGGCGCCGGTGTCGGCCGGGGCCTTCTCCTTGCCGCCGGAGGTGGTGCCGCCGTTGTCGTCGTCCGTGCCGCCGGTGGTGCCGCCGGAGCTGGCCGTGTCGTCCTTCTTGCCGTCGTCCTTGGACGTCGAGTACCAGACACCGCCGCCGACGGTCAGGGCGATCGCCACGACCGCGGCGACGATGATGGCCGCCTGCGCGTTGAACTTCCGTCCGCCGCCCGGCTGTCCGGGCTGCGGCTGGAGCGGCATGGTCGGCTGCTGATAGCCGTAACCGGGCTGGCCGTATCCCGGCTGGCCGTAAGGCGCCTGCGGCGGCTGCTGGCCGGGATAGCCGTAGCCGGGCGGCGGCTGGGGCGCCTGTGGAGCCCCCTGCGGATAGCCGTACCCCGGCTGCGGCTGCTGCGCGGGCGGCGGGGGCGGCGTCTGCGGAGCCTGCGGGTAGCCGTACCCCGGCTGCGGGGGCTGGTCCTGGGGCGGCCCGAAGCCACCCCCGGGCGGGGGCTGTTGAGGCGGCGGAGGCGGCGGCTGGGTCATGGCGTGAGTACCTCGGGGAGGGGGACGGACGACGAAGGCGAAGGCAGAGGAGGAAGAGGAAGAGGAAGAGGAAGAGGAAGAGTCACTTGCCGTAGGCGAGCATCAACTTCTCCTTCGTGTCGTCGTTTCCGCTCAGCCGGGTGGTCGAGATGTAGAAGCGCCCGTCGACCCAGTCGGTGTCCTTGGAGAAGAAGCCGTTCTCGATGTCCGCCGCACCCTGGGGGTTCTGGAGCAGCTTGACCGGCTTGTGTCCGCTGCCGCCGGTCGGGATGGCCACGACCTGGCCGCCCGCGTCGTACGACGGCTGCACATAGGCGATGAGCTTGCCGCCCTCGACCTTCATCGGCAGCATCGATTCGTCGGCCGGGGACTTCACCCGCCACTTCTCCTTGCCGTCGGCGAGGTTGACCGCGACGATCTCGTTCGCGCCGGTGGTCGCCTCCGTCGGGAGGTAGAGCGTGGTGTCGTCGACGGCGACGCCCTGGCAGCCCTGGAGGTCGCGTTCGAGGATGGCCCAGCCGCACTCGGGGGCGAAGTCCTCGTCGAAGCCGACCTGCGAGCGGAACTTGCCGCCGGAGGTGAAGGTGGAGATGTTCCAGGCCTTCTTGTCCTTGTTGGTGCTGTAGACGACCAGCGGACTCACCGAGTAGGTGCGCGCGACCCGCCAGCCCTTGTCGAACGGCTGCGTCCACTTGGCGTCGCCGGTGCGCGGGTCGAGCTCCTGGACCTCGTCGTGCTCCTTGGAGGTGCCGGCACCGCAGGAGGAGACGGCGATCAGCTTCTCGCCGCCGGCGAAGGCGGAGGGGAAGCAGGAGGCGCCGTACTTCTTCTTGTCGAAGAGCTTGTCGCCGCTGGTGACGTCGTAGGCCGTGCCGGACTGGGAGCGGCCCACCATCAGCGTCTTGCCGGTGATGGACAGTTCGACGGAGAGCGTGGAGTCGAACAGGGCGCCGTCGGCGATCTCCTGCTTCCAGCCCTTGTCGCCGGTGCCGAGGTCGATCTCCTGGAGCTGGTTGCACTTGGCGCGGTCGCTGCTGCCGCTCATGTACGCGACGAAGATCTTGTCGTCGGACGTCTTCTGCGGGGTCGTCGCGCAGATCTTCTGCGGGAACGTGATCGCGTCCCAGGTGGGCTTGCCGTCCGCGACGTTGTAGGCGAAGAGCTGCTTGTACGCCGCCTTCACCGCGGTCTTGTCGGTGATCCACATGCCGGCGGCGTCGGCGCCGGAACCGGGCGCGTCGGGCGCCTCCTTGTACCAGAGGACCTTCGCCTCGCCCGCCTGGCGGCCCTCGTTGAGGTTCTCCGGGTCCTCGCCGCCGTCGCCGCTGCCGTCACCGGGGTTGACCGGGGCGGAGGAGTTGGGCTTGCCGTCGTCGGTCGGCTGGGCGACGGGCTTCTTCTCGTCCTTGCCGTCGTCGCCGCCGGTGACCGCCCACACGGTGCCGCCGACCAGGAGCAGCGCGGCCACGGCGGCGCCGATGATCAGGGCGGGCTTGCCCTTGAAGGGGTTGCCGGAGCCGCCCCCGGGCGGGGTGCCGGGCGCGCCGGGATACTGCGGCTGCTGCGGGTAGCCGTAGCCGGGCTGGCCGTAGGGTCCCGGCTGCTGCGGCTGGCCGTAGGGGCCGGAGTTGTAGGGTCCCGGCTGCCCGTACGGCCCCGGCTGCCCGTACGGCCCGGGCTGCTGCGGGGGCTGCTGGGGATAGCCGTATCCGGGCTGCGGCGGCCCCTGCGGGGGCGTCTGGGGCGGTCCCTGGGGCGGCGGCGGGGTCTGCGGCGCCCCGAAGCCACCGCCCTGCGGAGGCTGGTTCTGCGGTGCTCCGAAGCCACCGTGCGGTGGCTGATTGGGCGGCTGAGTCATCAGCGGCTCCCCCGTTCGATCACTGATTTTTAGCCACGCCCTGAGGTACGCGTTGGGCTCAGAGTCGCTTCATAAAGTTCTAAGACGGCTCTTTCTATCACTCCGTTCCGACGCCGGACCGGGCCGTATCGTCCCCTGTTCCCAAGGGAGGACCGGCCCGTGATGCCGTCGTTATGCGCCTTCACACACCCTTCACGCGTCCTCGGCGAGTTCCAGCCAGCGCATCTCGAGCTCCTCGCGCTGACCGGCCAACTCGCGCAGCTCGGCGTCCAGTTCGGCCACCTTCGAGAAGTCCGTGGCGTTTTCGGCGATCTGGGCGTGGAGCTTGGTCTCCCTCTCGGAGACCTTGTCGAGCTGCCGCTCGATCTTCTGGAGTTCCTTCTTGGCGGCGCGCTGGTCGGCGGCGCTCTTCTCCGGGGCGGCGGTCCGCGGCGCCGCGGCGGTCGCCGAGGCGGCCGCGGCCTCCTCCATGCGCAGCCGCCGCTCCAGGTACTCGTCGATGCCGCGCGGCAGCATCCGCAGGGTGCCGTCGCCGAGCAGGGCGAACACCCGGTCGGTGGTGCGCTCGATGAAGAACCGGTCGTGGGAGATGACGATCATCGAGCCGGGCCAGCCGTCGAGCACGTCCTCCAGCTGCGTCAGCGTCTCGATGTCGAGGTCGTTGGTGGGCTCGTCGAGGAAGAGGACGTTGGGCTCGTCCATGAGCAGCCGCAGCAGCTGGAGCCGCCGCCGCTCACCGCCGGACAGGTCCCCGACCGGCGTCCACTGCTTCTCCTTGGTGAAGCCGAACGTCTCGCACAGCTGCCCGGCCGTCATCTCCCGCCCCTTGCCCAGGTCGACGCGCTCGCGCACCTGCTGCACGGCCTCCAGCACGCGCGTGGCCGGGTCGAGTTCGGCGACCTCCTGGGAGAGGTAGGCCAGCTTCACGGTCTTGCCGACGCGGATGCGCCCGCCCGCGGGCTGGGCCTCGCCTTCGGTCCGGGCCGCCTCGGCCATGGCCCGCAGCAGGGAGGTCTTCCCGGCGCCGTTGACGCCGACGAGACCGATCCGGTCGCCGGGCCCGAGCTGCCAGGTGACGTGCTTGAGGAGCACCTTGGGGCCGGCCTGGACGGTGATGTCCTCCAGGTCGAAGACGGTCTTGCCGAGCCGCGTGGACGCGAACCGCATCAGTTCGCTGCTGTCCCGGGGCGGCGGTACGTCCTTGATGAGCTCGTTGGCGGCCTCGACGCGGAAGCGCGGCTTGGACGTACGGGCCGGTGCGCCGCGCCGCAGCCAGGCCAGCTCCTTGCGGACGAGGTTCTGCCGCTTGACCTCCTCGGTGGCGGCGATGCGCTCGCGCTCGGCCCGGGCGAAGACGTAGTCGGAGTAGCCGCCCTCGTACTCGTAGACGTCTCCGCGCTGGACGTCCCACATGCGCGTGCACACCTGGTCCAGGAACCAGCGGTCGTGGGTGACGCAGACGAGCGCGGAGCGGCGGTTCTGGAGGTGCCGGGCGAGCCAGGCGATGCCCTCGACGTCGAGGTGGTTGGTGGGCTCGTCGAGGACGAGCAGGTCCTGCTCCTCGATGAGCAGCTTCGCGAGCGCGATGCGGCGGCGCTCACCGCCGGACAGCGGACCGATGACGGTGTCGAGCCCCTTGGGGAACCCCGGCAGGTCGAGCCCGCCGAACAGGCCGGTCAGGACGTCCCTGACCTTGGCGACACCCGCCCACTCGTGGTCGGCCATGTCGCCGATGACCTCGTGGCGGACGGTGGCCTCCGGGTCGAGGGAGTCGTGCTGCGTGAGCACGCCGATGCGCAGTCCGCCGGAGTGGGTGACGCGCCCGGTGTCGGCCTGCTCCAGCCTGGCGAGCATGCGGATCAGCGTGGTCTTGCCGTCGCCGTTGCGGCCCACGACGCCGATGCGGTCCCCTTCGGAGACGCCGAGGGAGACGCCGTCGAGCAGGGCACGGGTGCCGTACACCTTGCTGACGTTCTCGACATTGACCAGGTTGACGGCCATTTCTCTCCTGACGAGGGGGGTGGATCGACCCTCCAGGGTAGTCGGGCGGCGGGGTGCTCCGACCGGGGTGTTCAGGAGTGCTCGGCGGCCTCCTGGCGGCGCTGGTACCGCCACACGTCCAGCAGCCGTTCGTCGTCCCGCGACTCCTCGCCGACGGGCCCGATCCGGTGCTGGGCCTCCACGCAGCGCGGATCGTCGCGGTAGGCCAGGCCGGACACGGCGCAGATGCGGATCGGCTGCCGCTCGTCACGAGTGAGCGCGACCAGCGCGTCCCCGACCTCGGGCTCGCGCCCCCGGTAGTGCGCGAGCCAGCGGCACGCCGCCTCGCGTACACCGGGGTCCTGGTCGCGGGCCAGGGTGAGTACGGCGGTGAGGCTCTCGGGGCTGGCCAGGGACCGGCCGTCCTCGGACTGCCGCAGGGCGTCCGTGACCAGGGCGCGTACCCGGGAGTCCGGATGGGCGAGGTGTGCCAGGCCGACCGCCTCGATCTCCGGGGCGCTGTCGTGGGTCATCGCCTGGAGGATGATCGCCAGCACCTCCGGGTCCTCCTCCTGTTCGGCCCAGGGCACGAGCTCCCTGCCCCGGTTCCAGAAGGGGTCCCTTCCCGCGACGAAGTCCCCGAGGATCAGGAACAGCAGGATGTCGGCGGCGAGCAGACGGTGCAGCCGGTCGGGGTGGTTGAGGAGGTCCCTGGTCCACTGCCAGGTCTCCTCGTCGACCCGGCGGCCCAGCGTGAAGACCACGTCGAACCACACCAGGTGGTCCCGGTCGGGGTGGGCGAGGGCACGCGCGACCAGTTCGTCGAAGGACGTACGGATCCCGTAGCGCTCTTCCATGGAGGTGAGCACCGCCCGGTGCTCGTCGCGCACGGTCAGCCCGCCGAGCGTGAGCTGCTCGCACCAGCAGCCGACCTCGTCGTCCTCGACCCGGATCCGCTCGACGGGCCCGGTGAGGCCGGTGAGTCGGCGCAGCTCCGCCTCCACGCCCGTCTCCACCCAGTGCCGGGCGCGGGCCAGCAACCCGTCGCGCTCCGGCGCGGGGAGCGGCACCCGGTGGGAGGCGAGCGCGTAGACCATGTGATGTGACCCGCCGTCCACGGCCCGCAGCAGCGGGGTGCTCGCGTCGGGCAGCCGGCGCAGGGGGTCGGCACCGGCCTGGAGCAGCGCTTCCGCCACGGGTTCGTCGTACGCCGCCACCGCCCGGCACAGGACCGGGAGGCCGTCGTCGAGGGTGTCGGGCTCGGCCCCGGACTCCAGCAGTGCCCGGACCTCGTCCGCGTCTCCGCGCCGTACGGCCGCGACCAGTTCCTCCACGCGTGTCCCCCGGTTCCGCAACGACCCGGGGGAGCCTAAGTGCAGGGCACCGGCCGCCGCACGGGATTAACGCCCGGCGACCGTGGCCCCGGGGGCCGGACCGGAGGCCGTCCGCACGGTCCGGCACGTGCCGGACGCCACCAGTGCCTGTGCCACCGCGGCGGCCGACTCCAGGTCGCGGACCAGGAACGCGGTGGTCGGGCCGGAGCCCGAGACGAGAGCCGCGAGGGCACCGGCGGCGCGGCCCGTGGCCAGGGTGCCGGCGAGTTCCGGGAAGAGGGAGAGGGCGGCGGGCTGGAGGTCGTTGGAGACGGCGGCGGCGAGCGCGTCCGGGTCGCCCTTCGCCAGGGCGGCGAGGAGTTCCTGGGAGGCGACGGGCTCGGGGATGTCCGTGCCCTCGCCGAGCCGGTCGAACTCCCGGAACACGGCCGGGGTGGACAGGCCGCGGCCTGCCATCGCGAACACCCAGTGGAAGGTGCCTCCGACCTCCAGGGGCGTCAGCTGCTCGCCCCGCCCGATGCCGAGGGCCGCCCCGCCGGCCAGGCTGAACGGCACGTCGCTGCCCAACCCGGCGCAGATGTCGAGGAGTTCCTCCCGGGAGGCGCCGGTCCCCCACAGCGCGTCGCAGGCGACCAGCGCGCCGGCGCCGTCCGCGCTGCCGCCCGCCATGCCGCCGGCGACGGGGATGTCCTTGGCGATGTGGATGTGGACGTCGGGCGTGCGGCCGTACCGCCCGGCGAGCGCCTCGGCCGCCCGGGCGGCCAGGTTCGTACGGTCCAGGGGGACCTGGTCGGCGTCCGGGCCCTCGCAGGTGAGGCGGAGCTCGTCGGCCGGGGTGACGGTGACCTCGTCGTAGAGGCCGACGGCGAGGAAGACATTGGCCAGGGGGTGGAAGCCGTCAGGGCGGGCGGGGCCGACCGCCAGCTGGACGTTGACCTTGGCGGGGACCCGGACCGTCACGCTCACGCGGACTCCTCCTGCTGGGACTGCTTCTGCTTGTGCTCGGCGATCCGCGCGAACTCCTCCACGGTCAGCGACTCGCCCCGCGCCTGCGGGGAGACCCCAGCGGCGACGAGAGCCGCCTCCGCTGCGGCGGCGGACCCGGCCCAGCCGGCGAGCGCGGCCCGCAGCGTCTTGCGGCGCTGGGCGAAGGCGGCGTCGACGACGGCGAACACCTCGCGCCTGGAGGCCGTCGTCTTCAGCGGCTCGGCCCGGCGGACGAGGGAGACCAGGCCGCTGTCGACGTTCGGCGCGGGCCAGAAGACGTTCCGCCCGATGGCACCGGCCCGCTTGACCTCGGCGTACCAGTTGGCCTTGACCGACGGGACGCCGTACACCTTCGAGCCGGGCGGGGCGGCGAGGCGGTCGGCGACCTCCGACTGGACCATGACCAGGGTGCGTTCGATGCTCGGGAAGGCTTCGAGCATGTGCAGCAGGACCGGGACGGCCACGTTGTAAGGGAGGTTGGCGACCAGCGCGGTCGGGGCGGGGCCGGGCAGCTCCGTGACGTGCATCGCGTCGGAGTGGACGAGGGCGAAGCGGTCGGCGCGGTCGGGCATGCGGGCCGTGATGGTGGCGGGCAGGGCGGCGGCGAGCACGTCGTCGATCTCGACGGCGGTGACGCGGTCGGCGACCTCCAGCAGGGCGAGCGTCAGTGACCCGAGGCCCGGGCCTACCTCGACGACCACGTCGTCGGGGTGGACCTGTGCCGTGCGGACGATGCGGCGGACGGTGTTCGCGTCGATCACGAAGTTCTGGCCGCGTTGTTTGGTGGGGCGTACGCCGAGGGCTGTCGCGAGTTCGCGGACGTCGGCGGGGCCGAGGAGGGCGTCGGGGGCGGGGCTGGTCACGGGGACAAGGGTACGGGGGGTTCGGGGGCCGGGTTTCCTGGTGCTCGGCGATGGTGCCGGGGGCGGGGCGTTGCGCAGCCCGGCGGTGCGGGGCTGCTCGGCGATGGTGCTGGGGTCGGGTGGGTCCGCAGCCCGGCGGTGCGGGGTGCGGCTGCTCCCACCCGTGCCGCCTGGGGGCACCTCCCTGGCCCTTTAAGGCACTGGGGGAGGCACGACTGCCCGCAGCTAAGGCGGCCACGGCAGCGTGCGGCAGCTGGGTGGGACCGGCGCCCGCAGGCTGGGTCACCCGTGCAAGCGGCCCCCGCAGTGCGGCCAAGGGCTGGCTCCCCGCCGTTCGTACAGCTTCTTCGCGCGGTAGGTCTGTTCCGCCGCCGGGGCGTCCTGGGGGCGGCCCTTGCCGCCGAGGGTCTGCCAGGTGTGGGTGTCGAACTGGTACAGGCCGCCGTAGGTGCCCGACGAGTCGACCGCGTCGGGGCGGCCACCGGACTCGCAGGCCGCGAGGCCCTGCCAGTCCAGGTGGTCGGCGCCCTCGACGGACGCCGGTCGCGGCTTCGTGCCGACCTTCACCAGCTGCAGGCGCGGTTCGCGCACCACCTCGGACCTGATCCGGCGCGGCTTCTGCTTGACGCCGTTGACGGTGCGCACGGAGTAGGTGACCCGGCGCAGGCCGGGCCGGCCCGCCTCCTCGACGACCTCCGTGCCGCGGAACAGGGTCGGGTCGTCGGTCCGCCGCACCTGGAACGGGATCGGCTCCTCACGGACCTCCCTGCCGCCGGTGATCCGCAGCACCGTGACGGTCTGCCCGTCGCGCGGGAAGCTCCCCTGCGGGACCGACGTGGTGTCCTGGCCGCGCAGGGTGATCCCGGCCTCCTCGACGGCCTCCCGCACGGTCGCCGCGTTGGTGCGGACGGTGCGGGCCCGGCCGTCCGCCATGATCGTGACCGTGCGCTCGGTCCGCACGTCCAGCGCGAGACCTTCCCGCCCGATACGCCGAGAGCGCGAGGTGGACACGTACGCGCCCTCCTGTCGCACCCCCAGCTGCCGGAGCGCCCCCTCCACGGTGTGCGCCGTCGTCCACACCTCGCTGCGCTGTCCATCGAGGGTGAGCCGCACGGGGCGGCCGTAGCGCACGGCGACCTCGTCGCCGCTGGCGATCTCCGTGCCGGGGCGGGGCGCCACCACGTCGTGGGCGCCGAGGTCGACGCCCTCCTCGGCCAGCAGCTCGGTGACGTCGTCGGCGAAGGTGTGCAGCGTGCGCGCCTTGCCGTCGACGTTCAGCTCGATGGCCTTGTCCTTGGCGACGAACGCCGTGGTGCCGCCCGCCAGGAAGGCGACGACCAGGGCCTGCGGGAGCAGCCGCCGCATCGAGCCGTCGCCCGGCCGCTCGGCGTACCGCGCCTTGCGCCGGTGCGCGGACCGCCGGTGCGAGCCGGTGCGCGAGGCGGCGCGGGCTTCGGCGCGCGCCTCCGCGCGCGAGGTGCGCGGGGCAGGCACCTCGTAGGCGGGCCGGTAGGTGTCCTCGTAGGCGGCGGGCGCCGCGGGAGTCGTCCCGTACCCGAGCGTCTCGGCGCTGTGCGGATCGGCGGGCGGCGCGTCGGAACCGCCGTACAGCGTGTCCGCGTAGGCCGGGCCGGCCGGCTCGTAGGCCTTGTGCGCCTCGTACGTCTCGTACGTGTTGTACGTCTCGTATGTCTCGTACCGCGAGTTGCTCACGCCGACACGCTCCAGGGGCCGGAGGGGGTCCAGAGGGGTCCGGATCGGGCCCCCAGAACCTAGCGGAGCGTTCGTCACTCTCCAAAGCGACGCGACTACGCACAGTCGTACGGTGAGGCGGGAGGGAGGGTCAGTAACCGAACGCCCGTGCCGTGTTCGCCGCGAGAGCCGTCGCCAGCGTGTCCTCGCCGATGCCGCGCACCTCGGCCATGGCCCGCACCGTGATCGGCACGAGGTACGGGGCGTTGGGCCGGCCGCGGTACGGCACCGGCGTGAGGAAGGGCGCGTCCGTCTCCACCAGCAGCAGCTCCAGCGGGGCCACCGCCACCGCGTCCCGCAGGTTCTGGGCGTTCTTGAAGGTGACGTTGCCGGCGAAGGACATGAAGTAGCCGGCGCTCGCACAGATCCGCGCCATCTCGGCGTCGCCGGAGTAGCAGTGGAAGACGGTCCGCTCGGGGGCGCCCTCCTCCTTCAGGACGCGCAGGACGTCGTCGTGGGCCTCGCGGTCGTGGATGACCAGGGCCTTGCCGTGCCGCTTGGCGATCTCGATGTGGGCGCGGAAGGACCTCTCCTGCGCCTCCTTGCCCTCGGGGCCGGTGCGGAAGTAGTCGAGGCCCGTCTCACCGACGCCCCTGACCTGCTCCAGCGCGGCCAGCCGGTCGATCTCGGCGAGCGCCTCGTCCAGGGCGGCCTGGCCGCCGGATTCGCGGGCGCCCTGCCGCGACCGGCCTCCCCCAGCCCCAGGGGGCTGGGAGGTGCCCCCAGGGTCACCGTGGACGATCCGGGGCGCCTCGTTCGGGTGCAGGGCCACCGTCGCGTGGACGGCGTCGTACGCCGCCGCCGTCTCGGCCGCCCAGCGGGAGCCCTTGAGGTCGCAGCCGACCTGCACGACGGTCGTCACTCCGACGGACGCCGCCTTCGCCAGCGCCTCCTCGACCGTGCCGGACTGCATGTCCAGGTGGGTGTGGGAGTCGGCGACCGGCACCCGGAGGGGTTCCGGGAGCGGGGGCGCGGCGTGCTTGCCGGAGTCGTTCGAAGACATGCCCCCGATCCTACGAAAGGGGTACGCCCTCCCCGACGGGGGAGGAGCGGGGAGGGCGTACCGACAAGGGAGCCGGACGGGTCAGCTCGCCTTGCGCTGGAAGGGGTGCAGCAGGTCGGACAGGTGCCAGTGGTGGTCCTCGCGCTGTTCCTGCTCGCCCGTGCCCTCGGCCTCGGCGTCCGCCGTCGGGGCCTCCACAGGGCCGGCCTGCGGGGGCACGCGGTGGGGCCGGTGCGCCGCGTTGCGCGCGGACTCGACCCGCCCGGGCCGCATGATCCGCACGATGTGTCCGTCGCAGTTCTGGCACGTGGGCTTGCTCAGCGGGGAGGGCACGACCTGCCCGTCCGCCACGTAGAGGACGAACTCGTGCCCCGTGGCGTCCGTGTGGTGCTCAATCTCGTACGACTGCTCCCAGCCGTACCCGCAGCGCATGCACGCGAAGGAGTACGACTCGTTGACGACGGCACTCGCACCGGCGCGGAGCCCGGTCTGCCCTGTGATCTCACTCATGCCAGCTCCTGTTCCGCTGTGGCGTGAGGACGATTCCGCCCCCGCAACCCAGTGGACTCCTCAGCCGGACCGATGGCAGCAGACCTGTCGACTAATTGGCCCCGATTTGAGCGTCCCTTGCCTCACAGGCAGATCACCTTTGCCCACCCATGGGGCGCACGCTCATCCGACATGCGCCCTGCTCAGAGGGTGGTTAGTCGTCTTTTAGGGGCGCGGGGAACTGCGCGCTCAACCACACCCCACCCGCGCCCCGCAAACCACTCCAGCCCCCACCCCGAACCCGGCTACCCCGCCGCGTTCTTCGCGGCAACCACCGCATCGAACACCACCCTCTTCGGCACCCCGGCCTCGACCGCCACCGCGGCAATGGCCTCCTTGCGCCGCTCCCCCGCCTCCTCCCGCACCCGGACCCTCCGCACGAGCTCCTCGGGCCCGATCTCCTCGGGCCCCTTCTCAGGCGCCCCCTCCACCACGACGGTGATCTCCCCGCGCACACCCTCCGCGGCCCACGCGGCGAGTTCCTCCAGCCCGCCCCGCCGGACCTCCTCGTACGTCTTGGTCAGCTCCCGGCACACCGCGGCCCGCCGGTCGGCCCCGAAGACCTCGGCCATCGCCGCGAGCGTGTCGTCGAGCCGGTGGGGAGCCTCGAAGTAGACGAGCGTGCGCCGCTCCCCGGCCACCTCCCGCAGCCGCCCCAGCCGCTCCCCCGCCTTGCGCGGCAGGAACCCCTCGAAGCAGAACCGGTCGACGGGCAGCCCCGACAGCGCGAGCGCGGTGAGCACGGCGGACGGCCCGGGCACGGCGGTGACCCGGACGTCCCGCTCCACGGCGGCGGCGACCAGCCGGTAACCGGGGTCCGACACCGAGGGCATCCCGGCGTCCGTGACGAGCAGCACACGCGCCCCGCCCACCAGTTCGTCGACCAGTTCCGGGGTCCGCGCGGTCTCGTTGCCCTCGAAGTACGACACCACCCGCCCCTTGGGTGTGACGCCGAGCGCCTGGGTCAGCCGCCGCAGCCGCCGCGTGTCCTCGGCGGCGACGACATCGGCTCCGGCCAGTTCCTCGGCGAGCCGGGGCGGGGCGTCCGCGATGTCGCCGATGGGGGTGCCTGCGAGTACGAGGGTTCCGGTCACGCCCTCCATCCTCCCAGGGGCCGGGGACGCACACTCCTCCCAGGGGCGGACGATGGGGACGCATACCGGCCATGCACGGGACTCACACAGCACGGTTCCCTACGATGGCGCGGTGACCAGTACCGCGTCCTCCACGGACACCCGTCAGGACCAGGCGCCGCACGAGCAGCGGCCGTCCTGGCAGCAGCGGCTGCGCCGCTTCGGCTACCAGCAGCCACGAAGCGACGCCGGTGACGTCCGTGACCGGCTTGTGCCGCCGTACACCGAGCCCGGCCCGCGCCTGTGGGCCGCGCTCGGCATCCCGCACACGCTCGCGGGGCGGCTGGTGCGCTGGTCGGGGTGGATCGGCCCGCTGCTCGTCACGCTGCTGGCGGGGGTGCTGCGGTTCTGGAACCTGGGCAACCCCAAGGCGGTGATATTCGACGAGACGTACTACGCCAAGGACGCGTGGGCGCTCGTCCACCGCGGTTTCGAGGTCAACTGGGACAAGAACGCCAACGACCTGGTCCTCTCGTCGGGCGGGCACGTGACGATCCCGACGGACGCGGCGTACGTCGTGCATCCGCCGGTCGGCAAGTACGTCATCGGGCTCGGTGAGCTGCTGTTCGGTTTCGACCCGTTCGGCTGGCGGTTCATGACGGCGCTGCTCGGCACGCTGTCGGTGCTGCTGCTGTGCCGGATCGGGCGCCGACTGTTCCGCTCCACGTTCCTGGGGTGCCTGGCGGGCGCGCTGATGGCGGTGGACGGCCTGCACTTCGTGATGAGCCGCACGGCGCTGCTCGACGGCGTGCTGATGTTCTTCGTGCTGGCCGCGTTCGGCTGTCTGCTCATCGACCGGGACCAGGCGCGCGGGAAACTCGCCGCGGCGCTCCCGGTGGACGCCGACGGCCGGGTCCGGCCCGACCGGTACGTCGCCGAGACGGCCCGCCTGGGGTGGCGCCCCTGGCGCTGGGCGGCGGGCCTGATGCTGGGCTTGGCCTTCGCCACGAAGTGGAACGGCCTGTACATCCTGGCCGCGTTCTGCCTGATGGCGGTCCTGTGGGACGTCGGCTCGCGCCGGGTGGCCGGCGCCCGGCACCCGTATTCGGCGGTGCTCCGGCGCGACACGGGTCTGGCGTTCCTCGCCACGGTCCCGGTCGCGATCGTCACCTACGTGCTGTCCTGGACCGGCTGGATCCTCTCCGCCACGGACGGCAAGGGCGGCTACTTCCGCAACTGGGCCGCGACCGACGGCAAGGGCGGCAACTGGACGTTCCTGCCCGACTGGCTGCGCAGCCTGTGGCACTACGAGCACCAGGTGTACGAGTTCCACGTCGGCCTGTCCTCGCCGCACACCTACCAGTCCAACCCGTGGAGCTGGCTGGTCCTGGGCCGCCCGGTGTCGTACTTCTACGAGTCGCCCGCGCCCGGCAAGGACGGCTGCCCGGCCGACGCCGGCGAGAAGTGCGCCCGCGAGGTCCTGGCCCTCGGCACGCCGCTGCTGTGGTGGGTCGCCTGCTTCGCGGTCCTCTACGTCCTGTGGCGCTGGCTGCTGCGCCGCGACTGGCGCGCGGGCGCCATCGCCTGCGGCATCGCGGCCGGCTACCTGCCCTGGTTCATGTACCAGGAGCGCACGATCTTCTTCTTCTACGCCATCGTCTTCCTGCCGTTCCTGTGCCTGGCGGTGGCCATGCTCCTCGGCGCGATCATCGGCCCGCCCCGCTCCACCGACACCCGCCGCGTCGTCGGCGCCACGGCCGCGGGCGTCCTCGTCCTGCTGATCGCGTGGAACTTCATCTACTTCTGGCCGCTGTACACCGGCACCGCCATCCCCATCGACGACTGGCGGGCGCGAATGTGGCTGGACACGTGGGTCTAGCCGCCTGCCTTCGGTCAAAAATCGAAAACGCCTGTGCCGACAGCAACCGCTTGTGCATAGAGTGCTCCCGGATCGAGCTTTCTGAACACGTTCAAAGGAGCGTGTGAAGCTCAACGGGGAGGGGACCGCCTCATGGGCAGGGGGGTCAAGGCCGCCGTCATAGGCGGTGTGTTCGCGGTGATGGTGGGCGGGGCCGGGTACGGGGCCTACAACATCATGAGCGCGCTGAGCGGTGACGGGGGCGGTACGAGCGGGGTGGCCGCGGAGAAGAAGTCGGGGCCGCCCGGCAAGGACGAGGTCGGAAAGACCACGGCCGAGTTCTTCGCGGCCTGGGAGAAGGGCGAGGCCGCGACGGCGGCGTCGTACACGAACAACGACGCGGCCGCCGAGCAGCTGCTGACCGCCTTCGGGGACGACGCGCACATCACCGATGTGAAGATCACGCCCGGCACGGCGGCCGGCACCACCGTGCCCTTCACGGTGAAGGCGAAGGTGGCCTACGGCGGGAAGTCGGAGCCGCTGAGCTACAGCAGCAAGCTGACGGTCGTGCGCGGCCTCACCAGCGGGCGGGCGCTGGTCGACTGGCAGCCGTCCGTCGTGCACCCGGAGTTGAAGAAGGACGACACCCTCGTCACGGAGCGGTCGGACAGCCCGCCCATCGAGGCGGTCGGCCGTGACGGCTCGGAGCTGACGAAGGAGAAGTACCCCTCCCTCGGCCCCGTCCTGGACGCCCTGCGCGAGAAGTTCGGACGGAAGGCCGGCGGCTCCGCCGGCATCGAGCTGGTCGTCCGGCACAGCGGGAGCGCTCCCGACACCCCGCTGCTGACCCTCGCCGAGGGCAAGCCCGGCAAGCTCACCACCACGATCAGCCCGAGCGCGCAGGCGGCGGCCGAGAAGGCGGTCAAGCGGTTCGCCCAGTCGTCGGTGGTGGCCGTCAAGCCGAGCACCGGTGAGGTGCTGGCCGTCGCGAACAACCGTACGGACGGCTTCAACGCGGCCTTCGAGGGCCGGACCGCACCTGGCTCCACGATGAAGATCATCACCGCCGCGATGCTCATCGACAACGGCGTGACCTCGATGAGCGGCCCGGCACCCTGCCCGCCCACGGCGACGTGGCAGAGCCAGACCTTCCACAACCTCAAGGGCATGAAGCCCAACGAGAACGCCACCCTCGCCGACAGCTTCATGCGGTCCTGCAACACCGCCTTCATCAAGCTCATCGACGAGAAACCGCTCACGGACGCGTCGCTGAACCAGGAGGCCGAGCAGCGCTTCGGGCTCGGGCAGGACAACTGGAAGACCGGCATCGTCTCCTTCGACGGCAGCGTCCCCGCGGTCGGCGGACCGGACCAGGCGGCCGGTGCCATCGGGCAGGGCCAGGTGCAGATGAGCCCGCTGAACATGGCCTCGGTGACCGCGACCGCGATCACCGGCACCTTCCGCCAGCCCTATCTCGTCTCGCCGAGGCTGGACGACCGGCAGCTGGCCCAGGCCGAGGGCCTGAAGGCGAGCACCGCCGCCCAGCTGAAGCAGATGATGCGGCTCACCGCGACCCAGGGCACCGCCCAGGAGGCCATGGCAGGGCTCGGCGGCGACATCGGCGCCAAGACCGGTTCCGCCGAGGTCGACGGGAACGCCAAGTCCAACAGCTGGTTCACCGGGTTCCGGAACGACATCGCGGCGGCGGCCATGACCGAGGAGGGCGGCCATGGCGGCGACGCGGCCGGGCCGATTGTCGCAGCCGTGCTACGAACAGGTGGCTGATCTCACCTCCGCGGGACGGGACTCTAGGGTGGTGGCCGTCGTTGGGACAGCCGAGGGCAACGGGGACCCTGGGGATTCGTGGAGGAACGGACAGCAGTGGGCAACAGAAGGCGCGTCGCCGAGCGAGGGAAGACGAGGCCCGCCGTGATCGGCGGGATGATCGCCGTGGTCGTCGGCGGTGCCGGGTTCGGCGCCTACGCGCTGTACGGCGCCGGCGCGTCGGCCGACGACGGCACCCGCGCGGCCTCCACGGACCAGAAGCCCGAGGTGAAGACCGGGCCCCTGTCGGCGACCGAGGTCACCACCACCGCCCGGACCTTCCTCACCGCCTGGCAGTCGGGGAAGGTCACCGAGGCCGCCGCAGCCACCGACGACTCGGCGGCGGCCAGGTCCCTGCTCACCGGCTACGCCAAGGACGCCCGCATCAAGGACGTCACCCTCACCCCGGGCAAGCCCACGGGTGACAAGGTGCCGTTCTCCGTCAAGGCGACGGTGGCGTACAAGGACACCGAGAAGCCGCTGGCGTACGACAGCGCGCTGACCGTCGTCCGACGTACGAGCGACGGGAAGCCGCTGGTCGACTGGCACGCGGCGGTCGTCCACCCGGATCTGAAGGACGGCGACAAGCTGGTCACCGGCGAGGCGGGCACGCCCCCGGTCAAGGCCCTCGACCGGGACGGCGGCGAACTGACCAAGCAGAAGTACGCCTCGATCGGACCCATCCTGGACGGGCTGCGCGAGAAGTACGGCAAGGAGGCCGGCGGCAAGGCCGGCATCGAGCTGCGGGTCGTGCGCGGGAAGTCCGCCACGTCGGACGACCTGTCGGACAAGACCCTGCTCGAGCTGAGCAAGGGCACGCCGGGCACGGTGAAGACCACGCTGGACCCGGCGCTGCAGGCGGCAGCCGAGAAGCAGGTCGCGAGGAAGGCCCGGTCGTCGGTGGCCGTGGTGCGGCCCTCGACCGGCGAGATCCTGGCCGCCGCCAACGCCTCCCCCGGTTTCAACACCGCCTTCCAGGGCTCCCTCGCGCCCGGCTCCACGATGAAGGTCATCACCTCCTCGCTGCTGATCGAGAAGGGCCTGGCCTCGGCGGACAAGAAGCACCCGTGCCCGAAGTACTTCACGTACGGTCACTGGAAGTTCCAGAACGACAAGAAGTTCGAGATCAAGGACGGCACGTTCAAGGCGAGCTTCGCCCGTTCCTGCAACACGGCCTTCATCAGCCAGGCGCCCAAGCTCAAGGACGACGACCTGACCAAGCAGGCCCAGCAGGTCTTCGGCCTGGGGATGAACAACTGGGCCATCGGTGTGCCGTCCTTCGACGGCGCGGTGCCGGTGCAGTCGGCGGCCCAGATGGCCGCCTCGCTGATCGGGCAGGGCGGCGTCCGGATGAACCCGCTGAACATGGCGTCGGTGTCGGCGACGGTCGAGTCCGGCACCTTCCGCCAGCCGTACCTGGTCTCCCCGGACGTGGACGGCCGCAAGCTCGCGACGGCCTCGCGCACGATGTCGGCGGGCACGCTGTCCCAGCTGCGTGAACTGATGGCGTACACGGCCGACTACGGCACGGCCGCGGAGGCGATGGCCGGGATGGGCGGCGACGCCGGCGCGAAGACCGGGTCCGCCGAGGTCGACGGCCAGAAGAAGCCGAACGGCTGGTTCACCGCCTACAAGGGCGACCTGGCGGCGGCGGGCGTGGTCCAACAGGGCGGGCACGGCGGTTCGACGGCCGGTCCGATCGTGGCGGCGCTGCTGAAAGCCGGCGGCTGAACCTCAGGGCCTGACGGACTGACGCCCGAGCCGGGCTCAGTGCGTGACCGGTTCCGCGGCGGCCGTGTACGTCCGCCGCAGGAACCGCAGCAGCGCCTGCCGCTCGAACTGCACCACCGACACGCCCTGCGCGGAGTGGAACTCCACGACGGCCTGCACCCGGCCGCACGGCCACACCCGCACCTCACCGCTGCCCGTGGGGGCCCGCAGCCCCTCCTCCAGCAGCCGGCGGTCGAAGGTCCACTCCCGCCCCCCGGCCCCGGGCAGACGGATCCGGACACTGCGGGGATCGCGTTCGGGGTCGTACCGCAGCGTCACCGGAACCGCTTCCAGCTCGTCGGTCAGCGGGACGGCCGCGTCCGTGACGATGTGGGCTCGCGCGTACTGCTCGACTACGGACATCGGACGGACCCTTCACCGTGCGCTACCTGTGCGGAGACTGTGCGTCCAGCCCCTCTCCAATGTCGCATATTTTCCGGATCGCGCTCCCGGAGGCCGGAGATATCGGACGTGAGGTAAAACAAGCATCCCGCTCTTGCAAAGCATTCGCATCAAGCCACATCATCGAACAGTGCATGTACCCGACGGATTCATCAACGCGCCCACCTCCGCCGCCACCGGTGTGATCGCCGCGGGCGCCGTCGCCGTGAGCCTGCGCGGCGCCCGCCGCGAACTCGACGAGCGGACGGCACCGCTGGCCGGACTCGTCGCGGCGTTCATCTTCGCCGTGCAGATGCTGAACTTCCCCGTCGCGGCGGGGACCAGCGGCCATCTGCTCGGCGGTGCGCTCGCCGCGATACTCGTCGGCCCCTACACCGGGGTCCTGTGCGTCTCCGTCGTCCTGCTCATGCAGGGCATCCTCTTCGCGGACGGCGGTCTGACCGCGCTCGGTGTCAACATCACCAACATGGCGATCGTCACCACGGTCGTCGCCTACGCCCTCTTCCGCGGCCTGGTGAAGGTGCTGCCCCGCACCCGCCGGTCGGTCACCGTGGCCTCGTTCGTCGCCGCCCTGGTCTCCGTCCCGGCCGCCGCCCTGGCGTTCACGCTGATGTACGCGGTCGGCGGCACCACCGACGTGTCGATCGGCAAGGTCGCCACCGCCATGATCGGCGTGCACGTCCTGATCGGCATCGGCGAGGCCGTGATCACCGCGCTGACCGTCGGCGCGGTCATCGCCGTCCGCCCGGACCTGGTGTACGGGGCGCGCGGGCTGACGCAGAAGCTCAAGCTGCGGGTGAACGGCGAGCTCGTCGACGCGCCCGGCGCCGAGCCCGCGCCCGTGGCCGCCCGGACCTCGCACCGCAAGGTGTGGGCCGCGGGCCTGGCCGCCTCCCTGGTCCTGGCCGGGTTCGTCAGCTTCTACGCCTCCGCGAACCCGGACGGCCTGGAGAAGGTCGCCGCCGACCACGGCATCGACAAGAAGACCGAGGAGCACGCCGTCGCGGACTCCCCGCTCGCCGACTACGGCGTCAAGGACGTCGACGACGCCCGGCTGTCCGGCGGGCTGGCGGGCGTCATCGGCGTGGGCGTCACGGTCGTCGCGGGCAGTGCGGTCTTCTGGGTCGTCCGCCGCCGCCGTGCCGACGACGTCTCCCCGTCGGAAACATCGAGCACCACGGACTCGACGAGCACCACGGACTCGACGAGCACCACGAGCGTCTGACATGGGAGCGGGGCACGCGCACAAGCTCTACCGGCACGGGCACTCGCCCGTGCACGGTCTGCCGCCGCACACCAAACTCGCCGCCGTGTTCGCCTTCGTGGTGGTCGTGGTGTCGACGCCGCGCGAGGCCATGTGGGCCTTCGGGCTGTACGCCGTCCTGCTCGGGACCGTGGCGTACGTCGCGCGCGTGCCCGCCGGGTTCCTGCTGCGGCGGCTGCTGATCGAGGTGCCGTTCGTCGCGTTCGCGGTGCTGATGCCGTTCGTGGCGGAGGGCGAGCGGATCGAGGTCCTCGGTCTGTCCCTGAGCGTCAACGGCCTGTGGGGCGCCTGGAACGTGCTCGCCAAGGGCACTCTCGGCGTCGCCGCCTCCGTCCTCCTCGCCGCCACCACCGAACTGCGCGAACTGCTCCTCGGCCTGCAGCGGCTCAAGCTCCCGCCGCTCCTCGTGCAGATCGCCTCCTTCATGATCCGCTACGGCGACGTCATCACCGACGAGATGCGGCGCATGCGGATCGCCCGGGAATCCCGCGGCTTCGAGGCGAAGGGCGTCCGCCACTGGGGCGTCCTGGCCAAGTCCGCGGGCGCCCTGTTCATCCGCTCCTACGAGCGCGGCGAGCGCGTGCACCTGGCCATGGTCAGCCGCGGATACGCCGGCTCGATGCCGGTCATCGACGAGGTGACCGCGTCCCGGGCGCAGTGGTCGTACGCCCTCGCCCTGCCCTGCGCGGCCCTCGTCGTGTGTCTGCTGGGATGGACCCTGTGACTGCTGATGTGACGCCTTCCCTGGACGTGGCCGGACTGGCCTTCGCCTACCCCGATGGGCACCAGGCCCTCTTCGGGGTCGACTTCTCGATCGCGCGCGGCGAGCGGGTCGCGCTGCTCGGTCCGAACGGCGCCGGCAAGACGACCCTCGTGCTCCACCTCAACGGCATCCTCAGCGGCGGCACCGGCGCCGTGAAGGTGGCCGGACTGCCGGTCGGCAGGCAGCACATGGCGGAGATCCGGCGCCGGGTCGGCATCGTCTTCCAGGACCCGGACGACCAGCTCTTCATGCCGACCGTCCGGGAAGACGTGGCGTTCGGGCCCGCGGCGGCCGGGCTGAAGGGGCCGGAGCTGGAGCAGCGCGTGGACCGGGCCCTGGAGCGGGTCGGCATGGCGGAGTTCAAGGACCGCCCGCCCCACCACCTCTCCTTCGGGCAGCGCCGCCGGGTGGCCGTCGCGACCGTCCTCGCCATGGAGCCGGAGATCCTCGTCCTCGACGAGCCCTCCTCCAACCTCGACCCCGCCTCCCGCCGCGAACTGGCCGACATCCTGCGGTCGCTGGACGTGACCGTGCTGATGGTCACGCACGACCTGCCGTACGCCCTGGAGCTGTGCCCGCGCTCCCTGATCCTCAGCGAGGGCGTGATCGCGGCGGACGGCCCGACCGGCGAACTGCTCTCCGACGAGGACCTGATGCGCGCCCACCGGCTGGAGCTGCCGTTCGGCTTCGATCCGCGTTCGGTGACAATGGGCGCGTGACGAACAAGGAGACCGAGGGCTCGCTGCTGCTGGACGACCAGCTCTGCTTCGCGCTGTACGCGGCCCAGCGGGCGGTGACGTCCGTCTACCGGCCCCTCCTCGACGAGCTCGGCCTCACCTATCCGCAGTACCTGGTCCTGCTGGTCCTGTGGGAGCGCGGTGAGACCACGGTCAAGGAGCTGGCCGCCGCGTTGAGGCTCGACTACGGCACGGTGTCGCCGCTGCTCAAGCGGCTGGAGAGCCTGGGGTTCGTCCGCCGGGAGCGCGCGGCGCACGACGAGCGCTCGGTGCTGGTCGCCTGCACGGAGCGCGGGGAGGGGCTGCGGGACCGCGCGGCGTGCGTACCGGGCGCCTTGCTCGCGGCGACGGGGCTCGCCGCACCGGAGGTCACGCGTCTGCGCGAGGAGCTGTGGCGGCTGGCGGAGAAATCGCAGGCGGCCTCGAACCGCCCGCACTGATCGCCCGAACCGTCCGCACTGATCGCCCGTTACCCCCGGTTATCACCCCCTGCTGAGCGGACGCTTTCCTACTGGCCGGTACCTTGTGCGCGATGTATTAGTGCGACCTGTTCTGGGGGATCCAGCCATGCCTGACGCCGCCGCCGTCGACACCCGCCCGACGAAGATCATGTACGTGGCCGAGGCCACCGCCCACGGCGGCCGCGAGGGCTATGTCACCAGCCAGGACGGCCAGATCGACCTCAAGGTCGCGATGCCCCCGCAGCTCGGCGGCGACGGCGCCGGCACCAACCCGGAACAGCTCTTCGCGGCCGGCTACAGCTCCTGCTTCCACAACGCGCTGATCCTGGTCGGCAACCGCGAGGGCTACGACCTGACCGGCTCGACGGTCTCCGCGAAGGTCGGCATCGGCCCCAACAAGCAGCGCGGCTACGGCCTCGCGGTCGCCCTGAGCGTCTCGCTGCCCGTCCTCGACCCGGACCTCGCGGGCAAGCTGGTGGACGCGGCCCACGAGGTCTGCCCGTACTCGAACGCGACCCGCGGGAACATCGACGTGACGATCGTGCTTGGTTGAAAGGGGATCGAGTCGGCGAGACGAGGAGTACGGACGTGGACGTGCACGGCACAGTGGCCGAGGGCTTCGAGCCGGTCAGGGACACGTTCGTGCGGAACTTCGCCGAGCTCGGGGAGCGGGGCGCGGCGGTCGCCGTCTACCGGGACGGGCGGCGGGTCGTCGACCTGTGGGCCGGCACGAGGGACGTCGACGGCACGGCCTCCTGGGAGCGCGGCACCGCCCAGGTCGTGCGCTCGGCGACGAAGGGTGTCGCCGCCGCCGTACTCCTGCTGCTGCACCAGCGCGGGCAGCTGGACCTGGACGCGCCGGTGGGCCACTACTGGCCGGAGTTCAAGGCGCGGGGCAAGGAGCGGGTGCTCGTCCGGCACGTCCTGAACCACCGGGCCGGCCTGCCCGTGCTCGACCACCCGCTCACCCCCGAGCAGGCCCTCGACCCGCTGCGGGGCCCGGAGGCGGTCGCCGCCCAGGCCCCCGCCTGGGAACCCGGCACCGACCACGGCTACCACGCGCTCACCTACGGCTGGCTGCTCGACGAACTGGTGCGACGCGTGACCGGGCAGGGCGCCGGCGCATGGCTCGCCGCGCAGCTCACCGGCCCGCTGGGCCTGGACCTCTGGCTGGGCCTGCCGGACGCGGAGGCCGACCGGGTCGGACGCGTGGGCCGCGTCGAGGGACCCGAGCCGGCCGGCGGCCTGCGCACCCGCCCGAAGCGCTCGGTCACCGCGGCCTACGAGGACCCGGCCTCCCTGACCCGCCGGGCCTTCGCCGCGATCACCCCGTTCCCGGACCAGAACGACCCGGCCTACCGCGCGGCGGCCCTCCCCGCGACCAACGCCATCGCGACGGCGGAGGGACTGGCCCGCTTCTACGCGACGCTGATCGGCGACACCGCCGGCGCGGCACGCCTGTTCACGCCGGAGACGGTCGAGCTGGCCCGGGCCGAGGAGTCGGCGGGCCCCGACCGCGTCCTGGTGGTCGGCACCCGCTTCGGCCTCGGCTACATGCTGCACAGCAGCGCCTCTCCCTTCCTCACACCGGGCTCCTTCGGCCACCCGGGCCGCGGCGGCGCCCTCGGCTTCGCGGACCCGGACACCGGGATCGCGTTCGGCTATGTCACCAACGGCTTCCGCAAGACGGTGACGGCGGATCCGCGGGCGCAGGGGCTGGTGCGGGCGGTGCGGGGAGCACTGAGGCTCTAGACGTCCTGGATGCCCTGAATGTCCTGGACGTCTCTAGACGTGGATCGGGTGGGAGGTCCGCCCGGACGCCTGGTCGATCTCCTCGTGCGCCTTGGTCAGCAGTTGCATGGCGAGCTCGTTGAGTGCCCGGGCGCCGGCGATCTCCTCCCCGACTCTGGGCTGATTGGGGTCGGTCCGGTGCCGGCTGGCGTGCCCGCGCGCCCGTACCTCGGTGCCGTCGGGCAGCCGGACCATCGCCACCGCCTGGGTGTGCTGGTCGTCCTCCCGGAACTCCATCTCGACGTGCCATCCGACACTGGTGTGCATCATGTCGATCACCTCCGGAACGCCTAGTTCCAGGGTCCTCCTCAGGAGGGGGATGCGCACCCGTCCGACCCGGACTATCCGGTGTGCAGCATCAGCCCGATCCCGGCGACGAGCAGCCCGGCCGCCACGATCCTCGGCGCCCCGAACCGCTCCTTGAAGAGCACGGCCCCGATCGCCGCGCCCACGATGATCGACGACTCGCGCAGGGCGGCGATGGGTGCGAGCTCGGCCTTGGTCTGGGCCCACAGGACGAGGGCGTAGGCGGCGACGGAGAGGGCGGCCCCGATGAGCCCGACTCCGGCGAACGGCCGGAGCACGGCCACGGTCTCCGGCCCCCAGCGGCTCACGGCGTAGGCGGGGATCACGACACCCTGCACGGCCATCAGCCAGGCGATGTACCCGAGGGAGGAGCCGGAGGCCCGCACGCCGAGTCCGTCGACGACGGTGTACGCCGCGATCGTCAGGCCGGTCGCCAGGGCCGCCCCGATCGCCGCCCAGTCGGGCCGGCGCCCGCGCAATCCCCACACGGCGACGCCGGTCAGCCCCGCGCACGACAGGGCGATACCGGCGGCGGCCCACCCGTCGGGCACCTCGTGCGCGAAGACGGCGGCGAGCACGGTCACGACGAGCGGTGCGGTGCCGCGCGCGATGGGATAGGCCTGCCCGAAGTCGCCCAGCCGGAAGGACTTCATCAGCAGCGCGTAGTAGGCGATGTGGATGACGGCGGAGCCGAGCAGATACGGCCATGCCCGGGCCGCCGGGAACGCCACGAAGGGCGCCAGGGCCAGCCCGATGACCACCCCGCCGCCCGAGATCAGCGCGAACCCGGCCAGCTTGTCGGTGATCTGGTGCGCGATGGCGTTCCAGCTGGCGTGCGTCACGGCGGCGAGCAGGACGGCGGCGGTGACCAGGGGTGTCACGCGGAGAGCTCGCGCACGTCCACGAGGGTGGCGCCGGCGTGGGTGACGAGGTCGCAGGGCGGCATGGGGAACACGGCGTACGGCGTCCCGGCGGCGGCCCAGACGACGTCGTGCCCGAGGAGGGACCGGTCGGCGAGCACACGCGTCCTCGTCCGGTGCCCGAAGGGCGGCACCCCGCCGATGGCGTACCCGGTGGTCTCGCGCACGACATCGGCCCTGGCCCGCGTGACCTTGTCCGCCCCGAGCTCCTTGCGTACGAGCTCGAGGTCGACCCG
Organism: Streptomyces sp. NPDC050416; assembly: GCF_044458845.1. Lineage (NCBI taxonomy): Bacteria > Bacillati > Actinomycetota > Actinomycetes > Kitasatosporales > Streptomycetaceae > Streptomyces > Streptomyces sp. NPDC050416. Next base: position 180,055 of record NZ_JBITII010000009.1, read on the forward strand.
GGAGGCCCCGTCCATGAGGACGAGCACCGGCACGCCGTCCGCGGCGAAGATCAGCGACTTGCAGATCTGGCTCAGCTCACACCCGAGCGCGGCGGCGGCCTCGGCGGCGGTGCGGGTGGCTTCCGGGAACCGGCGGACCTGGGGCACGAGGTCCCCGATCCCCAGCTCCCGCAGGGCCTCGGCGAAACGGGGGTGCGCTCCGGGGTTCTCGGCGTCCGTGGCGTCAGTCGTCGTCATGCGGGCACGCTAGCGGTACGTGTACGAGACACGCGAGGCGGTTTCAGCCGGTGGCGTCCTCCGGCCGGACATCCGCGAACTCCCACCACGCGAGCGGCAGCCAGTCTCCGTCGACGAAACCGTCGACGGACCCTCCGGTGCCCCGGATCGTCACGCGTGTCCCCTCCGGGTAGACGACCCCGGACAGGCCGGGAACCGCTACGAGCAATGTGCCGATACGTCCTGACAAGGCCGTACTTCCTTTCCTCTGTAGATGCAAATCGTCTCATCATGCACCAGCCTGGTATATGACCCACGGCACAGTTGGAGGTGCGTGACGATGAGGGCTGTCGTGTACAAAGGCCCCTTCGAGGTAGCGATAGAGCAAGTGGAGGACCCACGGATCCAGCACCCGAACGACGTGATCGTCCGTGTCACCTCGACCGCGATCTGCGGCTCGGACCTGCACATGTACGAGGGCCGTACCGCCGCGGAACCGGGGATCGTGTTCGGCCACGAGAACCTCGGGGTCGTCGAGGAGACAGGAGAGGGAGTCACCTCGCTCAGCCGCGGCGACCGGGTGGTGATGCCCTTCAATGTGGCATGCGGCTTCTGCAAGAACTGTACGGCCGGCTTCACGGGCTTCTGCCTGACCGTGAACCCGGGCTTCGCCGGCGGCGCCTACGGCTATGTCGCGATGGGGCCCTATGTGGGAGGCCAGGCGGAGTACGTGCGCGTGCCGTACGCCGACTTCAACTGCCTCAAGCTTCCCGAGGGCACCGAGAAGGAGACCGACTTCGTCCTGCTCGCGGACATCTTCCCGACCGGCTACCACGGCAACGAACTGGCCGACGTGCGTCCCGGTGACAGCGTCGCCGTCTACGGTGGCGGACCGGTCGGGCTCATGGCCGCCTACTCCGCGATGCTGCGCGGCGCGAGCAAGGTGTTCGTGGTGGACCGCGTGGCGGAGCGGCTGGAGAAGGCGCGGGAGATCGGTGCCGTGCCGGTCGACTTCACCCAGGGCAGCCCGGCGGAGCAGATCAAGGAGCAGACCGACGGCCAGGGCACCGACAAGGGCATCGACGCCGTCGGCTACCAGGCGCAGGCGCAGGGCGAGGACCGCGAGGAACCGGCGACCGTACTGAACGCGCTCGTCGAGACGGTCCGGCCGACGGGCGCGCTCGGCGTGCCCGGCCTGTACGTCCCGCGCGATCCCGGCGGGCCGGACGAGCAGGCGAAGCACGGCATGCTGATGGTCTCCATCGGGCGCCTCTTCGAGAAGGGGCTCCGCATGGGCACCGGCCAGTGCAACGTCAAGCGGTACAACCGCCACCTGCGTGACCTGATCATCGAGGACCGTGCGAAGCCGAGCTTCGTCGTCTCGCACGAGCTCCCTCTCGACCAGGCGCCGACCGCGTACGAGAAGTTCGACAAGCGCGTCGAGGGCTACACCAAGGTGGTCCTCCACCCGCACGCGTGAGAAATACGCGGCAGAAGCAGCAGCCGGTGAGGGCACTCCGTCCCACGGGGCCCTCACCGGCCGGTCTCTCACGGTGCTGTCAGGGGACGTGTACAAGCTCCCTGTCCTGGTCCCCGCGGTCGGTGTCCGTGCGCAGGCCTTCGCCCTCGACGTCCACGTTGGGCAGTGCCCGGTCCAGCCACTTGGGCAGCCACCAGGCCTTGCGGCCGAGGAGGGCCAGGACGGCCGGGACGATGGCCATGCGGACGATGAACGCGTCGAAGAAGACCGCGATCGCGAGGCCGAAGCCGATCATCTTGACCATCGACTCGGAGGAGCCGATGAAGCCGGCGAAGACGGCCATCATGATGACCGCCGCGGCCGTCACCACCCGGGCGCCGTGCCGGAAGCCCGTCACGATCGCCTGGCCGGCCTTCTCGCCGTGGACGTAGGCCTCCCGCATCCGGGTCACCAGGAAGACCTCGTAGTCCATCGCCAGGCCGAAGACCACGCCCACCATGAAGATCGGCATCATCGACATGACCGGGCCGGTCTGCTCGACGCCCATCAGGTTCGCCAGCCAGCCCCACTGGAAGACCGCGACCACGGCGCCGAGGGCCGCCATGACCGACAGGAGGAAGCCGAGGGCCGCCTTCAGGGGGACCAGGATCGAGCGGAACACCACGATCAGGAGGAGGAAGGCCAGGCCGACCACCAGGACCAAGTAGGGGATCAGGGCGTCGTTCAGTTTCTCGGAGACGTCGATGTTCATCGCCGTCTGACCCGTGACGAGCACGTTCGCGTCCGAGTCGGCCTTGATGCCGGCGCCCTTTTCGCGGATGGAGTGGACCAGGTCCTCCGTCGCGACCGACGAGGGCTTGGAGTCCGGGATGACGGTGATCGTCGCCGTGTCACCGGCCTTGTTGGGCGCCGGCGGCGTGACCGTGACGACGTCCTTCAGGCCCTTGATCTCGTCGCCGACCTGGGTGAAGGCCGCCTTCGGGTCGTCGCTGTGCTTCGCGTCGACCACGACCATCAGCGGGCCGTTGAAGCCCGGCCCGAAGCCCTCGGAGAGGAGGTCGTAGGCGCGGCGCTGCGTGGTGGAGGTGGGCTGGGCGCCGTCGTCCGGCAGGCCCAGTTCCAGGCTCGCCGCCGGGACGGCCGCCGCGCCGAGGCCGATGACGCCGAGCAGCAGCACCGCGACCGGGCGGCGGACGACGAAGCTCGCCCAGCGCGTGCCCAGGTTCGGCTTGGCCGGCTTGGCCTGCCCGTCCTGCCCGTCCTTGTTCTTCGCCCGGCCGAGCAGCCTGCCCTTCTCCCCCGCCGGCTTCACCCTCCGGCCGGCGTACCCGAGCAGTGCCGGGATCATGGTCAGTGCGATCAGTACCGCGATGGCCACGGTGCCCGCCGCCGCGACGCCCATCTTCGTCAGCATCGGGATGTTGACGACGGACAGGCCCACCAGGGCGATCACGACCGTGAGGCCCGCGAAGACCACCGCGGAGCCCGCCGTACCGACGGCCCGGCCCGCCGCCTCCTCGCGGTCGCGGCCCTCGGCCAGTTCCGCGCGGTAGCGGGAGACGATGAACAGCGCGTAGTCGATGCCGACCGCCAGGCCGATCATCATCGCGAGGGTGGAGGTCGTCGAGCCAAGATCCAGCGCGCTGGCCAGTGCCGTGATCGTCGAGACGCCGATGCCCACGCCGATGAGCGCCGTCAGCAGCGGCAGGCCGGCCGCGACCAGCGAGCCGAAGGTGATGACGAGGACGACGGCGGCGACCGCGATGCCGATGATCTCGGTGGTGCCGGTGTGCGGGACCGTCTGGAGCGCGTCACCGCCGATCTCGACGGTCAGACCGGCCTTGCGGGCGTCCCGCGCGGAGTCCTCCAGGGCGTCGCGGGAGGAGTCCTCCAGTTCCATGCCGGAGACCTTGTACGACACCTGCGCGTACGCGACCGTGCCGTCCTTGCTGACGGCCTTCGCCTGGTACGGGTCGGTGACGCGGACGACCTCGGAGCCGTCGGAGAGTTCCTTGACGGTCTCCCGGACGGTCGCCTTGTTGCCCGGGTCGGTCATCTTCTCGCCGTTCGGCGCCTTGAAGACGACGCGAGCGGTGGCTCCGTCGGCACTCGTGCCGGGGAAGCGCTGTTCCAGCAGGTCGAAGGCCTTCTGCGCCTCGGTGCCGGGGATGGAGAAGGAACTGTTGCCCGCGGCGGGTGCGCCGGCCGCGCCGGCACCGGCGAGGGTCAGCAGGGCCACCCATATCAGGGCGACGAAGTGCCGCCGCCGGAAGGACATCCGGCCGATCTTGTAGAGGAATGTGGCCACGAGGGCGTACTCCCGGTCAGGTCGTGGGGTCTTGAGGGCAGGGGTGATCAGCCCGACGACGTGAGCGGTTCGCGTCAGGTGCTGCGGTGGGGATGGCTCAGGTGGTGGGAATGCCGAGGGCGGGGAGGACCACGGCGTCGATGTACGAGGTGAGGAACGCCTGCGTGGGCGGCTGGTCGTCGATCAGCGTGCGCGTGGCGAAGGCGCCGACGAGCATGTGCACGATGTAGTCCAGCGCCGGGCGGCCGGCCTCGACCTCACCGCGGTCGACCGCTCTTTGCACCACCCGGTGGAACTCCTCCATCTCGGGCTCGATGAGCAGTTCCTTGAAGGCCTGGAGCAGGTCCGGGTTGTTGTGCACCGCCATGAACAGACCGCGCATCAGCGCGGCGTTCTGCTGCATGGTGCAGTCGTCCTCACGTGAAGTGAGGGCGTGCAGGTCGCCCCGCAGGGATCCCGTGTCGACGTCGGCGATGCCGCCCGGCTTGTTGTGCCGGATCGCCTTCGCCACCAGCTCCGGCTTGCCGCCCCACTGGCGGTAGAGCGTCGCCTTGCTGGACCGGGTGCGAGCGGCCACGGCGTCCATGGTGAGAGCGTCGTAGCCGACCTCGCGGAGCAGGTCGAGCACGGCCGCGTACAGCTCGGCCTCACGCTCGGGCGTGATCCGACTGCGACGCGCGGTGGCGACCTCAGCCATCTCGCTCACCTTCCTGCTCCGATTCCTGCTCCGAACGACACGGTTTCGTACGTCACGAATGTAGCGCACCTTCCATGGAAACGAAACCGTTTCGTACGTGTCCTGACTCACGAGGCCACACTCACCGTTTTGTCATAACTTGCTCCGGTCCGCCCCCAGGCAAAGCATGAAGACGTGACCTACCTGCGTCTGCCGCACCTCCATGACGACCTGCTCTGCTTCGTGGCCGAGGACGACCTCTGGCTCGCCCCGCTGGACGGCCCCGGCCGCGCCTGGCGGCTCACCGTCGACCGCACCAAGGTGGGCCACCCCCGTTTCTCGCCCGACGGACGGCACCTCGCGTACACGAGCTGGCGCAGCCTGGTGCCCGAGGTCCATCTCGCGCCGGTGGACGGCGGCCCGGCCCGGCAGGTGAGCCACTGGGGCAGCGCCGACACCCGGGTCTGCGGCTGGACCCCGGACGGCGAGATCCTGGCCGTGGCCTCGCACGGCGAGCCCTTCTCGTACTTCACCTGGGCGTACAAGGTCGCCCTGGACGGCGACCCGGGCCGCAAGCTGCCCTGGGGGCCGGTCGCCGACATCCAGGTCGCCGATCTGGACGGGGAGCGCAAATCGCTCCTCCTCACCGGCACCCCGCCGCACGAACCGGCCGCCTGGAAGCGCTACCGCGGCGGGGCCATGGGCAGGCTGTGGCTGCACGGCGAACGGCTGCTCGAAGGCCTCGGCGGCCATCTGCACTCCCCCATGTTCGTCGGCGGCAGGATCGCCTTCCTCTCCGACCACGAGGGCGTCGGCAACCTCTACTCGTGCGCCTACGACGGTTCCGACCTGCGCCGGCACACCGACCACGACGCCTTCTACGCCCGGCACGCCGCCAGCGACGGCACCCGGGTGGTGTACCAGTGCGCGGGCGACCTGTGGCTGGTCGACGACCTGTCACCGGACTCCGAGCCGCGCCGGCTGGACGTACGGCTGAGCGGGCCGCGCCCGGGGCGGCGCCCGTACCAGGTGCCCGCGGCCCAGCACGTCGACGGCATCTCGGTCGACGAGACCGGGCGCGCCAGCGCGGTCGTCGTCCGCGGCAGCCTGTACTGGCTCACCCACCGGGACGGCCCGGCCCGCACCCTCACCGACGCCCCGGGCGTCCGGGTGCGGATGCCGGAGATGCTCGGCGCGAGCGGGCGGGTGGCGTATGTGACGGACGCGGAGGGCGAGGACGCGATCGAGATCGCCTTCCTGCCCCGGGCGAGCGGCGACCGCGAGCCCAGGCGGCTGGCCTCGGGCGAACTGGGCCGGGTCCGCGAGCTGGTGTCGGACCCCGAGGGCGAGCGGCTGGCGGTCGCCTCGCACGACGGGCGGCTGCTGCTCGTGGACGTCTCCGAGGAGTCCGACGGCGAGGTCACCGAGCTGATCCGGTCGATCAACGGGCCCGTGCGCGACCTCGCGTTCTCCCCGGACGGGGCGTGGCTGACCTGGTCGCATCCGGGCATCGGGCGGACTCTGCGGCAGATCAAGATGGCTCGGATCAAAGACAGGTTCGTCGTGGACGTCACCAACGGCCGTTTCGAGGACGAGAACCCGGTCTTCACGCGCGACGGCCGCTACCTCGCGTTCCTCTCCTGGCGCGGCTTCGACCCCGTCTACGACGTGCACACCGGCGACCTGTCCTTCCCGCTGGGCTGCCGCCCGTATCTCGTGCCGCTGTCCTCCGCGACGCCCTCCCCGTTCGCGGTGAACCCGGAGGGCCGCCCGGCCGCCGGGGGCCTGGACCCGGTGGAGGACGACGAGAACGGGGAGAGCGGCGCCGTGATCGTCGAGGTCGAGGGGCTGGAGAGCCGGGTCACGCCGTTCCCCGTGGCCGCCTCCAAGTACTCGGCGCTGCACCCGGTGGCCGGTGGCGGGCTGGTGTGGCTGCGCTGGCCGATCTCGGGCGCGCTGGGCGAGACGTTCGCGAACCCGGACGACACCAGCGGCCGCCCGACCCTGGAGCACTTCGCGATCACCAAGGCCAAGAAGTCCGAACTCGCCGTGCACCTGGACTTCTTCGCGGTCAGCGGCGACGGCACGCGGCTGGTGATCGTCGACGAGGGCGAGCTGCGCGCGGTGCCCGCGACCGAGCCCGGTGACCTGGACTCGACGGTGTGGATCGACGCGCGCCGCATCCTGCACGTGGTCGACCCGGCGGCGGAGTGGCGGCAGGCGTACGAGGAGGCCGGGCGGCTGATCCGGGCGTATTTCTGGGAGCCCGGCATGTGCGGCATCGACTGGGACGGGGTGCTGGACCAGTACCGTCCGCTGGTCGAACGGGTCGCCTCCCCCGACGAGTTCGCCGACCTGCTGCGCGAGGTGCTGGGCGAGCTGGGCACGTCCCACGCGTACGTCGCCGCCGCCCGGCGCAACGAGGGCCCGCCGCACTACCAGCGCCGGCAGGGCCTGCTGGGCGCCAACTTCGTACGCCGGGACGGCGGCTGGACGGTCAAGCGGATCCTGCCCGGCGACTCCTCCGATTCCAAGGCCCGCTCCCCGCTGGCCGGTACGGGCATCCGCGAGGGGGCGGTCCTGACCCATGTCGACGGCCGCCCGGTGGATCCGGACGCGGGCCCGTATCCGCTGCTGGCGGGCGCGGGCGGTACGACGGTGGAGCTGACCTTCTCCCCGGCGCAGGGCACGGGTCCTCCCCGGCGGGTCGCCGTCGTCCCGCTCGTCGACGAGCGGCCGCTGCGCTACCAGGACTGGGTGGCCAAACGCCGGGCGGTGGTACGGGAGTTGAGCGGCGGGCGGTGCGGGTATCTGCACATCCCGGACATGGGCGGTTCGGGCTGGGCGCAGTTCAACCGGGATCTGCGCATGGAGGTGTCGCGGCCCGCGCTGATCGTGGACGTGCGCGGCAACGCCGGCGGTCACATCAGCGAGCTGGTCATCGAGACGCTGAGCCGCACGATCCTGGGCTGGGACCTGACCCGCGACGCCCAGCCGGTGTCGTACACCTCGAACGCGCCGCGGGGCCCGGTGGTGGCCCTGGCGGACGAGGCGACGTCCTCCGACGGCGACATGATCACCGCCGCGTTCAAGCTGCTGAAGCTGGGCCCGGTGGTGGGGCAGCGCACCTGGGGCGGTGTGGTCGGCATGACCGGCCGGCACGAGCTGGGGGACGGCACGGTCATCACGGTGCCGATGAACGCGGCCTGGTTCGACGCCTACGGCTGGTCGGTGGAGAACAAGGGCGTCGCCCCCGACATCGACGTCCTGCGCACCCCGCTGGACTGGGCGGAGGGCCGCCACGCTCAGCTGACCGACGCGGTGGAGCTGGCGCTCGGGCTGCTGGAGACCAACCCGCCGGCGAAACCGCCGACGTACAGCGACGTCCCGGACCGCTCCCGTCCGAAGCTGCCGCCCAGGACGTGACGAGGGCCCGAGGGTTCCGGACGTGAGGAAGGGGCGCCCCGCGCGAGGCACCCCTTCCGTTCAGCACGCAACGTCAGGCGTCGTAGTCCTGGTCGAAGCGGTCCTCCTGCTCGCGCTCCCGCTCACGCTCGCGCTGCGAGGGCTGCGAGGGGTCCGAGGGGTCCATGTCCTCGTCACGCCGGCGACCGCGGCCCTGCATCTGCTCGCGGGCCTGGTCGGCCTTCTGCTTGGCCTGGTTCTGCCACTGCTCGGACTTCTCCTGGAACTGGTCCTTCATACCCATGTGGGTTCACTCCCGTTGGGGGTGAGGGGATCTGGCTCGATCAGATTCACACGGCCCGTGACGCTGCGCATGTCGATCACTTACGTAGCGTAGTCCTCTGCTGCTCATCGGCCGCTCCGCCCGCCCCGACGAGGCCCGTACGCATGCCGGTCAGCCGGTCCGCGAACCGCCGCATCTCGCGCTGGCCCACCGTCCCGATGACCCCGGGCAGATATCCGCGCACGCCCTGCATGCCGCGCAGCCACCACTGCCCGTAGACATGGCTCGACCGGCGCTCGATCCCGGCCACGAGCCGGTCCACCGCCGGGCCCAGCGGGTATGTCTTGTTGGACGGCCAGGGCAGCCGCTGCCTCAACTCCCGCATGACGTCGTCCTGGTCGGCCCCGCGCACCATGTCGGTGTCGGTCCACGACAGGTATCCGACGCCGACCTTCACACCCCGGTGCCCGACTTCGGCGCGCAGGCTGTGCGCGTACGCCTCCACACCGGACTTGGACGCGCAGTACGCGGTCATCATCGGCGCCGGGGTGATCGCCGCGAGGGACGCGATCTGCAGCAGATAGCCGCGACTCTCCAGCAGCATCGGCAGGAAGGCGCGGCCGGTCACCGCCGAGCCGATCAGGTTGACCTCGATCACCCGCCGCCAGGACTCCGGGTCGGAGTCGGCGAACGGACCGCCCGTGGCGACACCGGCGTTGGCGACGACGATGTCGACCCGGCCGAAGCGCTCCTTGACCTCCTGCGCGACCCGGGCCATCACCTCGTGGTCGGTGACGTCGGCGTGCCAGTGGTCGCTGTCGCTGTGCAGCCGCCCGGAGACCTCCTTGAGCGCGTCCGGTTCGAGTCCGACCAGCGCCACCTTCACCCCGCGCGCGGAGAGCTTGCGGGCCAGCAACTCCCCGACGCCGCGCGCCGCCCCGGTCACCACGGCGACCCTGCCTTCGAGGCTCACCCTGCTCATGCGCTCTCCTCCGTTACGACCGGGATGTGTGCCTGGACGAGCTCACGTATCTTGCCGGTCACCAGCTCGGGCGCCTCGACCGGCGTCATGTGGCCGATGCCGGGCAGCTCGGTGAGCCCGGCGCAGTGCGGCAGCGCTTCGGCCAGGGCCCGGGCGTGCACCGGAGGGGTCAGCCGGTCCGCCGTACCGGCCACCACGGCCGTGGGCACGTCCAGCTGCCGTACGCCGTGGTCCAGGTCGAGCAGGTCCAGCACGTGCGACCAGGTGTAGCGGACCTTGCGGGGGCAGGCGTGCACGATACGGGCGCAGGCCTCGACCATGTCCGGGGCCGAACCCGGGCCCATCGTCCCGTACTTGAGGATCCCGCGGGCCAGGGGCGTGACCGGGCCGAGCGGCGCCCGGGAGCCGAGGATCCGCCGGGTCAGCCAGGTCCGCAGCCGCCCGGGCCGCAGGGGGACGACGGTGGAGGCCGCGACCAGCTGCGAACTGCCCGTGCTGCACAGCAGGACGGCGACGGTGTGCTCGCGGAAGGCGGTCCTCCCGGAGGCCGCCATCACGGTCATGCCGCCCATGGAGTGCCCAGCGATCACGGCCTGTTCGCCGGGCGCGAGGGTGGCCTCCAGCACGGCTTCCAGGTCGTCGGCGAGCGCGTCGGTGGTGCACGCGGGGCTCGCGGGGCTGCGTCCGTGGCCGCGCTGGTCGTAGGCGATGACCCGGTGGTCGGCGGCGAGGTCGCGGATCTGCGCCGCCCAGAAGGCGGTGGAGCAGGTCCAGCCGTGGGCGAGGACGACGGCGGGGGCTGTCTCGGGTCCGTGGACCTCGACGTGCAGCCGGGCGCCGTCGGCGGAGACGGCGGTCAGTTCGCGCGCGGGGGCGGGCGGGGCGTAGGGCCCGGAGTCGGCGGACAGCAGGCGGCTCACGCGTCCACCCCGGCCTTCTGCTCAGCGGCCTTCTCGGTGGTCGTCACGGGGGCCCGCAGGACGTCGTACTCCGCGAGGTCCACCCGCCGCGTCGCCCGCCGGAACTCGGCTGTCGTACCGGGCCAGATGGTGGTGTTGCGGCCGCTCGCGTCGAGGTACCAGCTGGTGCAGCCGCCGGTGTTCCACACGGTCCGCCTCATGCGCTCCTGCACCCGGTGGTTCCAGTCGCGCACGGCGCTCGGCCGGGCGTCGAGGGCGACCCGGCCACCGAGGACGCCGACCTGGCGGACGAAGTCGGCCAGATAGTTCAGCTGGGACTCGATCATGAGGATCATCGAGGAGTTCCCGAGGCCGGTGTTGGGCCCGATGATCGTCATCCAGTTGGGGAAGCCGGCGGCTGAAGCGCCGCGCAGGGCCTCCATGCCGCCCTTCCAGCTCTCGGCGAGGGTCCGCCCGTCGGCGCCCACGACCCGCTCGGCGATGGGCATGTCGGTGACGTGGAACCCGGTGCCGAAGACGATCGCGTCCACCTCGGCCTCGCTGCCGTCGGCGGCGACGAGGGTCGACCCGCGGACCTCGGTCAGCCCGCTCGCGACGACGTCCACATTCGGCTGCGCGAGCGCCGGGTAGTACTCGCTGGACAGCAGGATCCGCTTGCAGCCGATGCGGTAGTCCGGGGTGAGCTTCGCCCGCAGCGCCGGGTCCTTGATGGCGCGGGCCATGTTGCGTTTGGCCAGCTGCTCGACGAAGCCGAGTTCGTTCGGCCGCTTGGTGAACGCCTGGACCTGCAACTCCCGGATGCCCCACAGCAGTCCGCGGCGCAGCTGTGAGGTGAAGGGCAGCTGCCGGTGGAGCCACCGCTCGGCGTCGCTGATGGCCCGGTCGACGCGGGGCATCACCCACGGCGGGGTGCGCTGGAAGAGCGTGAGCCGCGACACGTCGGGCTGGATGGCCGGCACGATCTGGATGGCCGAGGCCCCCGTCCCCACCATCGCGACGCGCTTGCCGCGCAGGTCGTAGTCGTGGTCCCAGCGGGCCGAGTGGAAGACCTTGCCCGGGAAGGAGTCCAGCCCGGGGATCTCCGGCACCTTCGGGTCGGACAGCGGCCCGGTGGCGGAGACGACGATGTCCGCCGACAGGCTCCCGCTGCTGGTCTCGATGTCCCAGCACAGCCGCTCGGCGTTCCACGTCATCCGCTTCACCTCCGAGTCGAAGCGGATGTGCGGCCGCAGCCGGAAGGTGTCCGTCACGTGCTCCAGGTAGGCGCGGATGTGCTCCTGTCCGGAGAAGGTGCGCGGCCAGTCGGGGTTGGGCGCGAAGGAGAACGAGTACAGATGCGACGGCACGTCACACGCGCACCCCGGGTAGCTGTTGTCCCGCCAGGTCCCGCCGACGCTGCTCGCCCGCTCCAGCACGACGAAGTCGGTGACGCCCTCGCGGCGCAGCCGCACGGCGGCCCCCAGCCCGCCGAACCCGGACCCGACCACCGCGACCCGCACATGCTCGCGTTCGTGTTCGCGTTCGCCCATGCCGACACCTCCACACACCACGAGAACCATGCCAGTGAACACTGGCGCAATGGGAGAGTAGGGCAGTCACGTACTGATGGGTAGGGGGCGGCTCAGGAAAGTCACCCTCGGTACGCCTTAAGGTGCCCAGGTGGCCGAGAAGCGTGAATACCGCATGGAAGAGCTGGCCCGCCTGGCCGGGATCACGGTGCGCACCCTGCGCTTCTACCGCGAACGCAAGCTGATCCCGCCGCCTCGCCGGGAAGGCCGTATCGCCTGGTACGACGACCAGCACCTCAACCGGCTGCGCACGATCACGGCCCTGCTGGAACGCGGCCACACCCTCAGCGGCATCGCGGAGCTGGCGGAGGCCTTCGACCACGGCCGGGACGTCGGCGACCTGCTCGGCGTCGGCGCCCCCACCGAGGAGGAGCCGGTCCACCTCACCCCCGAGGAACTCGCCGACCACTTCGCGGGCGAGGCGACCCCCGAGAACCTCGCCGCCGCGATGGAGCTCGGCTACCTCGGCACCGACGGCAACGAGATCGTCCACATCAGCCGCCGCCTCCTGGACGTCTCCTCGGCCCTGGTCCGCGAGGGCATCCCCCTCGCGGAGGTCCTCGGCGCGGCCAAGCAGGTCCGCACCCACGCCGACGCCCTCGCCGAACTCTTCACCGGCCTGGTCCTGCGCCACGCCTCCGAGGCCGACCTGCCCCGCCTGCGCCCGCTGGCCCGGAGCGTGGTGGAGGCGGAGCTGTCCCTGGCGATGGACCGCAGGATGCGCAGGTCTCAGCGGTCGTAGACGACGGTCACCGGCGCATGGTCGGACCACCGCTCCGCGTGCGTGACCGCCCGCTCCACGAACCCCTTGACCGCCCGGCCGGCGAGACCCGGGGTGGCCACGTGATAGTCGATCCGCCAGCCGGTGTCGTTGTCGAAGGCCCGCCCGCGGTACGACCACCACGAGTACGGCCCCTCGGTGTCCGGGTGCAGGGCGCGTACGACATCGACGTACCCGCCGTCCGCGGGATCGAAGACCTGGGACAGCCACTCCCGCTCCTCGGGCAGGAACCCGGAGTTCTTGGTGTTGCCGCGCCAGTTCTTCAGGTCGGCCCGCTGGTGGGCGATGTTCCAGTCGCCGCAGACCAGCACCTCGCGCCCGTCGGCGGCGGCCCGCTCCCGGAGCCCCTTCAGATGGGCGAGGAACTCGCCCATGAAGCGCTCCTTCTCGTCCTGCCGCTCGGTCCCGACCTCACCCGAGGGCAGATACAGGGAGGCGACGGTGACCCCCGGCAGATCGGCCTCCACGTACCGCCCGCTGCCGTCGAACTCGGACGACCCGAACCCGACCTGGACCCGGTCGGGCTCACGCCGGCTGTAGAGGGACACGCCGGCCCGCCCCTTCGCGGCGGCCGGCGCGTGCACCACGTGCCAGCCCTCGGGGTCCCGGACGGCCTCGGGCAACTGCTCCGGCTCGGCCCGCACCTCCTGGAGACACAGCACGTCGGCGTCGGTCTGCGCGAACCACTCCACGAAGCCCTTCTTCGCGGCGGCACGCAGCCCATTCACATTCACAGAGGTCACAGTGAGCACCCCGGCACGATACCGGCATGCTGGACGAGGTCCAGTTCCGGATCGAATACGGTAGCCGTCATGCAGATACGCCGGGTCTCCTTCGACCACCCCGACGCCGTGAAGCTGAACGACGAGGTCCAGGCCGAGTACGCCGTCCGCTACGGGGACGACGGGGACGCGACGGTCATGGCCGCGTCGGACTTCGAAGCGCCGAACGGCATCTACCTGATCGCGTACGACGAATTCGGCACCCCCGTCGCCTCGGGCGCCTGGCGCTCCCAGGACGCGAACGACGAAGGCAACCTGGACGGCGACGCCGAGGTCAAGCGCATGTTCGTGATCGAGCAGATGCGCGGCCGGGGCATCGCCCGCCGCATCCTGGCCGCCCTGGAGGAGGACGCCCGCGCGGCCGGCCGCATCCGCATGGTCCTGGAGACGGGCCTCAAGCAGCCGGAGGCCATAGCCCTGTACACGTCCAGCGGCTACGAGCCCTGCGCCAAGTTCGGGTACTACCGGCACTACGAGTCGAGCCGCTGCTTCGCGAAGCGACTCTGACACCTGGCTGACGGGGGCTCAGCGCCCGCCCCGCCCGCGGCCCTTGTCACGGAGCGCGTACTGTCCGCGTTGCCGCCACCACTCGGTGACCGAGCCGGTCTCGCCGCGCCGGTGCGGCGGCACCAGCGCCTTCGGCCAGTTGAACCAGGCGATCGTCACGTGCAGCACCAGCCAGCAGAACGAGGCCACGAGGAAGGTCGCGCCGACGTGGACCACGACGGGTCCCGCGCCGTTCGAGGCGGCGGTGGCAGCGGCGATGCTGATCGTCAGGCAGAGCAGCCAGGCGGCGAGGGCGACGATGCCGCGTTCGTGCCCCCGTCCGACCGACGGGTTCAGCGAGTACCCGACCACCACGTCGGGGGCCCGGCCGGAGCCGGTCCAGTGCAGCCATGCCGCCCGGACGAACCACAGGTTCATCCCGCCCAGGAGGACGGCGGCGACGATGTCGGGAACGAGGTCTGCCACAGCGCCTCCGCGGCGAGCACACCAGCCGGACACCCCAGTATCCGAGGTGAGATCGTCAAGAAGATCCACGGCGAGACCAAGCTTGGGCAAGCATGTGGTGCTGAACATACGTCAGAGCCCGGTCGGTTTCCCGACCGGGCTCTGAGCTGCGTGGACCTGAGGGGATTTGAACCCCTGGCCCCCTCGATGCGAACGAGGTGCGCTACCGGACTGCGCCACAGGCCCTTGCAACGAGTGAAACTTTAGCACCCCGATCGGCCTGCTTGGAAATCCGTTCCCGAGGGGCGGTCACCTGCGGCTTCGCGGTGCTACTCGTTGGCGGCCCGGGGCCGGTCCCCGTCCTCGTACTGGTCGAACAGCGGGGTGCGCCCGCGCTCCCGGGCCCGCCGGGCGGAGGCCGCGCGGCGGGCGTCACTGCGGCCGCCGCCGTCCGCCCTCTCCTCCGTGCGGGCCTCCGCCTCGCCGGGGGCCGCGCTGTCGGCGGGGGCCGGGGCGTCCTCGTGATCGGGGGTGACGGTGCTCGACCGCGCGGAGCTCCAGGTGTCGGGCGCCGCGAGGTCCACGTCATTGGTGGCCCGGGGCGCGACGGGCGCCGTCACATACGTCGGCAGGGGCACCGGCACCGGCTCCCAGCTGTCGCCCTGCCCCGGCCGCCGCTGCCGCTCGCGCTGCTGGTCGACCCACTCGGCGTGGTCGGTCTGCTCGACGAGTGCGCGCCGGTCCGCCGCGAGGGCCGACAGGCCGGGGTCGGTCGCCGGCTCGGGTCCCGCCCCCGGTTCGTCGGCCTCTTCGTCGGTGGCGGTGGGCCTGCGGGGCTGCCGCTGGCGCTCGCGCAGCCGCTGGGCCGCGGCCTCGGCCCGGCGGCGGTCCATCTGGTAGGTGAAGCGGCGGCGCTCCTGGGAGCGCAGGTACGCGATGTACACGCTGAGCATGACGGCGGGCACACCGGGCGCCCACAGGAACGCCAGGCCCCCGACGGCGGCGACGATCGCGCCCAGGGTGAAGGCGAGGAACAGCATGGTGGTGGTGCGCCGACGGCGCGCGAGCACCTTCGAGCGCCGGGCCCGCGCTGCGGCCGCCTGGTTCGCCTGGTTCGTCTTGTTCGCCCGGGGGGGCGCGCCGCGCCGGTCGGCGGACACCTGGCCCCGGCCGCGTTCGGCGCTCGCCGGGTGCGGTCCGGGCGCCGGGCGGGCCGGCTGCTCAGGGGCGGGCGACGGTACGGGCACCTGGGTCTGCGGACGCGTCTTGGACACGGCGAAGGCCCGGACGTCCACCGAGTCGGTGACGGCGTCCAGGTCGTCGGCGTCCTGCTCCCCCTCCTCGGCGGAGCGCGCCCGCAGGTCCTTGGCGTACCGGCGCTCCATGGCCGCCTTTCCGGACAGAAGCCGGATGGCGGTGCTGAAGCGTTCCGTCGGACGGGCCTCGTTCAGCTCGTCCTGCCTACGGAGCCACATCGGCACCAAGTAGGCGGCCCAGGCCCCGACAATGACTGCGTAGATGAGGCCGCTGCTGCTCACGCCTCACACGGTAGAGGGGTTTGCGTGAGGCCATCTGCCAATTGAGCCGGTGTGTCGCACGATCTGGCTGATATTTCGAACTTTTTTTGTGACCGATGCGATCAGCAGACCGCCCAGGCCGGGAATTCCATGCCCCAAGACGGTCATCGGCCGATCAATTTCGAACACATATTCAATTTCCGGGGTGGTGCCGGATTCCCGGATTACTCGCCGATCGTGCCCGGTGCCAGCGCCTCAGCAACCCGTCCGGCACCTCTTCCGCCGTGAGCGCGAAGACGAGGTGGTCGCGCCAGGCCCCGTCGATGTGGAGATAACGCGGCCTGAGCCCCTCCTCGCGGAATCCGAGTTTCTCCACGACCCGGCGGCTCGGGCCGTTCTCGGGGCGAATGCAGACCTCGATGCGGTGCAGCCCGACCGTGCGGAAACAGTGGTCCACGGCGAGCGCCACCGCCGTCGGCATCACGCCCCGGCCGGCCACCGCCTCGTCCACCCAGTAACCGACATGCCCGGAGCACATCGAGCCCCAGGTGATTCCGGCCACGGTCAACTGCCCCACCAACCGCCCCTGGTACTCGATGACGAAGGGCAGCATCCGGCCCGCGTTCGCCTCCGACCTGAGGTGGCGGACCATCTGGCGGAAGGTCGGGCGGTGCGCCAGCGGCCCGCTGGGCGTGGGCGGCGGAATGGTCGCCTCCCAGGGGCGCAGCCAGTCGCGGTTGCGCCGGTTGACCTCGCGCCACGCCCGCTGGTCGCGCAGCTTTATCGGCCGGAGGACGACATCGCCGTCCACCAGCTCGACGGGCCAGGATGGGCTGTTCAGCTCGCACCCCCACTGCCGGGTCTGGGGTGGTCACCGCCGCGGAGCTGCTCGACGGCGTGGACCAGCAGCGGCTCCAGGACCGCCAGTCCGTCCTTCACGCCGCCGCTGGAGCCCGGCAGGTTGACGATCAGCGTGCCGCCCGCCACTCCGGCCAGGCCCCGGGACAGCGCCGCGGTCGGCACCTTCTCCCGGCCGAAGGCCCGGATGGCCTCGGCGATGCCCGGCACCTCGTGGTCGATCACGCGGCGGGTCGCCTCGGGGGTGCGGTCGGTGGGCGAGATGCCCGTGCCGCCGGTGGTGACGATGACGTCGTAGCCGGTCTCGACACCGGCGCGCAGGGCCGCCTCCACGGGGTCGCCGTCGGGGACCACCTGGGGGCCGTCGACCTCGAAGCCGAAGCCCCTGAGGCCGTGAGCGATCAGCGGACCGCCCTTGTCCTCGTAGATTCCGGCGGCGGCCCGGTTGGAGGCGGTGACGACGAGAGCGCGATAGGTCATGCCCGGCTCCAGTCGCCCGACTTGCCGCCCGTCTTCTCCTCCACCCGTACGTCCGTGATGACCGCTCCCTTGTCGACCGCCTTGACCATGTCGATCACGGTGAGCGCGGCGACGGAGACCGCGGTGAGGGCCTCCATCTCGACGCCCGTGCGGTCCGTCGTCTTCACGGTGGCCAGGATCTCCACCGCGTCGTCCGCGACCGACAGGTCCAGTTTCACACCGGACACCGACAAGGGGTGACAGAGCGGGATCAGGTCCGGGGTCCGTTTGGCGCCCATGATCCCGGCGATCCGCGCGGTCGCGAGGGCGTCACCCTTGGGGACGCCCTCGCCGCGCAGCAGTTCGATCACGCGGGGCGAGACGAGGACGCGTCCGCTGGCGCGGGCGGTGCGCGCGGTCACGTCCTTCTCGGACACGTCGACCATGCGGGCGGCACCCGCCTCGTCGATGTGCGTCAGGCGGTCCTGCGTAGGGGGGTCCTGCATGCTCATGCTGTGTGGCGCTCCCGGTCCGGGCCTGCTGTGCGCGACACGGTACCCCCAACCAGCGCCTCTCAGCCGAGCAGGACCACCTCGACCTCGGTGCCGGGCTCGACGGACTCGGTGTCCTCGGGGACGACGATCAGCGCGTCGGCGTGGGCGAGGGCCGCGATCAGGTGGGATCCGGCGCCGCCGACCGGGGTGACCCGCCCGTCGGCGTACGTGCCGCGCAGGAACTGGCGGCGGCCCTTCGGGGAGGTCAGCGCCTTCTCGGCGGTCAGGGTCGCCCGGGTCGTGGGCCGGTGGACGTCCTCCAGGCCCATCAGGGCCCGGATGGCGGGGCGGACGAACAGCTCGAAGGAGACGTACGACGACACCGGGTTGCCGGGCAGCGCCAGCAGCGGCGTGTGGTCGGGGCCGATGGAGCCGAAGCCCTGGGGCTTGCCGGGCTGCATGGCGAGCTTGCGGAACTCGATGCCGCTGCCCGCCTCGTCCGCGTCGGCGACGTGGGACAGGGCCTCCTTGACGACGTCGTACGCCCCGACGCTCACACCGCCCGTGGTGACCACCAGGTCGGCCCGGACCAGCTGGTCCTCGATGGTGGAGCGCAGCGTCTCGGCGTCGTCGGCGACGGCGCCCACGCGGTAGGCGATGGCGCCGGCGTCGCGCGCGGCGGCGGTGAGGGCGAAGCTGTTGGAGTCGTAGATCTGACCGGCGCCCAGTTCCGTGTCGGGCTGGACGAGTTCGCTGCCGGTGGAGAGCACCACCACGCGCGGGCGCGGGCGCACCCGGACCGTGCCGCGGCCGATCGCGGCGAGCAGGGCGATCTGGGGCGGGCCGAGAATCGTGCCGGCCTCCAGGGCGCGGTCGCCGGCCTTCACGTCACTGCCCTTCGCGCGCACGTGCGCGCGGGCCTCGGCCGGGCGGTACACCTGCACGTGCCCCGTGGCACCCTCGGGGCCGAGGCTGCGGGCGCGCATCCCGGCCACCGGGCCCTCGCCGAGCCCGCCGTCGGTCCACTCGACGGGCACGACCGTCTCGGCGCCGGGCGGCAGCGGGGCGCCGGTCATGATGCGGGCGGCCTGACCGGGGCCCACGTGGAGCAGCTCGGTCTGGCCCGCGGCGACGTCCCCGACGACCTCCAGGGCCGCCGGGAACTCCTCGCTCGCGCCCGCCACGTCCGCGACCCGTACCGCGTATCCGTCCATCGAGCTGTTGTCGAAGGGCGGCAGGGACACCGGCACCGTGACGTCCTCGACGAGGACGCAGCCCTGGGCGTCGAGCAGATGCAGCTCGATGGGTTCCAGGGGGCGGACGGTGGCGAGGATGTCCTCCAGGTGCTCCTCCACCGACCACAGGTGGTCGGGGCCGGAGTGGTCCTGGCCGGTGACGCGGATCGCGGCGCTGCTCAACGTGCTACATCTCCTCGGCTACGTAACTGCGAAGCCAGGTCCGGAAGTCCGGGCCCAGGTCTTCACGTTCGCACGCGAGTCGGACAATGGCACGCAGGTAGTCGCCGCGGTCGCCGGTGTCATAGCGGCGGCCCTTGAAGACGACGCCGTGCACAGGGCCGCCGATGTTCTCGTCTTCCGCGAGCTGCTGGAGGGCGTCCGTGAGCTGGATCTCGCCGCCGCGGCCCGGCTGGGTCTTGCGCAGTATGTCGAAGATGTGCGGGTCGAGGACGTAGCGGCCGATGATCGCGTAGTTGGACGGGGCGTCGGCCGGGTCGGGCTTCTCGACCAGGCCGCTGACCTTGACCACGTCGCTGTCCTCGGTGGTCTCCACGGCCGCGCAGCCGTAGAGGTGGATCTGCTCCGGGGCGACCTCCATGAGCGCGATGACGCTGCCGCCGCGCTGCTCCTGGACCTCGACCATGCGCTGGAGCAGGGGGTCGCGGGGGTCGATGAGGTCGTCGCCGAGGAGTACGGCGAAGGGCTCGTCACCCACGTGCGGGGCGGCGCACAGGACCGCGTGACCGAGGCCCTTGGGGTCGCCCTGGCGGACGTAGTGCATCGTCGCGAGGTCGCTGGACTCCTGCACCTTGGCGAGACGGCCGGCGTCGCCCTTCTTCTGCAGCGCCGACTCCAGCTCGTAGTTGCGGTCGAAGTGGTCCTCGAGGGGGCGCTTGTTGCGGCCCGTCACCATGAGGACGTCGTCGAGACCCGCGGCGACGGCCTCCTCGACCACGTACTGGATCGCCGGCTTGTCGACGACCGGCAGCATCTCCTTGGGAGTGGCCTTCGTAGCCGGCAGGAACCGGGTACCGAGGCCTGCTGCGGGAATGACAGCCTTGCTGATCCGAGGGTGCGACTGAGTCATGCCCGCCACCTTATCCGGTGCCTTTGCATGGAATCTGCGGCTCCGGTTCATAGGCGCTCATATGAGCGTATTGCAACGGTACGGGAGCAACCTTTGAGTCACATCGGACGTCCGGGCGAGCCTGACAAGCGGAGTTTGCGGCTCGAGTTCCTCGCGGTGAGGAACAGGTTGACGGCGGATGACCTGCGGGAAACGTCGATCGCGCTGGCCCGGCGGGCGCTGGAGCTGCCCGAGTTGGCGCGGGCCGCAACGGTGGCCGCGTACGTCTCCGTGGGGAGTGAACCGGGGACGCTCGCGCTCCTGGACGCGCTGCGCGCCCGGGGCGTACGCGTCCTGCTGCCGGTCCTGCTGCCCGACAACGACCTGGACTGGGGCGTCTACGAGGGCGAGGGCTCGCTGGCGCGCGTCCGACACGGCGGCAGGATGGCCCTCTTCGAGCCCGCCGGCGAGCGCTTCGGGCCGGACGCCGTGACCACCGCCGACGCCGTGCTGCTGCCGGGGCTGGCGGTCGACGCGCACGGGATGCGGCTGGGGCGCGGCGGAGGCTCGTACGACCGGGTGCTGGCGCGGCTGGAGCGGGCGGGTGCGCGTCCCGCGCTGGTGGTGCTGTTGTACGACTCGGAGGTCGTCGAGCACGTCCCCGGGGAGCCGCACGACCGGCCGGTGCACGCGGTGGTGACGCCCTCGGGGGTGCGGCGGTTCGGGCCGGGGAGCTGACGCGGAAGCGGCCCTCCACGCGCGCGTGGCGGGCCGCTTTTCGGTTTCCGGTGTCAGCGGCTCACGGCTTGAGCACCAGCTTGTCGGCCGTGCCGTCCTCGACCGCCTTGTCCGAGAAGGACCACGGGAGCAGTTCGCCGTCGGCCCACTTGTCCGTCTGGTCGACGTAGTGGGCGCTGTAGGCGTGCCCGGAGGCGCCGCTGAGATTGATCCAGCGGGACTTGTCGAGGTCGCCGAGGTTCACGACCATCCGCATGGACGGCACCCACACCACGCCGTAGCCGCCGGCCGCGTTCCAGCCGGTCGCGTTGACGGTGGCCTCGCCGCCGCTGAGCTCCCACGGGCCGCGGTTGAGGGCGTACTGGACGAATCCGGGGCCCTCGGTGCCGAGGGTCTGGTTCTTCAGGAACAGGCGGTGCAGCCGGCCCCAGGTCCAGCTGTCGATGTTCTTGCCGAGCTTGGCGGTCAGCTCCCAGCGGGCGTCGATCATCGCGCGCCGGAACAGCTGGTCGCGGTTGACGGCGGCGGGGCGGGTGCCCGCCTTGGGCGTCTTCCACCAGTCGCTGTCCGGCTGGTCCATCAGCTTGCGGACGACCTCGAACCAGCGGTCGCCGCCGTCGGGCTGCGCCTGGTCGGGGTCGCGCTCGCCGCACTCGCGCACGTCCTCCGCCTCGTCGGCGGGCCCGGTGGTGTTGACCGGCTTCACCCACAGGCACTGGCCCTTGACCCGCAGCTCCTTGGGCAGCTTGTTGCCGAAGGCGAGCTTGAGGATGTTGCGCCAGACCGCATTGAAGTAGGCGGCGGCCGCCGAGTCGGTGTCCTGGGTGTAGTCCCAGCCCTCCAGCAGCTTCTGCGCCTCGCGGACGTCCTTGTTCTTGGTGTCGATCTTGAGCAGCGTGGGCACCAGCAGCCGGGCGATCTCGCTGCTGTTGTCCAGCTGCATCTGGCGCATGTCGTCCGTGGAGATCTTGCCGCCGTCCTTGATCTTCGACTGGATCAGGTCGGTGATCCGCTGGCTGCGCGTGCCGTAGCCCCAGTCCTCGGTGAGCGTGTAGGGGTACTTGTCCGGGTCGATCACGGCCTGGTTGGCGGTGACGATGTAGCCGCGCTCCGGGTTGTACTCGTACGGCAGCTCGTCCTGCCGGATGTAGCCGGTCCAGCGGTACTTGGGGTCCCAGCCGGGCGCCGGGACGGAGCCGTCGTCGTCCTGGGAGCGCTTGGGGATCCTGCCCGGCAGGGTGTAGCCGATGTGGTCCTCGGTGTCCGCGTAGACCAGGTTCTGCGAGGGCACGTCGAACAGGGCGGCGGCCTTGCGGAAGTCGGTCCAGTTCTTCGCCCGGTCCATGGCGAAGACGGCGTCCATGCTGGTGCCCGGCTGAAGTGCGGTCCAGCGCAGGGCGACGCCGTAGCCGTCACCTCTGTCGGGCGCGGCGGTGTCGACGGTGGCCTTCTTGCCGACCTTCACGAGCTCCTTGGCCCGGTCGGACAGCAGGGGCCCGTTGTTGGTCTCGCGGACGACGATCTTCCTGGGCGCGCCGCCGGCGACCTTGATGGTCTCCTCGCGCGTCTCGAAGGGCCTGACCTTGCCGTCGTACAGGTAGCCGTCGCCCGTGATCTTCTCCAGGTAGAGGTCCGTGACGTCGACGCCGGAGTTGGTCATGCCCCAGGCGATGTCCTGGTTGTGACCGATTATCACGCCCGGCATGCCGGCGAAGGTGTAGCCGCTGACGTCGTACTGGCACGCGCTGGAGACGCTGCGGCAGTGCAGGCCCATCTG
Source organism: Streptomyces sp. NPDC050416 (assembly GCF_044458845.1). Classification (NCBI taxonomy): domain Bacteria; kingdom Bacillati; phylum Actinomycetota; class Actinomycetes; order Kitasatosporales; family Streptomycetaceae; genus Streptomyces; species Streptomyces sp. NPDC050416. The sequence continues at coordinate 202,554 of NZ_JBITII010000009.1, forward strand.
GTACCAGACGGACGGCAGCGAGGGCGACAGGTGCGGGTCGTTGGCCAGCAGCGGCTTGCCGGTGATGGTGTGCTTCCCGCTGACGACCCAGGAGTTGGAGCCGATGCCGTCACCGTTCACGCCGACGGCCGGCGGGAGGTCGCTCAGGGCGTCGCTGAGGCCGGTGAGCTGGCTGTCCAGGCCCGAGGTGCCGGAGGCGGTACCGGAGGTGCCGGAGGCCGTTCCGGAGGTGCCGGAGGCCGTGCCCGCGGTGCCCGCCGTGCCGGCCGCGGTGCCGCCGGTTGCTGTGCCCGTGCCGCCGATGCCGGTGCCGCTCGTGCCGCCCTGTTCGAACGCGCCCGTCAGCTCGTCGTACTGGCCGTCCTGGACGATCGCCTTGTTCCGGCTGTACGGGTACTGCGGGTACAGCTCGGCGATCTGCTTCGGGCCGAGGCGGCTGGTCAGCAGGGCGCGGTCGATCTCGTCCTGCATGTTGCTGCGCAGGTCCCAGGCCATCGCCTTCAGCCAGGAGACCGAGTCGACCGGGGTCCACTTCTGCGGCTTGTAGTCGTTGGTGAAACCGAGCGCCGCGTACTCCAGGGAGATGTCCTTGCCGTCCTTGCCCTGGAGGTAGGAGTTGACCCCCTCGGCGTAGGCCTGGAGGTACTTCTTGGTGGCGGCCGACAGCTTGGTGTCGTACTCCTGCTTGGCGACCCGCTCCCAGCCGAGCGTGCGCAGGAACTCGTCGTTGTCGACCTGGCTCTTGCCGAACATCTCCGACAGCCGGCCAGCGGCCATGTGACGGCGTACGTCCATCTCGTAGAACCGGTCCTGCGCCTGGACGTAGCCCTGCGCCATGAACAGGTCCGCGTCGGAGGAGGCGTAGATCTGCGGGATGCCGTAGCCGTCCCGCTTGACCTCGACGGGTCCCGAGAGGCCCTTGAGCGTGAGGGAGCCCTTGGTCTGGGGGAAGGAGGCCCGGACCGTGCTGATGGACCAGTACGCCCCGAAGGCGAGGCCTCCGATCAGTGCCAGCACCAGGACGAGCACGATCAGACGTGCTTTGCGCCCCTTTCTCCTGCCGGACTTGCCGGGCTGCTGACCCGTGGAGGCGGTGGTGTTCGGGGGCATCGCTGTCCTTGCTGTCCTAAGTCGAGCGGCAGGTTCGGCTGTGCTTTTAACTGAGCGCTGGAGCAACGATAGGCGCAGGGTCTTGCGCGCCTTGACGCGGAGTCGGGAACCAGCCCGGACGAGCGTTCGATCCCACCCCCGGAAGTGTCAAGAAATCGTCAAGAGTTAGGTAAGGTAACGAAGTAGTTGGCGCGATGCGCCACAGCGTCATGTGCGATGTACGTGAGCCCACGCGCGCGTGCGGGTGGGCCAGGGAAGGATTCGGCCGCTGACTGTTCACCACCTCAACCAGCTCCTGCTCGTCTGCTCGCTCGTCCTGCTCGTCGCCGTCGCAGCGGTACGGATCTCCTCGCGCAGCGGGCTCCCCAGCCTGCTCGTGTATCTGGGGATAGGCGTCGCCATGGGCCAGGACGGCATCGGCGACATCCACTTCGACAACGCCGAACTGACCCAGGTCATCGGATACGCGGCCCTGGTCGTGATCCTGGCCGAGGGCGGTCTGGGCACGAAGTGGAAGGAGATCAAGCCGGCCCTGCCGGCCGCCACGGCACTGGCGCTGGTCGGTGTCGCGGTGAGTGTCGGGGTGACGGCGTCGGCCGCGCACTACCTGATCGGGCTGGAGTGGCGGCAGGCGCTCATCATCGGGGCGGTCGTCTCCTCGACCGACGCGGCGGCCGTGTTCTCCGTGCTGCGGAAAATCCCCCTCCCCGCGCGCGTGACGGGCACCTTGGAGGCGGAGTCCGGCTTCAACGACGCCCCGGTGGTCATCCTCGTGGTCTCGCTGTCCACGGCGGGGCCGGTCGAGCACTGGTACGTGCTGCTGGGCGTGATCCTTCTGGAGCTGGCCATCGGCGCGGCCATCGGCCTCGCGGTCGGCTGGCTCGGTTCCTGGGGGCTGCGGCACGTGGCGCTGCCCGCCTCCGGCCTCTACCCGATCGCCGTCATGGCCATCGCCGTGGTGGCGTACGCGGCGGGCGCGCTGGCCCACGGCAGCGGATTCCTCGCCGTGTACCTCGCCGCGATGATGATGGGCAACGCGCGGCTGCCGCACTGGCCGGCCACGCGCGGCTTCGCCGACGGGCTGGGCTGGATGGCGCAGATCGGCATGTTCGTCCTGCTCGGGCTGCTGGTCACCCCGCACGAGCTGGGCGACGACATCGTGCCCGCGCTCGCCATCGGGCTGGTGCTGACCATGGTGGCGCGCCCGCTGAGCGTGCTGGTCTCCCTGCGGCCCTTCCGGGTCCCCTGGCAGGAACAGGCCCTCATGTCCTGGGCGGGGCTGCGCGGGGCGGTGCCCATCATCCTGGCGACCATTCCCATGGTGGAGGGCGTCGAGGCGAGCCGCCGGATCTTCAACATCGTCTTCATCCTGGTCGTCGTCTACACCCTCGTGCAGGGTCCGACGCTGCCGTGGCTGGCCCGCACGCTGCGTCTGGGCGACGGTTCGGAGGCCGCCGACCTCGGCATCGAGTCGGCCCCGCTGGAGCGGCTGCGCGGGCACCTGCTGTCCGTGGCGATCCCCGAGGGCTCGAAGATGCACGGCGTGGAGGTCGCCGAGCTGCGGCTGCCGCCCGGTGCCGCCGTGACGCTCGTCGTGCGCGAGTCAGAATCGTTCGTTCCGCTTCCTACGACGGTGCTGCAGCGCGGGGACGAGCTGCTCGTCGTGGCCACGGACCCCGTCCGGGACGCCACGGAGCGCCGGCTGCGCGCGGTGGGCCACGGCGGCAAGCTGGCCGGATGGCTCGGGACGGACGGGGCGAGTCGGTAGGCGAGTCGCTAGGGTCGGTTTTGCGCCGTTCGTGATCCTGATTTCACAGGCGGACGCGTCCGCAGTGCTCTTTTTCACAGGCAGGCCCCTCCAGGCGCCTGTACGATGAAGGCATCACCCCAAGATCGAACCAACTCTGCCTGACGCAGAGCTGGCGCGACCGTATGGCGGTCGGGTCACCCCTCCTCACCGGGCCCCGGCATCTACCGCAGTTCCGCGCAAGAGGACAGCTCTCGGCGCCGCCCGTTCACGGGCCCGCGCTACCAGGCGGCAGAAAGGCACGGGCCGTGGCGTCCACGGTCACCTCGAAGAAGTCGACGGCTTCCGCCCGCCCGGGATACGGCCGGCTGCTGCGCACCCGCGGCGCCTGGACCTTCCTGCTCCCCGGCTTCGCGGCGCGCCAGCCGTTCGCGATGCTGACCATCTCCATCGTGCTGCTGGTGCAGCACACCACCGGCTCGTACGGAGCGGCGGGCGCCGCCGCGGCCGTCACCGGTGTCTCCATGGCCCTGTTCGCGCCCTACAGCGGCCGCCTCGCGGACCGTCACGGGCAGCGGGCCGTGCTGGTCCCCGGCGTGCTGCTGCACACGCTGTCCGGGCTGACGCTGACGGCGCTGGCGCTGACGGACGCCCCCTTGTGGGCGCTGTTCGCGGCGGCCGTCCCGACCGGCGCCTCGGTGCCGCAGGTCGGGCCCATGGTGCGGGCCCGCTGGGGCGTGAAACTCAAGGACTCGCCGCTCATGACCACCGCGGCGGCCTTCGAGTCCGTCACGGACGAACTGACCTTCGTCGTCGGCCCGCTGCTGGCCACCGCCCTGTGCACGGCCGTCGACCCGGCCGCCGGGCTGGTCACGGAGGCCTCGCTGACCCTGATCGGCGGTCTGCTGTTCGCCGCGCAGAAGAGCACCCAGCCCTCGGTCGGAGGCGGCAGCGGCCACGCGCGCGTGGAGCACGCCTCCGCGCTGCGGATCCCCGGGGTGCGCGTGCTGATCGTGACGTTCCTGGGCATCGGGTCCGTCTTCGGCGGGATGCAGGTCGCGCTGGCCGCGTTCACCGAGTCGATCGGCGAACCGGGCCTCAACGGCGTCCTCTACGGGGTCTTCGCCGCGGGCAACATGCTCTCCGGCGTGGTCTGCGGCGCGATCGCCTGCAAGGTGGCCCCGCAGCGGCGCCTCGTCGTCGGCTACACGGCGCTCGCGCTCACCGCGTCGGGCCTGTGGGCCGCCCACTCGGTGCCGGTCCTGGCCGGGCTCGGCCTGCTGGTCGGCATGTGCATCGCGCCCGCTCTGATCACCGGCTACACCCTGGTCGAGAGCCTGGTCCCGGCCGGTGCCCGCACCGAGGCCTTCACCTGGCTGACCGGCGCGGTGGCGCTCGGCCAGGCGGCCGCCGTCACGGTGGCCGGACAACTGGAGGACCGCTTCTGGGACGGTGCCGGTTTCCTGGTGCCGATGGGCGGTACCGTGCTCGCTCTGGCGACCCTCCTGGCCCTGCGTTCCCGCCTGGCGGGACGCGCCCAGGGCCGCACCGTCGCGCGTGGCGTGGGTCACCGCGTGCCGGTGGCAGTGGACTGAACGGCCGGAATACGTCAAGATGGATCGTCGTTAGCACTCATCGAGTGAGAGTGCCAGGAGGAAGACAGTGCCCACCTACCAGTACCAGTGCACCGAGTGCGGCGAGGGCCTCGAGGCGGTGCAGAAGTTCACCGACGACGCCCTCACCGAGTGCCCCAGCTGCAAGGGCCGCCTGAAGAAGGTGTTCTCGGCGGTCGGCATTGTCTTCAAGGGCTCCGGCTTCTACCGGAACGACAGCCGCGGCTCCTCGTCGAGCAGCGCACCGGCGTCGAAGTCGTCGAGCTCCTCGTCGTCCTCGGACTCCGGCTCCGGCTCCGGCTCGAGCTCGTCGTCGAGCACCGGCAGCTCCACCAGCAGCAGCAGCACCGCCGCGTAAGGCTCGTTTCTTACGGGACCCTGTCGCCTTTCGGCGGTGGGGTCCTCGGCGTTTCCCCGTGCGGTTAGGGTGCGGGCATGGCGAACAAGGCGAACGCGGCGAGCACGGGCAGCGGGGCGAACGTGGAGGGCGCCGGGATCGGCGTCATCGGCGGCTCGGGGTTCTACTCCTTCCTCGACGACGTGACCGAGGTCCAGGTCGACACCCCGTACGGGCCGCCCAGCGACTCCCTCTTCCTCGGCGAGATCGCCGGCCGGCGCGTCGCCTTCCTGCCCCGGCACGGGCGGGGCCACCACCTGCCGCCGCACCGGATCAACTACCGGGCCAACCTGTGGGCACTGCGGTCGGTCGGCGTGCGCCAGGTGCTCGCCCCCTGCGCCGTGGGCGGCCTGCGCCCCGAGTACGGGCCGGGCACGCTGCTGGTGCCGGACCAGCTGGTCGACCGGACCAAGTCCCGCGCGAACACGTACTTCGACGGGCTGCCGCTGCCCGACGGGACGGTGCCGAACGTGGTACACGCGTCGCTGGCCGACCCCTACTGCCCCACCGGGCGGGCCGTCGCGCTGAAGGCGGCGCGCGGCCGTGACTGGGAGCCGGTGGACGGGGGCACGCTGGTCGTCATCGAGGGGCCGCGCTTCTCGACCCGTGCCGAATCGTTGTGGCACCAGGCGCAGGGCTGGTCGGTGGTGGGCATGACCGGCCACCCCGAGGCGGCGCTCGCCCGCGAGCTGGAGCTCTGCTACACGTCCCTGACCCTGGTCACCGACCTCGACGCCGGCGCCGAGACCGGCGAGGGCGTCTCGCACGACGAGGTGCTGCGGGTGTTCGCGGCGAACGTGGACCGGCTGCGGGGCGTGTTGTTCGACGCCGTGGCGGGGCTGCCGGAGGAGGACGAGCGGGGCTGTCTGTGCGTGAACGCGCTGGGCGGGATGGACCCGGGGTTCGCGTTGCCGTAAGCAGACGTTGCCATGGGCGGAAGTTGCCGTTCGGGTGAGGGAGTTGTCCACAGGGCGGCGGTAGGTCCACAGGCCTGAGCGGGCTGGGCCGCGAAGCCTCATCGTGGGGAGCGCAAAGCCGGTCGCTCGTCACAGGTGGTGGTTCCCCATGTCCCTCGCTCCGTCTTCCTCGTTCCCGACCCTGCCTTCTTGGTCTGCTGCCGCATGCCCGCCCGGCCCCGAGGTGCCGGCCACCCGTGAGGTGCCGCGGTTCGACCCCGTACGGGTGCGCGGCCGGGCCGGCCGGCTCGTGCGCAACCGGCGGCGGGCCCTGGCCGTGGGGCTCGCGGTCACCGCGACCGCGCTGGTGGCGGCGGGACCGCGGGGTGCCGAGGGGGCCCGTGGGCATCCCCGGGCCCAGCCGCCCGCGCACGCGGCCGCGGCGTCCGGGGAGCAGCCGGTGCGCACGCGTCGGGCCACGGGGGCGGTGACGGCTCCGGTCCGGATCGCCGACGCGGCCACCGTGCGGCTGCTGCGGCCCGGTGACCGGGTCGACGTCATCGCCGCCGAGGAGACGGTGTCAGGCGGTGATGCCCGAGTGGTCGCGCGCGGGGCTCGGGTGACGAAGGTGCCGGAGCCGCTGGAGGGCGCGGGCGACACAGGGGCGCTGGTCGTGCTGTCGGTGCCGCGTGCCACGGCGGCCCGGCTGGCCGGTGCGAGCGCCACCGCGCGGTTGGCGGTGACGCTGTGGTGACGTCCCTGGTCTCGTCAAGTCGCTCGTTCGACGGACCCAGGTGCTCCGTTCGGAGCATCGGTGACGTAGGTTGCGGAGCGTTTTGTTCCGCAAGCTGTTCGTGCGAGGAGAGACCCCGAGGTGAGCGAGAAGAAGGATCCGAGCGTCTGGGAGGGCTTCAAGGCCTTCCTGATGCGCGGGAACGTCGTCGATCTGGCCGTGGCGGTGGTGATCGGCGCCGCCTTCACCAACATCGTCAACGCCGTGGTGAAGGGGATCATCAATCCCGTCGTCGGGGCCATCGGGACCAAGAACCTCGACCACTACAGCTCATGTCTGAGCTCGACGTGCGAGGGCGAGCAGGGCATCCGGATCCTGTGGGGTTCCGTCCTCGGGGCCGCGCTGAGTTTCGTGATCACCGCGGCGGTCGTCTACTTCCTGATGGTCTTGCCGATGGCGAAGTACCTGGCCCGGCTGGAGGCCCGCCGCAAGGCGAAGGAGGGTACACAGGAGGTCATCGAGGTGACCGAGCTGGAGGTGCTGAAGGAGATCCGGGACGCGCTGGTCGCACAGCGCGGCTCCGGGCACGACCGGCAGTAACGCCGGCAGGAGCGCTGCGGACGGCCGCCCGGGCGGCTCAGAGGTGGTGGGGCGGCTTCTCGTCGAGGAAGCGCTTGAGGTCGGCCGCGCCGCCACCGGTGTCGGAGCGCTCGCCCCAGCCTCGGTCGGTGTCGTCGGAGGACTGCTGGTCGAGCGGGTCGTCGAAGACCAGCGCGGGCTTCGGCGCGCGCGGCTCGGGATCGGGGGCGGTGCTCATGCGTCCAGGGTACGGTCGCGGAGGAAGTCGCGGTGAAATTCCCCGCCCCTTCTGCTGTGCTGGGAACCATGACGTCCAGCTCCGCTCCCCCGCCCGTCCCCTCCCCCTCGCCCGGCCCCTCCGGCATGCCGGGCGACCGGGGGCCGCTGCGCAGGCTCACGGCCCGTGGCCGGGACGAGGCGCACCGGGCCGCCTCGCCGCTGGAGCTCTTCTTCGATCTGTGCTTCGTCGTGGCGGTGGCCCAGGCGGGGATCGAGCTGGTGCACGCCGTCGCCGAGGGGCATGCGGGCGAGGGGATCCTCGACTACGCGATGGTGTTCTTCGCCCTGTGGTGGGCGTGGATGAACTTCACGTGGTTCGCCTCGGCGTACGACAACGACGACGTGCTCTACCGGGTCGTCACGCTGGTGCAGATCGCCGGTGTGCTGGTCCTCTCGGCGGGTGTCTCCCGGGCGTTCGGGGAGCACGAGTTCTTCGTGGTCTGGCTGGGCTACCTGATCATGCGTCTCGCCCTGGCGGCACAGTGGCTGCGGGCGGCCCGCGCCGGCGAGGGCCAGGAGCGGACGACGGCTCTGCGCTACGCCGGTGGCGTGCTGGCGTGCCAGGTCGGCTGGCTGGGCCTGCTGTTCCTGCCGGAGGGGGCCCGGCCCTGGTGGTTCCTGGTGATGGTGCTGCTGGAGATGTGCGTGCCGCCGCTGGCGGAGAAGGACCGTCCCACGTCCTGGCATCCGCGCCATATCGCGGAGCGGTACGGGCTGTTCACCATCATCGTGCTCGGCGAGACGATCGCCGCGGCCACGGTCGCCGTGAAGTCGGGCGTCGACGAGAACGACGCCCTGGGCGAGCTCCTCCCCATCGCGGCGGGTGGGCTGCTGATCATCTTCGCCGCGTGGTGGGTCTACTTCGTCGTGCCCATCCACAGCCATCTGCGGTCCAACCGGCAGGCGTTCCTGTGGGGCTACGGCCACTATCTGGTCTTCGCCTCGGCGGCCGCGGTCGGGGCCGGGCTGGAGGTGGCGGTGGAGCAGACGGTCGGCAAGGCGCACATCTCCACGCTGTCGGCGTCGGCCGCCGTGACGCTGCCGACGGCCCTGTACCTGCTGACCTTGTGGGCCCTGCACTCGCGCCACTTCAAGTCGGGCATCGCCCAGCAGCTGGTGCTGCCGACGACGGCACTGCTGGTGATCTGCTGCACGTTCCTCGGCGACTGGGCGGTGCTCGCGGCGGGCGTGGTCTGCGCGCTGTCGGTGGTGGCGGGAGAGACCCTGGCCCTGCGCAGGGCGGCCCGGGCCGCCGGGGCCGCCCGGGCCGACGGACAGACGACGCCGACCGGGTGACGGAGCCCGCGAGGACATCCCGCGTGGGCCGACGGGCTGGGTACCCCCGCAAGGCCCGGCATCTGGACAAGACTGAGCGGCATGACAGTTGACGCTCTGGTGGACGCTCTGACGGATGTCTCCGGCCTGCGGGTGGGGCACGCGACCCGCGCCGGTGACGGCTGGCTCACCGGCACCACGGTGGTGCTGGCCCCGGAGGGCGGGGCGGTGGCCGCCGTGGATGTGCGGGGCGGTGGTCCCGGCACCAAGGAGACGGACGCGCTGGACCCGCGCAACGTGGTGCGGAAGGTCGAGGCGATCGTGCTGACCGGCGGCAGCGCGTACGGGCTCGACGCGGCTTCGGGGGTGATGGCCTGGCTGGAGGAGCGGGGGCGTGGGATCCGGGTCGGGGCGGATCCGGCGCATGTCGTGCCGGTGGTGCCCGCCGCCTGTGTCTTCGATCTGGGGCGCGGCGGCGACTTCCGGGCCCGGCCGGACGCGGCCACCGGACGGGCGGCGGTCGAGGCGGCCGCGGCGAGCGAGCCCGGCGCACCGGTAGCCGAGGGATGCGTGGGCGCCGGCACGGGGGCGGTGGTCGGGGTCGTGAAGGGCGGGGTCGGCGGCGCGAGCACCGTGCTCGGCTCGGGGATCACGGTGGCCGCGCTGGTGGTGGCCAACGCGGCGGGGTCGGTGCTGGATCCGGAGACGGGGGTGCTGTACGGGGAGTTGTTCCAGGGGCGGGTGGAGTACCCGGAGACACCCGTGCACGAGGCCGCGCTGCGGCGCCTCGCCGAGACGGCCGCGAGAAGCTCGGCTCCGCCGCTCAACACCACGCTGGCGGTGGTCGCCACGGACGCGGACCTGTCGAAGGCGCAGGCGCAGAAGCTGGCCGGTACGGCACACGACGGCATCGCCCGCGCGGTGCGGCCGGTGCACCTTCTCAACGACGGGGACACGGTGTTCGCGCTGGCGACCGGGGACCGCGCCCTGGACGCCGCGAACCCGCTCGCCCTCAACGAGATCCTCGCCGCGGGCGCGGACGTCGTGACCCGGGCGATCGTGCGGGCCGTGCGCGCCGCGGAGCCGGTCGACGGTCCGGGCGGGGCGTGGCCGTCGTACGGGGAGCTGTACGCGGGCCGCTGAACCGACGGGCACCGCACAGCGGCTCCACAGGGGGCGCCGGACATTGTCCCGGGCCTGTAACGGTGATGTCGCTCATGGCGGCCGGGCGGAACCCGACCGGCCGCCCGGACCCTCTTCTCTCACGTACTGGAGCGGACCACGCACATCACACGAACTGGGAGCAGCCCGTGACAACGCCGGACATTGCAGCGCGGCGCAAACTGGGGGCATGTGCCGCCCTGATGGTCGGCGCCCTGACGCTCACCGCCTGCGGTGGCAGCGCCAACGCCAAGGACGACGCCAAGGGTGGCGGCGACTCGGCGAAGACGTCCGTCGCGAAGATCGCCATCTCGGCGAAGGACGGTTCGACCGACGCCTCCATCAACTCGACCGGCGTGAAGGTCAGCGACGGCAAGCTGACCGACGTGAAGATGACGGTGGCGGGCAGCGGTCAGGCCGTGCCCGGCTCGATCTCCTCCGACGGCAAGGTCTGGAAGCCGAAGGAGCAGCTGGAGCGCGGCACGAAGTACCAGATATCGGCGACCGCGAAGGACACGAAGGGCCGTACGGCCGCCGCGAACTCCATCTTCACGACGGTCACCTCGGCGAACAGCTTCATCGGGACGTACACGCCGGACAACGGCACCACGGTCGGTGTGGGCATGCCGGTGTCGTTCACCTTCGACAAGGCGATCACGAACCGCAAGGACGTGCAGTCGCACATCACGGTCACGTCCAGCAGCGGGCAGAAGGTCGTCGGGCACTGGTTCGGCGCGCAGCGGCTCGACTTCCGGCCCGAGGAGTACTGGAAGGCCGGCTCCAAGGTCACGATGAAGATCGACCTGGACGGCGTCGAGGGCACGAACGGCGTCTACGGCGTGCAGAGGAAGACGGTCACCTTCACCGTCGGGCGTTCGCAGGTCTCCACGGTCGACGTCAACACGCAGACCATGACGGTCGTGCGGGACGGCAAGACCATCAAGACGGTCCCGATCTCGGCGGGCAGCCCGGAGCACACCACGTACAACGGGCAGATGGTGATCTCCGAGAAGTTCGTGCAGACCCGGATGAACAGCCGGACGGTCGGGCTCGGCGGGGAGTACGACATCCCGGACGTGCCGCACGCGATGCGCCTGACGACCTCCGGCACGTTCATCCACGGCAACTACTGGTACAACAAGGGCAATCCGCCCTTCGGCCGCCAGGGCACCAGCCACGGCTGCGTCGGCCTGGCGGACGTCCAGGGCGCCGGGGGCAACACGCCCGCCAAGTGGTTCTACGACAACTCGCTCATCGGTGACGTGGTGATCGTCAAGAACTCGCCCGACAAGACGGTGTCGCCGGACAACGGGCTCAACGGCTGGAACATGGACTGGAGCCAGTGGACCGCGGGCAGCGCCTCGTGAGCGGCTGAACGATCATACGAGCTGGGGTTTTTGACGGACCGACCGGGCCGCGCGGGAACTTTTCGCGCGGCCCGGGCGTTTCCCTGGACGTACGTTTTCTCGGTTCCCGGACATGATGTCCGACCGAGGGGCTACGGTATGCACCCACAAGGTGACATGCAGCAACGCCGGGAGAAACCTTGAGCGTTCCGTACGAGACGGCAGCGTACGAACCCCACGACTCGCCCGAGTCTCCGGAGGAGCACCTCGCGCGACTCCTCGGCCGCGCCCTGAACTCCTTCGAGCTGCCTGACGAGACGATAAGGCGGCTGGACTGCGCGCTGGCGCACGACGGTTCGCTGCACTCCGCGCACCACAGCGCGGGACTACACCGGGAGACGTACCGGCACACCTGGCTGCTCGCCGACGGTTCCGCGCTCACGCTCTGGGAGCTCGTCCACAACACGGCGCCGGGCAGCGAGCCGCAGCACGAGGTGTACGTCGACGAGGAGGAGCTGCGCGCCGCCACCACGCGTCTGCCGCTGCCGCCGGACACACCCGACTTCGAGCTGCCGGTGGCGGTACAGCTGTCCCCGGTCCCCGCGCCGCGGCACGCGTACGCCGGGGACAACTCGGCGGACCACGCGCGGCGTTTACTGCGCCGCGCGGAGAACGCGGACCGGCCGGGCGCGGACACGGCCGCCCTGCTGGCCACGGCGTCCGGTCACCAGATCACCCAGGCCTTCGGCCGCCCGTGCCGCGCGGGCCGGGCGGGGCTGGGCTACTCGCTCTACGAGCACGCGTTCCTGCTGCGCGACGGCGCGGAGATCTCCCTCTGGGAGGTGGAGCACACGGCGACGCCGGACGGACGGCACATGTGCGAGGTGTACGCCAGCGAGGACGCGGCACGCGAGGCGATGGAGCGGCGGGCGGCGCAGCTGTCCTAGGAGCTGTCCGAGAACTTCAGGCTGCGCAGCATCGCCTCGTAGCGGGTGAACGCGGCAGAGGTGTCGCGCTGCTGATCGGTGTTCACGGTGGTCCAGGACACCAGGGGGGTGCGTTTGCCGATGTCGATGACGGTGACGCGTAGCGCGTACTCGGGCTGGAGTCCGTAGCAGTCGTCGTGGGCATCTTGGCCGGTCCCGGGGCAGCCGAGGGTGCCGTTGAGCGACCAGTCGGTGGTGGCGGTCATCAGGGTCGCCGGGTGCCCGTCGACGGTGGTCTCGACCGTGTCCCGGAACGTCGCGTGGTAGTCGGTCAGCCCGCGCAGGCGGGCCAGGTAGCCCTTGTAGCTCGCGGGCGGCTCGACGGGGTCATCCTTCCCCGGCGGGTACACGACCACCGGCAGCAGGAAGCTGACCTTGTCGCTCTCCGACGTGTCCCAGGTCAGGAAGGTGCGGGTGTCCTCATCGGGGCGCGCGCCTAGCGAGGCGGGGACGGCGACCGTGAGCGGCACGGCGAACGCCTTGCTCTTGTACACGACGGACGAGGCCGACGCCGACACCGTGGGCCGGGCGGCGGGCGACGAGGGGGCGTCCGCCGCGGATCCACCGCCGCAGGCGGAGACAGTACCCGGCAGGGACCCGCTCACGGCGGCCACCACGCATCGACGAGCCCACATGCGCCTCACCTCAGCACGACTGTGAGTCACGGGGCAGACCCCGACAACCGGAGGCCGCCGGGCGGCTCTCAGGCCGCTCTGTCGCCGAGCCGGCGCGTCAGCTCCGTGAAGGCGTCTCTCTCCTCGGGGGTCAGTTCCACGGACTCCGACCGGGGGCCCGTCTGCCGCTGTTGCGGAAGGGCGGGGAGAGGGTGGCCTTCGGGCCATCGGGAGACGTGCTCGGGCATGCGCCCCAGTAGACACCACGGCCCGGGACTTCGGTCCCGGGCCGTGATTTTCGTGATCTATCTCGCAGGTGCCGTGAACGGTTCACACGCCCCGAAAGGGGCGAACCCAGAGCCCTCGGGCGTGGGGCGTCACGCCGCCACCGGCTGCTTCGCCTCCGCCGACCGAGCCGCGGCCTCGCCGGAGCCCGGTGCGGTGCCCGCCGGCTTGCGCATGCCCTTGAGGACGACCACCAGGGCCGTGGTGACGCAGACGCCCGCGGCGATGGCGACCAGGTAGAGCAGCGGGTTGCCGATCAGCGGGACCACGAAGATGCCGCCGTGCGGGGCGCGCAACGTGGTGTCGAAGGCCATCGACAGGGCGCCGGTGATCGCGCCGCCCGCCATCGAGGCCGGGATGACGCGCAGCGGGTCGGCCGCGGCGAAGGGGATCGCGCCCTCGGAGATGAAGGAGGCGCCGAGCACCCAGGCGGCCTTGCCGTTCTCGCGCTCGGTGTGCGTGAAGAGCTTGCCGCGCACGGTCGTGGCGAGGGCCATCGCCAGCGGAGGCACCATGCCGGCCGCCATGACCGCCGCCATGATCTTCATCGCGGAGTCGCTGGGGTTGGACACCGCGATACCGGCCGTGGCGAAGGTGTAGGCGACCTTGTTGACGGGGCCGCCGAGGTCGAAGCACATCATCAGGCCGAGGAGGGCGCCGAGCAGGATGGCGTTGCTGCCGGACAGGCCGTTCAGCCAGTCGGTCATGCCCTTCTGGGCCTCGGCGATGGGCTTGCCGATGACGACGAACATCAGGAACCCGACGATCGCCGAGGAGATCAGCGGGATCACCACCACGGGCATGATGCCGCGCAGCGCCGCCGGGATGTTCACCTTCTGGATCGCGATGACCACGCCACCGGCGATGAGACCGGCCGCGAGACCGCCGAGGAAGCCGGCGTTGATGGTCAGGGCGATCGAGCCGCCGACGAAGCCGGGGACGAGACCGGGCCGGTCGGCCATGCCGTAGGCGATGTAGCCGGCCAGGACCGGGACGAGGAAGCCGAAGGCGACGCCGCCGATCTGGAAGAGCAGGGCCGCCCAGCTGTCGGCCTGCGCCCACATGAAGTGGTCCATCACCGACGGGGCCTTGTCGACCTTGTAGCCGCCGATCGCGAAGCCGAGGGCGATCAGCAGACCGCCCGCCGCGACGAACGGCACCATGTAACTGACGCCGGACATCAGCCACTTGCGCAGCTTGGTGCCGTAGCCCTCGCCGGCGTCGCCGGAGCGCTCCACCGGAGTGGACGGGGCGGATCCGGAGGTGACCTCGCCGCGGGCGGCCTTCTCGCGGACCTCGGCGATGAGTTCCGCGGGGCGGTTGATGCCCGCCTTCACACCGACGTCGACGGTCGGCTTGCCGGCGAAGCGTTCCTTCTCCCGTACGGGCACGTCGTGCGCGAAGATCACGGCGTCCGCCGCGGCGATGACCGACGGGTCGACCCGGGTGAAGCCGGCCGAGCCCTGAGGCTCGACGGTGACCTCGACGCCCGCCTCACGGCCGGCGTTCTCCAGCGACTCGGCCGCCATGTAGGTGTGGGCGATGCCGGTGGGGCAGGAGGTGACGGCGACGATGCGGAACGGGCGCTCCTCACCCGCAGCCGTGTCGTCGTCGGTGACCGTGGCGGCGGCGGGAGAGGCCGCTCCCGCCGACGCCACGGGGTCTTCGGAGGCGGCCTCGGCGGGCTCGCCGGGCTCGTCGCCGCGGATCAGCGCGGCGGCGGCCGCCGCGTCGCCCACCGCGCGCAGGGCGTCGGTGAACTCCGTGTTCATCAGCTGCCGGGCCAGCGACGACAGGATCGTCAGATGGGCGTCGTCGGCGCCGGCCGGCGCGGCGATCAGGAAGATCAGGTCGGCGGGGCCGTCCGCGGCGCCGAAGTCGATGCCGTCGGCGCTGCGCCCGAAGGCGAGCGTCGGCTCGGTGACGTGCTCGCTGCGGCAGTGCGGGATGCCGATGCCGCCGTCGAGGCCGGTCGGCATCTGCGCCTCGCGGGCGGCCACGTCGGCGAGGAAGCCGTCCAGGTCGGTCACCCGGCCCAGGGCCACCATGCGCTCGGCGAGGGCACGCGCCGCCGCTTCCTTGGTGTCGGCGGACAGGTCGAGATCGACCAGGTCCGCGGTGATCATGTCGCTCATCGCGGGCTCCTTAGCACGCGTATCGCCCGGTCAGTCGAATGGGCGGGGGAGGGGAGGGGGATGCGGTGGGGGGTGACGGGGTCCGAGGCGGGCCGTAACGGGGAGGCCAGCCGCTCGCGGGTCGGTCCGCGCTGCTCCTCGTACGTCATGACACCGGCTCCTTCAGCGCTCGGTCCGCCGGGATCCGGGCCGTGACCGTCACCGCGGCCGGGTCCAGGTCGCCGGGCTCGGGCATGACACTGCCGGGCAGCTGGACGGCCGCCGCGCCATGGGCGACCGCGGAGGCGAGGGCCTCGGGGCCGCTGCCGCCGGCGATGAGGAAACCGGCGAGGGAGGAGTCACCGGCGCCCACGTTGCTGCGTACGGCGTCCACACGGGCGCTGCCGAACCAGGCGCCCTCGCCGGAGACCAGCAGCTGCCCGTCGGCGCCGAGGCTCGCGAGGACGGCCCGGGCGCCCATCTCGCGCAGCTCCTCGGCCGCCTTCACGGCGTCGCCGACGGTGGCGAGGGGGCGGCCGACGGCCTCCGCGAGCTCCTCGGCGTTGGGCTTGACCACGTCGGGCCGCTCACGCAGGGCCGCGAGCAGCGCGGGCCCGGAGGTGTCCAGGGCGATCCGGGCGCCGGCGGCGTGCGCGCGGGCGACCAGGTCGGCGTACCAGGAGGGGGCGAGGCCGCGCGGGAGGCTGCCGCAGCAGGCGATCCAGGCGGCGTCGCGGGACTGCTGCCGTACGGTCTCCAGGAGCAGTTCCCGCTCGGCCTCGGACAGTTCGGGGCCCGGCGCGTTGATCTTCGTCAGGACGCCGTCGGCTTCGGCGAGGGCGATGTTGGAGCGGGTGGCCCCGGCGACCGGGACCGGCGCGACCTCGATGCCCTGCGCGTCGAGCAGGTCGGCGACGAGCGCGCCCGGCGCGCCGCCCAGGGGCAGGACCGCCACGGTGCGCTGACCGGCCGCGGCGACCGCGCGCGAGACGTTCACGCCCTTGCCGCCCGGGTCCATCCGCTCGCCGGTGGCGCGGATGACCTCGCCGCGGTCGAGGGACGGCACCTCGTAGGTGCGGTCCAGGGACGGGTTGGGGGTGACGGTGAGGATCATGCGCGCACTACTTCCGTGCCGCCGCGCTCGATCGCGACGGCGTCTTCGGGGCTCAGCCCGCTGTCGGTGATCAGCAGGTCCACGTCGCTCAGGTCGCCGAAGCGGGCGAAGTGCTCCTGGCCGTGCTTGGAGGAGTCGGCGAGCAGCACCACGCGGCGGGCGGCGGCCAGGGCCGCGCGCTTCACGGCGGCCTCGGCGAGGTCGGGGGTGGTCAGGCCGTGTTCGGCGGAGAAGCCGTTGGCGGCGACGAACAGCACGTCGGCGCGGATCTCGCCGTACGCGCGCAGCGCCCAGGCGTCCACAGCGGCGCGGGTGCGGTGCCGTACGCGGCCGCCGACGAGGTGGAGCTGGATGCCGGGGTGGTCGGCGAGGCGGGCCGCGATGGGCAGGCTGTGCGTGACGACGGTGAGGGCGGACTCCAGGGGGAGGGCCGTGGCCACCTTGGCGACCGTCGTACCGGCGTCGAGGATCATCGTGCCCTCGCTCGGCAGTTCCGCGAGGGCCGCCTTGGCGATGCGGTCCTTCTCGTCCGCGGCCGTCGTCTCGCGCTCGGCGAGGTCCGGCTCGAAGTCGAGCCGCCCGACCGGGATGGCGCCGCCGTGCACCCGGCGGACCAGTCCGGCGCGGTCGAGGGCCTTGAGATCGCGGCGGATGGTCTCCGCCGTCACCTGGAACTCCTCGGCCAGCGACACGACATCCACTCGGCCGCCGTCACGGGCGAGCCGGAGGATCTCCTGCTGCCGCTCCGGTGCGTACATGTCTGTTCGCCTCCGCCCAATGCCCGAACGTGTGGTTTCAGCGGGAGGCTACGCCGAGATTTCCGCGAAGTAAACAGGTTCGGACTCAATCGGGCATGATCGGAAACGGAAACGGGCTCGGCACCCATGTGCCGAGCC
Organism: Streptomyces sp. NPDC050416; assembly: GCF_044458845.1. Lineage (NCBI taxonomy): Bacteria > Bacillati > Actinomycetota > Actinomycetes > Kitasatosporales > Streptomycetaceae > Streptomyces > Streptomyces sp. NPDC050416. The sequence goes on from NZ_JBITII010000009.1 coordinate 219,699, forward strand.
CGTTCTCCGACGATTGCCGGACGACTGTCAGGAAACCAGCGCCGGTTCCTTCCGCTCCGCCGCCGCCTGCTCCCCCTCGACGTGCTGCGCCGGCCGCTTCGGCAGGGCGAACATCAGCAGGAAGATCACACCCAGCACCGCGGCCACCCAGCCCAGCGAGTTCCGGAAGGCGTCCGCGAAGGCCGGGCCCACCTGCTCCGGGCGCAGCCGGTCGCCGATCGAGCCGAAGAAGACGACCGACACCAGGCCGAGCCCCAGCGCGTTGCCCATCTGCTGCACGGTGTTGAGCAGGCCGGACGCCGAGCCGGAGTGCTCGCGCGGCACCTCGGAGAGGATCGCATCGGTCAGCGGAGCGACGATCAGGCCCATGCCCACGCCCATCACGACCAGCGGCAGCGCCATCTGCCAGGGCGCGATGCCCAGGCCGTAGTGCCCGGACTCCCAGAGGTAGAGCAGCACCCCGGCCGCCATCACCAGCGCGCCCGCCTGAAGCACCTTGCGCCCGAAGCGCGGGACCAGCTGCTGCACCGACATCCCGGCGGCCACGGACACGGCGATCGAGAACGGCACCCCGGTCAGCCCGGCCTTCAGCGGGCTCCAGCCCAGCCCCATCTGCATGTACAGCGTCCACACCAGGAAGAACACGCCGAGCGCGACCCCGAAAACGGTCTGCACGGCGATCCCGGCCGCGAAGCTCTTGACCCGGAACAGCGACAGCTCGACCAGCGGGGAGCCGTCCCGTGCGCTCTTGCGCCGCTCGTACGCCACCAGCGCCGCGAGGACGACGAGCGACCCGGCCATCGAGACGTACCCCCACACCGGCCAGCCCAGCTCGCGGCCGCGGATGAGCGGGTAGAGCAGCATCAGCAGGCCCAGCGTCACGAGCGCGACGCCCACCAGGTCCAGCTTCAGGGCCCGCGGCGCCTTGGACTCGGTGATGAAACGGCTGCCGAGGATCAGGCCCGCGACGCCGACGGGCAGGTTGATCAGGAAGATCGAGCGCCACTCCCACCCGAACAGGTTCCACTCGGTCAGCAGCGCGCCGAGCAGCGGACCGGACACGGCCCCGAGCCCGACGACCGCGCCGAACAGGCCGAACACCTTGCCCCGCTCGTGCGCCGGGAAGGTCGCGTGCACGATCGACAGCACCTGCGGCACCATCAGCGCCGCCATGCCGCCCTGCAGGAACCGCGAGGCGACCAGCATCTCCGGGTTCACCGCGAGGCCGCACAGCGCGGAGGCGAGGGTGAAGCCGCCGATGCCGACGAGGAAGATCCGCTTGCGGCCGTGGATGTCGCCGAGCCGTCCGCCGGTGATCAGCCCGGCGGCGAAGGCCAGGGCGTATCCGGCGGTGATCCACTGGATCTGGCCGAAGGACGCACCCGACTCCCGCTGGATCGACGGTATGGCGATGTTGACGATCGTCACGTCGACGAGGTCCATGAAGGCCGCGGTCATCACGATCGCGAGGGCGAACCAGCGACGGCGGTCGGTCCCGCCCGCGGTGCTGAGAGGGGTCTCGGTGGAGGTCATGCAGAGAAGGTAGAGGGCCATTAGGTCAGATCACGTCCTACTGGTGCGGCATCCTCGTCGGTATGACGACGGACACACCGGCACGGCTGCTGACGCTCCTCTCCCTCCTCCAGACGCCCCGCGAATGGCCCGGCGGCGAGCTGGCCGACCGGCTCGGGGTCTCCCGCCGCACGGTTAGGCGGGACATCGACCGGCTGCGCGAGCTGGGCTATCCCGTGCAGGCGAGCAAGGGTGCCGACGGCGGCTACCGGCTGGTCGCCGGCAAGGCCATGCCGCCGCTCGTGCTCGACGACGAGGAGGCCGTGGCCATCGCGGTCGGGCTGCGCGCCGGGGCGGGACACGCGGTGGAGGGCCTGGACGAGGCGTCGGTACGGGCGCTGGCCAAGCTGGAGCAGGTGCTGCCGGGCCGGCTGCGGCACCGCGTGACCACACTCCAGGCCGCGACCACTCCCCTGACCAGCGGAGACGGGCCGAGCATCGCGCCGGAGACCCTGACCGTCATGGCCTCCACGGCGGCCGGGCACGAGCGGCTGCGGTTCGCCTACCGGGCGGCCGACGGCACCGAGTCTCGGCGCCTGACCGAGCCGTACCGGCTAGTGTCGACAGGCCGCCGCTGGTACCTCGTGGCGTACGACATCGACCGGGACGACTGGCGCACGTTCCGCGTCGACCGCGTGAGCGAACCGTTCGCCACGGGAGCGCGGTTCGTGCCGCGCGAGCTGCCGACGGGGAACGCGGCGGAGTTCCTGCGGCAGTCGATGCAACGGCAGCAGGAGTCCTACGACTTCGAGGTCACGTTCGCCGCGCCGGCCGACTTCGTCGCCGCCCGGCTGCCGAAGTGGCTCGGCACGCCCGAGCCGTTGGACACCGGCGGCTGCCGGCTGCGCGGGTCCGTCGGGGACGCCGTGCAGTGGGTGGCGTTCCGGCTGGCGATGCTGGAGTGCGACTTCGTGGTCCGCGAGCCGGAGGAACTCGTGCGGGCGGTACGGGACCTGGGGGCGCGGTTGAGCAGGGCGGCGGCTGCGGGAGCGGGCGCGGGTGCGGGTGCGGGTGCGGGTGCGGAGTAGGTATCCGGCTCCGGGCCGCTGTCCGGCTCCGTCAGGCCTCCCATAGAAGTCAGGCCTCCCATAGAAGTCGGGACTCCCATGGAAGTCAGGCCTCCAGGAAAGTCAGGCCTCCCAGGGAAAGTCACGCAGCGCCCTCAGGTTCCGCAGCGCGAGTTCCGCCGGGCTGCCCGGGCCCTCCACCGGGCCGTCCCCCTCCGCCCAGCCCTCCAGGGCCGTGCGTACGGCGGCGCTCGCGACCGCGGCGGTGAAGCGCGGCTCTGGGGCGGCGGCAACGTTGTCGTCACCAGCCGCAGTCCCGGTCCCGGTCCCCCGTTCCGCCAGCACCTCCCCCAGCGTCCGTTCCGACGCCTGGCACACCTCCGCCCACACCCTGCGCAGGGACGGGTTCGCCTCGGCGAGGCGCAGGAGGGTGCGGACCCACTCCCAGGAGGACGCCGAGACGCCGGCGCCCGGTGTGAGGGTGTGCCGCACGCCGTGCTCCAGGGCCCGGAGGACGCTCACGTCGGCGGGGGCGGCGCGTACCGCCTCGGCCCAGCGCTGGGCGCCGGCCCCGTAGAGCGGGGCGACGGCCTCCTCCTTGGTGGCGAAGTACCGGTAGAACGTGCGCGGGGCGATGCCGGCGGCCTGGGCGATGTCCTCGGCGCGGGTGGCGCGCAGGCCGTGCCGTACGAAGAGGCCGGCCGCGGCCCGGGCGATCGCCATACGCGTCTCGGCCTTGCGCCGCTCGGTCAGCGAGGCCTGAGGAGGGGTCGGGGTGGTGCTGCTCACGCCCGGCAGGCTATGCCCATGTGACACAATCTGCCATCTGGCGGGCCACCCCGTGGTTCAGGTACGGGGTGGCCCGCCCTTCACTTGCGCGCCCGGCGAAGAGGCGGGTTCCCCGCTCACGCAGAGAGCCGGGCCCCGGCACCCGGGGGGAGGGGCGCCGAAGCCCGGCTTTGGGAGAGTCCCGGCGCCGGGGGGAGTGCGACGGGACTTGGCTCTGGGGGGCCAGGGGCGTGGCCCCGGCCCGAACTGGTGGGCCCGGAAGTCTTGTTCCCGGTGCCCCGCGGGTTGAAGCGGCGTTACATCGCCATGTTTGCGCGGTCTTTCGCCACCCGGCGTACGCGGGGCCCCCGGGCGCACACCGCCCGTCACCCACAGGCACTGGGACCACACCCATGGGCCGTGGAACGAGCCGTGCGCCGGGCACCCGCACGTCCGGCCGCCCATCGGCGAACGCACCGGCGAGCGATCACCGGAACCGGCGAACACCGGCAGCGGCGTCACGCCGCCGCGTCGAACCCCGTGCTGCGGGCCAGCTTCTTCAGCTCCAGCAGCGCGTGCTTCTCGATCTGCCGGATGCGCTCGCGCGTCAGGCCGTGCTCCTTGCCGACCTCGGTCAGCGTGCGCTCCCGGCCGTCCTCGATGCCGTAGCGCATCTTGATGATCGAGGCCGTGCGCTGATCGAGGCGGCCGATGAGGTCGTCGAGCTCCTCGCTGCGCAGCAGCGTGAGCACCGACTGCTCGGGCGACACCGCGGAGGTGTCCTCCAGGAGGTCGCCGAACTGGGTCTCGCCCTCGTCGTCCACCGACATGTTCAGCGAGACCGGGTCGCGGGCCCAGTCGAGCACGTCGGTGACGCGCTCCGGCGTCGAGCCGAGCTCGGCGGCGATCTCCGCGGGCTCCGGGTCGCGCCCGTGCTCACGGTTGAACTCGCGCTGCACCCGCCGGATCCGGCCAAGCTCCTCCACGAGGTGGACGGGCAGGCGGATCGTACGGGACTGGTCGGCTATGGAGCGGGTGATGGCCTGGCGGATCCACCACGTCGCGTACGTGGAGAACTTGAAGCCCTTGCGGTAGTCGAACTTCTCGACCGCGCGCACCAGGCCGGCGTTGCCCTCCTGGATCAGGTCCAGCAGCGGCAGACCGCTGCGGGGGTAGCGGCGGGCGACGGCGACGACCAGGCGCAGGTTGGAGCGGATGAAGACGTCCTTGGCCCGCTCCGCGTCGGCGACCAGGGCTTCGAGCTCCTCACGGGTGGCGTCCGCCTTGGTCTCCTCGTACCCGTCGAGGACCTGCCGCGCGAACACACCCGCTTCGATGACCTGGGACAGCTCGACTTCCTTGGCGGCGTCGAGCAGCGGTGTACGCGCGATCTCGTCGAGGTACATGCCGACCAGGTCGCGATCGGCGATCTCGCCGCCATGGGCGCGAACACTGCTTGCCCTGTCGGCCGTCTCGCCGGTGGCGGACTGACGACGGGCGACGGCACGGGTTGCCATGCGTGCTCCCTTGCGATGGTGAGGTCAGCGGGTGGTCCTTCGGACGCTGGACTCCGTCTCCGGGACTCTCCGGACTCTCCTCGGGTGCCCTGCATCCGATGGAAACAACGACTGGAATCAGGACAGAATTCCCAACCTGTCCCCCAATTTTTCGGATCATGCAGTACCCTGTCGGGCCCGATGAGGAGGCGCGGTGCCGACGGAACGTACAGAGGTGCAGGTCAGACCGGGAGTCGAGGCGGACCTCGAAGCCCTCACGGCCCTCTACAATCACTACGTACGTGAGACGGCGATCACATTCGATACCGCGATCTTCACTCCGGAAGAGCGCCGCCCTTGGCTGCTCTCCCACCCTGTAGACGGGCCGTACCGCCTGATGGTTGCCACGGATGCGGACTCACAGGAGATTCTGGGCTACGCCACGTCCAGCCCCTTCCGGGCGAAGCCCGCCTATGCGACCTCCGTGGAGACGACGGTGTACGTCGCCCCGGACGCCGGCCGCCGCGGCGTCGGCACCCTCCTGTACAAGGCCCTCTTCGAGGCCCTGTCGGGGGAGGACCTGCACCGCGCCTACGCGGGCATCGCGCAGCCGAACGAGGCGTCGGCCCGGCTGCACGAGCGCTTCGGCTTCCGGCATGTCGGCACGTACCGGGAGGTCGGCCGCAAGTTCGGCCGCTACTGGGACGTGGCCTGGTACGAGAAGGACCTTACGTAGGGCCTGTCGTTCGGATCAGGTCGCAGGAAAATCGGCAGCGTTTCTCAGCGCCGGTGAGTGGGGCCTGGTGCGTGCAGCCGCAAGGCGGAGGAGGGAGTCGACGCGGAGCGTCGGTGACCGACGACAACGCCGCAGATGCGCGTGCCAGGCCCCGCGTCTGCGGCGTGATCCAAACGACAGGCCCTAAGGCCCGGCCTCAGCCGAACTGCACCGACCGTTTCGCCAGCCCCATCCAGAAGCCGTCGATCACCGACTTCTGCGCGTCGAGCTCACCGGCGGCGTCGGCCGCGCCCATGGTCACGAACAGCGGGGCGAAGTGCTCGGTGCGCGGGTGGGCGAGCCGTCCCGCGGGCGACTTGCGGGTGAAGTCCAGCAGGGCGTCCACGTCCCGCGCCTCCAGCGCCCGCCGGCCCCAGTCGTCGAACTCCGCCGACCAGGCGGGGGTGCCGCCCTGCCGGAGCGCGGCCAGGTTGTGGGTGAAGAAGCCGGAGCCGACGATGAGCACGCCCTCGTCCCGCAGCGGGGCGAGCCTGCGGCCGATCTCCATGAGCCGGGCCGGGTCGAGCGTCGGCATGGACACCTGGAGGACCGGGATGTCCGCCTCCGGGTACATCTCGACCAGCGGGACGTACGCCCCGTGGTCGAGGCCCCGGTCGGGGACGTCCTGGACGGGAATCCCGGGGGCGCGCAGCAGCTTCCGTACCGACTCGGCGAGCTCCGGTGCGCCGGGGGCCTCGTAGGTCACCCGGTAGTAGTGCTCGGGGAAGCCCCAGAAGTCGTAGACGAGCGGGACGGTCTCGGTGGCGCCGAGGGCGAGGGGGGCCTCCTCCCAGTGGGCGGAGACCATCAGGATCGCCCGGGGACGCGGCAGGCCGGCCGCCCAGGCGGCCAGTTCACCGGGCCAGACCGGATCGTCCGCCAGCGGCGGGGCGCCGTGGCTCAGGTACAGAGCGGGCATGCGCTCCTGGGTGGCGGCGGACATGCTGCGGCTCCTTCCAAAACATGGTTCCCTAACAAAACTGTACGGGGCATTTGTTTAAAGTTCAAGGAGGGGCCGCGTAGAGTGGAAGACATGAAGGCACCCGCATCCGCACCGACCCCGGGCTCCGTGGCAGAGCCTCCGGAACCGCGCTGGCTCACCGACGACGAACAGCTGGTATGGCGCTCGTTCATCGAGGGGACCACCCTCCTCGACGACCACCTCGACCGTCAGCTCCAGCGCGACGCGGGCATGCCACACGTCTATTACGGCCTGCTGGTCAAGCTCGCCGAGGCGCCGCGGCGGCGGCTGCGGATGACGGAGCTCGCCATGCTGGCGAAGATCACCCGCTCCCGTCTCTCGCACGCCATCGCGCGCCTGGAGAAGAACGGCTGGGTGCGCCGCGAGGACTGCCCCGACGACAAGCGGGGCCAGTTCGCCGTGCTGACGAACGAGGGCTACGAGGTGCTGCGGCGGACCGCGCCGGGCCATGTGGAGGCCGTACGGCAGGCGGTCTTCGACCGGCTCACCCCGGAACAGCAGAAGTCCCTCGGCGAGATCATGCGGATCATCGCCGAGGGACTTCAGCCGGCCGAAGCCGGTGCGGACCTGCCCTGGCTCCGCTGAGCCGGGGCAGGTCCTGGAATCCGTAGGTACGAGGCGTCCCCTTCCCCGTACCTACGGAAGGGCCCGAAGGGGTTTTCCGGTACGGCGGTCAGTGGGCGACGGCCGTCAGCGGGAGAGAACCGTCAGTGGGCGACGACCGGCACCTGCACCTCGTCCGCCACGCCCTCGCCGGAACCGGAGCCGGTCACGGTGGCGCTGCCGGGACGGCCCGCGTTGACGAAGGTCAGGGCGATCGCGGCGGCCACGACGAGGATGCCGACGGCGAACCAGATGGCGCTCGTGTAGCCCTCGACCATGCCCTCCAGCTGGACCAGCTGCTGCTGGGACCGGCTGCCGGCCCCGGCGATGTGGTCCGCGATGTAGGACGTGGTGGCCGAGGCGGCGATCGTGTTCAGCAGCGCCGTACCGATCGCGCCGCCCACCTGCTGAGAGGTGTTGACCATCGCGGAGGCGACACCGGCGTCCCGCGGCTCGACGCCCTGCGTGGACAGCGACATGGCCGGCATGAACGCCGTACCCATGCCAAGGCCGAGCAGGAGCATCGCCGGCAGCAGCAGGGCCGCGTACGAGGACCCGATCTCCAGCCGGGTCAGCAGCAGCATGCCGAGCGCGGCGACCAGGAAGCCGGGGCCCATCAGCAGGCGCGGGGCGACCCGGGTCATCAGGCGGGTGCCGATCTGGGTGGAGCCCGTGATCATGCCCACGATCATCGGCAGGAACGCGAACCCGGTCTTGACCGGCGAGTACCCCTTCACGATCTGGAGGTAGTAGGTCAGGAAGAGGAACAGGCCGAACATCGCGATGATCGCGAGACCGAGGGAGAGGTAGACACCACCGCGGTTGCGTTCGGTGATCACGCGCAGCGGCAGCAGCGGGGCCTTCACCCGGGACTCGACGATCACGAAGGTCGCGAGCAGGACGGCGGAGGCCACGAACATGCCGATGGTGACGGAGTCGCTCCAGCCCTCGGACTCGGCGCGGGTGAAGCCGTAGACCAGGGCGACCAGGCCGAGGGTGGACAGGATGACGCCCGGGATGTCGAGCGGGGAGCGGTTGCGGCCGCCCTCCGGCTCACGGATGACGAAGTACGCACCGGCCGCGGCGACGATGGCGAACGGGATGTTCACGAAGAACGTCCAGCGCCAGTCCAGGTACTCGGTGAGGAAGCCGCCCAGGATCAGGCCGACGGCGCCGCCGCCACCGGCGATCGCGCCGTAGATGCCGAACGCCTTGGCGCGCTCCTTGGCGTCGGTGAACATCACGGCGAGCAGGGAGAGCGCGGCGGGCGCGAGCAGGGCACCGAAGGCGCCCTGGAGAGCGCGGGCGCCGAACATCATCGCCTCGTTGGTGGCCGCGCCGCCGAGCGCGGAGGCCGCGGCGAAGCCGCCCAGGCCCACGACGAAGGCCTTCTTGCGGCCCCACAGGTCGGCTATCCGGCCGCCGAACAGCAGCAGACCGCCGAAGGCGAGGGCGTAGGCCGTGACGACCCACTGCCGGTTGCCGTCGGAGATGCCCAGGTCCTGCTGGGCGGAGGGCAGGGCGATGTTCACGATGGTGGCGTCCAGGACGACCATCAGCTGGGCCAGCGCGATGAAGACGAGCGCTTTCCAGCGACCCGGATCCGGTTCGGCCGGGGCGCCGAGTGCCTTTGAGGCTGTTTCAGACATGGGGATACCCACTTCGGGACAAGGTGACGGAAAAAACGGAAAAGCTGCGAAAAAAGGGTGTCGTTGAGGGACGACTCGACGACCGGCGCCGGCCGTGAGTTCTGCGTGTGATGACTGGGGTGACGCCTGGAACTGATCGGTCCGGCTGGTCAGGCTTGGCGGAGGTCCTCCATGGTCACTGCCGTGCCCGGCAGGACGGAACGGGCCGGGGCCCGCAGTCCGTCCAGGAACAGCTGGAGATGACGGTGTACGAAGGCGTCGGCGCTGAGGCACGCCGTGCCGGCCGGGGGCCGGCTGAGCTGGGCCACGGCGACCATCAGGTCACCGACGCCGACGTCGGGGCGAAGCTGCCCGACCGCCTTGGCGCGGTTCATGACCGTCTCGAGGATCCGCTCCACGCGCTCGCGCGCCGCTTCGAGATCGGGGTGGTTCTCGTCGAACGTGCTGGAGACCATCGGGCACAGCGCGCTGATCCGCTCGTCGGCGGAGGTGTGCACGAAGCGCTCCAGGGCCTCGAACGCGTCCCCGGTCTCCGAGAGCGCGCGCTCGGCCGCCGCGACCGTACGGTCCAGTACGGAGCAGACGACCTCGCGCACGAGCGCGTCGCGGTCCGGGAAGTTGCGGTACACCGTGGCGTTGCCGACGCCGGCCCGGCGGGCGATCTCGTCGAGCGGCACCTCGGGGCCGTGCTCGACGAACATCTCCCGGGCGGCGGTGACGATCCGCTCCCGGTTGCGCAGGGCGTCGGCGCGGGGCCGGGGCGCCTTGCGCGGTGTGGGGGTGGCGGTCTGCACGGCGTACTCCTGGGTGGGTGGGGTCTTGGTGTGCGGTGAAGCGATCCGGGGAGAGGCTCCCCGTTTCGTTCGGACACTTGACTAAACGGGGACTGGGTCCCCGGTATTTCCCGCACTTGGACTTTTTGTTTGTGACCTGACTCACGCTGTCGGCGGGTCCGCTACCGACGGGAAACCCACGACGGGATCGCTACCGACGGGAAACCCACGACGGGATCGCTACCGACGGGAAACCCACGATCGGTCTCCTCCAACGCGCGCCCCCCACACCCCTCGACGCAGGGTGATCGCATGGGCGCAGCCGGAGACCGGGAGGCTGCCGTGGCGCGGGAGGTCCCTTGCAGGTCCCTGGCATGCAGCCACAGCCCCAGCGACCCCGGCCGGACGTCCCGGGGCCGCCCGGCCGCCGGATACCCCGGCGGCGCCTGGCCGCTCTCGCCTGCGTGACCGCCCTGACCTTCACGGTCAGCACCTCGGCCGGCACGGGCCACCTCACTCCGGGCGCCACCACGGCCGGTGCCGGCCCGATCGCCCTGTCCCGCAGCTCCGCGCACGGCCCCTGCCTGATCCGCAGCGCCCGCGAGGTCCAGATGTCCGAGGGCATCCCCACCACCGACGGCTACGCCCGCTCCACCGGCACCGTCCGCGCCCTCACGCTGATGATCGACTTCTCCGACGCACCCGGCGAGGGCAAGGCCCTGGACCGCTACCGGGAGTTCTTCCCGCAGACCCGTCACTGGTTCCGCACCAGCTCCTACGGCCGCCTCGACTACCGCCCCGCGGCCCCGATCCGGGAGTGGCTGCGCATGCCGAAGTCCTTCCGCGAGTACGGCATAGAGCGCGGCGCCCCCTTCGACCCCGGCTACCGCGCGCTGGTCCGGGACCTCGTGGCCGTGGCCGACCCCGAGGTGGACTTCCGCCGGTACGACCTGCTGAACGTGCTGGTCACCCCCAACGCGGGCCCCTCCGCCCTCGACACCGTCCTCTCGGTCACGTTCGCCGGCAACCCAGAGGCCCCGAAAGCCGACGGCATACCCGTGGCTAACGCCTCGTTCGTCTATTCCCGCCAGGACGACGGATCCGGCTCCTACGACCGCACCGGCTACCGCGTCCTCCCCCACGAGAACGGCCACATCTTCGGCCTGCCCGACCTGTACACCGCGGAGGGCGGGGGCGCGGTCGGCCACTGGGACATCATGAGCGAGGACTGGGGCGCCAACAACGACCTCCTCGGCTGGCACAAATGGAAGCTGGGCTGGCTGGACGCCGCGCAGGTGCACTGCGTGTCGGCCCCCGGCACCACGGAGTACACCCTGACGCCGCTGGCCCGCAGGGGCGGCTCGAAGCTGGTCGTCGTCCCCCTGGACAGCGGGATGGGCTACGCCGTCGAACTGCGCACCCGCGCCGGCAACGACGAGGCGGTCTGCCGCCCGGGCGTCCTGATCTACCGGATCGACGCCGCCGTGGACACGGGCATGGGCCCGGTCACCGTCGAGGACTCCCGCCGCGACAGCGGCGGCTGCACTCGTGTGCCGAACGTCCACGCGGAGCTGTCCGACGCGCCGTTCGCGCCCGGGGAGACGTTCCGGGATCCGCGCAGGGGGATCGTGATCAGGGTGGTGGGGGCGGACCGGGAGGGGGACTACCGGGTGCGGGTGACGCGGGGGTCGAGAGCGGCGGGTAGCAGGAGGTAGCGGTCGGCGGGTCGATAGCAGCAGGTAGCAGGAGGTAGCGGTCGGCAGGGGTCGATAGCGGTCGGCGGGGGTTGATCGGCGCGCCGTAGTTGGACCAATTCCGGATTACGGTAGGCCTGCCGCGACTGCCGCACCTGCGCGACCGCCGTACCGGAGAGCCGATGCCAGCGAAGCCCACGAACGACGCCCACGAGGCGGCCCCCCGGGCCGGGGGGACGGGGGCGGCTGCCTCACCTTCTTCCGGGGCCGGGGCCGGGGCGCCCACCGAGGCGGTCACACCGCTGAGCGCACCGTCTGCCGAGGCCGGGGCCGGGGCGCCCACCGAGGCGGTCACACCGCTGAGCGCACCGTCTACCGAGGCCGGGGCCGGGGCGCCCACCGAGGCGGTCACACCGCTGATCCGCGGCATCGCGGTCCTGCGGGAACTGACCGAGGCGGACGGCACGCTGAGCCTCAGCGCCCTGGAACGCGCCACCGGCCTCGCCCGCTCCACGATCGACCGCATCACGGCCACACTCGCCCGCATGGACTACGTCCGCGTAGACGGCAGGGACGTGCACCTGGCACCCCGCCTGATGGAACTGGGCAACGCCTACCTCGCCGCCCTACGCCTCCCCGCGCTCCTCTCCGCCCGGGCGGACGCCCTGGCCGACGAACTGGACGAGTCGGTGTCCCTGGCGGTCGCCGACCGCGACGGCATCCGCTTCATCCACCAGGCGACCCGCCGCCGCGCGATGTCCCTGAGCTTCCGCATAGGCGACCTGCTCCCCGCCGAACGCACCGCCCCGGGCCCGCTGTTCGCGACGCAGTGGACCGACACCGACTGGCAGCGCTGGCGGGACCGCAGGGCGTCGGACCCGAGGGACCTGTCCTTCACGGCCGTACCGCCCCGCAAGTACGGAGCGGACCACCGAAGCGACGAGGCCTTCGTCAGCCGCACCGAAGAGGCGGCCGCGAACGGCTGGGCCCTCGACGACCAGCTGATCGAACCGGGCCTGGTGGCGGTCTCGGTCCCGGTCCGGTCCGCGCACACGGGCGACAGCCGGAAGATCGCCTGCGTGGCGAGCGTGGTCAGCCACACGAGCCGCCACACGGCACACGACCTGCGCACGACCCTGCTGCCGAGGCTGCGCTCCGCGGTGACGGAGATGGAACGCGAACTGCGCCGCACGCCGCCCCCGGAGCCCGGCCCGCCCCCCTCGGACCTGGCGCTGTGGACGAGTGCGTCCAAGCAGCAGCTGGGCCGCGACTTCATCGAATCCCTGGCCCGCGGCCTGACGGTCCTCACGGTCTTCGGCGAGGGCAGGCCGGAATTGACCCTCACGGAGGTGGCCCAGGCGACGGGCCTGGCCCGGGCGACGGCCCGCCGGGCCCTGATCACCTACGAACACCTGGGCCTGGTGACGACCCCGAACCCCCGCACCTTCACCCTCACCCCCCGGGTCCTCTCCCTGGGCTTCCCGCCCCTCTCCCGCACGTCCCTGCCCGAGATCGCCCAGCCCCACCTGTCCGACCTGACGTCCCGCATCCACGAGTCGACGGCGCTGGCGGTGCTCTCGGAGTCGGGCGAGGAGATCCAGTACACGGCCAGGGTGGCGACGGGCCGCGTGATGAGCGTGAACATCACCGTGGGCACGCGCCGGCCGGCACACGCGACGGCCCCGGGCCGGGTCCTGCTGGCGGACACACACGACCAGGACCGACTCGGCTACGCCTTGGTCGACGAGGAACTGGAAGAGGGCCTCCGCTCCCTCGCCGTCCCGATCCGCGACCGGTCCGGACGGGTGGTGGCCGCCCTGAACACGGCGATGCACGCCAGCCGCCACACCCTGCGCGAGTGCGTGACGGACCTCCTCCCCGAACTCACATCGACAGCCGTCCGCATCGAGTCGGACCTCCGCACGGCCGGCCGCTTCACCCATGTGTCGCTGACCTGAGCCCCGCGCCCGGGAGGTTCCTCTCGTGGGATCAGCTGGTGACACCGCCGTCGATGACGAGGTCGTGGCCGACGACGAAGCTCGACTCGTCGGACGCCAGCCACAGCACCGCGTTGACGATCTCGTCCGTCGTCGCGACGCGGGCGATCGGAACCGTCGTGGCGAGCCGGGCGGCGCGGTCGGCGTCGGTCTCCCCGGGACGCAGCGACATGCTGGTGTCCGTGGCACCGGGGCTGACCGCGTTGATGCGCACGTTGTCCTTGATGTGGTCCAGGGCGGCGACCCGGGTGAGGGTGCTGACGGCGGCCTTGGACGCGGCGTAGGCGGCCATGCCGGGGCGGCGTCCGTGGTAACCGATGTTCGACGCGGTGTTGACGATGGCACCACCGCCGTTCGCCCGCATGTGCGCGATCTCCTGCTGCATGCTGAACAGGACGCCGTTCAGATTGACGTCCAGGACGGACTTCCACACGGACAGGTCCAGGTCACCGACCGGGGTGGGCTTGCCGAAGACGCCCGCGTTGTTGTGCGCGACGTGCAGGCCGCCGTGGCGCTCCACCGTGGTGCGCACCAGGCGCTCCATGTCCTCGGGCCGGGTGACGTCGGCGACGACGGCACTGGCGGTACCGCCGTCCTCGGCGACGAGTCGCACCGTCTCCTCGATGGATTCCGCCCGGGCCCCGGCGGCGACCACGGTGGCGCCCTCACGGGCGAAGGCCCTGGCACTGGCCCGGCCGATGCCGGATCCGGCCCCGGTGACGATGACGACCTTGTCCTTGAATCGGGCGGTCATGTGAGAGGTGCTCCTTGGTCCTTGGTCTTGATACATGTCGTAGCGGATCGAAATCAGGGTGCCGGAGCGGCGGGCGGACCAGGGCGTCTTTCCGCCAGCGCCCCGGGGCGGTGGCGTAAGGACCGGGGTAGGTCAGCGGCCGTCCGGGGCGGCGGCGCAAGGAACGGGGTAGGTCAGCGGCCGTCCGGGGCGGCGGCGCAAGGAAGGGGGGGTATGGCAGCGGCCGTCCGGGGCGGGCAGGGGCGCAGCAGGACGAGCGCGCACACCGCGGCGGCGGCGAAGGCCAGGACCTCGACGGTGAAGGCGAAGCCGTAGCCCGAGGTCAGAGCAGAGGCCGTACCCGTGCCCCTGTGCACCAGGTCCGTGGTGCGTGCGCGGGCCGCCGCCTCGCGCCGGGGGATGCAACCACGGCCTCAGCCCACCCACCCCACCGCCGATCCGCTACCCTGTCAGGGGCCGCCACCTCGGTGGCGGTCCCACCCTCGCCTTCGTAGCTCAGGGGATAGAGCACCGCTCTCCTAAAGCGGGTGTCGCAGGTTCGAATCCTGCCGGGGGCACCAGCCAAAAGGCCCCGGACCGATCATGGTCCGGGGCCTTTTGACGGCACCATTTGACGGCAGTCGTCTTTCAGGCGGCCGGCCGCCGTCGCTTCAGCAGCCGGTCCATGTGACTGATCGCCTCGCGCTGCGTGTCCTGCACGACGTGCGTATAGACGTCCATCGTGATGCTGATCTGGCTGTGACCCAGGATCTCCATGATGACCCGGGGCGTGACGCCGGCAGCCGTCAGCAGCGTGGCAGTGCCGTGCCGAGCATCGTGCAGCCGGACCACTCGCAGCCCAGCGTCACCGGCGACCCTGGTGAAGGACCGGTAGACGTTCCGGGGCTCCACCGGCCGCCCGTTCCTCGTGGCGAAGACATAGCCACTCTCCGACCAAGCAACGCCCGTCCGCTCGAACGCCTCGCGCTGGCGCAGCCGGTGCCAGCGAAGCGGAGCGAGGCACAGCGCAGGCATCGGCACCACGCGGCTGCGCCGGCTCTTAGGATCGTCGTCGTACAGCTCTCCCCTGCGACGCTGCGTTTGGTGACGGACGTGGAGCACCCGGTTGTCCAGGTCCACGTCGGACCAGCGCAGGCCCACAAGCTCACCGCGTCGCAGCCCCATGGCGATGGCCAGGACGAATGCGGCGTACAGCGGGTCCTTCCGCGCCGCTTCCAGGAAGGTCAATGTCTCTTCCAGGGACCAGGGCCGAATCTCCCGCTGTTTGACTCGCGGTGGCTCCACCAGCGAGGCGACGTTCCGGGTGATCAGTTCCTCCCGTACGGCCGCCGTGAGCGCCGTGCGGAGCACGCGGTGTGCCTCCTTGGCAGTGGCGGCCGTGTGCGTGGTCTGCATGCGCGTGATGAAGCGGCGCACGTCGGCAACACTCAGCGACTCCAGCCGCTTGGTACCGAGCACGGGCACCAGGTAGAGCCGAACGTGCGTCTCGTACTTGTCGTACGTGCTGAGCTTTCGTCGCGGCTGGACGTAGTGCGCGAGCCAGTACGGCAGCCACTCGGAAAGCTTCGCGGAGCGGGTGGGGGTCGGGATGCCTTGGCGGTCCCGTCGCACCAGCTCTTGACGCTTGGTGTCGCACTCCTCCCACGTAGCGCCGTAGACCGTCTTGCGCTTGCGCGTGCCGTCTGGCTGCGGGACGTACACGCGGGCTTCGTAACGACCGTCCTTGCGCTGCCAGATGCTCCCAGCGCCGTTTGGGTTTCTCTTACGGGAGGCCATCAGGCTGCGTTCTCCTCGATTCGTTCCTGCATGAAGGCCCGCACGCTGTCAGGGGAAACGCGGCGGGCGCGGCCGATGGTGAAGCTCGCCAACTGACGCGAGCGGATGAGGTCGTAGACCTTGCTGCGACTCAGGCGCAGCGCGGTCATGACCTCGGGCACGGTGAAGGCTTCGGGTGTTTCGGGCACGGTGGTGCGCACGTCGAACCTCCGGAATTCGGGCGGGGACACTCCCGCCCCCTCTGGGAAGTCCGCTACTTCCGCTACCGCCGCTACCGTGCAGGTCAGGGACCTGTGAGGGGTAGCGGGAAGGGGTAGCGGTAGCGGATAGGTAGCGGCGGGGTAGCGGCAACCGAGGCCGGTTGCCGCTACCGCATTAGTGCTGGTCAGGCCACGTTTTCGGTGCCGGGTAGCGGAGGTAGCGGACTTTCCGGGGGTGGGGGGCAGTAGCGGGCCCACGCGTCCCAGAGATCGGCGCTGTAGTAGCCCTTGAGGACGCTTCCGGCGGTCTTGATGTTGCGGGAGGCGATGGGCTCGTTGTCGGCCGTCATGTACTCGGCGAGCATCTTGGACAGGCGCCGGTTGTCGAGCGGCTTGCCGTGGAGGTCGGCCCACGGGGCGTCGTCCAGGGCGTTGAGACGGTCCAGGATGGCGACTGTGGGCAGGCGGTCGATGCCGACCATGACGTGGTCGCGCAGGTCGGTCAGCAGCCGCACCCCGAGGCTGCCTTTGTCGTTGGCCTTGGATGCGGTCACCAGGGTCACGCATGCTTCGCGTGCTCGCTGGGGCCAGTCGCCGCCGGCGGCGTCGGCGATGGCGAGCAGGGGTTCCCACACGTCCGCCGGCCGGTCTGTCACACCGTCCGGCATCTCCGGCCACGCCCCCATGACCGACGGGCGTGCCTGCTCCGTCCACTGTGCGAGCCGATCGCGGAGCTTGTGCCCCTCGGCCTCGTGGAGGCGCGCACGGAAGGCTTCCACGCGTTCGTTGCGGGCCCGGCGACGCATCCGGATCACAACGGAACGGGTCATGATCGTGTCGGGGAGCGCTCCGAGTCCGGCGACCGCGACCGCGCAGTAGGACGGGAAGGCCTGAACGGTCTGGTTGCCACCGTCGCCGATGCACCGGTAGGTGACCCCGGTTCGGCGGTGACCGGCGTTGAGGAAACCACGCAGTTCCTCGTTGTCCCCGGCCTTGGGGCCAAAGATCGTGTCAATTTCGTCGAACAGGATCGTGGGCCGTCCGTTGGGGTTGGACACGGACCGGAACAGGGCGGCGGCGGACGCGTTGACGGCCGTCATGGGCTGCGGCACGAGGGTTTCCACGACCTCCAGCGCCCGCGACTTGCCCGACCCCGGTTCCGGGGAGAGGAACGCCAGGCGCGGCGTGGAGTCGAAGCAGTCGAGCAGGTGAGCGTGCGCGTCCCACAGCGCCACGGCCACGTAGGCGGCCTCGTGCGGGAAGACGTTGAATTGGCGATGGAAGGCTTCCACCTCGTTGAGCAGCTTGGCCCCGTCGATGGTGGGGGTCATGCGGCGGTCCTCCCTTCCTGGGGTGCGGCAGGGTTTCCGGTGCAGGCGGACTTGTGGGCTTCGTGCTCGGCGACCAGCGCGGCCACGGCACGGGGGCCGGTGGCGGTGCCGGTCTGCCCGCAGGTGCAGGCGTAGGCGGCGGTGGGGGTGTTGCCGTAGCGCTTGGACCAGCGGGCGCCGTCGTAGTGGTGCCGGTAGACCGGCGGGGCGTAGATGCGGATGCCGGGCCGGTCCGGTGTCGGGTCGGCGTCGGGCTGCACCTCCGCCGCCGGGAGCCGGTTGGAGCGGGGAAGAGCAGTCACGACGCCCTTACGGGCGGCGCCTTTCGGCTCGCCCACGGCCGCAGCGTCCACAGGCTGTGGAGCGGCGTGCGGCCTGCTCGGGGCGTTGGTGGGGCAATCCAGGCGGGGGGAGTTGGAGGCGGTCATGAGGCTGCCTGCCGGGGTGTGGCGTGGGCGATGACCCAGTCCATGGCGCTGCGGATGGTCGTGCGGCACTCGGCCGGCGGCAGTCCGGTAGCCTCCCCCGCCCCCTGGATTGCCTGCTCTGCCGCGTCCCGGGGCAGGTGGCCCCACGCGACGAACCGGGCAATCTTGCAGGCGCTCTTGTGCAGGGTGTTGTTGCGGCCGTCCGGCCCACCCTCGGTCGCGGCGGCGATGACCGCGCATTCGCGTTCCAGCGCCGCCCTCGCGGCCCGGGTGCCGTCCCTGACCACGGCCAGGTCGACGACGGACTTGGCCGGCTCGGTGAGCCGCTCGGCCACCCACGCGGGCAGCGGAGCCACCGGGGCGTCGTCGGTCACCTCGTACGCCCCATCGGCCGTCGAGCTGCCGGGAGCGACGACGTAACCACCCCACGCCCGGGTGTCGATGTGCGGCCCGAGACGGTTCGCGCTGCACTTCAGACGCACCCCGGGCGGGGCGGTGAAGTACAGGTGCTCCCCACCGCGTGCAGACCGCACCCGGTAGGTCGTGGGGACGGTCTGGCCGGTGCGCTCGCAGAGCGCCGCAAGGGAAGTCGCGCCGTCAGGCGCCCCTTTCGGCTCTTCGGGCTTGCACACGTCCAGGTCGACCACGAGTAGACCGGCCGGGCCGGTCGCGATCCCCACGTTGTACGGGCGCGTGGCCCATGTGGCGTGGATCAGGTTGGGGTTGGTGGTGGCGCGCTGTTCGGGCTTGCGGTGTCCACTCGCGCACCGGCCGGTGCCGGGGCAGTCGCGTTCGGCGTGCCCGGCGGGCCGCTTGGCGCGCGGGTGCAGGGGGATGACGGGCCAGCCGCGCTCCGCGCTGCTGAGTGCGGAAGCCAGCAGGGGCAGGCAGGCCAGATCGGCGGTCGGGATGCCGCTCATGCCGCCACCCCCAGTGCGGCTGTGGCGAGGAACGCGGTGCCGATGTGCTCGGTGTAGGCAGGCGGGATGGCTTCGGTGAGTTCCTCGCGCACGTCGGTCCAGTCGATGCCCATCGCCGCTTGCAGCTCCGGAACCGACGGCTTGCCGCCGCCGTTGCCGTAGGCGGCGACGTACGGGCCGTCGAAGTACCGGCCGTGTCGGTAGCCGCGCACACGGCCCCGGTGCGGGCGGTGCGCGGGCTGGGTGATGGTCCAGCCGCCGGCCTCAAAGTTGCGGTGCCGGATCACCCCGAGTCCGAACATCTCCCCGCACAGGGTGAGGTCTTTGCGGATCTTCGCGCGGCCGTTGGGCTGCTCGATCACGTACGGCAGGCCGGTGGCGTCCAGCAGCTCACGCGTGGGCGCCACGAGGTCGACATGCGCGCGTCCCCAACCCTGCGAAGCGTTGGTTCCCACGGTCAGCGCACAGCCGTGCTGGCACGGCGGGGAGGCGTGCACGAACGTGTACCGGCGGATGCCGCCGGTCTCGATGAGGTGGGCGAGGTAGGTGAGCGCGTCGCCCCGATGGCGGGGGAAGGGGTAGTTGGGCCGGTCGGCGATGTCACAGCCGTTCACGGCGAAACCGGCGCGGGCGTAGCCCACGGCCGCACCGCCAGCGCAGCAGAAGAGATCCAGTAAGCGGGGCTGTTGGCCGCGCACTCGCCGGATGGTGGCGGGTTGCGTCATGCTGGGAGACCTCCAACAGGTCTGTTGAGGACAGTTGGGCCGGGGCGACCGCCGCGTCTCGCCAAAGAACTGCGGTCGCCCCGGGCGGAGCTAGCTGTGGAAGTGGTTGCGCTTGAACGTGGCCTTGCGGATGTTGACCGTGGTGCCGCCCTGGTGGCCGCTCGCGCTGAAGACCTGAATGGCGATCCATCCGCCGAAGCAGACGGCGGCCAGGGTGATCAGTTGGGTGATGAACGCGGTGAGTGCGGCGATGAACGAGGTGAGCAGGATCAGCCCGCCGCACACCGCGAGGAACCCGACGCCTCCGAGGGCGACGTTCACCGCCGCGCGGGAGACGGGCGGCTTGGCAGTGACCGGCTCAGATTGGGCGGGGTTGATGGCGTAGCCGGTGACGACTCGGCCGTCGGGCAGGACGATGCTCGCGACGGCCGGCACTGTGGTCGCCTGGACCGGGACGACCGGTGCCGGCACGGCCACGGCGGGCGGGAGCGGGGTGGGCTGATGGACTTCCACGGCCCGTTCGGCGGGCGGGCACGGGGTTTGGTCAGCATGCATGTGGAATCCCTTCCGAGGGGTGTCCGGGGAGGTAGCGGCACACCCTTCGGGGTGTGCTGTGGAGGGGTGTTTCGGGGGTCTGGGCAGGTAGGCTCCCCGCCTCCCTGAAACGGTGTTTTCGCTGATCAACGTGGGGGAGGCGCCTCGGGGAGGGGGTTGGGGAGTTCTCCCCGCCTCCCCGGGCCGGACGGCCGTGCCTCCCCGCTACCGGGCGGCGGAAGCGGAACCGTTCTCGTCGCGGTTGGCGAGGGCGCGTGCGACGTGGTCGCGGTGGACGACCATGACGCCGTGTGACTTCTTCGGCTCCTCGCCGTGCTCCTCCAGCAGTGCCTTGAGCCGGTCGTTGGTCCACTGGTCGCCGTAGACCTTCGGGTCCAGAGCATGCAGCCGCTTGAGGACCTCGTTGGTCCGCAACCGGGCCTCATCCCCGATGACGGCGGCCACGTCGGCGAGCGCGTCACGCTCCTCGCCCTGGTCGACCACGCGCAGGGTGGTGACCCCGTCGCGCAGGGCCTTGGCCCGCTGGGCGATCTCGGCTGCGGGTTCGTCGTCGATGAAGTGGGTGCGGACCGTGATGGACGGCTGGCCGGCGGGGATGTCGATGCCGTCGGAGGCGACGACCAGGGTGCCCTTGTCCAGCCCTTGCCGCAGCAGGTGCGGTGCGGCGCCGCCGTTGACGGCCTTGTCTCCCAGCGCCATGCGGGACTGTGATTCGGTGCCCAGCACGAGGGAGGCGCGGGTGTGGGCTCCCTCGCGGACCAGCTTGGGAAGGTTCTGGTCGGTGGGGTCCTGCGTGCCCTGCCACATCAGCACGTCGACCGCACGGCCCTGGTTGTGCAGCTTGCGCACGGCCATGAAGTAGCGGGACGTGGCCTTGGAGCCGCCGTAGGGCCGCTTGTCCTCGCCGACGACCGGGCACATGAACGCCAGTTGCGCCTCATCGACCAGCACGATCAGCGGCGGGAACACGACGGTCGGGTCCTGCCGCTGTGCCTCGATCCGCCGGTTCATCTCCTCGACCGCGTCCTCGACCATCTCGGTGGCCTGGATGACGTGGTCATCGGAGGGGCCCTCGATCAAAACCTGCGCGATGCCGTCGAACATGGCCCAGTCGCCGATGCCCTTCAGGTCGGCGATCCAGAACTGCACAGAGCGGTCCAGGGCCAGCCACAGGGCCAGGGCGCGCAGGGCGGCGGTCTTGCCCTGGTTGGACAGACCCGTGACCAGCACATGCCGCTGATACAGGCTCAGCTCAGCCGCGTCACCGCGCAGATCCTGACCCCACGGCGCCTTGCCCTTCTTGTAGTCGGCGGCCATGGTCTCGTCGGTGACCAGCGGGGACGGGCCGATCGGCTCGTCCAGCGCCCCGGAGTCGGCGATCCACAGCCGCACCGTGCGGGCCGCTTCGGGGATCGTGATGAACACCTCGTGCTCGTGCCGGGTGAGGTTCTCGGCGAGCTTGCGGCGCCGCTTTTGCACCTCATTCGTCGCCACACCGGACGGCAGGGTCACATCGACTTCCACCCCACACCCGGCAATGCGGATCGGGCCGAGCATCGAGGCGCCGGCGTCGCCCATCTCCTTGATGGCGTTCTTCAGCGGAGCGATACCCAGGTCGCGCAGGGCCTTGACCACGATGGACGGCGTGATCGGCTCCCCCTCGCCCGATCGGACATTCGCGGGCAGAGCCCACTGGGGTGCGGCCTGCTGCTTGCGGCCCACCGCCCACAGGGCGAGCAGGGCCAGGAACGGGCCGATCGTGATGGCCGGTCCCCAGACGATCTGAACGATCCGCATCAGGGTGCCGATGAACTCGATGGTCGCGCTCAGCGGGGTGATGACGTCCCCAACCTGCTTGGTGTTGAGCGCCATCACGACCCCGAGGGCGATCAGCAGGCCAACGCTCATGCCGGCGCCGACGGCCGCACCCTTGGCCATGTCCATGGGCGAGTGCAGGAGGTCCATGCGGCGGCGGTGGCGCGCGTCGCGGAAGCGCTGCAAGCGCTCCTCCCACTCAGCGGCCAGCTCCATGTTCCCCGCGGCTTCCGCCGCGCGCATGTATCGCTCGTAGCGGGAGCCGGTGCGGCCGTCCCAGGTGCGGCGGGCCACGATCCGGCCCCCGTTGACGGTGTAGAGGCTGTGGCGGGCCACCCCGCGCATGACGGTCTTGGCGTTCTCGTGGGTGGCGGCGGTCTTGATGGCCCGCCCGGAGCGCACCCACAGCGGCACGGGTGCGGGCGGTGCCGGGTCGGGGACCACGGTCAGGGTGGTCACGGTCGCGGTGTCGGTCGGGTCGGTGTTCTTGTGCAGGGGAACGACGTTGTCACCCATGACGGGAAGACTCCTGACTGCCCCGAACGGGGCGGGAAGACGAGAGACGGGCGCCGGCGCGGCAGGGGTTAGCGGCGGTGACTGGCCTTGTGGGCGCGCAGGGCCGCCTTGCAGGCCGGGCACTTGCGTTCCGGGCCGTCGCCGACGACCGGGGCGGGGATGACGTGGCCGCAGATGGCCCGGGTCACGCCGAAGACCAGCGGCCCGCAGTCCGGGCAATGGAAGTGCGAATTCGGGGCAGCCTCGCCTGCGGTGCGCGCCACGGTCACCACCACCCCGATGGCTTCTTGGCGCTCTTGGCGGCGGCGTGCTCGTTGACGATGCGCTGACGCTCGGTCTGCAACGCGGTCAGTTCGGAGATGAGCCGGGTCTGAGCCGCGCTCCACGCCGACTCCAACCGACGCTCGGCACGATCCGTGCTCCTGCCGCGTACGACCCGGTAGGAGCCGCCGGCCAGGGCCGCGAGCACCGCGCGGCGTTCGGAGCCGTTCAGCGGCCACAACTCTTGCTGCTGGACCGCTTCGAGCTTGCGAGTCGTCGCCTTGATCTCGCGGTCCAGGCGGCGGGTGTCGGGCTTGCCCATGGTCAAGGACTCCTCAGAGGCTCGGGGTGGTCGGGGAAGGCGCAGGTCACGCACATGCCGAGCGAGGTGGGGATGACGTAGCCCGCGTCGAGCCCGCAGCCGGGGCAGGTGCGGCGGGCGAGCATCGCCAGCGCCAGAGCCCCCCACTTCCGCGACGTCATCGGCCGGACCGGCTTGGCCAGGTCGACGCGGTAGAGGTAGGCGACGCGGGCGGCGCCGGACCGGCGGGACGCCCGCATGACCTGCGCCGCTATCGGCTGACCCCCGGGACGCAGCCCCAGAGCCCGTAACTGCCGCCGCGTGGCCAACCCGTCCGGGGCGTAGCGCCACGGATAGGTGGGGACGCCGTAGCAGGTTCCGGCGGGATCGAAGCACTTGCCGAACGCGGCGGACATCAGGCCGCCGCCTCAGCGTCACCGCCACCATCGATCTCAGCGCGTTCGCTGAGGAGCGTGTCGCGCAGCATGCGGGCGTTGACGGGCGAGGTGTGGATGGCGCGGCGGATGCCCTCGGCGGTCACCTTCGCGTCCGGCCAATCGGCCGTCGCCTCACGGGCTTCGGCGAGCAACTCATCCGGGGTGCGCTTGGGTCGTCGGGGCGGTCGGGCCACGTCCGGGAGTCGACCAGTCGCCCGGCGGCTCGTGGGGGTCGATTCCGCCGCCACCGCTCGCACCGGCTTCGCGGCCACAGGCTCGATCGGGGCGGGGATCGCGGGCACCGGCTTGAGGGGAGGAATCGACTTGCCCAGGTCGACAGCGACCGGATCCGGCACACTCAGCCGGGTCAGCGTCACCACCTGATCCGGAGTCGATTCCCGCAGCTCAGCCGTAGATCGTTTCATAACGGTCTCGGTGGGTTCCTCCGCATTCGCGGGCTGTGCGGGATCGAGGGCGGGCGTGGGGGCGGCGCCGCCGAACATCGAAGCGAGCGCGGCGTCCGCACCGGCGGTCACCCGATCGCGCTGCACATCGAGCAGCCTCGACCCGAGTGCCGTGTCGCCGACGCCAACCTTGCGGGCCAGCCGCCACGACTTGCGCTCCGACCACGTCCTGACCCGGTCACTGGGGTGCTGGGTGGCACGAGCACGGTGGTAGGCGAGCGCCTGCACCAGATCGGCGGTGCGGCGCTCGTTCTCCGCGTCGCGGCCGTCGGTGTGGACGACGATCCGCCGGGCGAGGAACGCCATGCCCTCAGCCGACACGGACATGCCCATCGGGGTCAGCGCGTAGATCACGGTGCGGCCCGGATCGGGTGCAGCCATGGCGCCCATGACGGCGGCGGCGGCCGGCAGCGCCCACAGACCCACCCGCACGATGCACGGGGAGGACTGCCCCAGCATGGTCAGCCCCAGCAGAACGAGGGCGAGCACGGCGGTGGCGCCCTCACCGGCAGCGAGCGCACCCAACGCGGTGCCCTTGCCGTAGGCGTGGCCGATGTTGCTGTACGTGCCGATCCCGCCGAACACGCCCGTGGCGAGCATCGGCACGAACGCGGCTGTCAGCACTCCGATCTGAACGCGGGTCAGCTTGGTGGGGTTCACCGGGCACCCCCCACGGTGAGCAGAGCGGCGAGGATGAGCAGGGCCCCACCGGCGCAGGTCAGATCGACCGCGCGGCGCAGCACCGTGAACTTGGCGACCGCCAGGCGGGACAGTCCGGCGATGTCGGCAGCAAGGTCGGTCGCGACGGCGTCGGCGATCTCCTCGGCCGTGAGCGTGGCCCACAGCGGGAACCCGTGCCGGCCGCGCAGGTTCGGCCGGGTGGAGCGCAGCAGCAGACCGGCGGCCGTCACGAGCAGCGCGATACCGGCCCCGCCCACGAGGTAGGCGGGCAGGTTCATCGGCAGGTCCCGGGCGACCGTCCATGCGCTGGCCAGCACCGCACCGACGAACGCCAGCAGGAGACCGGTCTTGGTGTCGGTTCGCGTGATCTCCGCCTTCACCTCGGCGTGCGCGGCCGTCAGGCTCCGTTCCGTGGCGCTCATGCCGCACCCCCCGGCAGGGCAGCGCCGACAGTGCGGTTGGCCAGGGCGAGACGCGCGGCCAGCGCCCGGCGGCGGGCCCGGCGAAGGCGCCGGTTGTCCAGCTCGGTCGGGATGCGGTCCAGGGTGATGATCTGCGCGTCCAGCAGGTCGACGTCCGCCAGGATGACGGGCATCTCCTGCTCGATCGCGTCCAGCTCGGCGTCCGTCGGTTCCATGAAGTCGGGGAACGCGGTAACAGCGTCCTGAACAGTGACGATGTGGTTCATGGGTCGTGGTCTCCCTAGCAGGTGAAACGGCCCGAACAGCGCCCCCGGTGTTCCAGCACCGGGGGCGCGCCGTTTATGGATGAAGCAGGTCTGAGGTCAGCGGCGAAAGGCCCAGGAGATGAGGCCACTGACGGCGTCGGTGCAGTCGGTGACCCGGCCCGACTCCAACTCGTCGGCCCGAGCCTCCATCTCCTTCGCGGCGGTGTCCTTGCCTCGTCGGCGCAGCACCTTCGCCGCCTCGCGGTTCTTCGCGGCCTGTGCCTTCAGGCGGTCCATGAACAGTCCTCTCGACTGGTGAAGGTGAAGCCCTCGCGGCTCCCCGCGCTCCCGTCCGTACGTCCTCACGCAGCGCGGGGAACGGACGGACGGGAGAGGCAGCCGGCCGCAGCGTCGCTGCGGAACCAGGAAGAAGCGGACCGGAAGTCGCTCGGGCGCCGCCGATCGGTCCGCAGCGGCGGCGCCTGGATATGGCGTCGGTTCACACCGACGTCCAACAGGACGCAGGAACACGGCTTCACCGGTGTGCCGTTGCCACGGAGCACCGGTCCCGAGCCGGAAAAGTCGGGCGCGTCATCGTCACTGCTCTGACGCCAGCAGGGCGGCGCGCACCAGGTAGCACCCGACGGGCTGACCTCCCGTGAGGAAGGGATGATCCCGACGGACGTTCTCCAGAGCCGGCACGCAGGACGGGACAGGTTCGCCCGCCACGAAGTGGCCGCCGACGGCCATCACCCGGGCCGCTACGGGGACGGGGCACGAACGCCCCGTCAACTCGAAACCCTGTTGAGTTCTCAACCAGCCGGCGCTTCCTTCGTACTCACCCCTGCGGGCCTTCCTCCGGGCGCTGCCACCCCCTCTGACCAGGACCGTTTAGGCCCAGGGCATGTCGAGGTTCGGTAACCGCCGATCGGTCGAGCTGACCGGCGGGCACATCCCTAAGGTTCCCTAGGGTTCCCTGCGGTGTCAAGCGGTAAGCTAGGGAACCTAAGGGCACTTAGACGAGGGAGCTGACGTAATGGCTGGTCAGGCCGACAATCGGGCGCCGTACGCGCGTATTGCCGCCCACTATGCGGAGCTGATCGCCTCGGGTCAGCTACAGCCCGGAACGCTTCTGCCGAGCATCAAGAAGCTCTCGGAGGAGTGGAACGTAAGCACCGCAACGGCGGAAAAGGCCCTGCGCAAGCTGCGCAACGATGGCCTGGTCAGAGGGATTCACGGGATCGGGACCGAGGTCATGGACCTGCCGGCCCCGATGTCCTCCGGTTCCCAGCGTCAGGACCGGGGCCGCCGCACCGGGTCGAGCTGGGGGTCTGGCGAGCGGTCCGACTCGCACCAGGCCGCTGTCGTGCCCGCCCCTGCCGAGGTGGCTGAGGCTCTGGACATCGAGCCTGGTTCCGACGTGATCCGCCGACGCCGGGTCTACCGGGACCGACACGGCATCGTGGCGCACAGCACGTCCTGGATCCCTGCTCGGTACGCGAAGCTGATCCCCCAACTGACCATGAGCGAGCGCCTGACCGGGGGTACTTCACTCCAGCTCATCGCCGAGGCGACCGGCCACCCGATCAGCCATCGCATCGACACGGCCTCTGCACGCCTGCTCACAGCCGAGGACGCGCAGCTTCTGGAGCTAGACCCCAGTGACCCGCCGGCCGAACCAGTGGTCGTGATGACAGCTAAGTTCGTCAACAGCGAGGGAAGCATCGTGGAGTACGGCGTCGACCTGGGAGGCCCTGGTCGCACATGGCGGACGGAATCGGAGGTTTCCTCGTGACGGTCATGGATGACACGCTCGCGAGTGCGCTCGAAGACCGCTTGGGCGCACTGCTTGCGGCTCGCAGGGCTGGCACAATCACGCCCGAAGCCGAACAAGAGATGACCGCGATCTTCGAGACCCTGACGAGCCCCATGTCCCCACGCCCACCGTTCTGCGTCCTGATGGCCGGCCTTCCCGGCTCCGGCAAGACCACGCTTTCCCGCACACTCACTGATCGCGGGTTCGTACGCCTGTGCCCGGATGAGGAGATGTACCGTCGCCATGGCGTGTATGGGGTCGACTTCCCACGCGGTACTTTCCCGACCCTTGAGCGGCCGGTCCTTGAAGACATCGCGCTTGAACTGCGCGAGCTACTCCTCGCGGGGCGCGATGTCGTGGTTGACCACGGCTTTTGGACTCCGGACGACCGTGCCCGGTGGCGAGCCATCGCGACCGACGCCGGCGCCGCACCGATACTGGTCTATCTCGACGCAAGCCATGAAGAGCTCTGGTCACGGATCAGCAAACGCAATGAGGATCATGCGCATGATCCGAACGCGATCTACTTCTCCGAGAGCGACCTTCAGCGGTACCGCAACCGTTTCGTCCCTCCCAAGTCGGACGAACCGCACATCACGTACGCCGGCGATCCTGCGGCCGTGCTCTCGGCACTGGACGCGGCCGCGCCCATCGACGAGACGGCACGGAAGGGCTGAGGTCATGGTCGGCGCATGCGCGTCCTCCGTCTCAGTTTCCGTCTCATTCATGCAAAAGAGGCGAAGAGTATCGTTCGAAACCGTGAAATCTTCGTACGAGAAACCATTGCGCGGAATCAGGCAGAGATTCTCGCGGCGCGGCGCTCAGGGCGGGGGAGTTGAGGAAGCGGACGCGGCTAGGCCGTGGCTGGCGGATCGATTTGTGGATGCCCTACGAGAGAGGAAAACGGCCCCTGCAAGTACCCGAGAATGGCTGCGCGCGTGAGATCAGACAGTAGCGCGAACCGCATACTTCCCGGATCACTGGCGGCAGTCAGAGCACCACTGCTTGAAAGTCCAATACCCGTGTGCGTAGGTACGGAGCGCATGTCGTAAAGCTGATTTAGCAAGGCGTAGCGACGCTTGGACGGGCTACCTTTCAGCTTCAACCCAAACGCGACCTCTACGTTGGGGTGTGCCATAAGCTCATTGACTGTGTTTGGGCAGAGTTGTTGGACTCCTTTGATGAATCGCTTGGTCACCTTCTCCTTGCCCCACTCCTGGTGGGGAGCGATCAATGCTTCAATTGCTGAGATGAAGAGCATGGTGGCAACATCGGTGCTGCTTTGGGTCAGTGCACTGTGATACGAAAGCAGAGCCCTTTGGGCTCGTATTGTGGCTTCTGTCCCGCCCAGCGCTGCGAGGTCACCAAAGATGTCAAGGGAAATGCTGTTGCGAGCCAATGTGAGGATGCTTGGGTCGCTTTGGATCGACTTCGCTTCCTCAGTCACCTCCTCTGTGGCCGGGAAGGTTGTTGCGGCAGGCGGAAGGTTAACCACTCTGCCCAAGGCCAGGGTGCAGATGGACGCTACTGTCTCGGCTATTCCAGCCGCAGTACGGCGCGATAGATCTCCGGCTGATGGTCCAGGGCTAAAGATGAGCGCCCGAATAGTGGTCTCGGGCGCAAAAAGCATATGAGTACCTGGCACCTTTGGGGGAGTCTCAGTAAACTCCAACAAAACACGGTCGCATAGGCGTCGTTTTCCGACGATTCTTACTTGGTCCCCCAGTGCCCGCATGAGTTGGAAGAATATCCCCGAGTCGATCCCGATTGTCGCAGTCTTCATGCCGATCTCGTAAACGACATCGGGTCCGAAATCTTGGGCAGCCACCTTAGCCAACGCCTCTTCGATGACAGGAACAACCACTCCCTCGTTCGGCAGGCTGGTAGTAGCCAGCGTCCACTCATCCCAGGTTTCCGTCGTTTCCAATATGAAGTGGCTACTCGTCACGTCACCGAATGTATACGTCTGGCCGCCGTCGCTCGATCCCCCTGAGCCCGTGGAGGTAAGGCCAAGATGATCAGCGGAAATGACTCCGACCCACTGAATAAGAAGGAGGGCGGAGATCTCAGACGGAAGTTGATTGGCGGGAAGCTGGAAGGTGTAAGTGTTTGCCATTTTGTGATTTTACTCCCGTGGGGAGCGGCTGGCGAGCGCATAGGCGTCGGCAGGTGGATCACGCTTCTCGCGCCCCCCTTTCCGGGGCGCCTGCTGTTCAAAAGACGCCTACGACACGGTGAATGAGGACGAGACCGGGTTCCGTTGCGTGGCGTCGCCTGAGCAGGTGACCCCCGCAAGGGTGGCGGCGAGGGACCAAACCCGGACTCATGGGCCATGTGTGGGCCGGGTCCCCCCTTGCGGGAGCTGACAGGCCCCTGACCAGCACGTTAGTCCTGCATGCTTGACGCTCTTGAAAACCGTCGTGGCAGCGATGTCACCCTGGGTTCAGCGCACCACGCGCCAAGGCCGAGTTGCTCATCACCAGCTGACCACGGCGCCGGCCAGAAAAAGGTCGTGGAACATCTGCAATTCCTCGTCAAAACCTCTTAGGTCATCGAGTAGGTACGTGTGGTCCCCGATTGGATTCCCACGGATAAGCTGATCCAGCGTGTTATGAGACCATGCGCCAATGCAGTAATAGTGCCCCTGTTCATCAGTCAACATCCCGACTCCCATTTGCTTGCCTGCGAATTGCAGAAAAGGAGGATGGGATGCAGCCTCCACTTCGTGAAACCTTTTAGATCCGTCGCTATCCGGCATTGTCATGATAGGTTCAGACTTCGCGGGCAAGATAAACCGCGATGGATGCCCTGCCCAAGCAGATCGCAGAAAGAGACCGCTCTTGATTACTGCATTGAGATCTCCGACCAATGCCTGCCGTACCCCGGGGTGAAGGTCCAGGCCCATGCTGTCCTCTCCGAGGGCGGATGCGCATTTAATCCCGCTTCCTTGAATGATCGCATCGATAACATCATCATAGTCGTCCGGATGAAAGGTTCTGAACTCGCGAAAGAATCTGTTGTCGTGGAGGAATTTGTAAACTTTCATGAATCGACTCGGGGGATACAGGTCGTCCCATGAAAGGTCCGTTACTGTTTGATCCCAATATGGAAGCGGTGGATTAGTTGCGATGTGAACGGCCACCAAAAACATCGCGACCGTATTGATTCCATGAGTAATCTCGTTGGCGACTTTCCAGGGACCTCCGTAGACGGGATCCTGTAGCTTATAACCAGCCATTCGCCTCAATTCTGCCAATGCTCCCTCGTCATCTCCTGTGGCTGATGCCCGAATCTCGTCAAGGGTTGAGGCACACTCCCAGAGAGAGCGAGTTGTTAGATGGACCCCTCCAGGTGCCACGAGGTACACGTTGCCACGATAGATATGATCCGCGATATCGTTCCCAGGATGTGGCAGCATTCCGGGGAAGCAAGCGGCTGCTCGCCAAGCGTCAGATATCGCACTGCTCATCGCATCGTCAGGAGACCAGCGAAGCGGTGTAGGAACCTTAGAGGCGTCGAAAAGTATTCGGTATGCCAATTCAAGGTCTAGCCACGCCTGGCCCATAAGCGCAAAATCTTCTCCCGCCAATGAAGGATTATAGCCTGAGTCGAACGTCCAGATTGGTTCGCCTCTTCGGGCGCGGTCCACAATCATTGAACGTGTTGAGGTGGATAGCTCGCTTATGGCTCGCTGGGCTGTTATGGCCTGTGCCCGCTGTAGCAGAGTCAGGAGGAGACCGATGCTCGAGGTCTGATATCGGACCCAATGTGAGATTTCATGCTGAAACGTCACACGCCAAAATTCCCCTGTCTCTGCGTCTCCCCCAAATTGGGTCGGACTGAACATGATGTGGCTTCTGAGATCGAGGTGCCAACCGCACGCCCCAGCCGACAAAAGTGGCGGTGAAGACATTAGGCCTCCGGGTGTTCCGTGGATTCCCTTAGATCCTCGGTATGCTCCATTCCTTCTGTGGAAACGAAACCC
This sequence comes from Streptomyces sp. NPDC050416, assembly GCF_044458845.1. Classification (NCBI taxonomy): domain Bacteria; kingdom Bacillati; phylum Actinomycetota; class Actinomycetes; order Kitasatosporales; family Streptomycetaceae; genus Streptomyces; species Streptomyces sp. NPDC050416. Next base: position 250,647 of record NZ_JBITII010000009.1, read on the forward strand.
CTTCTTCGGGCAGCCGCGACCGCAGTTTTGAGAAGGTCATATGTTGCGTTGCCAGCGAGTCCAAGAGCGAGATCGATCACGAGCGTAGCGAGATGTGCGTTGCCTAGCCCGAAGTCGTCTGATTCCATGGGAACCATGCGGGCCGCTGCTACAGCTCGGAACTCAGGATCCCGATTCAAATCTTCGAGCAACATCCTGAGATTAGGCACATCACCACTAATGCTGACTCTGGCCATAATTCTCCCCTGTTTAAGGGAGCTGCAGTGTTCTTTCATCGTCACCCGTCCCCTTGTGGGCCGCAACTCCTGGGGAAGACGAACAGGGCGATGTGTGCTTCGACCTCCGCCGCCTAATTAGCATGATCGCGGTGCGCCTGGAAGTTCAGTACGCACTTGAGTGCGCTACTTCGCGAGGCTGGCGAGCCGGCGGCACTCGCTCGGCGCGCGTGCCACCGCACTTGTCCACGCCCTTGCGACGCAGAGCGCCAGCGATCGACTCCCAGAGCGGGTCTCGACCCACCTGGCTTGCCTGCCTCCTTCGGCCACGCCCCAACGGAGGGCTGTGGGCCATGTATGGGCCAGCACAGGCGGTTGAGCCGCGTAGCCCCATATCGATAGAGGTCAGAGCGCTGCGATGGCTCAAGGCGCGCGCGATGCTCTTGAAAACCGCTGTGGGAGCGTCGGTGCCTCGTGCCAGGCAATGATCCGTGACGTCCCCAACGTTGAAGCGGGCCAGGGGAAGCAGTGGAGTGACGGCAGTCTTTGACGGCAACACCAACGCACGTTGCCGCCCTGGGAGGATCGACCGCACACCACTCATGGAAGACGGGCAAGCCTCAGCGCTGACCAGCGGAGCACCCGGATGATCTCCTAAAGCGGGTGTCGCAGGTTCGAATCCTGCCGGGGGCACAGCCAGAAGGGCCAGCTCAGGAGGGGTTTCCTCCCAGGCTGGCCCTTAGCCGTTTCAGGCGCCGTGCCACACGCGTGCCACTAAGTCCGCTCGGCGTCCTCTCCGGGGGATGCCGAGGCCACTCCCCCGCCGCCCCGGATCATGGCCCCAAGGCGGTCCGCGATGGCCCTGTCCCGGTCGCTGGTCATGTGCTGATAGATCAGCGCGGCTCGGGAGCTACTGTGCCCCATCCGCGTCATCAGCTCCCGGGTGCTGGCCCCGGCCGTGGAGGCGAGCGTGTTGCCAGTGTGCCGTAGGTCGTGAAAGTGCAGTTCGGCCGTGACGTCAGCTGACTTCCGGGCCTTGACCCAGTCGTCGCGGAAGTTGCTGCGCCGCAACTGCCCACCCTGCGGCCCGACGAAGACGTGACCCTCACGGCCAGGAGCGGCGAACTGCTCCAGGTGGTGCGTGACCGCGTCGAGCAGTTCGGCCGGGAAGGAGACGGTGCGCACCCCGGCAGCGGACTTCGGCGCCTTGTCGAAGAGCCGACCGTCCTGCAGCTCGGCCTGAGCACGGCGCACGGTGACAGTCAGTCCCTCCAGGTCGACGTCTCGGCGTCGCAGGGCTGCCAGCTCCCCGAACCGCAGAGTGGTGAAGGCCGCAAGGAGCACGAGCAGCCGGTAGCGCGGCGCGATGGAGTCGGCGATGGCGAAGACCTCTGCCACTGTGAGGACGGGCCGCTCGGGCACGTCGTAGCGGTCCGCGCCCTTGATCCGGCACGGGTTGCGCCGGATCAGCTCGTCGTCTACAGCTGTGTTCATCAGGGCACGCAGCAGTTGATACGCCTTAACCACCGTCGGCTCACCAACGCCGGCCGCGAGGAGCTTGCCGCGCCAGCCGCGCACCCGGGCCGTCGTCACGTCGGCCACACTCCCGGCCCCGAAGGCGGGCAGGATGTGTAGCCGCATCACCGACTCGTTCCGCTCACGGGTCCGGTCAGCGAGCTTCCGATCCCGCAGCCACGCGGTGGCGTACTCCTGGAAGTTCACCGCCCCGGCGTCCGGGTCTGACCACTGCCCACGCGTGATGTCCGACTCGATGTGTGTCAGGGCGACTTGGGCGTCCGTCTTGGTCGGGTAGGTCTTCTCCGCCGGGCGCAGCTGCCCCGTCTCCGGGTCCCGGTAGCGAACCTGCCAACGGCCGGACGGAAGCTGCCGCACCGAGCCGAAGTCTCGTCGCCTCCCTTTCTTGTTGGCCATCAGGCAGCCCTCAGCAAGGAGCTGCGCCGGTGGCCGATCGGCTGCACCGTATGGGCGTCGATGAAGGCGTTCAGTGCGCTCTCCGGGATACGGACGTGTCGGCCGACCTTGACGAACACGATGCGTCGCTCGGCGATCAGGCGGCGAGGAAAGCGTTCTGTGGTGCCGAGGAGTTCGGCCACCTGCGACACGGTCAGGTAGCGGTCAGCCATGGGTGGGCTCTCCTTCCGTTCCGGGGGCAGGTTCGAGGGTTTCGGTTAGCCAGGCTTCGGCGTCGGTGAGGCCGGTCCCGGCGTAGACCCAGTGCGCGAGGACGAGGGTCGTGTCCTGGTCGTTCTCGGCCGCTGCGGCGGCTTGTGCGCGGCGCCATTCGGCGCGGGCGTCGCGGAGGGCGCCGAGGGTGGTGGAGTAGCGGCGGGACTTGGTGGAGAAGTGGCCGCGGAACCCGAGCATGTGGGCCCATGCCCGCAGGCGGAGGTGTTCGAGGTCTTTGCGTGCGCCGAGCGTCCAGGCGGTGCGGATGAGTCGGCGGGCGTGGTCGCTGATGTCGAGCTGGGCGAGTTCGGCGAGGAACTTCAGCGGCCGGTCCAGAGCTCCCGTCGCTGTCTCGGCACCCTTGGTGGCGTACTTCGCGATGTACGCGGCGACGGCCTGTTCGGTCAGCTCCTGGCCGCCGTCGAGGTCGGCCGAGCGGATGGTGCGCACGTCGAGCTGACGGCCGAAAGCGAAGGCGTGGGCGCGGCCGTCGATGACTGGGCCGTCCACGCGAGCGGCGGCAGCGGCGGCCTGGGTGGCGTCGGTCAGCAGCTCGGCAGTGGCCCAGGCAGGTGGCGGGGTGTCGCCTCCCTCGGGGCCGTCGATGCGGATGACGGCGTGGAAGTGGACGGCTCCGCGCTTCTGGTACTCGGCGACCTTGGCGAAGGACACCCGGGCGTACTCGCGGAAGGCCCGTTGTGTGAGCCCGGCGCGCTTGGCGACCTCCCGGCGCAGGTAGGTCGAGAAGCGCCGCCACAGCGGACCGGCGTGCGCGTTCCAGAGCACGGCCGCTTCGTAGTCGTAGGTGTCCGGGTCGAGCGGGGTGCCGAGTGCGGGGTCGTCCTGGTCGTGGAGCGTGCCGCAGCGGCAGCGGCGGACCGAATCGGCCGGGCCGGTGGGGCGGTTGTGGACCGGGCCGAAGCTCGGCGCGGTGAAGGTGGCGAACACGCGCGGATGTGCGGCAACGCGTTCGGGGACGCCCTTGCCGCCGCGCAGTCCGGAGGTGATCAGGTGGAAGGTGTCGCGGCGGTAGACCTCGGCGCAGGCCGCGCAGCGGGTGGTGCGGCGGTTGTTGCAGCGGACCAGGAGGTGCCCGGCCGGGAGGCTGGAGGAGTTGAGGTGGTGGAGGACGTTGCCGATCTCGCCGGTGCGGGGGTTGACGTCGTACTCGGTGCGGTGGCCGTCGAGGCGGATCGGGTGGGTGCAGCCGCCGAGGCCGGCGAGCTGGCGCAGGAGTGCGGGCATGGTGCCCAGGGCGGCCAGTTCGCCGAGTTCGTGGAGCGGGGGCGGAGTGGCGCGGGTGATGATGGCTTCTCCTTCTGGTTTCGGCTGGAGGGAGAGGGCCCCCGGGGCGGCGGATGCTTGGCGGTATCGAGGCCGCCCCGGGGGTCTGGTGTGTCAGCGGCGGTGCTGGTCGCGGAGCATCGAGCGCAGGACCACGGCTGCGACGGCCACGGAGACGGCCGTGACGGCGACGGCGGCCAGGAGTGCGGTCAGCACGACGCCGCCGACGAGGACGGCCGCGACCGCTCCCGTGCTGACGGAGATCTGAGGGGCGGGGCGCCGCGCGGGCGCCTGGTCGGCAACGGTGCGGGGGTATGCGGGCGGCGGCGTCGGGCTGTCGGGTTACTTGGGCAGGAACACGGCGAAGCTCTCCTTACCTACTCGTCTAGTCATGTGAGCCGTTGACGATGTCCACGCCGGAGCGCGTACCGGACTCGATGGCCGGGGCCATGAACGTGTGCGAGAGCCAGAAGCCGAAGAGGGCGATCAGGACGACGATCCACGTGCGGACGCCGAGGAACTTGACCGCTCCCCAGGCGAAGAAGCCGAGGACGACGACGAGCGGCAGGCTGACGGTCACGGTTTCCGGGTCCTTTCAGCGGACGGGGCAGCGGTGGGTACGGGCGGCCAGCTCGGCGGCAGCGCGGCTGTCGTAGTCGGCGGAGAAGCCGCAGCGCGGGGCTGTGCAGGCGGCGGTGTGCTTCTCCTGGCCTCGACCGTCGTAGGACGTGCCGACCTGGACGGGGCCGATGCGGGTGACGGAACGGAAACGGCGGTTGGCGCTCACGTGGGTCTCCTCTCAGAGCTGGGCGGCGATGGCGTCGGCCATGGGCGGCGGGACGCCGAGGCGGGCGCGTAGGGTCGGGGTGTCGATGGCCGTTCCGGTGCGGGCGTGGTGCTCGGCGGCGACTTTGCGGGCGTGCTCGACCAGGGCGACCGGGACAGCGACCGGAGGCGGGGCCGACGGTGGGTCAGGTGCCGGGTCGGCTACCGGTGGCATCGGTGATTCTTGTGCAGGCTGGGGCACGTCCTCCTGGTCCTCGATGTCCTCGGGTTCCTGTTGGGCCACGGCGTTCCCGGTCTCGTCGGGCGACGCCGGCGGCGAGTGGACCAGGAGGGTTCCGCCAAGGAAAGCGACCGCGGGCCAGCCCGCGACGAGGATGCGGAGCCAGGCCGGTACGTGGTCCAGGTCGAGCAGTCCGGCTGTGGCCACGTTCGCGCCGAGGGACGCGGCGAGTGCGATCAGGAACCAGCACCACCCGGCCGCTTTCGCCTCCCCGGAGCGCAGTCGGCGCCAGGCAGCAACGAGCAGCAGGTCAACGCTGATCGGGTAGGCCCACGCTTTCCACCCGTCCTGTCCGGCCGCCGAGGCGACGTCGTGGAGGTGGGCGAAGGACAGCGCGGCGGCGATGACCGCCTGAACGAGCACCGCATCGACGCGGGCCAGGTGGGCACGCATGCTGCGGCTCCTTCCGGTTCGGGCATGGGAGGGGTAGGGACGTGGCGTGAGGCGGTCACGCCGACCGAGGTTGCGCGGGTCAGTCGGTCACCGGTCGGGGCCGCACCGCCGGGCCCGATGTCTCGACGGGCCGTACGGGCACGTCGGGCCGGAAAGGCTTGAGCGCGGGCAGGTCGGGAACCAGGTGGGCCGACTCCCGGCAGGTCTCGGCCGCGTCGCCCAGCGACAAGTACGGCGTGCGGATGCGGGACCAGCCGCCCGAGGTGTCACCGGCCACGGCGAGGCCGGGGCGTTCGGGTGCGATGGCGCAGGCGGCCGTGACCGCTTCGGGTGCGATGTCGCCGAGGGCCATCTTCGCGGAGGCTTCGTCGTTCACTCGGTGGCAGACGCGGCCGGTCAACTGCGCTCGCAGCATGGTGGCGCCCTTGCCGAGTTCGGCGCCGAAGCGCTGCCCGCAGACCTCCAGGTAGATGCCGGCCGCGCGGCCGAGTTGGGCGAGCCGGATGAGTTGGGTGACCATCTCGTCTCGGCGTTCCTCGTCCTTCCTGGTGGCGACGAGGAACAGTTCAGCAACCTCGTCCACGAACAGAACGAGGGGAACGGGGCGTTCGGAGTCGGGCAGCCCCCAGACGTCCGAAGTGATTTCCTCGGCCGGAGTATCCGGGGCGATGCCCTGCCGGGCCTTTATCAGGTCGTATCGGTCCTCCATTTCCTTCACGAGCACGGGCAGCAGCTCGGCGGCCTGCTCCGGATCGGTAGCCAGCGCGGACAGTCGAGGAGCGAACGGTGCCAGCTCCACACCACGCTTGCAGTCGATGCCGACCAGGGCGACCGGCTGAGAGGCGAGTCCGGCGATCAAGTGCCGCAGATACATGGACTTGCCCGACAGCGTCGCGCCGAGGGTGAGTTGGTGGGGCACAGTCCGGTAGTCGCGCACGAAGGGCGTGGCGTCCTCCCGCAGGGCAACCGGAACGCTCAGCAATCCACTGTCGATCTTGCGCGGCATCCGCACCCGGTGCAGGACATCGAAGCCGACAAGACGCAGTTCGACCACACCGGGCTTGACCGTCGAGACGTACACGGCGTGGACGCCCCAGGCGTGCCGCAGCCGTTCGGCTGAGGCGGCGACGTCGGCGGGTTCCTGCCCCGGAGCGAGCCGCAGACGGAGCCGCAGCCCAGTCGAGGTGGGGCGGATGATGCCGCGACGCGGCGGTACGGGCCGGACCTCACGGCGAGTGGTGGCCTTGACCGCCAGCATCCGCAGCCGGGACGGAGCCACGGTCAGGCCGCAGGCCTCCATGACCGAGCCGTAGGAGCTGAGGAGCCGGGCGGTGGATATCGGCAGGCCGACCGTGGACCAGTACACCCCGGGGTGGTTGGCCCGGGCGTAGGCGGCCCCGCCGCCGAGTGCGGCGACAGGACCACCCACTTCCAGGAGTGTCGTGAGGTCGGTCATCAGGCAGCGGCCCCGGTGGCGGCCGGGAACGCGGCCGGTGTCACGGCGGCGGCGCGGTAGGCGATGCCGTGGCGCTGCTGCCCGTTGAAGACGCTCTCCCACGGCCGGGCCACCAGCCCCGGCAGCGAGACCGGAGCCCCGAGGGTCAGCCCCTCGGACACCCCGCTCTCCGGAACGGTGACCTTGATCAGCGACGACTCGCCGTCCTCCAGGTAGACGACGCCGAGCGTCATCAGCGCCTCTCCGCTGGTGGCGTCCTTGGCAATCTCGCCCGTCTGCCGGTCGCGTACCTTGGGCTCGGGCGCCTCGGTCAGCAGGATCGTTGCGGCGGAGGTCTCTACACGGATGGTGCGCAAGACTTCTTCCCATCTACTCGTCTATACAAGATGCGGTGTTTGAACCCGATCTCCCGGGAACGGCAACCACCTTGCCACACAACTTGCCCGCTCGTCTATACGAGTAAGCGTGTTGGGGTGTACGAGTTCGGAGAAGCCTCCCCGCGCACCACCACCGGTCAGGCGCTCACGTCGCCGGGAGCTGGTACGACAGGACGTACGCGTCGGCCGCCATGACCGTGTCGCAGACCTCCACGGCCCGTCCCTCCTGGTCGAACGCCGTGCGGATCAGGTGAATGACCGGCACGCCGGAGGCCAGCCGCAGCGTGCGCACCTCATCGGGCGAGGGCATCCGGGCACGGATCTCTTCCTCGAAGTGGTCGAGGCGGTGCCCCAGCTCCTCAAGCCGGGCGTAGATGCCACCGGGCCCGGGGTTGGGCTCGGCGATCGGCGTGCCCCGCGCGATGTCGAGCGGCAGATACGAGGTGGCGAACTCCACCGGCCGCCCGTCCAGCAGATACCGGCGACGCCGGGCCAGCACTCGTCGCACGGACCCGAGCCGGGTGGAGACGTCCTGGCTGGCCTTCTCCTCCTTGACCTCCAGGCTGTCCACCTGCGGGTGACTGCCGGCGGCGTCGGCCTCGACGATGAACGCGGACTTCCCCTGCTCGCGGTGGCGCCGGGCGAACCGGTCGGAGGCGAGCCGCCGTACGGGCGGTCGTGGTCGCACGAAGACGCCCTTGCCGTGCTCGGCGTGCACCAGGCCCTCGCCCTGGAGGACGGAGAAGGAGTTTCGAACCGTCATACGGGAAACCCCGTAATGCTCGACGAGTTCAGCCTCGGAGGGCAGCTTTTCGCCCTCTTTGAATCGCCCACGGTCGATGGCCTCGCGCAGCTGGTCGGCGATCTGCCGGAAGACCGCACGATCGCTCGTGGGGTCGAGATCGCCGAGGAGGCCGGAGGAAAGAGAGGGCACGTGTACTCCTTTAGGTATCTAGACGAGTGGGCGAGCTTTGTTGCTACGGTGGAGAGCCTAGCCATCCGAGAGGGCAGAGGAACGTGAGCACCGAACGTCCGCACTCCGTGAGCGTCGCCGGAGTCATCGTCGACGACCAGGACCGCGCCCTCTTGATCAAACGCCGCGACAACGGCCACTGGGAACCCCCGGGCGGAATCCTCGAACGCGAGGAAACCATCCCCGAGGCCCTCCAGCGCGAAGTTTTGGAAGAGACCGGCATCAAGATCGCGCTTCCCGCGATGCTGACCGGGATCTACAAGAACATGAAGGGCTTGATCGTCTCCATGGTCTTCCGCTGTGAGGCCGCCGACGGTACGCCCACCACCGGGGACGAGACCCGAGCACTGCGCTGGGCCACTCGTGAAGAGGTCATCGAACTCGCCGACGAGGCATACGCGATCCGCGTCCTGGACGCACTCGACGCGGTGTCCCCGCCGGCCATCCGCGCGCACGATGGCGTGAAACTCGTCTAGCCCGAACCCGCTGCACATGGCGGCCTACCAGCACGAAGGAACTTGTATGCACGAGTATACGAGCACCGCCCGGGTCTGGGGACTCACTTGCCCAGGTTTTCCGGAAGAGGTGAGCCGGGCTCGCCGCTGGACCCGGGACATCCTGCGGGGATCTCCCCTGGCCGACGATGCCGAACTGATCGTGAGCGAGCTGAGCGCGAACGCGATCCTCCACACCGCGAGCGGCGGGACAGGCAGCTTTCACCTGGCCTTGGCGGTCTCCCCCAAGGTGGTCGCCCTGTCGGTCACCGACGAGGGAGGGACGGGCACCGCACCGAAGGTCAAGCGGCCGAGCGAGGACGCGGTACACGGCCGCGGCTTGGGCATGGTCAGCGTCATCGCACACCGGGTCGTCGTCCACGGCAGCCACAGCGGCTACACCGTCACCGCCGAACTCTTCACGGACACCCAGCCGGGAGGACACCCGTGCTGATGGACAAGCCTCAGCGGGGCTTCTGGTGCGAGTGCTGGACGCAGGACGTCAACGACGAGACGGGGTGGCCAGCGCTCCGGGCATCCTTCGACGCGTACTCGGCACCACAGGCAGACAGATGGGTAGCAGTCGCCCTGCGCACCATCTCACCAGCACTCGACCCGGACGCCTCCGACGAGGCCTGGGAATGGCTCTACGACGGCCGCATCGATACCCGACGAGCCCTCTTACGCATGGAACCCTGCACGGTCTCTCTGACACACGCCAACACCCGCATCACATGGACGATCCGGCCAGTGGTCTTCCTACCGCTGGCCCACCGCCAAGGCGTCGATCTCCCAGCCTGCGCATACGACTTCAACGCCCGCGCCGCAGACTGAGTTACAACTTTCTCTACTGGTTCAAGGCGGCTCGCTCCGCTCCCCGCGCGCGGCCCGGCCCCCGGCCGGGCCTGCGCTCCTGTCTCCGCCCCGCTCCAGCCCGGCCGGCGCCCGTGCCGCGCGCAAAGCAATCAGCCACCTGGTGCCAGAGAAGGGGTACGTCGTGGCTGGGGCGGTCGACTCCACGGCTTTAGGCAGCCACTTTGGCGCGAGCCTCGAAGATCATGGCCCCAACGTCGTGCTTTACCGGGCAGGTCCACAGACTGCCCGACGCGCCGAAAGCTTACGGGGCCATGATCACTCGCGCCAAAGCAGCTCCAGCCCAAAGCCGCTACGCCGACCTCTCAGGGACGCCCTCTAACACGCTGATCTACTGATGTTGCCTCCGTGCCGCTTTGTGTCGGAATTATTAGACCATCCGGGCGCGGCACAGCCCTGCCTCAGACATGGAGAGAAGTTTCAGAAATACCCTTTCCAGACACGAGCCCGACTAACATCCCCTGGGGGGATCCGTGAATCAAAATCTGAAGAATTGGATGCAATCACACTTTGCCGATATTGTAATTTCCCTACTTGCTGCAGCAGCCGCTGCCATCCTTCTAATTAATGAACCCTCCGTGCACCCAACAAGCAAAATGCCCAACGAAAAATGCAAAGAAGAAAGGGGAATTGCCGCAAGTTCCCAGTCGGCAAAAGTCGTCGAAGTAGAGGACTCCAAGGGAGTTGACATCATCATTCCGGGGAGTTTCGACAGTGATGGAATTTCGAGGAGTACAGCGCGGCTGAAGCTGGCTGAAAACGCTACGCTTCCACCAGGGACGCATCTCACTACCTCGACCACTGGCCTAGCCCGCCAGACAGACGGAGTGTCACTCCCCGAGGAACAAGTAGCCAGCACGGCGCGAGTTGGCCCCAGTGGACGAACAGTCTTCCTGGCCGTTTGCGTTGCACCTCGCTATGGAGAGGTGAGCGCTTTTGGGTCGTACGCAGGAGCGGCAGGTCTTGACGATTCGCGGGTGCTGGGCGGCAATGTCCCTATCGTCATCCACGTTAAGTACCCCTACATGAACCGGGTTGGCTTGGCAGCGCTCCTTTCAGCCTGCGCGGGATTGATCTGGGCCCGAGTCGTGCGCCGTGGAGATGCCGGATTGCAAGCTGACTCGAATCACTCGCAGTGGGTACTGCTCGTCGTCAGCGTCGCTGCCGGAATTGCCTGCGTGTTTTCGGTTGACAAACTCGTGTGGGATCCAAAGGAATGGCAAGGGACTTCGTCCGAATACTGGGATCTCGTGGTTGCAGCTAGCGGGGCAGTTATCGCAGCCGTGCCCACTTTGCAATCACTCTTGAGTCATGTCACTAAAGCCAACTCAGAGACCTCCCACTAGCGCCTCTGCGATCTACGCGTTGGCGGCTCTTCGTGGACGTCGATGCAGACGAGATATCGCCGTGAATCACCTCCGGCGAGTTGCCGAGCCGGCGACCCACCGACGGCACCTCTATTTCTGAACCTGATTAAGTCGCCGAAGCTTCTCCTCCAGTGAAGCAGATTCATCCAAGATCCAAGAAAATACATTCAGAAAGTGGGGGCGTTTTACCTCCTCGATGCGCCTTGATGACCAGCACTGGAGTACTAGTGAGATGAATCCGCGGAACTGGAGCAGGAAACCTTCTGGGTGGTCATCGTGGGCACCCATGGGAATTTCCCTCGACATCTCATGAACGATTGCAGCGATGGCTGCATACCTAGTGATGAAGTCCGGGTGCGTCCCGCTTGCATCTTCGCTGTGCCAGTGTCCTGAAATATGCGACAAGGCAATAAGGGAGAGCATCGATCCCGAAATCGCCTTATAGATTTGGCCTCGCTGAAGGTCGCCGCCCAACTCTCCTGACATGAGCAGGAAGGCGGCTACATCTGCCTCAAGCTCGGAGCGCTGCGATTGATTTAGGGAGCTCCATAAATCGCGGATTCCAGACCTTTCAATCCAGCTAGCCATTTCACGAGAAACGCTCACGGAGTGCTTGAAAAATTCATCAGTGTGCCCAAGTAGGTGATGCGATATTTCGTGCGCCAACACGAATTCTTCGGCAGCCGCGATCGATATTCTGTAGCTATCAACACGGTGCTTTGGTACATCTGTAAGTGCCTTATGGGCGACGATCACCGACCTCTGCTGACGCCAAACGGACGCGGCCTCTTCCGCCAATAGGACAGGGTCGACGGCACCCCGGTCGATCTCTTCAAGGATCCACCAGAGGACCTCGTCGTCGTCCATCCCCAGGTCGACGTCGGTCACGATGGTATGCATGGCATCAAAGAACTGACTGAACAGGGTTGCGTAGACGATCGCGGCGTTAGTAAACCCTTGATTGATTTCGACCACTCCACTCTGGCGCGAGGACCAAGCACTCGCGTTTGCTTCGCCGTCAGCGACGCGGGCGGCGAAGATGTTACGGAGTGTTGCCTTCCACGCTAACGGGGCGACGTGAATTAGGTCGTCCATCATGCCTTCGAGCTCAGGGCAGTTAGATCTTGTAGGTCTCCACTCTCGGAATTCATTGAACTCCTCGCCCTGAAGCAGTTCACCCTTCCCTTCGGATTCGAAGAGTGATACCCAGTAGTTAACTTCCTTGGACTGTTGCTCGGAGTAAAAACGCCTTCTGGATTCCTGCAAGTTCCACACTGCTGTGCCCTCCTAGGCATATTAGGACTCAGATCGAGCGTCAGCTTACTGGTGATCGTTTTTGGGGTCTTGACTCCCTGAGGCAGCTTTCAGCCAATGTAGATGGCGACCAAAGGTCAGCTTTGTCATTAGGCAGCTGGCAACAGCGAAAGCGCGTCAGGAGTCGACTGCCGAGTCCACCGCTATCCGGACTGGGTGGGAAGTCCAGCTGCTGCGCTGAAGGACGCCCCAGAGGTACGTACCGGCGGCCGGCTGCGGTGTCGGCACATCGTTCTTCTTCCACTCGTTATCCCCCTCCCCGGCCGTGCTTTGACGGACTGCTCGACAGACGTCACTTTGCCGTGGCGGGAGACGATCCGCTCCTGCGGGCTGCTCACGATCCCCCTCGTTTCATCCAAGCTCCCAAGTGTGACTCAGAGCACACTTCGGTGCGGGGGTTTCGCAGGATCCGTGGAACCCGGCCGGTCACCACCGTCTCAGTTTCCGTCTCATTCAGCCCCGTTCACGGCCGTTCAGGCGGGAGCCAAAGCCTCCCCGGCGCAAGCGGCCAACCTCCCGTGAACGCAGGTGAACGCCCCCGCACGAGCCTCGCTGGACCGCTAACACAGTTGGAAAGCGTGTTGGCCAACGCAGGCGCCCGAATCCATGGCATCACCAGTCGAAGACTAGGCGTCACGGGGGCCAGTGAGGCCCCACCTGACAGTTCCCGCAGGTCAGCGGCCCAGCCCGCCGCAAATGACCGCAGCTTCCCAAACTGAAGAAACGAGCCAACCAGCTCGGAAAACCAGCACGATTCAGAGGCAGGAGTGGAGGCTGTTGCTAGTGCCTTCTACTGCACGAATACGCGCACTCGAACATCTTGCCTTCCCCTTCACACCTGGAGACGATGGCGCCTATCACTGCGTCGAAGGGTAGATCATGACGCCTGGCAGGCTCTGGAAACAGTGGACCCTCTGGACAACAGCTGTAGTTGGGACCATCGCCCTCATCATCTCCTTCCCTTTCATTCTACGCATGGTAGCTCCCTCAGGGATGGACTGGAGTCAGCTGAGCGAGGTAAGTGAGGCTTATGGGGCATTAGCCGTGCTGTTTTCTGCTGCAGCTTTCCTGGGTGCGATCGTCTCGATTTTGTATCAGGCTAAACAAACACGGGCCATGAACGAAGAAATCCGATCCTCGATACACAAGGAGTTGACGCTTCATAGTATCGAGGATGAAACCCTGATGCATTGCTGGCAACCACCATCCGAGCCCTGCACACTGGCACAGGCGCGACAGCACATGTTCTGCAATCTGATCTATCGGTTGTGGCTCGCCGATTACGTGGTCGGACGCACAACCCTAGAGGCAACTCGCATCGTCCTGACGAACCACTTTGCAGGCGAGGTCGCGCGCCGTCACTGGCGAATCATGGGACGTCAATGGATCAGTTGGGCAAAGGCTAACGCAAACCGACGAGACCGGGAATTTGTTGCACTCACCCAGCAAGTCTACGAAACGGCGGTGGCGGCTGGACCGCCGACTGAAGAAAATTCCTACTTCTTGCCGGCTCAATCGTAATGGCTGATCGACCGGCTTACCCGTTGGCGTAACTGACTGTCAGTCGAGGTTTGACGCACCATCGGCGCTGCCGTATTGATCGGACTGCTGGGCAGGATCGTGGACTATCTGTGGACTGAGGCCGCCCGGTCCACCACGGACGAGACCTCTACCTGGTGTGTTGTCGAATAATCACAGGGCCTCCGGGAGCCGTGTGTGGCTCCCGTTCCTTGCGCCCCCGGGAAGTAGACGCAGAGCGGCTCTCTCCGGGCCGAGCCCTTCCCCGGCCGGGGGGGTGACCAGCCGATGTCCACCGTGGGTACCGGTTGGGCAGGCTGGCTTGCATCGATCCCGAATGAGACGACGCCAGCCACGAGAGTCCGGACCCAACTGAGGCGCCAGTCTGTGAGGGTTCGTCGAGGGCGGCTGTGCTCAGTTTCGGTGAAAAGAGCCGGCTGGGGGGACGGCTTGTTGTACATCTGCTAGACCAACAAGCACGTCGGTGCTTAGGCCCAGAAGGGGACTGGGATAGAGATGCGCGGAAGGGAGCTGCCGTACCCGGACGGGTTCGGTCAGGACGATGCGGCCCAGTGGATGCAGGAGTGCTATGCCGATGAGGGTGTCGACCGCTTGGGCGAGCCCGCGGTGCTGGTGCGTGCGAGCGCTCCAGCCAGCCGCGACGTGTTCCACGGCGACGAGCAGTGCGGGCTCATCGTCGGCGAAGGGCGGCAGCTGAATGACGCCAGTTGGATGCTGCTGGGCGACGCGCAGGCGGTGGGGTATCGGCCGTGCGGGCGCTGCGGTTCTCCCGCGAGGTAGGAAGATGTGACCAGCGCAGACCTGCCTGAATCGCGCCGTAGCGATTCCAAGCGCGCCCAGGATCAGCGCCGCCGTGAGCGCATGCGGAGCAACGGGAGCGTCGAGCGCTATACGGCGAAAGAGATCGGCGCACGGGACGGCTGGGTCTGTGGCCTGTGCCAAGATCCAGTGGACCAGGCCTATCAGCACCCAGATCCTCGGTCCCCGAGCATCGACCACGTCTGCTGCATCGCGGCCAGCGGCACTGACACGCGCGACAATGTGCGCCTCACACACTGGGGCTGCAACCATGAACGCAACGCCGGCACCCCGCTGGGGACTGTCGAGGAAGCCGAAACGCAGCGCGCTCTCCTCCTCCGGATACCCGCGCTCCGGGCCTACGCGGAAAGCCTCAGGGCAGAGGACATGGTCCGCCGCTCTCAGGCCTTCCATACACCCGAGAGATATCGCGCCAAGTTGGCGCGTCGAGTGGAGCGCTACGAGCGCGAAGGACGCTGATCACGTACGCATCTACGAAGGGGTCGCGTGCCACAACCGTGCCAGATCCACGGGTCAGCCACGGTCAACGAGGGTAACTGACGGGCGCACTCGTGCCCGCTAGCTCGGCCAAGGAAGCCGCAGGTCACCTGGCCTACGCCCCAGCCGCTCTCCTAAAGCGGGTGTCGCAGGTTCGAATCCTGCCGGGGGCACCAACAAAGGCCCCGGACCGATCATGGTCCGGGGCCTTTGCCATCCACTTCTGACATCAACTCGGGCGATCGAGAGGTCCCGGCGCAATCTCGACGCCCCTGGAAGTTGCTGGGATCCCGGGCCGGGAACGTCGAGGTGGTGCGTGCGCGCCGTCCCTGCCGGTACTCCTCATTCAACCGGTCGGCCGTCGCGCAGGGAAGTTCGAGGTTCACGCCCTCCTCGTCCACAGCCATGCACGTCACGCAGGTGCTGCAGTGTTTCGCCAGCCGCGCGTACACATCCGCCCACGGGACATCGACGAATGACGGATACGGCGTACCGCTCATGACTCGGGCTCCGTCTCCAGGCAGCGCCGTCCGGCGGCGATCAGCCGGGCCACCGCGAGCGGGGCGCATAGCACTGCCGCCGAGTCCATCGGCACCGACCAGTAAGACGTCGTTTCACTTGGTGACTCGGCGGTAGCCGATGAGGGCTGCGGCTACGCCGACGAAGGCCAGGAAGTGCTCGGCTTTGCGCTCGTAGCGGCGGTGCAGCCTTCGGCATCCGGCGAGCCAGGAGACCGTTCTCTCGACGACCCAGCGGTGTCGGCCAAGCCACGTGGACGACTCGATGCCCTTGCGGGCGATGCGGTGGCGAATGCTGCGCCCGCGAAGCCATTTCCGCAGGTGGTCGTAAGTCGTAGCCCTTGTCGGCATGGAGCTTGGCCGGACGTCGCCGACGGGGTCCGCGGCGGGAGCGGATGGGCGGGATTCCGCGAACGAGCGGCTGCAGTCCGAGGCTGTCGTGCATGTTGGCGCCGGAGATCCCTAGCGACAGCGGCATGCCACTCCGGTCGGTGATCAGGTGAATTTTCGACCCCTGCTTGCCACGGTCGGTCGGATTCGGTCCAGTCAGTGGCCCCCTTTTGTAGCTCGGACGCT
Source organism: Streptomyces sp. NPDC050416 (assembly GCF_044458845.1). Taxonomy (NCBI): domain Bacteria; kingdom Bacillati; phylum Actinomycetota; class Actinomycetes; order Kitasatosporales; family Streptomycetaceae; genus Streptomyces; species Streptomyces sp. NPDC050416. Next base: position 266,575 of record NZ_JBITII010000009.1, read on the forward strand.
GACGGAGTCGATCGCGCACCGCGACCAGTCCAGCTCACCCCGAGCGCCGAGCTCGTCGAGGATGAGCCGGTGCAGCCTGGCCCAGACCCGGTTCCGGCTCCACTGGGCGAAGCGCCGGTAAACCGTGGGCCAGGCCGGCCCGAACACCGGCGGCAACTGCCGCCACGTGCAGCCCGATCTGGCCACGAAGACGATCGCCGCCAGGCATTCGCGGTCTCCGGCCCGCCGTCGCCCGCCACCTTGCGGGCGTATGACCTCCGTCGGCGGGACCACCCGCCGGAACATCGTCCACAACTCGTCCGGCACCAACCGCTCGATCAGATCCGTCATGCACGGCTCAACGAGCGATTCCGCGATCAGAAGCGACGTCTAAAACTCGTCGAAAACGTGTTCCAGACGTCGCTGGAGTCGACTTCAGCCCTCTGTGCGGCGAGATCCTTGGCGCCGACGGCTGCGGCCAGACGGCCTGATCAGGCGAGGCCAGGCGGCACTGCAGTGGTGCCCCTGCGGCCGCACGTGTGCCATCGGGCCGGTTTCCCGCGCTGTTCAGGCGGATTCGAGGATCGGGCGGATCTCGACGGTCTCCGGGGTGGGGAGGCTCATGGCCAGTTCGAGGGCTTCCTCGCGGTCGGCCACGTCGACGATGAACCAGCCGCCGAGGGTCTCCTCGCCGGTGTGCGCGGGTCCGTCGGTCACGATCGATGTCCCGTCGGCCGCGCTGCGTACTGTCGCGGGGGCCGTGTGTTCGGTCTCCAGGGCGTCGCCGCCGGCCAGCTTTCCGGCTGCGGCGAGTCCGCCGATCCAGCCTTCGTACTCCCTGCGGTACCCGGCCCGGTCGGCCTGGATCCGACGACGCGACTCGTCCGTCTCGAAGATCACGAGTGCGAATTTCATGGGAACTCCTCTCCGGTCGTCGTACGGGCGACCGCTGCTGATGGTGTGGGAGGGGGTGGTTTTTCAGCGGTGCTGTCGGCTGAGGTGATGCGGGCGAGTGAACCTATCTCCAGTGCGGTCCACAGAGCGCCGTCGGGCCCGATGGCGATGCCGTGCGGTTCGGAACGTGGGGTGGGCAGGTCGTGACCGGTGACGGAACCGTCGGCGGTGAGGGTGCCGACGCGGTTGCCGCCCCATTCGGTGAACCACAAGGTGCCCTGTCCGTCGACGGTGACGGCGTGCGGGCGGGCGGCGCGGTCGGGCAGCGGGAACTCGTCGATCTGCCCGTCGGGTGTGATTCGGCCGATCTGACCTGCGGCGATTTCGGTGAACCACAGCACGCCGTCGCGGCCCGCGGCGATCCCCACCGGTGCCGCCTCCGGCGTCGGCAGGGGGTGGAGGGTGACCGTACCGTCCACACCGATCCGCCCGATGGCGTTGGCCTGGTTGAGGGTGAACCACATCCCGCCGTCGCCGCCGGCGGTGATCGCCGAGGGGAAAGCGTCGGTGACGGGCAGCGGGAACTCGGTGATGCGGCCGTCGACGGTGATGCGGCCGATGCGGTCGGCAGTGGTCTCGGTGAACCACAGCGCGCCGTCAGGGCTCGCCGCGATGCCGAACGGCCCGGAACCAGGTGTGGGGGTGTGGAATTCGTCGATCACGCCGTTGGTGGTGATCCGCCCGATTCGGTCCGCCTGGTACTCGGTGAACCACAGCGCACCGTCCGGGCCGGGGGTGATGACGGTCGGCCCGCAGTCGGGATCGAGCCGGTGACTCGTCGGCTCCTCGCCGGGGACGAGGCGGCCGATCCGGCCGCTGTGGACGAGGGTGAACCACAGGGCGCCGTCCGGTCCCGTGGTGAGGGCGTAGGGCCCGGCTGCGCCGTCGGCCACCGTGTGCTCTTCGACGAACATCTGGGTCACATGACTCAAAGGGACTTCCTTGCTCCCTGCTCGGTGGCGATGCGTTCGATGTCGGCCGGGGTTCCGGCCATGATGGTGCGGGCGTGTTCGGTGACCAGGTCGGCGGGCCAGTCCCACCACGCGGCGCGCCGCAGTCGATCGATGTCGGCGTCGTCGAAGCGCTGCCGGATCGGTCGGCCCGGGTTGCCGCCGACGATCGTGTAGGGCGGAACGTCGGCGGTGACCACGGCGCCGGCCGCGATGATGGCACCGTCGCCGATCCGAACGCCGGGCATGACGGCCGCCTGGTATCCGAACCAGACGTCGTTGCCGACGACTGTGTCGCCGCGGCTGGGCATGGCGGTGACGACGTCCAGGGTCTGCTCGGCCCACCGGCCGCCGAACATGGTGAACGGGTACGTCGAGACGCCCATCGTCGGGTGCTCGGCGCCGGCCATCAGGAAGGTGGTGCCGGTGGCGATGGCGCAGTACTTGCCGATGACGAGGCGCTCCTGCCCGTACGCGTAGAGGACGTTGCAGTGTTCGAAGTCCGTGGCGCCGTCCGGATCGTCGTAGTAGGTGTACTCACCCACGACGATGTTCGGCGAGGTGACCAGCGGGTTGAGGAACACCACGCGGTCGTGGGCGGGCAGTGGGTGAACGGAGGTCGGATCAGGTGACATGGTCTCGGTCTCTTGCCGGGTTACGGGATGACGTGCATGGTCCGGGCCGTATGTTGCCGGGACCGGACGGAAGGCGACGTGATGGGCACTGCCTGGCGTTCCCCGGGCCGGACGGGGTGACCCACTCGGCGAACTGAACGATCACGCCGCTGCAGGGTGCCTCCCCTCGTCGATTACCGGACATGAGGTCCTCCGGGCAGTCGGAGCACCACATCATATCGGCACACATCGTGCCGATGCCGGGACATCAGATTGCCTGGAGAGGCCCCGACTGTCAACGGCACTATATGTGCCGATAGGATCGGCAGCATGACCGACGACAAGGCCGCCGAGCCCCGCCGCCGTGGCGCGGTGCGAACCGAGGAGCTGCTGCGCGTCACCTTCGAACTGGCCGCGGAGGTCCGCTACTCAGACCTGACGATCGCCGCGGTAGCCCGCCGTGCCGGCGTCGGCAAGCACACGATCTACCGGCGCTGGCCGACGAAGTTCGAGCTGCTCCTGGATGCCCTTCACCGTGCCCTCGGCTCCGACCTCGACTACCGCGACACCGGCGACGTCCGCGCCGATCTGCGCGAGCAGTTCGTCCGCTCCAGTGCTGCACTACTGAGCCCTGACATCTGGCCCGTCTACCGCGCCGTCATCATCGCGGCCCAGGACGACGACGCACTGCGCGAGCGGCTCTACCAGCAGTTCCTCGCCACGATCGAACAGCGCACCCTGGACCGCCTGGCCAGCGCCCAGCGCACCGGCGAGCTCATCGCAGACGCCGACCTCACTTACCCCACCGAGGTGCTGTGTGGCGCCCTCTACTACCGGGGGCTGCTGTCCACCCGCCCTGTCGACGAAGCGGCGATCGACGGCCTGCTCGACATGTTCATGGCCGCCTATGCCGTGTCCCCATGACCCCTCGCGAACTGGGGCGGATTCCGGCCGCGCCCCTGACCGGGCGGCATGGCGGCGCTCGTCGCCGAACGATCGACGCCCGACATCAGGAAGTGGCTGCTGTGGACTGCTAACGGAATTGCGTGACCGCCGGGGTGCAGCACACTGGTCCGGGCGACCGGCAGGCCCACCCCAGAACGTCCAGAGCGCCCGGGGCTCGATCCTGCTCTGGCAAGATCCGTTTGAAGACGGACCCTAGGAGCGAGGGTGACCGCCGCTTCGTAGGAAGTGGCGGTCTTTTCGTATCTCGTGGCGACCCCGCGGAAGCCCTTGAGCCGGTTGAAGCAGCGCTCGATTGTGTTGCGCCGTCGGTAGGGCTCCCGGTCGAACCCTGGTGGTCGGCCGCCGTGGCCACCGCGCCTCAGCCGGTGCCGTCGCTGGTCGGTCTTCTCGGGGATGGTGTGCGCAATGCCGCGTTTTCGCAGGTAGGCACGGAAGCCGCGGGAGCTGTAAGCCTTGTCCGCGATGACCTGGTCGGGCCTGCAGCGCGGCCGACCCGGGCCAGTGCGGGGAACACGGATCCGTTCCAGAAGAGGGCGTGCGCAGACACTGTCGTGGCACTGGCCGGGCGTCACCAGGATTGCGAGCGGGCGGCCCTTGTCGGCACAGGCGAGGTGGATTTTGGTGGTCAGTCCGCCTCGGGATCGGCCGAGGGCGTGATCGTCCGGTTCGTCCTGCCTCTGGATCCCCCTTTTCGGCCGGTGGCGGCGGCGTGCTGGTGAGCGCGGACGATGGTGGAGTCGATCTGGACCAGCCAGTCGATGTCGCCGACCGCGTCGAAGTGGGCCTGGATCTGCCGCAGGGCCCGTGTGAAGACTCCGTCGAGGGCGTAGCGGCGGAAGCGGGTGTAGACGGTCTGCCACGGCCCGTAGCGTTCCGGCAGGTCACGCCAGGAGATCCCGGTGCGGATCTTGTAGACCATCCCGTTGATGACCTGCCGGTCCTCCACGCGTGGCCGTCCCGTCGCAGCCCGGGGTATCAGCCAGGGTGGTGTCGTTCAGGCGATTCGTTCAGGTTGATTCTGATTCGGCACGGTGAGAAACGCGTGGGTTCCCGGATTCCTGCGGGTCGGACCCTCGGAACTCGGACGAGAGTCCCGCTTCTTGGAAGTCAGGTAGATGGGTTCCTCGATGCTGGTGTGCAGTGTGTCGTCGAGGACCGCTGGCCGGCGGGCCGCGGAACGATTTCAGGTAAGCCATACCTCCGCAGCCCACTGGGCAGGCCGATCCCGGATGCACGGCGCCGCTGGGATGCAGGACCGCTCCAGCCGCCCGCAGCACCAGCCCCGCCGGACCCCGGCCGCCACTGATGAACAGGTTGTGCGCCTACGGCGCGAGCACCACATCGGACCCATGCGGCTGGCCGCTCGCACGGGCATCGCAGCCCACCGCATCCTGCAGCGTCACGGCCTGCCCGTCCTGGCCGCCACCGACCGGGCCACCGGCGAATCCGTGCGCCGCTATAAACGCGGCCAGCCCGGCGAGCTGAACCACATCGACGTCGTGAACCTCGGCCGCATTCCCGATGGCGGCAATTGGCCAAGTAAGCACGCTGAGCCCCGAACCCGTCCTGCAAGAGAACGACCCCTGAGTCGGTAAGGCTAGCGGGACCTATCTTCAGCAGGTACCTTGTTACGCATGGTACTTCCGGGTGGAGCACGTTCTGGAGTGAGTCAACTCCGTCGGGGGATCCTGCAGTTCTGCGTCTTGGCGTTGCTGCGTGACGGCGAGAGGTACGCCTTTGAACTGGTGCGGGAGCTCTGCGACGCCCACGGACTCGTGACCAGTGAAGGCACCATTTATCCGCTGCTCTCACGGCTTCGGAAGGAGGGGTGGGTCAACACGGTCTGGAAGGAATCTGACTCAGGTCCTCCACGCCGCTACTACACGCTTACCCCGACGGGGCGACGAGCGCTGGATGAGTTCGCTGGTGAGTGGGGGCCGTTCAAAACCGCCGTTGACAACCTCCTGGACAGTGAGGAGAGCCACGAGTGACCTCGAGGCGCAATCAGCTCATAGACGAGTACCTGCACCGCTTCGACAATGCATCTGTATTCCTCCCCGCTGATCGACGCGAGGAGCTCAAGCAGGAGATCGTTGAGCACATAGATGCCGGCCTGGAAGAAGCAGACGCCCGGCACGCCGAAGCCGTCCGCACCGTCCTGGAACGACTAGGGCCTCCTGCGGACATCGTGGCTGCTGAGGTGAGCGGCCCAAGGTCCACTGGTTCCACGCCGGTAGTCAAACCGATCGCTCTTACCGCCGATGCGACGGATGGACACAAGGCTGACCATCAAGAACAGCTACGACAGGACGACGTTGCTGCGCCTCTTGCCTCTTCGCCGCCTTCACGAAGAAGGACAATGCTCCTGATCGGGGCAGCAACGACAGCACTTGTCGTCGGCGCGCTGGCCTTCGGCGTCAGCACATCCAACGACGATCAAGGGCAGCCACCCGCCTACGAGGGGCCGACCATCACTCCCTCCGAAGGCGAAGGGCCTAGCAGCACGTCGCCAAGCGAGTGGCCCACGGATGCCAGCGACGAGCCCACCGCGCCGCCCTCCGACGGACTCTCCGAGGTCCCGGACGATCCCATGGCCTCGACTTCCTGACGATCACGCACGGCGGCGGGCTTGAGCGTTTTCACCCTGCCGTCGGCCCTCCCCGCAGTTCCCGCACCTGCTGTCTGCACCCTCGTTTCCACAGGGGCTGACGGGATCTGAGTCCTACCAGTCGACATGAGGCTCTGGCCCTCTGACCTCCAGGGCGTCGACGGTGAGCCGGGCAGGCTCGCCGGGCGCGAGCGGCTGGACCAGGGTGCCGGTGACGCGCAGCAGATCGCCGGGCTGCATGCGTGGGTGATTCGAGGGTCTCCGCTGGGGCGGGTGTCGCGTCGACCCAGCCGTCGACAGCGCAGTGCTTGGTGTCCGTCAGCTGGCCTCCGCCAGGGGCTCAAGCCTCTAAACGGGTCCACGACTCGGATAACGACGAAGTCATCCTGGGATGATGGCGCTGACGGAGGAATTTGAGACGGGTTGCCAGGTTGACTGAGACATGCTGGTCGCCGTGGATGTCCGGCTACCGGGGTAGCTTCGCGGTTCGCTCCGGGTAGGCGGTGCCGACATAACGCATGGCGGTCTGTTCGGTGATGCCGAAGAGCCTCATGAGCTTGAGCGGGTCGCCGGTGGCGAAAGCCTCGTCGAGAATCCGGTCTTGGCGCAGCGTGTCGAGGGTGAGTCCGTTGGGTAGGACGACCTGGCCGGGAGTGACCCTGTGCACGGCCGGGTGGTCCGGGTCGAGGGCGGTTTTCTGGCTGACCAGCAGGTAGGGATTGACAGAGGCGGGCCAGCGTTGGTGGCGGTAAGCCAACCAGTCGGCGGCAAGCCGGTGGGTGAGCTCCTCCAAATAGAGGGTGTGTCGCAGCAGGCCGCGGCGCAGTTCGAGGGTTCCACGGGCGAGGTTCAGGTCGGCGGTTCGCGCGGTGCGGATCTCGGCGGCAGGGACGGCGTGGACGGCGGCCAAGGCGATGGTGAGCCGCGCGAATGGGGTCTCGGCACGGTCGAGCAGGCCAGCCAGCACGTCGGAGGGAACCGGCCGTGGAATGCTCGTCAGATCGCCCACAGTGAGGTGGCGGGCAAGGTCGCGGAAGATCACCCGCTTGCGTTTGAGTGCCCGGAACAGGCTGCGCAGTGCGGTGGCGAGCTGGCGTCGGGCGGTCCCGGCCAGGTCCTCCAGCGTGTCGTGAAGGTGGTCCGAGGTGACTTCCCGAAGGGTCGTCATGCCGGCCGCTGTCCAAGCGGTGAGGGTCGGTTGGAGAGTGGTCAGGTAGCGGCGGATGCCCTCCCAACTGCGCGGTTCGTTCTCACGGGGGCCTTGGCCGCGCAGCACGTCCACCCATGTGCGGATTTCGTCGGCGACGGGTTGCGGTAGCGCATGGAGCGCTGTTTCGATCCAGGCCAGGTCGCGGTCCCGGTGGAGTTCGGGATCGTCGACGAGCAGGCCGCGAGCCCGCAGGAACTGGCAGACGTGCTTGGCCGCGAGGTGCGGGTCCAGCTGGGCCAAGTCGTGGACGTCGCGCTCGTGAAAGGCGTTCTCGACGCCGAGCCAGTAGCCCAGGATGGTGAGGGTGCGGATGTTCTTGCGCAAGCCTGACTTCTGCTGGTCGCGGCGAAGCTCGGCGAAGTCCTCCACCAGTGCGGTGGCCGCGGCGGTCAGCGGCAGTTCGCCCGGCGGCCGACTCCGCAGTCGGGCCAGCAGCGGCGACCAGTTGCGGCGCATGGTGAACAGACTCTCCTGTCCCGGGCAGACCGTCGTTGCGGGCGTCATGTCCGCGGGCAGCGGGAGGGGTTCGTCGTCGGCTTGGAGCGGCAGGTTCGGTGCGCCCCCGCCAGCGGGCAGGTCGATCACGAGCTGCGTACCCGACCTGACGGGAGGCCGAGTGCGGTCGGCATCGCGGTAGGGATGGCAGGTGCGGCAGTGGCCGGCACGCAGCGGCAGCCCGTTCCGGTGGCAGCGCGTACAGAACCCAGACTGTTGTCGCTCCCGCCAATACCGGCAGGGGTCGCAGAGGAATCCCGCATGCCGCCTCCCGGGCATCCAGGCTTGGCAGTCGCTGCACTGGCGCGGTGGGACCATGGGTTCGGGACTGCGGCGACCTCGAGGGCCTGTGGCTGGCTGGCCCGGGGGAGGTGTCGGGGTTGCGGCGCGGCCAGCAGGCCGGCGCGCAGCAGGACCAGGCAGACCGTGTCACCGTTCGTCGGCAGGTCCCGCAACAACGTCTCTGGGGCCGTCGCGAAGCCGTCCGCCTCGCGCACGGCCAGAGCGACGCGAACCATCTTGGCGGCCCAGTAGTACCAGGCTCTGGTCAAGCGGCGCTCCGCCGTCAACGCCTCCAGCACCGGTTGGGCCTGGTCCCAGCCAGAGACCGTCCGGCCGGCGATAGCGCGGACCGTGGCGTCGGTGAGGGTGCGCGGCAGGGTGCAGGGGAAGCTGGCCCCACACTTGCGGCTCCAGTACCGGCGCACCGGCCGGCTCTTCGCACTGCTGATTCAGCATGCGTTTCCATCTGGCGTTCACCCCGCGCCCGCCACTTTCACCGCGCACGATCTTGCGGGCCTGAGTCGCGTAGTGGCGGTAGGTGCCGATCGTGAGCTGCAGGGCACGCGGCCGTGCCCCGGGGATGGCCAGCGCCCATTCCGCGTCGTCCTCGACCCGGATGGCTTGAAGGCAGGGCTTGCACAGGCCCTCGGTGTTGAGGTGGGCCTCGTGTCGGCATCGCGGGCACACCCCACGTGCGGGGTAATCGTATTTCCAGTGCTCGCAACCGTGGCAGATCCAGCGCCCGTACAGCACCGACCAGCTCAGGCACATCGCGCAGCTGCGAGCACGTCCCGTCTTCTTCGCCATGCCCGTTCCTCAACTCGGCGGCAGTGAACGCGGCCCGCCGCCGTGGCGGGTACGGGGGACGGGCCTCGCCGGCCCCGGCTCCCGCCCCTCGGCGCCGACCGCAAGTTGGCCGAAGTCCTGGGCGGCCTGCGCGCCGGCGACGGGCTCGGCCTGGAGCAGGTCGGCGACCGTGCAGCCGAGCGCCGCGCACATCAGGTCCAGGTCGTCCAGGCGAACCGTGACCGGCTTGCCGCCCCACAGCGCGGCGACCTTGCTCAGCGACGGGTTGAATCCCACCTGCTGGAACGCGGCCAGCACTTCGGTCGGCCGCCATAGGTCCCGTTGGGCGGCGACCATCCGCAGATTCCACTTCACCGCAGGTTCCCCTTGTCCATCACCAGTCGTTGGGCCGCCCGGGCGCTGGCAGCCAGATTCGCGTGCTCCGGTTCGGCGTGCGCGGTCGCCATGTACCGGAGTGTCGTGGTGGCCCAGGCGTGTCCGAGGACCTTCTGCACCTCCCACAGCGTCATCCCGCGCTCGTAGTTGTGGGTCGCGCAGGCGTGACGCAACAGGTGCGGGAAAAGGTCGGTGACCGGCCCGGTCAGATAGGTGCCGGCCGCGTTGTGCAGGGCCCGGCGGAAGGTTGAGGGGACGATCGCCGGGGCGATCGGCAGGTTCAGCGCCGCGACCGCGGTGGGTTTGCGCTCCGACGGCCACAGTGGCGCCTTCGGGTGCTCGGCGTTGTCGCCGAATTCGCCGCGGATCTCCTCGATGTACCACCACAGAAGGGCCCGGCCCTCCTGGAACATGTACGCCTCGCGCGGTCGGGGCCCCGACCCGCCGGCTCCCTTGCCGAGTACGACGAAGCGGCCCCACTGGCCGTGCTCCCAGTGCAGGTCGCCCATGCACACCCCGCATAGCTCGTTGGCCCGGACGCCGGACAGGTACGCGATCTTTGTCATCGCATAGTCGCGGCAGGCAACCAGGTACTTCCGGGCGCCTGGCAGGTCCTCGCGCCAGCGGCCGAAGAAGTCCCGCATCGCCGTCTGCGAGGGCGGGACACGCAAGCCGAAGTCGCCGCGGTGCCGGGGCCGGCTGAACGGGTCGATCGGCGACTCGACGGCGTGGCCGAAGCGGCGCATGATCTCGCCGGCATAGCGCTGTTCGAGGAACGGAAGTAGGCGTCGATCTTGTTGATCTTGCCGCGCAGGGTCGACGGTGCCCGCTTGCCCGCACCAGCGAAGTACCGCTCGACCTCCCGGGATGAGAGCTTCCACGGCACCGTGCCGTAGAACTCGCAGACCTCGATCACCGGCTTGATCAGCCCGTCAAGTGTCGTCGGTGCCAGGCCGGCCGCGTCCCTCGCCCACTGGTACTCGGACAGCGTGTCGAGGAAGAAGCTCTCCTCGTCGTGCTCCGAGATGCGGGCCTGGCGGCGCCGCTGAAGGGTGACGACGTCCGCAAGACCGGACTCGACCGACACCGCGGCCGGATCTACCGGCACGGTCGGCTCTGGCCCGAGACGCACGAGCGTCAGCACGCGACTTTTGGAATCTGACACGAAGCCGCAGATTACGGCGACCACTCGCAGAATCTGCGAGTTACTTCTGAGATCTCACACCAACGAGTGAACGACCCGCACAGGGCGATCTACCAGCTGAGATGCGGATTCGCGGCCACCAGATGGCTTCCGGGAACCCGCGCGTACTCCAATAGGTGGCTTCGTTGGTGGCCCCGAGGACATATCTCCAGGACGCTGCCCTGGCCCGACTGGGCTACGGGGTCTTGCCGCACCTACTCGCCGTCCGCGCCATCGAGGCCCACATGGCCCGCACCCTTGCTGGCGGAAACCAGACCCGTGAGGAGTGGCGGCTGCCCATCCAGCTCAAGGCGACCATGCTCGACAGAGGAGACGGGCGCTGGCGTGTTGGCAGAATGTCAGTGACACAGGACTTGACGCGCTCATCGGCGGCGCCGGTCCGTCAGCGGGTAGTGAGGAGGCCGTCCACCAGAGCCCGGAGCCCGTCCGGATAGGTGTCCTCAGCGGTCAGCGACGCCCAGCGGTCCGCGACCTGTGCCAAGCGGGGAAGCTCGCCCGGGTCCAGATGGGCGAAGACTCGCTCCCGGTAAGTCGCACGGTCGTCGCCTGCGCGGCGCCGGGCCGCTGCCGCACGGACCGTGATCTCTCCGGCGGTGTAGTACCAGATCACGCGGTAACCGCGCACGGCCTGCTCGGGGGTCAGGCCGCACTCGACCAGGCCATCGACGATCTGCTCGACAAACCATAGGGCGGACATGGACATCAAGTCGTCGGCGGTCAGCACCTCCGTGATCCACGGGCAGGCGGCGAGCGCCTCGTGGACCGCGGTGGCGGCCACGATGATCTGCTCGCGGGGGTGATCGGGCAGTTCGGGCCGGCGCAGGGTCCGGGTGGCGTAGTCGTCCAGCAGGAGGACGAGCAGCTCCTCCTTGTCGCGGACGTGGTGGTAGAGCGCCATCGGAGTACTGCCGACCTCCGTGGCCAGCCGCCGCATGGTCAGCCGGTCCACGCCCCCCTCATCCATGATCCGACGGGCTGTCTCGATGATCTCCTCGCGAGAGATACGGGGAGGTCGGCCCAGGGTTTTGCGCGGTGCGGACGGTTGCGGCATGCCCCCATCATTCCCCAGGTGTCGACAACGGCATACCTCGCCGCTAACTTTTCTTACATGTATAAAAACTCTAGAGGGAAGCCCGGAGTGGTGCTGGCGGCAGCCGCCGTCGCCCAGTTCGTGTTCGCCCTGGACATGTCCGTGGTCAACGTCGCCTTACCTGCGATCCGCACGGCGCTGGGATTCGCACCGCTCGACCTGTCCTGGGTCGTGCACGTCTACGCGCTCGCGTTCGGCGGGTTCCTGCTGCTGGGCGGCCGCGCCTGCGACCTGTACGGCCAGCGTCGGATGTTCGTCTTGGGGCTGACCGTCTTCGGGCTGTGCTCGCTGGCAGGCGGGCTGGCCCAGACTCCCTGGCACCTGGTCGCCGCCCGCACCGGACAGGGCCTGGGCGCCGCCGTGGCCGCGCCGGCCGCGCTGGCGATGCTCACCACCACCTTCGCCGAAGGCCCCCGGCGCGTCCGCGCGCTGGGGGTGTGGAGCGCGGTGAACGCCGCAGGTGGCGCGCTGGGCGTGCTGGCGGGTGGACTGCTGACCGAGTACGCGGGCTGGCGCTGGGTCATGCTGATCAACCTGCCCATCGTCGTGGCGGCTCTCGCGCTCATTCCCGCAGGGGTGCCCGCCGGAACAGCACCCGCCCGGCGCGAGAGGCTGGACGTGCTGGGCGCCGCCCTGGCGACCGGCGGAGTCGGGCTGCTGATGCTCGGTGTCGTCCGCACCGACACCCTCGGCTGGGGCTCCCGTACCACGTGGGCGACCCTCGCCGCCGCAGCCATGCTGCTGGCCGCCTTCGTCGTCGCCGAGTCAAGGGCCACCACGCCTCTGCTGCGCCTCGGCCTGCTGCGCAGCCGTTGGGTCGCCGGCGCGAACGAGCTCGTGTTCCTGGCCGCAGCCGGGCAGTTCACCTCGTTCTACTTCGTGTCCCTGTACATGCAGCAGGTCCTGGGCATGGGGGCCGCAGCGACCGGCACCGCATTCCTGCCCTTCTCCCTGGGCCTGGTCGCGGGAACCATCGTCGCCACCCGTGTCACCGCCTCCCGCACCCCCCGGGTGTCCCTGGTGCCCGGCGCCCTGCTGGCTGCCGGAGGACTGGCCTGGTTCGCGCTCATCAGCCCCGACGGCAGCTTCCTCACCGACGTACTCGGCCCGTCCCTCGTCACCAGTCTCGGCGCCGGACTGGTCCTGGCCCCGGTCGCCGCCGCCGCGACCACCGGCGTCGCTCCGCGTGAGGCCGGCATGGCCTCCGGCCTGATGAACAGCTCCCGCCAACTCGGCGGCTCCATCGGCCTGGCCACCCTGGCCACCATCGCCGCACATCGCACTGGCACGGCCACCGACCCGGCCGCGCTCAATGACGGCTACGCCCTGGGCCTGGCCGTCGCCGCCGCCGTCTTCGTGCTCGCGGCGGTCGTGGCGATCGCTGTGCTGCCACGTCGCCGGGCCGCCACGCGGTTACCGCAGTCCACCGCCCCCGCAGAGAACCAACTGGAAGGAACTCCGTCATGAAGACCACCGTCGTCGACCTGTTCGCCTCGGCGCTGCACTTCAACCCCGACGGCGACGTCCGAGCCGTCGAGCGGCAGATGACCAGCAGCGGCTCGGGGGCCTGGCAGATCGCCACGTTCCACGTGGAGACCGATGCCGATGTGCACGCCGACCACTGGGAGATGCACCCGGAGGCCGAGGAAGCGGTGTGCTGCCTGGCCGGCGGTATCCGCCTCTACTTCCGTCCCGACGGGCCCGGCGGCACCGAGGACATGGTGCGGTTGCAAGCAGGCGCCGCCGTGGTCGTCCCCCGCGGGCGCTGGCACCGCCTGGAACTGGACGCCCCCAGCGACCTGATGTCGATCACCCTTCGCCACGGCACCCGCCTCGAAAAGCGCACCGACACCCACTGACCGAACGTGGCCCGGCAGACCCGCTGCCGGGCCACCACAAGCCTCGCCAGCCAGCTACTTTGCCCCTGGGGCCGAGCTGGGAGCCCGGAGCCCAATGAGCTGTGTCCATCTTGAAGTTGCAGGTCACCGGGCGCCTGCTTGTTCATCATCGCCCATCCCAGCTGGTCTGGGCCAACTCGCCGATGTTGCACCCACTACTGCGGACGAGACCGCCGGGCTGCTGGTCCGTCTGGCCGCGGTCCCCGATCCGCGCCGCGCCAGGGGCCGACGGCGTCCCATCGCCTTGGTCCTGGCCCTGGCCGCCTGCGCTGTCCTGGCTGGGGCCCGATCGCTGGCCGCGATCGCCGAGTGGGCGGCCGATGCCCCCGCCGAGGTCCTGTCCCGGCTCGGCGCCCCATGCCGCGAGCCCGACCGTGGACCGACCGCCCCAGCCGAGGCCACCGTCCGCCGCGACAACCACCCCGACCGCGACGCCGATCAACCCCGCCCCTCGCTCGCGGTGGACGGCAAGACCGTGCGGGGCGCCTACCGGCCCGACGGCACGCAGGTTCACCTGCTCGCGGCGATGACCGGCACCGGCCAGGTCATCGCCCAGCGCGAAGTCGACGGCAAGACCAACGAGATCACTGTCTTCCAGCCTCTGCTTGCTCCACTCGACCTGCACAACACCATCGTCACCTTCGACGCTCTGCACTCGCAGACCGGCCACGCCCGCTTCCTGGTCGAGGACAAGGGCGCCCACTACATCGCGCTGATCAAGGCCAACCATCCCACCCTGCACCACTACTTGAAGAAGCTGCCTTGGCGGGACGTGCCGCTGCAGGGCAGGACTCGGCCACCGGCTCACGGCCGCGACGAGATCCGACGGGTCAAGACCTGCACCGTCACCGCGGGCCTCGACTTCCCGCATGCCGTTCAGGCCGTCCAGATCGTGCGCCGACGCCGGATCATCACCACTGGCAAGGTGACTCTCGAACGCGTCTACGGTGTCACCAGCCTCACGCCCGAGCAGGCCGGCCCGGTGGAGATCGCGCAGCGCGTCCGAGAGCACTGGGGCATCGAGAACAAGATCCATCACGTGCGTGACACCGCATACGTCGAGGACGCCTCCCGCGTCCGCACCGGCACCGCGCCCCGAGTCATGGCCACCCTGCGCAACCTCGCCATCGGGGCGCTGCGACTGACCGGCCACGACAACATCGCCGCAGGTATCCGCCACCACGCCCGGGACGCCGCCCGCCCGCTCATCACACTGGGCATCACCTGATCAAACCGGACACATCTCCAGAACGACGTCGCCCTGGGGTATCAGCGGAGCGAGCAACTCCCACTCCTGATCGCTGAGTTCATGACGACGTACCACGACACCATGATCTACCACCCGGATGATCTTTGAAGACGGACCCTAGTTCGCCTGCACAGCCATAGCCACCAGCCTGATCAACTGTCGCCGACTCACCAAGTGAAACGATGTCTAAGAGGCGAGCGCCTGTTCCCGGTTCACAGCATCCAGCCGTGGCACTCCCAAGTAGCTGCCGCGGCCGAGACAATCCACATCCAGGGCACGCCACGCCTCGACCATCTGATGCAGCGTCGCCGGCATGGTGGCGGGCAACACCGCGTAGTACCGCGAAAAGCGCGGGTCACAGATGACCGGCCCGCCACCGAGGGCCTCGGCCAGGAACTCGTCCAAGCAACCGGCCCCGGTGCCGGTGCTCAGAGCGGCCAACAGGCATTCGGGAATGCGTAGGGCGGAGAAAAGCCCACCGAGCGGCAGCATCGCCACCCGGTGCTGCTGCCACTCCCACCGGGCCCGGCCCCGGAACGCGGGCGGCAATGTCGCCAGCAGCCAGTCCTCCGTCGCGAGCCGACGGTCCCCAGTGGGGTGGATGAGCGCACCGCGCCCGGCCCCGATCGGGCGCAGAACGCTGAGTGCGCCCGAGGCTTCCCCCGGCTGGATACCTGCTGCCGTATCGGCGTCCACGGCTGAGTGTCGGACTGGTCGTCGTAGCCGGACAGGTACAGCGCCTGGCGCCGTAACTCCCGAAGCGATCTGCGCACGAGACGCAGACAAACTGGATTGCATGCTCCAGGGCATCGAGTACAAAGCCCAGGGCTACGAGCACGCACAGCGCTGGATCGACAACAGCCGCGGCCGCCTCGTCACAAAGACGGCGAATGAACTGGCCGACCAACTACTGGCAACCGACCCATTGGACTGGCTGCGCAGCACGATGGGCGAGCTGGGCTGACTCCTCTGCCCTTCCCCCACCGGCGGCAGAACACTGAACTGCCGTCTATTGCACTCAACGTCAAGGCCCGCGCACGACGCGGGAGTACGCCGCCTCTGCAGCGTGGCCTGCCTCCTGTCTCCGCCCCGGCTGGCCGCGCCCGGCGTGCGCTACGTGCAGCGGGCAGATCAGAAAAAGTCTGTGTGGCTGAAGCCGGTCGGCTCTACGGCTATAGCCACCTCTCCGGTCCAGGACCCGCGTCGAGCAAGACCAGGTGGCCACTCGTGCACATTGCGGGCAGGTCCAAAGCCTGCCAGCGTACGGCCCCCGATCATGCTCGCCCCCAGACTGGGCAGGCCACCGGCCAGACCCGCTGCACCGACCTACGGAAGACGCAAACCGCTGGTGGCGCCATCCCAGCAATGGGACGATGAGCGCCATGGAGTCGCGGTCGGTTGATCAGTTCATTTACATCGGAACGATGATTCGCTTCATGCAGGATGTCAACAAGGGGTGGCGGGCTTCCGGGAGAGGTGGCGTTCTTGAAAATTACGAGATGCTACTTCAATGGCTATCAGACAATGGCATGCATGTCAGCTGGAGGGCCGCGCAAACTCAATTGAGCACAGTAATGAACGAAGTAAGGGAGAGGGTTTCCGCGGAGGCGGAAGACGATCAACACGTGATTCTCCTGACAGCAGATGAAGCCAGCGAGATCAACGAAGGAGCTAACTCGCTGCGTGAGACCCTACTGGCCGAAACGGAGGGGTATGAGTCATACGTTGTCACCGATAAGAGGTACCCGATCGAGACACTACTCGCGCACCCTGAGAGGCTTATGACTCCCGGCGTCTTTCAGGCGCTACCACCTATCGCGCAATACGACTTCAAGGAAGCTGGCAGGTGTATCGCCTTCGAGTTGCCCACTGCGGCCGCTTTCCACCTCATGCGAGGCACTGAAGACACGTTGAAATACTTTTATTGCGAGGTCATTAAGCAGAAGCGTGTTGCATTCATGTGGGGGCCTATGATTAAATCCCTAAAGGAGAAAAAGAGGAATCCGCCTCCCGCGGTCTTATTGACGAACCTGGATAACCTGAGAGTCGAATTCAGGAATCCAACTCAGCATCCGGAGAAGGTTTACGACATCCACGAAGTTCAGGATTTGCTGAGCCTGAGCGTTGACGTCGTAAATCGGATGATTAAACATCTGGGTCAGGCCTAGCAGGAGCGAGCTCGAGCGCTCCCTCCGGCCGCATCGGTGTTCCGAAGATTCCCGGCGGCCCCGTCACTGAGGGCCGCGTCTAGGGCGGCACGACACCAACGGACGCGGCCCTCAGTACGACACCCCCTCCTGACCCCGACACCCGAGCGGGGCCGCAGGCGCAACCGTCTGCGGCCCCGCCATGGCGGTCAGTTCGTCACGCGGAACGTCGCGTCGCTGCGCGCCGTCGTCGTGGTGATCGGGTCGAGGCGGAGTTCGTAGGCGTAGTGGCGGATGTAGCGGTCGGGGTGGTTGTACGACTGGAACGAGGACCAGGATGAGTCGGCGAGGCCGGTGACCTGGCGGAACGTGGCGTCCGCGGCGAACTGGGGGGTGCCGTCGTTGTAGGACAGTTGGAAGTCGTAGCCGGCGTGACGCAGGAAGTGGCCGGGGAAGTTGACCGACTCGAAGGAGACGGTGCCCGAGCCTGCCAGGCCGGGTCGCAGGCGGAACTGGGCGTCCTGGCCCGTGACGTTCTGGTCGATGCGTACGTCGAAGTTGGTGTGGCGCACGTAGCGGTCCTGGAAGTTGAAGGACTGGAGGCGCTTGGCCGGGGTGTTGGGCCAGCGTGCGAGGACGCGGTTCTCCTCGGCGGCCGTGAGGGGGAGGATCGCGCCGTGGCGCTTCTTCGTGCCGCCCAGGTTGTAGCTTCCCGATGCCGGGAGGCGGTAGGTGTCGGGGGCTGAGGGGTTGGTCGTCGCGACCGGCATGTAGCCGCGTCCGGAGGCGTATTGGTCTAGGTAGAGGGTCCACTCGTCGCGGTCCCTGAACTTCATCCACATCGGGCCTTCGACCTGGGAGCCGGTCAGGCCGATGCCGGAGAGGTTGCCGAGGTTCGTCCAGGTACCGAGGATCGAGTTGCTGCCCTCGAGGGTGATCTGGCCGTCGCCGGAGGCCCGGACGTAGCGGAAGTTGCCGACGCCCGACGGCACCTCGACGATCTGGGTGTCGATGATGTTCTGGGTGCCGGGGCGGTCGATGTAGAGCTGGGGGGTGGTGATGGTACGGAAGTCCGTGGTGCGGGCGTAGTAGATGCGGTGTTTGAGGACGCCGTCCCGGGTCGCGTTCGTCGCCCAGTACAGGACGTAGTCGTTGGTCTCGGGGTTCCAGATCGCCTCGGGCGCCCACGCGTTGCGGCCGTCGGGGATCGCGCCGGCGACGTTGAGGAGCCGTGGCTGCGACCAGGTGACCAGGTCCGTCGACTCCCACACCACGAGGTTGCGGCTGCCGTTGTTCATGGAGTCGTCCCATGACTGCCCGCAGCCGATGCACAGGTCGGTCGCGATGATCCAGTACTTGTCGCCGCCGGGGGCTCTGACCAGTGCGGGGTCGCGCACGCCACGGGTGCCCACGGTGGAACGCAGGGTCATCCCGCCGCCGTTGAGGTCGCTCCAGTTCAGGCCGTCCGTGCTGTGTGAGAAGTAGATCTGCTGACCGGTCGACCCCTCCCCGATGAAGTGCGTCATCAGGTAGCCCGGGTCGGCGGCGGCGGCCCGGTCAGGTGTGGTCAGGGCCTGGCCTGTGAAGAGGAGGCAGGCGGCGAGCAATATCGCCGGCAGCCGTGAGAGAAGCACGCGCATGTGCATTTCCTGTCCTTCCTTTGACTCTCGCCGTGCCTTGGCCCGTCAGGTCTTCCGGCGTGACGTCATGGTCCGCTGGATCAGGATGAAGGCGCACAGCAGCACACCCGTGGCGATCTTCGTCCACCACGAGCTGAGCGTCCCCTCGAACGTGATGACGCTCTTGATCAGGCCGAGCACCAGCACCCCGAAGAGCGTGCCCAGCACATACCCGGAACCGCCGGTCAGCAGGGTGCCGCCGATGACCACGGCGGCGATGGCGTCGAGTTCCATGCCGACGGCGTGCAGCGGGTCGCCCGACTGGATGTAGAGCATGAACAGCAGGCCTGCCAGGGCCGAGCAGAAGCCGCTCACCGTGTACACGGCGATCTTCGTGCCGCCCAGGGGAAGGCCCATGAGCAGGGCCGACTGCTCGTTGCCGCCGATGGCGTACACGCGGCGTCCGAAGCGGGTGTAGTGGAGTACGTAGGCGGCGACGGCGAGGACGATCAGGGCCACGAGGGCGCCGATCGACAGGTCCCCCATGCCGAGTGACACTCGCGTCTGGGCCAGGGTGCCCACCGAAGCGTCGTTGATGGAGATGGACTCCTTGCTGATGACCAGGCACAGTCCGCGGAAGAGGAAGAGTCCGGCGAGGGTGACGATGAAGGGCTGGATCTCGAAGTTGTGGATGACGTAGCCCATCAGGAAGCCGCCGAAGGCGCCGACGGCCAGTGCGAGGGGGACGACCAGGAGCAGCGGCAGTCCCTGACGTTCCACCAGCCATGCCGTGAACATGGTGGTGAAGCCGATCACGGAGCCCACGGACAGGTCGATGCCGCCCGACATGATGACGAAGGTGGCTCCGATGGCGGCGACCAGCAGATAGCCGTTGTCGATGAACAGGTTGAGGAACACCTGGGGTTCGGCGAAGCCGTAGTTCTGGTACCGGCTGAGGCCGGCGACGTACATGGCGATGAACAGGGCGGCCGTGACCAGGACGGGCAGCCGCCGGTCGCCGAGCAGGCGCGTGGCACGGGCACGGGAGGCGGTGCTGCCGCTCGGGGCCGCCTTGGGGGTCTGGGTGGTCGCGCTCATCGCGACACCTCCATCTTCGGGGCGGCGTCGGCCGCCGGAGCGGGCCCCACCGGGGCGGCGCCCTGGCGCGGGCCCTTGGGGCCCTTCGCGCCGAAGACCTTGGCCCGGAACTTCGGGGACTGCAGCAGGCAGACGACGATGACGACGGCGGCCTTGAAGACCAGGTTGGTCTGGGTCGGTACGCCGATGGTGTAGATGGTGGTGGTCAGGGTCTGGATGACGAGGGCGCCGACCACCGTGCCGCCGATGGAGAAACGGCCGCCGAGCAGCGAGGTGCCGCCGATGACCACGGCGAGGATCGCGTCGAGTTCGATCCACAGACCGGCGTTGTTGCCGTCCGCGGCCGAGGTGTTGGAGCTGATCATCAGGCCCGCGATGCCCGCGCACAGCGCGCAGAACATGTAGACCATGATCTTGATGCGAGTGGACCTGATGCCCACCAGGCGGCTGGCCTCGGCGTTGCCGCCGACCGACTCGACCAGCAGGCCGAGCGCCGTACGGCGGGTCAGCGCCACGGTGACGGCCACCACCGCCGCGACGACGAAGATGGAGAAGGGCAGGGTCAGCCAGTAGCCGCCGCCGATCAGCTTGTACGGCTCGCTGTTGACGGTGATGATCTGGCCGTCGGTGATCAGCTGGGCGACACCTCGGCCCGCGACCATGATGATGAGGGTCGCGATGATGGGCTGGATTCCCATCCTGGCCACCAGGAAGCCGTTCCACAGACCGCAGACGACCGCGGCCACCAGCCCGATGCCCATCGCCAGGAACACCGCGGACAGGGTGTTCTGGTCGGCCTGGTCGCTGATGTACGAACAGGTCAGGGCGCCGGTGATGGCGACCACGGCACCGACGGAGAGGTCGATGCCGCCGGTGGCGATGACGAGGGTCATGCCGACCGCGACCAGGATCAGCGGTGAGCCGAACAGCACGATGGAGACGAGGCTGCCGTAGAGGTGGCCGTCCGTCATCCTGATCGAGAAGAAGTCGGGCGTGAAGGGGACGTTGACGAGCAGCAGGGCGATCAGGACCGCGACCGGCCAGAACAGGTGGTGACGCGTCAGTGCTCGCCGGCGGGAGGTGGTGGTCACTGGTGTTCTCCGCTCGCGATGGTCTCGAGGATCTTGCTGGTGGTGATCTCCGGCCCGTTGGTCAGCCGCGCCACCAGCCGGCGGTCGCGCAGCACTCCGATGGTGTGGCTGAGCCGGAGCACCTCCTCCAGTTCGGCCGCGATGTACAGCACCGACATGCCGTCCTCGGAGAGGGACACCACGAGTTTCTGGATCTCCGTCTTGGCGCCGATGTCGATGCCGCGCGTCGGCTCGTCGAGGATCAGCAGCTTCGGCCGGGTGATCAGCCAGCGGGCGAGCAGGACCTTCTGCTGGTTGCCGCCGCTGAGGCGGACCACGCGGGCCTCCGGGTCGGCGGGGCGGATGTCCAGCGCCTTGATGTACTGGGCGACGAGTTCGTCGCGCTGGGAGGCCGGGATGGGCCGGGTCCAGCCGCGGGCCGCCTGGAGGGCGAGGATGATGTTCTCGCGCACCGTCAGGTCGGGGACCAGACCCTCGCTCTTGCGGTTCTCCGAGCAGAACGCCACACCGGCCGCGATGGCGTCGTTCGGGGCGCTCATCGAGACCTGCTTGCCGTCGATGGTCACCTTGCCGCTGTCGGGCTGGTCGGCTCCGAACAGCAGCCGGGCGAGCTCCGTGCGGCCCGATCCCAGGAGGCCGGCGAGGCCGAGCACCTCACCCTTGTTGATCTGCAGGTCGAAGGGGGTGATCCCGCCGGTGCGGCCGAGCCCCTCGGCCTTGACCAGGGTCTCGCCGACGTCGGAGCGCAGCTGGTGCTCGTGCAGTTCCTCGAGCTGGTCCAGGGCCTTGCCGATCATCAGCTCGATCAGCCCGACCTGGTCGAGGTCGCGGACCAGGTGCTCGCCGACCAGGGTGCCGTTGCGCAGGACGGTCATGCGGTCGCAGACCTCGTAGATCTGGTCGAGGAAGTGCGACACGAACAGGATCGCGACGCCCTCGTCCCTCAACTGCCGCATCAGGCGGAACAGTTCGAGGACCTCGTCGCGGTCGAGGCTGGAGGTCGGCTCGTCGAGGACCAGCACCTTGGTGCCGGAGCCGGCGGCGTCACGGTCCCCGGTGCCCACCGACCGTACGATCGCGACCAGTTGCTGCACGGCCAGCGGGTACGAGGACAGCGGCGCGGCGACGTCGATGTCGAGTCCGAGCCGGTCGACCAGCTCCGCCGCCTCCTTGCGCATCCGCTTCCACTGGATGCGGCCGGCGCGGGTGGGTTCGCGTCCGATGAAGATGTTCTCCGCCACCGACAGGTTGGGGCAGAGGTTGACCTCCTGGTAGACCGTGCTGATGCCGGCCTGCTGCGCCTGGAGCGGGCTGCCGAACCGTACGGACTCGCCGTCCAGGGTGATCGTGCCGCCGTCCAGGGAGTAGACGCCCGTCAGCACCTTGATCAGCGTGGACTTCCCGGCGCCGTTCTCGCCCATCAACGCGTGGATCTCACCCGGGAAGAGACGGAAGTCGACGCCCGACAGAGCCCGTACCCCCGGAAACTCTTTGACTATGCCCGTCATCTCCAGGACGGGCCGCGGCTCTGCCATGGCAGCGCTCCTCGTGAATGGTCCAGGTCCGCGGGGAGCCTCCCGGCCGGGGATGCCGGCCGGCCGGAGGCTCCCGCCGGTGGGGACGGTCGGTCAGTACTTGCGGGTGGGGAGCGCGTCCTTGGCCTGGTCCTGCATGAAGTCGCTCTCCTTGGTCTTGATCCAGCGTTCGACCGTCTCGCCGTCCTTGACCTTCTTCACGACCTCCATCAGCTGCGGGCCGAGCAGCGGGTTGCACTCGACGATGGCGTTGATCTTGCCTTCGGACATGGCGACGAAGCCGTCCTTCACGCCGTCGATGGAGACGATGAGGATGTCCTTGCCGGGCTTCTTGCCGGCCGCCTCGATGGACTGGATGGCGCCGATGGCCATGTCGTCGTTGTGCGCGAAGAGCACGTTGATGTCCGGGTTGGACTGGAGGAAGGCCGCCATGACCTGCTTGCCGCCGGCCCGGGTGAAGTCACCGGTCTGGCTGACGACGACCTTCCAGTCGTCCGCGTGGTCCGCCTCCATGACCTCCTTGAAGCCCTTGGCGCGCTCGATCGCGGGGGCGGCGCCGGTGGTGCCCTCCAACTGGGCGATCTTCACGGGGCCCTTGTGGCCTGCCTTCTCCAGGACCTTCTCCAGGATCTTGGCGGCGCGCCGGCCCTCGTCCGTGAAGTCGGAGCCGACCAGGGTGACGTACAGGGAGTCGTCGGAGGTCTCGACGGAGCGGTCGGTGAGGACCACCGGGATCTTCGCGGCCTTGGCCTCCTTGAGCACGGCGTCCCAGCCCGTGACGACCACCGGCGAGAAGGCGATGACGTCGACCTTCTGCGCGATGTAGTTGCGGATCGCGGAGATCTGGTTCTCCTGCTTCTGCTGGGCGTCGGAGAACTTGAGGGTGTAACCCGCGTCCTTCGCGGCTGACTTCACCGAGTCGCTGTTGGCGGTGCGCCAGCCGCTCTCCGAGCCGACCTGGGAGAAGCCGAGGGTGATCGCCTTGCTGCCGCTGCCGGCGGAGGCGGCGGCGTCGCCGTCCTCCTTGGCGCAGGCCGCGAGTCCGGTCGCAGCCGCCACGCCGACCGCCGCGGTGAGGAAGTTCCTTCTGCTGAGCATGCTTGATCTCCTTCGTTGAGCCGGCCCGGGGAATGGACCCGTGTGCTGCGGCTTCTGACGTTCCGTCGGGAACCGTGGAAGTGTGATGACGTTCTGAGAACCGACCAATGTTCGAAATATTGAACATGCGTGGCCGCGGAGGGGAAGTGGTCGGAGTGGCGCCGGCGTCGCCCGGCCGACGCGGGCGATGAGTCACCGACGGGGTGATGAGTCGCCGACGGGGGCGATGAGTCCGGGCTCAAAGAAGGGCCGTCTACGTTGTGCCGTCTAATCGTTGGACGCCACCTGCCAGGGAGGTGCTGCTGTGCGCCGGATGTGCCACGGCTGTACCTCCCTCAAGTGGTCAGTGATGGGGAGGTCATATGAGCGCCCACCGTCACTTCTGGTCAAGAGGTTGCGCGAGAAGCAGGCCATCACGTTTGGGTAACGCGGGGCAGCGGGCGAGGCCGACGGCCTGCCGGTCGCCCGACGCGAAAGCGGTCTTCTTCGGCAGGGATATTGACGCCCGGCAGGCATGGCCATACCTTTCGATCGCTGAACGAAGTATCGAACTCCGTGCGACATGCCGGACGGTCGGCTCGCTGACGGTCCCTCCTTGCACGCTGGTCCGGGTCGTAGCCGCGAAATGAGGGCACCGTTATGACGGCGACTACGACGACTACGACGGCGGCAAGAGGTCAGGTGACAACGGGTAGGAGGTCCCTGTGGCGGGGGCCGGGCTACAGCACCCGCAGGGCCTGGTGTACGTCGCGCTCGCGCCTGGCCAGCGCGCGCAGCACGGCCTGGTCGCCGTGCCGGTCGCGGGCGGCTGCGACGAGGACGTCGACCGCTATGGCGAGGGCGGCGTCGGGCGCCCGGTGATCAGTGCCCACGCTGAGCGCGAGGTCCTCGATGTGAACCGCCAGCTCGACACAACGGGTCTGCAGGTAGCCGTCGAGCAGCATCTCCTCTCCCGGCCGGTGGAGGACCTCCACCCGTCGATCGACCGGCTCCGTGCACAGGCGCCGCGTCAGCCGCTCCCACGCCACCCGTGCCTGCTCGGCCACGGCAGCGGGGCCGGCGGCGGCTGTTTCCTCGCTGCGGGTACGCACCCCGACATTCAGCGCCGAGTCGGGCTTCGATGTGCCGACGAGTCGCGCGTAGTACCGCACCGGCGACACCGGTTCCGCGCCGAGCACCTGGCCGTCGAGGAACCACTCGACCTGCAGGACGCTCCGAGCGAGGTGACCGGCCAGTCCACCCACCGACATCCCGGCGAGCACGGACTCGTCCTTCCAGCAGCGGGCTACCTGCTCGGTGGCCAGCAGGTCCACGGCCTTCTCGGCCGCCTCCAGATACGCGTTCCGTATCCCATCAGTCATGCGGGCATCGTCCCAGAACCAAGATCCAGACCGCTCTTCCGTCCACGCCATGGACCGGCGGTCGCACAGCTGCGGAGCGGCCTGCCTTCCGGGGACGGGCTCCACGGCCGCCCGCCCGAAGCCAACCGCGTCTGCGCCGCACGCCGCACGCCGCAGCGCCGTGATCATTCCGCTCCGGCCGATCCCTCCGGCCGGGCGAAAGCGAGGATGCCGGGGACCGCTTCGCGCAAGCTCGCGAAGTGCCGGTGGACGCCGGCCACCGCAGCCGCGGTGTTGACGCCCCACACCGTCATGCCGGCCCGCAGCCCCGCTTCGACTCCGGACGGGGCGTCCTCGATGACCAGGCACGCCTCGGGCCGGACACCGAGCTGCTCCGCGGCCACCAGGTAGGGCACGGGCGAGGGTTTGCCTTCGCCCACTGCGGCGGCGTCCACGATGACGCGCGGGACCGGCAGGCCCGTTCGGGCAAATCGCCCGCGCACCCGGTGCTCGTAGTTGGAGGTCACGAGCGCCCACGCCCCCGAGGGCAGGGTGCCCAGCAGCTGCGACGCGCCGTCGAAGGCCGCATAGACGCCGGACCGGACGTCCTCGTCCTCCAGTTCGTGCAGCACGGCCAGGCACTCCCTTGGCTCCTCGTCCGGAGCCACGGTGGCGAAGGTCTCCATCGGCCGTGTCCGCAGGGCCACCCGGTAGACCTCGGTCGCGTCCAGCCCGTACCGCTCCGCCCAACCGGCCCAGACCCGGCGCTGGTTGTCCACCGCGTCGATCAACGTGCCGTCGACGTCGAAGAGGACGCACTTGCCGGGGCCGGGTCGCACAGGGTCAGTGGTCACGCCGTGATCATGCCAGGGAGCCTCCGTCCTGCCCTCCCCCGGAGGCGTGATGGTCAAGGTCCGCAGCTCTGGGAAAGGTCGCCCTTCCAGGGTGGTGGCCAGGGGACTGACTCCGCTATGCGCGTCCGTGAGAGGAGGGCAGCCGTGGGGGGCCACGCGTCTTCGGCCTGCGCGGCAAGCCCCGACGTGAAACGGTGTGGAACCACCTCGCCGACACCTCTGTCGCGGCGCGGTTGTGGGAGGCGAGCTGCGACCTGACCCGAGTCGGCCCCGGCAGCATCCCCGGATAGCGCCGGGGGCGGATCGGCCGGCAAGCGTAGTCACACCGCTATGCGGGATCAGGGGTCAGCCGGTCGAGGCGTGGGTCGGGGAGGGCTCGGTGGCGGGGCGGGGCTCGGCGGCCGACTCCGAGGGCGGTGGCTTCGCGTGGGTGTTCGCTGGGTCCAGGCGGAGCATGGCCGTTTCGTCCGGGGTGCCGGGGGCTGCCTGGTAGACCACCATGCGCTGGCCGCCCGTCCGGGCCAGTCGCATGACCTCGTAGGTCAGGGTCATCCGGCCGGCCTTCGGGTGCTGGAAGCACTTCTGCCCGCCGCCGCGTTCACAGACGTCGTACCGCTCCCAGAGCTGCGCGAACTTCGCCGACTTCAGCATCAGTTCGCCGACGAGCGCGGTCAGCTCGGGATCGTCCGGATCGGCCCCGGCGACCGCCCGCAGGTGTGCCACCGAGGAGGTGACGGTTTCCTCCCACGGCTCGTAGAGCGTCCGGCCGACCGGGTGCAGGAAGAGGTAGCGGGTCAGGTTGCGCTGGTTTTCGGGCCAGTCCCAGAGCCCGGGCAACAGCCGTCGGCCGGGCGGGTTCGCGGCCAGGAGGCGGTTGTAGCGGCTCACCACGTACGCGGGCAGCGGGCGCACCGACTCCAGCATCCGCAGGACCGACTCGCGGACGGTGTGGTCCGAGCAGGCCGGCAGCTCGGAGGGCCGGCCGGAGGCCAGCTCCGCGAGTTCGTGCAGGCGTTCGTAACCGTCGCCCCGCAGCCGCAGGGCGCGGCCGAGGGCGTCCACGACGGCGGGGGAAGGGTTGGTCTCCCGGCCGCGCTCCAGACGGATGTAGTAGTCGACACTCACTCCGGCCAGCGCGGCCAGTTCCTCACGGCGCAGTCCGGGAGTGCGGCGCAGGCCCGCGCCGGCCGGGAGACCGACGTCCTCCGGGCGTACCTGCGCCCGGCGGGCCTTCAGGTATCGGCCGAGTTCCGTGCCCCTCGTGTCCGCTGCTGCCATCCGGCCATTGTCGCAGGCGGCCGGGGAGCGTGGGGGGCCGTGTCAGGGCCTGGAACGCCGCACCCCGGGTACAGCGCGGTCTGCCGCGCGGCCGCGTGCGGGAGGAGAGTCGAGCTTGCCGGAGCGGGCGGCCCGTCCGCCGGGGCCCAGGGGGTGCGTGACACCGGTCCGCGGCCTCGGAAACGGGTTGGTGCCGCCCGCCCGGTCTTCGCTGTGAAGTCGTCCCTCGCACCAGGAGTTCACCATGCCGGCCACCCCTGCCCCGTCTCCGTCCCCGGCCCGGACAACCGGGTCGCCGCCTGCCGAGGGCCCCGTACTGCCGCGGTGCGGCGGGGTCGCGCTGGTCGCTTCGCTGCTCGGGTTCACCGTGATCACCGTCGACGTCTCGGCCGTGAACATCGCGCTGCCCGCGATCCGGGACTCCCTCAGCGGCGGAATGGCCGGGCTGCAGTGGGTGGTCGACGCCTACACCCTGATGTTCGCGGCCCTGATGCTCTCCGCGGGTGCCCTCGCCGACCGCATCGGCGCCCGTCGCGCCTACGCGTGGGGCGTCGCCCTGTTCACCCTCGCCTCGCTCGGCTGCGCGCTCGCGCCCGGGATCGGCGTGCTGGTCGGGGCGCGCGTGGCGCAGGGTGCCGCCGCCGCGATCGTGATGCCGGCCTCGCTGGCGCTGATCCGGCAGGCCTACGACGACTCCCGGGCGCGTGCCCGCGCCATCGCGCTGTGGACGGTCGGCGGCTCGGTGGCGATGGCCGCGGGCCCGGTGCTGGGCGGGCTGCTCACCGACTCGGCCGGCTGGCGGGCGGTCTTCCTGCTCAACCTCCCGGTGGGCGCGGTGATCCTGGGTCTGCTGGTGCGGGTGCAGCGCTCCCCGCGCCGGCCCGCCGCGCTGGACGGCGGCGGTCAGCTCACCGCCGTACTGGCCCTGGCCGGGCTGGCCTTCGCGGTGATCGAGGGCGGGCACCTCGGCTGGACCAGCGGCCCCGTACTGGCCGCCGCCGCGCTCGCCATCGCCTCCGGGTACGCCTTCTACGTCGTGGAGGCCCGGCACCGGCAGCCCATGGTCCCGCTGGGCATGCTGCGGGACCGCCGGGTGGCCGTCCCGCTCGCGGTCGGTTTCGCCCTCAACGCCGCCTTCTACGGGGGGATCTTCCTGCTCGGGCTGTACTACCAGCAGCTGCGCGGGATGTCGGCGATCGCGGCCGGGCTGATGTTCGTGCCGATGTCGGCCGTGGTGACGGCGACCAACCTGGTGTCGCCGCGGCTGGCGGAGCGGATCGGGCGGCGGCCGGTGATCGTCGCCGGGCAGTTGGTCTTCACCGGGGCGATGCTGGCCATGCTGCCGCTGGCCCCGCACACCCCGGTGTGGCTGGTACTCGTCCTGCTGCTGCCGTTGAGCGTCGGCGGGGCGCTCGCGGTGCCCGCGGTGACCGCGCTGCTGATGGACGCCGTCCCGCAGGAGCGCGCGGGCACCGCGTCCGGGCTGCTCAACTCCCTTCGCCAGACCGGTGGCGCACTGTCCGTCGCCCTGTTCGGCAGTCTTCTCGCCGGCCCCGGCGGGGACTTCTCGCTCCCGGGCATGCGCGTCGGCCTGCTCGCCGTCGCCGCGCTCCTGTTCGCCACGGCCGTCCTCTCGCGCCTCCTCCTGCCCCGCGGTGGATCCCGTGTGCAGGGCCTGGGCGGGGCGGAAGCGTAGGTGCCGTCTGACGCTCCCCCACGGCACGGCCCTAACGGTGACTCCGCTGCGCGAGCCACCCCGCCATCGCCCGTACCCCGATGCCGATGGACCGCTCGTCCGGCGCGAAGTCGGGGAAGTGGGGGTAGCCGGTGGTGACGGGGGCGCCGGGGGTGCGGACGCCGAGGAAGGTGTAGGTGCCGGGGAGGCGGTCCAGGTAGAGGGCGTAGTCCTCGCCGCTGAAGGGCGGGAACGCGGAGTGGAGCGTGGTGACCGGGTCACGGCCCGGTGCGCGGCGCAGGTGGCGGGCGAGCGCGCGGGCGTCGGGTTCGGGGCAGACCAGGGCCGGGAACGGCTCGGCGGGGAAGCGCACGGCGGCCCCCGCGTACGACGTGGCCAGCCGGCGGATCTCCCCGCGTATCTCCGTGTACCGCTCCTGCGGCCAACAGCGGTAGGACACGCTCACGTTGGTGTCCTGTGCCGAGGCCCGGAGGGCGACGAAGCGGGCGAGCGGGCCGTCGGGCGTCTGGGCGTCGGTGACCATCCGCTCGATGTCCGCGGGCGTCTGCGGGGGTGTCACCGTGGCGAGCGCGCCGATCTCGGCGGCCAGGCGCCGCGCGGCCTCGGGTGCGTCCGGGCCCCGGAGCGTCACCTCCGCCTTGTCCTGGCCCGGCATCCCGTAGCCCCCGGTCACGGCGAACCGGCCGACGGGGAAGGGTCCGCAGTGCAGCGCGTGGATCTCCTCGACGCGGGTGCGTTCCAGCACGCCCGCCTCGATCAGTGCGCGGGCTCCGGACAGGCTCTCCTCGGCGGGCTGGAAGAGGAACACCACCGTGCCGCTCAGGTGCCGCCGCAGCCGGGCCAGGACCTTGGCGACGCCGAGGGCCACCGTCGTGTGGATGTCGTGCCCGCAGAGGTGGGCCGCGGCCTGGCCGCCCCCGACGATGTCCTTGGGCGGTACGGCGTCCATGTCGGCCCGGTACGCGACCGTCCGGCCCGGGCGCGTGCCGTGCAGGACACCGACCACGCCGTGGCCGCCGATCCCGGTGGTGACGGTCAGCCCGGCCGCTCGCAGTTCCCGGGCCACCACGCCGGCGGTACGACGCTCCTCCCCCGGCAGTTCGGGGTGCCGGTGGAGGTCCCGCCGCAGCTCGATCAACCCGGCCTCCAGGCGCGTCACTTCGGCGTCCACCGCCCCGTACGCCAACGGTCCCCTCCACCCGCCGGCGACGGCCTTCCCCGTCGTACCCCACACGGTTCCGGCACCGGCTGCTGCCGCCATGCCGGCCGCCAGCAGCGTGCGGCGGGCCGGACTGTGCTCCGTAGGACGCTTCACCGTTCCCCCTTCGTGATCCGTCAACGTGGTCGCCCGGCGAGCGGAAGCCCGTCGTGGAAACCCGTTGGTACACGATCACTTCTCACCCCTGCCGCCGCCCATCCGGCGAGCCACCGCACGTCAGGGGGGGCAGCCCCCGGCCCCTGAGTCCGACCCCTCACGCGCCACCGGAGTGAGGTTGCTCCGAGAGGACGGAAGCAGCGGACTTCACCAAGGCCGGACCGCTGACGTCCTCGGCGCCGGAGACGTAGGCGAGCCACCGGAGTTCGTCACAGGCGAAGAAGGACTCGCCCCACGAGTCGACGCGGATCCGCGCCCGGCGGTCCCCCGATCGCGTCAGGTCCCACCAGGCCCACCCTCGGAATTCGGATGCGGGGTCGAACTGGTACAGCCATTCCTGCAGGTTCCACGGCCCCTGCCCGATCGCGGCCGTGTAGCGCTCCCTGCCCCGGGCCGCGAAGTCGGGGACCGGCCCGGTCCCTCCTCGGCAGGCGGCGACGAACCAGGCCGGAATCTCGCCGACGGGAAGGTCCTCCCCCTCGAACGGCTGCGAGAGCACCAGGTTGAGGGCGGGGTCCAGCACGGACCGCACCCTGCGGCCGAACTCGTCGACCGGGCAGCTCGTCCGCAGGTCGAAGGCGCTCAGCACGGGGGGCGCGTGTCCTGGTGCCGGCCCGTTCGACAGGCGGCCTCTCTCCTGCTCGATGTCCTCGATGTCATGCATCATCCGCGAGCCTTCTCCGCGGGTGGCGTCAGCCGCGTACGGCCAGGTGGTACGACGAGGCCCACAGCACCACCGCGCTGCCCAGACCGACCACGATCCGCACGGTCTCGCTCGCCAGGCCGGCCGCGACGAGGACGAAGCCGGTGACCGCGATGGCCGTCAGCAGCGCCGCCGTCCACCGGTACTGCCACTGGTCGTACAGCCGGGCGAGCGGAAAGAAGTGCAGTCCCACGACGAGGGCGATACCCGCGGGGACGGCCTCGGGGTGGCCCGAGGCGTTGGACACGGCGATGACGATGAAGATGGCCACCAACTCGACGGAGTTGACGATGCCCACGCCGCGCGCCCAGTTCGCCGGCAGGCTCACCATGCGGGGCGAGGGCGAGGCGCCCTTGCGGTATCCCAGGTAGATCGCCGCCGCCGTGAGCGCGAGCGCCGCCAGCTCGATGCCCAGCGGGGTGACGTCCGTCGCCGAACCGGTCCCGGAGGCCGCCGCGAAGGCCCACACCAGGGCGAACACGGAGAGCACGAGCGTCCCCCTGCGGCGCAGGCCACGGGTGAGCGCGAGGCATTCGGCGTCCGTGGCGGAAGGGGTGGGAATTCCCGGGGACGTAGATGTCACTCGCGGAGAATACACGCGCCCATCTGCCTTCTTTTGGCGGTTTTCGGCCAGCCTTCAGGCGATGGACCTGGCCCCTGCCTGATCCGGAAACAACCCGAAACATTCGAGTACCGGAACTCTGGCCTCCGCGCCAGAGGGGCAGGCGGCTCGCCGACACGGCCACCCATCCAGCCGCTGAATACCAATTGAACTGGGCGTACCCCTGCGACCGCCCCCCGACAGCCGACGAATATTTCGTAACTCCTACCGAAACCATTGACAGTTGACAGGGTCCGGCCAACACTCCCGATGACACAGGCTCCCCATCGACCGACCCCCACGAGGACGAGGAGGAAGCACCCCCATGAAGAAGTCATCGAGCCGCTTACGGCTGCTCATCAGCAGCGCCTGCACCATGCTGCTGGTCGCCTTCGCCGCCATCGGCATGCCGGGCACCGCCTACGCCGACACGGTCGTCACCAGCAACAAGACCGGCACCGACAACGGTTACTTCTACTCCTTCTGGACCGACGCCCCGGGCACGGTCTCCATGACCCTGTCCTCCGGCGGCAGGTACAGCACGTCATGGCGGAACACCGGCAACTTCGTCGCCGGCAAGGGCTGGAGCAACGGCGCCCGCCGCACCGTGAACTACTCCGGCACGTTCAACCCGTCCGGCAACGCCTACCTGACCCTCTACGGCTGGACGGCGAACCCGCTGGTCGAGTACTACATCGTCGACAACTGGGGCACGTACCGGCCCACGGGCCAGTACAAGGGCACCGTCACCAGCGACGGCGGTACGTACGACATCTACAAGACGACCCGGTACAACGCCCCGTCCGTCGAGGGCGTGCGGACCTTCGACCAGTACTGGAGCGTCCGGCAGTCCAGGAGGACGGGCGGCACCATCACGGCCGGCAACCACTTCGACGCCTGGGCCCGGGCCGGCATGCCCCTGGGCAACTTCAAGTACTACATGATCATGGCGACGGAGGGTTACCAGAGCAGCGGCAACTCCAACATCACGGTGCGCTGACGATGGGAACCACACCACGGTCCCCGCTCCGCGCCCTGCTCACGAGGCTGACCGTCCTCACGACGGCCGCGGCCGCCGCCCTCACGGCCACCACCACGACAACCGCGACCGCCACCCCGTCCCGGGCCGACGCCTGCACCGGATACGTCGGCCTCACTTTCGACGACGGCCCGTCCGGCAGCACGACCGGGCTGCTCGACGCACTCCGCCGCAACGGGCTGCGGGCCACGATGTTCAACCAGGGCCAGAACGCCGCCGCCAACCCGTCCCTGGTGCGGGCCCAGGTGTCCGCCGGCATGTGGATCGGCAACCACAGCTACACCCACCCGCACCTGACCGGCCTGAGCCAGGCCCAGATCGACTCCGAGATCTCCCGGACCCAGCAGGCCATCGCCGGCGCGGGAGGCGGCACACCGAGACTGTTCCGCCCCCCGTACGGCGAGACCAACGCGACGGTGAAGTCGGTCGCGGCCCGTCACGGCCTGACCCAGATCATCTGGGACGTCGACTCCCGGGACTGGAACGGCGCGAGCACCGAAGCGATCGTCCAGGCCGCCGCCCGCCTCACCAACGGCCAGACCATCCTCATGCACGACTGGTCGGCCAACACCCGCGCGGCGATCCCCCGCATCGCCCAGGGGCTGGCGGCCCGGGGCCTGTGCGCGGGGATGATCTCCCCCCAGACGGGGCGAGCGGTGGCCCCCGGCTGAGCGAACGGCGGGGGGGGCGCCCCCCCCCCCCGCCCCCCCCCCGCCCGCCCCCCCCCCCCCCCCCCCGCCCAACCCCCCCCCCCCCCAAACCCCCCCAGACAGAGTTTATTGAAATGACCCGCCCCCGCCACGACGCACCCCCCCCCCCCCGCGCGCCGGGGGGGGGGTGGGGGGGGTGGGGGGGGGTTGGGCGCGGCGGCCCCCGCGCCCGCCGGCCCCCCGGGGGGGGGGGGGGGGGGGCCCCGGGGGGGCCGCCCGGGGGCGCGCCCCCCCCCCCCCCCCCCCGCCACCCGGGCAGGACCGGACCGCACGGCCCGTTGTCAGTGCCTGCTCCTACGATGCGGCGCATGCCTGATTGGATGCATGTGCCCGGCCCGGTCCTGGAGTCCGGCCGGCACGACGAGGTGAATCTCGTGTTCGCGCGCGGGATGACACCGGACACTCTGGCCGAGGGGTTGCGCGAGCTACGGCGGGAGCCGCTGGTGAGCGGGGAGGGCGACGGGTGGGTGTGGGTCGTCCACGACATGTGCAACGCCGAGGTCGAGGACTTCGACCCCGTGCCCTACGGGCGGATCTGCGCGGGCGCCGAGCTCGTGGTGTTCGTGACCGAGCCGTGCAGCGCGAAGGCGCACCCGCCGCATTTCGAGTACTACCGGGACGGGCGGCTGATCACCTGGTTCAGCTTCGAGGACCTGGTGCAGCGGCTGGGGGACAACCCCGACCACCTGTCCGCCGAGTTGCTGGCCGCGAACCTGATCGGGCCGGACGCCGAGTGCGCGGAGGCGGACGATGCCCGGCACGACTGCTTCGACCACCACTACGAGGACCACGACCGCATCGTCCGGGCGGTCGCCGGCTTCTTCGCCCTGCCCTCGCCGCCGCTGTCCCCGGAGGTGACGGACCGATGACCTGGCTCGCGCCCGCCGCCTTCCTCACGTTCTGCCGGGGGATCCCCCTGGCCGACCTCACCGGCTTCTTCAGCGAGGCGGGCCTGCCGCCCACGGCCTCCGGCTCGGCGGACGGCTGGGCCTGGCTGACGCACCGCCCGGACACCACCCCCGACGGCGGCGCCGTCCAGCAGCTCGGCCAGTACATCACCGGCTTCCGGTACCAGGACCGCGTGCGCGACCAGAGCCACGTCGACATGGTGTTCCTGGCGTCCACGCCCGCCTGCTCGTGCGGCGACCGGTACGCGGTGCCCCACTGCGCCGAGCACCCGTACCAGTTCGCCTACAGCCGCGGCGGCTTCGCCATGTCCATCTTCAACGTCGGTGCGCGTCGCGAGTCCCGCCGCTTCGGCAGCCAGGCCGACCTGTTCATACGGCAGTTCCTGGAGCAGGGGATCGTCGGCCGCACCACCCGCTACGACACCGACCCGGACTTCAACCCGGACGGCACCCACACCATCCGCATCGTCGCCGAGCACTTCGGGCTGCCCGCCGCACCCCTCGGGACGGGAGGCGGGTAGGGCGTTCCCGCGTGGCCGAAACCCCACGCCGGCCCGGTGGCGGACCGGACAACATCCGTGTCCGGCCGAGGAGTTCACCTAGGTTGGTGGACGGTCCCCCTTCCCCACCCCCAGGAGGCCCCGCCGTGCCCGACGACAGCCTGCGTGCCCGTATCGACACGTCCAAGCCGCACTCCGCCCGGTTCTGGAACTACTTCGTCGGCGGCAAGGACAACTACGAGGTCGACCGCGAGATCGGCGACCAGATCAAGTCGATCTTCCCGGGCCTGGTCGACGTGGCGGTCACGAGCCGCCGGTTCCTGGGGCGGGCCGTCCGGTACCTGGCCGTGGAGCAGGGGGTGCGGCAGTTCCTGGACGTCGGCACCGGGCTGCCGACCGCCGACAACACGCACGAGGTCGCCCAGCGCGTGGCGCCGGACTCCCGGATCGTGTACGTCGACAACGACCCCATCGTGCTGGCCCACGCCCATGCCCTGCTCACCAGCACCCCGGAGGGCAGGACCGCCTATCTGGACGCCGACCTGTACGACGCGGAGGCGGTCCTGAAGGCCGCCGCGGGCACGCTCGACCTGTCCCGGCCGGTCGGTCTGATGATCCTCAACACGCTGGGGCATGTCGCCGACTACGAGCAGGCGCGGGAGCTGGTGCGGCGGCTGATGGCCGGACTGCCGTCCGGCAGCCACCTGGTGATCAGCGACAGCACCGCGACGAGCGAGGGCATGATCGCCGCGTCCGAGGCCTACAACGCGAGCGGGGCCGTGCCGTACTACGTCCGTCCGGTCGCCGAGATCGCCGGGTTCTTCGACGGGCTGGAGCTGGTGGAGCCGGGAGTGGTACGGGTGCCGCAGTGGCGGGCGGAGCCCGCGGATGTCGACGCCGCCGGTGTGGACGCGTACTGCGGCGTCGGCCGCAAGCCGTAGGGGATCAGTTCCCCGCGCCCCTGAGAGGCCACCCGGCGATAATCAAGGACATGTCCGCACCACCCCCCGCCCCCGAGCCGGTTCGGCGGCTCGTCGGTGATCTTCTCGCGGTGGGTGAGGCGTACGGCCTCGTCCTCGCGGGCGGATACGCCGTGCTCGCGCACGGGCTGGTGCGGCGGGGCGGCCGGGACGTGGACCTCGCCACCGAGCACCCCGCCGGGATGGACGGCATCGCCGACACCGTCCGGACGGGCCTGGTGGCGCGCGGCTGGCTCGTGCGGACGCTGGAGAGCGATCCGCTGTCCGCCCAGTTCCTCGTCACCGACGCGGCGACCGGTGAGGAGTACGAGGTCGGCCTCCACAAGGAGGTGCTGTGGCGCCCGCCCGTGACGACCGGGCTCGGGCCGGCGCTCGCGCTCGACGACCTGGTCGGCACCCGCGTGCGGGACCTGGCCGACCGCGGACTCGCCCGCGACCTGGTCGACGTCCACGCCGCCTCCGCCCGCTGGAGCCACCCGGAACTGGAGGAACTCGGCCGCCGGCACACCCCCGAGCCCTTCGACCTCACCGATCTCCAGGCCCGGCTGACCGGCACGGACTGGCTCGACGACAGCGCGTTCACCGCCCAGGGCCTCGACGCGGAGGCCGTCGCCGGGCTCCGCCGCTGGGCCCAGGAGTGGGCCGACGACATCGCCGAACGGCTCATCGAGGGCGGTGCCCCGGAGGAGAGCGCCCCGGACGAGGAGTGACCCACGCGGGGACTGGCCGGTCGGTGCTCTGACCCGATGGGGAAAGGGCCGACCGGGCCGGTCACTGTCCTGACACCGCCGCCACCGCCCGCCGCTCCCGACTTGCCGCCGCCATCAGCGCCAGCGTCACCCCGGCCGACACCGTCGCCATCGCCGCCATCGCCCCCGCCGGAGAGGTCAGTTGGGCCACCGAGCCCGCCAGCGTCGCCGCCACGCCCTGCATCGTGAGCATGCCGGCCGAGTGCAGTCCCAGGGCGTGGCCCGTGAGGGCGTCGGGTGTCAGGGCCACCAGGCGCTCCTGCTGGACGAGGCTCGCGCCGAAGCCGACCGAGGCCAGCGTGACGGCGGCTGCCGCGAGCGGCAGTGGCGGATGGAGCAGGAAGGGCACGTACGGGGTGGCCAGGAGCAGCAGGAGCGGGAAGCCCAGGCGGGGGCGCAGGCGCGGTGGGACCAGGCGGCCCACCAGGACGTCCCCGGCCAGCATGCCCAGCGCCGCAAAAGCGAACAGGGTCCCAGCGGAGTCGGGGGCGTAGGAGACGTAGAGGGATTCGCAGCCGACGACCAGGCCGTTGGGGATCCACAGCGCCAGATACGCCTGGCGACGGGGTGCGGACGACCAGAGCAGGGCGTTGGCGCGCCACGTCGCCGACACCGAGGGGCGGCCGGTCGCGCGGGGTGAGCGGCTGGTCAGGCCGAGGCGGACGACCGCGGCCGCCAGAAGGTAGAGGGCGGCCGATGCCAGCAGGGAGATCCGCGGGGACAGCAGGGCCACGAGCGCGCCGCCGGTGGCGTATCCGGCGATCTGCATGAGGCCGCTCATCATGTTGAACACCGAGCGGCCCAGCAGATAGCCGTCCTTGGAGAGGATCTCGTTCAGCAGGCCCCAGCGCACTCCCCCGCCCACCGACTTCGCCAGCCCCATGGCCACGACGATCGCGAAGAGGACCCAGATCGGTAAGCCGGGCAGGGCCAGGGCCGCCGTGCCGGCCGCGAAGAGCAGGGGCAGGGCCGTGAGGGCCGCGCGCGGGGGCAGCCGGTCGGCCGCCGAGAGCAGGAGCGTCGCGCCCAGCACCTGCACCAGCGAGGAGCCGAACATGCTCAGCGCGGACAGCAGCGGCGACTCGGTCGCCCGGTAGACCAGGGTGCCCAGCGCCAGTCCGCCCATCGTCTGGGCGACCGTCTGCGCCGACGCGGCCAGGAAGAACGGGGTGAACTCGGGGGTACGGAACAGTTCGCGGTAGCTGCGCATGCCGGGAGTCTCCGGCGGCCCGGATCGCGTGGTTATTGTTTCGCGCAGGTGCGAAACGTCGGGGGTGCGCATGGGCTGGTGGCAGGTCAACGCCGACACCCTGGCGGCAAGCCGGTTCGTGCTCTCCCCGCTCGCCGAGACCTTCGCCTGCCTCCAGTTGCTGCACCGGGGCACCCCCGCGCACCCGGGCGAGCGGGCCTGGCTGCGCGACCACCTGCCCGGCTACCGGGCCCGGCTGGCCGCCGCCCCCGTGACCGCGCTGCTCGTCCGCGCCGGGCTGGGCCGGTCCTGGATCGCCGACTTCCTCACGCCCACCCCGACAGACCGGGAGACCTTCGAGGAAGGGGTGGCACGGGTGCGGGCGGCCCGCCCCGACGAGGCCCGCGCCCATCTGCGGACCTCCCTGGCCGCCCCGCTTCCCGCCGCCCTGGACCGGGACGATCTCCCCGAGCGCGCGGCCGGCCTGCTGACGTACGTCTGGACCGAGACCGTACGGCCGGACTGGGACCGGCGCCGGCGGGTGCTGGAGGCGGACGTGGTCGCCCGTACCGCGCAGGTGAGCCGGGGCGGCTGGGCGGCGGCGCTGGACGCGCTGCGACCGGGCCGGACCCGGTGGCTGGGTGACAACCGGCTCCAGGTGAACCTGCACGAGTACCCGCCCCGCGAGATCTCCGGCGCCGAGCTCCTGTTCGTGCCGGTGACCCCGAAGACCGGCTGGGTGTCCTGGGAGGAGCCCGACCGGTACGCGGTGATCTACGCGTGCGCGGGCGTGCTCGCCGACCCCGGCGGCCGGACCGTGCCCGCGAGCCTCGGCGCACTGCTCGGGGCCGCCCGGGCCGGTGTGCTGGTCCTCCTCGACTCCCCGCTGAGCACCAGCCAGTTGGTCGCCATCACCGGGCAGGGACTCGGCTCGGTCGGCCGGCATCTGAGGGTGCTGCTCGACGCCGGCCTGGTCGAGCGGCGGCGGGCGGGCCGGTCCGTGCTGTACGCGCGGACGGCGGCGGGGCAGGTCCTGGTGGAGGCCGGAACCGGACGGCCCGGCACCCGCCGGAGTTAGCATCCGCTCATGACGACTGACAACGGTTCCTCTCCCCTCGACGTCGAGATCGGTGCCCTCCAGGGCGGTTCCGCCGACCTGTCCCAGTACGCGGGCAAGGCGGTGCTGGTGGTGAACGTGGCCTCCAAGTGCGGCCTGACCCCGCAGTACAACGGGCTGGAGAAGCTCCACGAGCGCTACGCCGAGCGCGGCTTCACCGTCCTCGGCGTGCCCTGCAACCAGTTCCTCGGGCAGGAGCCCGGCAGCGCCGAGGAGATCGCCGAGTTCTGCTCGGCGACGTACGGCGTGACCTTCCCGATGACCGAGAAGGTCGAGGTCAACGGCGACAACCGGCACCCGCTGTACGAGCGCCTGACCGGCTTCGCCGACGCCGAGGGGCACAGCGGGGACATCCGCTGGAACTTCGAGAAGTTCCTGATCGGCCGGGACGGCACGGTCGTCGCCCGCTTCTCCCCGCAGACCGAGCCGGACTCGGACGAGGTCGTGGCGGCGATCGAGGCGCAGCTGGCCTGACACCTCGTTGACCTTGCCCCTGGGGCAGGGCCGAGCCTCCTCGTCATCGGGCGGAAGAGCCGCCCGATGACGGAGGATGCCGTGGTGGACGTACCGGACCGTGACCTGCTCACCATCGGGGCGTTCGCCGCGCGCGCCCGGCTGTCGGCCAAGGCCCTGCGGCTGTACGACCGGCTGGGGCTGCTGTCCCCGGCGTACGTCGACGAGGCCACCGGCTACCGCTACTACCGCGCCGGCCAGGTCGAACGGGCCCGGCTGGTCGCCCTGCTGCGGCAGCTGGACATGCCGCTCGCCCGGATCGCCGAGGTGGTCGCGGCGGGCGACGGGCCGACCGCGGCCGAGCTGCTCGGCACGTACTGGGCGGACGTCGAGGCGCGGGTGGCGGGACAGCGGACGCTCGCCGCGTACCTCCGTGGACGACTGTCGGGGAGGAGTTCCGAGATGTACGGGAAGTTCAAGGTCGAGACGGTGGACATGCCGGCGCAGGTCGTGATCACCGAGAAGCGGCACACGCTGGCGGACGAGCTGCCCGCGTGGATCGGGGCGTCGCTGGGCCGGCTGGAGGCGGCGGCCCGGGAGTGCGGGGGCGTGGCCGGGGTGCCGTACGTCGCCTACCACGCCGAGGTGTCGATGGAGAGCGACGGCCCCGCCGAGGCGTGCGTGCCGGTCACCGACGAGGCGGCGGCGCGGGCGTGGGCGCAGCGGCACGGGCGGGCCTGGGAGACGGCGGTGCGGATGGAGCCGGCCCAGCGGCTGGCGTACACCCGGATCACCAAGGCACAGGTGGCGCACCCGCAGATCCTGGCCGCGTTCGAAGCGGTGGAGGAGTGGATGGCGGCTCAGGGGCTGACCCCGGCCGGCCCGTGCCGGGAGCTGTACTTCGCGGACTGGGAGGCGGCGGGAGCCGAGGATCCGGTGTGTGACGTGGCGTTCCCGGTGAGCTGATCGCCCTCAGGGCAGCGCGGGCACAAGCGGAGCCCTCTCGGCAAGGACGGCGAGGCTGGTCGAGAGGGCTCTTTCGGTGGTGCTTGTGCTGTTGTCGAGCGGTGGCTCAGGCCTTGACCGAGGCCACGAAGGCACTCCACGCATCGGCGGGAAACGCCAGCTTGGGACCCTCGGGGACCTTGGTGTCCCCGAGTTCCAGGGCCTCTTCGACGGTCGACCTGACCATCACACAGGCGCCGTTGTTGTTGGTGTAGGAGGACGTCGTCCACGTTTCCGTGGCGCCCAGACGAATTGCCATGTTCGCTCCGTAGCAGTTGCGTTTACGCCAACACGTGCTGGTGGTTGGCGTGATCGACGCTACTCGCCAACATCCTCGTTCGGAGCAGTCATTCACTCGACTGGATGGCATATTCCAGGGGAGACTTCCAGTCAGGCGTGTCAGGGGTGTAGCATCCCGCACTTTGCCGGACGGCAGGTCCCGCGCCACGGAGTGCGCCACGCACGGTCAGCGCGCGTACTCCTTCGCCCGGCGCTCGATGAGCTGCCGCGACTGGTCCACGTTCAGCGACTGCGCGCGCAGGTGCTCGTACATCACCGTGTACTTCTGCACGTCCAGCGGCTTCTCCAGGTACAGGTCGCTGGTCACGCCCTCGATGTACACCACGCTGGAGTCGGCCGCGTCGGCGAACTCCAGGATGGAGTACTGGCCGTTGATGCCGGCGTGCGCGCCGACCTCGAACGGCAGGACCTGCACGGTGATGTGGGGCAGCTGCGACATCTCGATGAGGTGCTCCAGCTGCTCGCGCATCACCTGCCGGCTCCCCACGGTCCGGTGCAGCGACGCCTCGTCCAGGACCACCCACAGCCGCAGCGGGTCCGTCTCGGCGGTGATACGGCCCTGCCGGCGCAGCCGGACCTCGACGCGCTTGTCGTTGTCCGCCTCCGACGCCTCGGGCGAGCCGCCCCGGATGATGGCCTCGGCGTACGCACGCGTCTGCAGCAGGCCGGTGATGATCTGGGGTTCGTAGACCCTGAGCGACTCGGCGTCCGTCTCCAGACCGATGTAGACGCTGTAGGGGATGTCCCCGAAGGCATGCCACCAGCCCTGCTGCCGGGAGTCCTTGGCCATCTGCATCAGAGACTCGACGATCCGCTGGTCCTCGACCTCGTAGACCCCGCACAGGTCGCGCACGTCGCGCTGGCTGATGCTGCGCCGGCCGTTCTCCAGCCGGCTGATCTTCGACTGCGACACGAGCAGCCGCTCGGCGACCTCCTCGGCCGTCATGCCCTTGAGCTCACGGAGCCTGCGCAGCTCCTGGCCCAGCCGGCGCCGCCTGACGGTGGGATTGACATTGGACGCCACGGGACGTGCACCTCCGGCTGCGTGCCTCTACTTTGCGTATCTGCTGTTGAGCAGACTGCCACCAAGGTGCTTCCTACCGCTGGGAAACGGTGGATATGCGACGGGTACACGCCAGTTCGGGCAGGGCACGCCGAGCGGGGCGGGGAGAGTGTGTGCTCTCCCCGCCCCGCTCGGACAGCGGCTCCCGTGACCGGGTCTGGGGTGCTGCGTGGTGCTGTGGGTCCGCGGCTCAGTGGGCCACGGCGCGCGCCATGCTCCCGTGGCGCGGCTGCATCGGAACGCCTCGGGCGGGTTCCGCTGCGGACCTGGCTCCGCCGGCGGCCTGACGGCCGGACGGGGCCGGGCTGCGGCGCGGCTGCGCCGCCACGCCGTTCTGGACGTCCATCACGGCGTGCGCGACGAGACCGCCCATGGGGTCGTGCCTGATCAGGTCCCGCAGCCGGGACCGAGAGGAACGCCCCTCGTTGCCCGGATACAGGTGCTTGCCGAGGCCGACCGCGTGTGCCAGGGCGGCGAGCGCGGCGGTCCGCGGGTCCGGCGGTACGCCGGTGCGGATCGCCGAGTCCAGCCGGGCCCTGATCTCCCGGCTGATCTCCGTGTCCGTCGCCTGGTAGCGAGTCGTCGGCAGCACTCCGCACATCTGGCCCGCCACGGCATGCACCATGCCGCACCGCTCCAGATGCGAGAGGTAGGTCTGGCGGAGCCCGAGACGCGGCCCGCCAATCCAGTTCACTGCCCGCACGGGAGCGCCGCGCCTACGCAGCAACTCCAACGCGCAGTCCAACGTTGGATCTCCAGTCGGCCGTGGTACAACCACGGCGATACGATCCCCGTCTGGGGCTATCCGTCCGGCCAGCGCCAGCTCCACTAGCTGTGCTCCGGCCAGACCGAGGTCGAGCGACTGCGGCTGCGCAGTGGTACCCGTGGTCGGGTCCAATGCCAGCAACAGAAGCTCCTCCGGAAGTGTTCTGCGGCTCCTGCCCATCCATGCCTCCCCGCGTGGATGAATGACAGGGTGACCCCTCTCACATTGGTCTGTCGAGGGTGCGTGACCGGTTCGTAGTGGAACCAGTAGGTATGTCGTTCTCGTCTACCGGGTGGGTTCAGTGCGCGCACAGGACACTGGTACATGGTTCGGACAGCGCCGGGGAGCGGTGTCACGGGCGGCGGTTCACGGTTCGGTACGCGCACGCGGGGCGTGCGGCGCGAGGAGGAGGCATCGGTGGCGGGCGAGTCCCCCGACAGGTCGAAGCAGCGCGAGTCGTCGGCAGAACCGACGTCGGGGAGCGCGAGTCCGGTTCCCGAGGCCAGGAGCGAGGCCCCACCCAAGCGCGATCCGCGCCTGGCGGTGGCCCGGGACACGGAGAGGTCCACGAAGCGCGGCGGCGCCGACACGGCGACACGAGTGCTCTCCACCCGCACGGCGGAGAGGCCGGCGGAGACGCCGGACGCGGAACGAGCGGCTGACGCCGAGCGAGGGCCTGACCCCGAGCGGGACGAGGGCGACGCGGACGCCGAGGTGACGCCGGCTGAGGCGGATTCGGCGGCTTGCAGCGAGCAGGACGCCGGTGACGCCGAGCAGGACGAGAGCGACGCGGACGCCGCGGGTACGGCGGACGCCGAGCGGGACGCGGACGAAGCAGACCCTGCGGCTGACACCGGGCAGGACGCCGGTGACGCCGAGCGGGACGAGAGCAACGCGGACGCCGCGGGTACGGCGGACGCCGAGCGGGACGCGGACGAAGCAGACCCTGCGGCTGACACCGGGCAGGGTGTGAGCGGCGCGGGCACCGAGCGGGACGCGGGCCAGGCGGACTCGGCGGCGGACACCGAGCAGGACGACGGCGACGCCGAGCGGGACGAGAGTGACGCGGCCGCCGAGCAGGGCGCGGACGAAGCCGACTCGGCGGCTGACGCCGGGCCGGACGCCGGTGACGCCGAGCAGGACGAGAGCGACGCGGACGTCGCGGATACGGCGGACGCCGAGCGGGACGCGGACGAAGCAGACTCTGCGGCTGACACCGAGCAGGGTGTCAGCGACGCGGGCACCGAGCGGGACGCGGGCCAGGCCGACTCGGCGGATGCCGCCGAGCAGGATGCCGGTGACGCCGACGCCGCCGACACGGCTGAC
Organism: Streptomyces sp. NPDC050416; assembly: GCF_044458845.1. NCBI lineage: Bacteria > Bacillati > Actinomycetota > Actinomycetes > Kitasatosporales > Streptomycetaceae > Streptomyces > Streptomyces sp. NPDC050416. Next base: position 309,796 of record NZ_JBITII010000009.1, read on the forward strand.
GCCGAGCCGGGCGAGAAGGACGCCGGTGTCGAAGGGGCGGCGGACGACGCCTCCCAGGAGCAGGAGAAGGGCTCCGGCTCCGGTGAGCGCGGGGACGGCGCCGCCGCCAGTGACGGGCGGCTGCGGGACGCCGTGGCCGCGTGGGTCGCTACGGCCGACCAGGACGAGGAGCCTGCGGCGGCCAAGGAGGCCGACAAGGACGCCGACAAGGGCTCTGAGGACGGCCAGGAGGCGGCTGAGAGGGCGGAAGAGGCCGCAGAGGCCGACGCGGACGCCCAGAAGCCTGAGAAGCCTGCTGAGGCCGACGAGGACGCCCGGGAGGACCGAGAGGCCGAAGACGCCGACGAGCCGGAGGCGGACCGTTCCGCCACCGGCGGCACGGGCGATTCCGAGGCCGCCTCAGAGTCGGACGACTCGGACACCGACACCGACAAGGGCGACGCCGCACCCCCCGTCGACCAGCCCACCGCCGTCTTCAAGGCCGTGCGGCCCCCGGTCGATCAGCCCACCACCATGCTGAAGCTCGGCGGTGCCACAAAGGACGCCAAGGACGCGCCCGAGAAGGAAGCCGAGCGGACCAGCAAGTTCGTCGCGCTCAAGCCGCTGGACGACCCGTCGACGCGGAAGCCGGCGTCCGGCGCACAGGCCGGACAGACCGCCCCGGCCGGACAGGCCACCCCGCCTGCCCCCGCCCCCGCCGACGCCACCGCCCCCGTGCCCACCGTCGGCCCCGAGCGGACCACCCAGCAGCCCCTGCCGCCCCGGCCGCCACTGGATCTGCTGGCCGAGCTGACGAACACCCCGCCGCCGCCGGACACCCCGCTGCGGACGGCCATGCGGCGGGTGAAGATCTGGACGCCGCTGGTGCTGCTGCTGGTGGTCCTCATCGGCGTCGCGCAGAGCGTGCGCCCGCTGCCGGCGCCCACCCTGGACCTCACCGCCGAGGACAGCTACACCTTCGAGGGCGGCAAGGTCGACATCCCCTGGCCCGCCAAGGGCCAGGCGGCGCTGGACGTGCAGGGCATCGGCTCGTTCGGGTCGTCCGGCGAGCAGAAGCCCGTGCCGATCGCGAGCGTCGCCAAGGTCATGACCGCCTATGTGATCCTGCGCGACCACCCGCTCAAGAGCGGCGAGGACGGGCCGAAGATCGAGATCGACCAGGCCGCCGAGGACCAGTCCGACGCCGGCCAGGAGTCCACCGTCGACGTCACCAAGGGCGACAAGATCAGCCAGCGGGAGGCCCTGGAGAGCATCCTGATCGCTTCCGCGAACAACGTGGCGCGACTGCTCGCCCGCTGGGACGCGGGTTCCGAGAAGGCGTTCGTGGGCAAGATGAACGACGCCGCCAAGGACCTCGGCATGAAGAACACGACGTACACCGACCCGTCGGGCCTGAACAACACCACCGTGTCCACGGCCGTGGACCAGGTGAAGCTCGGCAAGGCGGCCATGGAGCAGCCCGCCTTCCGCGAGGTGGCCGCGATGATGTCGTACGTCGACTACAAGGGCACCAAGCACGACAACTGGAACCGTCTGGTCGGCTACAACGACGTCACCGGCATCAAGACCGGCACCACCACCTCGGCGCTCGGCAACCTCGTCTTCTCGGCGAGGAAGGACGTCGACGGCGAGACCCGCCGGATCGTCGGCGCCGTGGTGCGCCAGCCCGCCGGCGGCCCGGACAACACCATCCTGGGTGCCGCGCTGTACGAGGGCGACAAGCTGATCAAGGCCGCGCAGGGCGCGCTGGAGTCGGCGACGATCCTGAAGAAGGGCACGGTCGTCGGCTACGCGGACGACGGTCTCGGCGGCCGTACGCCGGTCGCCGTCACCGAGGACGTCACGGCCGTCGGCTGGGCGGGCCTGTCCGTCAAGCTGACGTTCGCCGCGGACGAGCTGCCGCACACGGCGAAGGCCGGCACGAAGGTGGGCACGCTCACCGTCGGTGACGGCAGCGCCAACGCGGTCAAGGTTCCGGTCGCCCTCCAGAAGGACCTCGTGGAGCCGGGCTTCGCGGACAAGCTCACCCGCCTCGGCTGAGAGCCGGGCCGGCTCGCCGGCCCGCAGCACCGCACCCCGCCGGTAACGGCCCGTCCGGGCGCCGCCCGGCGGGGTGCGTGCTAGCGTCGCGAACCGGGCAGGCCGCCGCCCGCGGCGGCACGGCCGTGGACCGCTGACCGACGGGACACGGCCGGTGGGGCCGGTATGAGAAGACGAGAACAGAAGACGGGACAACGGGGAGTGCCTTCGAGTGGCCACTGCGGAGCCGACACGCGCCGACGACGCCGATCCGGGCCCGGTATCCGCCGGCCCGCGAATACCCCTGCCCGCAGCCGGGGAAGGCGGCAGCCGGGACGGCCGTGAGGACCGGCTGCACACTCTCGCGCTGACGCTGCGTGAGCGCATGCTGCGCCACCCGGTCCTGTCCGTCACGGGGCTCGCCGCACTGCTCCACGTCCTCTGGTTCTTCACGTTCGCGAACAGCGGCGGCGATCTGGCCGCGCAGGACGCCTGGGCCGAGTTCGTCGGCCGGCACCCGGACTCGGCGTACAACCTCGCCTGGTACGGCGGGATGCACCCGGTGTCGTACAGCGTGGTGTCGCCGTATCTGATGTCGGTGCTCGGCGTGCGGACGACGATGATGATCGCGGGGACGGTCTCGGCGGGGCTGCTGACCCTGCTCCTGCTGCGCAGCCGGTCCGTCCGCAACCCCCTGTGGGCGTCCATGGCGGGCGTGTTCGGGCTGTTCTGCAACGCGGTGTCCGGGCGGGTGACGTTCGGCCTGGGCATGATGTTCGCGCTCGGCGCGGTCGCGGTCGTGTTCTGCTGGCCGTACCGGTGGCGGTACAAGCGCTGGGCGAAGGCCCTGTCCGCGGCGCCGCTGGCCGCGCTGGCCACCATGGCGTCGCCGGTCGCGGGCCTGTTCGTGGGCCTGGTCGCGGTGGCGCTGTTCCTCCAGAAGCGGCGGCCGGGCGCGTGGGCGCTGGGGCTGGCGCCGAGTGCGGTGGTGGGGGTGTCGGCGTGGCTGTTCCCGTTCTCGGGGACGCAGCCGATGGTGATCGGCTCGGTGCTGCTGCCGCTGGCGTTCTCGGTCCTCGTCTTCGTCCTGGTGCCCAAGGACTGGCAGACGGTCCGGCTGACGGCCGCGGTGTACGGGCTGGGCGTCGTGCTGGTGTGGCTGGTCAGCTCCCAGATCGGTTCGAACATCACGCGGCTGGCGATGCTGTTCGCCGGGGTGGCGCTGGTCGCCGCGCTGCCGTTCACGGTGCCGCGGAGCCGCAAGTGGTACGCGGCCGTCGTCGCGCTCGTCGGTTTCGCCGTGTGGATCGGCTTCAAGACGGTCGACGACATCGTGCACACGGCCCCGGCGGCGTCCTGGTCGCGCGAGCTGGCGCCGCTGGTGAACGAGTTGCAGGAGGTCGGCGCCGAGAAGGGCCGCGTGGAGGTCGTCCCCGCCCGCTCCCACCGCGAGGCCTCCGCGCTCGCCCCGTACGTCAACCTGGCCCGCGGCTGGAACCGGCAGGCCGACATGGAGCGCAACCCCCTCTTCTATGACGACACGCTCAACTCGGCGAACTACCACGAGTGGCTGAAGCGCTGGGCGGTGCACTACGTGGTGCTGCCGAAGGACGAGCCGGACGGGGACGGGGGTCAGCGGGAGCGGGCGCTGGTGCGGCGCGGGCTGCCGTATCTGACCCAGGTCTGGGGCGATGCCAACTGGCAGCTGTTCAAGGTGACCGCCCCGACGCCCCTCGCCGAGCCGAACGCCGTCGTCGACCGGGCCGAGCAGGGCGAGATGATCCTCCGGGTGAAGAAGCCGGGCCGCGTCCTGATCCGCATCCCGTACTCCCCCTGGCTGAGCATCGTCGACGCGGAGGGCAAGAGCCTGAAGCCGCCCCAGGAGACGCAGGCCTCCAAGGAGCGCCCCGAGGACGAGCCGAAGACGTACGTCAACGTCAACGGCTGTCTGACGGAGACCGAGGAGGACGCCCAGGGCGACAAGTGGACGGAGCTGCTGGCCCCCAGGGCGGGCACATACCGTCTGGCGGCGCCGTACCAGCTGCCCAGGGGGACGCCCTGCCCGGAGGAACTGCGCTGACCCTCAGCGGAGCCGGTCGACGTGGGTGTCGGTGCCCGGCACGGTCGGGATGAACGGCGCCACCAGTTCCACGCTTCCCAGCCCCGACTCGGCCACCGCCGCGTCCAGGCCCGTGAAATGGGGGTCCCAGCACTCCCTCGGGTCCGTCTGGAGGAACCACAGCAGGGTCAGCCGGGTGTCGACGCCCTCGACCTGCTTGACGTAGGTCATGCGGTCGCCGGGGAGCGGGGTCGGGCGGAAGACGGTCACCAGCGCCGCCGGGGAGCCGGCGAGCCGCTTGGGCAGGTGGCGGGAGCGCAGCCACTCCAGCAGTCGCGGGCGCTGCTCGGGGGTGCCGGCCTCGACGACCTGGAGGACCAGGCCGGCGTAGGGGTGGTCGAGGGCGTGGACGTCGCGCGGGCCGGCCGCCCCGTCCCGGTAGACCGTCGCCTCGTGGTCCTGGAACGCGGTGAGGACGTGGGTGCGGTCGTGGTAGACGCGGCCGTCGCGGTTGAGGCGCTTGTTGATGGCGACCGTCCAGCGCATGTGGTCGTCGTAGCGGCCGGCGGTGATCCAGTACGTGGAGAGGTAGCAGCCCGTGGTGACGGGCTGGGCGACCGCCGACTTCTCGGGGTAGCGCAGCAGTTGCAGGTCCCGGGTGGCCACCCAGCGGCGGCCGGCGTACATCCAGGGCATGGCCATCGCGCCGGCGTAGTAGTGGTCGTCCTCGTACCAGCGGTTGTAGGCGTACTCGTGGCCCGGGTGCGGTTCGACCATGGTGATCAGGGCGTGGCCGGGGCGGGTGCCGTAGGGGCCGACGGCGGCCAGTTCGGCGTACAGCTCGCTGCGGGTGTCGTCGCTCATGCCCTTCCCCTCTGTTGGCGGCTGGCTCATACTCTGACGCTCCGTCAGATAATGCGCCAGGGTTCCGGGGAGGCTTCGATGTCGCTGCTCGCGGGGAAGACGGTCGTCGTGTCGGGGGTCGGGGCCGGGCTGGGGCGGCAGGTGGCGGCGGCCGTCGTACGGGACGGCGGGCGGGCCGTGCTCGGGGCCCGCACGGAGGCGAACCTGGCGAAGACGGCGGCCGAGCTCGATCCGGACGGGTCGCGCACGGCGTACCGGGCGACCGACATCACCGACGAGGCGCAGTGCGAGGCGCTGGCGGGGCTGGCGCGGGAGCGGTTCGGGCGGATCGACGCGGTGGTGCACGTGGCCGCGCTGGACAGCTGCTTCGGCGGTCTGGAGGACGCGGACTTCGAGGCCTGGCGCTCCGTCCTGGACGTGAATCTGCTGGGCACGCTGCGGATGACCCGGGCCTGCCTGCCGTCGCTCAGACAGGGCGGCGGGGCCGTCGTGTTCATCGGGACGCAGTCGGCGGTGGCGGCTCCGTCGCAGGTGCGGCAGGCGGCGTACGCGGCGTCGAAGGGGGCGCTGACGAGCGCGATGTACTCGCTGGCGCGGGAGCTGGGGCCGTACCGGATCCGGGTCAACACCGTGCTGCCGGGCTGGATGTGGGGACCGCCGGTGCAGGCGTACGTGCGGTTCACCGCCGGCCGGGAGGGCGTGTCGGAGGCGGAGGTGCTGGGCAGGCTGACGGACCGGATGGCGCTGCCGGAGCCGGCGACGGATGCGGACGTGGCGGACGCGGCGGTGTTCCTGGCCTCGGACCGGGCGCGGGCGATCACGGGCCAGTCATTGCTGGTGAACGCGGGTGAGCTGATGCGCTGAGGGCATTTTCCAGCCACACGACTCGGTTCACGTACATAAACGCAAGTCACCTCACCGAACTTTTTTACGGTCTCTTGACCTTCCTCTTCCTTGCCGTGCGCACGTCACCGAACCCAGAGTTCACATGCCTGACCCTGGCGGCGCACCGTGGAAGGGGACTCATGAACGGTCTCGACTGGGCCGTGCTCATCGGCTACTTCGCCGTGATGGTCGCGATCGGCGTCTGGTCGCACAAACGCGTGGACAACGTCAGCGACTTCTTCACCGCCGGCGGCAAGATGCCGTGGTGGCTCTCCGGCATCTCGCACCACATGTCGGGCTACAGCGCGGTGATGTTCACCGGGTACGCGGGCATCGCCTACACCTACGGCGTCACGTCCTTCGTCACCTGGTCCTTCCCGATCGCCCTCGGCATCGCCATCGGGTCGAAGCTGTTCGCCCCGCGCATCAACCGGCTCCGCTCCCGGCTCCATGTGGCCTCCCCGCTGGAGTACCTGAAGAACCGGTACGACCTGAAGACGCAGCAGGCGCTGGCCTGGTCCGGCATGCTGCTGAAGATCGTGGACGTGGGCGCGAAGTGGGCGGCGATCGCGACGCTGCTGTCCGTCTTCACGGGGATCTCCCTCAACCAGGGCATCCTCATCACCGGCGGCATCACGGCGGTCTACTGCACGATCGGCGGCCTGTGGGCGGACGCGCTGACCGAACTCGGCCAGTTCGTCATCCAGTTGCTGGCCGGCGTCGCGATGTTCGTCGCCGTCTTCGTACGCCTCGACGACCACGGCGGCTTCTTCGGCGTCTGGGACTCCCCCGAGCTCCAGGGCCACGAGAAACCGCTGGTCGGCCCGTACGGCACGGTCTTCCTGCTCGCCTTCCTCTTCATCAAGCTCTTCGAGTACAACGGCGGCATGCTCAACCAGGCCCAGCGCTACATGGCCACCCCGAACGCCAAGGAGGCCGAGCGGTCGGCGCGCCTCTCGGCGATCCTCTGGCTGGTCTGGCCGCTGGTGCTGTTCTTCCCCATGTGGATGTCCCCGCTGCTGGTCGAGTCGCAGAAGGCCGACGGCTCCGACTCCTACGCCCTGATGACCGAACAGCTCCTCCCCCACGGCCTGCTGGGCCTGGTCATCGTCGGCTTCTTCTCGCACACCATGGCCATGTGCTCCTCGGACGCCAACGCCATCGCGGCCGTGTTCACCCGGGACTGCGCGCCGGTGATCTGGGCACGGGCCCGGGCCTGGAACCAGAGCCAGGGGCTGCGGGTCGCCCGGGTCGCGACGGTCGTCTTCCTCGGCCTGTCCATGGCGGCGGCGACCCAGGTCAACTCCCCCGCGTTCAAGGACATCATCACGGTCGTCATCAAGTGGGTGGCCGGTCTGATGGGCCCGATGGCGATCCCGATGATGCTGGGCCTGCTGCGGGCGTTCCGCCGCTCCGGCCCGACGGCGGCCCTCGTCAGCTGGTCGATGGGCCTGCTCGCCTTCTGGCTGGTGAACTACCCGATCCACTGGAACGTCGAGGGCGGCGTGCCGCTGCAGTACCAGGTGTCGATCCCGCTGGCGGTGTCGCTGGTCCTCTACATCCTCGTCGGCTACATCAAGCCGGAGGACACCCCGGAGCGGCTGGCGCTCATCGAGAAGATCAACACGGACGGCGACGGGGCGGCCTCGGCCGTGATCCCCACGCCGGCCGGGGCGGCGGACGGCGTGGTGGGGGCGGCGCGCAAGGAGTAGCGCGGAGTAGGTACACCGGGAGGGGCGGCCGTCCTGCGGGACGGCCGTCCTGCGGCGCGGCCATCGATCGGCGGCCCCGCCGCCGGTTCCCGGGGCGCACGTACACCCGCCGGAGCTGTGCCGTCTCGCCCGAGGGGGACCGCTCGGGCGGCCGGCGCGGGTGCGGCGGACGCGCCGGCCGTGCGCGTCCAGCACGGCCGTGGCCGCCAGTGTCCCGTCCGCTCCTCCATCGCGACCAGGAGCGTGCGCCGTGGCGGCAGGATGCGCAGCGCGGTAGCCCTGCGGAGCGGGCCGTCCAGCCGGGGGGTGTCCTGCATCTGGGCCGTCCTGCGGGGGCCATCCGGTGGGGGCCGTCCTGCGGTTCACGCCCGGGGATGGCCCGGGTTCACGCCCGGGGGCAGCCCGGGTTCACGCCCGGGGGCAGCCCGGGTTCACGCCCGGGGATACCGCGCGAGCCAGCCCGGGGACGCGCCCGCCGGGCTGTGCAGGGCCGGGCCCTGGGTCATCTCCATGGCGAAGTCGTCGGCCAGCTCCAGCATCGTGGGACGGCCCTCCAGCTCGGCCAGCCAGGCCGGGGGGAGGGCCGTCTCTCCGTGCAGGGCGCCGAGCAGCGCGCCCGTCAGCGCGCCGGTGGCGGCGGAGGGGCCGTCGTGGTTCACGGCGAGGGTCAGCCCGTGCCGGACGTCGGCGGCGACGAGGGCGCAGTACACGGCGGCAGCGACGAGGCTCTCCGCCGTCCCGGCCCCGCACAGCTCCGCCACGCGCTCCGGCCCGGGCAGCCCCTGCCGTACGGCACCCAGCGCGTGCTGGAGCGCGTCCGACACGGGCTGGTGGCCGGGCCGGGCGGCCAGCAGCGCGAAGCCCCGCTGCACGGCGCCGTCGAGACTCTCCCCGAGGGCGAGCGCGTGCACGATCACGGCGTACGCACCCGCCGCGAGATACGCCGTCGGATGACCGTGGGTCTGCGCCGCGCACTCCACCGCGAGCTGGACGACGAGCTGCGGCTCCCAGCCCACGAGCAGCCCGAACGGGGCGGACCGGGCGGCGGCCTCGGGCCCGAGCTCACCGGGGTTCTTGGGCGCCTCGGGCGTCCCCATGGTCGCGTCGGCGAGCCCGAGGAGCAGCGCCTTGCTCGGGTCCCTGCGCGCGTACAGCCACTCCTCCCGCGCGAGCCACCCGTCGTCCTTGCGCCGCAGGTCGGGCCCCCAGTCCCGCTGGGTGGCGGCCCAGCGCAGGTAGGCCCGGTGCAGGTCGGTGGGCGGATGCCAGGCGCCGGTGTCCCGCCGCACCTGGGCGCGGATCAGCCCGTCCACGGAGAAGAGGGTGAGCTGGGTGAGATGGGTGACGGCGCCGCGTCTGCCGTAGGCGGGGGCCAGATCGACCAGCCCCTCCGCCCCGTACGCCTCCCTGATCCCGTCGATGCCCAGCCCGTCCACGGGCGCGCCCAGCGCGTCCCCGACGGCCAGCCCGAGCAACGTGCCGCGCACCCGGCTGCGAAAGTCCTGCTGCTCCGTACGCCCCCAGACGGCACCGGCAGTCGCACCCACCTTGACCTCCCAGGGACCGTCCATACGTACGACGACAGCACTGTAATCGAACGGGGACGGCGGGCCGCCCACAGTGCATTCAGTTTCCATCCATTGCAACGCACCCTCTCGGGCTGTTGCTTTCCATTTGACTCGTTGCAACGATTCTGCACCTCTGACCTGCATCTATGCTGGAAATACGCAACGAAGGTGTTGCCGATTCTGAGAACGCAACGTAGCTTTTCCATTGTTGGAAACGACAAGCCCAGAGGAGATCACGATGCAGAAGTTCGCCACTCCCGCCCCGGTCACCGCCGTCCTTGACATCCCCGCCGGACGTGTCCAGTTCATCGCCGCGGACCGTGCCGACACCACCGTCGAGGTGCTGCCCGCCGACGCTTCCAAGAGCCGGGACACCAAGGCCGCCGAGCAGGCCGCCGTCACCTACGCCGACGGTGTCCTGCGGATCAGGGCCTCGGCCACCGCCGGCCGGCTCCTCGGCCCCTCCGGGGCCGTGGAGGTCACGGTCCGGCTGCCCGCGGGCTCCCGCGTCGAGGCCAGGGCCGACAGCGCCGAGCTGCGCGGCGTCGGGCGGCTCGGCGACATCGTCTTCGAGGGCGCGTACCGCAGCATCAAGATCGACGAGGCTGCGAGCGTCCGGCTCACCGCGAGCGACGGCGACGTCGAGGTGGGCCGGCTGGGCGGCCCCGCGGAGATCAGCACCGCGAGGGGCGACATCCGGATCGCCGAGGCCCTGGGCGGCACGGTCGTGCTGCGCACGCAGTCCGGTGACATCTCGGTCGCCGCCGCCGGCGGCGTCTCGGCCGCCCTGGACGCGGACACCGGCTACGGCCGTGTCAGCAACTCCCTCAAGAACGACGGCAGCACCGCACTCGACATCCGCGCCACCACCTCGCACGGCGACATCACCGCGCGCAGCCTCTGAACCAACAGCGCCAGAACTGTTCGGCCGAGCCCATCACCAGGGGGAAACATGACGAAGAACAGCACGTCCGCGACCGGTTCGACCTGGACCGGCATGGTGCCGGTCGACGACACGGCCCTGGCCGTCACCGACACCGGCGGGCCCGGGATCCCGGTGGTCTACCTCAACGGCCAGTTCGCCACCCAGGGGTACTGGCGGCGGGTCATCTCCGAACTGGGGGCGGGGTGGCGGCACATCACCTACGACGAGCGGGCCCGCGGCAAGTCGAAGCGGTCGGCGGACTATTCCTTCGAGGCCGCCGTCCGCGATGTCGACGCCGTTCTCGCGGCCCGGGGTGTGGACCGGGCGCTGGTGGTCGGCTGGTCCTACGGAGCGGTCGTCGCGGCGCACTGGGCCCACCGGAATCCGGAGCGTGCCGTGGGGGCGGTCCTGGTCGACGGCGCCTTCCCGTACGACTGGCTGGACGAGGCCATGGAGCAGCGGATCCGTAAGCTGTTCCGGCGGCTGGGCTGGTTCATGCCGCTGCTGCGCCCGACGGGCCTGACCCCGCGGATGACGGCCGCGCAGCAGGCCGAGAGCAACATCGAGCTCGGCAGGCTGTCGCGGGAGCGGGAGCTGGGTCCCGTGCTGGGCGGCATCACCGTCCCGGTGCGGTACGTGATCGCCTCGGGGACGTCCTTCGGCAGCCGCGGCGACGAGCAGGAACGGATCCGCACCGGCCTCGACGCGGTGACGGCCCAGTACCCGAACATCCGGATCGCCGCGAAGGTCGCCAGCAACCACGGGGCGCTCCTGAAGAAGGACTTCCGGGCCATCGCCGAGGCCGTACGCGAGGTCGCCGTCCTCCACAACGGGGAGCGCTGATCATCATCGCCGTCCGGATCGACCGCGTCCGTCCCGCGCAGGGTCCCCAGTGCCTCGCGCGGGACGTGTCACGTACCGGGGTCCTCGCCCGGATCCGCGAAGTCCCGTAGCAGGGCGTCGGCATCCTGGGAGGAACGCAGCCGCACTCCGGGGTCTCCCGTCACGCCCAGATCGCGGCGCATCGCTTCCCTCATCGCAGCTATCAGTGCCCAGACCTCATGCTGCGCCTCGGCGGCCGACCGCGTGCTCTCGCCAGGGCGTGGGTTGCCCTGCTCCAGGCGTTTGGCCTGTCCGTAGACCCTGGTAAGAGCGCCGTTCACCTCGCCGGCCGGGGCGATCACCGTGTCAGGCGCGATCATCAGCGCCTCTGACCAGCGATCCCGGTGGGCGTCCTTGGCGGCTTCCAGCACCTGTATGTCCTCGTCGCCGGGCGCACGGTCGCGCAGGATGTACAGATGGCGGCTCAGCGCCGTGCAGAACTGCCGTGCCTCGCGGTGCAGTTCCGAATAACAGCGCCGCCGCAGCTCCCGATTCTCGCGGGCCTCCTGGATGCCTGGGTCATCTCCAGCTCGCGCCGCTTGGCCCTCTCGGCACCCTGCTGGGTGAGCAACGCGCCCCCGAGCGTGCCCGCCACACCGGCCACGGCTATCAAGACCGCCCCAACATCCATGGGATCACCCTAGATCGGCGGCATCGCACAAGTCCCTGTGTGTCATGGCCAGTTCTGCCCACACCGTCTTGCCGTGGGCCGGGGCCTCCACCACGCCCTAGCGGTTCGCGTACGCCTGGACGATACGCAAGCCGTGTCCGCCCTCCGCGTCCTGCTCCGCCGGGGCCGGGAGGCGCGGGACCCGGTCGCCCCGGGCATCGGTGACCTCGATACGGAGAGTGTGACCGGCCCGCAGTGTCAGTCGCAGCCGGAAGTCCCTTCCCCGGACCCGTCCATGCAGGACGGCGTTGGACGCCAGCTCCGCCACGATCTGCGCGGCAGCCTCGTAGGGCACGCCCCAGTCGTCGAGTTGGCGCTCGGTGAGCAGCCGGGCCAGTCGAGCACCTCTTCGAGTAGCGGACAACTGCACCGCGAAGTGACGGGTGGGGGCGGTGATGTGGGCGGGGGATTTCCGGCTCATGTCACCCAGCGTGGCCGCACCTCCCTACTCTGAACAGCAACGACCCCGGTACGGAGGGTGACTGTCCGGACGCGTGGCGGGGTCGTACGGCTCGTACGTCAGGAGGGGAAGGCGTGGAGGACGAGGAAGCGGCGGCCGTGCTCAGGACGGTCGGGCGGCAGATCAAGATGTGGCGCGAGGCCGCGGGGTTGACGCAGCCGGAGCTGGGTTCGGCCATCGGGTACGGCGAGGAGATGGTGTCGTCCGTGGAGCGGGCGAGACGGATTCCCAAGCCCGACTTCCTGGACAAGGCCGACGAGGTGCTCGGGGCCGGGGGCAAGATCTCGGCGATGACGAAGGATGTGGAGGAGGCTCGGTATCCGAAGAAGGTGCGGGACCTGACGAAACTGGAGGACGACGCCGTCGAGCTCGGCGCCTACGCCAGCCTCCACATTCACGGCCTGCTCCAAACACCCGAGTACGCCCACGCCTTGTACGCCATGCGGCGGCCGGCCTACACCGAGGAAGAGATCGAGCGACTCGTCGCCGCCCGTATGGCCCGGAAGGCCGTCTTCGAGAGGGTGCCCCGGCCGCTCCTCACCTTTGTCCAGGAAGAGGCGACACTGCGGCGGCCCATCGGGGGCAGAATGGTTCTGCGGCGCCAGCTCGAACATCTGTTGGACGTAGACAAGTTGAGACACGTCTCGATCCAGGTCATGCCGACGGACCGGGAGGACCATGCGGGCTTGATGGGCCCGTTTCGGGTGCTGAAACTTCGGGACGGCAAGACGCTGGGGCACTCGGCGGGCCAGTTGCACGACAGAGTCATCAGCGACCCAAGAGACGTCCAGGTCCTGGAGATGCGCTATGGAATGATCCGAGCGCAGGCTCTCTCACCCCGGGAGTCACGAACCTTCATCGAAAAAGTACTGGGAGAAGAGACATGACACCCACCCCGCCGAAGTGGTTCAAGAGCAGCCACAGCGGAAACGACGATGCCGATTGCGTCGAGGTCGCCATATCCCCCACCCCCCACTCCACGGTCCACATTCGCGACTCCAAGAACAAGGACGCCGCCCGCCTGGCATTTACCGACGGTGCCTGGTCCGAATTCCTGGAGTTCGCGGTGGGACGCTGAGTCTCAGTCCTGGGCGGGGGCCGCTTCCTCAGCGGCGTTGTCGTTCTCTTCGGCCTCCGCTCGCTCCTTCTTCAGAGCGAGTTCCCGGGCCAGGGCCTCCGAGTAGAGCCTCATTTCCGCTTCTTTGCGCTCGTCGAACACCGATGCCTCCTTTGAATGCAGGGGTGTTGAGGGTGAAAAAGGGGGGCCGGTCAGGCGGAAGCGCGCTGGAACCGGGAACGGCAGTGGTCCGGGAGTGAGTGTGCCGACTGGTGGCAGGGTTCGTCAGGGATCAGCCGCCGCACCATCGTCATCGCACACCTCCCAGAAACAACTCGACCAGACCACAAGCCTCTTGGCTCGAAGATTACCCCGCCGCCACCCGATACGTCACGGTCGAATTACATTCACACACAGGTAATTCGCACGCCGTTCACTCGGCGAGGATGGACCCGAGTACCGCACGGTCGGTATCCGAAAAGCGTTCCACTGCCCCGGAGTCCAGCTCGCGGACTCTTTCCACATCGGCCCGTGCCTCGCCGAACCGCCCCATGAGCGCGTGCAGCACCGCCCGGCGGCACAACGCCCAGACGTACCCCGGCCGGAGTTCCACCGCCCGGTCCAGGTCGGCGAGGGCCTGCGCGTGGCGGCCGAGGTTGGCGAGAGACGCGCCCCGGCTCGCGTAGGCCGAGGCGTAGGCGGGGTCCAGGGACAGGGCGCGGTCGAAGTCGGCGACAGCCTCCTCGTCGCGGCCCTGGGCGCGTAGCGCGTCGCCGCGTTCGCAGCGGGCCCAGGGCCAGTCGGGGCTCAGGGCGAGGGCGTGGTCGAGGTCGGCCAACTGGCGTGTGGGGTCGCCCAGGGCGCGCCAGACCCGGGCGCGGCGGGCGAGCGCCCAGGCGTAGTCCGGCTTGAGGTCCAGGGCCCGGCCCAGGTCGCGAAGGGCGGCGTCCAGGTCTCCGCGGCGTTCGTGCGTGGCTCCCCGGGACGCCCAGGCGAACTCGTTGGCCGCATCGAGGCGGATCGCTTCGCTCAGGTCCCGGACGGCTTCGGCGTCGTGCCGGGCGAGCCGGTGGTGTTCGCCGCGCAGGGCGACGTACCAGGAGTTGTGCGGCTCCAGCGCGACGGCCCGGTCCAGGTCGGCGATCGCGGCGTCGTCGTCGCCCAGCTCCCTGCGGATTCCGGCCCGGTGACGGTAGGCGACGGCCAGTTCCGGATCCAGGGCGACGGCCCGGTCGTACTCCGTGAGGGCCTGCGGGAACGCGGCCCGGCCGCGCAGCTCGTCACCCCGAACGACCCGGGCCCGGGCCTGAGCGGGCGCGTCGAGCACCGCGCGGCGCAGGAGCAGGCCGAGTGCGGCGAGGATCCCCTCCGCGTCGAGGGCCGCCGTCAGGTCGGTGCCCCACTCGGCCACCGCCGCCGTGTCCCCGTCCTGCCCGGCCTCCACCAGCACACGCGCCCACTGCGCGGCCACGCCCGCACCGGCCTCGCAGGCGTGGACGAAGTCCCGCAGCGCCTGCGGCAGCGCGTCCCGCTCACCGGCGCACAGGAGGTGGTACACCTCGGCCAGGCGCAGGTTCCGCCACGTCTCGTCGGCCCACGGCTCGGCCCCGCCGGCCTCGGTCTCTTCGCGCCAGCCGCCGAACGTCCGCGCCAGGTGCCGCTGCCGTTCTGCCCACCCGCGCGGCGACCGGCTGCGCTGCGCGCGCAGCATCGGTGCCCGTACGACGTCGTGGTAGCGCAGGCGTCCCCCGCCGCGCTCGCCGACGAACGGCATGCCCCGCAACCAGGCGTAGAGCGGCTCCAGTTGGTCCTGGGGGCAGTCGGTGACCGCCCGGAACACGTCCGCGTCCAGCCATCTCGGCAGCGCGCAGGCCAGTGCGGCCGCCCGTCGTGCCGGGTCCCGCTCCCACCTCAGGAAGCGTTCCACCGCCGTGGCGCTCGGGTCGCCCACGTCGTCCGGGTCGGCGGGGCGGGATTCGGCGAGGGTGGAGACCAGGACGGGGAGGCCGCCGGTGAGGCGCAGCACCTCCTCGACGACCGGTTCGGCGGTCACGCCCTTGCCGGCGAGCAGGCCGCGTGTCTCCGTCTCGGTGAAGGGGGACAGCGCGACGTCCGTCACGAAGTCCGTCAGGCCGCCCCACAGGGCCGTGTCCAGGGGGCGCTGGCCCGCCGTGACCACGACGGTCGTGGCCGGCATGGCGCCGTAGCGGTCGGTGACCATCGTCTGGTGCAGCCAGTGGTCCAGGTAGGGGGCCGTCCGCTCGTACGTGTCGAGGAAGAGGGCGATCCAGGGAGCCGAGGCGGCGGCCTCCGTGAGCTCGCGCAGGAGCACCGGTGTGAGCACCTGCTCCGGGGCGAGGACCAGCCGCACGTCCTCGTGGTCGCGGAAGCGGGCCAGCACACTCTCCCGGAACCGGTCCACTGAGCCCGCGAGTTCCTCGGAGTCGAGCATGCCCGCGAGGGGGCCGACCACCGGGACCATCCCCAGCGCGACCGTCCCGGCCCGGGCCACGATCCTGCCGCCCGCCGAGGGGCCCGCGTCCTCCGCCCGCGCGTCCAGGGCGGCGAGCGCGGCCAGTTCGGCCTCGTGCCTGCGTTCGTCGTGGGCGGCGAGCATGCGGTCGAGTTCCTTCAACCGGCGGCCCTGCGCGGTGAACTGGCGGCTGATCTCCGCCATCACCTCCGGCACGCTGCCGGCGCTGTCGTCCACGTACGCGGTCAACGCGCCCCGTTCGCGGGCGATCTGCTCCAACTCCCGCAGGAGGAAGGTCTTTCCGACACCCGCGTTGCCGTGGACGTGGAAGCGGAAGCGGTGGCGTTCGTCCTGCGGAGGAGTGCCGAAGTTCGCGCGGAACAGAGCCCGTTCAGCGGCCCGGCCGACGAAACCGGCCCGGGTCCGCTGCCGTATCAGGTCCTGCATCGAAGGCCTGGCCTGCGCCATCCGTACGTCCCCCTCGCCTCGCCCGTCCGGCTTCCGCCGTCATTGTGTCGCGTCGGCCACCCAGACTCGGGAAGAATGATCGCCATGGCCACCTCCCCAACCTCACGCCGCGGCGCGCTGCCTCTGGCCGCCGCCCTGCTCACCGCATCCGTCGCGCTCTACATGGCGCTGGTCGCGTTCGGGAACATCACCGACTTCGGCACCAACCAGCAGTTCGTCCGCCATGTTCTCGCCATGGACACCACGTTCAAGGACGAGGACCTGATGTGGCGGGCCGTCACCAGTACGGGACTTCAGGACACCGCCTACGTCCTGATCATCGTCTGGGAGACCGTCTCGGCGCTCGTCCTCATATACGGGACCTGGCTGTGGGCCAGACGGGACCAGCAGCAGGCGCGGCGGATGTCCACCTACGGGCTGCTGATGGTGCTGCTGCTGTTCGGGGCCGGGTTCATCGCGATCGGCGGCGAGTGGTTCTCGATGTGGCAGTCGAAGAGCTGGAACGGGCTGGACGCCGCCACCCGGGTGTTCCTGTTCAGCGGGCTCGTGCTGATCGTCAACCACCTGCCGTCCAAGCAGGCGGACTGAACTACCTGACCACGGTCACCGTCGTGCCGACCGTGCCGAACGCCCACAGTGCCGTGCCGTCCGCCTTCCGCATCCTGACCCCGCCCGTCTTGGCGCCGGAGTCGGCGGGCGGCGGCGAGGCGCCGTCGACCGCGTTGGAGAACGCGACGGAGACGCCGGACTTCGCGGCGAAGTACATGATGTGCTCGATCCGGACGCCGTCCGAGCCGGTCGTGGCCTCGGTGCGGGACGACACCGTGTAGGTGCCCGGGTCGGGGCTGACCGTGCCGGGCCACACGGTGAACGTACGGCGGGTCGCCTCGCTCGCGTCGACCAGCCACACCCGCTTCTCGCCGAGGGAGTAGACGATGCGGCGGCCGGTGCCGGAGCCGTCGGGCACCCTGGCCGGGGCGGACGCGGTCGGGGTGGGCTGCGCGCCCGCCGACGCCGAGGCGCTCGGCTTGGCCGAGGTGGCGGCGGGCTGAGGGCCCTGGTCCGCCTGCACGGCCAGGACCGTCACCGCGGCTATCGCTCCCACGGTCAGCCCGGTCACCCAGGCCCACGAGGGAAGTCGGGCAGGCACGGGCACGCATCTCCTCAGTCACGGGACCCCGCGGAACGGGGGTTCCGATCATCGTACTGCGAGCCCGTCGCTCCCCAGGCGGCTCAGGGTCCGTCGACGGTCTTCCGGACGGGCACCGGGCCGGTGCCGGCTCCGTGGGCGGTGTAGAGCGGGGTGCGGACGGGGGCCGGGTAGGAGAGGTGCACGAGCCGGGTCTGCTCCTGCCGCATGTGGGTGAGCGACTCGAGGATGTAGCCCACGAGCAGGACGAGCGCGGCGATGGTCATGATCGCGGCGGCGAGGATCGCCGTGGGGACACGGGGCACCGTGCCCGTGCGGACGAAGTCGGCGATGACGGGGATGCCGAGGACGACCGAGATCAGGGCCAGGACGCCGGCGATCACGGTGTGGACGAGGGAGGGGCGCTCCCGGCGGGCCAGGTCGAGGATGACCCGCAGGATGCGCCAGCCGTCCCGGTAGGTGCGCAGCTTGCTCTCGCCGCCGGCGGGCCGGACCCGGTAGTTCACGACCACCTCCGCCGTGGGAAGGCGCAGGTGGAGGGCGTGGATCGTCATCTCGGTCTCGGTCTCGAACTCCCGGGCCAGCGCCGGGAAGGACTTCACGAAGCGGCGCGAGAAGACCCGGTAGCCGCTGAGCATGTCGGTCACGTCGTTGCCGAACAGGGACCGCACGGCCCCGGTGAGCACCTTGTTGCCGACCGCGTGCCCGGTCCGGTAGGCACCGTCGTCCGTCACCCGGCGGGCGCCGACGACCTGGTCGTAGGGCCCTTCGAAGAGCAGGTCCACCATGTCCCGGGCGCGCGAGGAGTCGTAGGTGTCGTCGCCGTCGATGATGAGCAGGGCGTCGGCGTCGACGTCGGCGAAAGCGCGGCGAATGACGTTGCCCTTGCCCTTGCGGGATTCCTGCCGGACGATCGCGCCCGCCGCGCGGGCGACCTCCACGGTGCGGTCGGTGGAGGCGTTGTCGTAGACGTAGACGACGGCCTCGGGGAGGGCCGCGCGCAGGTCGCGGACCACCTTGCCGACGGCCGCCTCCTCGTTGTGGCACGGCACGACACACGCGATCGTCGGTTCCACGACCACTCCCCACTCCTCGTCCGAGCACCCGAATCCGAGCATCCGAGCCGGTGTCGAATAGTCACATATGAGGGAAATCATGCGGTATAAGCGCGTCCATGAGGTGAGGGCGCGCCGGGTGGCTACTCTCGCTTCGTGCCGGTTCTCACCTCTATGACACGTTCCGTCCGTGATGCCGTCCGGGATGTCTGGCGTGAGGCCGCGAAGTTCTCCGTCGTCGGGGCGCTGGCCTTCGTCGTGGACAACGGCGGCTACAACCTGCTGGTCTTCGGCCTGCCCGGCGGCGCTCCGGGCGGGCCGATGGGGAGCTCTCCCGTCCAGGCGTCCGTCGTCGCGACGAGTGCGGCCGCGCTGTTCAGCTGGGCCGGGAACCGCTACTGGACCTACCGCCACCGGCACCGCGAGCAGGTCTCCCGCGAACTGGTCCTGTTCCTCGTCGCGAACGGCGTCGGACTCGCCATCACCGCCGGCACGGTCTTCGCGTCCCGGCAGTTGCTCGGGCTCGACTCGGCGCTCAGCGACAACACCGCCCGCATCCTCGGCTGGGTGCTCGCGACGCTGTTCCGCTTCTACACCTACCGGCGCTACGTCTTCGTCGCACCCTGAGCCGTGGGCAACCAGCCACCCGCTAGCATCCGGCATATGGGACAAATGCCGTGGCTGCCGCGTGCGCAGCGCTGGGTCTGGGGGCTGGCCGCCGTCGCCGCGGTCTGTTGCCTGGGCACGATCCTCGTGTTCACCCCCGGCTACCTGAGTCCCGACAGCCTCGACCAGCTCCGGCAGGCCGAGGGGAAGACGCCCCTGACCGACTGGCACCCGCCCGTGCTGAGCCTGGTGTGGCGTGCCCTCATCGCGGTGACCGGCTCCATCGCGTCCATGCTCGTCCTCCAGGCCGTTCTCTTCTGGGGAGCGCTCTGGGTGCTGGCCTGGTGCGTCTGGGACCTGACCGCGAGCCGCGGCGGTTCGCTCGCCGTACTCGGCCTCGGTCTGGCTCCCTTCGTGCTGACGTTCGTCGGGGTGGTGTGGAAGGACGTCCACGCGGCGGTCGCACTGCTCGCCGCGTGCGCGGTCGCGCTCACCGGGCTGCGGCTGCGGAACCACCGGCCTCCTCGTCCCGCCGTGCGGTGGGGGCTGCTCTGCCTGGGCGTGCTGTTCCTCGCGTACGCCATGCTGGTGCGCAAGAACGCCTTCTTCGCCGCGCTGCCCGTCTTCGTCATGCTGGTCCTCGCCCTGTGGCGCGCTCCCGGACGCCGTACGTGGGTGACGTGCACGGCGGCACTCCTGGCCGCCCTGGTCGTACCGACCGCCGCCATCTCCCTGTTCGCGCGGCCTCTCGGCACGAAACAGGCCGCACAGATCATGATCGACGACCTGGTCCACGTACTGAAGGCGGACGAGCTCCGGACGGCGGACGTACCCCCCGCGCTCAGGGACCGGCTCGTGGCGTCCGCGCAGGAGTGCGAGCGCGTCGGGGCCCTGTCGGACGCCTACTGGGCCTGCTACGAACGCCCCGCGGACGGGCTGCGCGGGGACTCGGGGGAGATCACGTCCCTGTGGCTGCGCGAGATGAGCGGGCATGTGCCGGACTATCTCCAGTACCGGCTGCGGCTCTTCACGACTCTGCTGTTCGAGACCGACGATCCGTACAAAGCGGGGATCAGCCGCAACGACATGGGCATCGAGGTGGCGCATCCCCGGCTGGAGGACATGCTCGGCACGTACGTCAACGGCATGGTGACGGACGTGCGGTGGCTGTTCCGCGGATGGTTCTGGCTCGCCGTCGCGCTGGTGCTCGCCATCCGCCCGGGCAAGGGCCGGTTCTCGATGCCGGTCCGGGCGCTGGGCATCAGCTCGGCGGCCTACATCCTCGGCTATCTGCCGATCATGCCCGCGACGGACTTCCGCTACGTCTACTGGCCGGCGATCGCCTGCACGCTCGGCCTGCTCCTGCTCTGGCTGGGCCGGGGCACGGCTCTCCCACCGCCGAAGACCCCCGGCGCCGCGCCCGACCGTGCCGTGACGGCACAGCAGCCGACGGACGCCGGGGGTCGGTAGGTCCTGGCCGGTGGCTCAGTCCAGCACCGGCAGCAGCTCCGGCAGACGCCCATCCGACGCCTGTGCCGCCCGCTGCCGCTCCTGCGGGACCTCCCCGTACAGGGTGTTCCGGGGCTTCGCCGGGCGGCCCGCGGCGTCGGCCACCGCGATGAGGTCCTTGACCGACTTGTACGAGCCGTAGGAGGAGCCGGCCATGCGGGAGATGGTCTCCTCCATGAGCGTCCCGCCGAGGTCGTTGGCGCCCGAGCGGAGCATCTCGGCCGCGCCCTCGGTGCCCAGCTTCACCCAGCTGGTCTGGATGTTGGGGATGTACGGGTGCAGCAGCAGCCGGGCCATGGCCGTCACCGCGCGGTTGTCCCGCATGGTCGGGCCGGGCCGGGCGATGCCCGCCAGGTACACGGGCGCGTTGGTGTGCACGAACGGCAGCGTCACGAACTCGGTGAAGCCGCCGGTGCGCTGCTGGATGCCGGCGAGGGTGCGCAGGTGGCCGAGCCAGTGCCGGGGCTGGTCGACATGCCCGTACATCATCGTCGAGGACGACCGGATGCCCAGCTCGTGAGCCGTCGTCACGACGTCGATCCAGTCCGCCGCGGGCAGCTTGCCCTTGGTCAGGATCCAGCGGACCTCGTCGTCGAGGATCTCCGCGGCCGTGCCCGGGATGGTGTCCAGGCCGGCCTCCTTGGCCGACGTCAGCCACTCCCGGACGGACATGCCGGTGCGGGTCGCGCCGTTGACGACCTCCATCGGCGAGAAGGCGTGCACATGCATGCCGGGGACGCGTTCCTTCACGGCCCGCGCGATATCGAAGTACGCCGTGCCGGGCAGGTCCGGGTGGATGCCGCCCTGCATGCAGACCTCCACCGCGCCGACGTCCCAGGCCTGCTGGGCCCGGTCGGCGACCTGGTCCAGGGACAGGGTGTAGGCGTCGGCGTCCGTGCGGCGCTGGGCGAAGGCGCAGAACCGGCAGCCCGTGTAGCAGACGTTGGTGAAGTTGATGTTGCGGGTGACGATGTAGGTGACGTCGTCACCGACGGCCGACTTCCGTACGTCGTCGGCGACCCGGGCGAGGGCGTCCAGGGCCGGGCCGTCCGCGTGCAGCAGGGCCAGTGCCTCGTCGTCGGTGAGCTTCGTGGGGTCGTCGGCCGCCGTGCGCAGGGCCTGCCGTACGTCGGTGTCGATGCGCTCCGGTGCCATGCCCGGGGCGGCCGCCTCGCGCAGGGCGCCCCAGTCGCCGTACACCTCGTCGAAATCGTCCCGGCGGTCGCTGCTGCGGCCCTCGCTGTCGATCGAGGAGTGCAGGTCCGTGCGGCCTGACGCGACGAAGACCTCCTCCGGCTCCTGCCACGGCAGGCCCTCGGGGAGGGCCTCCGGGCGGGCGAGGCCGGTCTCCGGGTCGGCCAGCGCGGCCACGTGCGGGCGCAGCCGCGGGTCCAGCCAGGGCTCGCCGCGCCTGACGAACTCCGGGTACACGCAGAGCCGTTCGCGCAGCTCGAACCCGGCGGCCCGGGACTTCTCGGCGAGCTGCTCGATCTGCGGCCAGGGCCGCTCGGGGTTGACGTGGTCGATGGTCAGCGGGGACACCCCGCCCCAGTCGTCGATGCCGGCGCCGATCAGCCGCTCGTACTCGTCGTCGACGAGGTTGGGCGGGGCCTGGATGCAGCCGCTCGGGCCCATGAGGAGGCGGGCGACGGCCACCGTGGCGACCAGTTCGTCCAGTTCCGCGTCGGGCATGCCGCGCATCGCGGTGTCCGGCTTGGCGCGGAAGTTCTGGATGATCAGCTCCTGGACGCCGTGGTAGGCCCGGGAGACCTTCCGCAGCGCGAACAGCGACTCGGCGCGCTCCTCGTGGGTCTCCCCGATGCCTATGAGCAGCCCGGAGGTGAAGGGCACGGAGGAGCGGCCCGCGTCCTCCAGGACGCGCAGACGGACAGCCGGTTCCTTGTCGGGGGAGCCGTAGTGGGGGCCGCCCGGCTCCGACCAGAGGCGGGTCGCGGTCGTCTCCAGCATCATGCCCATGCTGGGCGCGACGGGCTTGAGCCGCTGGAAGTCGGTCCAGGACATGACGCCCGGGTTCAGATGGGGCAGCAGGCCCGTCTCCTCCAGGATGCGGATGGAGATGGCTCGGACGTAGGCGATGGTGTCGTCGTAGCCGTGCGCGTCGAGCCACTCGCGCGCCTCCGGCCAGCGGTCCTCGGGCTTGTCGCCGAGGGTGATGAGGGCTTCCTTGCAGCCCAGGGCCGCGCCCTTGCGGGCGATGTCCAGCACCTCGTCGGGGGACATGAACATTCCGTGGCCGTCCCGGCGCAGCTTGCCGGGGACGGTGACGAACGTGCAGTAATGGCACTTGTCCCGGCACAGCCGGGTCAGCGGGATGAAGACGCTCTTGGAGTACGTGATGACGCCGGGCCGGCCGGCCGCCTCGAGCCCCGCGTCCCGCACCCTGGCCGCCGAGGCCGCCAGGTCCTCCAGGTGCGCACCCCGGGCCTGGAGCAGGATGGCCGCCTCGGCGACGTCGAGGGAGACGCCGTCCCTGGCCCGTTTCAGGGCGCGACGCATGGAGTTCTCGGTGGGGCCGGTTCCGGGGGTCGCGGAAGTCGTCATCCTTCGAGCATACGATCGCGCTGATCAGCTCGGCCGGACCCCGTCAGTGGAAGGCCAGCCATCCGATGCCCAGGGCGGACACGAGACCGCTGAGGGCCACGGCGAAGGGCCTGTTGCGGTGCTGCAGGCCGAACCAGACCAGCGCGGCGGTCACGAGCACGGCCGTCGTGCCGATCCCGGCCCGCAACAGCCCCTGGCTGTAGCCGTATTCGGTGAAATGCCGCGCGAGCCACGATAACCAGGCAAGCCTCATGACGCCGTGCTCTCCCCCTGTGTCAGGGCCGAGTGGTCAGCTCGGCAAGTTGTCAGGTACCTGGAAGATATCGCGTGAGCCCGTCGAGTGCCCTCAGCACCTCCGCCTCCCCCGCCGGCGGCAGTTGCGCCACGACCTCCTCGATGCCCAGGTCCGCGTAGTGCGCGAGCTTGCCCGGGGTGGGGTGAACGGCGTACGGGACCACGTGCAGGGCCTCGGGGTCGCGGCCCGCGTCGGTCCACGCGGCGCGCAGCAGCGGCAGGGACCCGGCCAGACCGCGCCCGCCGATGGGCAGCCAGCCGTCGCCGTACTCGCAGATGTGGGCGAACAGCTTCGGCCCCGCCGCCCCGCCGAGGAGCGTGCGCGGGCCGACGACCGGGCCGCGCGGCTTCCGGACGGGCTTTGGGTACGCCTCACTGGCCCGGATACTGCCGAACTCCCCCTCGTACGCGACGGGTTCCGGTGACCACAGCGCCCGCATCAGCGCCATCCGGTCCCGGACCAGCTCGCGCCGGGTGCGCCACGTCACGCCGTGGTCGGCGGCCTCCTCGACGTTCCAGCCGAAGCCGACCCCGAGCGTGAACCGGCCCCCCGACAGGTGGTCGACGGTCGCGACCTGCTTGGCCAAGTCGATCGGGTCGTGCTGGGCGACGAGCGTGATGCCCGTGCCGAGCCCGAGCCGCTCGGTGACGGCGGCGGCCTGGCCGAGCGCCACGAAGGGGTCGAGCGTTCGGCCGTACTCGCGCGGCAGCTCGCCGCCCGCCGGGTACGGGGTGGTCCGCTCGACGGGGATGTGCGTGTGCTCGGGCAGATACAGCCCGGCGAAACCACGGTCTTCCAGCTCGCGTGCGAGCCGGGTCGGGGTGATCGTCTCGTCGGTGAGGAAGATCGTCACGGCGATGCGCATGAGCTATCTGTACCTGGGGGGAACCCGACTGTCCATACCGACCGGTCGGCATTTCACGGCAGCTCACCCGGCGGGCTGACGGGAGGCCGCCGCGCTTAACCGGGGTTCCCCCAGAAAGCCCCGGCGTTCACGAAGGCGGCCACAGGTGCCCCTACATGACCGCCTCCGTTGGTCCCGGCGGTGAACTCCTGCTCCATTCGGCGAGCGAAGACGCCGTTGAGGCTGCTGACCAGCTTGGAGACGACGGCCTCCCGCGGGTGGCGGACCGGCAGGTGTACGTGATCGCGATCGTCAATGAGCGGCTTCTGCACCGCATCGAAGTCCTCGCCCACCTGGCGCAAGCGTCGACTCGAACGCAATTGCCCACATCGTGTGCAATTCCGGTTAGATGTGATCTTTCACTGCGAGCGGCCACGAAGCATCCATACGGTGATCGACATGCAGCTCCGTTACAACTACCGGGTCTATCCGGATGCCTCCCAGCGCCGCGCGTTGGCCAAGGCGTTCGGATGTGCCCGCGTGGTGTGGAACGACTGCCTGCGCCACCGCAGGGAAGCGCACGCGGCGGGGCTGCCGTATGTGAAGTCGGCGGAGCTGTCCCGGCTGCACATCACGCAGGCCAAGCGCACCGAGGAACGCGCCTGGCTCGCCGACGTGTCAGCGGTCGTCCTGCAACAGTCCCTGCGGGACCTGGACACCGCCTACAAGAACTTCTTCGACAGCCTGCGGGGCAAGCGGCAGGGCCGCAAGGTCGGGCCGCCCCGGTACAAGTCGAAGAAGGACACGCGGCAGTCGATCCGCCTCACCACCAACGCCTTCTCCCTAAAGAATGACGGCACGGTGTACTTGGCCAAGGTCGGCAACCTCAAGGTCCGGTGGTCGCGCCGGCTTCCGGCCGCGCCGACGTCTTTGACCGTCACCAAGGACAGTTCCGGCCGGTACTTTCTCAGCTTCGTCGTGGACACCGAGCCCGACATCCTCCCCGAGGCCGAGACCGAAACCGGTATCGACCTCGGCCTGTCTGTCTTCGCCGTCCTGTCCGGCGGCACGAAGATCAGCGCTCCGCGTTTCCTGCGCCGGGCGGAAAAGAAACTCAAGCGCCTTGGGAGGGAGCTGTCCCGCAAGGCCAAGGGATCGAAGAACCGGGCCAAGGCCCGTCTGAAGCTCGCGCGCCAGCACGCCAAGGTGGCGGACCGGCGCCGGGACTGGCACCACAAGGCATCAACAGAGATCATTCGCGACAACCAAGCGGTGTATGTGGAAGACCTCGCGGTGTCCGGTCTCGGCCGCACTCGGCTCGCCAAGTCCGTGCACGACGCGGGATGGTCGGCGTTCGTCGGCATGCTGGAGTACAAGGCGGTAAAACACGGCCGCACCTTTGCCAAGGTGGACCGTGCTTTCCCGTCCTCTCAGGTCTGCTCAGTCTGCGGATTCCGGGACGGCCCCAAGCCGCTCCACGTCCGTCAGTGGATGTGCGGCGCGTGCGGCACCGTGCATGACCGCGATCACAACGCAGCCCGCAACGTCCTGGTCGAAGGACGTCGTATCGTCGCCGCCGGGCGGGCGGAGACACTAAACGCCTGTGGAGCGCCGGCAAGACGGGCACACGTGCCCGCACAGCGCGGTGAAGCAGGAAGCCCCCGGAAGAGTCAGCTGACTCTGGCCGGAATCCCTGGACTTTAGGCCAGGGAGTACGTCAACTTGGGAAGCGTGAGCTTCGCTTCATCGGCCAACGGGGACCGGCAGACCAGAACCGTGCGCGGCACCCTGCCGCCCGGCTCCCCCGACTTCGTGTACGTGCCCGTCGAGGTCCCGGCCGGTGTCCGGGAGCTCAAGGTCGCCTACACCTACGACCGCCCGTCCGTCCCGGCCGGCACGACCGGCAACGCCCTCGACATCGGCATCTTCGACGACCGCGGCACCGAGCTCGGCGGCCGGGGCTTCAGGGGCTGGTCGGGCGGGGCGCGCACGGAGTTCTTCATCCGCGCGGACGAGGCGACGCCCGGATACATCCCGGGCCCGGTGGACGAGGGCACCTGGCACATCGCGCTCGGCCCGTACACGGTCGCCCCGCAGGGCCTGTCGTACGAGATCACGATCACGCTGACGTACGGCGAGCCGGGTGAGACCGTCCGGCCGGTGTACCCGCCGGACCGGGCCAGGGGCCGGGGCCGTGCCTGGTACCGGGGCGACTGCCACCTGCACTCCTGGTACTCCGACGGCCGCCGCACTCCCGCGGAGATCGGGGCGCTGGCGCGGGCGGCGGGGCTGGACTTCATCAACTCCTCCGAGCACAACACCCACTCGGCGCACGCCCATTGGTCGGACGTGGCCGGGGACGACCTGCTGGTCATGCTGGGCGAGGAGGTCACCACGCGCAACGGCCACGTGGTGGCGCTCGGCACCGACCCGGGCACCTTCGTCGACTGGCGCTACCGGGCCCGCGACAACCGCTTCGGCCGTTTCGCCGGCCGGATCCGCCGCGCCGGAGGCCTGGTCGTCCCGGCCCACCCGCACGCCACGTGCGTCGGCTGCAACTGGAAGTTCGGCTTCGGCGAGGCGGACGCGGTCGAGGTGTGGAACGGCCCCTACACGCCCGACGACGAGGTGACCCTCGCCGACTGGGACAGCATGCTGGTGGCGTCGGTGCGGGACGGGCGCGACTGGATCCCGGCGATGGGCAGCAGCGACGCCCACCGCGACCCGGACGCCGTCGGGCACCCCCAGACGGTCGTCCTGGCCGACGACCTGACCCGGCAGGCCATCCAGGAGGGCATCCGGGCGGGACGGTCGTACGTCGCCGAGTCCGCCAAGGTCGACCTGTCGTTCCGGGCGTCCGGCGGGCGCGGCGCACACGCGGGCATCGGCGAGCGGTTGCGGGTGGACCGCGACACCCCGGTCACCGTCCGCCTGGAGGTCACGGGCGCCCCGCGCTGCACGGTCCGCTTCGTCACCGACCAGGGCGTCCTGCACACGAGCGCCCCGCTGCCGGTGTCCGGCTCGGGTGCCGTCGAGTGGCGTACGACCCCGTCGTACGCGGCGTACGTACGGGCGGAACTGCGGCACGAGGCGGCGGCGGGGCCGGTGCCGGGGGCGCTGGCGGCGTTCACCAACCCGATCTTTCTCGGGCGTCAGTGAGATCGGGTGTGGACCGGGTGTAGCCCGCCCGGGAGATCTTCGGTCAGGCGATCCCGACTCCCACTCCGCCGGAGGTGGAGCACCGCGTCTCGCACCGCATCAAACGCCAGGACGTGGTGTTCCGGGAGAACCCGAATCCGTACAGCACCGTCATCCACGAAGCCGCCCTGCACATGCGGGTCGGTGGCCGACGGGTGGCCCGTGAGCAGCTCAAGCATCTGATCGACATGAGCGAGCGGGACCACATCACCCTTCGGGTACTTCCCTTCGACGTCGGGGCGTTCCCGGGATCAGGCCAGTCCATCAACTACCTATGCGGTCCCGTACCGGAGCTGGACACCGTACAACTGGACCAGTTTCACGGTGCCGTACTGCTCGACGCCGAGGCACATTTGGAGAGGTACCGACGGCTCTTGGACGTCGTCGAGGCCGCCGCGCTCAGCCCCGAGAAGTCCCGGGACCTGATCCACGCCATCGCCCAGAATCTGTAAAAGGAGCCGGTATGCCCACGCACCGCTGGCAGAAGTCGTCCTACTGCCAGGAAGGCGATGCCTGCGTCCACATATCCGTCAGCCCCGACTCCGTCCGCATAACCGACCGCCCCGACCCGCCCCACGTCATCATCAGCACCAGCCACACCGCATTCCGCGCCCTGCTCTCCTACGCCAGGTCGGCCACGACCGCCGCGTGATCCGAGGGCCACACCCCGTCCACCGGGCCGTCGCACGCCCGCCGGACGTCCCGTACGCGGCCGAGTCCGCCGGGGCCGGGCGGGCCCACGTGGATGTAGTCGATGCGCACGCTCGGCTCATGGGTCGGCGCCACGTACGGGTTGGCCGCGTCCCAGGTGGCGGAGGGGGCGGCCGGGTCTGCGTACTCCCAGGCGTCGAGGAGGACCTGGCGGGGCACGGCCGGGGCGGTCTTGTAGCCGCCGAGCAGGCGGACCTCGTCGGAGTCGGGCCAGGCGTTGAGGTCGCCGGTGACGACGGGCGGGAACGGTGTGCCGCCGCGGTGCCGGGCGACGAACCCGGCGAGCGCGGCGACCTGGCCGCAGCGGACCGCGGAGGCGTCCGGGGCGGAGGCGAAGTGGGTGGTGAAGAAGGGAACTTCGTGGTCGGGGCCGGCCAGGCGGGCGTACAGGGCCAGCCGGCCGTCGTCCGTGTCTACCGGGGCGGGCAGCGGCAGCACGTCCCGGTCCACGACCGGCCATCTGCTGAGCACGGCGTTGCCTATGTCCACCGTGGGGTCCCCGATCCGCCGTCGCCAGCGCTCCGGGGTGGGCGAGGGAGCCCAGGCGCAGTGCAGGCCCAGCTCGGTGGCCAGCCACTCGGCGAGGTTCTCGCCGTCGGCGGCCCACACCTCCTGGAGGCCGACGACGTCGGGGCGCAGTTCCCGAAGAGCCGTGAGAATCGCCTTCTGCCGCGCCTGCCAGGGCCCGAAGCGCCACCACAGGTTCCACGTCACGATCCGCATCCGCAGCCACCCGCTCTCGTCCCGCCGCGTCAGGGATCATTGAAGCAGGAACCGTTGCAGAGACGGTGAGAGCTTCGTGCGAAGGAGATGCCCGACGATGTCCCGTCTCGCAGACCTCAAGTTCCGGGCCGCCACGTCCTTCCAGCGCCGCGTCAACCCGATCGTGCGGCGCCTTCCGCTCCAGTCCGTCCTGGAGACGAAGGGCCGCGTCTCGGGCCTGCCCCGGCGCACCCCGGTGGGGGGTCGCCGCGTCGGTGACTCCTTCTGGCTGGTGTCGGAGTTCGGTGAACGGTCGCAGTACGTCCGCAACATCAAGGCCGATCCGCGGGTACGGGTGCGGATCCGGGGACGGTGGCACACAGGGGTCGCGCATCTGCTGCCGGACGACGACCCGGTGGCGCGGCTGCGGCGGCTGCCGAAGGTCAACGGGCTGGGGGTGCGGGCGTTCGGGACGGATCTGCTGACGGTGCGGGTGGATCTGACGGACTGACCACCTACTGGCGCGCGGGCCTCACCCCGGCCACACGATCGCCTGCACCTCGCTGTACGCGTGCAGGGCGTACGAGCCGACGTCCCTGCCGACACCGCTCTTCTTGAAGCCGCCGAACGGGGCCTCCATGTTGCGGCCCACGGTGTTGACGCCGACACCGCCGGCCCGCAGACGCCGGGCCACGCGGAAGGCCCTGGCCACATCGCCCGACCAGACGTAGTCGATGAGGCCGTAGTCGGTGTCGTTGGCCAGGGCCACGCCTTCCTCCTCGTCGTCGAAGGGAATGACGACCACCACCGGGCCGAAGATCTCCTCGCGGGCCACGCACATGTCGTTGGTGCAGTCGGCGAGGAGGGTCGGGGTGACATAGAAGCCGGCCGGCAGGGCCGGGCGGTCGCCGCCCGTGACGACCGTGGCGCCTTCCTTGCGGCCGAGTTCGACGTACGACTCCACCCGGTCCCGGTGCGCCGCCGAGATCACCGGACCGACCACCGTGTCCGGCTCGCGGGGGTCGCCCACCTTCAAGCGGCGGGTGTACGCGGCCAGTTGCTCGACCAGGCGGTCGTAGATGCCCCGCTGCGCCAGCACCCGCGTCGGTGCCGTGCAGATCTGGCCGCTGTAGAAGGAGAACGTCGTACCGATGCCGGCGACCGCCGAGCCGAGGTCGGCGTCGTCGAGGACGATCGCCGCGCCCTTTCCGCCCAGCTCCATCAACTGCCGTCTCATGCCGCGCCCGCACACCTCGGCGATGCGCTGCCCGACCGCCGTGGAGCCGGTGAAGCTGACCATGTCGACGTCCGGTGAGTCCACGGCCGCCTCACCGACCTCGGTACGCGCACCGCTGACGACGTTCACCACCCCCGGCGGCGCTCCCGCCGCCTCCAGGGCCTCCGCCATGCGGTAGACCGACAGGGGATCCTGCGGTGCAGGCTTCACCACGACCGTGTTGCCCATCGCGAGGGCGGGGGCGATCTTGCCGGCCGGGTTGGCCCAGGGGTTGTTGTACGAGGTGATGCACGTGACGACGCCGACGGGCTGGCGGACGGCGAGTGCGCCCATGACGCCCGCCCGCCCCATCGGCCCGGCCTCGTTGATCTGCGGCGGGATCGCCCACTCGGCGGGCTCCACGCGCGCGTAGCGCCTAAAGCGGGCGGCGGCGACCCCGACCTGCATGCCGCGTGCGGTGCCGGTGGTCGCACCGGTCTCGGCCCGGGCCAGCTCGGCGTACGGCACGAGACGGTCCCGGATGATGTCCGCGGCGCGGGCCAGGACCGCGGCCCGCTCCTCCGCGGGCGTGGCCGACCACGGCCCGAAGGCCTCGCGGGCCGCGGCGCAGGCCGCGTGCACCTGATCCCGCGAGGCCTCCGGCGCCCACCCGACGGTCTGCTCGGTCGCCGGGTCGATCACCTCGTAGTGCCCGCCGTCCGGCTCCACCCAGGAGCCGCCGACGAAGAGTGACTGCCGTGCCGTCACCTCGTGCTCACCGTCTCCGTGTCCCGGCCGGACCGCAGCACCCGGCCCGGCACGGCGCCTGTCACCACGTCGTCCCGGATCGCCTCGACCCCGTTGACCCACACGGCCCGCACGCCCAGCGCCCTGGAGTCCAGCCGCGGGCTGTCGCCCGGCAGGTCGTGCACCAGGGTGGCCGGGCCCGCGTCGATCCGCTCCGGGTCGAACAGGACGAGGTCGGCGTGCCAGCCCTCCCGCACCTGCCCGCGCTCCCGCAGGCCGAAGAGCCGGGCCGGGTCGTCGGTCAGCATCTTCACGGCCCGCTCCAGACCGACCAGCTTCCGGCCGCGCAGACAGTCCCCGAGGAACCGCGTCGTGTACGGCGCCCCGCACATCCGGTCCAGATGAGCGCCCGCGTCGGACCCGCCGAGCAACACGTCCTCGTGCTGCCAGGTCTGAGCCCGCAGCGCCCAGGACGCCGGGTCGTTGTCGGGCGGCATCGGCCACAGCACCGTGCGCAGTTCGTCATTGGCGCAGATCTCCACCAGGCACGCGAAGGGCTCCTGCCCGCGCTCCTCGGCGATGTCCTCGACCACGCGCCCGGTCAGCCCGGCGTTCGCCTCGCTGTAGGTGTCGCCGATGACGTACCGCCCGAAGTTCGCCAGCCGCCGGAAGACGCCCGCCTCCTTGGACCGGGCGCGCCGCAGCATCTCGTCCCGTACGTCCGGGTCGCGCAGCTTCTCGATCCGCTCGGGCACGGGCAGCCCGAGAACCGGTCCCCACCCGGGGATGAGGTTCAGCGCGCAGAACGTGCCCAGGGACATGTTCATCGGCGTGAGGATCGGCATGGTCAGCGCCACGACCCGGCCGCCCGCCTTGCGCGCCTGCTCGCTCGCCAGGAGCTGCCGGGGCACCCGCTCGGGCACGGCCGCGTCGATGGTCAGGACGTTCCAGTTCAGCGGCCGCCCGGCCGCCGCGCTCATCTCCACGAACAGGTCGATCTCCGCGTCGCTGAACTGATCCAGACAGCCCGCGACGATCGCCTCGATCTGCGTGCCCTCGTGCTCCCCGACGGCCCGCGACAGCGCCAGCAGCTCGGCCGGCCCGGCGTGCCGGGAGGCGACCGGCTTCCCGTCGCCGTCGGAGTGGCTGGTCGACTGGGTGGTGGACAGCCCCCAGGCCCCGGCGTCCATGGACTGCCGCAACAGCCGCACCATCGACGCCAGTTGTTCCCCGGTCGGCTGCCCGCCGACGGCCTGCGGCCCCATCACGTACCGGCGCAGCGCACAGTGCCCCACCATGAACCCGGCGTTGACGGCGATCCGCCCCTCCAAGGCGTCCAGGTACTCCCCGAAGGAATGCCAGCTCCAGGGCGCCCCCTCCTCCAGCGCCACCAGCGACATGCCCTCGACCTTCGACATCATCCGCCGCGTGTAGTCGGCGTCCTCGGGCCGGTCCGGGTGCAACGGCGCGAGGGTGAACCCGCAGTTCCCGCCGGCGACGGTGGTGACCCCGTGGTTGAGGGAGGGCGTGGCGTACGGATCCCAGAAGAGCTGGGCGTCGTAGTGGGTGTGGGGGTCGACGAAGCCGGGGGTGAGGACGAGGCCGGTGGCGTCCTCGCTTGTGCGCGCTTCTTGAGTGACCTCACCGATGACGGCGATACGCCCGCTCAGGATGCCGACGTCGGCGGTGTAGGCCGGGTCGCCTGTCCCGTCCACGACGGTCACACCTTTGATGACGTGATCGAGCATGAGCAGTCAACTCCCTTGAGACCGTTGCCCTAGAGGGGCGCGGGGAACTGCGCGACCGGCCGCGAACCACCCGCACCCGCCAACGAACGCTCAGGCCCCCTGACGGAACCGCGAAGTCCGATGCACAGGATCCGTATCGATCTTGGGAATCACATGCTCCCCGACCAGCCGAATCGTCTGCAGCGTCTCCTCCTTCGGCACCCCCACCGGCAGCCCGAAACTCAACTGGTCCGCCCCCGCCTGCTCCCACCGCTTGCACTGCGTGAGCACCTCATCCGGATCCCCGCAGATCAGCAGCTCCTCCTCGATGAGGACCTCCACCAACTCCTCGGTGTACTCGGGCAGCGTCTCCGGCCACACCGGGAACCCCTCGGGCCGCGGGAACGTGTCGTGGTATCGGAACACCAGCGACGGCAGATAGTGCAGCTGCCCGTTCGCCGCGATCCGCACCGCTTCCTCGTGCGTCGGCGCGCAGATCGCCGTCGTCGTCACCATCACGTTGTCGTTGACGAAGTCACCGACCGGCTCGGCGTCCACGATCGCCGTCTTGTACTGCTCCAGCACCCACTCCATGTCGGAGACCTTCTGCACGCTGAAGCCGAGCACGCCGAGCCCCTTCTTCGCGGCCATGGCGTACGACGGCGGCGACCCGGCCGCGTACCACATCGCCGGGTGCGAGCCGCCGTACGGCTTCGGCAGGACCTTCCTCGGCGGCAGGGACCAGTGTTTGCCCTGGAAGCCGGCGTACTCGTCCTGGAGCCACATCTTGGGGAACTCGGCGATGGTCTCTTCCCAGATCTCCTTGGTGTGGTTCATGTCGGTCACGCCCGGCATGAATCCCAGGATCTCGTGCGAGCCGGCGCCTCGCCCGCTGCCGAACTCGAACCGTCCCTCGCTGAGATGGTCGAGCATGGCGACCTTCTCGGCGACCTTCACGGGGTGGTTGACCGGGGCGAGCGGGTTGAAGATGCCCGAACCCAGATGGATGCGTTCCGTGGCGTGTGCCAGGTACCCGAGGAAGACGTCGTTGGCGGACAGGTGCGAGTACTCGTCCAGGAAGTGGTGTTCGGAGGCCCAGGCGTACTTGAAGCCGGACTTGTCGGCCTGGATGACGTACTCGGTCTCCTCCATCAGCGCCTTGTGTTCGGCGAGCGGGTCGGTCTCGGCCCGTTTGCCCACGTATCCCTGTACGAAGACCCCGAATTCCAAGGAGATTCACCGCCTCACGAGTTAATTCTGACGGATCGTCAGATACATGGCTCCGACTGTTCCACCGCTCCCCGGGAGCGTCAATAGCTGACGAGCCGTCAGACCATCGCCGACGGATCAGATGACACTCACCCCCGCCAGCCAGCCGCCGTCGATCACGAACGGCTGCCCGGTGATGTAGGAGGAGTCCTCGCACGACAGGAACAGGGCGAGCCGCGCCACCTCCTCCGGCCGCCCGACCCGCCCCAGCGGCACCAGCTTGCGGTACAGCCGGTCCAGCCCCCTGGCCGTCTCCTCCGTGTCGGCGGCCGGGTCCAGCCGGGCCGGGTTGGACATCGCGGTGTCGATCGCGCCCGGGCAGACGGCGTTGACGCGTATCCCGCGCCCGGCCAGCTCCAGCGCGGCGACCCGGGTCAACCCGACCACGGCGTGCTTGCTCGCCGCGTACGCGCCCACCGCCGCCATGCCCGTTAGACCGGTGTACGAGGCGGTGTTGACGATCGTGCCCCCGTCGGCCATGCCGGGCGCGACGGCCCTGATGCCGAGGAAGCAGCCCACCTGGTTGACCTGGACGACCCGCATGAACTCGTCGAGGGGTGTGTCGAGGAGGGAGTTGAAGCGGAGGATGCCGGCGTTGTTGACCAGCCCGTCGACCCGGCCGTACGCGTCCTCGGCGGCGGTGACGGCCGCCTGCCAGTCGTCCTCCCTGCCGACGTCGAGATGGACGTACCGGGCGCCGATCTCCTCCGCGAGGGTCTCGCCCTGGTCGTCGAGGACGTCCGCGACGACCACACGGGCGCCCTCGGCCGCGAACAGCCGGGCCTCCTGCTCGCCCTGGCCGCGCGCCGCTCCGGTGATGATGACGACCCGTCCGTCCAGCTTGCCCATGGCAGCCCCCTTCGCGCGGTGGACACGGTGGACTGGGCATCGTACCGGCATACCTGACGAGGCGTCAGATGCAAGGCCTGGACGTTGCTGAGGCGAATCTCACGTAACCCGCAAGTAGGGATGTTTGACCCTGTCGGGGCCGGTCGGGACCTTCCAGGATCGGGCCCATGGCCAAGAGAAGACTGAAGAACAGGAAGATCAGGATCGTCGCGATCGGATCGGCTCTCGTGACCGGTGGTGCCGTGGCCACGGTGCTGCTGCCGTCGGCGAACGCCGCCGACGAGAAGACACCCGAGCAGATCATGACGATGTGCCAGCGGGCCAAGGTGCTCAACGGAAAGCAGCAGTCCATCTCCGATTTCGGCGGCCACCCCATCGCCGGACCGAGCTTCGCCTCCGACAACTGCGATTTCGTCGAGACGAAGTTCGAGACCTTCGACGGCCCGGCCGAAAAGGCCTCCATCGACTTCCCGAACTGCGAACCGGGCGCCACCGAACCGGCGAAGGTTTCCGTCACCTGGCAGGCGACCACCGCACAGGGCCAGGGCAAGTACACCTCCACCCAGCAGGGCGGTGCCGGAGGGCTCTTCGGGGCGCTGAGCGGATCCTGGGTCAAGCACAAGGGCACGCTCGACATGACCGTCAGGTCGGCGACCGCCGGAGACACCGAACAGCGGGAAGTCCCCGTCGGCAAGGTCCTCCACATGGAGTTCACGCCGAAGATGCAGCGCATGACGGGCGAGTGGCGGGTGCGGATCGACGCCCGTGAGGCGACGACCGTCACCAACGCCACGCCGGAACAGAACTTCGTGGCGCCGGAGGTCGTCGAGGGCCCGGTCGTGCTGCCGGGGGCGGCCGGTGCGCCGGGTGTCGTGGACGGCACCTCCAAGGCCGTACTGACCGACTGCTGACCGACCGCCGACTCTCTTACCCCCCACAGGAGAACCCCATGACACGCACCGGCCGCTCGAGAAGCCACCGGAGCAAGAAGAAGCGCATCACCCTCGCCCTGGCCCCGGTCGCGGCCGTCGCGGTGGCCGTACCGCTGATGGATCGCGCGGGTGCCGCCACCCCCTCCGAGGTGACCGCCGACTGCGCGGCGGACTCCGACAAGCTGGAGAACTGCGAGTTCGTCGACGTCCAGTTCAAGCGGAACAGCCTCGGCCCCAATCAGCGCGTCTCCGCGGTGACCGACAACTGCGGATCGACGAGCACCGCCTCGAAGACCTTCAACGTGAGCACGTCCGTCACCAGGACCACGCAGCTGGAGGACGGTTTCACCGCGGGCGCCGACACCAAACTCGGCAATTCCTTCTTCGAGATCGGCGCGAAGTTCAGCACGTCCGAGATCGGCATCACGCGTGACGACAAGACGACCACCTTGCAGTTCAGCAGGACGGACACCGTGCAGCCCGACAGTGTCGGGTTCTTCATGTGGTCCGCGAAGCGCACCGACGTGAGCGGCTATCTCAAGGCCACGTACAAGGAGGCGCAGGACGGCGGCACGGTCTTCTTCTCCCCGAGCGAGGGCGCCACGAGCGTGCACGTCTTCTATCCGCAGATCCTGAAGAACGGCACCCCCGACGGACGGCTGTGGCTGCGCAACGTGAAGTGCGGAACGCCTGAGGCGTCGGGCCTGAAGAATTCCACACGCGCCCTGCGGTCCGAACCGGGATTCGGTGAGGCCGGCCAGAACGTCACCGACGTCGAGATCCCGCTGTCGCAAATTCCGGCAGGATAGAAGAACCGCTTCCTGAGGTTCTCAGATGCGAAGCACGGGCGCGGCTCCCAGCCACCTCAGGACCGCGTCCGTGCTGCCGCGGGCGTCCAGCTTGGCGTAGATGTTGCTGAGGTTGTTGCGGACGGTCTTCTCGCTCAGCCGTAACCGCAGCCCGATCTCCTGCGCGCCCAGCCCGGTCGACAGCAGCTCCATGATCTGCCGCTCGCGCGGGGAGAGCTGCCCGCGCAGCCGCTCCAGCGCCGTGCCCTGCGTGGACGCCCGCCGGGCCCCCTCGCGCAGGGCCGCGCAGGCCGCAGGGGAGAGGTAGGTGTGCCCGATGGTGGCCCCGACGACGGCCGAGGAGAGCATGCAGGTGCAGTAGTCGCCCTCGACCAGGTACCCGGCGCCGCCCCGGAACACCTCCACGATGGTGTCGGCGTCCCGGTCCGGGCCGATCACGATCACCGGCACGCCGTCGGCCCGCAACTGCCGCAGTCCGTCGACCGGTTCGGAGCAGTGCAGGACGACGACGTCGACGCCGCCCGGGACGCGGAAGGGCGGGGGCGGCCGCAGGCTCACCGCGCGTTCGACGTACGGGTCGTCCGGTGACGGCCAGTCGGGATGCGGCCAGGGGCCCTCCGGGCAGGCGAGGGCGACGGAGAGTTTCCGGGAAGTGCGCACGTCATTGTGTCCTTCCGCCGAAGCCGTACGAGTCCGTACGTGTCCGTACGTCCGTACATACGGAGACCGGCGTGGACATGTTCAAGCTTTCAAGGAACGCGCTTACGGGAGCAGCGGCGCGACCTCCTCTCCGAACTGCTCGATCTGCGCGACGAGTTCGGCCCGACTCCGGCTGCGAAACCGCACCTGCACCTGGTCCACGCCCATCGCGCGGTAGGCCCGCAGCGACTCGGCGACCGCCTCGGCCGGCCCGCTGACCGTCCGCCGCCCGACGTCCCAGCCCGCCGCCCCGACGTACAGGGGCTCGGCGATGGCCCCGACGCTGAACGGCCCCTCGACCCCGGCCTCTTCCCTGAGCCGCCGCACCCGCGCGATCCGGTCCGGCAGCACGTCCCTCGGGTCTCCCTGCGGCAGCCAGCCGTCTCCCTTGAGCGCGGCCCGTCGCAGGGCGGCCGGCGAGGACCCGCCGACCCAGACCGGGACCCGGTCCTGCGCCGGGCGGGGCCGCTGCCCGAGCCCCTCGAAGTCGTAGAACTTGCCGTGATGTTCGGGGAACTCCTCCGGCCCGAAGGCGGCGCGCAGGGCGTCGATCGACTCGTCCAGCACGGCGCCGCGCCGCTCGAAGTCGGCCCCCAGCACCTCGAACTCCTCCCGCACGTGCCCCGCCCCGACCCCGAGGATCAGCCGGCCGCCCGACAGGTGGTCGAGGGTGGCGTACTGCTTGGCGCTGAGCAGCGGATGCCGTAGCCCCACCACGGCGACGTGGCTGAGCAGCCGGGCCCGCTCGGTGGCCGCCGCGAGGAAGCCGAGGGTGGCGACCGGGTCGTACCAGACCGTGCTCATCGCGGACGCGAGCCGGCGCGGGATGGCGACGTGGTCGCAGCACGCCAGGTAGGCGAAACCGGCGCGGTCGGCGGCGCGGGCCACGGCGAGCAGGTCCTCGGGCCCGGCGGCGGCCTCCCAGGGCTCGGCGTAGATCGTGCTCTGGGACTGGACCGGGAGCTGGATCCCGTAGGCCAGGGTCACCGCGCCCCGTCCCAGAGTCCGTCGTCGGTCAGGCCCAGCAGCTCGATCGCGTTCCGCCGAACGATCCGCTCCACCACCTCCGGCTCCAAGTGCCCCATCTGCGCCTCACCGACCTCGCGGGACTTGGGCCAGGTGGAGTCGGAGTGCGGGTAGTCGGTCTCGTAGAGCACGTTGCCCAGGCCGATCGCGTCCAGGTTGCGCAGCCCGAAGGCGTCGTCGAAGAAGCAGCCGTAGACGTGCTCGGCGAACAGCTCGGACGGCGGCCGGTGCACCTTGTCGGCGACGCCGCCCCAGCCACGGTTCTCCTCCCACACGACGTCGGCGCGCTCCAGGATGTAGGGGATCCAGCCGATCTGCCCCTCGGCGTACATCACTTTCAGATTCGGGAACTGCTCGAACTTGCCGCTCATCAGCCAGTCGACCATCGAGAAGCAGCAGTTGGCGAAGGTGATGGTGGAGCCGACGGCGGGTGGGGCGTCGGCGGAGGTGGAGGGCATCCGGCTGCTGCTGCCGATGTGCATGGCGACGACCGTGCCGGTCTCGTCGCACGCGGCGAGGAAGGGGTCCCAGTCGTCGGTGTGGACGGAGGGCAGCCCCAGGTACGGCGGGATCTCGGAGAAGGCGACGGCACGGACCCCGCGGGCGGCGTTGCGCCGGACCTCCTCGGCGGCCAGCTCGGGGTCCCAGAGCGGGATCAGGGTGAGCGGGATGAGCCGCCCGTGCGCCTCGGGCCCGCACCACTCCTGCACCATCCAGTCGTTGTAGGCACGGACGCAGAGCAGCCCCAGCTCGTGGTCCTTGGCCTCGGTGAAGGTCTGGCCGCAGAAACGCGGGAACGTCGGGAAGCACACGGCGGACTGGACGTGGTTGACGTCCATGTCGGCGAGCCGGGCCGGGACGTCGTAGGAGCCCGGCCGCATCTGCTCGTAGGTGATGACCTCCAGGCGTATCTCGTCCCTGTCGTACCCGACGGCGGTGTCGAGGCGGGTCAGGGGCCGGCGGAGGTCCTCGTAGACCCACCAGTCACCGACGGGACCGTCGTCCCCCGGGGCGCCCATGACGGGCTTGAAACGCCCTCCGAGGAACGTCATCTCCTTCACGGGCGCACGGACGATCCGGGGACCGACGCCCCGGTACCTCTCCGGGAGCCGGTCCTGCCAGACGGTCGCGGGCTCCACGGTGTGGTCGTCCACGGAGATGATCAGCGGAAGCGTGCTCTCGTGGCTGTCCATGAAGCCACGGTAGCGCTGATCTGACGGTGCGTCAGCTACGGGTACGGGATGGGTACTGGAGCGTTTGGGCGGCGCCGGCCACAGCGCACCTGGGCGTGTTCGCGACTCGTTGGCCCACGTGCTCCGATCCCCCCGGCCCTTCACCCCGGAGCGGTCAGGGCCGCGCGGATCTCCCTGATCATTTGATCCGGGTTCCGGAAGACGTCCTGGGCGGTGAAGCGCAGGAGAGTGCGCACCTCGGGGCACTGGAGGACCTGGTTGAAGCGGGAGACGTCCCGTCGGTGAGCCTCGCGTGTGCCGTGGTGGGCGTACCCCTCGATCTCGACCGCGAGTCCCTCACGCCGGAAGAGGAAGTCGAGGACGACTCGCCGGCCGAGAGGGGTGAACGGCTGGACCTGACTCTCGGGCCGGAGGCCGGCGTCGGCCATGCGCAGGCGGGCCACGGTCTCGGCCGGCGACCCGGCCCGGAGGTTGGCAGCTGCTCCCGGGGGGAGTGCGCAGGGAACTGGCCTCCCAGGATCGGACCACGCACAGGATGCGGGTCGCCGCCCTGGGGTTGAGTACGCCGGGGACCAGTGCGCCCAAGACCGTCCGGGCCCACTGATCAGGCTGACGCCTGCTCAGTCCTCAGGAACGGTTGAGCAGCTGGACGGCTCGCAGCCGCGTGGGCAGGTCCGCGGCCCGGCCCGGCTCCACCCAGGCACCCGACTGCAGGCGGCTCCAGCCCTCAGCCCTGAGGGCACGAGTGAGGCTCCGCGCGGGCCAACCGGATTCCAGGGCACGGCAGGTGAGCAGCACGCCGCCTTGCGCCAACTCCCGCAGGGCCTTTCGTTCCTCCATGCCGCCAAGATCGCAGGAACGGGGGCACGGCTTGGCGGCCTGTGGATAACTCTCCGGCTCAGCCTGGACACACCTCGGCCGCGACGGCTCCCCCTCCGCGCCGCCGCGGCCGAACCCCGTGTCGAGATGGCTTACTTCGTCGGCTTGAACGGCTCCGACGTGGCGTGCAGGTCCTTGGTCTCCAGCGGCTCGTCGGTGGCGTGCAGGTCCTGCGTCCGCACGGCCCCCTCTTCCGTGGCGTGCAGGTCCTCCGTCGAGGCCTCGCCGTCCGTGCCGCCCGTGGCGTGCAGGTCCTGCGGCTTGAGCTCGTCGCCCATGTCGTCAACTCCCCTTGGTGGATCAAGCAGTGAGGTCGGCGGACCCGCCCGGTCACTCCCCCGAGGGTGACCGGGGCGGGCCCGCCCGGGCCGCTCACCCCGGTTCCGTGGTGGCAGGCCCCGCGCAGTGACCCGTCTGCCCCCCGACGCGACGGATCGACTGCCTCAAGCATGGCGGGGAGCGATAAACGAATGATGAACGCGTGCGCGCCGGGCCTCAGGCCGCCCGCACCGGCGACAGCAGCGCGCGCACCTCGGCGGCCTCGGGCGAGCCCAGCTCCTCGTAGATCGCCGCCGCCTCCTGCCAGCACACCTGAGCCCGGCCGGTCTGCCCTATGCCGCTGAGCGCGCGGCCGAGGACGGTGAGGACGTTGCCCCGCCGCCACTCCCCGCCGATACCGCGCAGCACGGTCAGTGCCATCTCGGCGTTGGCGGCGGCCTGCGCGGGGCGCCGGGCGGCGAGATCCACCTCGGCCAGCCGGAACAGGCTCATGCCCTCCCACAGGCGCTGCCTGCTGTCCCGGAACACCTCCAGCGCCTCCTGGAGCCGGCCGGCCGCGTCGCCCAGCTCACCGCTCTGGGTGAGGGCCAGGCCGAGGGCGTAGCGGGCGTTCGCCCCGCGCATGGAGTTGCCCATGGCGTCGTAGATGTCGATGCCCTCCTGGGCCAGCGCGACCGCGCTCTGGGTCCGCCCGGTCGCGAGGTGGATCCGGGAGAGGTTGCACAGCGCGGCGGCCTCGCCGGGGCGGTCCCCCAGGGCCCGGAAGTGCTCGATGGCCCGGGAGAGGTGTTCCTCGCCGTCCTCGTGCCGGTTCTGGTAGAGCGCGATGATGCCGCGTGCGTTGGTCGCCCAGCAGACGGGAAGCAGGTCGCCGGCCTGCTGCGCGAGGACGATGGCCCGTTCCGCCTCCTGGTCCGCCCGCTCGAAGCGGCCGCCGACGTGGTGGACGTTGACGAGCGTCATGAGCGCCCGGGCCTCCGCCCGCGCGAGGCCGAACTGCCGCGCCGCGTCCAGGAGGGCCTCGGCCGTCGCCTCGTACTCCCGGGAGTTGGCGCCCGACTCGGACAGGTCGTGCGCGGCCCACAGCAGGTCGATCGCCCGGGGGAGGGTGTCCGGCAGCCCCGCGGACTGCCGTACGCACGCGAGGAGGCAGATGGCCTCCGCGTACAGCCAGTCCTGCGCCGCGTGCCG
This sequence comes from Streptomyces sp. NPDC050416, assembly GCF_044458845.1. Classification (NCBI taxonomy): domain Bacteria; kingdom Bacillati; phylum Actinomycetota; class Actinomycetes; order Kitasatosporales; family Streptomycetaceae; genus Streptomyces; species Streptomyces sp. NPDC050416. The sequence continues at coordinate 351,286 of NZ_JBITII010000009.1, forward strand.
GCTGTCGAACCGCAGCCCCGGATACGAGGCCGGCTCGAGACGGTCCACCAGCCCGTCGCCGGGCCGCTCGATCGCGTACACCCCCGCCGCGGACGCCAGATAGAAGTCCAGCAGCCGCGACAGCGCCGCGCCGCGCTCGCTCGGCGGCTCCTCGTCCCGCTCCGCACACGCACGCGCGTAGAGCCGGACGAGGTCGTGGAAGCGGTAGCGGCCGGGGGCCGCCGATTCGAGGAGGGAGGTGTCGACGAGGGACTCCAGGAGGTCCTCCGTGTCCTCGACCGGAAGGTCGAGGACCGCCGCTGCCGCCGGGAGGGAGATGTCCGGGCCGTCGGCCAGCCCCAGCAGGCGGAAGGCGCGGGCCTGGGCGGGCTCCAGCTGGCCGTAGCCCAGCTCGAAGGTGGCCTTCACCGCCAGGTCGCCGGCCTGGAGTTCGTCCAGGCGGCGGCGTTCGTCGGCGAGCTTCGCCGCGAGGACCGACACGGTCCAGGTACGGCGGGCCGCCAGGCGGGAGGCCGCGATGCGGATCGCCAGCGGCAGGAAGCCGCAGGCCGCCACCACGTCCAGGGCGGCCTTCCGCTCGGACGCCACCCGCTCCTCGCCCACGATCTTCGTGAACAGGGCCAGGGCCTCGTCCGGCGCCATCACGTCCAGGTCGATCAGATGGGCACCGGCCAGGTCCACCATCCGCACCCGGGAGGTGACCAGCGCGGCGCAGCCGTCCGTGCCGGGCAGCAGCGGGCGTACCTGGGCGGCGTCGCGGGCGTTGTCCAGCAGGACCAGGACGCGGCGGCCGGCCAGCACCGAGCGGTACAGCGCCGCGCGCTCCTCCAGGGAGTCGGGGATCGCCGTGTCGGCCGTGCCGAGGGCGCGCAGGAAGGAGCCCAGGACCGTCTCCGGCTCCGCCGCCCGGGCGCCCGCGCCCTGGAGGTCGACGTACAACTGCCCGTCCGGGAACGCCCCGCGCGCCTGGTGGGCCACGTGCACCGCGAGGGTCGTCTTGCCGACGCCGCCGATGCCGGCCAGGGCCGAGACCGCCATGACCCGGTTCTCGGCCGAGGACAGGATGTCGCCGAGCTCGCGCACGAAACCGGAGCGGCCGGTGAAGTCCGGCACCGTGGCGGGCAACTGTGCCGGACGGACCGGGACGGCGGCCGGCTCGGGGGCCGGGGAGGAGGGCTCCGCCAGCCCCGGGTCGGCCTGGAGGATCCGCTGTTGCAGTTCGCTCAGGCCGGGGCGCGGGTCCACGCCCAGTTCGTCGGCGAGCAGGCGCCGCGTGTCGGCGTACACCGCGAGGGCCTCGGCCTGGCGGCCGCTGCGGTACAGCGCCAGCATCAGCAGCTCGCGGAGCCGTTCGCGGAGAGGGTGGGCCGCGGTGAGGGCGGTGAGCTCCGAGACCGCCTCCGCGTGGCAGCCCTGCTCCAAGTCCATGTCCAGCCGGGACTCGACGAGCTGGAGCCGCCACTCCTCCAGGCGGACGCGCTGTGCCTCCGCGTAGGGGCCCGGCACGCCGGCCAGGGTCTCCCCGTCCCACAGGGCGAGGACCTGCCGCAGCACCTCGCGGGCGTGGCAGAGGTCGCCGGCCGACCGGGCCTTCTCCGCCTCGGTCGCCAGGTCCTGGGCGACGGTCAGGTCCAGGGCGCCGTCGCCGAGGTCCCGTACCGCGTACCCGCCGGATTCGCTGACCAGGACTCCTGGGTCCAGGACCTTGCGCAGCCGGGAGGCGTACGTGCGCAGCGCCGCCAGGGCCTGCGAGGGCGGTTCCTCGCCCCACAGGGCGTCGATCAACTCGGCGGCCGTGGCCGTACGGCCCTCGCGCAGCAGCAGGGCGGCGAGCAGGGCGCGCTGCTGGGGGGAACCGGTGGCGAGCGGCTCGTCGGCCCGCCAGGCGCGCACCGGCCCGAGCACGCCGAAGCGCAACGCCGCCCGCGCCATCGATCCCCCCGACTCCACCGACTCCCCCGACTCCGGCGTCTTCGGCGGCTCCGCCGAGGAGTCGGAACGCCGCTGCTCCGGTACGCGCGGTACACCGTCCGGTACACCGTCCATGCAGTCCCCCTAGACATCCTGAGCAACCACGCCAGTTTGCCTTGTGCGCGGCGGATACGTCAGCCGTGGGAGACACCGATCACAGGGCGACGCACGGGAGTCCACAAGGCCCGCACACTCTCTCCGCTTCCAGGATCCGGAGGGGTTGGAGCGATTGGGCCACGGGGCAGGTGCGTTTCCCAGGTGACGGGGGCCGCAAGGCGCCCGAACGCTCCAGTTTCCCGTGTTGGCGGGGGTGAGGGGTGGGGGCGGGCGGGATAGTGGTCCGGCAGAGCAGGAGTCGGAGTGAAGGTGGAGGTGGGGGTCCATGCCCGGTGAGCAACCGCAGACGTACGAGACCCTTGACGAGCGGTTTCGGAGCGGTCGGTGTCAGGCCGGGGACTCGCGGCTGGAGACGCTTTTCGAGGGGTGCCGGTGGGCCGAGGGGCCGGTGTACGTGCCGGCCGGGCGGTATCTCCTGTGGAGTGACATCCCGAACGACCGGCTGCTGCGCTGGGACGAGACCACCGGATCCGTCGGGGTGTTCCGCTCGCCCGCCGGGTATCCCAACGGCAACACCCTGGACGGCCAGGGGCGGCTCATCACGTGCGAGCAGGGCAACCGGCGGGTGACCCGGACCGAGCACGACGGGTCGGTCACGGTGATCGCCGAGCGGTTCCGGGGGAAGCGGCTCAACAGCCCGAACGACGCCGTGGTGCGGTCCGACGGGTCGGTGTGGTTCTCCGACCCGGAGTTCGGGATCGCGACCGACTACGAGGGGCACCGCGGGGAGAGCGAGATCGGCGCCCGGAACGTGTACCGCGTGGACCCGGGCAGCGGCGAGGTGCGCGTGGCCGCCGAGGGCTTCCAGGGCCCGAACGGGCTGGTGTTCTCCCCCGACGAGCGCAAGCTGTACGTGTCGGACAGCCTGGCCAATCACATCCGCGTCTTCGACGTCCGGCCGGACGGCACCCTGACCGGCGGCGATGTCTTCGCCGAGTGCCGCGACGGCAACTTCGACAACATCCGGTTCGACGACGAGGGACGGCTCTGGGCCGCCGCCCTGCACGGCGGTGTGCACTGCTACGACCCCGACGGCACGCTCCTCGGCCGCGTCCTGGTGCCCGGCACGGTGGCCAACATCCGGTTCGGCGGCCCCCGGCGCAATCGGCTGTTCATCGCCGCCGACACCACCCTGTACTCCCTGGTCATGTCCGTCACCGGGACCCCGGCGCTGCCGTCGGCCGGCCGCTGAGCGGGCCGTCCCGCAGCGCGCCCTTCATGACCTTTCCGCTCGCGTTGCGGGGCAGCTCCGCCACGAACTCCACCGTTCTCGGGACCTTGTAGTTGGCCATCTCCCTGCGGGACCAGGCGATCAGGTCGTCCGCGGTCAGCAGTGCGCCCGGCCGCCGTACGACGTACGCCTTGCCGACCTCGCCCAGCCGGGCGTCGGGGACGCCGATCACCGCGACGTCCGCCACGTCCGGGTGGAGGCTCAGGAGTTGCTCTATCTCGGCGGGGTAGGCGTTGAAGCCGCCGACGATGAACATGTCCTTGAGACGGTCGGTGATGCGCAGGTTGCCCGCGGCGTCCAGGATTCCCACGTCGCCCGTGCGCAGCCAGCCGTCCTCCGAGAGCACCTCGGCGGTGGCGGCCTCGTCCTCGTAGTAGCCGGTCATGACGTTGAAGCCGCGGACCAGGACCTCGCCCGGTGTGCCGGGGCCCAGGGGCTCGCCCCGCCCGTCCACGACCCGGATCTCGGTGCCGGGGATCGCGCGGCCCGACGTCGACGCGATCACCGTCGGGTCGTCGCCGCGCCGGCACATCGTGACGACGCCGCCGGCCTCGGAGAGCCCGTAGGCCGTCAGGACCGTGCCGACGCCGAGTTCCCCGCGCAGCCGCTCGACGAGCCTCAGCGGCACCACCGCCGCTCCCGTCACCACGAGGCGCAGGGCCGACAGGTCGTGGGCGTCCCGTGCCGGATGGTCGAGGAGGGACTGGAGGAGGGTCGGCGGGCCGGGGAGCACGGAGATCCGTTCGGCCGCGATGTTGGCGAGGACCGTGTCCACGTTGAACACCGGCTGGGGGATCATCGTCGCGCCCCGCATCAGACAGGCGATCACCCCGGCCTTGTAGCCGAAGGTGTGGAAGAACGGGTTGACGATGAGGTAGCGGTCGCCCCGGGTCAGGCCCGCCAGGTCGCTCCAGATGTCGTACGCCCGCAGCGTCTGGGCGTGGGTGATGACCGCGCCCTTCGGGCGGCCCGTCGTGCCCGAGGTGAAGACGATGTCCGAGGGCCGGGAACCGTCGACCGCGTCCGCCCTCGCCCGCACCTGTGCCGGCCCGACCGCCTCTCCGCTGGCCAGGAAGTCCTTCCAGGTGCGGAAGTCGGCCGGGGCGTCCTCCGAGAGGACCACCACGTGCTCCAGGTCCGGCAGGCCGGGCAGCGGTCCGGTGCCCGGGCCCTGCCCCGCCGCTCGGCGCAGCGACGCCACGTACGAGGTGCCGAGGAACGTGCCCGTCACGAACAGCAGCCGGGCCCCGCTGCGGCGCAGCACGTCGGCCGCCTCCGTGCCCTTGAAGCGGGTGTTCAGCGGCACGAGCACCGCGCCCGCCGAGACCGCGCCCAGGGCGCCGGCGATCCAGTCGAGCGTGTTCGGCGCCCAGATGCCGACCCGGTCGCCCGGTCGGATGCCGTGGGCCAGGCAGGCCGCCGCCGCGCGCTCCACGCGGGCGCCCAGCTCCGCGTAGGTGATCCGGGTGCGGCCCTCGACGACCGCCTCGACGTCCGTGTACCGCTCGGCCGCCGTGCGCACCAGGCCCGGGATGCTTCCCCACTCCGTATCCGCTCGCACCGCAAGCCTCCCCAGCAGTAGCCGGCACAGGAGCTGACTGACCGTCAGATTAGCTGTAATCTGACGGTCTGTCAGCGAACCGTCGAACCGTTCGGCCCGGAGGTGCGCGCAGCATGGCAGCAGGATCGGGCGGCATCAAAGACGCCACCGCCATCGTCGGCATAGGCCAGACACCCTTCGCCAAGCGGCTCCCCGAGGACGAGCGCACCCTCGCCTGCCGTGCCGTCCTGGCCGCCCTCGACGACGCCGGGATCGCTCCCGGCGAGGTCGACGCCCTCGCCTCCTACACCATGGAGGAGACGGACGAGGTCGAGCTGGCGAAGGCCTGCGGCTTCGGCGACCTCACCTTCTTCAGCAAGGTCGGCTACGGAGGCGGCGGTTCCTGTGCCACCGTCGCCCATCTCGCCGCCGCCGTCGCCACCGGGCAGGCGAGCGTCGGCGTCGCCTGGCGGTCGCGCAAGCGGGGCAGCGGGCCCCGGCCGTGGACGAACACCGCCGTCCAGCTGCCCACCCCGGCCCAGTGGACCCGGCCGTTCGGGCTGCTCCGGCCGGTCGACGAGATCGCCATGCTGGCCCGCCGCTACATGCACGAGTACGGCGCCACCCGGGACCACCTGTTCAACGTCGCCCTGGCCTGCCGCAACCGGGCCAACCAGAACCCCGCCGCGATCATGTACGACCGGCCCCTCACCCGCGAGATGTACATGACGTCCCGGTGGATCAGCGAGCCGCTCTGCCTCTTCGACAACTGCCTGGAGACGGACGGGGCGCTGGCCTGTGTCGTCGTCTCCGCCGAGCGCGCCCGGGACTGCCGCCGCACGCCCGTCTACGTCCACGCCGCCGCCCAGTCGCTCCCCGCCCAGCACCACGGCATGGTCAACTACTGGAACGACGACCCCCTCACGGGCCCGGCCTGGGCTGCCGCCCGGCACCTGTGGAAACACTCCGACCTGACACCGCAGGACGTGGACGTCGCCCAGATCTACGACGCCTTCACGCCCCTGGTCCTGCTGTCCCTGGAGGGTTACGGGTTCTGCGGGCGGGGCGAGGGCGGGGCGTTCACCGAGGGCGGGGCGCTGGAGACCGGCGGGCTGCTGCCCGTGAACACCGGCGGGGGCGGGCTGTCCGAGGCCTACGTGCACGGCTTCAACCTGATCAACGAAGGGGTGAAGCAGTTGCGCGGGACCAGTACCGCGCAGGTGCCGGGCGCCTCGGTCTGTCTGGTCACCGCGGGCGAGGGCGTCCCGACCTCCGCCGTGCTGCTGAGGAGTTGACATGCTGCGTCCCGTCACCGACACCGACGGCGCCCCCTTCTGGGAGTACGCCGCCCGGGGCGAGCTGCGGGTCCAGGCCTGCGCCGGATGCGGCGAGCTCCGCTTCCCGCCCCGGCCCTGCTGCCCGCACTGCCAGTCCTTCCGGAGCGATTGGCGCCGGATGTCCGGCCGGGGCCGCGTCTGGTCGTACGTCGTTCCGCATCCGCCGCTGCTGCCCGGCTACGCCGAACTGGCGCCGTACAACGTGGTCGTCGTCGAACTCGACGAAGCTCCGCGCATCCGGCTCGTCGGCAACCTCGTCGCCGGGCCCGGCGAGCCGCTCGGCTCCCTCCCGGCGGACCGGCTCCGGATCGGCGCCCGGGTGCGGGCCGTCTTCGACGACGGGCTTCCCCGGTGGGTGCCGGAGCGGTCATGAGCACTGTGCTGGTGAGTACCGACGAGGACAGCGGGGTCGCCGTCGTCACCCTGAACCGGCCCGACCGGCTCAACGCCGTCGATCTGGAGATGGCCGGTGAACTCGCCCGGGTCTGGCGGCAGTTGCGGTTCGACGCCTCCGTGCGGGCGGTGGTCCTCACCGGGGCCGGTGAGCGGGCCTTCTGTACGGGCATCGACCGGGACGCCGTCGTGCCGCAGCCGGACTCGCCCTACTCCCAGGACGATCCGCTGCTCGGCATCGGGCCGAAGGCGAACGACCTGTGGAAGCCGGTCGTCGCCGCCGTGCGCGGGATGGCCTGCGGGGGCGCCTTCTACCTGCTCGGGGAGGCGGAGTTCCTGGTCGCCGACGCCACCGCCGCGTTCTTCGACCCGCACACCACCTACGGCATGGTCAGCGCCTACGAGACCGTCCTGATGGCGCAGCGCATGCCGTACGGGGAGGTCGCGCGGATGGCGTTGATGGGAACGGCGGAGCGGATTTCCGCGCGGCGTGCGTACGAGGTCGGGCTGGTGTCGGAACTCGTCGCGGAGGGCGAGGCGTTGGAGGCGGCGCGGGCGTGCGCCGCCGTCCTCGCCGGGTATCCGGCCGAGGCCGTGCAGGGGACCGTGCGGGCACTGTGGGCCGCGAGTCAGGCCGGGCGGGCGCAGGGGTTCGCGCAGGCTCCGCATCTCATCGCGCTCGGGAACGCGACGGGTAAGGAGCAGGCCGGGCTGTTCAACGAGCGGCGGCGCGAGTACCGGTTGCGGTAACTGCTTGCCGGTTGCGGTAGCTGCTCACCGATTGCGCCAGGGAATCGTTTACCCATACACGCGTATGCTCGACGGGTGGTTGAGCATCGGATGATCGACGTGAACGGCATACGGCTGCACTGCGCGGAGCAGGGCGAGGGCCCGCTCGTGGTGCTGCTGCACGGGTTCCCGGAGTCCTGGCACTCCTGGCGGCACCAGTTCGGTCCGCTGGCCGAGGCCGGTTTCCGGGTGGTCGCGCCCGACCAGCGCGGATACGGGCGCAGCGATCACCCCGAGGACGTGGCGGCGTACAGCATCCTGCACCTGGTCGGCGACGTGGTCGGGCTGGTCCACGCGCTGGGCGAGGAGCGGGCGTTCGTCGTCGGGCACGACTGGGGAGCGCCGGTGGCCTGGCACACCGCGCTGCTGCGGCCGGACGTGGTGCGCGGGGTGGCGGGGCTGAGCGTGCCGCCGCCGTTCCGTGGCGCGCAGCCGCCTCTGAAGACCATGCGGGAGCGGTTCGGCGGGCGCTTCTACTGGAACTACTTCGAGCAGCCCGGGGTCGCCGAGGCCGAGTTCACCGCCGACACCCGCGCCTCCCTGCGCAAGCTGCTGTACTCCGCCTCCGGTGACGCCCCGGGCGCCGGGCGTCCCGAGCAGGCCGTGGTCGAAGACCCGGAGCGCGGCTGGCTGGCGGACGCGCCCGACCCCGAGGTGCTGCCCGGGTGGCTGACCGAGGAGGACCTCGACGCCCTCACCGACAGCTACGCGCGGGGCTTCACCGGCGCGCTCAACTGGTACCGCAACCTGGACCGCAACTGGGAGCTGACCGCCCCCTGGCAGGGAGCGGTCGTGTCCCCGCCCGCGCTGTACGTGTACGGCGACCGGGACCTGGTCCCGGCCTTCCCGGGCACGCCCGAACTGATCGAGAAACTGCCCGAGTTGATGCCGAACCTGCGCCGGAAGCCGCTCCTGCTGCCGGGCTGCGGCCACTGGACGCAGCAGGAACGGCCCGCCGAGGTGAACGAGGCGCTGCTGGACTTCCTGACGGAGCTGCGGGACTGACGCGCTGCGTGATCAGTCCCTAGCTCGTGCGCGCCGTGCCCGTGCCCTTCTCCGCGTCCAGGGCGTACACGCAGCGGTCCTTGCTGCACGCGTACACCACTCCGTCCCGGACGACCGGGGAGCCGGTGATCTCGCCGCCGGTGGCGAGCTTCCAGCGAAGCCGGCCGTCGTCGGCCTTCAGGGTGTAGAGCAGGTGGTCGGTGGAGCCGAAGTGGATGCGGCCCTCGGCCACCGAGGGTGCGCCCACGATGTCGCCGCCCGCCTGGAAGCGCCACTTGGGTGTGCCGGTGACCGCGTCGAGGGTGTAGAGGCCCTTGCCGCTGCCCACGTGGACATGGCCGGCGGCGACCAGGACGGGGTCGACGGAGGCCCGGGACTCGGTGGCGATGCGCCAGCGGTCCCGGCCGTCGGTGGCGTCGAGGGCGTAGACCGTGCCGAGGTAGTCGGCGAGGTAGATGCCGCCGCCGGTGACGGCCGGGCCGGGGACGAACGTGGGCGGGGAGAGGAAGACGGCCGGGGCCTCGAAGTGCCACTTCACGTGCCCGGCGGCCACGTCGAGGGCGAGGACGCGGGTGCCGGCGCAGACGTAGACGTACCCGTCGGAGGCCTGGGCGATCCGGACCGGGACGCCGCCGCAGGAGGCCGCGTCGCCGATGGGGTACGACCAGCGCTCGTCGCCGGTGCGGGCGTCCAGGGCGCGCAGCCGGGCGTCCTGCCACACGTAGACCGTGCCGTCGTGCAGGGCGGGTCCGGCCTCGGGCGACTCGAAGTCGCTCTGGCAGCCGGTGACCTCCCAGAGCTTCTGCCCGTTCGAGGCCTCCCAGCCCTGGACGCCGCCGCCCCGGGTGCCGGTGACGACCGTGCCGTGTTCGGCCTTGAGCGAGTAGACCCAGGCATCCGTCTGGAGGCGCCACAGGTCGGCGCCCTCACGGGCGTCGAGGGCGAACAGCGTGGGTCCGTCGGAGGCGTGGATACGGCCGTCCGCGACCGCCATGGACCAGGCGACGTCCCGGGTCTTGAAGCGGCGGCGGCCGGTGGCCACGTCCAGCGCGTGCACCTCGAAGGAGGTGACGTAGACCAGGTCGCCGTCGACGGAGGGGGTGCCCCAGACGTCGTTCGACATGCGGAAGCGCCAGGGCCGCCAGCCGCTCGCCTGCTCGGGCGGCGCGGCCGGGGCCGGGGGCGCGGCGACGGCGGGGCCCACGGCGGGGTCGGTGCCGTTGACGCCGGGGCGGGGCTTGGACCAGGAGGCGGCGAGGGCGGCCTCGGGCGGGGGCGCCTTGACGGCGGCGGCACGGACGTCGGCGACGCGCGGGCCCGGGCCGATGGGCACCTGGGCGCCGGCCAGCCGGACGGGGCCGGTGTCGGGGCCGCCGACCGGGGCGGGCACGGGCGCGGGCGCCTGGACGACGGGGTCGTGCGAGGGCGGGGGCGGGATGGGGGCGGGGCGTCCGCCGCCGCTGCGGCCGGCGCCGGGGGCGGGTTTGCCGGCCGGGCGGCCGTTGCGGCGGGTCTCGATCAGGCTCACCGCCCGCTCGGGCAGCCACGCGGAGGCCGTACCGCTGTCGTCGGAGCCGGAGCCGAAGAGGTGGGGGGCGAGCTGGGCCTGGAGGTCGGCCGGGTTGGGGCGGGCCGTCGGGTCCATCTGCATGCAGGACTCGATGAGCGGGCGCAGCTCGTCCGGGAGGCCCTCCAGGTCCGGGCCCTCGCGCAGCAGCATGAAGACGGTCTCGACCGGGTTGGCGCCGTGGAAGGGCGGGTGCCCGGTGGCGGCGAAGACCAGCATGGAGCCGAGGGAGAAGACGTCGCTCGCGCCCGTGACGCTGCGGGAGTCCTTGGCCTGTTCGGGGGACATGTAGGCGGGCGTGCCCACGGCGACGTTCGTCATCGTCAGACGTGTGTTCGAAACGCCCGACGCGATCCCGAAGTCGATCACCCGGGGGCCGTCCTCGACGACGAGGACGTTCGACGGCTTGAGGTCCCGGTGCACCAGCCCCGCCCCGTGGATGGACTGGAGCGCCTCGGCCACGCCCGCCGCCAGCCAGCGCACCGCCTGGGCCGGGAGCGGGCCGCAGTCGTTCACTATCTCTTCGAGGGAGGGCGCGGGAACGTACGCGGTGGCCAGCCACGGCACGGCGGCGCGCGGGTCGGCGTCCACCACCGCGGCCGTGTAGAAACCGGAGACGGCGCGGGCCGCCTCCACCTCACGCGTGAAGCGGACCCGGAACAGCTGGTCCTCGGCGAGCTCCGTGCGGACGGTCTTGATCGCCACGCGCCGGCCGGACGCCGAGCGGGCGAGATAGACCAGCCCCATGCCGCCGGCACCCAGCCGTCCCAGCACCTCGAACGGCCCGATCCGCCGCGGATCGTGCTGCGTCAGCTGATCCACCACTCTGCCTGCCACCTCCCCGTACGAGCCGCGCCAAGCCACATGTTCCACGCGACCCCGTGCAGCGTCTCACCACCGCACCGCCATGGCGGCACGCACCCCGATTCTTCCTGGCCGGAGCCGTGGTTGCGAACCCGGTGACAATTGGGGTGTCTCGGTACACAGGCGATCAAACAATGACCAAACACTGCTCGATCTGCCCTGCTCAGCGGTGCAGCAGCGCGAAGGACGCCCCCTGATTGTCCGTGACGACGGCGACCGTGCCGTACGAGGTGTCGAAGGGCGGGGCCTGGATCCGGCCGCCGAGACGGGTGACGTCCTCCAGCGCGGCCGGTACGTCCTCGACGGCGAAGTGGACGAGGAAGTGGGGCGGCATCTCGGCCGGGAACACGTCGGTGACCGGGGCGCGGCCGACGTCGGGCTCGGCCTCCGGCCCGAACAGGGCCTCCTGGAAGAGATCACCGTAGAAGGCGTTGGCCGCCTCGGTGTCCCGGGCGTACAGCTCGGCCCAGGCGAAGGTGCCCGGCTCGTGCCGCCGGCCGAAGCCGGGGTGCTCGCCCGGCTGCCACAGGGCGAAGACTGCCCCCTCCGGGTCGGTGACCAGGGCGGTGACGCCGAGCCCCCCGGCCGGCACCGGCGACGAGACGACCTGCCCGCCGGCCGCCCGGATACGCCGGGCCAGGGCCGCCGCGTCGGGGGTCGCGAAGTACACCGTCCACACGGTGGGCAGCCGGCCGTCCATCTTGCGGACCAGCGCGGCCACGGGCTCACCGTCCTTCAGGGCCTGCGCGAAGGGGCCGAACCAGTCCTCGAAGGTCCACCCGAAAAGTTCACCGTAGAACCGCTTGCCCGCCTCGACGTCGGGAAGCTGCGCGTCCACCCAGCAGGGAACGCCCTCTGCGTACACCGATGCCCTGTTTTCGGCCATGCCGACAACGTAACCGCGACTGCCGCACCCCGCAGACCAGGCACACCAGCCCCCTCACTCCCTTACACCCCATTTGCAGTCGGCCGAATCGCGCCCCGATCACGCCTCGGTAAGCTGACGGCATGACAGGACAAGTGCGTACCGTCGACGGCCGCGTGGCCGGTAGGCGTGGGCAGGCGACCCGGCAGAAGCTGCTCGACTGCCTCAGCGAGATGCTCAGCTCCTCCCCGTATCGGGACGTCAAAGTCATCGATGTCGCCCGGAAGGCGGGCACTTCGCCCGCGACCTTCTACCAGTACTTCCCGGACGTCGAGGGCGCCGTCCTGGAGATCGCCGAGCAAATGGCGACCGAGGGCGCCGCGTTGACGGAACTCCTCCAGGGCCGTTCCTGGGCCGGCAAGGCCGGCTGGCAGACGGCGCAGGAACTCGTCGACGGGTTCCTGGAGTTCTGGCGCAAGAACGACGCGATCCTCCGGGTCGTCGATCTCGGCGCCGCCGAGGGCGACAAGCGCTTCTACAAACTCCGGATGAAGATCCTCAACTCGGTGAACAACTCCCTCGCGGACTCCGTCGCCGAGCTCCAGGCCAAGGGCCGGGTCGACAAGGACGTGAACCCGGCGGCCATCGCCGGTTCGCTGGTCGCGATGCTCGCGGCCGTCGCCTCCCACCAGAAGGGCTTCTCCTCCTGGGGCGTGAAGCAGGCCGAACTGAAGCCGAACCTCGCGCTGTTGGTACATCTGGGCGTCACGGGCAGGAAGCCCACGAAGTAGCCCGGCCGGCCGGCCCCGGCCCTTTTTCCCGTATCCAAGTCCTGTCTGGCAGGCGGCGGGGCCCCCCGGGGGGCCCCCCCCGGGGGGGGGGGGCCCCGGCGGACGAAGAGCGGGTTAGCCCCGCGGGCGGAGTGGGCAAAAACCCCGGGGGCGATGCGGGGCGTTGTAACGGCGGTGGACCCGGATCAGC